>CAYJML010000001.1:0-261766 GCA_964371515.1 uncultured Akkermansia sp.
AATCACATCACGCACAAGCCTCGCTCCCTACCACAAGAGTGAGGCTTGTTTTTTATTCAACTTCAGTATATGTTTTACTGGTGAAGCCATTAGTTTTCCATTTTTATTTTTCTTCTCCAACTCCATTTTTTTGATTAATCCTACTGAAAAAATCCTTGGGCAGGTGTGCACGACTTGTCATACTTAATGAAAAGATGCTTGCCAAATGGGATCAGGGGTGTTAAAATTGAGTCTTCGTTTTTTTCGCATCCCGCTATGAGTAATAATAATCTAAAAGAACGTGCATTGGCATATCATGAGAACCCTCGCCCAGGGAAGCTCGAAGTACTGCCATGCAAGACATGCTATACAAAGGAAGACTTAACTCTTGCCTATTCACCCGGCGTAGCTGACCCCTGCCTCGAAATTGAAAAGAATCCCAAACTTGCTGCAAAATACACTGGTCGTAACAATCTCGTCGGTGTGATTAGCAATGGTACAGCCGTTCTCGGCTTGGGCAATATTGGAGCTCTGGCCTCAAAGCCCGTGATGGAGGGAAAAGCACTCCTCTTTAAAGTCTACGCTGATATTGATGCTTTTGATATTGAGCTTGATATTAGCTCTCCTGAGAAGCTTATTGAAGTGATCAAGTCCATGGAGCCAACCTTCGGCGCGATTAACCTTGAAGATATCAAGGCCCCCGAGTGCTTTGTCGTAGAGCAGCGTCTCCGTGAAGAGATGAATATTCCTGTTTTCCATGATGACCAGCACGGTACAGCTGTTATTTCTGGTGCAGCTCTGCTGAATGCAGCACATCTCACCGGTCGTCAGCTTCAGGACATGAAGTGTGTGGTCAGTGGTGCTGGTGCTTCTGGTATTGCTTGTGCGAACTTCTACATGGCTCTTGGCATCCGTCGTGAAAACATTTATATGTTCGACTCTCGTGGTCTTCTCCATACCGGTCGTAGCGACTTGCACTCCACGAAGGCAATGTTTGCGCAGAGTGAAGACTGCACATTGGAAGTAGCTCTGCAAGGTGCAGACATCTTCTTGGGGCTTTCAAAGAAGGATCTTCTCAAGAAAGAAATGGTGCGCAGCATGGCTGATAATCCTATTATCTTCGCCTGCGCGAACCCTGATCCTGAAATCACCTATGCCGATGCGAAGGAAGGTAATCCCGACTGTATCATGGGATCTGGTCGTAGCGACTGGCCTAATCAGGTGAACAACGTGAGCTGCTTCCCCTACATTTTCCGAGCTGCACTTGATGTGGAAGCGACGACGATCAACGAGGCGATGAAGATTGCAGCGGCTCGCGCCCTAGCAGATCTGGCACGCCTCCCAGTGCCAGCAGAGGTAGTAGAGGCAAATGGAGGTGTCGAACTCGAGTTCGGTCGCGACTATGTGATTCCCAAGCCATTTGACCCACGCATGATTGAGGCTCTGTGTCCAGCCATCGCTGAGGCAGCTGTGCTCTCAGGTGCCGCTGCTGGTCCTCTTCCAGATATGGATGAGTATCGCGCTGTGCTGCGCAGTCGCCTGACTGACGTGAATGGTCGCATACGCAGCCTCGTCAGCAGCTACGAGTCATAAATCACACTCCTTATTTCTCAATAAGAAAATCAGCCCCCTATCATGAGGATAGAGGGCTGATTTTTTTGTAAAAATGAGAACTTCAGCAGCAGTATAGCGCGAGCTCCAAGTTATACAGGATTTTAGCGTCCGCCGAAGAGACCTTTAAAGGGGTTCTTTCCTCCACCCATGCCTCCAGGCAATTTTGGCATTCCTTTGCCACCCATGAGAGCAGAGAGGTCAGGCATGCCCTCAGGCATCTGTCCCATGTCTGGTAGCTTACCCTGCGCGCCACCTTTACCCATCTTTTGCATGGCTTTCATCATGCCTCCCATTTTTCCCTTGCCACTCATCATGTTCTTCATGTCCTTAAAGTTCTTGATAAGGCGGTTGACTTCGATTTCGGAGCGACCAGAGCCGCGTGAGATACGTCGACGGCGTGAGGGGATGAGTAGCTTCACATTGCATCGTTCAGCAGGTGTCATCGAGAGGACGATGGCTTCCATATGCTTGAGCTTCTTTGGGTCGAGTGCCCCATCGGGGATTTGTTTCTTAAGTTTGCCAAAGCCTGGGAGTAAGCCGAGTAGTCCTTCTAGTGGTCCAAGATTCTGCATCATTCGCATCTGACTGAGGAAGTCATTAAAGTTGAACTCGCCACTCATCATGCGATTCATCGCATTCATAGCTGACTTTTCGTCTATGTTCTGAGCGGCTTTCTCAACAAGTCCGACAATATCTCCCATGCCGAGGATACGATCTGCCATGCGCTGAGGGACAAAGTTGGTCAGCATATCGAGCTTCTCACCCTCACCGATGAACTTGATAGGCTTGCCCGTGACTGCTCTCATGGAGAGAGCTGCACCACCGCGAGCATCACCATCGAGCTTTGTCAAGATGATACCAGTTAGTCCTACTGCTTCATCGAACTTCTGTGCGACACGTACAGCTTGTTGACCAGTGGCAGCATCTGCGACGAGTAGTGCTTCTTGAGGCTTGATATACTTGCTGAGCTTACGTAGCTCTCCGATGAGTGTATCATCGACTTCTTGACGACCAGCTGTGTCAAAGATGATGAGGTCATGCTCCTGCTGCTCCGCCCAGCGAAGGGCGTCCTTTGCCACGCGAATCACGTCCTTTTCGCTCGCACTGGGCGTATAGATAGGGACATCAATCTGCTTAGCCAGTGTAGCAAGCTGGTCGATAGCCGCTGGACGGATGAGGTCACAGGCAACAAGAAGAGGCTTGCGTCCCTCGGTCTTGAGGCGGCGTGCGAGCTTCGCACTCGTGGTTGTCTTACCAGCACCATTGAGACCGACGATGAGGATATGTGCAGGGGCAGAGAGATCGAGCTCTTCTGCTTCACCACCGAGGAGTGCTGTGAGCTCATCTTGGAATATCTTGACGATCTGTTCACCAGGTTTTACCGTCTTGATAACAGCGACCCCCATGGCTTTCTCCTTCACATGAGCTATGAACTCGCGTGCGACGCTATACTCAACATCAGCGTCAAGAAGTGCCATGCGCACATCGCGCATTGCGTCTACTATATTGGATTCAGAGATCTTACCGAGTCCGCGTAGCTTGCGGAAGGTGTCATCGAGCTTGTCAGAAAGAAGTGAAAACATGGGGGAAATAGGATCAGAAGCTTAGTTTATGAATGATAAATTGTCAAGTATGAGAATGTCATGTTAATCAGAGAGACGCTCCTTGAGCTGCTCATAGGCGTTAATACCGAGCCATTCAGGATCTCGTTTTGCGCCGCGCTGTGTGACGCGCAGCGCTGTGCCGTTTTCTGTATAGTAGATGGAGCGGAAGTAAAGTGTCTCTTGGATGAGTTCCGCGTAGCCTCCGACAGGTACTGAGCAATCCGCTTGAAGATGTGCTAAGAAGCTGCGCTCGCAGCGTACACATGTCTCTGTGTTCTTGTCATTGATCTGCTGGATGAGCTCTTGCATACGCGCGTCATCGCGTCGTATCTCTACCGCTACAGCACCCTGCCCGAGGGCTGGCATGAAAGAGTTGAGCGAAAGGTCGATGAAGATGAGCTTCTGCCCCTCGACGATCAGATGGTCATCATGATAGCCGAGCCTATTGAGCCCCGCACGTGCCAGAATAATCGCTCCCATCTCGGGGCTTTCTGCGAGCTTGCGCAAGCGCGTGCCCACGTTGCCACGAATGGTGACGCATCGCGCACGTCCACTCCAGTAGCTTTCTACCATACGGATGCGGCGCACGCTGCTCGTTCCTATGACGAGTTCCTCGAGATTCGCACCCTCCTTTACGACGAGGACATCGCCTATTGCTTCACGCGGAAGGAAGGCAGCTATGCTGAATCTCTCATCAAGAGTCCCTGGCATATCTTTGAGACTATGCACAGCACAATCTATCTCACCAGAGGCGAGAGCCTCTTCCAGTGCTGCGATGAAGACTCCTTTATCCTGAGTTTGGGTCGCGCGATTGACTTCGCAGAGTGGGATATCCTGACGCTGGTCTCCAGCGGTCTGGATGATGCGACGCTCAAGTTCAAGATCAGGATAAAGCGCGCGTAGGGCCTCTTCGACTAGCTGCGTTTGTCGCTGGGCAAGTTCACTGCCTCGTGTTCCCAGTATAATCTTTTCACTCATGCATCTATTGTACCCACTTTCTTCTACTCTGCAAGCCCAATTGCTAGTGGGATGGATAGATGTTGTTTCTTTTTTGCAGGAGAGGTGGATGCACTGGATGAACATCTGCTTGTTTTTGAACGCTGCTTTGTTTGTTATGGTCTGCTTCTCATGGACTCGAAGCGATGGTTACACGATTTAGCCGATTTATTAATTTTACTATGGAACAAGACAGGAACGGTATCTGCCATTGTACTCATGGCTAGTGGGGTTGGGATGGCTATCTATTATACGAAGAGTCCTGAAGCTGCAGCAAGAAATTATGAAACTTACGAAGGCTTCTTCAACCACGCAGGTACTGAGTTGCCTGAAGGATTGGACGCTATCCCACATGAGAGGACAGAAACGGTGAAGTCTCAAGTACGCTTTGAGTATGATAGCGATGGAAAGCTACACCGAGTCTATCATGTGAATGAGCACGGTGAAACCACCACGATACCGGGCAGTAAGATAGCAGAACAGCAGCTTAGTTATGACGGGAAAGGTCGTTTAATCAAAAAAACGAATCTAGATGCTTATGGTCAGCCCAGTACAGATAGTGTAGGTGTGTATGAGAGGCACTTTGAATACAACGACTTTGGTAATCTTACGCGTACGAGTTTTTACGATGCTAATGGTAAGCTTGTCATGCCATACGTACCAGGATTTGCGATCGAAGTGATACGCTACGATGGAGCACAACGCATCGTTGCAATTGAGCATTTTGATGCGAATGGAGAGCATGTAGCGAATAATCAAGGCTACAGCGAAGTAGATATAGTCTATGAAGGTAATACGATGACCCGCCGTTATATGCATAAAGGTGAGCTTGTTAAAAATGCTCACGGATATGCTATCGAGAAAAAGCAGGTCAGCAACGAGGGGCGTATTGAGCGAACAACGTGGTATGATGAGTACGAAAAGCCCTGTATCAATCACGAACTCGGGTGCGCAGGCATGCAGCATGAATATACGCATGATCATCAAGCAAGGCGCGTACTCTATCTGAATCATGAGGGAAAGCAGATGGCTGATTCTCCCGATATTTCAGAGCACATAGAGAGACTCACTGATCATGGGAAGCCTCGTTGGGAGTGCTTCCTGTCAAGTGATGGTCTACCCCATCTTGATGAGGAGCTAGGCTATGCGGAGTGTGCCTATGAATACGATGGGAAAAAGCGCGTTTCGCGCGAACACCTCCGCGATGCGCTGGGAAAGCTAGCGCATTGTTATGAACGTCGCTATCACTATTCGCCAGAAGGAGATCGTATCTTGTCGCTCTATAGGGATGGATCGACTTCTACGCGTGTACTTAAAGAGGCACCATGATGTGGTGCCTCTAGGAGATTTTTTACGCTGGGGATTAGTAAGTTAGTTGAACTGGTTTTGCTTCATCTCTTTTCTCAGCTTTTTGTTCAGTGCTGCGATAGTAACGCACATAGTCGATCTCGAAGCGGCAGGGATAGTCAGCAGCTTTGGGCTCTTCTGGCCAAGTACCTGGTCCACCTAGAGCTGTATTCATGATGAGGTAAGCAGGAGAGTCAAAGGGACGTGTCCCATCAGGGTAAGTGGCAACTGAACTATCGAAGTTCGCGACCTCTACATCATTTAAGAATATACGAATACGACCTTTTTGCCATTCCATCGCATAGACGTGAAACTTATTATAGGGGTTACGAATCCAGTGGGTGAAGCCCTTTGATGTGGCTTTTCGTCCACCATTTTCACCCCAGTGGAAGGTGGTGTAGATGAGTCCGGGATGTTGTGAGAGGTGCTCCATGATATCGAACTCGCCGTTGGCAGGCCAGTTCAAGCCATTCACCCCCATCATCCAGAGAGCTGGCCAAGCACCTGCAGCGTTCGGGAGCTTAGCGCGGATTTCGATACGGCTTCCAGGTTCGAAGTTTTTGACCCCCTTTGTTGTCACAGAGCCACTAGAGTAGGGGCGGGAGGGCATATAGAGACTCCAGCCATTTTTCTGCTTGGTTTTGGCATGCTTTTCAGGATTGTGCCGACTATTGGCGGTTTTTTCAAATCGCGATGTCAGAACGAGTTTACCATCCTCCACTGTGACAGCTTCCTTTGTGTAGGTCTGTGATGAGCCGGAGTTACGGATGACTCCTAGCTCATACGCCCACTTGCTCAGGTCTAACTTGTCACCGGAGAACTCATCATGCCATTCTAGAACCCAACCTCCGGGGAGATTCTTCGGGGCAGGGGCATCGTCGCTAGCATGGCTGAGCCCGAGCGATGTCAACATCATCAGTGCAGAAATTGCAATACGCTGGTAAAACATGTAGGAAGTCTAGCATGTACGCGCAGAGGAATCAAAGTATTTCTGCAAATATCTCTGTCGTACTCTTGCGATTTGTGTTCGCACCCTGTTGTGAGTCAGAAGAATGCTGTCGATCAAGGATGGGGCTCAGTCGATCGCTTTCTAGGATAGAGACATATTGCTTTTGCTGTACAATTTTTCTCATTCCTTCATCAGCGAAGAGTTGTAAGAGCCGTGTAGGGTAGGGGATATTACGTGGTTCTAGGTGCTGGCTATAGAAGTACTCGTAACCAGTTTTATCTAGTGAGCAGCCATAAGTGACGAGGCAGGCAAGATTCGTGCGAGCAGGATCGTCAAAGGGGTTGATACGTAGCAGGAGGTCTCCGATAGGGTGCTTGCGCATATTCTCACAGGCTTGTAGAAGATAAGGCAGCTCAGATGATGCTTCTTTTCCCTGCTTGTGTGTCAGTGCAACTTGGTGATAGTGTCTTATCTTCAGTAAGCTGCCACCATAGAATACGCCAAGGGAGAGCGTCCATATAAAGAGTAGCCCCATGAGTAGGCTCATGACGACTCCTCTCTTACTAGCTCCTTTCTGCTTGAAACTAAGAACTTGGCTAAACCAAGATAAGCCTCTCAGCAAAATCAGAAACACGAATAAGGCCGAGACGATAGATAGTGCCTGTAGTAGCCATGGCGCGGGCTGTTCTATCACCATCGCTATGAGCTCGCCACCCGATCGCTGCATGATCATCCACGTCGCTATTGCGGCGATCACACATGCCAGTAAGCAGATCAGCCGAATAGCACTTTTAAAGATAGAGAATATGGCAATGATAACAAGGAAGGCGAAGAGAACCGCAATACCGATAAGTAATGGACTGGATAGCATAGAAGATAGCCGTTATAGTAGTGACGCGTGCATTGTAGCATGACTTCTAGGTCATGGCAATGCCGAGTCTAGCATTTTTACAAGTCTATAAGGCAGGTTCTAAGCTACTTTCGTGCACTTTTTGCAGAGAAGTCACTCACGATTGTACTTTTCTCAAGTCGCTTGCCTCCCTTGATAAAGCTGTAGAATGGAGAATTCCCATTAGACTCAGCCTTCTCAGAATCTACCATCTTATCCTCAGCTGCGATGAAGTGTAAGTAGCTGATGCCTACATCGACAGGGTTCTGTGCATTCAGTGAGGCAATCGGCTTCTTACCCTTATTGATATAGACAAGACACTTCTTATCCTTGAAGCGTAATCTCACTTCATAAGGGGTCTCTGACTTCAGTGTGCTATTACCGAACCTCTCCCCCGGAGCTAGCTTCAGCGAGAAGATAGATCGCTGAGGAGTCGTCACATCACAGGGCGCAAACATGCGGTCAGTCAGTGATACGTAGCAGCCATTACTCCCCTCAGGGAACTTTACCTTGAAACTCACCTCCCCTTGATGGGCGAGGGGGAAGTTCCATGTCAGACCACTGCGTCTATAGTCTGCAGCTGGACTATTGCTCACGAGGCTAGAGTCGTTTAAGTAGCCGAACTGAACGCCTCCATCTTTCTGCCCATCAACACCATGCGTCTGCACAACGCCTGATTTACGATTATACTGCGCACGATGAATTTTGGGAATGAAGGTATAAGCACTGATATTGTCCAGCCCATTCTTCTGAAAGTTTTCTGTTCTTGATGTCTCAGATACCCAGTCTTTCTCGATGATGATGAGCTTTCTATGCTTTTCATGTTGTCCAGAGCTGACAAGAATACGCTTATCATCCAGCTCGACGAACTCTGCTTGGTGCGAGCTGCGGTCATGGTCACCAGGATCAGTAGCAAAGGTAGATGAATCACGCAGAGGATCAATGATGACTTCACGATAGCCATACCAGCTCTTTGCTTCATCTTTTGAAAAAGCTACGTGAAGAGCACCACGTGCTGTAAACACATCCTCCCACTGGGTCGTTCTACCGTGGGCTAGCTCAGGTAGCGGAGCCGTATTCGTCCAGAGGCAGATAAGCTGCCCGTCCTTTAATCTACCGAGAGTGGACATGATAAGTGAGCCATAGAAGGGGGAGGGGCGTGGCTTCGACCAAGTGTTCCCTCCGTCACGAGAAGTTGCCTCATAGCTCATGTTGCTATCGGTGCGTACGAGCGCGTAGACCTGTCCATTTTTCAGCTCTACGGCTGTGCCTTCGACTCCACTATTGCGCCAGCGTCCACCGAGGTCTATTCCCTTCTCTTGGAACGGAGCGATGGTGATACTATCCTTTGAGGTCTTCCATGACTTGCCACCATTCTTGGAGATGAGGAACCTTGTTCCCGCTGTGGCTTGGTGCATAGGTATGATGATATCTCCTGATGAGAGTTCTAGGGGATTACGATAGATCCACCCCTTAGGTACTTGATAGAGTTTACTCTGATCCTGCAGCCACTCATTCGCTTGTATAAAGGCACCTCCCGAAGCTGCTGGAGAATACCAAGGTCCATCAATATCATCAGCCATGAAGATATAGCCATTAATAGGCTGGATCATAATATACTTCTTGCTCTTGGGCATGAATACTATGGCCGCGGCTTCTTTTGTGATGCCCCCCCATTTTTTAGGGAATTGCTCACCTGACATTTCCTTAGACCATGTTTTACCATTATCCTTTGACACGATGTAGGGTAGAGCTCCATCTTGCTTTGCATGCCCGCTATAATGACGAATCTCTCTTGCACTGGTACGTATGAGACCGCGTCCAGCGTCTGCAGGGGGTACTTGCTTAAGTATGATAGGTTCATTCTCGGCTAGAAGTGAAGTGCTAGATACTATTAATAAAGTCAATAAGGAAGATGTATTCATCGTAATATGTATAAAAAGGAGTGAGATAAATAAGAATTACCTAACGCTGTGTTATCTTAACAGACGATATATGAGACTTCAAGTACAATAAATTAGATACGAAATGGAAAAGGATGATCAATGTATAGAGCCTTTTGCTCCCTGTAACTATTATTTAATATATGACTAACAATCCATCTGTTAGTGTTGACTAAATATTGCACTGTTGTATATAGTCTATACTAAGCTAGCTTGTCGTTTCTAGCTGTAACACGACATAATACCATGAGATATTTCCGATTATTGATCGCAGCTGCGAGCCTTGTGATAATGACGCTCTTGTTCTTGAGCTTGACTCCTGCGTTGACTCAACACCTGCACTGGATGGCGAACATACAGTTCCTTCCTGCTATACTGGCGGTGAAAGTCATCGTTATTGTAGCCCTTTTTGTGCTCACACTGTTGTTTGGGCGTGTCTATTGCTCTGTCATCTGCCCGCTAGGAATCGCGCAGGATGCAGTCACTGGTGTCGCGTGTATAGGCAAGAAGCGTAAGAAGAAGCCTTTTGCCTATGCTCCAGCAAATAACATGCTGCGTTATGGTGTGTTATTTCTGTTTATTGCCGCTCTCTTCACAGGAGTAGGGGCAGTGTTCACCGCACTAGACCCCTATAGTGCGTATGGACGTATTGTGAGTAACTTGCTTGCACCTATTGCCATTGCTATTAACAATGTACTCGCTGATGGATCGGTGAAGGCTAACAACTTTGACTATATCCACCGCCCAGAGATGATTATCGTGCTACCTAGCCTGATCCTTGCGTCTGTGACTGTGCTTATTGTAGGTACTCTGGCATGGTTGAAGGGCCGCTATTACTGCAATAGTATCTGCCCAGTTGGTACGCTGCTGGGATTGATCTCTCGCTTCTCATTCTATCGTCCTACGATTAATCTGTCTAAGTGTGTTTCGTGTAAGCTTTGCTCATTTAAGTGTCGTGGCGCATGCATCGATGCCAAAAATCACGCGATAGATACAAGTCGCTGCGTCATGTGCCTCGACTGCACAAAGGTGTGTAGTAAAGATGCTATTGTCTGGAAATGGGTGAATCCATTCTCCTGCGGATCCCAGACTGCATGTGCATCGACTTGCTCATCTCCAGCGCAGAAAAATGCGGACATGTCTGCTACGGATAAGTCGCCAGCCACTGATAAATCACGTCGCGACTTCTTTGCGTTTGCGGCAGCTGCAGTAGTTGCTAATACTCTAAAAACGAAGAAGCCTCGCGAGAAAAAAGGTGATGGCGGTCTAGCACCTATCTCGGAGAAGCTTCCTTCAGAGCGCACAGAAGTGATCGTACCTCCAGGTGCTCGATCTCAGTCGAACTTCTATCGCCGCTGTACTGCGTGTCAACTCTGTGTAGGGAACTGTCCCAATAAGGTGCTGCGCCCCAGTAAGGAGATGGGAACACTCTTCCAGCCTGAGATGTCTTATGAGCGTGGCTTCTGCCGCCCCGAGTGCAATATGTGCTCAACTTTGTGTCCTACAGGAGCTATTCAGCCTATCACTACAGCTGATAAGTCGAATACGAAGATTGGTCGCGCTGTGTGTAATCACAAGATATGTATATCTCTCCAAGAGGGAGTGAGCTGTGGTCACTGTGCACGTCGCTGCCCCACAGGCGCGATCAAGATGGTGCACGCTGTGAAGGGTGATACGAACTCACCGATGAAGCCCATTGTGAATGATGCTCTCTGCATCGGCTGTGGAGCATGTGAGTTCTACTGCCCAGTTCGTCCACAGGCTGCGATCTATGTAGAAGGTCTCATCGATCACCGTCCACTTGTGTAAATTATTCATTATAAACAAAGCAATCAATGCTATGAACTCTCATCATTCAGAACACAAATCCTGCTGCCCTGGTCGCCGCGAATTCCTCAAGATTTCTGGTGCTAGTCTCGCCGCCGCAACTTTAACTGGTTGCGGAGCAAGTGATGATTCTGCACCAACGAAGAACGCCTCTCTGGAAGGAGAGATGACTTATCGTACGTCCAACAGAAGCGGAGATAAGGTGTCACTTCTCGGCTATGGCTGCATGCGCTGGCCCAGAGGCGCAAATGGACAAATCGATCAAGAAAAGACAAATGAGCTCGTCGATTACGCGATAGCTCACGGGGTAAACTACTTCGACACAGCCCCCTTCTACATAGGGGGAAAATCCGAAGAGGCCACCGGTATCGCTCTGAGTCGGCATCCTCGCGAAAAGTACTTCCTCGCAACAAAGCTCTCGAATCAATCAAGCATGGACTTGCGCGAGTTTGAGAAGTCAAAGGCGATGCTTGAGCAATCGCTGAAGCGCTTGAAGACAGATTATATCGATTATTATCTCATTCACTGCATCGGAGTGGAGCAAGATGGTATCCCAGGGCTGGATGATCGCATTATCGATAACGGTGTACTCGATTATCTCAAGGAACTCAAAAAGAAAGGGACGATACGTAACATAGGCTTCTCCTATCATGGCAATATCAAGCACTATGACCATATGTTTACCTATGATATCGAGTGGGACTTCGTTCAGATTCAGCTTAATTATGTCGACTGGAAGAATGCCTCAGGAGCCAACTTTGATGCGGAGTATCTATACAACGAGCTGGTGAAGCGCGATATTCCAGTTGTAGTCATGGAGCCATTACTCGGTGGTCGTCTAGCCTCCGTTCCTGAAGACTTCCGTGAGCCATTACAGAAGATGGCGCCAGATCAGAGCATCGCCTCGTGGGCATTCCGCTATGCGGGTAGTTTCCCCGATGTGTTGACAGTTCTAAGCGGTATGACCTACATGGATCACCTCATCGATAATCTCAAGACCTATTCACCACTCAAGCCTCTGAATGCACCAGAGCGAGAGTTACTTGAGCTCATCGGTGCTGTCATCGCAAAAGCCCCACTGAGTGAGAAGCAGAAGGTGATGATGGAGAAGCTCGGAGCTGAAGAATCGAACTTCCGAACAATTCCATGCACCACATGTGAGTACTGCATGCCATGTCCCTATGGTATTGATATCCCGAGTACATTCTTGCACTATAATGTCTGTGTGAATGATGGAATCATTGATAAGACAGAACGTAGCGATAGTTACAATGAGGCTCGACAGGCCTTCCTCGTCGGCTACGATCGCAAGGTAGAGAGTCTTCGACAGGCGCAGCATTGTATCGGATGTGGAGAGTGTGTAAAGTACTGCCCACAGCTCATTCAGATCCCAGAAGAGATGCAGCGCATCACTCACTTCCGCGAGCAGTTGATTAAGGGGGAGACCCCATCCGCCTTCTAAGGCACGAAGATCATGGATCAAGCTGTATCTGATGCCACGCTCGCTTGCCCACGCCGCCGCGAGTTTTTGAAACTCGCGGGAGCAGGGCTCGCTGCTAGTGCTTTGAGTAGTTGTAGTGAAGAAGATAGTCACGTCACACAGGGGAGAGGGCTAGATCTTTCTCCTCCTAGTGAGCCGATGACTAAGCGGACAAACCCACACTCTGGTGACAAGGTTGGCCTCCTCGGCTATGGCTGCATGCGATGGCCGATGAAGGGAAATGTCATCGACCAAGAGCGTACCAATGAGCTGATCGACTACGCGATTGAGCACGGAGTGAACTACTTCGATACCGCCCCCCGCTACATGCGTGGTCTCTCAGAAGAAGCGACGGGGCGTGCACTCAAGAGGCATCCTCGTGACAAGTTCTTCATCGCCACAAAGCTCTCTAACCAGTATAATGACCCCTACGAGCTCACATTTGAAGGAGCGAAGGAAATGCTAGAAACGTCAATGAAGCGCCTACAGGTGGACTACATCGACTACTACCTCATCCATAGTGTAGGGCTTGAAAAGGATGGTCCAGCTGGACTGAATGAGCGCATCATTGATAATGGATTTTTGGACTACCTTAAGGAGCTTCGCAAGAAGGGCGTTATCCGTAACATAGGCTTCTCCTTCCATGGTTCTAGTGAAATTTTCGAACATATGCTCAGTCTTGATATACAATGGGACTGTGCGCTCATACAGATGAACTATGTGGACTGGAAGAATGCGACTACGTACAATTCGGGGGACTGGAAGAATGCCCATGCTGGCGAGGCTCGCGATGCGCAGTATCTCTATAATAGGCTGACGGAGAAGGGTATTCCCGTCCTTGTGATGGAGGCTCTTCTTGGTGGGCGATTATCTACTGTACCACATGCTTTTATCGAAGAGCTTGATGCTCTGGACCCAGGTCGTAGCGTGGCTTCGTGGGGCTTCCGCTACGCCGCTAGCTTTCCCAATGTGCTCTGTGTTCTCAGCGGTATGGGGGTGATGGATCACCTGAAGGAAAATGTTCGCACCTTCTCCCCCCTCGTGCCTCTCACAACTACAGAACAAGAGCTACTAGAGCGTATCGGTAACAGTATCGCGAACTCGAAGACGATCTCTTGTACCGCCTGCCAGTACTGCATGCCTTGCCCTTACGGTATAGATATACCGGGGACATTCACGCACTATAATCACTGCGTGAACAACGGAACCATTGAGAAAACAGAGCGCGCTGACAGCTACAATGAAGCGCGTGAAGCCTTCCTTTTCGGCTATGATAGAAAGGTTGAGAAACTACGCCAAGCTCAGCACTGTATAGGCTGCGGTATCTGTGTGGCTCCCTGCCCACAGCGTATAGATATCCCGAAGCAAATGCAGCGCATCGCAGACTATAGAGAGAAGCTAGTCAAGGGGGAATCCGTTGAGTGAGGCTTCGAGTTTGAGCTTGATTCTAGAGAGCATATTTGTTACATAAAGATGCAACATGACGAACTCAACACTCGATGCTATTAAATCGCGTCGCAGCTGCAGGAGCTATCTGCCTGACCAGATCACGGATGAGCAGTTAGACCTCATTCTTGAGGCTGGTCTCTATGCTCCCAGCGGTATGAACAAGCAGGCACCTGTATTCATAGCTATTCAAGATCCAGAGACGATTCGAGAGCTTTCCAAAATTAATACCGCGCTGTGGAAGAAGAAGGGGCCTGATGCCTTCTTCGGTGCGCCCACTCTCATCGCTGTGCTCTCCAATCCACATGTGATGCACACATACAAGCTAGATGCGATGTGCTGTGTTATGAACATGTTACAAGCCGCGGAGTCACTTGACCTCGGGGCTGCTTGTATCTCACGAGCAAAAGAGACCTTTGAAAGTGATTATGGCAGAGCGTTACTACAAAAGCTAGGTATAGAAGAGGGCTATGAGGGGGTAGAGCATGTCATTGTCGGCTATCGCAAGGGCGAAAAGGGAGCACCTCTCCCACGTCGCGAAGGGCGTGTTTATCAAATACGAGGAAATGACTAGTAGCGATAGACTAAAGTACAAGCGCTTTTTGCTAGCTGTGCTTGCCGTGATTTCTCTAGCGATCATTGCTTCGATCACCTACTGTACATCAAGAGGTCAATCGCACATAGATAGAGGGATCTCCATAGTTGAAAGAGCCTATTCAGATTTCAGCACAGGTGTGAAAACACTTTTTACCCCTAAGGATGGCTCAGGCGGAGTGTATATTGTCAATGGGTCTATCAATGATGAGTGGATGGCGGTGACTGCGAGCCGTGAGATTCTGGTGAAATACCGATATGCAGCAACATGGGGTGGCAGTACAAAGTCTATTGATCTTGTTGCGACATATCGTGTTCAGGCTGGGCTCAACTTGAATCAGGTGAAGTATGAGTTCCAGACTGATAGGGCTATTGTTCATCACGCAGGCGGCACGATTGTATCCTGCGAGAGGGTTAAGCTGCTTGATCTAGATGAGGATCATGGTTTCTGGAACTATCTAGGAGATGAGGATAGACAGAGTGCTCAGAATGCTCTTGACGAAGAGGCTTACAGAATAGCAGCACAAGATGATATCTTGCGCGTGGCTGAGAAGAACTTCATCGAAAAGCTCCAGAATGAGCAGCAGGCAGAGGGCATGAACTATGAGTTCGTAGCAGCAGAGTAAGTGTTACGAGGATTACTATAATATATTTAACAGCTGATCATTGTATCTTGTCATAGTAACTATGGCAAAGCGAATGATCATCACGGGTGCTCTCAGTTATAGTGGGAGATATATAGCAGAACTCGCACTGGAGCGAGGCTGGGAGCTGCACTCTCTTGAGGGGATACGCTCTGTTCATCGTGACAATTGTCACCACCTGCCCATTAGTCTCTTTGACTGGGAAGAACCTCAGCAGCTGGGGCGCATGGAAGAAGCCATGCAGGGCTGTGATGTGTTTGTGAATACCTACTGGCGTCGCCCCACGGGTGGAGAAGATGCAACAAAGATCGCGGAGCTTCACTGCCGAGAGTTATTCGCGGCGGCGAAGCGCGCGGGTGTAAAGCGCATCATTCATCTCAGTGTGGCTCATGCTGATGAGACTTGTAGTTTGCCTTACTTCCGTCGAAAAGGTCGTACGGAGTCCTACTTAAAAGAGCTAGGTGTCCCAGCCATCGTATTACGACCTGCCATGCTCTACGGTGATACTGCTGAGGAGAGTATTCTGGTGAATAACTGGGCGTGGTGTCTACGCCATAGCCCTGTAGCTGGACTCATCGGCGATGGCTCAGCTCTCATTCATCCTATCCATGTCCGCGACCTTGCAGAAATGGTGCTGACCGAAGCAGAATGTGATGTGCCAGATGCTGCTGCGTGGTATGCGTATGCTGCAGTAGGTAAGGAGTGTATCAGCCTGAGAGAGGCAACTGAGCATCTAATTGATGCGATGAATCTACGCCATCGCATCATCATGCCTATGCCACGTTGGGTCGCAGCAACATCGGCGCGGTTTTTAGCACGTATCGCGGGAGGAGTTCAGTTGTTTGAAGGAGAGGAAATAAAAGCTCTCATGGAAGGGAGACTAGCCTATCCCCTAGGTAGTTTGCCTGATTCAGAGAAGTGGAGTGACGCTCCTCCCATTCATCGCTTCACGGAGTGGTTACGTGAGATGGGGGATTCTCTAGGGCGTGAGTTGATCTGAGAAGGTGGAGATTTATTTGCTAACTATCAGTTGTCTAGCATGGTGTAAGACTGGCGTGAGTTTTGCGCGTAGGATTTCAATCTGAGCGATATCTTGCTGAGCTTGGAGGGTGCTATGTCCTATTTGCTCCGCTTTACGATAGCGTGACCATTCGAGGCTGAGGCAGCGTTCCAGTGCATCGATGCGTTCAGTGATGAAGTTATTAAACTGCTCGTTGACGATGTTATGCCAGTCATCAAGCCGTTTTGCTATGGTGGCTCGTCCTTGACTGCGCCACTGTGGGACAACTTCTTGATAAGCGTAGTGCCGTTCTAGCATGCCAAGAAACTTGCGCTCTTCTAAGCTACCTAGCTCGATAGGACTGCAATTGAGCGGTATATTAGCCCATGCTTCGAGGATGGAGGCGGTGAGATCCTGCTGGAGCTCTTCCACATCTCGTCGTTGTAGGATGGCTGCACAGCTGGCAAGTTTCTGCTTTTCTAGTTCGCTGAGTTCACAGTACTTCTCAGGCGCGAGGACATGGGTTTCTTGGTCAGCAGCGAGTTCACCTAGATCTTGCTCTAGCTTGGTGAGCCTGCGGTTGAGCTCTTCTCCTGAGAACTTTTGATCCACCCATTCGTGGGGGAAGTAGCCATCAAGGTTCAAGTCTAGGATGAGATCGAGGCGACGATTGAGATTTTCTTTTGCCTCGTCTGCGAGATATTTACTGCGGAGTCGTCCTTCGTGGAGATTCTGATTCTCTATAGCATTGCGGAGTTGTGATTTGTCCATCAGAAGCTTGATCTGATTCTCTAACTCGTGGAGGTGAGAGAGGTAGTTTTCTGATTTTATCTGCTGTTCTTTGAGACGCAGATCAATGTCTTCGAGACATTTATGCAGGTGGTCTAGGGAGTTCCTTGATAGGATTTGCTCACTGTCGCTGAGATCGTTGAGGATATCAGCTTCTAGGGAGGAGAGGTGTGAGTCGTGCGGACTGACGCGCTCGGCCTCTAGCTGCCACCAGGCAAGACCTGCATTCACCGAACTACTGGGGACGACCTTTTTTAGGATGTCGCTTAGAAGCTTCTGCGTGTTCTTTTGCTGATGACTCTGCTGCTCATTCATTCCTTCACTATCCTTCCAGAATTGAGCTTCGATACGATTCTGTACGACACGTATGGGGCGAGGTGACTGCTCCATCGCTTGTTTTAGATAGTGTTTTGTATCAGGGGTGAGCGAAGCAAAGCTGCTCTGCACGAGGAGGAAGTAGTCCGCATTACGATTCATCCATGCATGGAGTTTCTCATCATGCCAGTTCGACTGAAGACCGTCCATACCAGGCATATCGATGAGTGCTATGCCTGACTGTAAGAGACTAGCAGAAGGTTCTACGAGGTAGATGGCAGCACAGCTTGCCTGTGTGCGTCCCTCTGCCCATGCTTGTAGATGCTGGGACTCTAGTGGGCGGCGATCGAGACTGATCTTCTCAGAAAATGTGTCGCTATCGATGCCGCGCAGGTGATCGATGACGAGTTCGAAGAGCTCCTGTTCATCAAGATCATGTGTAGCCTTTGCTGAATAGAGTTCGATTCGTTCCGTGCCGTCATCACTCGCGAGGATGATGAGGGGGAGTCGTGTTGTTTCTATACCTAGTTCTGTAGCGCAGAGTTCACGTCTTGCAAGGCAGTTATTGAGCGTCGATTTCCCACTCTTCACAGAACCTATCGTTGCCATGAGAAGCAACTTTGAGTTAAAGCGGTTTAAGCTGCGTTCCAACTCGCGCGCAAAGCGCAGACTCAGCTGACGAAGCTCAGGAGTAGGGGTAGGGATCTGGCGTAGGGCATCAAGATAGGCTCGACTTTCTGAGATCAGTGGGGACATCGCTTCCTGCATAGCTTTTATCATACACAGGCTAGGACGTCAGGACAAGAGAATTCCATTACAACTCTAGCTCTAGCCCGTCATAGGCAGGACTCATGAACTCAGGTAGCATGTCTCTCAGATAGGCGTCTGAAAGAGCATGCCCCATATGTGTGGTGTAGCCATGTCGAGGACAGAGCTGTTCCATGAGAGCGATATTCTCCATCAAGGTCATGTGAGTAGGGTGCACCTTGAGTCCGAGCGCATCCATAGCGAGGATATCTAATCCGCGTAGAAGAGGGAGAGATGACTCTGGGATGCCCTTTGCATCAGAGATATACCCGATACTCTTCCCCTCAGATCGAAAGACGTAGCCAAAGGTGTCTACACTGGAGTGATCTACTCGTACGGGTGTCACTTCAATATCACCGATTAAAAAAGGAGTCTGACCATCATGTTCACGCGCTTCTGGTTGAATGTAGCCTTTGTAGGTGTTATCCACAGAAAAAGCCCATCCATACATGCGTTGTAGCTGCTCCATGGCACTATGATAGGCGTAGAGAGGGAGCTTCTCCTCACGGTGCCAGCAGAAGGCTCGCAGCTCGTCAAAGCCGGAGATGTGGTCAAGGTGTGCATGGGTGTAGAGCACAGCATCTATTGCTGTAAGATGATGCCTCAGTGCCTGAGCCCTCAGGTCTGTACCTGCGTCGATGAGTATGGTTGTTTGCGCGGTACGTATGAGTATGGAGGAGCGCAGGCGCGTATCGCGAGGATTATCTGATCGACAAACTTCACAATCACAGCCGATGACAGGTACTCCTGTCGATGTGCCAGTCCCTAAAAAAAGTAGCTTCATCTGAGAAAAAATCCCTTTGATTTTGTCGCGCAATTATGCCATACTGAAGCCCACAAGGTAAAGAAAATAGTATGCTCACACTTCTGAAAATCCGCAATCTCGCTCTCGTCGATGAACTCATCTGGCAGCCTCAGTCTGGTTTCATCGGTATCACCGGTGAGACAGGTGCGGGGAAGTCTGTCATCATGGGTGGCATCGAGCTCGTACTCGGAGAGCGCGCTGATAAAGGGCTGATACGTAGTGGTGAGTCGCAGTGTTCGATAGAGGCGGTCTTCGTACTCAAGCAAGTGAAGCGTATCAATCTCCTCCTAGAGGAGGCAGGTATCCCAGCCTGTGAGGAGGGAGAACTGCTCATACGACGTGTCATATCCACGACGACAAATCGCCAATTTGTGAATAACTCCCCTGTGACCTTGCAAGTGCTGAGGCAGATAGGAGCAGGGCTCGTTGATATGCATCATCCCGATGCACACCGCTCACTGACCTCACAGGATAGACAGCGTGCTCTCCTCGATGCCTGTCTTTCTGATTTTTTTGTGAAGCAGCAATACCAGCTTGCATACTCTAGCTGGTCGAAGTCGAAGAGGGCTTATGATGAGCTCCTTGAAAATGAGATGGCGAATGCCCGCGAGCTGGACTATCTCCGTCATCAGGTGGAAGAGATCGAGCTGGCAGCCTTCACCCATGATGAGATCACAGAACTAGAAGAGCACTGGAAGCGCGCTCGTAATGCCGGTCGTCTTCGTGATATAGCTCTGCCCATGCTCCATCTACTGGAAGGTATAGGGGCTGATGAGCAGCACTCCATCCTTGGGCAGCTGCGGCAGCTCGTGCGTGGAGCTCACGACTTGGAACGCCTTGATGAAGCGATGGCGACGAGATTGCAGCCTCTCCAAGGGAGTGTAGAAGAACTCGAGTCACTCGCAGATGATCTACGCGACTATCTGGGTGGCATGGATGATGACCCTGCTGCTCTCGCTGTACTAGAGGAACGTATGGCACTCTATGAGAACTTGAAGCGTAAGTACGGATCAGATTTCGCCCAAATTGATGAGCATTATCAGCAGTGCCGTGAGAAACTAGATGCAATAGAAAACCGTGAAGAGAGGTTAGAAGAGCTACGCTGCGAATCAGAACGTCTGCTGGAAGTGCTCCTAAAGGAAGGTGAGGCACTGACTGCGGCTCGACGTGCGAGCATCCCACAACTCGAGGCAGACTTCCTGACCCATGCGCAGCATCTAGGCTTCGCGCAAGCACATTTTACCATAGAATTACAAACACTTGATGCCCCTTCCTCAGAAGGCTTGGAGGAGGTGGAGTTCCTCTTTGGTCCCAACCCCGGTGAACCTCTCAAGCCACTGCGCATGATTGCCTCCAGTGGGGAAATGGCACGTGTTATGCTCGCACTTAAGAGTACGCTTGCGAAGCAAGATGATACCCCGCTGCTTGTATTCGACGAGATCGATGCCAATGTTGGTGGTGAGATCGCGCGTGCAGTTGGGATGAAGATGCGCGAGCTCGGAGCGGATCATCAGGTGATTGCCATTACCCATTTTCCCCAAGTGGCTGCTCTCGCGGAGCATCACTATCTTATCAGCAAGTCGGTAGAGGATGGTCGCAGTATCTCACGTCTCCGTGAGGTTGTATCTGATGATAGGGTAGCTGAACTCATGCGCATGCTGGGTATGACTGGAGAGACTGCCAGAGCTCATGCTCAGGACCTCTTGCTCTAAGCCTTGCATTCAGCCGCGAGGGCGCAGCATGCTCAGGAAGCGACCATAGAGCCGCAGAAGTCTCTCTCGTTTAATAGAGAGCTTGATGGGTAGCTCAATGAGGCGGCGCAGCAACTTAGGCAGAGCGCGTAGTGATACCAAAGGGTAGGGGATCAAGCTTGCCCAAGGGCTACTTTTCCATAGACGGAAGAAGTCTCGCTCGAAGGGGAGCTTTTCACCCGTTAATATATTCGGCTTTGTCGCGGCAAAATGGATGATCAGTGGATCTCCATACGCCTGCTGTGCTTGCTGGTTCTCCTGCTCGATGCTGCGGGCGAAGAGGGGGATTACATTACAAGAGAGAGGTAGTGAGGCGATGCGACCCATCAGGACGTAATTAAGCACGTCCTGATCAGGCCATAGAAGCTTCTCCGCTGGGATTTGCTGGCTAGCACGCACGAGTTGAGCGCTGACGGATTCATCACGCATGATGGAGAGATCCATCATGAGGAAACTGGAGTAAAAGTAGTGTTGCCGGCTCTCTTTCTTCGGAGCATCAACACCGAGCCGCGCTGGGAACTGTTCGACATAGGGAAGGTACTCCTCTTGATAGTCACCAAAGATGAGCCAAGGGCACGCCGCCATGACGCTACCATCTAGTTCTATATCCCACAGCTCAGTGATATCGCGCATAACCATGATATCACAGTCAAGATAAAGCACCTTCGATATGCTAGTAGGCAGTATATCGGGAAGTAAGAATCGATAGTAAATGGGGGTGGGGAAACGACCGCCAGCTGGAAGCTCCTTGAGCTGATTCTCGACCTTATAAAAGTGTAAATCAAGCTTGAGCGGCTCGAAGATGCTCCGGTCTATCCCACCGTGCAGTATATGTACGCAGAATTGCTCAGGATGCTGCTGCGTACGTTGCAAGGAATAGAGAGCAAGCGCGAGCGGAATCTGGAAATCCTTGTCTGTGGCAAAGGCGATATGGTACTTCTGATCCATGTGCTTAGCTCGCAAGCTTGGTTAACTTATTCCAAATAAAGGGCTGGAGAGTAAGAGTGAGCACGATGAGAAAGCAGAGCAGCACCGCCCAGTCACCAAACTGGGCGTAGATTGTTAGCCCTGCTTCTGGGTCAAGAGGGAGAACTGCATAACTACTACCACGGAGCCAAGGTGTTCCGTTTTCATCACGTAACTCGTGAATGAAGCCACCATTTGGACCAATAGCGCAGGTGACCCCCTGATTCGCCGCACGTACCATGGGGCGCCTCAGCTCAATGCAGCGGAAGGCGGCATTACGTGCCTGCTGTTCACCGCATGCTGAGTGGTGGAACCACGCGTCATTGCTGATGTTTACAATGACTTGAGCCCCTTGTCGCGCAAACTGTCGGACGAGCCCACCCACAGTATCTTCATAGCAAATTGCAGGAATGACCGATACGACGTTATCGCTATTGGGCAGGGCTACAGGAATGGGCTCAGTACCCTCACCGGGTATGATGCCATCTCCTGTCTGCGTACCAGTGATGTTTGCGTAGGTCTGACCTATCCACTCGATATCTTGAGCCAGCGGGATGTACTCGCCAAAGGGCATGAGGTGCTGCTTCGACACACTGCTTATGCTGGAAAAGTCATCCTTAATGATAGCCATGGAGTTGTACATACCTCCTAGTCGAGGCTCCCCATGCTCATCGTCAATGAGATTATATTCATCAACTCCCGTAAAGAGAACGAAGCCTTCACTACCCATCTTACTCACCTGATCTCGTAGATAGGGGATACCTCTCTCTTGATCGAAGTAGAGATGCTTCGCATAGTAATCTTCGCGACGAGTATTGCTTCCATTTTCACGCCAGAAGGGGTAAGGGAGCGCACTTTCAGGCCAGATAACCCAGAGAGGGAGCTGCTGGGTGAAGGCATACTCAGGGTGCTTTATTGCCTGTTTGAGTGTTTCTTTCTGCGCGTACTGGAAGCCAGCCTTCGTCTCGGCGATGTACTCATGGAAGTTTGCGCCTCGCAGGTGTCGGGGCTCAGTGATCTTCTTCACTTGATCAAGATTATTTTGAACTGCGAGAACAGGGATGGGAATGATACCCTCTTCGTTAAGCATGCGGTAGGCAGAGTATCGCTGCGCGAGAGAGAGTCCTCCCATGAAGAGTCCAAAGATGAGTAAAAGAACGGCATAGAAATCCCATGGGCGGCAAGGCTTACTCACCGCCTTCATATGGAGATAGCAGCGACGAATAGCCCCGTAGCATATGACAGCAAAAAGCACGGGGAAAAAAGACAGCGCCGCCGTACCGATGAACTCTGCCCATTGTACGAGCGATAAGCCATCATAGAGTGCCATCCCCATACTATTCCATGAGAAGCCCAGTGTCCCCTGAGCTCGCAGCCATTCGATGCACACCCATAGAGCCGCGAGACCTAGGGCACTGCGAAGGGTTGAAAACAAGTCGAGCATAGCCCACTCTTTCCACATCTTGCACTTCTGGCTATAGAGATAGGTGTTGAAGAGAGTTTTTGTCGCTCTGAGGCTAGCTGGCTCGTTTGCTGTGCCGAGGCGTGGACGTAAGAGAGTGCTTGCAATCCCCGCCCAGATAGCTGGGAAGAGCGCGTAATAGCTCATCAATGGGATGAACGCCACCCCGAGAAAGAGGAACTCATTAATGCGAAAAACAGCCCCTACCTCATGAATCCACCAGAAGCTCACACAGTACCATCCCATCCCATAGAGCCAGCCATAGCCGAAGGCTGCCCAGAAGCGCATAGGACGACTCCATAGAACGTAAAGTAAGGGTAGAAGCCCAACCCAGACGAGAATGGAGATATCGTAGGGGAGGAATGCGAGTGCCATGACGACACCTGCAAGCACGCATAGCAGCATGCGCAGCCATCGTCTCTGCAAGAGAGGAAGTGGAGAAGGTGGGGTGCTCTCAGACATGATAGCGAGAGGTTGGTGAGCAGATTAATCCTGCTTGTTCCCCAGCTTATTGGGGTAGATGCCCGTTTTTCCCAGAAGCTGAGGTTCTTTATCTCCATCGATGAGGTAGCGCACCTCTATGGTCCAGAGGGGAGCATGGTAGTCTACTTGGTGTAACAGATAGTCGTCTATTAGCTTGTAGCCGCAGAGGGGGTAGAAGGTAACCTTATTGCCTTCTACCTTTGTGTTGTAATCTTGTGATGCTTCAAAGCCCTGAGTCGTGAAAGGAAGGGTGGTGATATCTCCCTGACGTTGTCTATCTTCATCGTGGAAGCTGATCATGAGCTTCCCATTTTTCTTGATATCCTCCAGCGTGAGGGAGATGAGAGGAAAGCTAGCGAAGCGGCGCTGCATACGTGCATCTCCTTCGGAGGATTTCCAACCTGTCTCAACTTCTGCTAGGGTGAAGTGTTCCGTCTCCCATGGGAGCTCTGTTCCACTTTGCCTCCATGAGCGTGTTGTAATCTTGGACATCACTTCGATATAGACGAAGATACCTGTACCAAGAAGAATGACTATGGTACTGATGATGCCAATGAGGCTAGCGGTCGAGATCTTTTTCTTAGAAGGTGTGGTGCTTTCTGTATCAATCGCAGGTGCTGCTTCATCAGTTTGTGTAGGTGTATGATCGGAGTGTTGATCTTGCATGGCTATATTTTGGACTGAAAAAATGCAGCTTGCAACAAAAAAAGATTGCATTTACGCACAAATGCGTAAAAATATACCTGAGGAGTTCAACCACTCCTCTTTTATATGTTATGGCAGATATAGACGATAAAGTAGAAAAAAATGTAGAAGGAAAGTTCTATGTCGATAGCAGCTGCATCGACTGCGACCTTTGCCGCGAAAGCGCTCCTAAGTTCTTCGTTCGTGACGAAGACGAAGGTCTTTCCTACGTATGTGAACAACCCAGCACTCCTGAAGACATCGCACTTTGCGAAGAAGTTATGGAATCATGCCCCGTTCAGTCCATTGGTGACGACGGCGATGCCTAATCTCATTCATGAGTAAACATACCCCTAAGGCTTATTCTTCTGCGGGAGATAATACTTCTAACGGAAAGAAAAGCAGCGTAGAAAACGAAGCTCAGCTCGATGCAGAAGAGCAACAGAAGCTACGTAAAAAATTAGGAGGTAGACGATATTACTTGGTCACTTATCCTGATGGGAAAACTGGATACGTACATGTTCCCAGTCGTGAGCAACAGGATAAGGATCAAGTAATGGCTGACTTCTTAGGCGTCTCTATTGATCGATCAGCCACACGCGCCATGAGAAGCATGGCTTCTATACTCGGCGAGATTGATGAGCGCCTTCAATTGCGTGAGGAAAGCTTCGTGGCAGAGATCTTGACCGAAGCTTGGAAGAAGGCGATGGGTGACTTCTTCTCTACCCAAGCAGAGCTCTTTTCCCTCAGTGATGGTGTGGCGAGCATACGCACACTTCATCCCAATATCAGATTTGAAATCAACCGTATGAAAGCTGAGGTTATCCGCAAGCTTAATGCGCAGTTAGGAGAAGGAAGCGTTAAAAAAATACGCCTCATTCATTCCTGAGCATCGTGGTGGGTATCAGTAGGGTTAATGAAGCGATCGACTTCGTTATAGACGCCTTCTGTTGCATACGACTCTTTATCTACCCAGAAGAGGTGTGCCTCTTGTACATCATAGGGACGTGGTGTTGAGAATGTACAGCTGGCAGTATTAGGGAAGCGTACATGACGCCAGTTAGCAACATAGCATCGGTTTTCTTTCCAGCCCGGCAGCCAGATGGCGAGTTGTGCTATACGGCGGTTGACCTGTAGTGTGGCAGCAGCCAGTTGCTCGCTTGTTGTGGCATGACTCATATCTTCAAGATATCTATCCATTGTCGCATCTGTAATGGCGTGGAGATTACTTCCGATCACCTCATAGAAGCGAGAGTGAAATTGTGATTCTAAGGAAGGAAGGGGGAAACTTGCCACATCTGCCCAAAAAGCCATTTGGTAGGTCTTATGCTCCACCTTCTTGGAAGTCTGCTGCCATGGGGTTGGATCAGGGATGATCTCAGCACCACAGAGACGTGCACTCTGAGCAAGTTGATGGATGAGGCTAGAAACCTTCTCCGATGGAGTATAGGCGATAGGGATACTGAGACGAGTTCCATCCTCCATGTGCAAGATGCCATCACTTCCCATCTTGGTATATCCTGCCTGTGAGAAGTAGTCGCGAGCTTTACTGATATCAAACGAAATCTGCTCAACAGACCCAGACTTCGGACTGAGGCTTCCATAGCCTTCGCTAAAGAAGGCTAGGCGTTCGTATTCACCGTGGAAGAGTCTATCGAGTGCGCGATTCATATCCATCGCATGGAGTAGCCCCTTACGTAGATTGATATCAGGAAGAGTGCTCGCATTCAGGTAGATGCCGTAGGGAGGCAGAGGGTAGTGCGAGAGGAAGCGATGTCTCTCGATGCGACCCAATCGCACCTGTTCGTGCTGCAGTTTTTGCTGCCATGCACTCAGATTTCGCGTTTGGAGAATATCGATTTTTCCCTTTAAGAAGAACTCCCAGAGTTGTGCCTCATCAGCGAGGAAATGAATATGCCTCTTCTCCACATTGTATCGATAGCGATAGTATGGTAGATCAGCGGCCCACCATTGAGGCACCTTCGTCATGATGATCTCACGATTCTGCTTCAAGTCCTGCGGCAAGACGCTATAAGCTCCCGTGGTAGGTGCGATGCGCTGAGCATAACGCTCTACATAGTCTGGACCGAACTCTTGGTAGAAGCCAGGCTCTGCAGGACTCAACAGCTGAGCGATCACATAGGGAGCAAGCAGATGTGGCTCACGCAGTTGAACTGAGAAGCAATGCTCATCGTAGTAGCTTATCTTCTCGATGTCGCGAGTGATCTTACTAAGAGCGAGAGGGTCTTTGATAAAAGCTGAGCTTCGCAGATAAAGTCCGAGTAAGAAATCACCTGCTCGGACTGGGCGTCCATTTGAATAGCGTGCCTGCGGATGGAGGCGAAAGTAGACTGTGCGCCCATCCTGACTCTTCGCCCAGCTCTGAGCCAGGCCTGGGATGATTGTCTTCTCTGGGCTGAGGGGGTGGAGCTCTACGAGCTTGATGTCCACGTTTGCGTAGAGTGTGTAGTGGAAGAATACTGTGCCTAATCCACCGATTGGGCGTAGGTGAGCGGGGTAAGGTCCAGCATTAACTAAGTGGACGCTGCCACCTTTCTTGGCAGCTGGGTCGCCTATCTCGGGATTCCCCAATCCATCTTCCCAGAGAAGGTCTGTGGGGAGTGGGGTACTCTCTCTGATGACTTCTATTTCCTTTATACCCGCTAGCTGCTCCAACATCTGCTCTGGGTAGTCAGCAGCAGCGCGAATCCCTCCTAACTCCGTATGCGGAGCACGCTCTTCGTCACGGCATGCGCTTAAAAGGATGCTCAGGCAGAGGAGTATGAAGGCGAGGTGATTCACGAGATCTGAGGTGAGAATAGTAAAAAAACCCTTCGGCTGCCTTGCTACAGGTGATTGAGACCGAAGGGTTTTTTATGTTTGACCTATCTTAGAACTTAACGGTGATACCTCCGTAGACGCCGACACCAGAGCCAAGGTAATCGATAGGATAAGATCCTTCGGTGACATAATCTTGGTTCGTCAGGTTCTCTACACGCATGTGGAGAGCGACATTGTCGTTGACCTCATAGCGAGCATAAGCGCGCACAGTGTAATAGTCGTCAAGCTTGTCGGCAGCGTTGTAGTTCACGCGACCGCTAGCGGCCTGAACACCGACACCGAAGGTGAGCTTCTCAGTGGGGCTGGTATGGATATCAGCCGCCCAGACGCGACGTGCGGTCTTCGCTAGCTGCATATCATGCGCATCCTTAGGTGAAGTGACAGTAAAGCTGAGGCTGTAACCTGTGTTCCAAGTGGAGCTCAACTCACCTTGTAAAGCTAGTTCGAGCCCTTGAACTGTCCAGAGACCCTGCGCATTCACGAAGTTAACAGTTGATTCATTATAAGCTGCTCCTGTGCTGTAGACGGCATCGATACCATCCGAGAGCTGCTGCCAGAAATAGGTAGCCGTGATCTTGTGATCCTCTGCTATCTTCTGCTCGAAGCCTATGTCAAAGCTGACACTAGTCTCTTCCTTCAGCTGAGGATTGCCCTGATAACTAGTCTTCCAGATAGTCCCATAAGACTCTAGCTCACTGTAGAAGCTACCACTAGAACGCTCTAGGGATGTAGGAGCTTTGTAACCTGTGCTGAATGAACCAAAGACACGAGAACGTTCCTTGTTAAACTTGTAGCTACTAGCGAGACGGACGGTGGTGTTCTCGTCGTAGATGTCACTGCTATCTAGTCGCAGTGCGATGGAGTTTTCCCAGTTGGTGATGGGGGTGTAGAAGTGCTCAAGAGCAAAGCCATAGACATTATCCTCAGTGTTATTATTCACATAAGATCCTTCAGACTTTTCTTGATTCCAAGAGATAGCCCCTGAGGTTCTATTCGTGTCACTCCACTTGTAATCATGACGCCATTCTGCTTGAAGGTTCGTGTTGCCCATGGAGGCGCGACCATCAATGACCCCAGGGGTGAGATCGCGTCCCACAATGGAGTGTCCATCATAGATGCCTGCCATGAGTGTGGAAGTATACGCATCTGTGATTTGGCTTACCCACTTCAGTGTGGCGAGATTCGAACGTGTCGATGTTTCTACTGGCTCGTGCGGTGAGCGAAACTTCAGATCTTCGCGTCGGTAAGTGGCTGTGATGACGTTTGTGTCATTTGCCTGATAGTCGAGGCGGATATTATTCGTCCAGTTGCTGTATTCGCCAGAGCTACCAGCAGTGGGACGTGAGCCATCTGCGAGACGCAAATCATTGTTCGTTGATTGGTAAGTGGAGGAGAGGAAGTAGGAGAGCTTATCTTTCTCACCCTGAGCGGTGAAGTTACCTAGCTGGGTGTCAAATGAGCCGATTTCTACTGTTGTCTGATAGCTAGGTTCACCCTGACCTTTAGGAGTCGTCATGTAGACGATACCACCGATCGCTCCACCACCATAGACCGCACCTTGTGCACCCTTGAGGACCTCTAATCCCCCCAGACCGTAGAGAGTCTGATGCCCGATGAGGTTAGCCGAGATGCGACCTACGCCAGAAGCGTTGTAGAGACGCATACCATCGTAGATGGACATGGTGTAGGTTTCATCATTCATACCGCGGATGATGATCTGGTTGCTACTGCCCATTTGGTTGATACCACCATTAGGAAGAGCGAATACACCAGGTACTCTGGTGAGGGCATCACCCAGCTGGACGACTCCTTCTTGCTTGAGTTCCTCAACATTGAGAACGGTGACCGAGACACCAGTCTCATCGTAGGACATCGCTACACCATCTGAGGCTGAGACCGTGATGGGTGCAAGTTCCGTTTCCTCCATAGTAGCTTGAGGACTAGCCTGTGCAAAAGCACAATTTCCTGCCAATGCGATGGCAAGCACAGCGCGTGTAACGCCTCCTTGAGGCGTAAGGGATGTATATAACATATGTAGAGCTTAGTGGGCCAATGTGTCGTTGGCGTGTTCAGCGCTTCCCCTGGCTGGTACCCCGACTCAGTTTGACAGCATCACGAGGATACTAGCTCACAATACGGTTGCGGCACAGTGACGGAATCTCACCGTCTTTCCCATCTATTTCTTGCAGTTCCTACTGCCTCCAGAGGGGGAGGCTTGATCGTCTCAAAATGAGCTGATCAAGCTGGAGAAAGTTAAGCATAGAAATAACGAAATGGCAAGATATATTTTACAAAATAAATCGCAATGGATGAATCTAATGGATGCTAAGTTTTTTGATTGTTAATCATTTAGAAAACTCCCAACCCAGCATGAGTGTCTTTCTCTCAGAACGCCAGCGATAGTGATTGATCACCCCCGTGCTGCGAATGACACGATGACAGGGGATGAGGTAAGCTATTGGGTTTTTTGCGATGGCTGAGGCTACAGCTCGTACGCTGCTCCTCAGCCCCATTGATTCAGCAACTGTGGAATAGCTAGCGATACTTCCCGATGGGATTTTCAGTAGGGCTGACCAGACCTTGATCTGAAAGGGAGTTCCTTTAAGAAGAAGGGATATGCTAGCCTTTTTTGTGCCAACAAACAACTGGTGACAGATTCTCTCGGCTTCCTTGTTGGACTGAGAAAAGGAAGCCAGAGGCCAGTCTTCTTTGATATGCTCAAGGATCAATTCGTAGTCGTCATCGATGAACTCAAAAGCGCATACCCCACGTTGAGTCGACGCTACAAGAGCATCACCGAAGGGAGTGGGGGCTATTCCCACTTGTATATCTAAGCCTTTGCCTTGTAACTTGTATTCTCCCGGTGTCATGGATTGTATCTTCAGCATTAGATCATAAGCTCGTGACTGAGAGGAGAGCCCAACAATCTCGCTAGCTTCTAGAATACTAGATGTTTTCAACAACTCATGTTTAAGAGCATCGACAGTGATGTGCTCGACAAACTGCTTAGGAGATATGCCTACCCAAGAGGTAAAGATGCGCTGAAAATGGAACTTACTCATTCCTACATGTGATGCGACATGATCCAATGATGGCTGGACTCGATAATTCTCGACAAGGAAAAGAATAGCCCTTTCGATGAGCTGGTAGTGATGGTGTTGATCCATAGTTGCGTGACTTCTATAGTAGCCAAGCTCTTCCTGAGAAGCAACCCAATTCTTGCTATTATGTATCCAGAGAGAACACGATCTGTGTGGTCACGCGTGAGGCGATGGCTGAGCCATTCTCAGTCGCGGGAAAGAAGCTCCATCGACTGAGTATCCAGTGTCGCGCCGTGCTGTCTAACTCGTGGTATCCACTCGAATTGACGATAGAAACTTCTGTAGGTTTTCCTTTCGCATCCACACTGATGCGTACACGTACTGTCCCTTCTGCTTGTCGGCTGCGCATGCTAGCAGGGAAGGGAGGCTTAGGGGCAGAGCGATAACTGGGGCGAGTCTTTGCGATGAGACCTGAGGAGCTTGTCGTCTGTGGTTTGCGCGTGCTTGTTTTCTGAGTGTTGCTGGCTAGAGCTTGTGCCTGCATCCTCTTACGCTCTTGCGTGCGCTGGGGCTGCTTTTTGCTAGGGGGATGATTCGAGGGTGCTTCTTGCGTGAACTCATCCGCACTGATACTGATGGAACTCTCTGTATAGGGCGGAAGAGCTGGAAGAGAAAGATTCTCCACGAGGATAGGCTCTATATCAATATGCTGCTGCATTACCTCAAGTGGCTGCATAGCAGGAGGTGGTGGCTCAATGAGGCTGCTGATGTCCTGAGTCTGCTGCTCGCTGATGACGGGGATGGTCTGCGCGCTGGTAACAAAGACAGGTGTTGAGGAATGTTGATCAAGCGAGTCATGCTGCTGAAGAGAAAAGTAGCGTCCCTCACTGACACCCCATGGCAGTTGTAGCCCCAGAGCCATACCAATGAAAAGTAGAGCTAGACAGGGAAGGGCTTTTCGAGCTAGCTCTTCCTGTGCTCGTATGGCACAGTGGGGCGAAGTATTCTTTGTCTGTTTGTAGCGGGTCTTGCCGCGCTTCTGCTGGGAGCTCATGGGTGATCGCATGATCGGTGTTCGCCGATGCTGGTGGAGATTGCGATGTATCTAGCTTGGTTTTCCGGCTTCTACTAAACAAAAAAGTTGAGTATTTTACGGTTGCGACACAGCGATGGAATGACACCATTCTTGCCCATTGATGGATACGACTCGCATCCATCACCAGATACGATAAGAGCTGCGAACACTTGTTCAGAGCTGCTTACGAGCTCATCTTGTCATAAGAAGAAACATCTGGCAAGTAAAAAAGCTTTGTATCAATGCTGGTAATCTATTTTTTCCTAAAGGAATTCATCCATCTGAGCCGCCTATTGGCTTGCAGGAGGATCTGCATTATGGTAGAGTGCTGCTATGTCATTCTCGTGGAGTCATTGTCTTTATCTCAGTCTACTGGCTGGAGGATTATGCTCATGTGGGTGGTCATTTTTTGAAGAGAGTAAGCCCCAGATGCAGTTGGCCGAGCATATAGAAAAAGCGCCATCCAGTTATCTCTACAAACGTCAGAAGGTAGAGAAAATATCTCCCGCACAACAGGAAATGATCGTTAAGCAGCTCGAAACTCATGACAAGGCAGCACGTCTGGCAGCGGTGACGCAGCAGCCCATGGAGAAAGTCCAGCAGATTGAGCAGCCCATCTTATCTCAGCCCAAGGAGAGGATCATCGCAGAACCACAGGTGAATACCAATCTAGCCGCGCTTCCAGCATTACGTACACTCACACCGAGCATAGGTGAAGTTGCTGAACCTCAACTTCATTCTGATTGGCGTCATACTCCTGATCAGCTAGCTACAGCTGAGTACAGTGAGGGGGGGAGCGATAGCGGATCTCCCATCTTAAGTGTTTCTCATCTACGCCACCCCAAGACCCCAGGTATCAATACCACTGAGGAAGAGGAAGCTAGTACAAGCGATCAAAAAATGCCACGCCCCAATCAGCCAGAACTTCGTGGTCTACGTGCACCCGCGATCAAGCCTGTCATCCCTCTTCCTTACGAAGGTGATTAACCCCTTTTTTTACCGATCTATTATTATATTATGAGTTACGTTCCACGCAAGTTTGTTCCTACACCATTCGAGTATCATGAAGAAATAGAACTCCATATCGATGCCTTGTCCAATCAGGCAGTTGGAGTAGGACGCTACAATGACTGGGTGGTCTTTGTCCCAGCCTGCTTGCCTGGTGAACGTGTGAAGGCTCGTATCTTCCGCAATGAGAAGAACTGCTCACATGCGGATCTCATCGAGGTGCTAGATCCCTCACCGAACCGCGTCACCCCATCCTGTCCCGTCTATGGATACTGTGGAGGCTGTCAGTATCAGCATCTTGACTATCAGGTGCAGCTAGAATGGAAGACGAAGCAAGTAGCCGATCTGCTACGTCTGCAAGCTGGGTTAGAGCTAGCAGTGCGGCCAGCTATTGCTTCCCCAGTGACCTATGGCTATCGTTCTAAGATTACTCCCCACTTCCAGCGCCCAAAGGATTCCAAGATATCACAAATAGGTTTTCTCCGTGCGGGTACACGCTCCGAGATCTGTGATATCAAACGCTGCCCCATTGCCATGGATGAGATCAATGAGGCTCTTCCGCCACTGCGCCAGTCTATTCACGCAAATGCAGCTCACTACAAGAAGGGAGCTACCATCCTCATGCGAGTGAGTGAAGGGCAGGTGATCACTAATAATAACGCCGTGTGCACGGAGCATGTCGGTGACCTAAGCTTCAACTTCTTGGCTGGTGACTTCTTCCAGAATAACCCATTCATCCTCCCTGCATTTACCACCTATGTAGCCCAGCAAGCATGTGCCGCAGGTGCTCGCTATCTGGTAGATGCTTATTGTGGTAGTGGTTTATTCGCACTCACCCTGGCACGCCATTTTGAGAAGGTGCTAGGGGTAGAAGTGAGTGAGACGAGTGCTGATTGGGCGCGTTCTAATGCTCGTACCAATCAGATTGAGCATGCGAGCTTCCTTGCAGCGAGTGCGGAGGCTATCTTCGAGCAAGTAGACTTCCCAGCATCAGAAACGGCAGTTGTGATCGATCCTCCTAGAAAGGGCTGTGATATGCTCTTCCTTAACCAGCTCTTTGCCTTCTCTCCAAAGCGTGTTGTCTATGTCTCTTGTAACCCTGCGACACAGGTACGCGATCTTGCTGAGTTTGACCGAGCTGGATACCAGGTGATCGAGGTACAGCCTTTTGACCTCTTCCCTCAGACGAAGCACCTGGAATGCGTCGTCACTCTAGAAAAGAAATAATCATATACCCCTTTTTATACACCACATGAGACCCCACGTACAGACAACATCTCGCTTATCTGAAAGCGCTGAAGATTATCTCGAAGTTATCGGAACACTTTGCCAGAAGCATGGACAAGCGCAGGTGAGCGATATAGCGCTAGCACTCAATGTTAAGAAGCCTAGTGTAACCGCTGCCATACGGCAGCTAGCAGAACTCGAACTCATCGAATACCGCAGCTACGCTCCTATCAAATTAACAGAGAAAGGTCGTCTCTATGCAGAGAAAGTCATGCATGCTCATGAGTTGCTCCGTAGCTTCTTTGAGGATTGTGTCGGATTCCAACCTGATAGAGCTTCAGAGATCGCGTGTCATATGGAGCATGTCCTCACGGATGAGGAGCTGGCGATGTTTGAACAGTTTAAGTCACAACTGAGTCACACTTCTGGAAAACAAGAATGACCCTACAAAAATGACCGCCTATTCCTACCGCCAGAAGCCGCAGTTAAGCGTTACGACAGCACTGATCATTATTAACGTACTCGTGTTTGTTGCAGGTTTGCTATCGCGACAGAATGCAATTTATTGCGTACCATTTGAGGCAGGACCTAGTACATCAGTATTTGAGCTGTGGGGTGCGTACTCATGGTTCACTGGTATTACGGAAGGTGAAATATGGCGTATCATTAGTTATCAGTTCGTGCATGCGAGCTTCGGTCACTTGTTCTTTAACATGTGGGCACTCTACATATTCGGTAATGCTGTAGAGGCTATTCTTGGGTCACGTCGCTATCTGGCTTACTACTTTGTCTGCGGTATCGCAGGTGCTTTATTCTCATCGCTATTAGGAGCTATGCACATTGTCGATGCAGGTATAGGTCCTATGGAAATTGCCCTTTTCTCGCACATTGCAGAGTATACTGGATCTACTCTCCAGTCATGGGAGATCATCCCCATGGTAGGTGCTTCTGCCTCAATTTATGGCGTACTTATGGCATCAGTCTTCCTCTTCCCTCATGCGAATATCAGTCTTATCTTCCCTCCAGTAACGATGAGTATACGTGCATTTGCTCTTATCGTCATGGCGATTGCTACTGCTACTATCCTATTCGGTGGGTATAATGCGGGTGGAGAAGCTGGTCACTTAGGCGGCATCATCATGGGAGCTATCATTATGTTTATCTTACGCTATCAAGCGATTAAGAAATATCGCAGATAGGATTTGCTGATGACTCACTCAGCGACTATAGCTCTCTATGACATGGATGGGACTCTCTTCTGGGGAGATTCTCAGCTGCGCTTTGCGCGGTGGATTCTGCGACGCCATGGATGGAGGCGACTCTATCTGTTGATTGTGCTACCAGCTGGCGTGCTACGTGCCTGTCATATCTTGAATACTGAGCAAATGAAGCGTCTCTTCCTCTGCTATTTATGGCGTATGCCTGAGGAGCAGCTGCGCGAGGAGTGTGAGATATTCTGTCGAGAAGAGCTTGTGCCTGCTCTTTATCCAGAGTTGCTTGACACGCTGCGCAAGCATCAGCAAGATGGGGATACAACTGTTCTCTGCTCTGCGTCACCGCACTGGTGGACATCATGCCTCGGTCGCATATTAGGATACTCCTATAGCATAGGTACTCCTACCACGCTCACCAATGGAAGAGTAGCTCTCATGCCACCTATCTCTTCACCAGGTAATAATAAAGGGGGAAATAAGCTTATAAGGCTAGAAACTCAGCTTGGTATTCAGAAAGCTGCTATATGCTACACGGATAGCAAGGCCGATGAGCCCATGTTATCAATCAGTGATCAGGCTGTGCTCGTGAACCCAAATGCTGATATGACACGGCGCTGGGAGAAGAGAGCTGAGATCAGACGCCCAGAGCATCCACGCTCTAAGCTTCTCTTTATCCTGCGCTGCTTGATCGGTGTATGATTGATCGAAGCTACGCGCTATGCCATTAGTAGTGGAAGGAGTTCTTCTTCTCCGATTCTAAGATGGAGGACTTCTTCTTCGCGTCTCCATGGAATCCATACTCTAAGAGAACTGACGCTTCAGTTTCAACGGAGCGTTTTTCTTGATTAAGCAGCTCGCGCTCCATATCGATGATGAGACGGCTATTGTCAATGAACTCTTCAGCTGAGTCTGGAGGTGTCGCTTTCATATAAGCAATCTTCTTCTGCATGAAGCTTTTCCAGACTTCATATTCATCGAAGCTATTGCGCAGTTTTCGCAAGGTGTTACGTCGTGTGATGAGTTCGTTGATCACTTCTTGACAGACGAGTTCATAGTTTTCCTTATTCGTCTTGTATGTGTTCCAGTTGCTAAGCTTCGTGTCCAGCGAATAACTGATACTCATATTAATTGTCGTGTCATCACCACTGAGGAATGCTCCATCGAATGTACCAGCCGTCGAGCTGAAAAGCGAGGGGCTATAGAGGTTCGCATTCATCGTAGGCAGATAGTTTAAGGCCACACCATACTGCTGAAGGCGCGCTTGCTCGATGCGCATGGCAAGCTGGACGACTACGAGTTCATCAAGTGAGTCTAGTCGTTTGCGGTAATCAGACCACTTGATGCGAGGCATGGTTTCTTTGATAACCATCCAGCGTGCACTGTTATCACCTAGGAGATTAGCCATGGTCTGCCAGAACTGGCTTTCCGTGTTATATTCCGTTTCCACTTCTTGACGATTCTTCGGACGTGCGTCAGGATTCTTCTTGTCTAGCTCAAGGGTTCTGAGATAGATTTCGCGGGTACGGATGTTCTTATAGAGTTGAGAGGAGAGCTCACGTATCTTACCCTCGCGCGCCTTTACCGCAGCGTAGGCAGACGCCTGAGCAGAGTACACGCGGTAGGGAACCTGAGTGAGTGAGGGGAGTGAGAAGCCTACTTGAATGTTGTAGCTGGATGATCCAGCATTTGATGCTTCAATAAGACCGGAGATCGAATTAGAGAAGCTACTGTAGTAGCCGAGGCTTGGGATGAGGTCTGTGTAGACGCTGCGCACGGATCGCTCAGCTGAGTCGATATTGCTATCTGCGCGACGCATCTCTCTGTTGTGTTCTAGAATCATAGCGAGTGCCTGATTCCATGAGATGCGTCGAAGAGGGAGTTCTTCCCACTGCTCGATTGACTTGAATTTCTTCTGTAAATCCTCACCAGTATCCTGTAATATTCTCTCAATGCTGCAAGCATTAAGTAAGAATGCGCTCGTCAGGATGGCTAGGTATAATCTCATGTGTGCTAGATGATAGCAAAATAACATTGATTTGACAAGCTTGAGCATCAAGCATGACGACAATTACGAATAATATACAGGGTGATAAGAAGACTTGTGACAGCGAGGAATGCACATTGCATCTGTGAACCTACCCCCATTGATCTCATCACCTCCTGCACTACAACTGCTAGTGCACCTAAGGCACAGTCCACAAGATTACCAGCTGCGATCACATCACCACGCTTGTCATCATCGGCTCGATTTTGTAAAATAGCATTAAGAGGGACAAGAAAGCCCGCTGCCATCATACCTGTAAAGGCAAGTGAAGCGTAGAAAAGTATATCGCCAAACTCAACAAGGCTCAGTGTAACACAGCCAATGGTCATCCCTATAGCTCCGATGTAGGCTATACTTAATCGCACGCGATGTCCGCAGATGAGTGATGCAATTGCGCCACCCGTGATAGATCCCCCACTGATCCACGCAATAAGTAGAGCTGAGTCCTTCTGCTGAGAGAGTGTGCTCATGAACCCCTGCTCAGCACTCGCGCCTGCACCTACGTAGTTGATTTCCTCAGCCATATTCAAGGCGATGAGTACCATCATACCAGCAATGAACCAGAAGTAACCTATCCCAACTTGACTGTGTCTTAGTATTTTATTCCTCCATAGCATCTTCAGCTGCTGACCATGTTCCCAGAAAAGTGACATGCGGAAGGGCTCTTTTCCAAGTGGTGTAAAGCGAGGAAGGCGTAGACTGAGGATGAGCACGACGATAGCTCCTATCACACAGGCTGCAGTGGGCCATGCAGCGGCTTCCCAGCCTGACTGGGGACCCCATTCGATGAGCAGGAGATAGACCACATAGAGTCCTCCAATTTGACCGATGAGAAGAGCAAGCATGGAGGTGATTTCTAAGATACCACTCCCTATCCCGATGCGCTCTTCTCCCATGATGTCCTTTACTAGACCTTTCTTTGCTGGACTGAAGAATACTGCTTGAATACAGAATATAGAAAAGAATGCAAGAGCGATTTCAATGATATGGAGGTAGAGACCTACGAACATACCAACGAGTACGATTAATTGCAGCAAGACCATTGATTGTAACAACCGCGTCTTACAATACCTGTCTGCTAGCCAACCAGCAAGAGGTGAGAAAATAACAAAAGGAAGCACCACCATATAGGACAGTGTGTGCTGCATGGGTACGGCCATCCATATCCCTAGTGCGATAAGCATGAACTGAACCCCTCTCTCATTGAGGGAGTTCATTGATTGAGTGATAGCAAGACTCCAGAAGGATGGCCACGGGGACTTATCGGTTAATGCCTCGTTTCTAGGACATGTTGAAGGAGTGGTTTTCATAATAAAAAAGGAGGCATCATCTCGCTAGACTAGATGATGCCCATATTCCTCGAAGTTGTCAAGGAGGATCTCCTATATCCTATAAATAAGGATCATTGAGAGGAGAGGGCTGCTGCGTGTTAAAGTTTTCTAGGAGAAATAGCTTTGCATCTCTGTGTCCTTGTGCTTTTGCCTTAGATATCCAGTAGCGAGCCTCCTGCTCATTGATGGTTACTCCTATCCCATGGTAGTAGCAGCGTCCTAGGTGGTACTGTGCTTCTGAATCGCCAGCTTGCGCTGCTTTCATGAAGTAGCTGACTGCGGTCTGCTTATTCTCAGTGACACCAGCCCCATCGAAGTAGCATAGTCCGAGATTTGTCAGCGCGGCGGGGTTATTCTGTGTGGCAGATTTCTTGTACCATTCGACAGCTACTTTCTCATTAATAGGTACACCCTCACCAGTGATATAGCAAGAGCCCAAGTTATCCTGAGCGTAGGGGTTGCCTAGCTCGGCTGACTTCTTGTACCACTGTACGGCTGTACCTATATTCTTCGGTACACCATTACCTAAGTCGTAGCATCGTCCCAGTAGGTACTGGGCATCTGCGTTCCCACCTTCTGCGGCTTCCCGCAAGAGCGGGAGAGCCTCAGTGTATTTCTGATTTTGATAAAGAGCCTGACCTTCGCCGTATGCTTGATTGATCTGAGACTCTACATCTGTGCAGGATGATAGAAAGCAGATTGAAGCGAAGAGGGCAGTTGTCGTGATTGTCTTTATCATATGTCAGATGGTGGGGTTAGAGTGAGTGAATGTATCGTTCAGCATCTAGTGCTGCCCAGCAGCCCATGCCTGCGGCAGAAATAGCCTGCTTATAAACGGCATCAGCGACATCACCGGCAGCAAAAATGCCAGGAGTTTTTGTTAATGTGCTATTGGGCTGGCGAATAACGAAGCCAGCCTCATCGCGATCAACGAGATCGCCGAGGAACTTGCTGTTAGGATCATGTCCTATGGCCATGAAAACGCACTTCACAGCAAGAGGGCTTTCTTCACCGTTCTGAGTGTTCTTCAGGGTGATAGAGTTGACTTCACCCTGCTCATCTGTCTGATAAGATCCTATGGTGCTATTCCATACGAGCTCAATCTTGGGATTGTCAAGCACGCGTTGCTGCATCGCCTTACTGGCACGTAGCTCATCACGACGGTGAATGAGATATACCTTTGACGCGAAGCGAGTGAGGAAGTCTGCTTCTTCGCAGGCACTGTCACCACCACCGACAACACATACTGGCACGTCGCGATAGAATGCACCATCGCATGTCGCACATGCTGTTAAGCCATGACCGATGAGTTTTTCTTCTCCACTGATGCCGAGGTAGCGAGCCTTCGCGCCCGTGGCAACAATGACGGCTGCTGCCTTGTATGCACCACCACTGGTGGTGACTACGAAGAGTCCGCTGCAGGCTTCCTGCGTAACAGAGATCACATCTTCGAAGGCAAAGCGAGCACCATAGCGTTGTGCTTGTTCGCTCATGTTGAACATCAGTTCAGGTCCCATGATCCCTTCTGGGAAGCCGGGAAAGTTCTCTACTTCGGTCGTAGTTGTTAATTGTCCACCGATTTGGCTACCAGTGAAGAGAAGAGGAGAGAGGTCGGCACGTGCTGCGTAAATGGCGGCAGTGTAACCAGCCGGTCCTGCTCCGATGATAATAAGTTTTTCGTCCATGAGCTGAGTATAGTGGCTAGAGTGGAAAAAGCAAGATAAATTCTTACATTTCTCTGTCTTATTACGCTTAAATCTCTAAATATCAAGATATTATTTATTAGAATAATTCTAATAAATATCATACTAGTGCTGCTTGACACCTTCTTCTAGTTCTGGGGCTATACGGTCGTAGATAGAGGAGGGGAGGATGTGGTAGAGCTCATCCATATGCTTCTCGATGTATTGGTCAAAGGACACGCTCCAAGAGCGCTCAAAGCACATTGACACGAGATGAAGATTGACTGTGATGAAAAGGACAGCTAACATGTAGGAGCCGATACGTGGCGGTGCTTTCTGAAGGGGGAGACTGATAGCGCGGAGATCCCACATGCTAATACCTCGTTTTCGAAGCTTCCAGTATGAGAGCCCCATAGCTATCATAATGAGTGGGATAGGGAAGCTAAAGAGCATCATCCCCATGCCTATGAAAAAGACAAGAAATGAACGCTTCAATGAACGGATGAAGCTGAGTCGCTCAGCGGGGTTCAGGCTGAAAATATAGACACCCATGAGCTTCTTTCCCAGTGTGGTACGAAAGCGATAGATTAAGCATGCTTCTATAGCAACTGTGGGGAGCCATATGAGAGGGTTGCTAGGCATTAAGGCCATGCTAAAATTGATGCTGAGAATGTAGATAAAGGTGAAGTAGAGCATCATGTAGAAGCTATAATCTACCATGCGTGCAAAGAAACGCTGTGAAGCTGATGGAAGATAAAGCTGTGTCATCTTCGCGCTGGATATTTGCTTCTGAAACTCACTAATGGGACTAGTTGCATCTGCATAGGGGGAAGCCTCCACTGCAGAAGCTGAGGAAGTGAGATCTCCATCGTGATCTGCCATTGAACAATCTTGCTCGACGGCAGTGGGAGATGCTTGAGGAAGCGCAAAAAACTCTTGCATCGCAGGAAGCTCACGAAGAGGCATCCAGTCAGAGCATCCATTATGCCATGCCTGTACATGCTCATCGAGATCACCTGCTTGCACACGAGAGATGGCCTCTGCTACAGTAATGGGACCTTGCTTCTTTTTCTGAACGATCCAATAGATATCAACCATAGAAAACGAGAGTGTGAGTGAGACTTAGTTTGAGCGTAGAGCCTTGGATGGGTCTTGTCGCGAGATAAAGAAGGCAGGGATAATAGACGCGATAAGTACCATCAAGAAGGCTGTAACACCCTGCTGAATAAAGGTGGCAGGATTGTAATAGACAGGCAGACTGATCCCGTGAGCCTCCATGGGGAATGGATCGAGACCTATACTGGCTAACGCCCACTGAATGTCCAAGCGATAATAGAGCACAAGAAGTGCCAGCAAGATACCGAGTAGGGCACCGAAGAAGCCGATGATGAGTCCTTGCCAGAGGAAGATTCTCATGATCTTCCATGGGGTTGCACCCAGTGCTTGCATGACGGCTATCTCGCGCTTGCGCTGCATGGACATGGTGAACATCACAGCCATGATGCAGAAGGCTGCAATTAGTGAGATAATCGAGAGGACAAAGCTCATCATCGTACGCTCATTGGCAATGAGGCGGAACCACTGCTCGAGGCTCTTTGTCCATGGGATAATAGACCAGTTGTAGGATCGGGCTGTATCAGAGATGAAGGTGTCTTGGAGGCTAGAGAAAACGAGTTCGGGAAGATAGGTGTTATCATGGGCATCATCCATGCGAATCGAGATAGCTTGCACCTGATTCTTACCATCTACATTGTAACTCAGAGCCTCCTGCGCTATAGGTAGGGGTAGGAATAGACCCGGTCCTGGGAGATTACTGGGTGCCTGATAGACTCCGATAATCGTTAAATCGACGGGGAGTGCTAGTTCGTTCACACTGTCGATAGCTTCCCCATTCACACGATGGCGATCAAGTTGAGCTAGTTGATGAGCTGTTTTTTGCCATAGATTTTTGTCGCTCTCACTGAAGTATCCACCAAGTGATTCTGTGGCAAAAATGAGCTGGTGGAGAGTGGTGAGCGCGAGTTGCTCAGCATCGCGAAGATTTTGAGGATTGAAGGATTCGATGTCTTTCTTGATGGATGCGATCTTTTCTCTTGCAGGTGCATAGCCTTTTTCTCCTGCCTCTATCTTGTCGAACAAGGTGGAGATATCCTGCATAAAGGTTTGATTCTCATGAGTGCGCAGAGGCTGAACGATAAGTTTATAGATATTCTCAAACTCATTTAACCCACCGAGAGGATTCAGAGTCACCGTGTCACCTACATCTACCTTGAGAGACTCAGCGAGTTTGTTGGAGACCACGCACTGCTGATCCAACCCGAGTCCGAAGTCAATAGTGCCACGGATGATGAGGGGGCGCAGGTAGCTGAGCTGAGATTCATTTTGAGGCTGAACTGAAAGGAAGCGATAGCTTGAGCTGGCAGTAGCACTCTGAATGAAGGCGTCATTCTCCAGTTTAGGGTAAGCAGAGATGACACCGGGAAGCTGCTGTATCTTTTTGATCGCTCGCTCCCAGTCCATCTCCATATCATCTAAGCGGCGAGACTGCCCTACATCATCGCTGGCTTCAACAACATAATGAGGGGTAAATGTAAGCACCTTGTCAGCCATGTCACGCTGAAGACCCTCCATGACTGAGAGTACGACGATAAGAACCATCACCCCCAAGGATACACCTATAAGACATATCAATGTCATGATAGAAAATGCGTTTCGCAGTGGGTTGAGGTAACGCAGTGCTAGCATGAGGCTGAGATGACGGCGAAGAAATTTCATTGTAAAACGAAGAATATAATTGAGATTTGTATTTATATCAAGGTATTATTATCTAATAAATAGAAATTTTCTTTATGAGATAGTCAGCCACACCTATTCAGCCTGTGAGGCGGTGAAGGGTGTGGCTCTTTTGTCCTTGTCAGGGAGAGGGAGGATTAGTCCTACTTATGCCTGTATAGCTTTGCTTATTTGTTCTGCATAGAATGCAGCCTTCTCAGCGAAGCTCTTTTCTGGGTCTTGGTACATGATGCCACGTGAGACATTAATCACTACGGGAGAGGCTTGGTGACGGGCTGCTAGTCCTTTAAGCTCGCCTCCCTGTGCCCCAAGACCAGGGATGAGAAGGGGGGCTGCTGGTAGCTCAGAGAAGAGCTGCTCGCTTGCATTTGTCAGTCCTACAACCATCCCTACTTCGGTATCACTGTTCTCACGAATGGCACGGCTGACCATATCACCCACAAGCTGGTAGACGCGACGTCCGTCAGCTAGCTGCTGCTGCTCGATGTCTGCTGCACCTGCATTGCTAGTAACGGCAAGGAGGTAGACCGCCTTTCCGTGATGGGAGAGAAAGGGTTCAAGAATGTCGTACCCCATGAAGGGATTGAGCGTGACAGCATCAACATTCATATGCTCAAAGTAGGCTTGCGCATAGTACTTCTGCGTCTCACCTATGTCACCACGCTTGGCATCAAGAATGACGGGAATCTCGGCAGGAATGAAGTCAAGAAGCTTTTCTAATAAGGCCAAGCCGGATAAACCCATCGCTTCGAAGTAGGCAATGTTTGGCTTGTAAACAGCAGCATAAGGTGCAGTTTCTTCAATGAGTTGACGAAGCCAATCACCAAGTTCTGCGATGTTTTCACGCTGAGGGCGAGGGTCGATGCCGACACAGAGGGCAGACTTCGTCTGACGGATGCGAGATTGGAGTTTTTCCGTGAATTTCATGCTGAAAGCATCTTATCATGATTGCACCACACTGGCAAGTCTACATGCTAGCTTGACCTACTCGGGGCTATCTGCTAGGATGAACTAGATGAAGCGCTACCTATTACTGAGTGGTATTTCTCTACTGCTTGCTTCGTGCCAGATGTTCATGCAGGAGCAAGAGGAGGTGAAACCCAAGGAGGAGAAGAAAGAAAGTGTGTACTACATAGGTACAGTCTATAAGATCTATGCCGACTCTAACTTTGCGCTTATACGAGTCGTGAAGGATAAACCTGCTGCAGGAACGACCCTCATCTCACACCCTATCACGGGAGCGCACATCCGCATGGCGAACCTATCTGTATCGAAAGAAACGGTGAATAATAGTATCACGCCTTTGATAGCAGCAGATATCCGATCAGGAGATCTCGTTGTTGGTGATGCTGTTTATATCTACCAAGCCGTGGGAGCTCCGACTCCTGCTCTAATTAATGGTTCAGCTCCCGTCGATGCCGACTTAGAGCAAGAGCGGGCTATTCTCGCCTCAGAAACACAGCAAGTACACGAAGAGACCTCAGTGTTGCCAGCAGCGGTTAACACTCCCGCTCCCAGAGAAGAAGAGAAGACTACCTCTGCAGTATTGCCTACACTGCCATCTAGTTCGCATGCGAATCCAGAAGAAGTCCCTGATCGCATCAAAAATATCCCACGCAACTTTGATGACTGGGATGATATGTAAGTAATTTTTCAATTTCACTAAAAACTATTCAATGAGACTACAGTATTATGCAGATGAGGATGGCGAGACTGTCATCGGTTTATGGATTCCTAAGCGTCGTTGCTTCATCGATGTGAGTGCCCAAGAAGAGCAGATCTGGCACGCATTACTCCCAGAGGGTAAAAAGATCCGCAAGGAAATAGAAACCTGGATATCGCAGGGTGCCAGTGATGGAGTGGCAATTGATCCGGAAGGACTTGTTGTTTCCAGTGCGCTGCATGTGCAGCCTGGTAATATAGCATGCCTCGGGCTCACCTATGCCGACCATGCCTCTGAGTTCGGTGAGACATCGCGCCAGCTTCCAGCTCTTTTTCTGAAGTCTGTGTCTGCTATTAGTACGGATCTAAGTCATGTCCTACGTCCCATTGGTAGTGATTCTCTTGATTATGAAGTGGAGTTGGCCGCAATCATCGGAGCTCCATTACGACGTGCAACTGCTGATGAAGCACGTCGTGCCATCATCGGCTATACCCTTCTCTGTGACTACTCTGAGCGTCGTTACCAGCTAGAGCATGGGGGGCAATGGACGAAGGGGAAGAGCTACGATAGCTTCGCTCCCTTTGGACCTATCTTAGTGAGTAAGGATGAGCTGCCAGATCCTGATAATCTGACAATTGAGCTCAAGGTGAATGGTGAGTTGCGTCAGAAGGCAAACACTTCTGAGCTCATGATGCCTGTGGCTGAGCTCGTGGCTCATGTATCTCAGTACATGACGCTTAATCCAGGTGATGTCGTCTCAACTGGTACACCGGCAGGTGTCGCTATGGGAGGGGATAAGAAAAATTATCTCAAGGTGGGAGATGTTGTCGAGTTTGGCTGCGATCGCATCGGCTGGGTTACCCAGACGGTTGAAGCCGAAGAAGACTTCGAAGACTAGATCCAGAATGAGTAGATGATAAAAAAGGATTGATTTTATCGTCTTATTCTATATAATCCTCTTAGATTTATTACTAACAGATTTCAAACTATTACAGTGTCGCCAGCCCTTTATCAGTTCGCTAAGAAGCTTCTGTTTCAACTTGATCCAGAAACAGCCCATCATGTCACTCTATCTGCCCTACGTACCTCCGAGAAGATGGGTATTCTCTCGAGTATCATAGGAGCTGTTCCACAAGATCCTGTCAAGGTTATGGGACTAGAGTTCCCTAATCGAGTCGGTCTCGCAGCAGGTATGGACAAAGAGGCGAATACAGTAGATGCCCTTGGCTCACTGGGCTTTGGTTTCATTGAGGTAGGTACGCTGACCCCTCTCGCGCAACCAGGTAATCCAAAGCCTCGTGTGCATCGGTGCATCCCCCAGCAGGCTATCATAAACTATATGGGTATTAATAACCCTGGCATCCTAGAAGGGATGGAGAACCTTAGTCAGCGTAAGAAGTTTAAAGGCGTTGTGGGTGTGAATATAGGTAAGAATACCGCCACGAGTAACGAAGACTCGCATGCCGACTACCTTCAGTGCCTTCGTAGCGCATGGGATCATGCAGACTACATCGCGCTGAACTTCTCCTGTCCTAACGTAGCAGGGCTCTGCGACCTCATGAAGACAGCACCTGCCGCAGACTTGCTCTCCATCATGAAAAGTGAGCAGAGCAATCTGAGTAGTGAAACGGGACGATATGTCCCTATTGCGATGAAGATATCACCCGATCTGACGGAGGGGCAGATCCGCGATCTGAGCAAGGTATTCATCGATGGACAACTCGATGGACTCATCTGCACGAACACAACGACTACTCGTGAAGGCGTAGAAGACCATCCAGCAGCGAGTAAAAGTGGAGGGCTCTCAGGCAAGCCTCTATACAACAAGGCAAATGAATGCCTCGAGGCCTTCGCTCAGGAGCTTAAGGGGGAAATCCCCATCATAGGTGTGGGAGGTATCACCTGTGCAGAAGATGCTGTGGCGAAGATGAAAGCTGGTGCAAGCCTCGTGCAGCTATACACAGGCTTCGTCTACCACGGACCACCACTCATTCATGCCTGCGTGAAGGCGATGCGAGGCGCGGTTTAATCATTTGAGAAGGAGAAAGATTTCTCTTTGCAAATGAGGGGGAATAGTCTATAATCCCTATGAACGCGCACATGCAATCGTGTTCTCATAAAATATGAAGATCGTTCTCGCATACTCAGGTGGTCTTGACACATCGGTTCTGCTGGTGTGGCTCAAGGAGAAGTACAATGCTGAAATCATCGCTTACTGTGCTGACGTAGGTCAGGGTGATGAGCTGGATGGTATCATCGAAAAGGCTCTGGCTACAGGTGCTTCAAAGTGCATCATCGGAGACCTCAAAGCGGACTTCGCTGAGAACTATATCTACCCCATGTTCCAAGCAAACGCTGTCTACGAAGGTCGCTACCTTCTTGGCACATCCATTGCACGTCCTTGTATTTCAAAAGCTATGGTGGATCTCGCCATTGCAGAAGGTGCTCATGCGATCGCGCATGGTGCTACAGGTAAGGGGAATGACCAAGTACGTTTCGAACTTTCTATTAACGCACTCGCACCACATCTTGAAGTGATCGCTCCATGGCGTATGAAGGAGTGGCGTGACCAGTTCCCAGGTCGTAGTGAGATGATTGAGTTTGCAGAAGCTCATAACATCCCTATCCGTCAGAGTATGAAAAAGCCATACTCCATGGATCGCAATCTTCTTCATATCTCTTATGAAGCAGGTATCTTAGAAGACACTTGGTATGATGCGACCACAGAGGATGATCGTGAGATGTATCTGCTCTCTACCGCTCCAGAAGATGCTCCTGATACACCAGAATATGTACAATGCCTCTTTGAAAAGGGTGATATCATCGGTCTTCAGAACGAGAATCTTGCTAGCCTCATGACAGAACTCGGCGTAGAATCCTGCGGTGAGCGCGATGGCTACACTCTTCTTAGCCCACTCGGAGTGATGCTGGTCCTCAACGCCCTCGGTGGCAAGCATGGCATCGGTCGCGTTGATATCGTCGAGAACCGCTTCGTTGGTATGAAAAGCCGCGGTATCTACGAAACTCCCGGTGGTACTATCCTTCTTGCCGCACATCGCGACATCGAAACAATCACCATGGACCGCGAAGCACAAAAGGTGCGCGATTCTCTGATCCCTGACTATGCCTCGATGGTGTACAATGGTTTCTGGTTCGCTCCTGAGCGTGAAGCGATTCAAGCACTGGTGACGAGTACACAGCAGACTGTGAATGGAGAAGTGCGCCTCAAGCTTTACAAGGGTAATGTCATGAATGCAGGTCGTAAGAGCCCTAACTCTCTTTACAACTACGCCATGGCCACCATGGAAGCTGACTACACAGAGGAAGATTATAATCAGGATGATGCCAGCGGCTTCATTCACCTGAATGGTCTTCGTCTGAAGCAATTTGCTCGAGTCAATCAGAGCAAGTAAAATATCCACAATTTATACAATCCGTGCCCTTGCTTCATCGAAGGGCACGGAGTTTTCTTTCGATGAACTCTCACTTACCAAAATTATCTTATGTCCTTCTCTCGCATAATAGAGAGAAATATATTCGCGCCGCTATTGAAAGTGCCTTCGCGCAGGATTATGCTGGCGAGCTAGAGTATATATTCTGTGATGATTGTTCAACAGATAGTACTTTTGAAATCATTCAAGAATGCGTAGCAGCCTATACAGGAACGCGTCACATTGTTGTGACGCAGACCCCTAGCAATGGGCATCTAGCTGTGAATACGAATCATGCTGTGAAGCATGTAACAAGTGATTGGATCATACGAGCAGATGATGACGATTTCTCAGCCAAAGATCGCTGTACGCTCATAGGTGAAGCAATCGTTGCGCATCCTGATTGTACCTATGTCGTCACAGGAGTGGAGCAGTTCACAGATGCTGATGAAGAGTCTATTCTGGCTCAGAGTCTGAAACCCTCTCGCAGCTCCGAAACTTGTCTCAGAGTGGCAGACATCCGTCAAGGCTATGAGGCGGTTCACGGCCGTCAGCCATCTAAGTATTCATATAAGGCATGGCATCGCAGAGTTTTTGACCAGTTTGGGCCTCTTCACGAACAGGGATATTATGTCGATGATCTGTGCTGTTACAATAGGGCGAATCTGATGGGCTATGGTGTCTATGTGGAGCATGCCGCAAATGTGTTCATGCGCATGGGTAGCGAAAATATGAGCCGTGGTGGTGATGATAACAGTCGCGGTTATGCAGCTATCATGCGTTTAGAGAGGTTTAATGACAAGTATTATAATATCACGTGGGAGCCTATGAAGCGTGACATAGCTGCCTATCAAGAGTATTTACAGACACTCCCCATTAGCGAACAGCAAGCTTGTGCAGATTTCATGGTCGAGTTAGAACGGGACATGCAGATGCGTGCCGAGCTCAAGCAGTACTGGCGTCAGGGTGTATTAAAGCGTCTTAGCATACGTAAGATGCAAGGAGATAGGGGAGTATTCTCACTCTTGCGTGTGTTACCCATGCCTCTATTTGCAGCTGCACTCGCTCTCTATCGCCGATTTACAGATTAAGAATAACACCTATTTATGATGCCTACACCAGATTCAGAACAACAGTCATTATCGATTTTCATGCACCCGCGATGCTTCTGGGTGTTACGCCTCAGCGGGGTTGCACGCTATGTGTGTGAGCTGACACGTGAGCTCTTTGAGATGGGGCATGTAGTTCATATCCCCATCAAGGATACGCCGACAGAGTATCTGTTGCAAGCAGACTATTTCTCACGTGTATCAGAAGAGACTCCTGAACAGCCATGGTACTTATCAGCCTTTTATCAACTGGGGCTCAAGACGCCAAAGGCTGATTACTTCACACGCTTTATTCGTCGCTGGGAGGGGGCACGTGCCATGGATGAGATATCCTTTGACCTCGTGCATCCCACGCATATGAACTCACTGGAGATACTCGATCACTTGCACGGCAAACCCCTTGTCGTGACAGTGCATGATATGACTCATGAGCTACGCCCCGAGAGCTTTCCATCGCGCGATCCTTCCGCGGCACGTAAGAAGATCATGGTAGAGCGAGCGGATCGAGTGATAGCGATCTCGCAGCAGACAAAGGATGATCTCGTGCGTCTCTATGGAACGAATCCTGACAAAGTCGATGTAATCCATCACGGGAACTCACTTCGTCTTCCAGAGAATCATGAAGAAATCTCTCTAGAGCTACCGCAGAGATATGTCTTCTTTGTCGGAGCACGTCAGGGTTACAAGAACTTCGGTAATACTCTACGCGCACTAGCTCCCCTCATGGAAAAGGATGCGGATCTCTACCTCGTCTGTGCTGGCGGAGGAGCATTCCGACCTGATGAGGTAGTCCTGCTTCAATCGCTGGGCATTCAAGATAGAGTGAAGCAAATGTGGGTAAGTGATGAAGAACTAGCCGTGATGTACCATCGTTCTCTCTGTTTTATCTATCCTTCTGAGTATGAGGGATTCGGCTTGCCTATTCTCGAAGCATATGAGTGTGGAGCACCTGTACTCTGCGCGCACGCAAGCTGCTTCCCTGAAGTGGCTGGTGAGGCAGCACTTTACTTTGACCCGACATCTGTAGTGGATATCAGTGAGAAGCTAGAACTGATGTGTCAAGATGCAGCTCTTCGCGATGAATACCGTCAGCGCGGTTCAGAGCGTGTAAAGCTCTTCTCATGGAGACGCTGTGCAGAAGAAACTCTCGCCTGTTATCAAAAAGCCTTAAATCGCTAATATCCTATGCTGTCAATAGTGAAGAAATTACTGTTCTCGATCTTCGAGTACTTGAGCTCTCTCTGTCTACGTCTACATGCACGAGTAAAGCTAGGGCGACGATGTCATATTCTCGGTCGTCCAAATATAGTGCTAGTAAGTGGCTCTAAGCTCATCATTGATGATGATGTAACTCTGTGTTCACATCCACGCTTCAACCCCTTGCTTCGAGAGCGCGTTAATATACGTACTCTCAGTGCTGATGCGCATGTGGAGTTGGCACATCATGTCGGTATTAGTGGAAGTAGAATCGTATGCTGTAACAGTGTTCACATAGGAGCGTATACCATTATAGGTCCTGATACATTGATCTATGATTCTGAAGGACATGACTACGACGCAAAGATAGGGTGGAGTGGTCGCAGTAGGAGGACTGGACGAGCCATAACTATAGGCGAGCGGTGCTTTATCGGAGCGCGCTGCATCATATTAAGTGGTGTTTCAGTAGGAGATCAGTGCGTGATAGCCGCAGGTACAGTGCTGACAAGTGATGTTCCCTCAGGTCATATTGCCAGCGGGAATCCAGCTAGTATCAAACCACTTCCTAAGATACTAGGAGGTATGGGAAAGAAGAAGCATTCCAGCAGCGTGGAAACAAGTCATTGACTTAGATTAACTCATTTGCTATTCTTAATGCATATGAAACCAGATACTGACACATTCATAGAAACCCTTTGCGATGCCATGGAATGGGAAGATGTCGAGATAGGAATGGAGACTCCTTTCAAGACCTTAGCAGAATGGGACTCGCTCAGTTTCTTGTCATTGCTCACGGCATTACGCAATGAGTATGGACTGAGCCTTGATGTCCAGTCGTTTAATGATATAGCGACATTTCAAGACATCTATTCACTATTAGGAGAATAACTAGATGTAATGTCTGCATTTTGGGAGCATTCGGAGGATCTTCATTTACCTGCCTGCGTCGTATCGGCTACGGGGGAGAAGGTGAGCTATGATGAGCTTTATCGACGAGCAGATAGCTTCGCGGTGAATCTGAATCATCCTGAGCAAGAACGCGTATTTCTCATCATCAAGGCAGGCAATAATCTAGAAAGCCTGATTGCTTATATAGCCTGCCTGCGCCACCAGCACGCCTGTCTGCTTGTGAGTGATAGCCTTGATGCTGAATCCAGTGCTTCATTATGCTCCCTTTATACCCCCGACTTTTTATATGAAGCGCAAGAGAACGGGGATGGGTATAAGCTGACCTCTCTCCCTAGCGCCGCGCAGCAGCCGATGCATCCCGATCTACGTTTACTGTTGTCGACATCGGGATCAACTGGGTCACCCAAGCTTGTGCGACTCAGTGAGAAGAATATCTATGCGAATGCAAAGAGTATCTCCACTTACTTAGAGCTCGGCACGACTGAGCGACCCATTACGAACTTACCCATGTACTATTCCTATGGGCTCTCTGTTATCAATAGCCATCTTCAGGCAAAAGCCTGCCTTCTGCTAACGGATCACTCCCTTATTTCAGCTGACTTTTGGGCATTTGCACAGGAGAATGGAGTCACCTCGCTCGCAGGCGTTCCCTATACCTATGATATGCTTGAGATGCTGAATTTCAGAGAATTATCTATTCCAACCATGCGTTACATGACTCAAGCAGGAGGTAAGTTGTCACCTGTGATCGTAGAGACTTATGCGAACTGGGCCTGCGAGCATGACTTGCGCTTCTTTGTCATGTATGGTCAGACAGAGGCTACGGCACGAATGAGTTACCTACCACATGAGGAAACGCTGAATCGTCCTAGTTCTATTGGCATAGCGATACCAGGAGGTGAGTTTTTCTTGAAGACAGATAATGAGCTGCTTACGCAAGAAGTGTCGACACATGGAGAACTCATCTATAAGGGTGATAACGTAAGCATGGGCTACGCGTATAAGCGTGACGACTTCTGCCTAGATGACGAGCGCGGTGGGGTGTTGCATACCGGTGATATGGCGCGCTGTGATGCAGATGGCTACTATTATATCACAGGGCGTCTCAATCGTTTTCTTAAAATTGCAGGTAACCGCTTCGGTCTTGATGAGATAGAGACTCATCTACGTCAGAATGAGATCACCGCCTATTGTGGTGGTATGGATGATAAGCTCATTGTGATCGTAGAGAGCGAAGATAACAAGACACGAGCTTCCACAATTCTGAAAAATAAGTGGAAGCTCAGCCGTAAACAGTACCGAGTAGAGATTCTCGATTCTATCCCGCGCTCAGAATCAGGAAAAGTACTCTATGCTCAGCTATTTGCACCATATCTCTAAGAGACTAGTTAAGACCTATCCATGCGCCACTTAATATAAGTTAGAATGCTGGAATCAGCTTTGATGTTTCTTCTGAATGATTCCTCTATCAATTAATGCGGCAAGTTGGTGCATGATGAAGGATACTAATACCAGTGTAGCGAACATACCCCACATGCTCATTTCATTAAAACCATAGTGCTTGATGAATAGTCCGATGATGAGCCCTTGGAGGAGGTAGATTTCGTAGGAGTTATTAATAATCCAGCTGCATGGGATAATAAACTTCGTTTTAATGACAGGTATGATCAAGTAGCTTAATAGACATACATGGGGTGTCATGAACAAGGCAAAGTTATAGCATGCTAGCTCTAAATTCTCATCAGCGTAGTAGCGCATGATCTTGTAGGCTGATAAAAGACAAAAGCAGATGGCGGCTAGCTGCCACAGTGTTGCTTCTCCCTTGTGTTTGATGAGAGCTAGACTTATGCCCATGGGAAAGCCTAACGTGGAGATCCACCAGTGCTCATGGTAGTCTAAGTGGATGTAGCATCCCATAAGTGCTATAGCTGATAGCCACGAAAGGATCAGACCTACTCGTATAGAAGCGAAGCGGAATATGATGAAAAATAGTAGGTAGAGCGTACAGAGCTCTTCGACAAAATAGGAATAGGATACGAAATTTGTCCCATGCTTCCAGTTAGAAATTAAATTACTGAAGGTAAGCGCCTGATAGTTAAAGATGGCATAGCAACAAAAAACAAGCGATAGCGGGATCAGAAGCTTTGAAAACCTCTTCCTAAAAAAGCTGGCAAAATACTGCTCCTTTCCTTGAGTCAACAGACCCTTCATGAGACCAAACCCCGAAAGGAAGAAGAAAATACTAACGCCATATCTCCCTACGATACCACCCAAGCGGTCAAGGATGGGAAACCCTATAGAAGGCATGTGATGCCAGAGTATAGCCAGAGTCAGAATGAGTTTTAGATACTGTGTCGATCTTGTACTGAAGCCGCCCCACTTTTGATAGCCACGAATGGGAAGGAGGATGAGTAAGAGAAAGAAGAAGAGTAGGGTGATGTACATAGCTTAAGAATCTAATATGTGATGGGCGCTTTGCCGAGCCCAAGCATCATCTTCGATGATGATATCGAGATTGTCGCCGTAGTCTCGTGGGGAGGATTCTTGTAGAACCTGTTCGACGGTGCGCCATATGCCAGCGAAGCTAAGCTTACCAGCGACGAAGGCATCGACTGCTACTTCATTCGCAGCATTATACATGGCTGGCATCGTCCCTCCTCGTAGCCCAGCTTGTTGCGCGAGACGTAGGGCGGGGAAGTCATCCCAGCGTGGCGCTTCAAAGTGAAGGCTTGCTAGCTTCGCAAGATCGAGTTTGTGAAGTGAGTTCGGAAGGCGATCTGGCCACGTGACAGCATACTGGATGGGGAAGCACATATCACTCGCGCTGAGCTGTGCTATGATAGAGCCATCTGTGAACTCTACAAGTGAGTGAACAATGCTCTGCGGATGTACAATGACATCGACACGCTCCATAGGGATATCAAAGAGCCAGCGCGCTTCTATCATCTCAAGTCCCTTGTTGAAATAAGTAGCAGAGTCGATGGTGATCTTCTGCCCCATACTCCACGTAGGATGCTTAAGCGCTTGTTGCAGTGTGACATACTCCAGTTGCTCCGCTGCTAACTGGCGGAAGGGACCACCACTAGCAGTGAGGATGAGACGTGACACCTCCTTTGAGCCTCCTTGGTGACCTTGTAAGCACTGGAAGATAGCGTTATGTTCACTATCGACAGGTAGCACTGATATGCCCTTGGCTCGCGCCCGCTTCATGACGAGCTCACCTGCCATGACGAGGATCTCTTTAGAAGCGATGGCTAGATCTTTTCCAGCATCAATCGCACAGAGGGTAGGATAGAGACCTGCTGTGCCGATAATGGAGACGAGTACCATATCCATCTCGTTGAGGCTAGCAAGTTCACAGAGACCCTCTAAGCCTCCATAGACATGAGTGTCGCTAGGAAGCAGGGCTCGTAAATCATCGATATACTCGGTCTGGAAGAGCGCGACATGCTTCACATTGAACTCTCTAGCTTGTTCTGCAAGCTGTCGATAGTTCCTCTGTGCCGCGAGTGCGACAACTTCCATACGATCAGGGAGGTCACGAGCTACCTTGAGAGCACTTGTGCCTATGCTTCCTGTCGATCCGAGTATGGCGACGCGTTTTTTTCTCATCATGAGTGAGGATGATTATGGTAGTGGTTTTTTGGGTGAGGATGTCTTCTTCTTCGTGGGAATGGGCTTGACTGGTGCCGTGTACTTGTCCTCACCATCAGTGAGCCAATCGAGTGTGAATACCACAACTTCGTTTGACTTGTGATTATCTTTTTCGAAGAAGACGGCTATCTTACCATCCTTCAGTACGGAGAGAGAAGAGTAAGCAGAAACTCCGGGGTAGATCACCTTACCATCACTCCAAGTCTTGCCTTCATCGTAACTGATACGTACTGTAAGATTCTTGCGACCATTTGAGCTGTTGGCATTAGAGAATAGAAGTCTGTCCTTGTCATGTCCAGTCTTCGTCGATGTGTAGCGAATGATACTGCCATTACAAGATGGGTCGATGAGTGTGGGCTCAGCGGCAGATGTCCATGTCTTTCCTTGGTCGGTGGAGCGATGGACATGACGCTTACCCGCTCCGTTCACGCGGCTGTTGATCATCCATGTACCGTCGTTAAGCTCAACAAGCTTAGACTCATCTGCAGGTTTGATAGGGTTGTCTATCACATACCATGTCTTACCATGGTCGTCACTGCCGAAGACGAATAGACCGCGCTGAAGGTTGACAATATTGTGCAGAATCTTGCCGTCACTGGTATAGATGCCTCGCCCCGAGGTGATGAACTTGAAGTTATTCTTCCACTCAGGCTTAGCAATCTGATCGGTGATGTCAACGGGTTTACTCCATGTGCGTCCGTTATTCTTACTGACGACATAGTGGAGGTAGAAGACATCCTTCTCCTTGTCGAGATCCATGAAGTTGTAGAAGAGGAAGATGTGACCAGTCTTCTCGTCGAGGACGAATGAGGGGTCAGAGGCTGACTGACCATGAGGAAAGTCGACAATAATCTTTGCCTTTGTCCATGTTTTCCCACCATTGTTACTACGACGTATGGCTATGTTAATATCCTTGCTCTTGTTTAAGTCCGCTAGATTGGGTACGCGTTCATCGATCGCTGCGATGAGATCTCCATTTTTTGCGGTGATCAAGGCAGGGATACGATAGCCTGAAACACCTTTCTTCATGCCTGTGTAGAAGATGTCATTGTTGTAGCTGATGCCTTCTGCGAGACCTGAGCCTTTCTTTGGTGCTGCGAGAGCGCAGCCTAACATTAGCATGGGTGCTAGAAAAATGGATTTCATACGTAGCTTAATATACAGGACATCACAGGGAGGATGCAAGGAAAAGTTTTTTGGTGCATTTCTTTTCTCTGAGCACGCAGATTTCCCCTTGTGAGGCGTAGGGACTTTATGATAGTATGAAGCATGATGTTAGTTTCATTACGGATTGCAGGTTTGGTAACTCTTGCTAGCATAGCTTGGAACCCTGCTAGTGCTCAGCCTATTGGTCATACCGCAGAGATCGAGTGTGCGCAGTGTATTACAGATATCTATCCTCGCTGGTCTCAGATGCAGCCAGCAGAATTACAGCAGCAATACCGCGACCATATCGTATCAGTCAAGAAAGATTTATCATCGTTTTTGCAACTTCAGCCTAAGGAGATGACCTTTGCGAATACAATAGCTTATATCGCAGAGTTCGATAGTATGGAGAATGATCCAGTGCGTTTTTTATTCCTCAAGCGATTCACGAGTACAAGCCCTGAGCTAGATCGTATCATTGAGGAATGCTCTGCTGATTATGAGTCATATATTGCATGGTTGGCAGGTGAATCAGGCGTATGGAACCAGCTACAGGTGGCGTTCTCGCAGCAATGGATGAAGGATATCACGGATAGTGAGCGTTTCTTACTCGATCAGGTGATTACCTTATTAAAAGAATCTGGAGCACACCTCTCCGCGACTGACAGGATGAAACTCAGTGATATAGCTGTCAGATTGACGAGCTTGGAGTTGAAGTTTATGAGCCGTCTGCAAAAGGCTGTTGAAGAGAGCTATCTCGTCATTGAGAGCAAGTGGGATCTCTTTGGCTTGCGCGACTGGGAGCTTGATTATTTCCAGAAACTAGCACATGAGCGTGGATATGATGGTAAGTGGTTGATCCCCTTGCAAGATATAAACCAGTTCTATCTAGTGATGCAGGCGTGTCATGTCGAGAAAACACGAAAAAAATTGTGGGAGAAGTATGTTAGTATAGCGGCTCCATCTATGCCCTATGATAACTCAGCTATCGTGGAAGAGATATTATTCCTTCGCCACCAAAAAGCGCAGTTGCTAGGCTATGATCACTATGCTGATTTTGTATGCGATCAAATGATGCTCAAGAGTGGTGATGAAGCGATGCGCTTCATCGATTCTCTACTCACACAGTTCCAGCCCCATTGGGATGCGTCAAAGAAGAAGATGCTTTCCTTAGCCTCGAATCTTACGGCTCGGACGGTGTCAGAAATTAACCCCTGGGATGAGTACTACTATCTGAATCAACTAGAGTCTAATCATGCCCACCAGATCTGGAATGTTGATATGGATATATTTCCTTATTCTGAAACGCTTGATAAGACACTGCGCTTGTTTGAAGATTTGTTTAACGTGAGTATCACCTCAGTTCCCAGTGCGTATGTGGGTGAAGGTGAGACACTCCCCAAAGATCACGTCGAAGTGTGGCATCCATCAGTGACTGTGTATTCTGTCCATGATAAGAAGACAAAGGTGCACTTAGGCTCATTCTATCTCGATCTATTTGTGCGAGATAAGAAAAATACAGGCAGCTTCACCTACCCCTTACGTGAATGCACTTCCCCTACACGCAAGGGGTCTCTGCCTCATCTAGCTGTTCTCATGATGAATATGCCGAGTCCTCAGTATGGAGCTGAGAACTACATGCTGGATAACTACTACTTAGGTATTCTCTTACATGAGTTCGGGCACGTGTTTCATCAGATGTTTTCGGATGCTGATTATCAGATTTTTACGATGCAGGGTCTGAGCCAAGACTTCATAGAGTTCCCTAGCACCCTGTTCGAGCAATGGGCTAAGAGTCCTGAAAGCTTGAAGTACTTTGCTAGTAGTAGTTCGATGGATGATGAAGAGTTGACACAAGTTCTGGAACGACTCTTAGAATCTGGAAAGATACGACAAATGTGGAACAACGTTGATACCTTGATAAAAGCGAAGCTAGATCTCGACGTACATATGAACTACGCTAGTCATTATGAAGCGAAGGATCTCAACGAGGCGTCTTACGCACTAACGTCGCAGTATACGATGCCATATTCTTGTGCCCCACCTTCAGCACTCTGGCAGTTCGGGCATATCATGTCGTCTGGCTACGAGGCTAGTTTTTATTCTTATATTTTAGCCGATGTATTGGCTCATGATGCCTTTTCGCGTTTTAGGAGCGAAGGCTTTTTCTCACCTAAGTTATGGCAGCAGTTTCGCAAGTCAGTGCTAGAACCTGCTGCAAGCAAAGAAATGCTCGATATGTACCATGATTTTATGGGAAGAGATCTGAAAAATGATGCTTTTTTAAAACAATTTAATCAAAAATAATTTTACCATAGTATGAAACAACTTTATTTATTCGCGGCAAGTGGCCTCATCGTAGCGCCCGTTCATTGTATAGAGATGAATGTAGAGCAAGAGCGGCATCGACTCGACTCGACGGAGACAATTTCAGTCTACTTCTCTGAACAGATGGTAGATGAGGATCAAATAGGTGAGGCTGTCAAGGAAGGGGGCATTTCACTTACTCCATCTCTTCCTTATGAAGCAGTTTGGCTCAACGAAGCGCAGTTAAGAATCACCATGCCAGACAAGCTCGCGTACCGCAGCAAGCATAAGCTGAAGGTGACTACTTCATATGGGACAGCAGAGGGAGAGATTGTGAATAAATCGAATGATTCTTATCATTCTATATCCTTGCTTACAGAAGACAAAGACTATTCTCCGCTCTATATCTATGTTAATAGTCAAAGGGCGCTGGACGAACGCTTCATCTCTTATATCAAGAAAGCTTATTACGAGGTGTCTTACCCGCATGATCTTTCGCGAGCAAAGCAACAAGTCCCAGCCAATCTCAGACAGCTTACAGTTGGAGAAGTGCTGAGTGATTCTCACTTATGTGAGAGATTTCGATGGAAAATAAGTGATGCAGAATGGGCAGCTTTTCAGCAGCTCCCCGCTGATTTAGTCGTGCCTGTGCTCTGGAAAGTAGACTCACTGCTACCCACTGGAAAGGATAGTGATAAAGCCCATATCGAACTATTCATCCCAGAAATAGACTCATATGATGAAGAAAATAAGCGTTTTAAAGATCGTAAAATAGCTTCCATTATACGTGATAAAAAAGGTTATTCGCTCTATCTTAGTGAGTTGATGGATGGTCGTCATCAAGTAAATATCTACTTCGCTAGCCCCGTGGAAGTACCTCAGGATTGGGATGACATCTTTTCACAACTTTCATGGAAGCAGCTCTACGAAGATGAGCTTTCCTATCCTTTTGTGCATCGAGGAGAAGGGCGTTATGTATCTGAAATCATGACGAAGGAAGAGAAGGAAAAGCTTGAGCAGTTCTCCTTGGATTCAGATGACAGTGCATGGAATATATTCGCGCCACTGAAGGGTGATATAGAACTCAGCTTTGACAGAGAAAGTAATGAGAAAAATATCTATGAGATGACCCTTCCTAATGGGGATAAAAAGCGCTTCATCTCGAAGCTTGTTTTTAATGTAAAGGGAGGCACCCATGGCTGCTCTCTCATGCTGAGTTCGGCGATAAAAGATGTGTTCGGTCAAGTGCCGAAGCCAATAAGTGATGATAGAGAGAGTGCCTCATTTGCTCTTGTTGTCCCAGATATAAAAATGGATGTAGACAGCGGAGTATTACCTGCCTCCAGCAAGCGTCAGTTTAGCATACAGCATGCGAAGCATGGAGATATGAGACTGCGCGTTCTTCGCTATAAGAATACGGGGGCTGATGCTGTGCGCGTACTGGCTGGTTATTTGAACTATCAATCGTCAGATGATACCAGAAGAGCACTAGGATATGGTAGACCAACGACTCTGCGAAAGGATGCTAGCATCATGGAACACCTGAGAAATCAGGAGCAAAAGAACTTCTTCCCCTCTGATATCGTAGCTAATGAAGCATCAAGAGTGATCCCTATTCGTGAGGGGAGCGGTACACAAGTATACTCTCTTCTGGATAAAGAACTCTATCCAGAGGACAACTCCGGTCTCTACCTCATCGAGGCGATTGCAAGAGAGTTAGATAGTAATGAGAAGTTGCGTGCCACTAGCAGTCAGCCTAGTATAGCAGCAGCACAAGGAATCGCACAGCTTACCAATCTAGGTTTATTCTGGAAGACTGATGCATCGATGAGTCAGCTCTTTGCTTACGGCTACCATCTAGATACAGGAGCAGCGCTCAGACATCCCAAGCTGTCTCTCTATGATGCGGCAGCGCAGCTTCTGCATGAACAAGATCTAAGCCCATCGGGCTCAGTTTTAGATATAAAGAGCCTTCTAGGTGAGAGAGTGCATCAGATAGAGTATATCCAGATAAGTGATGGGAAAGATGGCTTTACTTCTCCATTTTTTGTAGCAGGGAGCTCAACAGATGTCTATCATCATGGAGGTGGAAGAGGAATAGCTCAGTGCTACCCTACACTCATACACTATACCTTTAGTGACCGCCCACTCTATCGACCTGGTGAGACAGCGCATGTGAAAGGCTTCATTCGTCAGCATTTCGAAGATCAGGTCACGATTCCTAGCAAGGATTTTGTCGAGGGGCTACAGGTGTCTCTGCAGCGTGGTGGTGTAGAGATAATGAGTTTTGAGACCCCTATTGAAGATGATGGTAGCTTCAGTTATGATATAGATATCCCACAAGATGAAGAAATGCTAGGGTATTATGTGCTTTCTATGCGCGTTATGAATAAGACGGATCGCAACTTTGCGAGTCCTGATATGATTGCCATGGGATTAGGGAGTAAGAAACTTTATCTCAATAAGAAAAGGAGTGTTTTTGATTTTTATCAATATGAAAGCATCCTTCGCTCTAATCGAGAATTTCAGAAGAGTTTATTAGTAGAGCATTATCGCCGAAACGAGTTTGATATAAAAGGAGAGACATCATTCAGAGAAGCTGAGAATCAGATACAGGTGAGGCTCTCAGCTCACAGCTATAGTGGAGCACCTCTTGCCAATGCCCAAGTTGAGTTGAGTGTTCATGCCGAACTGGGGAATTTTTACCCTAAGGGCTTACGCGCATATCGTTTTGGTGATCATCGTGAAGATGATTCAGAACTCTTGGATGCCTATTTCCTCAATCGCGACTCTCTATCACTGGATTATTGTCGTGGGGAGGCCGTGGAGGAAGCATTCGATGAAAACGGTCAATCTACTCTCAGCTTGGAACTTCCAGAACTCTCATTCCCCCTGAGGCAGAGACTCAGGGCTATGGGTACTGTGACAAATGCAAACCAGCAAACACTACCCTATATATCTCAGCCTATAGAGCTACATCCCGCTGACTATTATATAGGCATCAAGCAGAAGTCACAATTCAGTGAAGCTTCTTCTAAGCCCATGGACTTAGAGCTTCAACTAGTCGATACGGAAGGCAAAACCGTAAGTACGAAGAAACCAGTGAGACTAACTGTCACTCGCAAGCAGACAAATAAGTATAGCATACTAAGCCACATGCTCCCTGATGAGAGCAAGGAAGAGTTAGTTTGCGAAGAAAGCATCATGCTCGATTCAGCAGGTAAGGCTACCTTTGACATGCCACGTGAAAAGGCAGGCATTTATATCATTACTGTTTCAGGAACAGATGAGAAAGGGCGAGAATATCGCTCTGCTATTAAGCATCAGGTCTGGAGTGCGACAAGAACAGACCAAGAGAAGTCACTATCCATCATCGCAGATAAGAACGTATATGAAGAGAATGAACCAGTGAAGCTTCTCATCAAAGCACCGCTAGAAGGCGAGGTGATACTGGCAATAGGTCGTGAGGGAAAAATGAGGCATCAGCACCACAAGCTGACTGCTGATCATCCTCTTATCGAACTGCATCTCGACAAGGAAGATAGCCCCACTGTACGTATCAGTGCGACGATGATTCAACCTGGAGAGAAAAACCACTCTGGACAGCCAAAACTCTATACGGATGATATCGTCATTTACATTGATCCTGATGCAAAACGACTTCAGGTGAGCTTGGACTTACCTAGCACATCGAGCGCGCCAAGAGAAAGCTCTCAGCTGTCAGGGCAGGTGAGAGATGCCCATGGAGCTCCCGTTGCTGATGCTTCGCTCTTAGTTTATGTTGTTGATGAGGGGGCGCTGCAGGCTGGGGGCTATCAGCAGCCTGATCTCATTAAGGTCTTTCATCATCGAGAGCCTTTAGAATGGAAGCATTACTCATCTCTCAGTTCTCTTCTGAGCAATGATCTCTCCAAACGACCACTGATGAACTCAAAAACATTTATTGAGTCGCAATCGTTTTTCTACGCCAGAAGTCATGGGGGATTATCGTCCGGCTCTTCTGGTGGATTAGGACAGGGAATGTCATGGGGAGCCGATGCAGGTCAGAATATGGCCTCTATGATCATGCGTGATAACTTCGACCCCTGTCCACTCTGGCAAACATGTATCAAGACAGATAGTGAAGGTCGCTTTAGCGTTAGCGTGAAGAATCCTGACACATTGACTCGATATCGCGTGATAGCTGTAGCGAACCACGGTTCAGATCGATTCGGTATAGCCAGTGGTTTTTATGATGTGAATAAGTCTATTATGCTCGAAGGATCAGCTCCTTATAGTGCATGTAAAGGTGATGTGATAGAGCTACCCATCACGGTAAGTATGAACCCAGAAGAGCTACCTGAGCAATGGATGAAAGAAGGTAGTATGAAGTGGAAGCTTCAGCTCAAGGGGAATGATATTGTAGCCATAGATCAACCCGAGCAGACGGTGTCACTTCACGGAGACACGCCATTGACCACGACATTCACCGTCTCCATGCAGAAGCTCGGGGAGGCACGATTCGAATGGATCGTGACACCGCTGCTTGATGACGCGAAGGCAACATCTCTTCACCAAGATGCCTTAGCGGAGAGCTTTAGCGTACGTCCAGCCACTCCCTATCTACGCGAATCTCAGATGTCTGTTTTACCAGCTGGCTCTGATAGCACAGCGAATAAGTGGGTGAGAAGCGAGTTTGCCCCTGAGCAGACGAGACTGAGCCTTACACTATCGCCGAGCCCTCTTTCTGGTTATACTCTTAGTGCAAGTATGCTACGTGATTACCCATTTGATTGTACCGAACAGCTCAGCTCACGCATCCTTCCTCTGCTCTATGCAGATCTATTCCACGAAGCAAGTGGAGTTCCATTGATGGATGAAGAGAAGCGCAAGGCTCTGATAGGAGCTCTTGTATCCCAAGTGATGCGTCGTCGATCTTGGAATATGTTATTTTCGTATTGGGCTCATGATCGTGCGGCATCCATCTTCTCGCCATACATTGCTATCGTGCTGAGCCGAGTGCATGAAAAAGGAGTGAACGGTGATAGGACATCTGCTTATCAGCAGCTAGACTTCAACCAGATAAAACAGCAGTTACTCGAAGATTCTGAGCAGAATTCTCGCTTGGAGACCATGTCGAATGTTCTCTGGCTCTATTTACTTTCCGCTCAAGCAGAGCTCAGTGCAGAGGATTTCCATCGAGTGATTAAGAAGTATGCTGATACATGGGTATCTGTCCAAGAACGCTGGATCATTGCATTGAGTGCTTGTATCCTTGATGAGAAGCTTGCTGAGACATTCATCCAAGATGCGATGATAGCTGAGAGCAAGTTTAGTGATCAAGAGATCTTCTATCTCCCTGACACAGAGACGGTCAAGCTCTTGTTGCGCATTCATAGAGATGCTGCATCTCTAGAGACAGCTCAACTTGTGAATAACTATGTGAATAAGAGATCTAACTCTATCTCTATGAGTACATATCAGCATGGATGGATGAGCATTCTCTTAGCAGATTATATCAAGCTCGCGAAGCTTCAATCTCCAGAGGCAATGGTGAACGGGAGGGTCATTAAGAGTTCGAGACCATTAGTCTTCTCAAAGACTCCACTCGCAGAATTACCCCGCATACAAGTAGCAGCACAGAGTGATCCTGTGTATGCCACCTACACCGTGGAGGGCTTTCTCAAGGATGAGCAGAAGGAGCAGTTTGTCGATGAGGGATTCCTCGTTCAGCGTCGCTATGAGAAGTATCATACTGATGGGAATTGGAAACCAGCATCTGAGTTCCGAGTCGGTGATATCGTCCGTGTCTTTGTCACAGCAAAGCCACGAGAGATGAGTCAGTATGTGGTTCTAGAGGACTATCTTCCTGCTGGAATGGAGGCGGTGAATCCTGCTGTTTCAGGTCAGTACTTGCCACTACAATTGAGATCAAATTCGTCGAAGCTGTACTCATATTCTTCTTGGGTGTCACGGAAATTATATCTGAAAGATAGAGTGCGCTTCTTTGTCACTCAGTGGAAAGATAAGGAGATGCTTGAGGTGAGTTATCTTGCTCGTGTTACGAAAGCTGGTACGATGAAGGCTCCCGCTGCTAAGGCAGAGGAGATGTATCGTCCACAGGTATATGGTCTCTCTATTCCTCTGAATCTGAAAATACAACCTTGAAAAGCAAGGCTACTGCGAACAGTGATGAAAAAAGTCAAAAAAGAGATTGAAAAGAGAATAATAACTGGTTAGTATAAAACTTAAATATAAGTGAATTTTATGAAAATTTTCCCTCTCATTATCACGTCCTCTCTCGTCTCTACTCCTCTTCTGAGTGCAGAGATGAAAGTTGTACAACAATATCCTTCTCTGTCACCCGATTATCCGGTAAAACTCTCCTTCATGCAGCCTATGATAGAGGCGCAGATGGTGGGTAAGCCTGCGTTAGAAGGTAGCTTGGTGATCACACCTGCGCTGGACGTGGATACATGCTGGTTGAGTCCCACTGAGCTAGAAGTGCGCTTTAAGAAAGAAGCTCTGCCTCGTACTGATTATCAGCTGAGTTATACGAAGGATGCTCAACAGTACGTGAATACTATCAGAACGATGTCAAGTATGCGTGTGAAGAGTCCGTGGGAAGTCTATCCGCAAGCACCTCTTTTCTTTCGAACTGATGACCTAGGACTCTGGGAAGCACCATTCCGAGCCTCACTTGAAGGAGCCTATTATTGTAGTAGTGCTGACAAGGATAAGAAGATAGCGACAAAGGTGAGGCAGGCAACTGTCGCCGATGTGAAGCGCTATCGCAAGGCAGCAGAAGAATGCTATAGTGCTATGAATAAAAAGGAGTGGGAGGAGTTCTCCGCATTGGGGGATGAGGTTCTCGTGCCAAATCTTTGGCTAGCAGATTACTATCCCTACACCGCTCAAGATAGAAATCAGAGTATATCACTATATCTTCCAGGTCTAGGCGCTTACAGCGCGAGGCATCAAACTTATCATGATCTCTGTATAGCATCTCATAGACTCCCAGAAGCTACCTATCACTTGCTTAACAAACAGTTAGATTCTGGGGAATATCAAGTAACGCTTATCCTCGACGCGCCTGTCATCATGAAGGAAGAGATGAAGGAGCTTCTCACCCATATACAGTGGTATCAAGTTCTTCCCAGTGGGAAATCCTTTCCGATGCGCTACGAAGATGATATGTCTTATCAGACGGCTTCCATGGGTGAAGAGATGCAGAGGGAGGCAGAGAGGAGTAGAAAGGAAGATCCTCTGGGCTATGTGAGCTCTGTTGAATGGCCAGAGGAGATGCGTATCACACTCGATGAAGAAAAAAGTGCACAATATATTACTCCATTCATTCTGGAAGATGGCTCAGAGGTAAAGGCTGTCGAGCGACTCGTCTTTCATGTGAAGAAGGGGATGAAGCCCTGCTCATTGGAAATATCCGCGAAGCTTCCAACTCTCGTAGGGGAGACCATCGCCCCCAAGAAGAAAACGAGGGTCAGAACAGCACTTGCTCCTGATAAGCCAGAGCTCGTCAGTGAAGTGTCTATGTCTACACTCGCTTTAGAGGGTAAGCAGGACTTCTCCCTTAGCTACAGTCTACTTGATAAGCCTACACTGCGCCTTATGGAGCTCAGTGGGAGAGGGGAGTCAGCGGCGAAAGTGATCGCAGCTTACGAGAACTACTACTCGCATTATCATGATGACAGTGGGTACTGGAATGTGCCACGAACTAGGGGAAGAGAGAAGAAGCCTCTTGCGACACGCTCCTTGATACACCATATCTCAGAATCAACCTCTTCTAAGAAGATCGATACACTCGTTCCAACGGAACTTCTTGATACGAAGAGTGAGCGCGTCATTACACTTCCAGAGGGTGAGAATGAGCTACATATCTCTTTGAGAGATAAGCTACTTTTTCCCGATGGCAAACCGGGGCTCTACTTCCTAGAGATTCAGGGTGAGGTTCAGACAGATGCTCATCATTATTTTGACAAAGATTGGAATAGTGATGATCCTCATATGCTACTTGTTTCTCAAGGTATTATCCAAGTGACGAATATCGGTATGATATGGAAGGTGGACAAGGAGATGAGAAAGTTCTATGTCTATGGATTTGAGCTTTCTACCGCCAAGCAGCTCACTCATGCACGCCTCAGTCTCTATTCCAGTGATGCGAAGCTACTGCATGAACAGGATATGCCAACTGATGGAGTCATGCTAGATCTTGTAGAGCTACTGGGTAAAAAGGCGGGTGAAGTAGCCTATATTCAGCTGAGTACGAGCGATGATAGCTTTACAACTCCCTTTAACAATGAACCAGCGTATGATCACCATCATTATCAAGATATGGTAGATGCCCCACAAGTTGTTTCATACGTGTTCACCGATCGCGCTCTCTATAGACCAGGAGAGACCGCACATTTGAAAGGGTTCGTCCGTCAGTTATTTAACAATGAGATCAGTATCCCATCGCCTGAGTTTATTAAGGGCTATACGGCACGTTTAAGTTTCAATGGAGAAGATGTTGAATATGATGTTGAACTGCAAAAAGACGGTAGTTTTAGCTTAGATATCCCCATCCCTGAACATGCGGATACTGGTGCGTGCTATATTTACTTCAAGGCTATAACACCTAGCGATTTGAGCTATCAAAGCCCTGATCTTGTAACTCTTGGAGTCACGGAGGAATCACGCGAATCCTTCTCAGAAAACTATTACCTACGAAATTTCATTGAAAGTAACCGCATCTTCAGCTCGACTATTTATGTAGAGCACTATAGACGCAATGAGTTCGAGATTGAAGGAGGGATGAAGCTTATGCCTGATATGAAGGAGGTTGAGCTTGTGGTAGATGCTCAGCAAATGAATGGAACTCCCTTAGTGGGGGGGACTGTCTCATGGTCATTGAGTGCTCAGGAGATGAACTTCTATCCTCGTGGTTTGAAGGATTATCGCTTTGGAGATTACAGAAAGGGAGACTATGGCTACTATGAATGTTACTATTGGAACAGAGACGATGTGGCTTCAGGGACGACCCACTTCGAGACAATACCATCGGGCAAACTTGATGCTGATGGTAAGTCGATGGTGAAGGTCACGCGACCTCAGGGAGAGTTCCCACGTCGACAGCTGCTGACCAGTGAGATTTCTGTGACTAATACGAGAGGTCAGCGCCTCTCAACTAGCCGTGAACAGATCGTAGATCCAGCAGAACTCTACGTAGGCATGAAGCAAGCCTCCTCTCACAGTGCTGCAAATGAAGAGGGCTTAGCTATAGATCTGCTCACTGTGAATGTAGACGGACAGCCTATTGCCTCACCCCATGCTATTACAGTGAAGGCACAGTACGAAACCACGAGTTCATATAGCTACGGAAGCCTGATACGTCAGATGCTGCGTCATCATTCTGAAGTTGTTGAGCTGGAATCTCAGACGGTGACGCTGAATGAAAAGGGTGAGGGGAGGGTGATCATTCCCACCGATCAAGCTGGTATCTACACGATCACAGCTGAGGGTGTGGATGCGAAGGGACGCCCCTTCCGTAGTGCTATTGTACATCATGTCTATGGCAAGATGGAGAAGGGGTATAACTGGAAACAAGAATCACCTGATAGCATGGATATCATCACGGACAAGGATATCTACCAGCCTCACGAGACTGTAAAACTGTTACTCAAAACACCTTTAGACGGAGAGATAATCCTCACGGTATTCCGAGAGGGTATGCTGCGACAGCTGCGACAGAAGGTGACGAAGGAGAAGCCTGTGATCGAGCTAGCACTCGAAGCGGATGACTCCCCACTTATTGATATAACAGCTCACCTCGTACAGGGTACAGAAGAGAGTGGTACGGGGAAAGCGCGAGTTCTTACTGGCTCTACACGTGTGATGATAGATCCTGTAGACAAGAAACTCAAAATCAATCTCGATTTACCGAGCACATCAGTTCTACCAGGTGAATCGTGTATGGTGAAGGGGCAGGTTCTTGACGCAAGCGGACAGCCTGCATCTCATGCGATGGTGACGCTCTATGCTGAGGATGAAGGTAGCCTGCAAGCTGGCGGATATGTTATGCCCAACCCCGTTAAGCGCTTCTATTCATGGAGACCGACGAGTGAGTTATCCTTTAGCTCACTTGGTAAGCTTCTCAGTGAAAACCACAAGCACCGTTATTACGGGAACAAAGGCGTCTTTGTCGGTGGTGGCTTTGCACCTGGTGTGGCCGTGAACGCTTATATGGGTGAGTCGGCTGGAGGTATATTCGTGCGCGATAACTTTGCGCCATGTGCACTATGGCTCGCTCAGGTACAGACCGACGCTGAAGGACGCTTCAGCTCAGTGGTTAAGAATCCAGATACACTTACGCGATATCGAGTAATTGCCGTGGCCTCCCATGGGGAAGATCGATTCGGTACGGATTATGGGCATTATCAGGTGAATAAGCCCATCATGCTGGAACCCACTGCACCTCTGAGTGCTTGTAAGGGTGATGTAGTGCACATTCCAGTTACGATCACCATGTTGCCTGATGAATTGCCCGATGAGCTCCAAGCTCAAGATTCTGTTACTTGGAAGCTTCACCTGAAGGGTAATGAAGCTGTCGATATCCTACAAGCAGAGCAGACAGTGACACTGGATAGCAATGCATCTAAGACCCTATATTTCCCAGTCAACATGAAGCAACTGGGTACAGCTCGCTTCGAATGGTCAGTGCTTCCCGCGGATACATTAGGCGGTAAGCTGGATCGATATGGAGATGCCGTAGCTGATAGCGTCACGGTGCGTCCAGCGACACCTTTCCTGCGAGAGAGCCTTTTCGTCACGATACCACCAGACACAGAGGCGAAGGCTAGCCAGTGGTTGAAAACAGATTTCAACCTCAGCCAAACGCGCTTGAATCTCACGCTCTCGCCAAGCCCTATATCGGCTTACACAAGCGGCATTGATATGCTCAACTCCTATCCCTACACATGTACAGAGCAGCTGAGTTCACGCGCTATTCCTTTGATTTACGCAGAGGACTTCCATAGAGCGGTGGGCTCACAGCTCCCTTCTAGGGGGAAGCGTCAGGCTGAGCTAAACAAGCTTCTTGATAGTATCTTAGAGAGACGCATAGGCTCAAGTAGTCACTTCTCGTACTGGGGAGATAGTGATAGCCCCAGTGAGTTTGGCCCCTATGTATACCTAGTACTCTCTCTTGCTAGGGAGAAGAATCTCTTACCTCGTGAGATGGAGTATGCCTTCAGAGATATCACACAAAGAGTGATTAAGAATATCAGTTCTAACTTATCAGCGAGTAAGGATGATGAGTCCGTTTTGCTATGGCTCTATGCTCTCGCGCGTCAGAAAGATCTGACCATGGAGCTATTCACAAAGCTCATCTCTGAGCATGCACATGATTGGAACTCGCCACAGGAGATCCTGATGACCATGCACATAGCACAGCTCTTGCAGGATGGTAAGCTGAGTGCTATCCATCGCCAGACACTCGCTCAAATCAAGCCTAGCGAGGATAGCAACTACATCTTGCCATCATTCGATACCCTCAAGCTCATGATAGAGATACAGGACAATCCTGCATCAGATGCGACAGCGCAGCGAGTTGCTGAGCACGTAGGGCAGCACGCTAGTTCCCCCTATCATAACACACTGAGTAATGCTTGGCAGGGTATCATGTTAGCACATTATATCGCTCAGGCTAAACTCACCGATAGTTATACCGTAGTGAATGGTCAGAAACTCCTGCCGGGCTCACCTCTCAGCTATATGAAGCAAGCTATCGATTCGCTACCAAGCTTCAATGTTACGGAGGGTAAGACTTATGCAACAGCTCTCGTAGAGGGATATGTGAAGAACGAGCAGCCTGATCAGCTCGTAGATAAGGGCTTTCATGTGCAGCGACGTTACGAGAAGCTTCTGCCCGATGGGAGGTGGACAGCTACAGCTGAGTTTAACGTAGGAGATATCGTACGTGTGACTATCCAAGCACGTGCTAATCAGGCTAGTCGCTATGTGGCATTAGAAGACTATCTGCCGGCAGGTATGGAGGCGATCAATCCTGAAGTTACAGGTCAAGCACTCCCTAACAGTATCGCGCAGCAGAGAGATCATTGCTGGTTCGCTCCCTCATGGGTAACGCGACGAGAGTTCTTGAAAGATAGGGTGCGCTTCTTTATGAATAGCTGGTCTTCAGATGCTGCATTCGAGGTAAGTTACCTTGTGAATGTAAGTATGGCGGGCGAGATGAAAGCTCCAGCTGCAAAGGCAGAAGAGATGTATCGACCTCAAGTTTACGGACTAGCACAGCCGCTCAAGATAACGATCAAGCCATGAAACTCAGACGCCTGATTACAAGGCGAGTGGGGCTATGCTGCACCGTTTTCGGTGCAGCATGCTTCTTATCAGTGCTGGCGGTGACTTTTCCCATCTATCTATCTGTTCCCGAGCAGTTGTATGAGCGTTTACCATCGCGTGGTGTTTATGCACGAGATGGATCATGGCTCTCGATCATTCCGTATGCTGATCACTATAGGCAGGAACCCTTGCCTGAGAATGAACCGCTTCCTGAGAATGTAACACGTGCACTTTTGAGATCTGAGGATAAGCGCTTTTACTCACATATAGGCGTTGATCTGCTCGCTCTGGGGCGAGCTACACTAGATAACATCTCGGATGGTAAGGTACGTAGCGGAGCTTCTACCATCAGCATGCAGCTCGCGAAGATGATGCTTCCTCCTCGGGGAAGAACACTGAAGGCTAAGTTACATGAGAGCTTACTGGCTAGACGTATCGAGATGGGTATGGATAAGGAGAGTATTCTGCGCGCCTATCTTAACCATGCAGACTTCGGGCAGCTCTGTCGTGGTATAGAAGCAGCCGCGCGCTTCTATTTCAATAAGCGAGCAAAGGAGCTTGAGCTCCATGAGGCGGCTCTGCTCATTATTCAGCTTCGCTCGCCCAGTTACTATAACCCCTTGAAGCATCCACAGCGCGCACTAAGAGCTCGTAATGGATTGTTACGTGACTTGGGAGTAAGCGATAAAACTCATAAGCCTCTAAAAATTAATCAGCCATGTAATAATTATCATCCCCATTTATGTCGTAATGCTGGCACGCTAAGCATCGATCCCTTGCTACAGAATCTAGCACAGCAAACAGTGACGGAGGAAATAGCCAAGCTGCGTGAGCGTCATGTGAGACAAGCATCTGTTCTGATCGTCGATCATCAGACAGGTGAGATACTCGCTTCTGTCGCGAGTGTAAATCGTGATGACCCTAGCGGTGGACAGATCGATGCGACAAGAGAGGCGCGATCTGCTGGCTCGACGCTCAAGCCATTTGTCTATCTCCTCGCTCTGAGAGCTGGGAAAAGCCCAGCTAGCATCTATGCTGATCTACCTACTCATTTCCCAGACTCTACAGGGGTAGAAGCCCCCAGTAACTTCAATGAGAGCTTTCTAGGTCCCATCTCCATGCGCGTCGCCCTAGCGAGTTCTCAAAACATTCCTGCACTCGTCGCGCTTAATGAACATGGAGGCACCAAGGCTCTGTTGAAACTGCTGCGTGAGCTTGGCTACGAGATCGTTGATGATGATTATGGTCTAGGTTTAGCCATAGGTAATGCGCACGTCACATTGATGGATCAGGCAGAAGCCTTCAGCACACTCGCGCGTGGTGGTACTAGAGTACCTATAGGCTATGATATCAAAGGTGAGCCTCAGACAGGTGAGCGAGTAATTGAAGCTAGCCATGCCTATCAGCTCAGTCACATGCTCTCTGATGATGTTGCTCGTGTTGCTGGTTTTGGAACTGCTGCGGATTTACGCTTCACCTTCCCATGTGCGGTGAAGACGGGAACCTCATCGAACTTCCGAGATAACTGGTGCATCGGGTATAGTTCACGCTTCACAGTGGCAGTCTGGGTGGGCAATATGGATCAGAGTCCGATGAAGAATGTATCTGGACTCATCGGGGCAGCACCAATTTTTAACCGCCTGATGAACTACCTACATCATTATCAAGAAGGTGAAGTACTTGGTGATCCTGAGCGGCTCGGGATGCAACTTGTTAAGTTGGATTCACGTACGGGGAGAAAACCCAGCGAGAATCGATCATTTACATGCCAAGAGTGGTTAAGCACAGATCAGCTTGCTGGTGTAGAGCTGGACAAAACTCAATATGATGAAGAGGGGAGAGTTTTCCTTCCAGTAGAATATCATGACTGGTATGCTCGTCAAGATAGGCTGGTGCACGAAAGCTATGCTATTGACTTCGACCTTCAGCTCAGGACTCAACCACGTATACACATGCCAGCTGATGGTACGGTGATATCAATAGACAGCAGCAATCTTGCCTATGGGAAACAGCTTCCCTTGCGCAGCAATCTTCATCCACATCGCGTAGAGTGGCGATGCAAAACATTACATATTTTTGAGAAGAGGGGAGTGTGGTATGCCCAGCTAGAGGAGGGAGAGCATACCATCGAAGCATTTGACAGCCATACGCAGCAATATGCACGCAGTAGCATACATGTTATTGATTATTAGTCTAATAGTTTGAATTGTGAATAAGTCGCTTAGAGTGTGATTAAATCATGAAAAAATGTGAATAAGCTAGTACTGAATGTTAATAAGTAAACTCATGAAACTTGACAAAGTTCCAAGTTTATGTTATTTTTTCACATATAAAATTATGAGTACAATCACAATACGAGTTGAAGAAGAGAAAGACCGCAGACGCTGTGAAGAATTGGCTCGTGATGCCTTCTGGGATCTCTATATTCCAGGAGCAGTGGAGCATGCCCTAGTACATCAAATGCGTGGTCATCATGATATGATAGCTGATCTAAGTCTAGTTATCGAAGTGGACGGTCAAGTAGAGGGCGCTATTTATTATACGAAGTCATCCATTCTTCAAGCTGACGGTACACGCATTGATGCAGCAACCTTCGGACCTGTTTTCATTAACCCCAGCTTGCATAGGCAAGGCTTGGGTCGTATTCTTATCACCTCATCACTTGAGAAGGCTATAGAGCTCGGTATTAAGCGTGTCTTAATACTAGGCTTTCCCTACCATTATCGTCCCTATGGATTCATAGGAGCGAAGAAGTATGGTATCTCTATGTCAGATGGTAATTTCTACACAGGTCTGCAAGCTCTCGAGCTAGAGGAAGGTGCTCTAAAGGACTGTGTTGGGGTGGCAGAGTTTTCCTCAGTGTATGATGAGTTTAACACGGAAGAAGCGGAGTTGTTCGATGTTACATTTCCAGCACGTCAGAAGAATATCCTAGCTTGTCAGAAGCTCTACGAAGCATCTTGTGTTGAGTTAGATGTAAATGATTATATAAATGACTAAACAGCATTAATTCATATTACTTATTCACATAGTTTATTCTTATTGTGAATAAGCTATGTAATTGTATTGATATTAGATTATTAGATATTTTATTCACATATAATGCTATTTGTGTGAATAAGTGGTTTAAATATCTTATGTTTAGAATAGTACTGACTTATTCACATGATGCCTTTGCTAAATGTGAATAAGTATTATAACCTTTTATTACTCTGGATTTGATCCTGATTCATATGTGTATCCCCCCATTCTCGCAGAGCATACATGATGGGGGTGAGTGTGTGACCATATTCGGTGAGGCTGTATTCGACTTTAGGAGGAACTTGCGCATAGACCTCGCGGTGAATGATACCATCATCTTCGAGTTCTCTCAGCTGGTTAGTCAGCATTCGTTGACTAATCTTGGGGATGATTTTGAGCAACTCTCCAAAACGTAGTACTGGTGTACTGATGAGATGGAAGATAATGACGGCTTTCCAACGTCCACCGATGACTGCTAATACGGCTTCAACAGAGCAGCTGTAGGGCTTTTGATATTCTCGAGACATGTGAATAACTTTTTTAAAGGTTGATACTAAGTGTTAGTTACTTTTTTGTTACAATAGCAGTTAATTGTACGTACTTGCTAAATTGTGTGTGAGATGATACTATAAAACTAAGTCTTGGAAGACTCAAGTATTAAAACAGATAGAAAACGATTTTTTATGAAAACTATCCTCATTACAGGTGCCACTGACGGGCTCGGGCTCGCCACAGCAAAGATGCTATGTGAGCAAGGACAACGCGTCATCATTCATGGACGCTCCGATCAGAAGATAGAGAAGACGTGCCGCGCTATTTTCTCAGAGACAGGCATGGCAGTAGCTGGGGCGTACAAAGCAGATCTCAGCGATCTAGAGCAGGTGAGAGAACTTGCTGAGAGGGTGAAGTCTGAACATCATCACCTCGATGTGTTGATCAATAATGCTGGTGTTTACACTATGGCAGACCCTATAGCCAGTAATGGGCTTGATGCACGTCTAGTGGTGAATATGATAGCTCCTTATTTACTAACGCGAGAGCTGATGCCTTTACTAGGTGCGGGGAGTAGAGTGGTGAATCTCTCATCAGCTGCACAGGCACCGATCTCCCCATCTCGCCTCTCGGTGAAGGGGGCTCTCCCAGATGGTCTTGCCTACGCACAGAGTAAACTGGGAGTCACGATGTGGACCAATGCGCTAGCAGCAGAGTATGCAGCCCAAGCTGATTCACCTATTTTTGTCTCCATTAATCCGAAGTCTTTTTTAGCTACACCTATGGTACAAAGTGCCTATGGAGTCTCTGGTACTGATGTCAGGCAAGGAGCCGAGATTCTCACCAGGGCGGCTCTATCAGATGACTTCGCGCAGGCGAATGGGCGCTACTACGATAATGATCGCGCAAGATTCGCATCACCTCACCCAGATGGTCTCAATCTACCTCTATGCCAACAGCTCGTTGCAGCTATGGATCAAATACTAAAACTCTCATAGAACGGTATCATGGAATACGAAGGAAAAATCTATCGTCCATGGATGGAAGCCGAGAGCTTTCTCATCCAAGTAACACTGGGCTGCTCGCACAATACCTGCACCTTCTGTACGATGTTCGATGATAAGCGATTTGCTATACGCTCAGAGAAGGCAATATTCGCTGATATCCAACGCGCAGCACGACAGTACTATGGTATACGCTCTGTCTTCCTCATAGATGGGAATGTGCTTGTTGTTAAGACGGATGTGCTTCTGCGCATCATCGAGAAGATTCGGGCAGAGATACCTAGCTGCAAGCGTGTAGCGATGTATGCGGCTTTCAATGACTTGCGCCGTAAGAGTGTAGAGGATCTGCGAGCCTTACGAGAAGCCGGACTCGATATCGTCTATGCGGGCTTAGAGTCAGGAGATCCAGATATACTCAAGCGCGTGAAGAAGCATATGACCCCAGAACAGGCGCTAGAAGGCATGTCTCATGCGAAGGAGGCAGGGCTCGCTGTGCATAGCTCTTTGATATTTGGACTAGGCGGACGAGAGCACTCGAAGCAACATATTGAAGCTACAGTGGAGCTGCTAAATAAGCTGCGTCCAGAGGAGATATCTACCCTGAGTCTCAGTGTGCAGCCGAATAGTGCTCTGGAGCGAGAAGTAGAAGAGGGTCTGTTCACACAGGCGAGCCCCCTCCAGCTACTAGAAGAGGAGAGGTATCTGCTCCAGCATATCGACTTTCCCACACTCTATTGGGGCGATCACGCGAATAACATTGTCTCCAAGCGTGGATACCTTCCAGAAAGGCAGGCTGAATATGTGGCGCTTCTAGAATCAGCTATAGAGAATCATCCGCTCAGCAAGGCAGACACCTATCACCCACGACCCTGGTAAGATAAATTTCCTTTGATTTATTATTAATGTTGAGCACTGTTTTGTTCGACAAGAGGTGAGGCTTTTGCTATAGTGCTGGGATGAAGATTTTTCCTCTCCTAGCACTGTCCTTTTCAGCCTTATTACCGATGACTCTTCAAGCTCGCGTCCCAGCCCAAGCTGAGGAGAATAGAGAAGAGCGTATGGAGTGGTGGCGTGATGCGAAGTTTGGCATGTTCGTACACTATGGTCTGTATTCTGGTCTAGCAGGTGAGATAGGAGGGAAGAAAATCGATGGCTGTGTGGAATGGATTCAGCAATATACAGGTACAGAAACAGATCAATACTTTGCTGAAGCACTTCCAAAATTCACCTATAAGAAAGGGAACGCTACTGAATGGGTGAAGCTAGCAGAAGAAGCTGGTTGTGGCTATATCGTCATGACGACACGTCACCACGAAGGTTTCAATCTTTATGATACTACAGGTATCTCAGCCCTTAATAGTGTCGAGAAGAATAATGTCGATATTGTCAAGGAGTTCTCCGACGCGACGAAGCAATACGGACTGAAGACAGGATATTACTTCTCCGTCATTGACTGGAATCATCCAGACTATGACCCGACTGGTACTGCAATATCCTATCCACAGGGGAACATCATAGCTCAGCAGGAAGGTCGTCGCCAATTTGGTAATCATGAACGTTTCAAAAAACATCTCCATGAGCTTTTCGAACGCCTTGTTAGCCAGTATCCGACTGACATTGTGTGGTGGGACTTCAGCAGTATCCCCTTCCAAGGAGACAAGGCATGGGGTGCTACAGATCTGATGAATACTCTCTTTAAGCATCATCCTATGGCTATACAGAATAACCGTCTCTATTGCATAGGACAGAGCATGAAGGCTGACGAATTCCGCCCTACACCTATCCATATGGGTGACTTCACTACACCTGAGCACTATATCCCTGCGCAGGGGGTGAATGGTGACTGGGAAGTCTGCAACACGCTTAATGGAACTTGGGGCTACTCTGCTAATAATCAAAAATGGCGTACAGGTGAAACAGTCACACGCGAACTCATCGATATCGTTAGCCGAGGCGGTAACTATCTACTCAATATAGGACCTAAGCCAGATGGATCTATCCCACAAGCAAGTATTGATATCTTCAAGACCATAGGATCGTGGCTGAAACCTAATGCTGAGGCAATCTACGGGACAGATGCGACACCATTCGCCACTGAGCTGAAGTGGGGACGTGTCACTCGCAAGGGAGAAGATACTCTCTATCTCATTGTATACGATAAACCTGAGTCTGGGACAATAAGCCTTCCTTGCACTGTTTCAGATGAGACCATCATCACTCCATTATTAGCTGATCATGGAAAAGTGAGCTGGAAAAATGATAGTACAGGTCTGCTAATCGATGTGAAAGAAATGAAGTTCGACAAGATTGCAACAGTAATCAAACTCAAGGGCAGTTACACGAAACGCCCTTAATAATATATATATATTCTACAAAAAAAGCCCCTCTACCTAGATAGAGGGGCTTTTTATTAAGTATTACACCTACAAGTATGCAAGCTTACATAGCTGCACTCTTGGTGCATGTAGCACCGGCGGCTTTCTTGCAGCAGCCCTTTTTTTCTGCACCTTTTTTGCAGGCACCTTTTTTACAAGCATCTTTCTTGCATGCGCCCTTGGAGCAGCAGGAGGAAGCAGCCTTCTTGCAGCCAGCTTCCTTATTTGCGCACTGAGCCATAGCACTGGCGGATACGGTGAAACTGAGGGCGGCAACTGCGAGGAGTGAAGTGAGTGTTTTCATGATTTATGTTATATCTTTATATTAGTGTTTGTTCGTTCGAACATGTGTATTTTTACACAAGCGACCTCTTTAGTCAACTGATCAAAGTGACTTAAATGAAGTCGCTTGTGTCATACTTGGAATTGCTTTAATATAATGTTTTATAAATCAACGATTAGTTCCTCATCGATACCTAATGCTCGGGCAACACCACGACCGTATGCAGGATCAGCCAGTGAGCAATGCTTCACATGTCTCAGTTTGATTTCTCTAGGTATATCACCCATCGCACGAGCCGTGTTGTCGAAGAGTGCTTGCTGTTGCTCGGGAGTCATCAGCTGGAAGAGATCTTTTACCTGGAAGAAGTACTGATCATCATCCTGTCTGAAATCATAGTGATCAGCATCGCCTTCAAGGTGAAGAGGTGGCTCTTGGAACTCTGGCTGTTCTTGCCATTCGCCTGTGCTGTTGGGTTCGTATGAAGTGCTCGCACCATAGTTACCATCAACACGCATCGCTCCATCACGATGGAAGCTATGCATAGGGCAACGTGGCTTGTTCACAGGAATTTGATGATGGTTTACACCGAGTCGATAGCGATGTGCATCAGCATAGGCAAAGAGGCGTGCCTGTAGCATGCGATCTGGTGAGAAGCTGATACCTGGAACGATGCTTGCAGGTGAGAACGCTGCCTGCTCCACATCAGCGAAGTAATTCTCAGGGTTGCGGTTGAGCTCGAGTATGCCTACCTCAATGAGGGGGTACTGCTTCTTAGACCAGACTTTGGTAAGATCAAATGGGTTACAAGGATGATTCTTCGCTTCCTCTTCTGTCATGACCTGAATGCAGAGCTTCCACTGAGGGAATTGCTTGTTTTCGATGCTGCTGAAAAGGTCATTTTGATGGCTTTCGCGATCGCGACCGATGAGTTCACCCGCTTCTTCATCAGTGAGGTTTTCTATACCCTGCTGACTGATGAAATGGAACTTTACCCATACGCGCTTGTTCTCAGCATTAATCATACTATAGGTGTGACTGCCAAAGCCATGCATGTGGCGATAACTCTTAGGGATACCGCGATCGCTCATGACGATCGTTACTTGGTGTAGTGCCTCAGGGAGTTTTGTCCAGAAGTCCCAGTTGTTAAGCGCACTGCGCATATTAGTCTTAGGGTCTCTCTTGACTGCATGGTTGAGATCGGGGAACTTCATGGGGTCGCGGAAGAAGAAGACAGGGGTATTATTCCCGACGAGATCCCAGTTTCCTTGCTCGGTGTAGAACTTGACTGCAAAGCCACGGATATCGCGCTCAGCATCAGCAGCACCACGCTCACCGGCAACAGTGGAGAAGCGCATGAAAACGTCAGTTTTTTTACCAATTTCTGAGAAGAGAGCTGCCTTCGTGTAAGGGGTGATATCATTTGTCACGGTGAAGCTGCCAAATGCGCCTGATCCCTTCGCGTGCATGCGTCGCTCAGGTATAACTTCGCGATGAAACTGTGCTAGCTTCTCAATGAGCCATACATCTTGTAGCAGTACAGGACCGCGCTTTCCAGCTGTTAGTGAATCTTGATTATTGGGAACAGGAGCTCCCGCCATCGTAGTTAGTTTTTTTTCGTTCATAAAAAATTATAGTTAATTATAATTACGTTTATTATAGTAGATTCTTCTTGATAAGTCACCATTTGTTTTTTTTTATGAATGTCATAAAAAATCCCTCTCTAGCGCTGAGCCAGAGAGGGATGATGTGATCTATAGATGGGGAGGACTTAGTTCTTCCAGCTCATCTTAACTTGCCCCCAGTTTGCCTTTGCATCAGGGAAGTTGACGATGATAGCGCACTCATTGTTCGCTGTTGTACCAGCTGGGATATCCCAAGTGAGCTGAAGTGTCGTAGCATTGATTCTCTTAGCCTTCAGTGCTACCTTCTTTCCATCTAGGATGAAGTGTGCCTGACCGACGTTAAGAGTAGGCTTCTGGCAACTGACGGTGATAGAGGAGGCCTCATTAATACGTGAGATACTCAGGGTGATACGCTGCTCCTTCATGTCGCGTGCGAGCTCTTCCCCAGAGGTGACTGTAATGAGGTTTGGATCACTAGCGTCGCCTCCACCCATGGTGGAATCTGCAAAGCGGATAAGCTTTGTCGCAGCTTCAACGAGGTTAATCTTCTTGAGAGCTTCCTTCTTGAAGGGGACAGAACTCTCCACCCACTGGCGCTCCCACGCTCCGATATTGTTCTTACCACCCATGCGGTTTTCGAAGAACATGAGCCAGCGCTGGAGGTAGTAGTCTTTGATAAGACCAGACCAGATGCGAGCCGAGTAGTCATTGATAGGAGGACCCCAGATTGTGATGAGACGGCGAGCGTTGTTCTCGTAGCTCTTTGACTTCTTAGGAATCTTCTTGTCATATGCCTGAGCATAGCCTAGCCACTTATCCAGACGATTGCTTGGGTGGTAGCAAAGGATGGTATCAGTCATGGTGAGCAGTTTCTCGAACTGGGCAATTTGCTTCTTTGCAAGGTCTAGCTTGCCAGCGGAGATATTCTTGTTAATCTCAAAGCTCAGCTGCTGCGCCTTACCACTAGCATACATGGATGCTAATTCGATCAGATCGGTAACATAGTGAGGATTCTTGCCCATCTTATCAGCCGCAGAAAGGAAGGTCTTAATCGCCATTTCATATTCCTTGGTGAAGACAATCATGTGATTGCTCGTACCGCCATTTGGTCCCATTTGCCAATTAAAGCGTGGGTGATCCTTGAACTGATTGCCATAGGGTGCATTGTTATGCATCATAAGCGTCCAGAAGCGCTCAAGAGTAGCATTGCTACTACCATAGCGGTTCTCATTATAGTTCTTGAGCCATGCATTCAGGTCAATAGGCTTCTCCTGCCAACCAGCGTCAGCGATGAGTTCGTAAATAACTTCATTATTTTCGATACCTTCAGGAGCTGTACCATAGCCTACAAGATTTCCCTTGTTGGGTGAATTGAGTGCATCCCAAATACCATTTGCATAGAAGTTAAGCACACCCGTCTGGCCTACCTTGCCACCCATATTAGGAACGGTGCTGTAGACCCACTGCTTATTAAAGTAGCCCTTGTAGCGATCCCAGTTATAGGGGCGATGCCAGAAGTGCTTATTATAGTCAGTAGCGAGATCGAGGATGAGAAGCTTGTCATCTGGCACGAACTTCGTCAATGAGCTAAGTGCTTCTGGTGTCCAGATATTAGGCTGATAGCCTAGCATCCATCCCTGCATGACCCAAGTAGCCTCGGGGTTAGCATCCTTGATCGATTTGTAAATGACCTTACCGTAGTCATTCAGGAACTTGTCGCTACCAGCAGGGAAAGGGCTGTCAATCTCGTTGAAACTATCAACGAGATAGTAATCACACTTACCAAACTCTTTTTCCCACTCTTCGATGAACATCGTGCCTATCTTTGCAAAGAGTTCATTCTGTGGCGTCATCATGAAGGCATGGAACGAACCGCCAGCCCATGTTTGTCTCTTGAGCTCGGTGTCTGGATAGACCTTTTTGATACCTTCAGGGACGAAGCCGGCAAAACCAGGGCAAATGGGCTTCATACCCAGTGAGCGCATCTTCTTGAGAATCTTGTGCTGCATGGCGATCTGTTGCTCATGCCAGCTATTTTCCAGCGGGCCATCAATGCTCATGAGGTTACCCATACGCATCCATGGAAGGTGGGCAGGGCCTGCGAAGTAGGAGTCAATATCTGCTTGAGGGATACCGATGCGCTTAAATACGCGCGTCATAATAGCCTCTTGAGCCACGAGAGCGAGGGGCATATCAAAACCATGGAGAGCCATCCAGTCGATTTCCTGTGACCATCGCTTCCAGTCCCAGTAAGGCATAGTATAGCCATAGGTGACTACATTGAAGTAATAATGATGCTTGAAGGGGGACTTCATGCTCATATTGATGTTCGCAGGAAGCTTTTTTGCCTTATCTGAATCAAAGGTATTGCCAGACCAGCTGTAGAGACCCCAGCCTTGTGACTTGGCCAGATCATAGAAACCGCGGCACAATGCGACTCCTGAGTTAGCAGTGATGCTAAGCTTCTTACCATCAGATTGTACTTGGTACTGTTTTCCGTTTTGTGAGGAAGGTGTTAGTTTTAGTTCGATAGGCCAATCAGTTTTCTTGGTGAAGTTCTCGATGACCTGACGCGCTGCCTCTGTATCATTCCCCGCTGCTTGAAGAGCAGTGATGAGAGAGGCTATCAAGAGTGAAATAGTGCGTTTACTCATAGGCTTACTACTTTAGCAAGTCTAACTCAGAAGTCAAGGGAGAATACTAGTACAGACACGAGTATCTTGACGTATTGATATTGATAGGTTTTTTAGTTAGCTTAGTTTTCTAAAGAGAGGCATGGTACGTAGACCTGCTACGATGAGTGCTGTGAGGGGGAAGCTTACGAGTACCACTACAAAGAGTTGAAAGAATGGGGGAATGGTGATATAACGGGCAACAAACTCGTAACAAGCATGTACGATTACAAAGTGAACGAGGAATATACCATAGCTGCATTCTGCTAATTTCGCAATAAGGATGCTGGGTCGGAAGTGGATCTTCTGCGCGATTAAGAAGATAGGAATCGTCATCAGCACGACATTGAAGCTTGTGTATGCCCAAGGGATCTCCAGCATGTTGAAGTTCTCAGGATAGTTGTTGCGGACATAATGAAATGCTCCAAAAGAAATACCATACCCTATCAGCCAGCTGAGAATACCGAGACTAATTGTCTTACCTAAGCTCCATTGCAGAGGATACTTGACCAGATAGTGAGCTAGCAGTACATAGCCTATGAACCCACCGATGTATTGGAAGGTGGTAAAGGTGTTCCAAGAGCAGTTACCGAAGATACCGAAGCTACCATAATTTCCCTGATAGCCTAGGAATGGAAGAATGATCTCAATATACTGGATGAATGTGGTGAAGAACCAGAGTTTGAGCACAAGTAGCAGCTCCTTCTGTGTCGCTTGTTGCACCCAGACAGACATAATAGGAATGATGAGGTAGACACCCACCATCATATATACGTACCAATAGGGAATAGTAGAATAGCTGAAGTTAAATAGCCATAGCCACGCATTGTTTAAAACCGCTGTGATGGTGTGATGCTCAGCGTGAATGGTGGGGTTGAGCATGTTGACACTGGACACGAGTATATAGAAGAGGAAAGGGGAGATAATACTCCAGAATGCGAAGGGAATGAGCACGCGCTTGAGTCGACGACTATAGAACTCGGCAATGCGCATGGAGGTAGGCATAAGGAGCACTCCGGATATCATGATGAAGAGTGGCACTGATGGGCGGTAGAAGGTCCCCCATAGTGAGCCTGCCATGAAGCTCTCCGCTGATGCACTGGAAACATAGGCATCACAACAATGGGCTAAAACAACGAGAAAGCATGCAATGACGCGTAGGTAGTCAATCCAGGTGAGATCATGCTTGATGGGTACTTGATTCATGATGATGTGTTCTTTTTTATTTATAGAGTTTTGAGCGAATGCGGCTGAGACTTTGGGGGGTAATTCCTAGGTGAGAAGCAAGCAGCTTGAGCGGAATGCGCTGTACGAGTCGTGGCTGCTCAGCGATAAGCTTGAGATAGCGATCTTCTGCTGATAGGCTCATTTGTGCTAAGCGTGAGCATTGTGTGCGATGGAGGTGCTGCTGATGGCAGATGCGCGACCAGTTGCAGAACTCAAGATTCTCCTCTTGTAGCTTTGTGAACTCTGGTATAGGCACGGCATAAAGTAGGCTGTCTTCGAGCAGTTCGACATACTCGAAACCCGCTGTGCCAAAATAGAGTTCATTCATCGTGAAGGTGAAATCACCCTCATAAGAAAACCAGCTATTCACCTCATTGCCATTAATGATGCAGAAGGAGCGAGAAAGCCCTTTTTCTATAAAATAGACATGTCCACAGAGATCGCCTGCTGCAATCAGCATGTGCCCCATAGGTCTATCTAAGGGGATGGATAGATTTACCAAGAGTTGCATACTCTCATCGGAGATGGGAAAGTATTGGCGCATTCTCTTGATTATATTTTTCATCGTAAACGAATGTTGTGTTTGAGGATAGAGGTCGAATGTGTGTTGATACTAGCAGATTGTGCGATTTAATCAAGAAACTATGTCGTATCTTGAAGTAGATTTACCATATGTTAATTTTGTAGTAATTTTTTCGTAAGATTGTAAATATGTTTGTATTGCAGTTTTCTGAAGAATGTTTTTTTGTTGACATGATCGCTAAATGTGTGATATATTTTCAATTGTGAAACATCTCTCATTATCTATTCTTGCTCTTTTGTCCATTCCACTTTCCTATGCACAAACAGGTAATACTGTAATTAGCAATCATTTCTTTGAAGTAGAGTTGCTTAATGAAACGAATTGGTATGCTGAAGACGAACTCGAGGAGCCGGGAAGTGCTGCGTATAAGTATGGAGAAACTAAACGTATCGTGCAAGAATCAATCGACTATTGGGCTGGCTTGCTCGCAAATTATTATACTACATTTGATACAAATAATAAGATTACCATAACTCTTGATATCTTTGTGTTTGACAACTTCACTGTAGGACAGGCCGATCCCAACTTTGTGAAACTTTACGGTAACAAAACCGTGGAAAGCAATGGGCTAACATACAATACTGCCACCAGTTCAACGGCCAAATTATTTAATCTAGGTTACGATGCAACTGGGGATGCTGATATAGCTATCACCATGAATGATGAATATGGTTACTATTTCGGCACTGACCCTGCACCGACTGGACTGGTAGGTTATGACTTCCATACCGTTTTCATGCATGAGTTAACACATGGAATGGGTTTCACCTGCTACAAATACCAAGTAAGTGGTGGTGCGGTTAATACCTTTTACTGGAATACCACCCCATACGATACACTGATTATGGAGAACACAGGTGGCAATGCACCCACTATAGGCGCGACTATCGAGTTAGGTGATACAGGCTATAATATCTACAATCCCCCAGGAGGGAACCCTGGCTCAAGCTTTTCCCATTATGAAAAAGAGTCATATCCTGATTCACTCATGAGACCGTCATTTGATAATGGTGATGTAATACGACAACTGGGAGCTGGTGATATTGCTGTGTTTGAAGCGATGGGGTTTGAGCTGGTGCCAGAGCCCAGTACTGCTCTCCTTGTTCTCGTATTGACCCCTTCCTTCCTGCTACGCCGACGTCGTTCTGCATAAGTATCTGTGTTTTGTCTCATGTAGATGACGCACTAATTCGTGTGGTCTGCTATTTTTAGCTTGCCTTCAAGTTTGGTATGGGGTAATAGATATTCTACCATTCATTAACAACCGATAAAATCATACGAAATTATCTACAACTAATATAAAAAGATGGGACAACAACATCGTAAGGAAACAAAACGCCGCCGTCGCACCGCATTCATCAAGCGTCAGAAGGAACAGCTCAAGCTCTCCCTCGCAGGTAATGCTGTGCCTCTTGCTAAGAAGGTAGAGAAGTCAGAAGCTAAGCCAGCTAAGAAGGCTCCTGCTAAAAAAGCCCCTGCTAAAAAAGCCCCAGCGAAGAGTGCTGAGGCCTAAGGCGTAGCCTAGAAGTATTATTTTCTTCAATATACCTAGAGAGACGCATGATCACATGCGTCTCTCTTTCTCATAGAACCCCATGGAAGAAGCGACTACACTTGTTCACAGAAAATGGCAGTGGCTTAGCATCCTCGGCCTAGATGTGGCGCTCTTCGCGCTGATGTGGGGGCAGTGTTATGTCGTATTGCTCGATATACCTGTTGTGACGGAAGAGCCCTTTCTCTTCCTTGCCATCTCAGTATGGCTGAGTATCATGCTGACGCGCCTAGTCAAGGCGATCGGTAACAGACCTTTTGTGACACGTAAGTTTTATGCGAAGCAGATGGGACTCATCGCTGTGATCTTGCTCGGAGTGGCAATGGCATTGTTCTGGATTACATTTTACTATGTTAGTGTTCAGTTTCTTCGCTTTATCGTTCTTCCATGTGCCTCCCTGCTGCTGGCTAACATTCCCTTGCTGAAGCGTCTTGAGTTTATTAGTATATTATTGAAATCTATGGCGTTATCGATGATATGTATTGCGCCTGCTATGTACTTTATGGTGACGGTTTCTCCGCTTGAAATCGCGCTCTACCCACCTGTCTATTATCTCGCATTACTGATTTTTTTCTTTGAAATCACGCGCGTGAGCATCGTGAGTCGTGACAAGGTACAACGTGCTCGCTATAGCTTGATGACAACTGTAGGCTTAATTTTTCTGCTCATTGTTTGTTTAAGTTCTGCGAATGTGGGGATGCTTTATGAGCGCGGACTTTACTACTCACTCATTGTGGGATGTGCTGCTGTGGAGGTGATATCGCGTCTTCGCTCACGAGTGAGTACAATGAACCTCTATGCTCTCAGCTGGCTTATCTTTGCGCTAGCACCTGCACTCTCTCTTTATCTTTTTTAAGGAGTAGGGGAATGCGCTTGCTTCTGAATGAAAAGGCTGCTAAGATAACACTGCTTGAAGCACGACAATTTCTATGACTAAGAAGATACGTATCGCTATAGGTTCTGACCACAAGGGGGTTAGTTTGAAGAGTGCAGCGAAGGCTGCTCTGGAATCCATGGGCTGTGAGGTCATCGACATGGGACCAGCTACCGAAGAGAGCTGTGACTACTCTGACTATGCTAACGCTGTTTGCAAGTCTCTCGTTGATGGACGTGTAGATCGTGGCGTGCTTATCTGCTGGTCTGGCCAGGGAATGACTATCGCGGCAAATCGCTGGAAGGGCGTACGCGCCGCACTCTGTGCTACTGCTGAAGTAGCAGCACTATCTCGCCAGCACAATGATTCCAATACCCTGTGCATGGCAGCGGCTAGCGTTTCTCAGGATCAGGTCTCTACTATCCTTTCCTCATGGCTCGCAGCAGAGTTCGAAGGAGGACGCCACATCGCACGTTTGAATAAGGCATCTGGATCTCCTATCAGTGTGGTTGACCCTATTATAGCAGAACTGATTGAAGAAGAGCGTCTACGTCAGAATAATAATATCGAGCTGATTGCCTCAGAGAACTTCACATCTCCTGCTGTTATGGAAGCACAGGGCTCTATCTTGACCAACAAGTATGCTGAGGGCTACCCAGACCGTCGATGGTATGGTGGATGTGAGGTTGTCGATAAGGTGGAGCAGCTCGCTATTGACCGTGCGAAGGCTCTCTTCGGCTGTGATCATGTGAATGTGCAGGCTCACTCAGGCTCACAAGCTAATATGTCTGTTTATATCGCATGTCTTGAGCTGGGTGACACGATACTCTCCATGGACCTCTCTCATGGGGGGCACTTGACGCATGGTTTCTTTGCGAATTTCTCGGGTTCTTTTTACAAGATTGAACACTATGGTGTGAAGCCTGGTGAAGAGGTGATCGATTACGAAGCGATGGCCGAGCGTGCACGTGAGCTGAAGCCCAAGATGATACTCGTGGGTGCATCCGCTTACTCACGCACGATTGACTTCGCACGCGTTCGCGAAATTTGTGATGAGGTAGGTTCTATCATGTTCGTGGATATGGCACACATTGCAGGTCTTGTTGCCGGCGGTGCTCATCCATCACCTGTACCATACGCTGACTTCGTGTCGACAACAACGCACAAGAGTCTTCGTGGTCCACGTGGTGGCATCGTAATGTGCAAGGAGCAGTGGGCGAAGAAGCTCGACTCTGCTACTTTCCCAGGTATGCAAGGAGGTCCCCTCATGCATGTGATTGCGGCGAAGGCTGTATGCCTCGGAGAGGCTCTTAAACCAGAGTTCAAGCAGTACGCACAACAGGTTGTTGCTAACTCCTCTGCGATGGCAACGAAGCTAGCAAGCCTGGGTTACCGCATCGTCTCTGGAGGGACAGACAACCACTGCTTTATGGTGGATGTTAGCGAGAAGGGGATTAACGGTGTTCAGGCACAAAAAGCACTCGATCTTGTTGGTATTACGGTAAACAAGAACTCCATCCCCTTTGATAAGGGAACAACGTTCAAGCCATCAGGCATTCGCATTGGTACACCTGCTGTAACGACCCGTGGTATGAAGCAAGCAGATGTAGAGCAGGTGGCAGTTTATATCGATCGCTGCCTGTGTATCTTGGCAGCCCAGCCAGACGCGCCAGATACAGATGCCATCGAAGCCTTAGCAAAAGAAGTAACCGCGTTTAACGCGTCCTTCCCTATGCCATAAGCAATACTTCACAAATTGATTTTTTGCCGCTTTCTTGCTTGCAGGAGAGCGGCTTTTTATATTGGAAAATAGTTGAAATAAATGAGAATGACATTCTTATCTATTGCATGAAGCACACGCCAGCGTCATGATAAAACTTTGAAAACTATTAATTGTATTCCTTATATGAATCTTTCAGACATCATTAAAAACAAGCGTTATTCGACAAAGCACTTTGATCCGACGAAACCATTGACTGACGATGAAGTACAGCAGCTTAAAGATCTACTACAGTATGCCCCATCTTCTACGAATGTGCAGCCATGGCACTTTGTGCTCGCGTCCAGCGAGGAGGGAAAGAAGCGTGTGGCACGTGCGACACAAGGTTTTTTCTCCTTTAACGAGGAGAAGGTGCTTCATGCTGGGGCAGTCATCATATTCGCATCAAAAGTGGAGATCAGCGAAGAGTACTTACTCCATGTTCTCTCTCAAGAGGCTCATGATGGTCGATTTGCTAATGAAGAACTCAAGGGGCAGAATCATGCGGGGCGCTCCATATTCACAGGATTCCATCGCTATGATTACAAAGATCTTCAGCACTGGGCGGATAAGCAAGTGTACTTAAACCTCGGCTACTTTCTGCTCGGTGCTGCCACTCTAGGTCTCGACACCTTGGCTATGGAAGGAGCTGATATGAAGGTACTGGATGAGGAGTTTGGGCTTCGTGAAAAGGGCTTTACCTCTGTCTTCATTGTGGCTGTAGGGCATCATGCAGAAGATGACTTTAATGCGTCACTACCGAAGTCTCGTCTGAGTCAAAATGAGATTATCGATGAAGTGTGACGATGATACTACATATCATCATCTGTAAAAAAAGCAGCCTCTCAAAGAGAGGCTGCTTTTTTTTGACTTGCAGGTGCGCGATGGCACGTTTGCACCTGCAGGGAATAATGTTAAGCTGGCTTTGCGACCCAGATGAGTGAGTCATTGTCGTACTGTGGCCACTGGAGCGAACCTTTACCACAGCCTGCTTCATTGAGCATCTTCATGAGCTCTTGAGATGTTGGGACAGAGAGGTCAGTGCGGAAAAGCTGCAGGTTGCCTGCTCCCTTTGCACCGTCAGTTACATCTTCGATGAGGAGGACGAAGCCGAAGCTACCACCGGGGATTTCTGAGATAAAGATCTCGATAGGATAATCACGACCTTCTCGAACAGTGAAAATATTGCCAGCAGTGAGACCACCTACTTGGTTATTCCAGTTATTGATACCTGGCACCTGAATGAATTGATAGTCTTTCTTGTCGGGGTATTTACCAGCAAGAACGTCTGCACGATATTGTTTATCAGTGCCTACTTCAGGCTTGCTGCTGTGAACTGTGGGTACTGCCCAGCCTGCTTCGAGAACGAGTTTCTTATTGAAACGCACGGCGATGATATCATCACCAATACCGACGAAGCGGAACTTACCACTCTTAGGAGCTGTGATCTTGCCACGATAGACAACTGCCCATGCGGAGGGCTTCACCTTGTCGGCGCACTGATAGGCGTAGGGGGCATAGCGTGGATCACATGCAGGTAGGATGAAGGTACTTGAGTAGAGAGTTGTGGGGGACTTGTAGTAGCTGCTGAAGAGCTTTTCATCCCACTTGTTGAGGAACTGTGAGTATAGACCAATGATTTTTCCGAAGGATCTAGGTTCTATACCACTGTTGGCACCACTTTTTGTAAGCTTCAGGTCATAGAATGTACCAGCGAGTGTCGAGCCACCTGCATCGCCAGATCCTAGGCCACCACCGCCGTCGCCAAGTCCATCACCGATACCATTGCCACCGAGACCATCACCGATCCCGATCTGATTACCGATACCGAAGTCAGGCGTAGGGAACTCTGAAGGTGCCATCTGCACATTGGAAGAGGCTGTTGAAACGATCACTGGTGGAGCAAGGCTGGCGGAAGGGGGGGAAGACTTCGAGCTGAGTTCTTGTACCTTGGGCCTATTAGTAGGAGGTTTATTGCTAGGAGGTGGTTCATAGCCTCGAATAGCTGGGGGCTCGTTACCCTGGATCAGAGTGTAGGTGAAATACAACGCTGCGCCGCCGACCGAGATGAAGCCAAGGCAGGCTGCTATAGCTGAGATCTTGCTACGCATTAACTTACGCTTTAGGGTAAGCTCTGCTTCTTCGCTCATTTGAATATGTAGTGCCATAATAAAAAAAGGTAATAGGAGTGTATGTTCTTTCTCAGGCGATATACTATCAAAAAACTTCATCTCAGTGAAGCAATAAATAGCTTCTCACTGTAACAAATGTGTAACAGAGAAGGAGCGGCTACGGAACACTTGTCCAGATGAGAGCATCTGTGTTGCATTCGGGCCATTCCATATTATTGCCTATGAGCGAATTATTCTTTTTTAGTTCAGTCATAATTTCTTGCTTGTTCGGCTCGGAAAAATTGGTTCGAAAGATGTCAAATATCTTCTTCCCATTCTTGACAAGCCCATCGTCCATATCATCGATGAGGAGAACGAAGCCAAATTTACCCCCTGGGATCTCAGAGATGAAGATTTCTATATCGTAGACTTCGCCTTCTTTGACCTTGAAGGGGGTTCCTGCAGTAAATCCCCCCAGTTCACTATCACTGTTCCATGTGGGTGTGCCTGCTAGCTTGATGAATTCATAATCTTTTTTATCAGGATATTTTCCAGCGAGGACATCTTTTCTATACTCAGGCCAGTTACCTTTGGCATTATCAGACGGAACTACATAGCCAGTTTCTAAGACTGTTTTTCTATTGAACCTTACAGCTAAGACATCATCACCTACTCCGACGAAGCGGAAGTTACCCGACTTTGGCGCGCGAACACGTCCACGATAGATCACAGCCCATGCGGAGGGCTTTACCTTGTCACTGCACTGAAAGGCTGCAGGTGCATATTGAGGATGACAGACTGGTAGGAAGAAGTTAGACGCGTAAAGCTGCTGGGGTGAGCGGTAGTATTTTGCAAGATCCTTTTCACGCCAGCCCTTTTCAAAGAAGCTTTTGTAGATGGAGCGAATCTCGTTAATCTTACCGGGGGTGATGCCAGTTGTAGCACCATTCTTCGTCAGTTTCAGATCATAGAATGTGCCTACAAGCGTGGATCCTCCTGCTTCACCACTACCCATTCCTCCTCCATCTTCTCCTAATCCGTCACCTAGGCCACCAGCTCCGAATCCTTCACCTAAGCCGATTTGTGAACCTGTACCTATATCCGAGGTAGGCATGTCGGCTGGGGCAAAGGTGGACGGAGCAGGGCTGTTTGCTATGATTACTGGAGGGGCTAGATTCGCAGAGGGTGGGCTGCTTTTTGAGCTGAGTTCTGGGAGCTTAGGCTCTTTTGTCGGAGGTTTATTGCTAGGAGGAGGTTCGTAGCCCATGATGGATGGTGGTTCATTCCCTAATATGAGCGTGTAGCTGAGATAGAGTGCTACACCGCCTATGGAAATAAAGGCTAGACAGGCTGCTATAGCCGATAGTTTGCTCTTGAGTAATTTACGGCGGAGAATACGCTCTGCCTCTTCGCTCATTTGTATATGTAATGCCATGATGTTTCAATTGGGGTTAGTAAGAATATAGCAAGCTTATGAATGCAATAAAAGTTCTTTGTACTTCATTACTGTTACATTTGTGTAACAGGTCGGTGCTTGCGCGCCTGCCTGCATGATGATATGATGGTCTTGTGATGGATCTCTTTATACCCCATGGAGAAAATGCGGCAATGAAGCAGAATGTGACAGATATGTCATTCATGCCTCTAGCGGCACGCATGCGCCCTCGGAGCATTGATGAAGTGGCAGGTCAGCAGCACCTTCTGGCTGAGGGTAAACTCCTGCGTCGTGCTATAGAGACGGATCGATTCTCCTCCTTGCTTTTTTATGGACCACCCGGAGTGGGGAAAACCTCTCTCGCTTATGTGATCGCGCGCCAGACTAGCTCTTACTTCGTGATGCTTAACGGTGTCGAGTCTAATGTGGGTGAGATACGCGATCAGATATCGCAGGCTCGTGCTCGCATGAGTCTACATGGGCAGAAAACGGTACTTTTTGTTGATGAGATTCACCGCTTTAATAAGTCACAGCAAGATGCACTGCTCCCACATATAGAAAAAGGAACGGTTCGCTTCATCGGTGCGACCACGGAGAATCCGTTCTTTGCCATTAATTCTGCGATGCTCTCACGCTCACAAGTTTTCCCCCTTGAGTCTGTGAGTGATGATGATGTCTTGCAGGTGCTAGAGCGAGCCTTAGTGGATAAGGAGAGGGGGCTGGGGTCGATGCCTCTGCGTGTCAGTGAAGAAGCAATGAAGCACTTTGCGCTGAAGGCAGATGGTGATGTGCGCAAGGCTCTAACTGCACTGGAGGTTGCGGCCTTGTCAACGCATGCGACGGATGATGGTTTCATTCATATTAACCTCATCGAGGCAGAGGAGTCTATTCAGCAGAAAGCTGTGAAGTATGATAGAGCAGGTGATGGGCATTATGATACGATCTCAGCATTCATCAAGTCGATGCGCGGAAGTGATCCTGATGCGGCTCTATACTGGCTAGCTGTGATGCTGCACGCCGGAGAGGATATACGTTTCATTGCGAGACGTATTGTTATCTGCGCGAGTGAGGATGTGGGGCTCGCTGATTCGAATGCCTTGCGCGTGGCGATGGACGCCTCACGCGCTGCCGAGATGGTGGGGATGCCTGAGGCTCGTATACCGTTAGCCCATGCTGCTGTATACATCGCCACCGCACCGAAGAGTAATGCAGCTTATATGGGGATTAATCAAGCAATGCATGATGTGAAGGAGGGAAAAACTCTCGCAGTACCCGATCATCTAGCGACTCCTACGCGCAAGAAACTTGCAGGTATGCGAGGCGTGAAGCAGCAAGATACGCAGTATAAATATGCACATGATTATGAGGATAACTTCGTCCCTCAAGCATATTTACCCGAAGGCCGCATCTACTACACACCTACTCAGAATGGGATGGAACTACGTATATCCGAACGCATGGAGTATCTACGCCAGCGTCGTGAACAATCAGAGTAAAATATATCATTTCTTTCCTTTTTCATGTAGAATGCTATGATAAAAAGCGTTCTTAATAATGGTTTATTATGCATTTATATTCCCATATAATCCTAGTTAGCTTATTGAGTATATTAATCATTAGTGATTCAAGAATAAATATTCTCTTCGCTAAAGGATCGCAAGTTCAGTCTGCTGATGCATCACTCATCGATCAGCATATTGAGAGACAGTTAGCTAGCTTAGGCTTAGAACAAGCATCTGCCTGCGATGATGCAACATTTTACCGTCGTGTATCCCTCGTGCTGACAGGGCGCTTGCCCTCGTGGCAAGAAGCTGAGGACTTCATTAAGGATACATCTGCTAATAAGCGAGAGAAACTTGTCGATCAACTCATGTCCAGTGAGGCATTCATCGACTATCAAGTGCTTAAGTGGGGTGATCTACTGCGTATCAAGGCTGAGTTCCCGAGCAATATCTGGCCTAATGGAGTGCAAGCATACGCGCGTTGGGTGCGTGAGCAAATGAGGGCTAACCGTCCTTATGATGAGATGGTTTATGAGCTTCTTACGAGTACAGGGAGTAATTTCCGCACGCCAGCGGTGAATTTCTACCGCGCCTTCCAGAAGCGAGAACCTCAGATCATCGCGGATAACGTGGCACTCCTCTTTCTCGGTCAACGAAAAGCACCTGAGTCCTTTTACCCCTTTTTCTCGCAGCTGCGCTACAAGAGCACGCGAGAATGGAAGGAAGAGATCGTTTACTTAGACCTCGACACACCAGCCAAGAAAAGATCGATGAGTATGCCTGACGGTACGTCGTTAGCCCTTGAGGATGGAAGAGACCATAGAAGAGCACTGGCGCGATGGCTTGTGGGTAAGCGTGGGAAGGTGGTAAACCGCGGTTTTGCGCGTGCGATGGTGAATCGTGTCTGGTACTGGATGATGGGGCAAGCTATTGTCACACCAGTGGATGATATGAAGGGTAAACCAGTGAATCCTGCTTTACTTGATTATCTAGAGACACAGTTTGTGAATTCTGGCTATGACATCCAGAAGCTCATGCGCGATATAGCACTCAGCGATGCCTTCGCTCGTCACTCGCTCTATAATTGCGAAGATGAGAAGAGGGAGCTGGCTCTGGCTAACTTCGCCTATTATCCAACCCAGAGAATGACAGCAGAGCAGTTTGTTGATGCTCTAGGTGATATCACAGGTATACTCGACACCTATACGAGTAAAGTGCCTGAGCCTTATTCTTATTATCCAGACGATATACGCGCCGTGCAGCTAGAAGATGGCTCTGTAGGCTCACCTCAGCTAGAGTTGTTTGGTCGACCCTCACGTGATGTATCACTGGAGAGTGATAGGAGCAATGAGATTAATACGAAGCAAGTGCTCTATCTTCTTAATTCTGCAGGAGTGCTCAATAAACTAGCTACTAGTGAGAAACTCAAGGAGCTATGCCGTGAGTGTAGTTCGCGAGAAGAGCTCGTGCGACGCATCTACCTCATGATGCTCGGGCGTGAACCTAAGCCCGCAGAGCAGAAAACTATCATAACCAAGCTTGCAGTAGAGAAAAACACAGACAAAGCTGCCCAGCTTCTCATCTGGGCACTTCTTAATAGTCCTGAGTTTCTTTTCAATCACTAACCCCCAATATATGATATTCAGATGAATAGAAAAGATTTTTTAAAAATGGCAGCTGCCACTCTGGCTGGAGGTGCACTAACACCCCATCTATCCAATGCTCAGGGAGTGAAGTCTGATCGTAAAAAGAGGAAGAAAGAGGCGACATCCAGCCCTCGCAAGAAGGCTAAGAGTGTCATTCTCGTCTTCCTTGCTGGAGGTCCATCACACACAGACACCTTTGACCCGAAACCCGCAGCGGGTAGGGATATCATAGGCATCTACAAGGAGCCTATTAAGACGAATAATCCAGCTCTCGTTCTCAATGAGAACCTTAAGCAGCTAGCTACCATTGCAGATAAGTACTCTGTAATTCGCAGCATGACTCACTACTCCAATGCTCACGAGATAGGGCAGTATCTCATGTACACAGGAGATATGACTCGCGGTAAGATAGTCTATCCTTCCTTTGGCTCGATGATATCCTACCTCAACCCTACGGGCTATAGCGGGATGCTTCCACCCTATATTAATTTCGTACGCCCAGCAGCGCGCTTTAATGAGGGGGGCTTCCTAGGCTCTGTGTACAAGCCGCTCAACACCTTGGGCAAGCCAGAGGCATCCCTCTTTGAGGTGGAGGGTATCATCAATCGCATGGTGAATGATCAGCTGCTCACCAGTAAGCAGGACTTATTAGCTTCTGTTTGTGAGTTTCAAGAGATGGCTGAAAATGAAGAGGTAGCAAAGCTTGATAAGCTTCAGCAGGAGAACTTCGATATGCTGCTGGGCAAGAGCCGCGCGGTATTTGACCTGAAGCAAGAGGATCAAGAGCTTCGTGATCGCTATGGGATGAATGACTTTGGGCAATCATGCCTCGCCGCGCGCAGGCTCGTCGAGTATGGTGTGCCAGTGGTCGGTGTGACCTATCATGGGTGGGACACGCATAAGGAGCACTTCAAGCGTATGAACCAACGGTTGGGTACATTGGATCAGGGACTAGCGACACTCATTTCTGATCTGGATGAGAAGGGACTACTCGATGAAACAATCGTCCTCTGTGGTGGTGAATTCGGGCGTACACCTCAGATTCTCTGGGCACCACCATGGAATGGTGGTCGCAATCACTTCGGAGCAGCCTTTAGCTTCCTTGTCGCAGGTGGTGGATTCAAGGGGGGAGAGGTGCTCGGTAAGACTGATGACCGTAGTGAAACCGTCGTTGAACGCCCCGTATACCCTGCTGATCTGATAGGTAGCGTCTATGAGCTCATGGGGATAGATCCCTATATGAAGCTATCGCACCCTCTGCACGGGGAGCTTCCCATCCTTCCCTCACTAGGACAGGAGAAGCAGAGTGCAGGACTCCTCCATGAGCTCTATGTAGACCCACCCACTGAGAGAGGAGGGTTCGCATGAAGCTCATCAAGCTACCTCTTACCGCACTTTCCCTTATCTGTGGACTACTGCCCTATGCTTTCGCTCAGGGACAGAAGACCTATATAGGCTATGTTTACCCGACAGGTGGAGCAAAGGGGGATGAAGTTATCGTTGAGTTTGGAGGTCAGAAAATATCTGATGCGAAGCAAGTTATCGTCAGTGGTACAGGTATCACGACGGAGATTATGCCACCTCTAGCTGATCCTGACGCGGGGAAAAAGAAGAAAAGACGTGGAAAGAATAAGAAAATCATCACCGACGAGGATAACATCCAGATAGCAGACCGTCTTCGTGTGCGTCTCCTCATTAGTAAAGATGCTGAGATGGGGTTGCGTGATTTGAAGGTCGTTGGTGCGAAGGGGACTGTGTCAAACCGCCTCTACTTTGAAGTAGGGCAGTTTCCTAATGTGATGGAGCATGAGCCCAATGGAGAGCTCTCTACTGCCAGTCCAGTAAGCCAGCTGCCCGCTGTGCTCAATGGGCAAGTAGAACGTGGCGGCCGCGACTGGTTCCGCTTCTCTGCGAAGAAGGGGCAGACCATTGTAGCAGAGGTGAAAGCACAGCAGCTGGTGCCCTTCCTCGCTGATGCAGTCCCCGGCTGGTTTCAGCCCGTACTCGCTATGTATGATGCTCATGGGAGGGAAGTTGCCTTCTCAGATGACTATCAGCTTAGCCCTGATCCCACCATCATCTATCATGTGCCAACTGATGGTGACTATTATCTTGAGATAAAAGACTGCATTTTCCGCGGACGCGAAGACTTCGTCTACCGTATCGCACTCGGGGAGATACCGCACATCACTGCTGCATTCCCGCTTGGTGCGCAGGCAGGTGAAGAAGTAAAGCTACACCTCTCAGGGGTAAACCTAACCCACCCTGTACGTCAGATCAAGGCATCAAAGGTATCCGGTGTAAAGAGTGTCACCCTGCGAGGGGATGACCGATATGTGGGCAATGAGATTAAGCTTGAAGTGAGTGAGGATAAGGAGATCGTATCTTACAAAGATGCTGGTGATCGCAAGACGGATGCTGTCCGTCTTCGACGCGGAGAAGTGTACAATGAACGCATCAGTCATGATTATGATCAGGACTGGTTTCGAGTGGATTTAAAGGAAGGGGAGAAGTTGAAGTTTGACGTACTTTCTCGCCGCTTGGGCTCGCAATTAGATGCGCATCTCTGTCTTTATAACCAGAGCGGTAAGCTTGTTGCTCAGTCAGATGATGTAGAAGATGTGAGAGAAGGTCTGATGACGCATCATGCGGATTCACAGCTCATCTATAGTGTCACTAAGAGCGGTATATACTACCTGCGACTCACGGATATACAAAATAAGTATGGAGATGACTATGGCTATCGTCTACGCTATTACGATAGTGCTGAGGACTTCTCCCTGAGTATCGAGCCGTCAGCGATCTCTATTCCCAGTGGTGGTACAGCACATTTTTCTGTCTTTCCAGCGAGGATGAACGGATTCTCACGTCCTATCACGATCACAGCTAAGGATATGCCAAAAGGCTTTACTCTGAGTGAGGCTACACTACGAGGTAAGGCGAAGTCAGCACGCATGAGTATCACTGCTCCCCCAGGAGCGAAGCCAGGACGTATCAAGTTCAGCCTACAGGGGCAAGCTACCACGCGCGGAGGTGAAGAAATCACGCGTACCGCTACACCTGCAGAAGCGATGATGCAGGCCTTCTTTATCACCCATCTTCTACCCATAGAGGAGTTCCAAGTAGAGGTGACAGAAGCCGCTCCTTTCCGTATCGAGGTCATCACAGACCCCGAGAAGCCGCTTCAGCTGAAGGGTAAGACACCTGTCGCGCTCAAGATGCGCATCATTCGTGACAAGGGCTATGTCGAGCCTATACAGATCACTTATAAAGGGCCTAAGTGGATCAAGGGATCATTTGTCACAGCTGGACCTGATGATCAAGAGGTGTCCATGATGTTGAGCTGCGATACGTGGAGGAAGTCAAATGTACCAGCCGTAATCCATATCGTGGCGATGCAAGAGGCGACGAAGATTAAGGGAAAAGTAGGCGGTAAGCGCAACCAAGTAGATGCTGCTGTCACCGTCATCAGCCCCCTGATCACGATTCTCACACCTGAAGCTGCTCCAACGGCGAAGAAAAATCAGAATCGGAAAAAGAAATAACTCATCTTCATGGCCATCATCCAACACAAACTATTAGACTCCCATCCTGCTTATGCAGGCTGCCGTGCCGAGAGTTCCTACTTCTCTTCTCCTGATTCAGAGAGAGAGGATTGGATGCTCATGCTGCATGTTACTGATGCAAAGAGGGCAGACTTCACAACACAGCTCAATAGCTTACTGGCTGCGCGTGAGCAGTTCATGAGTGAGCATCCTGATGTGCAGCCCGTATTCTCTCGCGTCTTTCTGAGCGATGCCGCGAACCAAGAGATTCTTGCACGTGATATATTACCGGAAGATATGGGAGCTCTCTCCATCATCGAGCAACCACCCCTTGATGGGACGAGAGTCGCGTTGTGGCTGTATTTTCAGACAGGAATCACACGGCATTATACGACAGGTGGTGTTCTTCTCTGTGAGCATGATGGGTATCAGCACATCTGGACAGCATCTGCTAGGAAAGAGGAGGGGGATGCACTGCAGCAGAGTCAGAGTCTTTTTGAAGAATACTCTCTTCTGCTAGAGCGTTATCATGCTACTCTTTATGATCATGCTATTCGCACATGGCTCTTTGTCCAGAATGTGGATGTCAACTATGCGGGTGTCGTGCTGGGACGTAATAAGCACTTTGATGAAAAGGGGCTTACTTCAGATACACACTTCATCAGCAGTACTGGTATACAGGGGCGCAGTCAGATAACGAGCTCACTTGTGCAGCTCGATGCCTATGCTGTACGTGGGGTTGCTCCTGAGCACGTACAGTTCCTCTACGCTCCCTCTCACTTGAACCCCACCCATGAGTATGGAGTGCGCTTCGAGCGCGGTACTACTGTGCACCTGCGCGATCGCAGTTATTCCTATATATCCGGAACTGCCAGTATCGATAACAAGGGGAATGTTCTGCATGTAGGTGATATCGTAGCACAGACGAAGCGCATGTGGGAGAATGTGGAGATGCTACTCTCAGAGGCGAATACTGGACTCAAAGATGCCGCCCAGATTCTTGTCTATTTACGCGATCTTTCTGACTATGAAGTTGTCAAAGAGATGTTTGATGCACAATTCCCAGCAGTACCGACACTGATTCTACTAGCCCCAGTGTGTCGTCCCACGTGGCTGATTGAGATGGAGTGTATCTGCATACACCACAAGCGATGATATCACGTATACTAGCCTGAGTCTGCTTGAAGGCAATACCGCTAGTAATGCGTGAATTGATAGAAGGCGTGGAGTGATTGTTTTTATTTGCCACGCTCTGATATGCATGGTATGCTCTCGTCTATGAAAGTCGCTATACTTGGAGCTGGTGCACTGGGGTGCTATTATGGAGCTATGCTTGCTGAGGCGGGTATTGATGTACGCTTTATCATGCGCTCGGGATATGAGACAGCTCGCGAGCGAGGTATACGTATAGATACGAATGAGCGTGAGATTTTTTTAAGTAAGCCCACTGTATGCAAGAGCCCAGAAGAATGTGGTCCTGTCGATCTGGTTCTCGTTTGCTGGAAGAGTAGCTCCAACGCCTACTTAAATACTGCTCTCCCACCACTCCTGCATGATGCTACCGATGTTATGACACTTCAGAATGGGATGGGGAATGCTGAGGCTATAGCAGAATATGTCCCAGCCCAACGCGTCTACCTCGGACTGTGCTTCATTAGTTGCATGATGAATGAAGATGGCAGCATACATCATCGTGGTGGTAATGAAATACAACTTGCTCCACTTGTAGCTTCTGATGAAGGATTTGAGCGTGCTGATCTATATAGCGAGCAGTTCAGTGAGATGAAGATACGCACACATGCCTTCCGCGAGATTGAAGAGATTCTCTGGCGCAAACTGAGCTGGAACATCCCGTTCAACGGTCTTTGTCTCGTGCATGGAGGAATTAGTATTGAGCAGCTTTTTGCTATGCCTGATGAGGTGGAGCGTGCCGAGCGTATCATCGCAGAAGTCGTTCATTGTTCAGCTCTGCGAGGTCATCCCTTGTCAGATGATCTTGTAGAACAGCAGATGAAGCGTACGCGCCCCATGGGTGGTTTCATTCCGAGCAGTGCCATGGACTATCTACACGGCAGGCCTATTGAGTTCCAGAATATATGGGGAATACCCCTAGAAAGAGCTCGTGAGGTGAATGCACCTATCCCAGAGTGGGAGAAGCTTGTTATCGATATACTAGCACGCATCAATCCTGCTTAGCTTTATCATGAGTGAGATATCTCACAGTCTGAGCCGCTACAGCTATGCGATACGCATGCTTGCATCATTGCTCATCTGTCTAAGCTTTGGGGTGCTCATGCGTCCATGGACAGGTTTCGTGAGTGAGCAACTCACTGAGGAGGGGCTGCGTCAGGATCATGTGAAGCTTGAAGGCAGTGACGCTCTTAGCCAGCAGCTTGGTTTTTTTGCACTGGGTGGATTGCGTTCATTAGCCGTGGAGATACTGCGACTTGATGCTACAGTGGCATGGTCGAAGAACGACTGGTCTACTCTGGAAAACCGCTACCTCCAGATGACAACTCTCCAGCCGAAGCGAGAAAAGCTCTGGGGAGATGCTTCCTTTGAGATGGCGACAAATGCTGCAGGCTACGTCTCTAGTCGAACTCACCATGATGAACACAAACGTGCTAGTGGCATGAGGAACTATATTCAGCGTGGGGAGCAGTTTCTACTTGATGGCATCAAGAATAATCCCAATAGCCAATTTCTCTACTCAAGGTTAGGCGACCATTATAGCAATCTCTTCCGCCGACCACAGTTTAACAAGGCGGTAGATGCCTTGAAAAAAGCCGTTGAGCTCGGGGCTCGTGGTCTACAGCAGCGACAACTATTCTACTCATTATGCCGTATACGTGGCAGAGAGCATGAAGCTTGGACCTATGGAAGGGATCTCTTTGTGAGCGATCCTAGTCAGCGTGTTCCGTCCTTGCTCTGTCTTCTTTTTGTCCTACAGCATAAGATTGATGTGCCTGTAGACCAGCGACTTAGTGCCGCTGAGTTATTCGGCTCAGAAGCGAGAGCTATACGTATTCTGCGCCATTATAGGCGTAATCAGCTTAATCTTCCAGTTACTGGGATAGCGGAGTACTTAGAGAGTCATAAGCTTACAAATTAATGCACAGCGACTCGCTGCTCATAAGACTCGATACGTCCTTTTTGCAGGCATTGCTCTATCCACGAGAAGAGGGCTGCTATATCGGCACGCTTATCCAGTGAGGGTAGCTTTAGCTGGCGGTATGCCGCCATGGTGACATCACGCTGGGCTATGCTCTCCATGAGTTGCTGAACCTCTTGTGTGCTTGCACGGAAGATAGCGTCAGCTCCGAGTGATTCATCGAGTTCAGATGGGTCAATGAGAAAGAGATGTAGTCCTATGCCATACTGTGATGCGAGCCCCTTCATCTGCTCCTCCATTTCATCAGGGATATCTCCCCAGAGCATGAGCTCTACCTGATGTGCCCATGCCCCACACGAAAGTGCACGGAATAAAGCTCGTCGACAAGCATCCTCAGAGTCAGCGAGGGCAACACAGACAGCGCGTAATGAAATCTCAGAGATATCAGCCACATCACATAGGCTGTTCTCGATTACATAAGCCCCTTGCGCATCCCAGCTACCTGCTGGCCACTGTACAGCAACGAGATCAGGATAGCTCCATGACTCTTCTTCATCCACTGGATAGACGAATGCTCCTAAGCCTGCAGTATCATAACGGCGTACGGAGAGTGCGAGAGCCTTGTAATAGGGACTATCTGCCTCCATGCTCTGCTCAGGTTCAAACATGCGTTGAAGAGAAGGCGTCTCCCCCTCGGGGCGTAGATAGTATCCCTGTCCGTTCTCCACACGTGCTAAGCAAGAGTCGGCATCGAGAGCTAGGAAGGAGAACTGAGAACGTAGCGACTGATCGCTATAAGCATCCCCCAGTACGGCGCGTACACGCTCTATGAGCTCCTTTCCCTTAATAGCCTCGTGGGCGTGCTGTGGGAGTATGCTAGGTAGGATCTCTTGTAATTTATCTCGCAGTCTCATTTACATGCGAATCATACAGCCTTCTGAGGCTTTTTGCAAGGCGCAATCAAGCATGATTCTTCTAAAAAACTCATTTTATCCTTTGATAGTTACGCGTTAGATGGTATAATGTATTATCATGAAAATTCTTGCCGCTACTGATCTATCTGAAGACTCCAAGCCCGTCTTGGACTTTGCAGCTGAGCTCGCACGCAAGTGTCAGAGTAAGATGTATGTCCTGCACCTGCTGCCTACTCAGCTATTAGAATCAACGGGAAATATGTTTGGCGAAGATAGCCTCTCTACCATTCCTCATATCAATACGCTGGAGAGCATGGAGGTGGATAATGCCATGCTTGAGATTGCCGACAAACGTACAAAAGAACTCTCTGCCCAGGTGAGTGAAGAGAGGGGTATTCCAATCTATGGAAAGGCAGAGATGTCAGCCGATGTGGTTCAGAGTATTCTAGACTTCTGCGATCGTCACCATGTTGATATGTTCGTCGTAGGGAATCGTCATCACAGTCTTCTCAGCTCGCTTCTCCTTGGTGGCACACCTGAGAAGCTCATGCGCCAGACGCGTATTCCTATGACTATTGTCCCCTGTGATCTCAACCCTGCATGAGCACTGTCCTATTCTTTGGTGATGTTGTAGGTGAGGTGGGTAGAAAGGCACTTGAGCTTGCTCTACCTGAACTAAAGGAAGAGTTCTCTGCTGACTTCATTATTGTTAATGGAGAGAATGCAGCTGGTGGGCGTGGCATCACGCCTAAGATAGCACAGCAATTCCTTAGCTGGGGAGTGAACGTGATCACGCTTGGTGATCACGTATGGGATCAAGCAGACCTAGCCCCATGGCTGAGAAATGCACCCTGCGTGCTACGCCCCTGCAATCTCCAAGAAGGAAGCCCAGGTCAGGGCTATGTGATAATCGACCATCATAGGGGGAAGATAGGTGTGATCAGCGTTCAGGGTCGCACATTCATGCGCCCCACTGCGGAGAACCCCTTTACGAAGACACTACCCGTCTGTAAGCATCTTCGCGAGAGTGACTGTCGTGTACAGATAGTAGACTTTCATGCCGAGACGACGAGTGAGAAAGTAGCTATGGGCTATCACCTTGACGGTGAAGTAACAGCAATCATTGGGACACACACTCATGTACAGACGGCCGATGCGCGCATTTTACAGGCAGGTACTGCGTACTTGACGGATGCTGGGATGTGCGGTACGCTTAATGGCGTGATAGGTCGTGAGGCCTCAGCTGTGCTTGAAAGCATGGTGAGCTCTATTCCAGGAAAGCTTCCAGTCGGCGGCTGGCCTGCCCAAGTTAGCGGTGCTGCTATAGAGCTAGACTGGGATACTGGTAAGGCCATCTCTATCACACCCTTTAGCAGAGTGTACGAAAAACCATGAATCAAGATCGCTTTGGCGGCATATCCCGCTTATACGGAACTGAAGATGCAGCTAGAATAGCCCATTCACACGTCGCCATTGTTGGTATAGGTGGAGTAGGTTCTTGGGTGGCAGAAGCCATCGCTCGCACGGGGGTGGGTAAGATTACACTGATGGATCTCGACGATCTCTGTGTGACAAACACAAACAGGCAGATACATGCACTAGACCCTTGCTATGGGCAACTGAAGGTATCAGCGATGGCGGAGCGTATCCGCGCTATTAATCCAGACGTGGAGATTGTCGAGCTCATGAGCTTTTATAGCGAGAAGAATGCAGAGACACTTTTCTCACTCTCTCCAGATGTCGTTGTCGATGCCATTGATAGCATGAAGGCGAAGGCACATCTTATAGCTAGTTGCTATGAGAGAAAAGTTCCACTCATCACCTGTGGAGGTGCTGGAGGACGTGTCGACGCCTCCCAAGTAAAGCTCGCAGATCTCGCACATACATACGGTGATTCCTTATTGAGTTCATTGCGCAAGCAGCTCAGAATCAATTATCATTTACCTATGCAGGATAAGAGCCCAGCAGTGGGCATACCATGCGTCTTCTCACCAGAAAAGCCACGCTACCCTCAATGCGATGGGAGCGTCGGAGATAAGAAAGAGGAGGGACAGCGTGGGGGAATAGGGTGTGCGAGTGGCTTCGGCTCAGCTACCCATGTCACTGCGTGCTTCGGCATGATGATGAGCAGTGCTGTCATAGCAGAGTTAGTGAAGTAAGACTCTTAGCATTGACTTGTTATGATTTTGTTACATAGTTGTAACAGAGTAATTCCTTTTTTCTCTTGATGGGAGGTAAAAACGAGCTATACTCATATCAAGCTAAAGCAAGCTAATTTTTATGAATATTCCATACAACACACTATTTCGTACCGCTTTATTGGCGACACTCTGCCTGCTACCCTCCGCAGCATATGCAGAGAGCAAAGAAGCACCAAAGAAAGTCCAAATGAGCGATGAGCAACACAAGGCAACTCTCGTAGCAGAGCTCCCCATCATCGTAGCTAGTGAGAAGATATCACTCATGAACTGGCATCGTGATCGTGCAGGTGATGAGAATGAAGGTTGGGTTAAGATGGAGCTGACTCCTGAGCAGGTTGCTGAAGTGAAGCCTATCTTTGCTCGTATGAAAATGAACCCAAAAGCGAGTCTTAAACCCACGTTGGCAGGCTCATGTGGCTACAATATGCCTATTACGAACTGGGTATTTATGACAACTGACGGTAAGCCAATCTACGTCAGTATGACCTATGATATGACAGCTGATGCGAGCACAGGTGCAGACTGGCTGTTTAGCAAGGAAGATATGGCATCTTTAACGCAGCTCGTTGATAAGTACATCAAGGCCAAACTTTAAATTGTTGAAAGAGATCTCTCTCAACTGGCATGACATAGAAATCCCCCCATGATACTATTGATCATGGGGGGCATTTTTTTAGTATATATAAAGTGCAAATATGCTTAGCCCTGCTCCTGTGCGGATTGAGCAGCCTTGCGGGCAGCTTTTTCAGCGGCTTTTGCCGCCTTTTCAGCCATTTTTATCTTCTCTTCTTCGCTCAGGATGCGTGGGAAAACTGGGCTAGGTGCTTGGACCTCATGTCCCTCTGGAATGATGCCCCAGCTTAGCTCCAGAGCAGTTTTGCTAGAAAGATCAAGCTGCAGCTGCTCTAGAATGCGAGCTGATGACTGAGGGAGAACACAACCCAGTAGATAGCCAACATGAGCGCAGCTCTCCAAGAGATGTGCGAGGCAGCGCTGGAGGAGAGCTAGCTGCGCCTCATCCTTAGCGAGTACCCATGGTTGCATCTGCTCGATGTAGCCGTTGCAATGTGCTACGTGTGCATTCAGTGCAGCGAGAGCCTCTGATGTATTGTAGCTATTCATGTTATTAGCAAATTTCACATGGCATTCGCTGAGACTTTCGCGCAGCTTTGCGGAGAGTTCATCATCACCCTCTGCCCAGAGCACACGACCTTCGCAGTAGCGAGAGCACATATTGAGCGAGCGGTTAAGAAGGTTCCCCAGATCATTAGCCAGTTCGGTATTGAAAATCATCTTGAGACGGTCGGTATCATAGTCACTATCATAGCCCGTGCGTGTATCGCGTACGAGATAGTAGCGCAGAGCTTCCGCTCCGAATACCTGACATACTTCATTAGGATCAACGATGTTGCCTGTTGATTTTGACATCTTTTCCCCCTTGATATTCAGCCAGCCATGAACCAAAAGCTTAGGCATCTGCTCATCACTGAATCCCAGAGCATGCAGCATGGCTAGCCAGTAGACACCATGAGCAGGTACGAGAATATCCTTGCCTATCACTTCACAGGCTGCAGGCCAGAGTTTGCTAAACTCAGGGAGATCAGATCCATCTTCTGCTAGATAGCCAGCAAAGGAAATATAATTCACCAGTGCATCGAACCACACATAGGTAACGAACTGATCATCGAAGGGCAGGGGAATCCCCCAGCTCAGACGATCTACGGGGCGGGAGATACACAGATCGCTATCAAAGGCACGATCAATAGCGGAGAGCAGTTCCTGCTTGCGGAAGCTGGGAAGTACAACATCGGGGCTATTGGTCACAAACTCCTTCAGCCATGCGGCCTGCTCACTGAGTTTGAAATACCAGTTCTCCTCTGCGAGCTCGACAACCTCACCCCACATAGGATCGAAGCTTCCATCCTCGTTACGCTCCTTCTCAGTGAGAAACTGCTCCTGACGGACGGAGTAGAAACCGGTGTAAGCCTTCTTATAGAGATACCCAGTATCCTTCAGCGTGGTTAAGATCTTCTGCACACAGAGCTTGTGTCGAGCATCAGTTGTCTCAGCCCAGCCATCAAAGGAGAGGTCTAGCTTCTCCCAGAGAGCCTTAAAGCGAGCTGTAGACTCATCGGCGTACTGCTGAGGGCTCATTCCTGCTTCTGCTGCTTTTTGCTGGACTTTTTGGCCATGCTGATCGACCCCCATTAAGAAGTAAACTTCTTCCCCACGCATTCGCTGCCAACGTGCAATAACGTCAGCAAGTACCTTCTCATAGGCATGCCCAATGTGAGGAGAACCATTCGTGTAATCGATAGCGGTGGTGATATAAAACATAGCGCGCGCAGTATATCATAGTGATGCCTTACTTACAAGGCAAATGTCTGAACCCGAATAGGCTGAAACTGTAATACTTCACATGCATGTAGAGGCAGTTTGTGCTTGCCAGAGCTTATTATATTTGATAGTGTGTCATACTTAACAGAGGGGACAATCTCATCCTAGCATTCTTATGGTCGACCACGTCTCCTCTATATCTATTTATTACCATGAACCGTATCGTACGTATTTACTGGCCTGAGCTCAACTTTGTGGGGCCAGGTGCCATCCAGAATATAGCCTCAGAAATCAGCAAGCGCGCTTGGAAAAAAGTGCTGCTAGTGACAGATGCACCACTTGTTGAGTTCGGAGTAGCCGCGAAGATTCAAGCCGTTCTTGATGCGGCTAGTATTCCTTATGTCACTTATGACGGTGCTGTGCCAAATCCCACCATGAAGAATGTAGAGGATGGTCTCGCTCTCTTCCAAAGTGAAGGATGTGACTCCATCGTTTCGCTCGGTGGAGGTTCTCCACAAGACTGTGCCAAGGCGATCGCTATCCTCGCGACAAATGGGGGCAAGATTAGTGATTATGAGGGGATCGAAAAGTCCACGAAGCGAGGTATCCCCACCATAGCTGTGAATACGACAGCAGGCACAGCCTCTGAAGTGACCATAAACTATGTGATCACCGATGAGCTGCGTAAGATTAAGATGGTGATGGTAGATCCGAACTGCCTCCCACTCGTCGCCGTGAATGATCCAGAGCTCATGCTCAGTGTGCCGAAGGGTACGACAGCAGCGACGGGTCTAGATGCACTCTGCCATGCTGTGGAATCTTATGTGACAGCGGGAGCATTCGGACTTTCTGATGTACTCAGCTATGAGTCTATACGCCTCATCGGGGAGTCGCTGGAGCAAGCAGTGGAAGATGGTTCTAACCTCGAAGCACGCACGAAGATGGCATGGGCTTCTTATATCGCAGGTCTTTCATTCTCGAATGCAGGTCTTGGAATCGTACACTCGATGGCTCATCAGCTGGGCTCAGAATACAATATTGCTCATGGTGTCGCGAATGCTATACTCATGCCTTATGTAGAAGCATTTAATGCGCAGCAGTGCCCTGCTAAGTTTGCGAAGATCGCTGAGGCTCTTGGTAAGGACGTTTCAGGTCTGAGTGAAGAGGATGCTGCGATGTCTGCTGTGCACGCTATCATGGATCTCTGTCGTAAGCTTGACATTCCAGCACTGAAGGATACAGCATTCCAAGTCAGTGATATACCCAAGCTTGCTCAGCAGGCTCTTGATGACGCTTGTACCGGAGGTAATCCACGTAGCGTGACATTGGCTGACCTTGAGGCTCTCTATATGAAGTGCTACAACGAAGAAATCTAGAAGAGTACTAGATGATGTACTTCTCGGCTCGGTTGATCATTCATTAACCGAGCTGTTTTTTATCCTTTTATACGTAGTAATTGCGAATAGCTCAGCAGCATTATAAAAGCTAGAGCGATGATGAAGAAGGGGAAAAATGCAATGCCTAGATAAGAAGATAAAAAGCCAAAGAATGGTGGTGCTAGGCAAGATCCAATATAGGCACACCCCATCTGAATACCTATGATACTTAGAGACCTTTCTTTACCGAAATGAATAGGAGTCGAATGGATAATGGAGGGATAGATAGGAGCACAGCCGAACCCCACAAGTAGGAATGCTAGCCACAGGAGATTAGCCCATGGGAGCTGGGTCATGATCATCCCAGTAATGATAAGCACGAGACCAGAAAAAATCATCTGACTATGATTAAAGAACTGAGCTATCACACCACCGAGCATACGCCCTAGTGTAATCCCCATGAAGAAGAGTGCGGCATGATAGGCTGCGCTCTCAGGACTCAGTGATCGTGATTCAACCAGATAGCTAGCTGCCCATATGCCAGTGGCGTTCTCCAAACCGCAGTATGCAGCAAAGCTGATCAGGATGGGTAAGACACCTCTTATCTTGATGGCTTGAAAGAGGTTGAGAACTTCATGCTTATTTTCTTCCTGAGTGTGAGTCTGTTGGGGACGACGCCAGAGCTTTAAGCTTATAAAGAGCGTGGCAGCAAGTGCCAACTGTAGGTAAAAGACATGAAGATAGCCAGACTGCCATCCGCCATCGCTCACGATGGCGAAGCCCATGATTGCTGGGCTCAACGTAGCTCCTACTCCCCATGAGGCATGCAGCCAGTGCATATGACGAGCTGAATAGTGCGCTGCTACATAGTTGTTGAGCACGGCATCGACTGCTCCTCCGCTCAACCCATAAGGGATGGCCATGACGCAGAGCCACCCGAAGCTAGGGCATAGAGAAAATCCCCAGAGCGAGAGAGCTGATATGAGAACGCTGATTGAAGTGAGCACACCTGTACTAAACCAGCGCATCAAACGAGCACAACTGAGACTCGCTGTAATAGAACCCAACGAGATGATCATGGAGACCACCCCTGCATAGGTGAAGCTCACCTCGAAGTCGCGATGCATCACAGGCCACGCTGTTCCTAGCAAGGAGTCAGGAAGACCCAGCGAGATAAAAGATAGGTAGATAAGGGTAAGTAACGCCGCGTACATGTTAGATAATCAATAGAATAATTCATTTCATGCTACTCATCCATGCTACCTGAGCGGAAGCCTAATAAATCAAGAGAAATTTGTTTATAACCTAGCTCACGAAGCTTATCGGCAATCTCCTCTCGCCGTTCGAGTATAAACGGCATCATTCCTGCCTCGACCTCAATACGGGCAAGAAGCTGTGGAAGGTGGACACGTAGTCGGAGATTGGTCTCTTGTCCAAGCATCTCTCTGAGGTAGTTTTCTCCTGTTTCGACGCGACGTAGCTCCATGCTATTCAACTGAGTTTCATAATCAAATCGTGTCGCGAGACAAGGTGCTGATGGGCGTGATGCTGTCTCTAAGCCCAGCTGAGCTGCCATAGCACGTACATCACTTTTGCTAATGCTTAGCTCTGCTAGTGGTGAGCGCACGCCTAATTCGCGTATCGCTTGTTTTCCGGGTCGGTAGACGAGAAGATCGTCTGCATTCGTTCCATCGATCAGTGTATCGCAGCCAGCTTTTTTTGCTCGTTCTATGAGGAGTGTGAAGATGCTTTTCTTACAGTGATAGCACCGTAGCTTCGCATTGGCCCGCACTTCTGCGATGTCCAGAGCCTCTACCTGCTCAATATGGAGTGGCGTACAGCCCGCCTGTTTCTGTACGAAGTGTAGATCTCTCGATGGGTGCATCGTGGAGTGCACATAGAGAGCGATGAGTTGACAAGCTGTTTCTTCAGATATCTCTCTTAACAAATGCAGTAGCAGTGAGCTATCGACGCCACCTGAGAAGGCGAGCGCAACTCCACTACTGGAAAGTGAGCGAAGATGATGACGTAGCTGTGCGAGCTTGTCCATAGATAGGTGAGGTGAAAAAAGCTAAGATCTATCCTGCTCGGCAGCAAGCTGAGCCGCACGTTGGTAGAGCTCTCTGAAGCGATCAGGGCGATTAATACTTAGTGCAAGCTGCTTGACGCTCTCGTACTCGGGATAGTACTTCGTGATCTGCTTGAAGCGACATCTCTTCACAAGAACTGCTCCTTCCGCTAGCTTTACTTCGAGTGCATGGCGTGTCATCGTACTGCGATCAACAGTGTACTTGCGTATACCTATCGTACTCGTGCAAGAGAAGAGTATCTGCTCTAGTTCATCGATATCAGAAGCCGTACAAATCGTGCGTAAGAGATAAGCTGGTCTGTTTTTCTTCATGTAGCAGGGTACCGCGTGTACATCGCGCGCACCTGCCGCGAAGAGCTGCTCCATAGCAAAGCCTAGCTCCTCTCCAGTGGCATCATCGATATTACACTCCATTACCATGATCTGCTCCGATTGTGATGGGCTTGGGCTTTCATCTATGATCATGGCGCGTAGGCAGTTAGGACGACCAAAGTCGCGCGAGCCTATGCCTATACCCACTTTCTCAATGCGATATGAGGTAGGAAGTCGATCGCGTGTTCTCAAGGAAGCAGCGATAGCTATACCTGTAGGGGTGATCATCTCGCCACGAGCTTCGCATGGGCGTAGGGTGATGCCAGAAGCTTGCGCAATATTCACGACTGCCGGAACAGGAACAGGCAAGACTCCGTGAGCACAGCGCACGGTGCCACAGCCTTCTGTAAGTTCTGTAACAATACATTCACCTATCCCCAAATCGTCTATCAATACGGCTACAGCGACGATATCAACGATGGAGTCTACAGCACCTACCTCATGGAAGTGTACCTCATCTATAGAGCATCCATGCGCTTTCGCCTCTGCTAGAGCGATGATACGGAAGCAGTTTGAAGCGATTTCCTTCGCACGCGTACTCATACATGTGGCATTGATCAAAGGAAGAATCTCGACAAGACCACGATGCTCATGGTGCGAATGATCGTGTGAATGACCATGATCGTGTGAGTGACCGTGATCGTGTGAATGACCGTGATCGTGTGAGTGACCATGATCGTGTGAATGACCGTGATCGTGTGAATGACCGTGATCGTGCGAATGCTTAGACTCTATCTCATGATTATGCCCATGTGAGTGGGGGTGTTCGTGATCAACCTGCACCTTAAATTTGAGACCAGCTATGCCATGAGATTCTCCCTCTGTGATGCTATAGTGGTAGCCTGTTAGGTTTAGGCTATGAAGTACTTCGTGCAGTTTGTCTTCACTAGCGCCTAATGCCAATAGAGCCGCGACAGTCATATCACCACTGATACCAGTAGCTCCTTCGAGGTAGAGAGTTTTTTTCATAAGATTGTAGATCTATTCAGCTTTTATTCTGGTGAATACTGAGCATGCGGTAGGCTAAGACTCCTGCCCCATATCCATTGTCTATGTTAACCACAGAGATTCCTTCGGCGCATGAGTTCAGCATCGTGAGGAGAGGGGATAGCCCTTGGAATGATGCACCATAGCCGACAGAAGTAGGTAATGCTATCACAGGGGCAGATACGAGACCTGCTATGACACTAGGGAGAGCTCCTTCCATACCAGCCACACTGATGACAACATCTGCTTGTCTGATCTCATCGATTCGGTTTAAAAGACGATGGATACCTGCTACTCCAATATCATAATACCGATGCACATCGACGCCATAAAACTCTGCTACTTGGGCAGCTTCTTCTGCGAAGGGGATATCAGCAGTCCCTCCCGTACAGACCGCGAGCCTACCCATACAGGCAGGTGCCTCGCTCCGCGTGCCAACTAAGAGAATGCGTGAGCACGCATCATATTCCAATGGGATGTCCGATGACGAACTGAGAAGATAAGCATATTGCTCAGCACTGCAGCGTGACGCTAGAACATGCTTCCCAGCCGCATGAAAACGCGCACAGATTTCTAAGAGCTGCTCATTGTTTTTGCCAGGACAATAGATTGTTTCATGTGTTCCTGTACGCTGCGCTCTTTCAAGATCGAGATGCGCGAATTCATGTGCCATCATGGGAGTAAACTCTAATAGTTTAAAAATTAATCTCTCAAGATGGACTGAAGAACCTCGATGCATCGTGCATTTTCCTCACCAGTGCCTATCGTGATACGAATATACTCAGGTAGCTTGTAGCTGTCCATATCTCGGAGGATAACACCTTGCGCAAGTGCTTTTTGGAAAACTTCTTTTCCCTTTCCAACTTTTACCATGAGGAAGTTGGTGTGACTAGGGATATAGCTGATTCCCATCTGGTCGAAGGCGCGGTAGTACTGCTGTAAGCCTGAGCGCACCATATCCACGGAACGCTTGATATGATCTTCGTCCTGTAGAGCAGCTACACAGGCTGCCTGAGCCATGAGGTTCATATTAAATGGGGTGCGAGCCTTATTGAGTAGATCTGCTATCTCTGGCGAGGCGACGCCATAGCCAGCACGCAGGCCTGCGAGACCGTACGCCTTCGAGAAGGTACGTAGGGTGATGCAGTTTTTCCCCTGCTTAATGTACTTTATACTATTAGGCTTAAAATCAGAGAAGTCATAGTATGCCTCATCAAAGGCAACGACGACATGATCGGGAACTGCAGCCATGAAGGCATCCATCTCCTCTTGGAAAACCATCGTACCAAGCGGGTTGGTGGGGTTGGTGATGAAGATGAGGCGCGTATTCTCGGTGATAGCTGCGAGCATGCCTTGTAGGTCGTGTGTCCAGTCTGATGGCTTATTAGGAACTTCTACATAGCGTGCGCCAAATAGCTTGCACATAATAGGATACATGGAGAAGCTAAACTGTGCTGCGATCAGCTCCGCTCCGGGGCGTAAGAATGAGTGGCATAGCAGTTCAATAATCTCGCTACTACCACTTCCTACCACTGTTTGTTCAAAATCTACGTCAAAACGCTTGGCGAGCATGGAGCGTAATTCATAAGACGCGCCATCGGGGTAGATATGAGATCCGCTGGCACTATCTACCAGAGCTTGTATCGCATGCGGTGAGGGTCCGAGTGAGTTCTCATTCGACGCGAGTTTGACAATATCTTCGGCTTTCATGCCGATTTCGCGTGCGGTTTCTTCGATAGGCTTGCCGGGCTGATAGGCCACAAGGTCAAGGAGGTCTTGATTAGCGTACTGGTTGATGCTCATAGTGTCGACTGTATTTTATAACATTATTTTCGCAAAAACAAGTCTTGTTATCGCTGTCTTTTGCTGTATACTTCGACTCATGAATATTCATCTGAAGCGCACCTTTACTGTGTTTTCGATTGCTGGTCTAGGTGTTTTGCTCCTTGCTATACGCCCATCATTTCAGTCCAATGAATTCACACTTTTACCGCGTGCTACAGAGGCTATCACGCACCGACACTCTGCGCTAGATGGTGATAGTTGCTTTACTATCAATTTGGAATGGGATATGCTCAAGAGCCCAGAAGCTTCTCTTTACCGCCTAAAGAAGGGTGAAGAGAATCCTTTTCTCCTCCTCAAGCAAGCGAGCATGCATATCTCTGTCATACAAGATAATGATAAGTTACGCTGCATCGCTCAACCAGCTCGGCTTACGACGAGCTCGTACTGGGATAGTGCACATATGCGCTATTCGCTTAACAATCTCTCCTCACGCATTATATGCGATATTGAGGGCAATACTCACAAGGTATACTACCAGCGTATAGCTTCACAGCTGACACTACACCGATCATTTTTTCAAGCGCCACTGACGGCATATCTCATCATGGATCTTGCTATTGATCCTGTGAAAAAGACCGTAGAGCCTGTTCATTTCTCTCTCTATGAGAGGTCGTCAGATATCTACTACACACCTGCTGGTGAACAGACTAATCAGTTGCGTGTTATTACTGAATGATTTGCTCGTAGAGTTGTAGGTAGTTTTGTACCGTATCTTTCATTCGGTAAGGGTAGGGGGCTTCTCGTACACCCATGGGGGGGGACTCGTGCCATTGGCACAGTAGCTTCACTACAGCTTCTGTGTCACCGAGTGTGAGTCTTCCTTCTGGCCAAAAGCTCTGTAGCATTTCACTCACCACGCCTAGATCATAGGCTGCAACGGGTCGTCCAAGACTGAGCGATTCCAGTACTGCTTGGTTAAATGATGAAGCCTTATTTGCGAGGCAGAGTGTTGCATCACAGATGGTGAAGATATCCCTCAAATCAGGGCGTGCACCTAGCCATGTTATATTGTCCGTTACTCCTGCGCTGAGGAACTGATGGCGTAAATTTGCTAAGTATTGTTGATCCGCTTCTCTTGTGTCAGCAATGATGAGTACATGGACATTAATACCCTTCTCTTTAATTCCTTTAATGATGGGTATGAGGTCTTCGAGCCCATGCGTGGGAGTGATGTTACAGGGGAGCGCGAGTAGGAAGCGATCGAGTGTCTGCGGATGGTTATGCTGCCATAGTCTAATCCAGTTCTCACTAGGATGGTACTGAGGATGGCATTCTTGCTCACGAACCCCATAGGGTATATGCCAAAAGGGGGCATGCGTATTATATGCATTGCATGACTGGATATACTCCCGAAGACCCTGCGAGCAAGCTGTAGCCGCATCATAGTAACGGAGAGACCACGAGAGCTGTTTTTTTGCTAAGAAAGACTGATGAACAGCAACGAGTTTTGTATTCCTCTTTCTTAGCGAAAAATAGTAGGGAAGATATACACGTAGGGCATGTGGTGTATGGTAGCACTGGAAGATATCAATAGGATTATCGCTAAATAAGTTGCGAGCACGTCTCATCCTGTGCGGTGTCTGCCATGCTGAACCTCGGAATAAGGGTAAGTGCTTGATACCAATAACACTCAGCCTAGCGAGTAGCTCATGTGATGGGCTAATAATATAGTTCTCATGCCCAGATGCCTGCAAGGCACTGGCTAAGTCAATAGCTAGGCGCTCTATACCACTGAGCTCTAGCGCAGGACAGTAGTGTACGATACGGAGTTTTTTCATGCAGTGCTTGTGTGAAGTAAGAGTGGTGGAGTGTTGCCGCTATATCTTCCCGATTTCGGTGTAAGGTGGGAAGTACTAAGAAGCCCTATAGCAGCTGTGGGAATCGCTCTAGGATATACTCCGCAGCGCGCTGCGCCTCATTAAGCGGATCTTTCTGCGGTAGCGATCGATGCTGCGCCCAGTAGGTGTAAGTACTCACATAGCCATCATTGATGAGTTTAGCAAGTCCGCGTGTCACACGCGAGCTTTTTTTTGCATCGCGCTGATTCATATCTAGAATGCCAACAGGAGCACCTGATGAGAGAGCTTCGTAGACCATAGAGACACTATCCTGCGTCACCCACACTGTGTGTGCCGTGGAGAGGTGCTCTCTTATCCAGTGTGGTCCTGTCTGATCCATAGGAACAACAAGGATGCTAGGACAAGCTTGACGCACGTCATGGACGAAGTCAGACTGTGTACGTCGAGAGGTGGTGAGGATGACTGGATACGTGCTATTGCGCGTGATATGCTCGATCTGTGTGATAAGTGTATCGCTGTCCCATGAGAAATCGCGACTTTCTCCCCCGATGAGAAAAAGAATTTGCTTCCCCTCATGGCTCTCACGCGCATGTATGTTATTCAGAGCTCCTTTTGTTGGGTAAATACGCTTGGAGGCTCTCTTCTTCTCAGGGAGATCATGCTCTGGGATAAGAGCGAGGTCAAAGAGAGAAAGAGGCAAACTAGGCTTCATGCAGACCATACACAGACACTTGTAAAATCGTGCAATTCGCAGTGCCGCAGCATGCGTGCTGTGACCAGCACAGAGCACGAGATCCATTTTCTCTGGAGCATCACTCTGATGGTCTTTAACGTGATAAAAGAGTTTTTGGCAGAAGCTTAATCCTTTTACGCTCCATTCATAGCAATGGTGCTCACGCTGTGTTTGCTGTGTATCAGCCGCTGTCATCAGAGCCTCGGCAAGACCTTGGCACTGGGAGAGATGCCCCTGCTTCTCATCACTGATAATACATATATTCATGAGTATAGGTGTCGCTGAATGGGTGGATTCTAGCGCAGGATGCCCCCTTTCAGAGTCTGTCCTAGTATAGGGCTATTGAGAGTACCAGTGGGCAGGGTCTCAGCTGTGATGCAGCTACTGACTTCTGGTAAGAAGACGATAGGTGGAAGCTCATTTTTGCAACCAACAGCTAGGGAGGCGGGCTTCGTACTACATGCATTGATAACTTCTTCCCAAGTGAGCTCGCCTGTCTTCACAAGATTTGTGTAAATAAGGGGGAGGAAGTGATCTAGCGTGATCATTCCCTGCGGAGCTGTGGGGAAGTCCTGCTTCTTATCGAAGGGGGAGCAGGGGGTATGATCGCTGACGATACAATCGATTGTGCCATCTTTCACTCCCTTGATTAGTGCCTTGCGGTCTGCCTCGTGCCTCAGTGGTGGAACGGTCTTGAAGCTTGTGTTGTAATCCCCTATATCCTCATGAGTGTAGAGGAGGTGGTGGAGGGCTACTTCTGCTGAGATATCCTGCCCCGCAGCCTTTGCGCGACGGATGATATCAACACTCTCGGCGGTGCTCACTGTCTGAATGTGGAGTCGTGCTCCTGCATCACGAGCAAGGCGAATGATGGTCTCTGTTCCTATCTCTTCTGCACAGGGCGGAGCACCATGGAGACCGAGATCATAGGAAGTGGTACTCGGTGTAACGCAGCAGTTCTCTGTCAAGCAGGCTATGTCACCACGAAGCGCAACGATGAGCCCTGTTTCTGCGACGTACTTCATCACGCGGTGAAGCATGAGCAAGCTGTTGGGAAGGTATTCTGCATCACTGATGATACGTATACCTCTATCCTTTAGTGTGTCGTAGGGAGCCTGCTGAACCCCTTCAAGATTCTTAGAAAGAGCACCTGCAGGATACATGTCTATGTCGCTATCTGCGTATTGTAGGACGCTATCATTAAAGCTATCGATCTGTGCTACGTTGTCGAAGCAGTGCGTTTTCGTCGGCATGACTAGCATGCCAAGTACTCCCCCTTGCAGGGCAGCATCGCTAGCAGCTTTCACCACCTGTCGTGTGCTCTTACCACGCTGAGTGATCTTCATATGTAGGTCGAAGAGACCGGGTAACCAGACGGCACCCTGAAGTTGTTCGGAGCTCAATTCACTGGAGATGGAAAACTGCTGTGACTGCGACTCACCCTCAACAGCGTGAGGGATACTTAGCATTTGTCTTGTGGAATCAGTCATGTTGGCGTGTTTGGGGGCAAAGATGGTAAAGAATGCTCATACGGGCAGCGATGCCGTTTTCTACCTGTGTGTTGATGAGACTACCACTGTATTCTGTAGCGGCATCGCAGAGTTCAACACCTCGATTAATGGGTCCGGGGTGCATGATAATGAGACCTTCTCCTGCGATGCGTTCGAGGCGCTCCTCAGTGACGCCGAAGCTCTTGTGATAATCACCAGCAGGGAAGAAAGGGGTGTCCATGCGTTCGTTTTGGACGCGAAGGAGATAAATAACATCAGGCTTCCATTTAAAGGTGTCAGCCCAGTTTGTCAGTCGGATGATCCCTGTGTGTGCCTGAGGTGGGACAAGCGGACCAGGTCCCATGTAGGCTACCTCTGCTCCTAGTCGACGAAGAAGCAAGCTTGTCGAGCGCGCTACTCGGCTATGGAGGATATCACCTATGATGACAACGCGCTTACCTGCGACTTGTCCATAATGCTCACGTATGGTAAAGGCATCGAGGAATGCCTGGCTCGGATGGGCATGAGCACCATCACCCGCATTGATCACTGAAGCCTTGCAATGACGAGCGATCACACCGGGGATACCACTATTCTTGTGACGTACGATGATATAATCCATCTTCATGCTCATCAGGGTGTCAATGGTGTCATGGACACTTTCTCCCTTCACGACTGCGGATGTAGATACGCTAAATGTCGTAACATCAGCGGAGAGACGCTCAGCTGCCACTTCGAATGAAGAGCGCGTACGCGTGCTTGGCTCGTAGAAAAGAGTGAGTACAGACTTGCCCTTCAGAGCAGGGACCTTCTTCACACTCTTTGTGAAGATATCCTTCATCGCAGTAGCGCTATCAAGGATGTTATGGATATCCTCATCGCTGAGCGATCCTATAGTGAGTAAATCTTTCAGTGGTTTCATGTGGTCTAGGCGTGCTAGGAATGTAGGTGGCAAGAGTAGATAAATATCGATTAGAAGGAGATGCGGTCTTCGCCATCTATCTCTTGTAGGTAAACCTTCACGTGAGTATCTGGCGAACCATCGAGGTGGAAGGCACTATAGTTGGGCTGGATGGGTATCTCGCGTCCCTGTCTATCGACGAGACAGTGTAGCTCGACACAAGCAGGACGACCGTAGTCGAAAATAGCATTCAGGGCGGCGCGTATCGTGCGTCCTGTCTGGATGACGTCATCGATGAGGATCAGCCTCATCCCATCGGTGGAAAAGGGTAAATAAGAAGAACGCAAGGCGGGCTTGCGTCCTTTCATGGAAAAGTCATCGCGATAGAGCGTGATGTCGATCGCGCCATAGAGAGCCTCGTAACCTGCGCTAGCTAGTCGCTTGACCAAACGCTGCGCCAGCACATCACCATGGCTGATTAATCCAACAAATGCGATTGGAAGAGAATCATCCTGACGGAGACTTTCGAGAATGGACTCTGTCCATGTATCGAGAGCCTGCTCTATCTCTTCTTGTCGAATCTCAGTCATGGTGGTGTTGAGGCGTGTGTGAGCTTACTGAGCAAGCTTGATGATGCGATGAGCAGCCTGTGCTGCATTCAGAGGTGCCTTGGAGTGAAGACCTACAGTTGTAGCAGGCACACCACCGGGGAGCTGAGAAATAGCAAGGAGTGCATCTATACCATTGAGAGGACCACAGGGTACAGGAACACCAATGACAGGAAGAGATGTATTCATAACGACTACACCTGGGAGAGCCGCGGATAGTCCTGCGACGCAGAGGAGTACAGCTTTTGTGCCTGCTTCTTCGAGTCCCTTGAGGTATTCGATGAGTTCGGGAAGGTCACGGTGTGCGGAGAGGATCACCTCTTCGTTTTCGACACCATTATCAGCAAAATATTGGCGAGCGGGCTCCATGAAGGGGAGGTCACTCTTACTGCCTAAGATTGTAATAGCTTTCATGCGCGAATAAGGTAGCATGATTCCCCCCTATTTGGCAAGCTATTTGAGCGGGTAGTGAACGAGTTTTTTCAGAATCAACGAGATTGAAATTTACGCTTAATCTCATTGAGCGAGATTGGTACAAGTGTAGGTTTGCCAGATGGTGTGCAGTATGGGATCTCGCAGCACAGCAGATCAGCTAGTAGTTGATGCGGTGCTGCGAAAAATGCGTTGATCTTCTCCTGCTGTGTATACTGAGCCGCTAGCTTCGCTATGAACGCTTCATAAGGATTGCGACTGCGCGCTAATCGGATTTCTCCACGCGCACTGAAGCATTCTAATAATTCTAGAATAAAAGGCTCAAGCTCATCGATACTCAGCATCGTGGGTAAGCTTTCGATACGAAGAGAACGCTGTCCGAAGAGAGACGCACTGAAGCCTGCTTGTTGTAGCTGGGGAAGAATATCATTCATATGCCCCATGTCGCGTGTATCCAGCTCGACAATCAGAGGTAGCAGGAGGCGCTGAGAGTGAATGGGGCGCTTCTTAGATGCTAGTAATCGCTCATATATCAGGCGTTCTCGTGCAGCCCGAGGGGAAAGCATGACTAGTCCTTCCTTCCCCTCAAACAGAATATAGGTCTCATCAAGCTGACCAATATGGCGAAAGTTGGGGACTTCGCTAACGACCTGTTGATTGATCGCTGGATAGTTCGTGAGCTCACTGTGTGCCGGAGCACTCGTTTTCAGAGCCTGTGCTATTTGCTCACTCACACACTCATCATTAGGAGATACGGTAACATGAATAGACCTCTTCGGGTCGATAGGAAGTTCACGCTGACGCTCGCGAGGGGCGATTGGGGAGAGGCGCGTGAGTAGGGGAGATCGTTGTATAGGAGGCGTTGTTGCTATTGCAGCTGGAGCAACAGGTGAAGCTGGTGGTGACAACTCAGGCTCTGTTTGTCTCGCGTGATGACTCAGACTCACGCGAATCGATTCGATGATGGCGTGGCAGAGATCATTCATACGGCGAAAGCGCACCTCTTTCTTCGCTGGATGCACATTAACATCCACAAGAGCAGGATCCATCTGAATGTAGAGAAAGATCGTAGGGTGCAGCCCCGTTGGCAATCCTCCGAACCCATCTCGAATAGCTCGGTTAAGCATCTTATCCTCAATAGGACGTCCATTCAGGAAGATGTACTGCATGCGACGATTTCTCTTCGCAGCACTGAGTGGAAGAAGATACCCTGAGATCGTAAGACCGGGTGCCTCCGTGACCTCCATTTCCACAAGTTCTCGCGCCAGATCGCGCCCCATGAAGTCGGAAATGCGCTGTCTCTTATCCTGCGTAGCTGCCGTGTCAAAAATGGTCTGACCTTGCTTGGTGAAGATGAAACGCACCTCAGGATAGACGAGTGCATGGAGCATGAGCTGCTGCTCTATATGTGCAGCCTCCGTCTCCTCTTTTTTGAGGAATTTTCTGCGTACAGGTGTGTTATAAAATAGATCGACTACTTCGATGCAGGTACCAGGAGCACAGCCAGCATGTCGCGGCTCTGCAGCTTCTCCTCCCATGACCTTGATTAGCGTTCCCTCCACATCGTGGTGACGACGCGTGGTAATACTCATTTTTGAAACTGAGGCGATACTCGGTATCGCCTCTCCGCGGAAGCCCAATTTCTTAATGTCAAATAAATCTGAAAAATCACGAATTTTACTCGTAGCATGACGTAGTAGACACATCTGAGCATCATGATGACTCATTCCGATCCCGTCGTCGGTTACGCGTATGAGTGCTACCCCTCCACGCTCTATATCAACACGTACCTGTGTCGCCCCTGCATCAAGACTATTCTCAACGAGCTCTTTGATAACCGAGGCTGGTCGCTCTACAACCTCTCCAGCGGCCACTTGGCTCGCTAGAACATCTCCCATGAGATGGATAGTCTGAGTATCCGAAGACTTCATAGAAACGGGCTTCAATCTATTCTATCAGCTCTCACGTACGAGGTTGCGAGCCTTGTAGCAGTAGTTAGCTCCACTGATAAGAGTCAGTGCTACCGATGCCCAGAGCAGGATACTAGCCATCCACATACTCCACTCGCTGCGAGCAAAGAAGGAGAAGAATCCATTAGCACTAGACGCATACGCAAGCTGGAGTAGGGCAAGCCCACAGTAGAGAAGTTGGAAAACAGTCTTCCACTTACCATAGATATCTGCAGCTATCACGATATTCTTATCGATGGCTAGTTGGCGTAGCCCCGTCACGAGAAACTCGCGGAACATGATCACGATGGTTACCCAGAAGGGGCAAACTCCAACGGTGCTCAGATAGATGAATGCGGCGCACACAAGAATCTTATCTGCGAGTGGATCCATAAGCTTGCCAAAATTGGTCACCAGATTAAGCTTACGCGCAAGATAGCCGTCAATATAGTCAGAAACAGACCCAATCGTAAATGCCCAGAAGGCTAGTAGCTGAGCTGTGCTACCAACAGCACCCTTATCATCAAAGGCTAGCACTATCGTAAAGATCACGACGAGAAAGAGACGAGCTAGAGTAATACTATTAGGTAAATTAAGCATGATTAATAATGATAGAAATTATAGAGCAATCACTGAATACATGCAAGAAGAATTTCCATGAGCTCAAGAGCAAGATGACTCACCTTCGTGAAAAAAGATCAAGGGGTAACGCATAAGCATTACCCCTTGAAAACGGACAGGGAGGGATTCGAACCCTCGGTACGGTCACCCGTACACTCACTTTCCAGGCGAGCACATTCGACCACTCTGTCACCTGCCCTGAGTTGGTTCGTTTTGGAGTATGTCCAGAACGAGTGCGAGGGGAATATAGAGGATTTAAAAATGATTTGCAAGCAAATTTTGTGAGATAGTGGTATTTTTCTTCTAGATAACGAACCTGATTAACTGTAGACGAGCACCCATTTCTATGGTAGAATCCGCCCTATGCACAAAGAAGTTATTGTTCTTTTATCGATCTATGCTATTCTCAGTCTGGTATTTACCATGCGTGCTAAGTGGTGGTTACGTTTACTTTTAGCCCTGCCACTTCTCCTTGGAGGATTCCGTTCTATCATCTTGGATTGGCTCTGGAGGGGGAATACATTCTTTCTGCCAGAGGCTCCTCGGCTTGTGTTGATGTGGGGATCTATTCTCTTTGTTTTTCTGGTGCTTGCTCTCTCACTGGTATTCATTCGAGATCTCATTGCAGGCATCACGTGGATCGTCTGCTTCTTCAAAAAATCTTCGCGATACCCTTTCCCATACAGAAAATCAAGTGTAGTAGTCTATGCACTATGTGCATTATTAACAGGATGGAGTATGTGGGATTCTATGCGCGTGCCGGCAGTGAAAGAGATATCAATAAGTATAGAGAATCTTCCCGCTGAATATAAAGGGTTAAGAGTCGTTGTGCTCGCTGATCTGCATCTAGCACAGCTGAATGATGCTCCCTATGCTGAAGAGATTGTGAGGCGAACCAATGCGCTTGAGCCTGATCTCATTGTCCTACCTGGTGACTTGATCGATGGTGATGTATCTCTCAGACGCGATGAAGTCGCTCCCTTAGCTGGTCTTAAGGCGAAGTACGGAGTCTACATGAGCCTAGGTAATCATGAGTACTACTCAGGTATTCACCCATGGCTCGCGGAGTTCCGCCGCTTGGGCATCATCCCTCTCATTAATGAAAATGTCGAGGTTCTACCCAAGCTCTTCCTCGCTGGGGTAGGGGATGTAGCAGGTTATCTCTCATCAACAGATAATCTGAAACGATGGGGCTCATACCCCACACCTGGTATCGACTATGATCAAGCGACGAAGGGGGTGAATGGATGTGTTATCATGCTTGCTCACCGACCAGACCTCGCCCCATTGGGTGCAAAGTATGGAGTGGATCTTCAGATCGCAGGGCACACCCATGGTGGGATGCTTCTTGGGTTTGATCAGATCGTGGCTCTCTATAATGGTGGCTATGTATCGGGGCATTATCAGGGAATAGATGGATCCAAAACTCAACTCTATGTGAGTAATGGTGCAGGTATATGGCCTGGCTTTACCATGCGCGTAGGTGTATCAGGAGAGATCACCCTCATAACGCTCAACTAATAGTCTATAGCTGAACTTGTCATCATGGATGCGATAGGTATTTTTATTTTTCTCAGTGTGCTCCTCGTGCTAGGGAAGCTCCTGCGCACACTCATACCTGCGCTCCAGCTGCTTTATCTTCCTAGCTCTGTCATAGGTGGCATACTTGGACTTATACTGGTGAATGCCTTTCCATCGATGGTACCCACCACATGGCTTTCGGGGATTAAGCAGATGCCGAGCTTCTTGATTAATATCGTCTTTGCAGGGCTCTTTCTAGGGGCAAGTATTCCTGCCGTTAAAAAACTCTGGCAGCTCGCTCTCCCACAGTTTTGCTACGGACAACTCCAAGCTTGGGGTCAGTATGTGATAGGGATAACTTTGGTAATTCTCCTGCTCACCCCACTCTTCGAAGTTCCATCAGCCTTCGGAAACCTGCTTGAAATCGGCTTCGAAGGTGGACATGGTACAGTGGGGGGGATGGCAGCAAGCATGACTGAGTTCGGATGGTCTGAAGGCATAGCTCTTGGCTACACGGTGGCCACGATTGGCATGATATCAGGTGTTGTGCTTGGTATCGCTCTGATCAACTGGGCACGCCGTTGCGGTCATCTGTCATGCCAGTCACGCCAGATTGATAAAAGGTCACGCATGGGTATCTATCCACAAGATTCGCAACCTACAGCAGGACGCCAGACGGTGATAGCCGATTCCATTGATTCTCTCGCATGGCACCTTGCCCTTCTAGGACTTGCCATCTTATTGGGATGGCTGATACTCAAGGGTCTTACTGAAATGGAAATAGGTGTACGATCACTGCTTTCTTGGGAAACGAGTTTCATTTTCTTTAAAGCCTTTCCTCTCTTTCCCCTCTGTATGATAGGTGGCTTAATTCTCCAGAAAATAGCGGAGCGAAGTGCGTGGGCGAAGCTAATCGACCATGGGCAGATGCAACGCCTCACGGGAGCGAGTCTTGACTTCTTAGTTGTGGCGGCCATATGTACAATCCAGCTTGAGGTGATCACCTCCAACTGGGCTCCTCTTCTCATCCTTATTCTGGTGGGCATCGCTTGGAGTGTATTCATGCTCCTCTGGATGGCTCCTCGCCTTTTTAAGCATGACTGGTTCGAGCGCGGTATAGCAGAGTTCGGTCAGTCTATGGGGGTTACCGCTACAGGTCTGCTGCTTCTACGTACAGTCGATCCTGAGAATAAGACTAGTGCGCCCGCAGCTTTCGGCTATAAGCAGCTTCTGCATGAGCCCATCATGGGGGGAGGGCTGTGGACAGCCATGGCATTACCTCTTATATTCTCAGAAGGCGCACTGATCGTCTTGATGATATCGCTGCTATTCTTCGCCATATGGATACTGATTGCATGGAGAATCGCACGTTCGCGTGTGTGAACATCAATCATAGCACATGGAAGAGAGGCTTTTTCTATTGACTCATACCACAATATAAGATAAAATAGGTTAAGAAACTCTTATGCAAAAACCTCTCATTTCACTCGTTATTCCTTGCTATAACGAGGAGCCTACAGTTCCTTGCTTCTTTGATGCATTTCTCTCCTTTGCTCCGACCATGGAAGCTAGAGCAAATTTTGAATTAGTTTTCGTCGATGACGGGTCGAGGGATGCAACCATGGATGCCATCCTAGAGATAAGTAAGAAGGATGAGCGTGTGAAGTATATCTCCTTTTCTCGTAACTTTGGTAAAGAAGCAGCCATGCTCGCAGGGTTTAAGAAATGTACGGGGGATCTCATCGCTATCATGGATGTGGATCTCCAAGACCCATTAGAGATGCTCTCAGATATGCTCACGGGCATTCAGAATGAGGGGTATGACTGCGTGGCTGCTCGCCGAACAACACGCGATGGCGAGCCTTTCATTCGATCTATCTTTGCGCGTACGTTCTATTATCTGATCAATAAGATTTCTAGCACCCCTATCATTGATGGTGCGCGCGACTATCGTCTCATGACGCGTCAGATGCTGGATGCCATCATCGCACTTCCAGAGTATAATCGCTTTTCAAAAGGTATTTTTAGCTTTGTAGGCTTTAAGACGAAGTGGCTTCCTTATCACAATATACAGCGTGTTGCTGGAGATACCTCATGGTCTTTCTGGGGGCTTTTCAAGTACTCTGTCGAGGGGATATTATCCTTCTCCACAGCACCTTTGCAGCTTGCATCTCTCATGGGGCTGTTCATCTGCTTCGTAAGCTTTATCTATATTTGCGCCATGGTGACAAACACGCTGATATGGGATAATCCTGTCAGCGGTTATCCCTCTCTTGTTTGTATTATAGGCTTCTTAGGAGGTTGCCAGTTGCTTACTATAGGTATTCTAGGACAGTATTTGTCAAAGCTCTATTTGGAGTCTAAATCGCGCCCCATTTATATCGTCAAGGAGGAGAATTAATCTCTTTCTAACTCTTCTGCTTACACGAAGAGTCCGCTTGACAGCTAGCATAATCCTTCTATAATAGCTGCAATGAGCAATACACCAAAGGCTGTTGGCGTCGACTTCGGCGCTTCAAGCATTAAAATATCTGTCTGTCAAGCAAGCCATATCATTCACCGTGCGCAGCCGCTCATCACCGCAGAGTATGATAGCCCGACAGCCATCATCCGCGCCATGTGTGAATGCATCACCCAGCTACGTGTAACGCATCCCGATATCGTAGCCGTTGGTCTAGGAATGCCTGGCTGGGTAGACTTCAAGCGTGGGGTTCTTTACCACCTAACGAACGTGCCTGTCTGGAATCATGAGGTGCCCGTGTGTCAGCTGATGCGAGAAGAGCTCGGACTACCTATCGCGATGGATAATGATGCGAATTGCATGGCATATGCTGAGTGGAAGCTTGGAGCAGGTCGCGGCATGGAGAGCCTCGTCAATATCACCCTAGGTACAGGTATCGGAGGTGGTATCATCGTCGCTAACCAGCTCTTAAGAGGTCGTCACTTATCGACCGGTGAGATAGGGATGATGAGTATCGATTATCAGGGCAAAGTAGGCCCCTTTGGTAATAAAGGAGGGATAGAAGAATACCTTGGTTGTAATGAAATGGCTGCTGATGCATTAGAGCGTTACCGACACGCAGGAATTGAAAAAAGCCTTGATGAGTGTATGCCTTTTCCCCTAGAGCTTGCAGCTCGTGGTGGAGATCGCATAGCCTTGCAGGTCTATGATGACTTCACCGAGAAGCTCGCTAGCCTTCTCATGGGGCTCATGTTCACCCTGACACCCGATGCCTTCATTCTTGGTGGTGGGATTGCAAAAGCTGGAGATCTACTATTTCCCCCATTACTTGCTAAGGTAAAAGCTCAGTTGCCTCGTGTCTATCACCAGCACTTGCGCATTATTCCCGCTCATTTTGCGAATGACGCTGGCATGATAGGAGCTGCAATGATGGCATGTGAAGAAGCTGGATACTAATAGAATATCAATGATATGACATTACTCCAAATAAGTGCCCTCATCGGCTTACTGCTCTACTTTGCCATCCTTCTCTTCGCAGTCTCACGAGAAAAAAAGAATCAAAATATACTCGACTACTTCTTCGCTGGGCGCAGCTTGCCATTCTGGGCTCTTTCGATCACCTTCATTGCATCGTGGTGGGGAGCTGGCTCAGCTATAGAAACCGCGAATCTTGGCTATCAAGATGGCATCGGCGCATTCTGGTACTATGGTGTACCTGTGCTGCTGGCTACGCTCTGCATGATGCTAGGATCTAAGCGCATCAGACGCATAGGCTACCTGACACAGGGACATATGATCAGTGCTCGATATTCACCAGCGGTGGCAAAGATACTCTCACTGATGATTCTCATCTTTATGAGCTTCACTGCAGCCACGCAAATGGTTGGGGTAGGGCACTTCTTTGGACAGTACCTTGGGCTTAGTTATACTTCAGCGGTCTTCATAGGGACTGGTATTGTCCTAATCTATTCCTTGTTGGGGGGATTTCGCGGTGTGGTATTAACAGACATCATTCAGTTCTTTTTATTGCTGATCTCGGCAGCTCTTATATTTATCATCGCTTATGCGAAGTCCGGAGGTTGGGAAACCATTGCTAATCTTGCTCAGCAGGCAGGGAAAGCTGGGTATATGGACTTCAGTGCTGGTATGGAAAAGTACCTGATGTACGTGATAACCTTTGGCTTAGCATGGTGCATCGCGGCTAATATATGGCAGCGCATCTCTGCAACAAAGAATGATGCCGAAGCTCTCAAAATGACAGGTATGAGTTTCTTAGTATTCATACCACTCTATCTCATTGTCGTACTGACAGGCATGGCTGGACTTGCTCTCTATCCAGAACTGCCCCAAGGGGGGATTGTCACGGCTATTGTAATGGATCACATGCACCCTATTCTCGGAGCACTCGTATTCATCGGAATCTCCGCTGCCATCATGTCCACGATGGATTCGCTCATCAATACAGCGGCTATGACGCTTACGCTCGATATGGTCAACACAGACAAGATGAAAGAAGCACGTAAGCTTCGCATCTCACGCTATGCGACACTTGGAGTTACCGTGTTCGGGCTTCTCGTTGCCTTACAAGTTCGCTCCATTCTTGAAGTGAGTTGGCTGGCAGCGGACATTATTACAACGGGAGCATTTGTTCCACTTGTCCTGGGCTTCATCTGGAGACGCGGCAACACGAAAGGCGCGATGGCTTCCATGATCGTCGGGATGATCTACTGCTTCTACAATTTGGGTCGTATGATCGCTCAGAAGCACGGAGGAGATCTTCCTTCATTCTGGGAGGTTTCTTCCGCGCAGCAGGTTACAATAGGTATAGGTTTATCTCTCGTCATCTATATCGCAGTCAGTCTCATGACTCAAGCTGAGTATGATAAGGCTGATGCCTTCATTGAAAAGTCAAAGGGCTAAACCTATCACTAATATACTTGACGATTGCACAACCAGCCACTATCATTCTGTCATGATGTCGCGACTTTTAGTCCCCGCCTTATTGCTCACGCCTCATACCGCAACTTGTTTTGCAAGCGGTATAGAGGGGCTGATGCCTGCTCAAGAAGTAAGAGACATCATCAATGAGGTTAAAGCGCTGCTCCAACAGCAGCTCACTTGCCTTCAAAAGGTGCAGTCAGCCCACGACACGAGAGAAGCTAAAGAGGAGTATCAGCGCCTCTCTCTAGAGCTTCATCAGACTAACAAAGTTCTGCATTCAGATAGAGCCATCCTTCATTTCGCTCAGTTTCCTGATGAAGAACGCGCCATCATCCATATCATTCAAGAATTAGCCCGTGAGATATCGCGCCTCAAGAAGCTTAACTACTATGGAGACGCAAGCCTGAGAGACTTGATCGCTCCTACACCACCAGCAGTAAAGCAGTGAATGAGAAAAAATGTCTTATTAGAGTTCTCTAGGAGAGATGTCCTTATCGTGTAATAGCGCCTGCAATCGGTGTAGCTCCTCATCCATGTAGGTGCCCAGATTATCCCTGTGTTGCTTCATCTCTTCAATGACGCGATCTCTGTACTCCACAGCAGCTGCGAGAGATAGATCCTCAGAGCCATATTTCAGATCTGAAAAATAGCGCGTTATGATACGACCGCGTCTCTGTATGCTGACGCGCCAGCCTAAGAAATCGGTACTCTCATAAGTATAACGAGTGATGTTTTTAATCTTCATGTAGGGTGTGTTTTAATTGTTATAGCATCACGAATGTGAGACTAGTGATATATTGATTATGAAGACAGTAAGTTAGGTTAAAGTGTTCAATAACTTACAGATTACCCATTTCTCGCTTGCTTTTTTTGCAACACTGAGCTAGCATAGAAGCATGCCCAGCTATTCGCTGCTTACAGCTATCTTCGAGATTGGAGTTCTGTGGTTTATTTTCTATCAGACCTACCGCGTGTTTAGAAATTCACGCGGAGCTGCGATCTTGATTGGTCTGATCGCATTGGTGCTTGTTGGCGGAATCTTGCTTGAGGTCTTCCAAGCTGAGGTACTCAAGTACTTGGTGAGTGCTCTCATTGGAATCGGAACTATCCTTGTTGTTCTATTTCAGCAAGAAATACGCACTGGACTCGCCAAGATTGGCACGAAGCATTTTCTAAATTTCTTCGCTCAAGGTGATAATCGTAAAGATCTCATTGAGGAAATTGTAGAGTCAGTCACTTGGCTCGCAAGTCGTCGTTATGGCGCACTCATAGCCTTGGAGCGCAAGATCAGCTTGGATAGTGCCGCTAGTACCGCAGTTAAAGTGGATGCGATTTTTTCTCGTGAGCTGATCACCACCATTTTCGTACCAAAGTCACCCTTACACGATGGGGCGGTATTGATACAAAATGATCGTATTTTTGCTGCTGGCGCCATTTTGCCAGTCTCAAATCGAGAGTTGCGTGATACATCGATGGGATTGCGACACCGTGCTGGGATCGGGCTAGCCGAAGAAACTGACGCGGTGGTTATTATCGTCTCTGAGGAGACAGGTGCAGTATCGATTGCCGTTGGAGGTAGTGTTGAGCGTAATGTCGATATGACTTTCTTAGCAACAAGAGTGAAAGAGCTTTTTAATTATCAGAATGACCATGTGGAGTAAAATTAAGCGATTTGCTACGACAAACTGGCAAGCGAAAACTGTTACCCTCTTGCTCGCTATCGTTATCTGGATAGGCGTCAAAGAAGGCGGTATTGAGCGTGAGCAGCAACAGAAGCTTGAAGACGGTGATATCATCCTCTCTACCCCCTAAAGTATTATGCCTCATTACTTCATCGCTGGCACCGACACCGACGTGGGTAAAACCTATGTCACAAGCTGCATGCTTCGTGATCTCATCTCCCGCGGCATTAAGGCTGTCGGGTATAAGCCCATAGCCTGTGGGGACAGATCTGATGCTCGAGCCATACGCGATGCGTGTGAGGCAAAGCTAAGCCTAGAAGAAATAAACCCAGTCTATCTACGCTCAGCTACCGCACCTGCCATAGCTTGTGAACTAGAGCAGACAAGTATCGACGAGAGTGAGCTGAGGCGCGCCTATGAACACTTAGCCCAACAGTACGAAACCGTACTGGTAGAAGGGGCAGGGGGATGGTATGTGCCTCTGTCAACGGGCAGGACGATGGCAGACTTCGCAACTGACCTTGCATTACCTATCATCCTTGTTGTGGAAAACAAGCTCGGTGCGATTAATCATACCTTACTCACACTCGAATCTATCGAAAAGCGTGGGCTTCACTGCCATGGGATCATCTTAAACCACCGCGCCGAAGAATGGGATCTAGCAAGCCTGACTAATAGAAGACAGATAGAGGAGTACTGCAATACTCCTGTTCTAGCTGAGCTCATCTCGGGGCAAGAGGATATCGATACAAGATTCCTTGACTAGGAAAAGTTCACGATAAAAAGCAGCACTTCTTACTGGGGGCTTTTTTCTCGATAAATACTTAGCTTTTACGTATCCAAGCTAAGAATTCCTTATTACCTTCCATCCCAGTGATAGGAGAGTCCTCGACTCCCATCCATTCAAGGCCGAGTTCATCACAGGCGAACGCTCGTATCTTCTCTATAGCCTGCTGGTGCAAGGCTGGATCCTTCACGATGCCACCCGGACCGATATCTTCTGGTTGAAGCTCAAACTGAGGTTTAATCAGTAAGAGAAAGTCTCCGTTGTCACGCAGACAATCCTTGGCTGCGGGGAGGATCTTTGTAAGAGAAATGAAAGAAACATCGCTCACGATTACTTCGACGAGTTCACCAAGATCATCTGATGTCAAGTAGCGGGCGTTGAACTGCTCCTTTACGATAACGCGTGGATCATTCCTCAGCTTCCAGACTAGTTGATTGGTGCCTACATCTATCGCATGCACGCGGGCAGCACCATGCTGTAAGAGGCAGTCGGTAAAACCTCCTGTAGAAGATCCAATATCGAGGCAGGTTTTACCAGTAACATCGACGGGAAAAGCACGTAATGCGCCCTCCATTTTTAGTCCGCCACGGCTAACATATCGAGGCTTATTTTTCACAGTAACTGGATGACTATCGTCAACCTTTGTGCCGGGCTTTGTCACCAACTGACCTTTTACCGACACTTCACCTGCTAGGATGAGTCGCTGAGCCTGTTCTCGTGAGTCACACAGTCCGAGCTGTGTGACGAGAACATCGAGTCTTAGCTTCGCCATGGAAGAAAGATGAGTTTTTTAGTAGGTAGAGCGAAGTGCACGACCACGCCCTGGCATGGTAGGTACGTATTCTGTCTCTTGCGCGGCACTTGGCGAAGGCGGTGGGGTGATAGTCTGCTTCGTTGTGCGGATCACTACCGGTGTGGCAGATACTGCTGGTGTTGCTTCGTAGCTTCTGACAGGTGCTGCTTTCTCAACATAGACGGTCTGCGTGCTTGTAGCAGGGACGCTAACGAGGGTGAAGGCGTTCCACGCAGATTCACGGGGACAGACAGGTTCTGTACTTGTAGAAGTACATGAGGTGAAAGCGCTCAGTGTGGAGAGAGCGATGAGAGCTGAAGTAGCAATTTTGTTGTTCATATGTATCAATTGATGTTAATTTTGGGAAGGAAGAAATAGAGTAAAACTTGTTTGAGCCCAAGTAATCAGGCAGAAAATAATGCAAATACTACTAAGGATTATGCGCGTCACATCACGCTCACCCTTTGCTGGTCGTTCGTCAGCCGTTGGTTTGAAGCTCATTGAACCTACGATGGCTGCCGCCACCCATGAGAAAAAATAAAGGTTAGACCACATAGCCCCCTGTAGGGCATCCATGGCGGAGGGTACAGCTCGCATGTAGGTAAAGAAAGCCATAGGCGCAATAGTTAGTATTGCTAGCTCAGGACGTGCTAATTGCCCCATGTAAAGGCGCATCCACACAACACCCCAACTGACGAGAATAAGAAGTGCCGCGACTACTAGACCTCCTACATGACCGAGGAAATTAAAAAAGATAGGGATACTGCTCAACAGTGTGAACAGGGGAAGCACCCAGTACATGTAAGTTTTTCTACTCATACAGAATAAGTTAGCAAGATGTGTCAGACCAGATCCACGTGATAGGAACCTCGATATCTGGGTGTAGACTCTGCATAGCTGGACTGGTAAGAGCGCAGTTCATGAGTGCCTCACGATGTGGTGTGCATGAGGGGAGGGGGACAGTGATCGTTGTCTCAATTTTAGCTATACGTCGTGGCTGTGTTGCCATATGCTTAATGACTTCGATATGCATCCCACTGATATCCACACCGTTTTGCTGTGCATAGATGCCCATGATAGTCGACATGCAAGCCCCCATAGCAGAGCACATCATGTCGGTGGGAGAGAATGATTCACCCTTGCCATGATTATCACAAGGAGCATCTGTGATGGTTGTAATGCCAGAATTCACATGTGTCATCTTGTTGCGAAGCTCTCCTTGGTAATCTATAGTGCACTTAACCATATCCACGATACTACGCGAAGAATACAGATACGTCAAGTTTCAAATTACATTTACAACTTCACATAATGCAGATAATGCCAAATTTTATATTGCATTGAATTATTCTTCTTGAAGTGGTCGCTAAATGTGGTAGAATCGCTTGACTTATGAGCATGGTAAAAGCGCAACATCTGTACAAGGTTTTTGGACGTATGGAAGCAGTTAAAGACGCCACTTTCGAAATAGAGAAAGGAGAAATTGTCGGTTTTCTTGGACCAAATGGAGCTGGCAAGACAACGACAATGAAGATGCTCACAGGTTACTTACCTCCGACTGCAGGTACAGCTAGCATCGCTGGCTATGACATCATAGACCAGTCATTGGAAGTGCGTCGTCACATAGGATACATGCCAGAGAATGTACCTCTGTATGATGATATGCGTGTCTACGAATATCTCGATTACCGCGCACGTCTCAAGGGTATACGCGGATCATCCGTCAGGCAGCAGATAGGAATCGTCATAGATCACTGTGGACTAGAGGTTAAGAAAAAAAAGCTAATCAACACATTGTCTAAAGGTTATAGACAGCGTGTAGGGCTTGCAGATGCTCTTCTTGGTAGCCCCGAACTGCTCATTCTCGATGAACCAACAAATGGTCTAGACCCTAATCAAATACGCCAAATTCGCGAACTCATCAAACAGCTTTCCGTCGATCATACTGTCATCCTATCTACGCATATACTCAGTGAAGTTGAGATGATTGCTAACAAGGTAGTTATCATCGATCAGGGGCTTATTAAAGCTTCTGATACTCCCCAAAATCTTACAAAAAACTTACGTACAGCGGGGAGAGTCTCACTAGAGTTCAAGGGCGATCTCTCTACCGTTGTGTCTGAACTGACTAAATTTGAAGCCATTAAGAAAGTTATTCACAATAGCACATGTGAAGAAGGCTGGCATTCTCTCACACTGCGTGCAGAGCCCAAGACGGACACACGCGAAGTAGCAGCACACATCATCTGCTCACGAGGCTTCACTCTACGCCAGATATATCGCCATGTGCCTACACTTGAAGATGTTTTCGTTGAGATGACGCGTCACGACTAATAATAACCATATTTTCTACTTTTTCTTCATGTCACATCAGTCCCCCACTCCATCAGAGAAGCCAACAGAAATCAGCTCTTCGGCTCGTGACCATATTCTGCGCACGCGCAACTCGATTCGCACGATACATGTGATCTTTATGCGCGAAATGCGAAGTTTTCTCGCCACGCCCTTCGGCTGGGTGATTTTTGCGTGTACGATGGGCTTGCAAGCCTTCTCTCTACAGGCTGTTTTAAAGATCATGAGCATAGGTTCTGATGAAGGTGTCATGTACCACATGCTTGATAATATGACATTCTGGTTTTATTTCATCTTCCTGATCCCACTCATCACGATGCGCAGTTTTGCGGAAGAAGAGCGAATGGGTACCCTCGAAGGTCTTTTGACAGCTCCTGTGACGACGACTCATATTCTACTCGGCAAGTATCTAGCTGCCTACATCTTCTATATGCTCATCTGGATGCCTATGATGCTCTATCCGTGGCTGAGTGAGCTGGCGAATTCTCTCACTAAGGCATTCTATGGAATACAATCGACAGGAATGATCGAGTATAGACTCGCAGACTGGTATGGAGCCTTTGGTATCCTTTTCTTATCGGGTAGCTTCTTCATCGCTCTGGGAGTTCTCTGCTCCGCGCTGACAAGAAGCCAGATCATAGCAGCGATTGTCTGCACATGTATGATGATTACATACTACTTCATGGGGGTGGTCACAGAGCTGTGGGGTGAGTTCCCAGCAGCAGGCTTCTTCCATTATATCTCTATCACAGATCAGATATCCTCATTCTCTCGTGGTTTAATTGACTCACGCCCCTTTGTTCTCTATATCACCCTCACCTTGTTCACACTAGCTCTGACGCGTCGCATTGTAGACTACCGCCGCTGGAGACGATAAACCTAGGAACACTCTCTTTTAGATTGATATGAAAAATCACAAAAACCCAGCTGCTCGCACGATGAAGAAAAACCCTCTAGCGTGGGTTAACATCGTGCTACTAGCCATCTTGATCATCACTCTGAACTTCATTTCTAGTCAGGAGTTCACCAAGCGCGACCTCACAGAAGAGCAAAAATATACCATCTCTGAACGCACGATAAACATCCTGAATAGCAAGAGAATTCAAGAGTACCCCTCAGCGGATGAAGCACACCCTATACGCATTATTTTTGCCTTCCAGCGCAGCACACGAAACTATCCTCGCATGTATTCTCTTCTCGAAGAGTACAAGCGTCATAGTAATGGTAAGATAGAAGTAGAGGTTTTTGACCCCTTGCGTCAACCTCATCGCGCACGCGAGATCTCTCAGATCTATGGCGTAGACTTCACGCAGAATCTCGCTGTCATCGATGCACGCAAGAATCCGTCCATCGCGATGAAGACCTTCGAAGAGCGTAGCGACCGCAAGCACGTTCGCATACGTCCAGGTGCATCATTTATCAAGTATAAGACACTCCCCGACATGACGAAGCGCGCCGTTGCTCTCATGATGGATGAGGTACTTAGCTCAGCTATCGTGGAGGCAGTAGAAGGTGATATGCGTCAGATGTATGTTGTCGAGGGTAAAGGGGGAGTATCGCGTGATGATAAGCACCTGTTAGGTCAGATTGAAGAGATCGCAGCATCTCTTAATATTCAGCTCTCTTGGATTAACCTCTCTGGTGTGGAGACGCTACCAGCAGACGCAGAAGGACTCTTCATCATCGCCCCTCAAACTGACTTCAATGAGCAAGAAATGGGCGTAATCCGTGACTTCTGGGAGCGCGAAGGCAAGCAGGCTGTGTTTGTAGCACTCGACCCTGTGAATACAGATCTCCCACGCTTCTATCGATTTATTCGTGAGCAAGGGGTGCGCCCTAACCACGATCGAGTGCTGCTGCGTGACCGTGAGCGAGCCTATTATAACATAACCGCCCTCTTCCCTGAAGGCCTGAATGCCACGCGCCCTTTCTGGTATCACTCTACAAACCTAGAAGGACAGAGCATGTCCTTTACGCTTGAACACGCAGATGAGAATCTCGCCTCCATCCAGCAGTTAAACACCTTTGATATCCTACAAGCATCTCCCGATTACTATGGTGAGACTCGTAGTGATCTCGCCCCTAGCTTCAATCCCGATGAGGATAAGGAAGGCCCGCTCTGTCTCGGAGCAGCTATCACTAAGGGTTCTCATAGTGATACGAATAATCTCTCTACCATGCTTGTACTTGGCAATACAGACATACTCGTGAAGGAGGGAAGTAAGCGCGAGCAACGTGACTACATACGCACACTTACAGCATGGATGACAGATCGCTCTGAATACGCAGGTAAGAGCACGAATGAAGATCTCACAATGAAAATTGACTTAAACCGTCATTCTCAGAGTTTCTTAGAATATATCACTCTCTTGGGGCTGCCCCTGAGTGCTCTTCTCATTGCACTCATTATCTGGAATATCCGTCGTCACTAAGGATTCTCTCTCATGCGCTATCTCTCTACGATCGTCCTCTCTATCTTAACGCTCCTAATTCTGGCAGCGGCCTCACTACTTGTCATCGATGGCAACTTAGCGCGTCTTACGGGGTGGTATAGCTTTAAGAAAGGAGAAGCTCTCTTTCAGGCGAGCACTCTTGATCAGCTGCATGAGGTTGATTGGATGCGCATTGAAGATCTGCATGATAGGCTAGAGTGCGAGCGCCACGCAGATGGGAGCTGGTGGATTACAGCCCCCTTTTCTGACCGAATGAATCCTCTGGCGGCCCAAGCCATCCTAGCCTTCACACAGAAGGCTGTACTCATCGATACACTCCCCCTTGACCAATCAACTGAGGGTAGCCTTCGTGAGTTTGGAGTTGAAACATCACCGTACAGCCTCACCTTGAAACGACCACTTGGGTCTGAGCGTACTACAGTGGCGCGCTACACACTCGGTGCTACAGCACCTTGGTTTGCCGACACAGAGGAAGAGAAGACAGTTATCCCGACGACCTATCTACGCACCGATTTCTATGGCAATGATCAGCGTATCCATGTCGTTACAGGGAATATTCTTAGCATCTTTAATAATGGTCTCCAAGGATTGCGTGACCTCTCCCCACTGAGCTTCGTTGCTGACGATATTACTTCACTGAGCATCGCTAAGCACGTGGGAGATACACCGACCATCACAGCACAGCGTCCCAGTGCGCAGGCTGCGTGGACAATCATTCGCCCTATTATCACGAAGGCAAACAGCTATGCTATTGATGACCTTATTACCGATTTACTCGAAATCAAGGCAATTCGAGTAGAGGATAAATCAGCTATTGACCTCTCCAAGCAAGGCAATCCCGTCTCAATCACAATCAGAAGCACAACAGGAAAGAAGCTAGACTTTCATATCTACCCCCCATTCTTTTCTGAGAAAGATGATTCCACCATTAGCTACGCTACAGTTTCAGATCGCAATGTCGTCTTTAGCTTGCCCGCATCCCCACGCGTCGTTCGAAAGGGAAGCTATGCTGCCATTATCAACGCATCCTTCAGCCTGCCTCTACTTCCTGATCCTATTTTAGAGCAGCTTCGCCAAGGCAAGACTCCTATATATACAGAGGATCTCACTCTTTCACTCGATGAGCTACGCTCACTAGAACTCAGCTCCATACCTGCGCAAGACATAGCCAGAGTCTCTGTGAATACCCCCTATGCCCAAGCCCCTCTTCGCCTTTTACTCATCCCAGGAGATGCAGATAGCAAGGTGCCAGCTAAATGGATGTTCTCATCAGCATCTAATTATGAAGCAGCTGATGAAAGTCGAGTATCAGCCTTTCTTACCTCGCTGAATCGTACACCTATGGTCAGGGTGCTGCGAGACATCAAAGCAAGTGATGATTACTATGAAATCCTTCATGAATATGGACTCGATCGACCAGACTACAGCATCACAGTACTACCTCTCCCCTGCAGTTATCGTTCAGTCATATTTGGACATGATATGCCCCTGATCAAGGATAGACCTCCTATTAGCTACGCGATTAAATACAAACGGTCAGATAACCCTGATATCCCAGCCACATGGATCGTTCATGAGCGAGGCAGCAGCGTCATAGGAGAGCTATCTACCGCTGTGGCTAAGTATCTCTCCCTCGACAAGTATCAGTGGAAGGATAAACGTGCTCTTAGCTTCCCCATATCAGCACTCAAGAGTATGGTGATGCAGTTCCAAACTGCACAGCTAGATCTATCATTTGACTACATAGGTGACCGATGGTCAGGAACACTTAATGGGGAAGATATTAGCATGAAGATCAACTCTCACCGAGCTGCTAATTATCTGCGTAATCTAAACAAAATAAGAGTCATTCGCTGGCTTCCAGCCTCTCATACTCCCGCACTCAGAGCCTTGAAACAACCAGCTTTCCAACTCAAACTCAACTTAGAGCTCAGCAATATATCTCAACGCTCTGGCTTCATCGTTCATAATAATGCTGCAGATGCTCAGCAAATAGAATCTCAAAAACAGCTCCAAGGAGGTGTAGCAACACACGAATATTTACAAGACCAAGCTGATGATAAGGCGATCACCGACTCCCTCTTCAGCGACCAAGATAGGGTCAAGAAATCGATCACCCTACAAATTGCGCCTGTCAATGTAAGTAATCCAGACACCCCCTTCTACGGTCAAATAGTAGAAACGGGTGACCTCTTCATCATCAGCAAGGAAGATGCTTGGAGTCTGGGAAATAACTTACTCGATCAATAATCATCCCATTAACACCAATATGTGGCACTGGCATCACGAAGTCCCCATCAGCGAAGAGCAGCACTGGCAAGATCTCCTCGCCGCTTACCCCAATAGTGTACTATCACAAAACTATGCAGCCACACATCTAGAAATGGATGTGTACTGGGAGCAGGAAGAAGAAGCACTCCTCTTCGCCGCATGTCATGGCGGAAAAGTAGCCCAGCTTGTTGCGACGGATTGGGTAGCAGCTACCGCACCAGAGAACCAAGCCCCCCTGCTCATCCGACAGCAAATTGTCATCAGCTCCAGTGACGACGCTGAAGTGATGAAGAAACTTCGCAAACGCTATCCAAAACGCATCGTTCTCACGATGCCCGCAGAAATGGCCTTTGGCACAGGAGATCATGCTACTACTTCCACTTGTCTACGTCTTCTCTGCGACTATGCACGCAGCAAGGAGGCAGGAACATGGAAACTCACCGATGCTGGTTGTGGCACGGCTATTCTTGCCCTAGCAGGACTTCATCTAGGGGCAGCGAGTGCCATCGCCTACGACTTCGACCCACAAGCGGTAGAAATAGCACAGCGCAATATTGATCGCAATGGAGGTGCAGAGAAATTACAACTTTTTCAAGCTGATGTGTTCGAATGGAAAGCACAAGATGATGAGCTCGCTGACATACTGCTCGCAAATCTCTTTTCCACCGTTCTACAAAAAGCCTTCCCCATGCTTATCTCCAGCATGAACAAAGGTGCAACTCTTATCATATCAGGCATACTCAAGGAGCAAGCAGATGAAACGATCGCCATAGCCCAAAAGCATGGTTTGGAGTTACAAAAACGTATTACTCGTGGGAAATGGACGACAGCACAACTCACCCGCCCCTCATGAACATACTCTCCATAGAATGTTCCCTCGCCCCATCATCACTATGCCTCATGTCGAGTGATGGTACTATTCTACTGAAGCATCAGTGGGAAGTGGCGCGTAACCATGATGCAGAGCTATTCCCAGCACTAGATGAATGCATGAAGCTACTAGGAAATGCATCACTTGATCTTATTATTGTAGGGGCAGGTCCAGGTAGCTATGGCGGTGTGCGCGTAGCACTTGCTGCGTCTGTAGGCATCTCAGTGGTAAAAGGCTGCCCTGTTGTTGCCCTTGACTCATGGGAACAGCTCTCTGAGGCTGCCTCAAGATGGATCATCTCCGATGCGAAGCGCGGTGGATGGACTCTACGACATCCCGATGGTCTGATAGAAGTTGCAACACTGGAGCAGGTACAGCAGCTATTATCAGATGCTAAAACACTCGTGAGTGTCGAATCGTCAGAACTTCTCTCAAAGCACGCTCTCGTACTATCAGCCACTGATCTGCGCCCCACGGCTCTAGGACTCATAGAAAGCTGGAATCGTTTATCCAGTACTCAACAAGCACTTCTGATAGCAACACCACCAGCACCCATCTATGTACGTCAACCACATATCACGAAGGCGAAGCGTAAGCCGTGGGAGTGTGGTTGAGTGATAGCTCTACAAAAAAAAGATTCGCCCTGCTATGCAAGACGAATCTAAATCATATTAAGTTAAGGAGTCACTTAATCACAAGTTTCTGCTTCATTTGAAAGCATCTTTTGTAACTTATTGACCTCAGCTTGAAGTTGTTTGAGCTGCTTGAGCGCATTTGGTAACTGACGCGTGGACACCATTTGACGCTTTGCATTGAGGTAGGTATCTGAGGGATAGCCCCAGTAAGTTTTACCCTCTGCTAAATTCGAAAGAACTCCTGACTTCGCGCCAATAACCACACGGTTCTCAATCTGGAGATGCCCTGATATGCCACATTGTGCAGCAATCGTCACATAGTCACCTACGACAGTACTACCAGCGATGCCGGTCTGCGCTACGATGATGGTATGCTTTCCTATACGCACATTATGACCTATCTGAACAAGATTATCAATTTTACACCCATCACCGATGGTCGTTCGCCCGAATCTCGCTCGATCAATCGTCGTGTTCGCTCCGATGTCAACGTGATTTCCAATGACGACGATACCCACTTGATCGATGGTATCGTAACTACCAGTTTCCTTGTTTAAAAGGAAGCCGAATCCATCCGAACCGATGACGGCACCTGGTTGAATGACAACCTTCTTACCTAAGATGCAGCGTTCACGCACTGTAACACGTGCGAAAAGTTTACAGTCCTCACCGAGCACAGCTCCACGTCCTATACAACATCCAGGTCCTAGATCGCAGCCATCACCGATGACAGCACCTGACTCAATAACGCAGCCTGCGGCCACGCGAATCTTATCGGCGTTATAAATAACACCTTCTTCGATCACGGCTTGAGGTGATATACCCGCGGTGAACTCCTGAGTCGCCTTCATAAAGTGCGATACCAGCGCATTGAACGCTAGGGATGGATTCTCCACCTCAAGATAAGCGGGGCCTTCTGGATAGTCTGGAAGTGAGGGAGGCACAAGGATGAGTCCTGCCTTTGATTGCAGATAATCTGCATAGTATTTCTCATTTCCGAGAAAGCTTGCTTCCGTTGGGCATGCTTCTGACAAGGTAGCGACTCCAGAGATATCTATCTCTGGAGTCGTCTTAAGAAGCTTACCTCCCGTGAGCTTGATGATATCGTCAATACTCAGCTTCATATGGGAGTATGTGGTGAATTATTGAGCACCGGTATTGCCATTGGCGCGCTCGATCTCAGCTTCTGGGCTGTAACCTGCAGGTGCGCCTTCGTTGAGCTTCTCCATCATCTCAGGTGTGATGTCGAGTGTCTTCTTTACGAATGGGAACACCATTGTGCCAAGTGGGGGGGATGCTGCACCAGAGTTGATGAGTAGATCATAGTCACCTGCGGCTGCAGATTCGTCAACGATCTTCTGAATGTCTTGGAGAAGAAGGAGAATCTCACGACGCTGCATTTCTTTGAATGCGAGTTCGCGACGCTGGCGGAACTGGTTGAACTCCTGTTCTGCTGCCTGTGCTTGATTAACCTTAGCTGTGAACTCAGCCTGAATCTTCTGACGAGCTGCCTGCGAAAGTGCAGGATCGTTCTTCTTGTTGATTGCGTTAAGTTCTTCACCGAGAGCCTTGAGGTTTTCGGCACGGCTCTTCATTTCTTCTTCGATTTCTGTCTTCTGTGCATTAAGACGTTTTTCAGTTTCGACACGCTTGTAGAAAGACTTGTAGAGGTCTTGCATGTTAACTGCAGCAACTTTAATTTCAGCTTGTGCGGAACTTGCGAAAGCACATGCTGCAAGTGTCAGTCCAGTAATAGTAGGGAACTTCATGATATTATGTGGTATAGTCAGGTGCAATTATAGCAATTAGATAGGTCGCGTCAAGAAAATGCATCAAAAAATTACCATACTGACAAAATTATTTTCTTTTTAGCGCCTTTGCCTTGTATCTTTACGCTATACATGCTAGCATGTCGCCATGCAGATCTGCACGACTAAGCAAGAACTCTTAAATCACCTTTCTACATATACGCAGCATCGTCGAGTACTCGTCCCCACCATGGGCGCACTTCATGAAGGGCATGCAGCCTTGCTTGACCAAGGCCGAGATCTCGCAGGTCAAGATGGCATCCTCGTCGCTACCGTTTTCCTTAACCCTGTGCAGTTTAATCAAGCTAGTGATCTCGACAGTTATCCCTGTACCCCAGATGAGGATATCGCATGCTGTGAATCGCGTGGCGTGGATGTCCTATTCATGCCTGCGATCTCAGAGATGTATAGCCCCGATCGCTCGATTACAGTAGAAGAGCATGAGCTTTCCACGCGACTTTGCGGAGCGACGCGCCCAGGGCACTTTGCTGGGGTGTGTCTCATCGTGCACAAGCTTTTTAATCTCATATCTCCTACAGATGCAATCTTTGGGAAAAAGGATTACCAGCAGCTCGCAATCATACGCCGACTTGTTCGTGATATGGACATTCAGGTCAATATTCACGGTGCTGAAACTGTACGTGCCTGTGATGGTCTCGCCTTGTCTAGTCGTAATCTTCTACTCACAGCCCAACACCGCGCAGAAGCTCCACGCATCCGAGAGCAACTTCTTCAGGCGAGAGACCACTTCTTGCAGGGGCAGGCCATAGAGGGCATACTCTCCCAGTTACGATCAAATCTGGAGTCCATAGAAGGAGTGCAGATCGACTATGCTGACTTCCTTGATGCGGAGACACTCCAGCCAATAAGTCAGGATAGTAAGCTTGCTCTTTTAGCCATTGCTGCCTTCTTTGGTAAGGTACGTCTCATCGATAACATAGAAATGACCTGCTCATGATCATCGCGAATAACTTACACCGTAGCTACGCACTTGGACACAAGACTATTGAGGTTCTACACGGACTCAACCTGCATATAAAGAAGGGTGAAAAAGTCTTCCTCTGTGGTCCTAGTGGAGCTGGCAAAACGACTCTCATGTATACCCTCGCAGGCCTCGAAGTACCACAACAAGGAGAAGTCATTATAGATGGTGAATCCGTCTACAAGCTAAGCCCACGTAAGCGAGCTCTCATGCGTAACAAGATGATGGGTTTTATCTTCCAGAACTACATGCTCATGCCCGAGCTCACTGCTCTTGAAAACGCCTCACTCGCGACATCCATCTCAGGCGAGGAGGCAACGGATCGTGTAGCCGCGCTCTTAGAGCGTGTTGGCCTAGGTTCTCGATTAGATCATCTCCCCAATGAACTATCTGGCGGCGAACAGCAGCGAGTGGCCATCGCACGTGCCCTCGCCCATCGCCCTAGCATTCTCTTCGCCGATGAGCCCACGGGTAATCTTGACTCGAAAAATGGCAAGCAGATACTTGATCTTCTCTTCGAACTAGGTGAAGAACAGGGAACCACGCTAGTACTAGTGACGCATGATCCCTTAGTGGCGGCACGTGGAGACCGCGTTCTGACGATCTATGACGGAATCGTTTCCAATGAGACAATAAACTAGCCTATGCACACTGCGATCCTCATGGATATGATCGTGCTTAGCTAAGGTATTTCTTGTTCTTTTCTCGCGTTAAGGTTCAATAGAGCCTTATGCAAGACAATCCATTTATACTTGGTTTTACAGCAGGTGAGCTTAGCCCATGGTTATCCACTCGATTTGATCTAGCCCAGTACAGCAAGGGTGCTGCGCGCATTGAAAACTTCCTCGTAGAACCATACGGAGGAATAACAAGACGTCATGGCACACGTTTCGTATCTGAGATCTATAATAGCTCAGGTACATCTCGGTTTTTTCCTTTTACGTACTCAGAAAATGACTATCTCCTCCTTGAAATCTTCCTCGGAGGGATACGCTTCTGGAATATGACAGACTGGCTGCGTAATTCGAACGGAAGTATCTACATACTCGAAACCCCATGGACGAGTCAGGATATACTTCTTAGTTTACGCTTCATTCAGGTGAACGATGTCATTTTCGTCACCAGCCCCCATATACATCCCTGTCAGATCAAGCGTGTTGATGAACTTGACTGGGTATATGAGCGTTGCCCATTTGACCCTTTACCTAAGGGGAAAAATCTTTTCGAAGTGCCTTATGGTATTCATGTAACTCTCTACAATAGAGACAATAAGGACTATGTTATTGATTTTCCTGACAACTTCCCACTCGATGTTCACAAGTCAGGGCTGTACGATAATGAACATGTAATCATAAACTGTACGGCTGATTCGAAGGATTACTATACGAATGCCGACTTCAACATCTATGCTACGATTATCGATAGTCTCAAGGATAGAAGTTCTTTTAATAAGGGAGATGTCATTGCTATACGTTGGCCTGATACAGATCAGCACCTATTTTACACCGTGATAAGACCATGGTCTTTATCATTTGCTAAAGACCATGACAATCTTCATCCATCAGCGTTTCCGACATACTTTATGTCTGGTGTGATCTTGCTATGTGATGATTTCCCTCTATCTGTTGCTGGAGGGTGGAGTCTTCAAACATCAAATGAATGGGACTCTAGCTTCGAGTTACGAAGAAGTTATGGCAGAGGTGATGGTACTTTTTCAGACGACTATCTCTTATGGGAGTGGCATCGTGTGCATCAATTTTCTCAGACTTCATACTCTGAGCGAAAGAATTGGGCCTTTAGTGGATTTGAGAAGAAGCCATCTCGAATGGCTGTATTCTGCCTAAGCACTATGCATTTTTCTTCAAAAAGTCCTTTCTATTTCCGCATAGAACAAATGTCCTATGACCTAAAACTCCTCGTTGTAGGTCCCTATAGCGCTCCTGGGAAGTCGCTGCGTGTACGATTAGTCGATGAGATGGCGAGTATACCAGATGACTTCTTCCCGATAGAAGCGAGTTTCACAGCCTTTGGAGCGATGAATGGATTTCCAAGCTTCGCAGGTGTTCATGAAGGGAGGCTTTGGTTAGGAGGGACAGCAGCGCAACCTACAACTCTAAGAGCTAGTGCATTAGATGATTTTTATAATTTTAAACTAGGCTCAGATGATACCGATGCCCTCGAGCTCACCCTATCCTCGAGCCGACAGAGTCGGATGTGCTGGATGAGTACGGAACGTGGTCTTTTACTAGGGACAACAGATGCAGAATGGCTACTCACCAGTAGTGATTCGGGTGGCATATCGCCTACGAGTGCCTCATTTAAAAAGCAGTCAACAGTAGGTAGTGAAAACATGGAAGCTGAAGGGGTGGAGAATAGCATCTTTTATGTACAACGCGGAGGAAAACGCCTACGAGAGATCTCTTATAAACTAGAAGCTGATGGCTACACATCGACAGATACGAGTATGCTCGCTGAGCATCTATTCACATCTGGAATCAAAGAATGGGTCGCCCAGCGCGGCTCAAGCACACGCGTATGGGTTCTCATGAATGATGGAACACTCGCTGTTCTTACGACGAATAGTTCTCAGGGAGTAAACGCATGGCAGCGTGTCAGCTTCAAAGACGCTAGTGTCGTGCATGTCTCATGTCTCGTCTCTGCTACGAATCATGATGATGATGTCTGGCTTATCATTAAGCGTGGAGAGAAGATGTATATCGAGTGCATACAAGGTGATGAAGTATTCCTTGACTCGCACGTAACAGTCAGCGCAAACAATGGCGTGATATCCGCACCACACCTCGCTGGCAAGGAAGTCGTCTATTATCCTTCAAATAGTAGAGATGCCTCAAAAAAAGCAACTCTTGATAGCTCAGGTAGATGCACTGTCACAGGTGCTAACAATGGAGATAAGTACATCATAGGTATTCCCTTACAATCAACTATAGAGACCTTCCCCATCGAGAATCAGACTAGCTACAACACCGTGAGCCAACAAGCGCGTGTGAAACTACGTCTTCTCAATAGTGAGGCGAGGTTTAATTATAAGGCTACCCATGTGGATCAGTGGGAAGTATACGACCCAGCGCGTGACCATCTCAGCTTCCCTTACACGGGAGCTATCCGCGTCACTCAGATCCCTGAGTCAGGAGTTGGTCAAGGATTCTGCCTCTTGACAGAATCACTCTATCCCTTTAACCTCCTGTCTCTAAGTATTGAGAATGACTTTCATGGAAGATAAAGCTGCGTAAGAAAAAAACTCTGCCGTAGACGAGAATCCACGGCAGAGCTTTAAAGCTTTCTGTTGTATGAGTTTTAAATTCCGGCAAGTCACTTAGACATCGATAGAATCTTCGTTTTTCTTAGTATTGCTCGCTGCCGCTTCATTATTACTGGAGCCGGACTTTTCGCTAGCAATCTTCTTAGAATCAGAATCACTCTTTTCCTCTTTCATCAACTCCTCTTCGAATTGCTTTCGAGCTTTTTTGAACTCACCCATCCCTTTACCGAGATTGCGGGCGATATCAGGTAAGTGCTTAGCACCGAAGATAACGAGGCATACGATGATGAGAATCAGCCAGTGTGAAGGAGAGCCCAAGTTTGCTAATACGTACATGGCAATACACTACCCGATCCAAGTGCATAAATCAAGTAAAATGTTAACAATGACGCATTCATCTCCCTAATAGATAAAGGAAGAAAAACACCCCAGCTCTGAGTGTTTCTCAAAGCTGGGGTTTAAGGTGAAACAGTACGATTATTTACTCTGCGCTCTCAGTAGTAGCTTGCTCACTTTCGGTAGCATTTTCTACTATTGTTTCGGGCGTCTCTTCAGTAGAGACTGGAGCTGATGGCTGTGCCTGCTGCTGAGGGCGTGGATTTGCCCAGCGTGATGCTTCTGTGAGATAAATCTCAGCAATACGGAATGCTCGACGTGCTGCATCTGAAGCAGCTCGATCATCCATGAATGCTAAACCTTCCTCAGTCACTTCACCAAGGAAGATCTTCCAAGCATAACCTTCTTGCTCGACAGGATCTATCGCAGGACGATAGTTGCCCTGTCCTGACTGTGGCTGACCTTCGCCATTTCCACGGCGGTTGCGGCGACGCTTATTGCGTTTATTGCCTTGGGAGCCATGGGTCTCACCCCCTACGGTTTCAATCGTGCCATAATTGATATGTGAATGATCATCTCTGTCACGACGCTCGCGACGATCGGATGGTTTATTGTTAGGTTTTTTGCCTTGGCTATCTACGCGCTTATCTTCTGGAGCAGGTGTAGATTCGCTCACTGGAGCAACTACCTGAGAATTGTCAGATTTTTTGCGACGTGGTGTGCGTGGTGCTTTAGGCTTTTCTGTGGAGGCTTCTGTTGCATCAGTTGCCTTGGCTTTCACTTCTTTTGTTTTAGCCGTTGCCGTTTTTGCGGCTTTGCTTGTCTTGTTCTTGCTACCCTTTGGGCGACCTACGCGACGCTTAACGACTGGTGCACCATCAGTGCTAGTATTTTGAGGAGCAGCTGGCTGATTTGCCTTGCTTGAGTCCTGAGCTTTGTCTGTTTTCTTTTCTGTAGCCATGAATATGGTCTCTATATAGTATGGGCTTACTGCGCTTCTGATGGCTTAACTTGGAAGGACCACTGGGTCTTGTGACTTTTGCTATCACTTGTTTTCCATGTCAGATGCACAGAGAGGTTATTAAGATGCACACGGCTGGGAGGTGCCCAGCTCATTGTGCGTGAGAGATTATCGATCTGTGCTGGGACAAGCCCATACCCACTCACTCGCATTTGTACCGTATCAAGATCAATATGTGGCATGCTACCAAATTGTGCCTTTATCTCAATACTATCATCAGCTACACTGCTTTTTGGCGCAGGAAATACGATAAATGGTGGTACGGGTGTGGTGGGAGGAATCGTCCCAGGTATGTAACCTGCAGATACTGCAGTGCTAGAATCAGCCATGCGGAAATCCATCGCTAGGTCAAATACGCGATTATTATCATTCCCGAACACGATGTAGCGGTGTATCTGCAAGGGGTCTTCTTGTATATTCACCTTTCCAGGAAGCACGGTAAAGGCTGCGCTATAGCCAAAAGCATTCATCTGGTCGAGCATCTCCTGCATGACAAAGCCACCAGGATAACAATAAGTATTCACAGTACCGAATCGATTATCGAGAATTTTCTTGGAGTCTTTCAGCTCCTTATTGAGCATGCCCTCCATCTTATCAGCTCCTCTTTTCAGAGCCTCCTTCCACTCACTAGGATAGGCATGTGTGGCAGAGTGAGAACCAACAGTGGCTCCATTCTGTTGCATATCGCGGATCATCGCTGTACTCATACTGTCTCCCTTTCCAGAGATGAAATCTGTGTAGAGGAAGATCGTAAATGGAAAGCCGTACTCCTTGAGTATGGGATATGCATCAGTATACACACTACGCCAGCCGTCATCTATCGTGATGAGAACACACTGGGCTGGTAGCTCTAATTTTCCATGCAACCAGTCAAGAAACTCCTGCATACTGATGACGGTTAATCCTTCCGTGCGAATATACTCCAGATGGCGGCGAAACTCGTCCGTGTTTAAACACATCTGTGTGGCAGGGCGTGTACGACTGAAGTCATGATACCCTAAAATAGAAACACGAGTGCGTGAGCGATCCACAGATTTCCCATCCACCTTTTTCTTATTTTGCTTACTTTCTTTTGTAGGGGATGGCTTAGGGTCTGATTGCCCATTAAAAACTAAGGGAGAAATATCAAGAGGAATTAACTCTATTGACTCAGCTTGATAAGCTGCCGTCATGAGCATACCTAACATTGCAAGAATGTATTTATTTTTTCCTAATCCCATGTGTTTCTCCCAGAAAGTATAGCAAATTCCGCATAACATGCAATTCTTTTATTTCCCAGTCGAAGTGAGGCGTAGGAATGGTCTCGATATAGTTCGTGTGTTGTTTACCGCCAGTCCATGACTAGCTCCGCTCGTGGCATATCTTCTGTATCGATCACCTGGTATTTCACCCAGTTGCATTCACTTGTTGTGAGTGTTCTATTGATCAGAAGACACTCTCCCGAGGTACTCTCTTTTAGAAAGCGAATATGCACACGCTTGAGATTATCTATGAGTTCTGAACAGTGCTGTAGCACCCAGATGAGGTAGGATGCATTGTTAACATGTCCGTGAAAGTCCAGATCACGCCAGCTGGTCAGATATCCTATGCACTTTGATGGTTCTGCTTGCCAGTCGAGCTGTGGGATATCATCGAGCTGTGCCTTGAGCTCTACGAGTTCTAAGTCTGCCTTTCTCAGTGGGATGGGACGACGACGAGCCGTGTCTATGAGAAGCCACTGGAGCTCCGCCATCATGAGAAGTTCTCCGGAGCTACTCTCTAGTCGAACCCAACGGCGTGCGAGTAAGCCACTGGCCGCTCCAGTTTCTGTGCTCAGGATGACGGCTTCTTTCCACCGTGGGCGTCGATTGATCTGTATGTCCGCTTGCGACATCACCCAGATTACACCTCGATCTATGCCCCAGTGGTAACCAAAGCCTTCGTCATGAGCATGACATTCGGCGATTTCTTGGCATAGATGCAGAAAGGCATCGGGGCGTAAAAGAGCATCACTTCCGCAGTGATAACTCGCGATTTGTATTTCTTGTTTATAGGGTTGGTTCATCAGGGTATTTATATTGTTTATTATCGTATGTCGAACCGGGCAAACATGCCTATAGATTCTTATCTCATTTCATCGAAACCTATATCTACATATGCTTAGGCATATGTGTTACATTTTCAATCTTAGAGCTTGTCAGCTTGTTACGACGTTCAAGGTAGTGATCATTCTCTTCGAGGTTCTTCATCTCTGACTCTGTCTCAGCTTCATGATAATGTCGCTCGTCTTGATTCGTATAGCGTGAATAGATGAAATAAGCAAAGGCAGGAGCCGCACATAAAAGGATATAAGCCTCCTCTTCATTCACGACTACAGCCGCTAGAAGTGTTGCCACGAAGATAATAAGCGAGATAAAAGCCAGACGCCAGTAGTTAATAGGCACACTTCCCATGGTTTCACCTGTTCGTGCATTCACCGCGGTGAAGAAGATCTTCCCATCTGAAGCCCGCTGGTAACTATAGAGCCAGACAGGGAGACTAGCCGCAAGCCACTGTTCGCCTTTGATATCTAACTGATGACTCTCCCAACGCACACCTCGGTCGTACTTGGCTATCGTGGAGCGTGCCTGTTCACAGGCTATATCATAGGACTGCTTGTAGACAAGCGGCTGAAGATGACTACGGTTCACATCTCTCTTCTCAGAGTGGAAGCCCTTGAGATAATTCGCATCCCATTTCAGTGCATTTTTCGTATCAAATGGAAGAATGGCATTGATGACGTTCTTTGTATTAGATGAGCACTCGTGATCAAGCTTATCTGAGCTGGATTCGACGGTCAGATCGTTAATCGTAATATCAAAGTTTCGGAATACTGCATAAGCATCAGCATCATAATAGGTCTTTCTCCTCTTATGATCGCCAGATCCTATAGTAACAGTGTATCGACGTATGAGTTCTTCACCTTCGCCTTGCAAGGCGATATGAGCATTCATATCTACTATCATATAGGGCAGATAGACTCCGAAAATATTCTCTGCTGTGAACTCACGCTTGAACTGCGAATGAGCGAAGAACCACCGACTCTTAATGAAGTGCTCTACATTCAGCTGGGATTCTTTCTTCGTGAGGAGGAAGGGTAGGACTACATCTGGCACAGCGCCATTCGGTACGACATTATTCAGAGAGAGATACTGGCGACACCAATGACAGCGAGCCTGTTGAGTCTCCTCGGTGTTAATCACCACCTCAGCACCACAGCCCTCACACTTCAGCGTGATCATATCTTCAGAGCCCTCTTGGATATCTTGAGCACCCTTCCCCATACTAAGGCCTGTCAGATTATCCAAGTCATGCTCTATACCAACTGCGGCTACTGGCTCGAATTCATGGCGACAGAAGAGACAGCGTAACTTCCCTCTCGCCTGACTGAAACTTATATCACTAGAACCACATTTAGGACATTTTGTCTGCCCATGTGCGGCATCTTCATGCAGATCAATGATGCGCGTTTTGTCAACGCACTGAGCTGATTCATCTTCTAAATGATGCTCTGTATCAGTCATGGTGAGATTTTTCTCTTGGCGGGGAGTTTAGAGACCTAGAACCTTGGCCTTGGCAGCATCGAAGTCTTCTTGGGTGATGACTCCTTGATCCAGCAGTCCTTTGAGCGAGGCAAGTTTTGCATAAGGATCTTCGACAGGGGGAGCTTGTGGTTGTGGTACTTGCTGCTGTAATCCGCCCATAGCATTACCTACAGCCCCCATTCCCATGCCCATGAAGCCCATACCGAGAGCTCCACCTCCAGAGGGGTTTTCTCCCGCTGCTTGGAATCCGCGTGCGACTGACTGCTGCATGAAGGAGTTGCCACGGTTACCTGAGAGAGCATCCGCCTTCTTCACATCACTAAGCAGTGCGCGTGTATCTGCATCATATTCAATGGCTGCGAGAGCGACTTTTACAATCTCCAAGCCACGATCAGTGCGCCAGCGATAAGCTTCTTCTACAACTCCTGCGAGACTCTGCGCGAAGCCGATAGGATCACTCTGAATCTTGCTCATGCGATTCCCACGGCTTGGATCATTGCAATATGCCGAAAATGCGGCAGAAAGCGAACCTACAACCTCAGTAAAAAGCTGATCCGAAGCAGGGTTGTCAATATCAGCGAAGTCAAATATCCCATCTGCCATGAGGATATTTGCAGGGACAAACTGCTTGATAAAGAGCACTGGGTCTACTATTTTCAGCGAATATACACCACGGGTGAGAGCACCTACTTGAGTCCCTAAGAAGGCATCGTCCCAGTAGATCTCTGACTGTGTTCCAAAGCGATTACCGCTTATTTCTTTCATATTCACATAGAAAACCTGCTGCATTGAGCCTGGTTGCCCACCGAACTTAAAGCGTTCCCAAGTCTGCTTGAGGAGAGGTGCTATCATACCATCACCTGCAAAAACCGATTGACTGTTCACATCATCGCTGGAGTAGATAAATCCACCCGGCTCGGCAATGAGTCCTGTAACTGAACCATCTTGTAGCATGACAAGAGCTGTTCCTTCTGGCACGAGTATCTTACTACCATTACTAATGATGTGAGTTGAGCCCTTCGTATTCTCACCACGGCCAGCATTCTGCCCTACTGCAACGGCGGGGAAGACACCGGCTGTCGCTGGCATACCTGCCTTTGGCTGGATAAAATCCTTCCACTGGTCAGCAAATGTGCCTCCTAGTGCTCCTGTAAACGCTTTGATAAATCCCATAATCTTTAATATAATATTGTTACACTCACAATTAGTTGACTAAAATACATTTTACGCCACAACTAATCATCTCTATCATATTATTTTTTTCAGACCTGTCAATGTTTTAACAGACGAAGCAGCCAATAAAGTCTCACTTTATGCTTTAGCTTGAGACCCTTGTAGGAAATAATATTCTGCGAGTACATATCCTTAATCAGCGGTGCTGCATGCACCCAGAGATCATGTCTCTGTTCCTTCGAGCAGCGGCTGATGCGATTAAAAACCATCTTGAGAGTAGGCATAATCCTGTAACGCTTTATCTCCTCAAGTAACTCAGGTCTCTCTACGGAGAAACGCTCATGGATACTACGCAAACCTTTGAGAAAATCCACCGTCTTAGACTCACTCCATACCGTTCGCATAATAGAACTCTCATTATAATAGTAATAATAGAGAGGGGCATCTACGATAACAAGCCGCTGGCAGCGTGCCAGTACAGCCGGTGTCCATGGAGTATCTTCATAGCACATATTCTCAAAGAAGGGAATATCCGCAATAAGCTTGCGTTTATACAAACGCGCCCACACGGATGTTGCAATCTTTTTTGTTCGAATATAAGAGTGTAACACATCATCATAGATATGTACCTTATCTGCCGGATACATTTCCTTAATCTGGCTATAAGCGTTCGGTGTTCTTTGCATACGGCAGCCAGCGATATCCGCATTATAGTGCAGCATGGCATGGTGAAGTACTTCTAGCATCGTGGGATGGATGTAGTCGTCAGAATCAATAAAGGTGATATAATCACCTGTTGCGTATTGCATCCCAGTATTACGAGCACCTCCTACCATCTTATTCTCCTGCTCGATAATGAGGAAGCGTTTATCATCTGCTATAGCTTCTCTTGCGAGCTCTACCGACCTATCCAAGGAGCCATCATCGACACAGATGCATTCAAAGTCACAAAAACTCTGTGCCTGAATACTACGTATTGCTCCCTGTACAAAAGACGCCACTTGGTACATAGGTAAGATAATCGTGATGGTCGGCATAAGAAGAAAATGACTGCTATAGGTTCATTATACGTGCTGAGTCGATGAAGTCAAGATCATCATTCATCACTTGGGCTATAAGACTCTCAACAAAGGTCTCTGAGCGAAAGCAACCATGCAAGTAGGTACCCATCAGTTTCCCATGCCCATATCCTAATGGCATAGCATCTGCATCTCTGAAGAGCACAGGCTCATCTCCTTGGCTCACCCCACGATGACTCTCAAAACCATCAATCACATTCCCCCATGGCGCACTCACGGCCTTGAGGCGTCGAACAATCATTTCTTTCTGGAAAACGGTCTCAATCTGAAGCAAGCCCAGCATAGATTTCTCAAGAAAGGGATATTTGCAATGTTCAGGATCATAGAGTCGCGTTCCCATGAGCTGTAATCCACCACATATACCGTAGACCCAGTGCCCTTTCAGAGCATGCTGAATGATCATCTGATCAAGTCCCTGCGACACAAGCTCGTCATAATCTGCAGCAACATCCTTACTTCCTGCAAGAAATAGTACATCTACATCAGCCCACTCTTCCCCTGATCCAATCACATGCCAGTCTACATCAGCACGTTGAGTAAAGGGGTGAAAGTCTTCAAGAAAATAGGCATGGCTCATTGCAATAAGTGCCATACGTAGAGGAGTCTTCGCTTCCATCATACAGAGATAGCTATCTACATATCATCTTCATCACTGGGAGCATCAATGAGAATATCACGCTCACTCTTACCGCCACGCGGAGCTGAGACTACGCCTCGCTGCTCCAGGGCTTCCATGATAAGAGATGCCCTATTATAGCCTATTTTGAATCGTCGCTGTATCATAGAGACACTTGCCTTACGCTCACGTATGATCATCTCGACACAGCGGCTATAGAGTTCATCTAAGACATCTTCTTGAGAGACAGCTGAGCCACCCCCCTTCCCTGACTGGGCGGCGGATGCACTGTTGTTTAGCTCGGCTGTAGCAGACTTGATAAATCGCTGTCTAACCTGCATAGCACAGTGCGTGACTACACTCTGAATCTCACGATCTGATACGAACGCACCTTGAGCACGTGTCAGTCCAGCGATGCCAGTAGGAGGTAAGAAGAGGCAGTCCCCCTTACCCAGCAGATTATCTGCCCCATCCATATCGAGGATGATGCGACTATCTAAGGGACTACTCACCTTGAACGCAATGCGACTTGGAATGTTCGCCTTGATGATGCCTGTGACAACATTTGAGCGGGGTGTCTGTGTCGCTACAACGAGATGGATCCCAGCGGCTCGTGCCTTCTGTGTCAAGCGTGCGACATAATTCTCTAGATCTTCTTTTACCACCATCATGAGGTCAGCAAGCTCATCGATGATGATAACGATGTAGGGCAGCTTATCAGGTATATCATCGAACTCATCGAGGTCGAGTTCACCCTGCTCTTCATCAGCGAGATCGATCTCATCTTCTGCCTGTCGCTCTATCTCACTGGCCATAGCCTCGATGCGAGAATAATCCACCTCTTCATCCTCATCATCTTCATCACCCCAGTAGTTTTCTTCTACAGGTAGTTCATCTTTTGAGCATTCGTTGTAGTCTTCGAAATTTCTGACACCGAATCGACTAAAGAGGCGATATCGATGCTCCATTTCATTGACAGCCCACCGGAGAGCTCCAATGACACGTGCTGGATCAGTGATCACGGGGATAGCGAGATGAGGTACTTTGAGATATGGCTGCATCTCTACCGTCTTGGGGTCGATCAGAATCAGCTTCAACTCATCAGGAGTGAACTTGTAGAGCATGGATATGATCATGCTATTAATGCAAACTGACTTACCCGATCCTGTAGTACCTGCTACCAGTGTATGAGGCATGCTTGCAAGGTCACCGATGACTGTTTCACCATAGACATCCTTACCGAGCGCTACAGGTATTCGGTATTTGTTACTCAGGAATTTTGGATCTTGGAGTAACTCACGAAGGAAGACTGGCGACTTCTCCTCATTAGCCAGCTCAATACCTATTGAGTTCTTCCCTGGTATGGGGGCTATGATGTTAATAGACTCAGAACTGGTTGCAAGCATTAGATCCTTCCTTAAGGCTGTTATGCGATTGATACGCAGGCCCTTTGCGGGATAGATCTCATAGCGTGTGATACTCGGACCTCTCGTGATATCTCCAGGTTCTACGGCATAGCCAAAGGAGCTAAGAGTGTCGAGAAGGATTTGCTGCATATTCGCCATCTCTTTCTGCGCTGCTAGATCAAGCTCATCTGAGATGGGTTCGTGGTGAAGCAGCTCAAAGGAAGGGAATGTATATTCTTTAGAAGCTTGAGGAGCCCTGGGCAAAGCTGTACTGGGTGCTGACGCCGCCTCGCGACTCTTCGAGGCAATTGGTGTCGCTCGAGCTGCTGGTGGCATATAGCGACTCTGATCTTGGGCTGGCTTTTCTGGGGTGCGCTGAGGGATAATAGGGGTAGAAGTAGGCTGTTCTTCGGCACGGAAATTACGCGCTGTAGGAATAGCCTGTTTTTCCATATTTTGAGGGGTGTCATCTTGCATATCTAGTGAATCATCATCTAGATATACGGAATGCATGCCATCGCGGCGTGTGACAGGAGGGGGTAGTATGGGCTCTTCTACAGGCTGATGTACACGATTCTTGCCTTTCTGAAGCTCCTCTATCTCTCGTAGCTCAGAGAGTTCGCGCTGAGCATTTTGTTTCCAGCCCGATGCCATCCTACTCGGTAAGATAACGAAGAGGTAGCGTAATAGCAAGTATCCATCATTTAAGAACTGCAATCCTATCTGCTTAAGCGTGCTGTCAGCATAGTAAATACAGCTAACGGCATGTAAGAGCGCGAGGTAAATTAATGCAGGCATGCTACCAATTAGGCTGAGTATAGCCCTCGTCCCCAGTAGGTGCCCCAGCTGTCCCCCTGCACTGATAAGCATGTGATTTTTCGTCCATTCAGAAAGAATCCATGGCTGAATGGAGAGAATAGAGCAAGATGTCAAGATGATGAGTGTAAGGCAGATACCCTGCTTTCTTAATGACTCTTCTGGAAGCGCGAACAAGCGGAAGGGTATATAAAAGAGTAAGATAAGTACCCACCAGATCGCAGCTCCGAAGATATAGTAGAGGATAGCAGCTGTATAAAGCCCCATCAAGCCTAACAGATTTGTGCACGCGGGAATACTTCGTGTAGGATCGCTCGCAATAGGATTAAGCCACGACCATGCTAGCTCGCTGACATTAAAAGAGATCAGACTCAAGATGAAGGCTATGTTAACAAGAAGTATAATGAGAGCAAGCAAGCGTGGTAGCAAGGGTGCTCTCTGGGGACGATCATAGTCGTCGAGTAGGTCTTCTTCGTGTGTATGATTCATTCTTAAACAGCCATATCATAAAACGCGTAGCCCTGACTGGCAAGCGTAAAAGCACACACTGACAAAAACACTCCCCTGTTGCAGCTTACCGCAACAGGGGAGGATGAAATCGTAATCTGTAGATAGATTAGATCTGGTACATCTTTGTGTAGTATTCCTCAGCCATGCGATCTGAGTTAAACGCAGGGCTAATATCATCCATACCTTGGAAGACGTGATCCATCCAGGACTCTGGCTGATCGTAGTAGAGAGGAAGAACCTTGTTTTCCATAATATTATAGAAGTTATCACGATCAGAACGATCACGAACCTCAGCGGAGAGCCCTTCCTTTGCTTCTGGGATGATGAAGCAGTTTTCGCCATCCTTCGCAAACTCACATACCCAGCCATCAAAGGTGGAAATGGAGATCGACCCATTCATGCATGCAGACATACCTGATGTACCTGATGCTTCACGAGTCACAACGGGATTGTTCAGCCAGAGATCAGATCCATTTTTCAGAAGGCGAGAAAGAGCCAGTTCATATCCTGTGAGTACTGCGCAGCGTGGGTACTTTGAGCTGAGTTCATTAAGCTCATTGAAGATATCTACAGCAGCGAAGTCAGTAGGATATGGCTTACCTGCCCAGATCATCTGTACTGGGCGGTTCGTGCGCTGGAGCATGCGCTCAAACATCACAGGATTCTGCGTAATGAGGGATGGACGCTTATAGGCCGCAAAGCGACGCGCCCAGACAATGGTCAGGACATTCGGATCAAAAAGCTGTCCTGTCTGCTCACCTACGACGCGGAATAGCTCCTTTTTCAGTGAGAGTTTGCGACGTCGGAATGCATCTTTATCACGAGCAGCGTATGCTTCTGCCAACTCAGCATCCTGCCAGTAATCGAGATTCTGAGCATTTGTCACATGAGTGATAGGGCAGATATTATCATAGCCCTGCCACATTTGACGTGCTACCTCCCCGTGCAGAGCCGAAACGCCATTGGAGACATGGGAGAGACGTAGAGCTGCGAGTGTGTAGTTAAAGGTGTTGTCATCATGGGACATGCCTATCATGTCTTTCACCTGTCCAACATCGAGACCATCGAAGAAGGAGAAGTTGTTCATGAGGTTGATATCCATCTTCTCATTACCTGCTTCTTCTGGTGTGTGTGTGGTGAAGACAAAGCGCTTGCGCACTTCATCGACATTGCCACCGTTACGAGCGAGCATGTTGAAAGCGGCACCAATAGCGTGCGCCTCATTCATGTGATAGATTTCCGGCTCCACTCCGAGCTCTTCGAAGAGACGTGCACCACCCTGCCCCAGTACGATATACTGAGAAATACGTGTCATAGGATTCGCATCATAGAGGCGACGTGTGATGGAGCGGCTCATTTCATCATTCTCTGGCAAGTCTGTGCTCAGGAAGAACATAGGTGCTGTGCCGAAGGTATTCGGGTTCAGGTAGAGAGCCTTCACCCATACTGGAGTGCCACAGATGCGAATGAGGAATTTGAGATTGTGATCTTCGAGGAATGAGTACTCCTTACGGATATATTGCACAGCCATGCTGCTATCTTCCGCACGTATCTGGTTATAGTAGCCGTATGACCATAGAATGCCAACCCCTACAAGATTCTGACGCAGTGCTCCAGCAGAACGCATGTGTGAGCCTGCTAGGTAGCCAAGACCACCAGAATAGATTTTAAACACATTATCAATAGCATATTCCATGCAGAAATAGGCAACTGACTTCCCATACTTGGGATCGATCTCATAAGGATGCGCATACTGCGCAGGTAAAAAAGATGTACTCATGTTTGTATAACGTTCGTTTTTTAAGTAAGGCGCACAGGAGTGCGCCCATTGTTTATACACTGAAAGATTCTATTAGAAAAGAATATAATTAGTTTGTTTGAAAATTCCTCTCCTAACAATTACAGCTACTTCGCTTTGGCATCAATGACTATGATTTCGAAGGGGTTCAGTAAGATCCTTTCAATGCGCCCAGCTTCTAGCGATTCGAAGGGAAGGCTATCCCCCTTCGGCGAGGACACATCATAGCAGCAAGGAGCACCAAGAGGCAGTTCAAAAACGGCCGCGGGGTCGAAGGAGAAACTCTGTTCTGTACCAGAAGGGTTACGCAGCACGATAAGCCCCTCCCCCTTCTGCCATGCAGCCCAGCCATAAACTTCCATGTCGGCTGGATTACCGCCAAGCCAGTGGGAGTCTACCATGATGTCAGCCTTCGCGCGAGCCCACTTCGCCGCGAGTGCGAGATCGTCCCAATCCTTTGATGAAAGCATACTAGGAGTGATGTAGAGCTCTTGCATCTGTGTGCCAAGGCCAAAGCCGCTCCATATTTCGCAAGCGAGATCATCTCCTTCTGTTTCTATCAGTCCATGAGCTCCTTTGTTGTATATAAGCCCATGAGTCATCAGCGAATTAATGGGGAATAAGGGCGAGATTTCCGCATTATTCTCATAGATCATCGCATCGCGGAAGCTAATCCACTGCTGTCGCTTGCTTCCCTCTCCGCAGAAGTCATGATCCCAGTTCCCACGCCAGATAGAATCAGCGACATTAAACCAGAAAGGTGACGCCCATGTACCGGTACTCAGGTTAATGAAGACATCGGGGCATTCGGCACGCACTTCTTCCAGAAGACTGCTAATAGCCTCAAGGTCTGATCCGAATGGTGAATCTGGAGCTGGTTGAGCTTCACCCGATGTTCCATCGAGCTTGAAATGAGTGATTCCTTGCTCGCGCACCATTTTCAAACAAATATCTCGGAAGTGCTCATAGTACTTAGCTCCTGTTAAGGCGAAGCCACGTTCATTTGTTTCAAATCTGCCCGCAGCCGCTTCAAGCCGCTGAATCTTAGGCTCACCATAGCCACCCCACGGAGATATCCAGACTCCTGGTGAGGAGTTGTAGTGATGAGAGAGCTTTTTTATCTCAGAGAACTCATTGGGCATCCCCTTGTGGAACTCCCAGAGAGTTTCGATATCATCCCAGCCATCATCCATGACGAAGTTATCGACGACGACGCCGCGCTTCACCACGAGCTCTTCACCTATCGTACGAATCACATCGAGGGCATCCTCTTCATTGAAACGAGTAAAATAACCGATATCATACCATGAATTGTAATTCAGACATGTGGAATATGGGCGTGCGCGTTGAGCATTCAAATAATCAATCTGGAAGCGACGACGTAACTGGCTAGGCTCAGAGAAGCCAAGAACAGCTGAAACTGTAGAGCTCACACGACGTGGCAGATCAGTCTTGCGCTTGAGCAAGCAGCGAACACCCTGAGGGGTGACCTCTGCGTGACTATTAGGGTTCTCTATACCTGCAAAGAGACGCTGACCTGCTGCGACGACTGGTGCACCCTTCACACTCCCCTCAATACGTGCCTCTGGCACCTGCAGATCAAGAAGACAGATCTCTCTCACAGGCATGGTGAACTGGCCAGGATAGATATCCAGACCAATGCGTAGGTAAGGACTATCGTCTCGAAGCTCTGCCCACCAACATATCACATTCCCATCTGTTGGAGTGGAGAAGTTAACCAGCACTTTCTGCCCGCCCTTGCGCTCGGCAAGACGACGTGCACTCTGATTTGCCACGATGGTCTCAACCTTGAGTGTCGCACCGAGTAGATCGCGAGCCGTCAGGGAGTGAGTGGTATCCATGAACTCCTTCTTAGAGCATGCTTCATCTGTTTTCTCATCGAGCACTTCCAACTTAAATATATCGGTACCCAAGTCATAACGACGTCCATTGATCTTATCATAAACTAACACCGAGCAGAGGCGACGAGCGGAGACGGTGACATCAAGTGTAATATACTTATTTTCTAACATGGGTAAAACGTATGTGTGTCTGCTATGAACTATCACATTAACGGATGCATGGCAAGTAAAATCCCCCTCGTTCACTCCTATATTATCTTTGATTAATATATAGATATTAACACCTCCTGTTATTGAACATAGCAGATCATTATTCTATCTCATCTACTATGAATAGCCAACCTGATTTAAGTCAACTACTCGATGATGAGAAAATGAGCATCTTTGGCTCCTCTGATGCACAGTCACCTATGTCCACGAGCCGCATCCCCGAGCATCCGATGCGACCCGATGATGCTTATCAACTCATCGAAGAAGAGCTCCTGCTCGATGGAAATGCACGGCAGAACTTAGCAACTTTCTGTCAGACATGGGATGATGATCAGGTTCGTAAGCTTATGGATCTGAGTATAGACAAGAATCTTATCGACAAAGATGAATATCCTCAGTCAGCTGAGATAGAAATGCGCTGTGTGCGTATGCTAGCCGCCTTGTGGAACGCCCCCCAACCCGATCATACTATTGGATGTGCCACCATTGGATCTAGTGAAGCTTGTATGCTCGCTGGTATGGCAGCTCTCTGGAGGTGGCGTGAGAAGAGAAAGAAGGAAGGTAAATCAACCTCTACTCCTAATCTCGTATGCGGTCCTGTACAGATATGCTGGCACAAGTTCTGCCGCTATTGGGGGGTAGAGATGCGCGAAGTACCCATGCAGGATGACCTCTACTGTATGACACCTGAAGAGATGCTCAAGCTCGTGGATGAGAATACTATTCTAGTAATGAGCACCTTTGGTGTCACCTACACGGGACAGTACGAGCCGGCTGAGTCACTATGCAAGGCTCTCGATGAGCTCGCACGGGCAGGAGGTCCTGACATTGATATGCATATTGATGCTGCCAGTGGTGGGTTTCTCTCACCATTTCTCACGCCAGATATCCCCTTTGATTTCCGACTTAAACGTGTCAAATCCATTAGTACAAGTGGACACAAGTTTGGTTTAGCACCTTTGGGATGCGGCTGGGTCATATGGCGTGAAGCGGTAGATCTGCCGCGCGAGCTCGTGTTTGATGTAAACTACCTCGGAGGTAGCGTCCCAAGCATAGCGATTAATTTCTCTCGCCCAGCGGGACAAGTCATAGCTCAGTATTATAATCTCGTACGACTTGGGAGAAAAGGCTATGCAAGCATCCACCAGTCCTCTTATGACGTCGCCCGTTATCTCGCCGATGAGATAGAGAAGTTAGGTTCATTTGAGTTCATCCATCGAGGGGAGATGGAAAGAGGCATCCCCGCCATATGCTTCAGCATGACGGACAGTCACGATGCTGGCTACAATCTCTATGAACTCTCAGATCGTCTCAGATTACGCGGATGGCAGGTGCCAGCCTATAGCATGCCTGCAAACATCACCCATAAGGTCGTGATGCGCATCATGGTGAGACAAGGATTCTCTATCGATCTTGCGCAGATCTTTATCCGAGATATGCAGAGAGCGATTGATTTTCTGTTTCAGCACAGCTATTCTGACAAGTTACAAGAGGATGATATCATGAGCTTCAAGCATACTTAGCAGAGCGATAAGCGCAAAAAAACCCTTGAGTCAACTCTCAAGGGTTTTTGAAGATACATTATTAAGAAATATACTGTCTTGTGCTTTTCTAAGCAGATGCCGAACCTCGCTTGCGAGGGCGAATCCCAGCAGGATAATTTTTAGAAGATGCCTCTTTGCTGAAGTTCTTAAACACAGTCTCTGGACGTAGAGGGTTTTTCTTTAATCCTTCCAATATTGCATCACGTACCGAAATGGCTGCCTCAAGTGCTGCTTCCTCGCTACCATACTGCTTATCAGAGAAGTAGCGTGTGAAATGAACATTCTTGCGACAGATAGTTACGCGCCACCCCTGAAAGGAAGTATATTCATACGTAAAACGTGTGATGTTCTTTAGATGTTTCATAGCGACGTTATTTTAGCAAACTAATTAAAGAAATGTAAGGAAAATCGTCTGTATTGCATTAATTTATTAGAAAATGAAGAAATTTCTCAAAATGTAGATTTTTTTTATTGACTTTCAATACATGCATCATTATCATAAGCGATTACCCAATTCGATATTTTTGAATTTTCAGCCTTTTTTTGAGTCTTTCAAAGTGTATCTTCTAACACGTTTACTGAGTTTGACAAAAGTAAAAAAATCCCTATACTATGCGCGAAACATAATCTCATGAATAGTTATTCTACACCTCAGAATACACCCTCCCGACAGTGTGCCGACAATGCCGACAAGTCAGATTATCGCTGGCAACTGAGAAACAAAATAACTCAACAGCAACAATTAGAGCAATTTATAACTCTCACGAAAGCGGAAAAAGAGGCCTTTCAAAAAGACAAGCAGCATCTCGCATTTAGTGTCACTCAGCATTGGCTGAGTCTCGTAGACGCTAATGACCCCCATGATCCTCTTCGCTTGCAACTCATTCCTCGTATCGATGAACATACACATGCACCGGAGGAATGTATAGACCCCCTCAACGAAGATGACTGCATGGTTGTCCCTGGGCTCATCCATCGCTATCCCGACCGTGTCTTGCTTCTCTGCACAGATCGATGTGCTGGCTATTGTCGATACTGTACGCGGTCGCGATTTGTGTCAGGTAAGGATAGTGGGTCACGCCGATTTGACCTAGAAGCTATATGTGACTATCTCAGAGATCATCCTGAGATACGTGATGTACTACTCTCGGGAGGTGATCCTCTTATCTTATCAGATAACAGACTCGATCACATCCTCTCAGCCTTACGTGACATCCCACACATTGAGATCGTTCGCATAGGGACTCGCATCCCCGTCATGCTTCCGCAGCGCATCACCCCTACCCTCTGCGCGATGCTTAAGAAGCATCACCCACTCTTTATCTCTATCCACTGCAATCATGCACGTGAACTGTGTGCTGAAGCAGTAGATGCTCTCGCACTACTCGCTGACCATGGTATACCTCTTGGAAGTCAGACCGTATTGTTACGCGGAATTAATGACAGCGTTGAGGTACAGAGAGAGCTCTACCATGCTCTTCTGAAAGCGCGAGTAAAGCCCTATTACCTGTATCAATGTGATCTCGTCTCGGGTACGAGACACTTCCGCACGAGTGTAGAAACAGGGCTTAATATTATCGAGACGCTCCAAGGACATACAACAGGTTATGCGATCCCTCAGTACGTCATTGATGCTCCTGAAGGTGGTGGTAAAATCCCCATCTCACCGCAGATGCTACTCTCTAAGAATGAGAAAGAGATACGTCTACGCAATTACGAAGGGAAGGAGTTTGTCTACCCTAACTTATTAATTTGAAGAAAATTACATGTTAGTCTTGACTCATTCTAAAAATATGTGCTTTAATTAGACCAGCTCCAATGAGGAGCATGTTCTACCAATAAAAAAATAGATAAATTATGAAAAAGTACATCTGCACCGTATGCGGTCAAGTCGTTGAAGGCGAAAACACTCCTGAAATTTGCCCTGTTTGCAAGGCAAAGACTTTCAAGGAGCTCAGCGGTTCAAAAGAATATGCTGACGAGCATCGCATTGGAGTAGCTCAGGGACTCGACGAAGAAGTCATCCAAGGACTTCGTGACAACTTCACAGGCGAATGCTGCGAAGTTGGTATGTACCTCGCCATGAGCCGCCAGGCCGACCGTGAGGGTTATCCTGAAATCGCAGAAGCATTCAAGCGCTATGCATTCGAAGAAGCAGAGCACGCAGCCAAGTTTGCAGAACTCCTCGGTGAAGTACTCACAGATTGCACAGAAAAGAATGTCAGCATGCGTGCTGAAGCCGAATTCGGTGCTTGTGATGGCAAGCTCATGCTTGCACGCCGTGCCAAGGAACTCGGCTATGATGCCATCCACGACACCGTGCATGAAATGTGCAAGGACGAAGCTCGCCATGGCAAGGGCTTTGATGGTCTCTTCAAGCGTTACTTCGCCAAGTAATCCCTTTGACCCCTTTTAGGTAAAGCTCTAGTACGCTAGAGCCCCTTTGTATTGTGGTACGCTCTCTTCCCTCGTGGAAGAGAGCGTGTTGTATTCTACCTTGATCTAATAAGTAGTTTATATAAATCTAATATTCTTTTGTTTATGCAACTGCTTTGAAAATTTCTTGACGCTCTGCATAAATAGGTGTATCTTTGATCCAGATATACGACATGAACATTGGTTCCCATCAGCTGATAAAGAATACGTCAACCATAGCGGAGGCTTGGGCTTGGCGCAGCTATGATCTCTATCAACACTAAGGGAAGCACTTTGTGTCGCTAACGCATGCGCGTCAAGACCATTTTTTCACACAAAACGCTTTGGCTTCCCAAGAAGCCAAAGCGTTTTTTCGTTTACACACATCAATCATCATCATGAACATCATTCTACAGCAACAATGCAGACTACTCTCCGAAGGCGATACTCAGACGCCTATTCGTCTCTATATGCAGATTTCTCAACAGACACCACATGCCATCCTTCTAGAAAGTGCCGAAGTAGATGGGCGGTGGGGTCGCTACAGTCTCATTGCAACTGACTTCATTGCAGAGTTCATCTGTGAAGAGGGTCTATTGCGCGTTAAGACGGAGCATCCCGAACTTCGCTCACTCATGAGTCTAGACCAGAAGCCATACATGGATGCCATGCACAGCATACTCTCCACGCTAGAGATACACTCTGATGACCCAGCTGCTCCTCCAATCACGCGTGCCATTTATGGATACTGGGGCTACGAGATGGCTGCTATCTTCCAGCCAAAACTCGCCCAAACGCTCGATGTGAAGGATGCAGAGAGTCATCTCGTCCTTCCTGCAACCTTACTTGTCTTTGATCATCTTTACAATAAACTCTATCAGCTAAGTATCGGGGAGCACAGAGATCTATCTACGCTTCGCGATGCACCTCTGATGAGCGAGCAGGAGCTCACTATTAGTGAAACAATACGCTCCCCTCATGAGGAGCAATACAAGATGGGAGTTGAATATGTACGTCAGCTCTTGCATCAGGGAGAAGCTATACAGGTAGTTGGCTCAACTCAATGTAGTGCTGACTTTACGGGGGATAGCTTCACCCTCTATCGCCGCATGCGAGGGATTAACCCCTCACCTTACATGTTCTATATGCGCTTTGAGAAGATGGAGCTCTTTGGAGCTTCACCAGAAGTCATGGTGAGCTGCACAAATGACAAACTCTTACTCTCCCCTATCGCTGGAACTCGCCGACGAGGAAAAGATGCCGCGGAGGATGAGAAACTAGCTCAGGATATGCTAGCTGATCCCAAGGAAAGAGCGGAGCACATCATGCTGGTAGATCTTGGCAGAAACGACCTCGGTCGCGTGGCAGAGGGTGGCAGCGTAGAGGTAGAGCGTCTCATGAGTGTCGAGAAGTTCTCTCATGTCATGCACATGACCAGTCGTGTCACCGCTCAGCTCACAAAGGGTCTCGATGCTCTAGATATCCTAGCAAACACCTTCCCCGCTGGTACAGTTAGCGGTGCTCCTAAAATACGCGCTATGGAAATCATCCATAGCATAGAGAATGGACCTCGTGGACCATACGCAGGTTGCATAGGCTGGATGTGTCTCGACAAGGATGCTGTTCACCTCAACACAGGTATCACAATACGCTCTATGTGGCACCGAGATGGTAAGCTTCATTGGCAAATGGGTGCTGGACTCGTCTATGATTCTAACCCAGATGCCGAATGGATGGAGTGCCGCAACAAGGGGCGTATCATCGATACGATCCTTGGACGTAACGATCTCCCATAATGACGATTAATCACAAAAAGTACCATTTTATTAACAGAACGGCTAAGTTTTTTCACAATCAAGTTTGACTTATTCATAACTTTATCACATTTATTCACACTATTTGAATCATGTTCCTTTTCATTGATAACTACGATTCCTTCTCCTATAACATCATCCAGTACTTTCAGCAGCTAGGTGAGTCTCCTACGGTTGTCTGTAATGATGATCCTCGTCTCCTAGAATTAGCACTCGATCCCACACTGGAAAAAGTCGTCATTTCCCCCGGTCCTAGCAATCCTGAAAATGCAGGGTACTGCCTCGAGTTTCTTGATCGACTTCCTCACCACATCCCTGTCTTGGGTGTTTGCTTGGGGATGCAGTGTCTAGGGCATCATGCTGGCTGTCCAGTCGTACGTGGACCTCGTGTTATGCACGGTAAGACCAGCGAGATTGAGCATGGAGGTACAGGGCTATACAAGGGGATTAAGTCGCCGATGACCATAGGACGCTATCATTCGCTCGTGGTGAAATGCTCAGATTCTCACCCTACACTGGAAGTCACCGCACGTGACGACGATGGTGAAGCGATGAGCATACGCTACAAGGATAGACCGTGGGTGGGAGTTCAGTATCATCCTGAGTCGATCCTCACCCAGCAAGGGATGGAACTACTGGCGAATTTCCCCTCTGCGATCGTAGGAGCACATACGCGAGCGAGAAGCATCTCCCCCTTGATTGAACAACTAGCAGATCGACGCGATCTCACGGATGAAGAGGCTGAGCTTGCCTTTGGGGCTCTCATGGATGGTGAACTCACCCCAGCTCAATCTGGTGCATTCCTACTCACGCTTCGTAGCAAGGGTGAGACAAGTACAGAAATGGCCGCTGCCGTGCGCTGCGCACTTGAGCGTGCTTTACCTATCGCAGGTATCTCGGGTGACTACATCGATGTGGTGGGAACTGGTGGCGATGGTAAGAAGAGTTTCAACTGCTCCACGGCTACTTCCCTTTATCTAGCAGGTCTCGGCTATCAGGTGCTCAAGCATGGTAATCGCGCCATCTCCTCTAGCTCTGGAGCAGGAGATGTGCTAGAAAAGCTAGGCTATCCATCTGCGTCAGATGCTGTAGGAGTGATCAATAATCTTAAGAAAGATGGCTTCGCCTTCGCCTTCGCACCTCACTTCCACCCCAGCTTCAAGAACATAGGTCCCATACGCACCGAGCTGGGAGTACGAACGCTCTTCAATCTGCTAGGTCCCTTAATCAATCCAAGCAGACCTAGTCACATTCTACTGGGAGTAGCTAAAGCTGAGCTCGTAGAAGTAATGGCTGAAGTGATCGCATGCGGCAATTATAAGAGAGCCATGGTACTCTGCGGAAATGGCGGATATGACGAGGCTACCGCGTTCGGCGAGACGCGTGTGAAGCTGATAGAAGCAGGTGAAATCAGTGAATTCATCTTCGACCCCTTACTGTATGATTTCAGAGCACCCAGCAGTGAGCATGAACTCATGGTAGAGACGAAAGAAGAAGCCGCTGAAGTGCTGGTAGAACTACTCCATGGAAGAGGGAATCAGGCAATGCGCGACATGCTAACCATTAATCTTAGCCTTGCTATCCATCTTCTTGAACCCAGTATGTCTATGGATCTGTGCGTTGAAAAGGCACGCCATGCGGTCAATGCAGGCGTCGCAGCACGCGTCATCTCTCACTGGAACTCTCAGATCATTCAAGCATGAACTTACAACGATTTATCGATGCGAAGCAGGGTGAGCTTGCAGAGCTCAGACTGCGTATGCCTGAGCCCTTGCAGATTCAGCGTTTGGACTTTTATAATACACTGATGAGCCCTCCACCATCTGGTGAGGTCATACGAGTCATCGCAGAGTTCAAGAAGGCATCGCCCTCGGTTGGTCTGATCAATGATACAGTTCCTGTAGCTGATATTGCTTCGCAGTATGCACATGGGGGTGCTAGCTGCATGAGCATACTGACGGAGGAGCTATACTTCAAGGGACACCTTACAGACCTCCATGAAGCTGCGACAGCTGGCATTCCCCTACTCCGAAAAGATTTCATCTTTGATGAGCTTCAAGTGAGACAGAGTTTTGCCAGCCCTTGTAGTGCTATTCTACTCATTGTCGCACTCACACCCTGCATCGATACACTGCGGGAGCTACGTGAGCTAGCAGAATCGGAGGGAATACATGCTGTAGTCGAGATATTCTCAGAAGAGGAACTCCGCATGGCGCGTGCCTCGGGAGCTCGCATTATTCAGGTAAATGCGCGTAACCTAGAGACCTTTGAGACAGATAGGGAGGAAGGTCTGAAGCTTGCTTCTCTTCGCAAGCCCCATGAATGCTGGATAGCAGCTAGTGCGATGAGTGAGCCAGCGCATCTCGTCGATGCTGCGAAGGCTGGTTATCAAGCCGTCCTTATCGGTACAGCTCTCATGCGCAGCGAAGATCCCTGTGCAGAGCTGCAGCGACTCATCCACACAGAAGCGACAGCATGATGAGACTTCCCCTTCTTCCATTCGTCAAGGTATGCGGTCAGACACACCAGTCCTCGATCGATGCCGCTCTTGGCATGGGAGCAAATGCTATTGGCTTTATCTTCCATCCCAGCAGCCCGCGCCATGTGACTCCAGATCGCGCTAGCAGTCTGAAAACAGGCTTAGCCAAGCGCACCGGTGTCTTTGTCAAGCAAGATGGCTCTGACATCCTAGATATCATGCAGAGCGGTCGACTAGATCTAGCACAACTCCACGGGACGCACAGTCTCGAAGATGCCGCTCAAATAGGTGTTCGACGCGTCATTCGAGTGGTCTGGCCTGAACGCTATAATAGCACAGACGAGTTGCAGTCATACTTAGACAAGTGGAAAGACCACTGTGCATACTACCTCCTCGATGCAGGACTACAAGGGGGAGGACATGGTAAGTCTCTCAGTAATATTGGGATTATTCAGAGCCTTCACTTTCCACGACCTTGGCTATTAGCAGGTGGTCTGAATGCTGAAAACATATGCTCATTACAACGAGAGTTGAAGCCTGATGGCTTCGACTTAAATAGTGGTCTTGAAATAGCCGCTGGGCTGAAATGCAGTAAAAAAACTCTTGCTACCTTCAGTCAGATCAGCTGCATATAAGAAAATCCCCTCTCACTGGCATTCACCAGTAGGAGGGGATTCTATCAAAAAGAGCTGAGAGACTCCTCACACATTTTCCTGCTCGGACGCGCGCTCTTGCTCGCGTAACTCCTGTGTGAGTTTCATCGCACAGAAGTGAGGACCACACATAGAGCAGAAGTGAGCCTTCTTTGCCCCTGCATGTGGCAGAGTCAGGTCGTGGAAGGATCTTGCTTTATGGGGGTCTAATGAGAGGTTGAATTGATCTTCCCAGCGGAACTCAAAGCGAGCCTTCGAGAGAGCATTGTCGCGCAGTTGAGCTGAGGGATGCCCCTTGGCTAGATCGGCAGCATGCGCTGCAAGCTTGTAGGTGACTACACCTTCGCGGACATCTTGCTTGTCTGGAAGTCCGAGGTGCTCCTTGCAGGTCACATAGCAGAGCATAGCACAACCCTCCTGCGCTATTTGGGCAGCCCCGAGTGCTCCCGTGATGTGATCGTAACCAGGTGCAATATCAGTAGCTAAAGGTCCTAGGGTGTAGAAGGGCGCTTCGTAGCACCATTCGAGCTGCTTATGCATGTTCTCGGGCACAAGATGGAGTGGCACGTGACCTGGTCCTTCGTTCATCACTTGTACACCCTTATCCCATGCCCTCTTAGTCAACTCACCCTGAACTTCCAACTCCGCAAGCTGGGCAAAGTCGTTGGCATCTGCGATAGAGCCTGGGCGTAGACCATCACCGATGGAGATACTCACGTCGTAGCTAGCTAAGATATCACAGACTTCGTCCCAGTGCGTGTAGAGGAAGTTCTCCTTTTGATTGATCATCATCCATTTTGCGATGATTGAGCCACCTCGAGATACAATGCCAGTCATGCGTCGTGCCGTGTGTGGGACAAATCGCTGCAAAAGACCTGCATGGATGGTTACATAGTCTACACCCTGCTTAGCTTGTTCGATGAGAGTTCCTCGGAAGATTTCCCATGAGAGATGCTCCACCTGACCTGAGCATCGTTCGAGACTCTGGTACATAGGGACAGTGCCAATGGGCACAGGACTATTACGAAGTATCCACTCACGTGTACGGTGGATGTCATCCCCTGTAGAAAGATCCATCACGGTGTCAGAGCCCCAATGAATAGCCCAGCGAAGCTTCTCTACCTCTTCTTCAATACCAGAAGAAATAGCTGAGTTGCCAATATTGGCATTGATCTTACAAAGGAAGTTACGGCCTATTGCCATAGGCTCACATTCTGGGTGATTAATATTAAGTGGGATGAGAGCTCTACCTGCTGCAAGCTCATCTCGCACAAACTCAGGAGTGAAGTAAGCAGGCATGCGGCTTCGCATGCGTGGGTGGGGTGCATGCTGATAGTGTAGCTGTGCTCGCTTCTCAAGACTGCGGTGACTGAAGCCAGCTTCCTTTTCTAGCTCGCTCGGGCGAGGCATCCCAGTACCATGATACGCAAGTGTATCTAAGACTGCTTGCGCTTCATCGGGGCGAGTTTTCTCATTTGGGAACTGGTCGTAAATGGCCTTGAACGCCTGTTCGCGTCCTAGATTTTCGCGAATGGCGACATATTCCATTTCTGGAGTGATAATACCACGCTGTGCATAGCTGCGCTGCGTAGGAGGAGTGCTCAGGTCACTGGCAACATAGACGCCTGCTGCTTGCTCTGTGACGTCTTCGCGACTTGTAATCCAGCTATGTCGGAGACGCGGCAATCCTTCTTCTACTGTTCCCTTGAAGTTCTCATCCCCCCATGGGCCAGAACAGTCATAAATCGTGACAGGATCGTTGCTCTCTATTGTTCCATCAGGGAAGAGAGTATCACTCTGCTCTACTTCGCGCATGGCGACTTGTATGTCGGGGAAACGTGTACCAGCCACGTAGATTCTCTTAGAGCCAGTGTACTTCAGTTCATCAGTGTTCATTTCTGGAAGAATTATAGCATGGTCATGGCAGATGGCAAAGTGCAAAATAAGCCCTATACTAAATAGAATGATTCTGATAATTTTCTAAGATGGCTTGTTGCTTGACGCGCAAGCAAGCATTATGATATATTCGCTATGTGCGCTCAGACTCTCCATTTCGCGATAAGAGTTGTTATCTCAAAGAACAACTCATCACCTGCATAGGGAATAAACGTGCACTTCTCCCTCAACTTGCAGCATGCTTCAAAAAGGTGGAAAACCGAGTTGGCAGAAAGCTGCGTTGCTGGGATGCATTCGCAGGCTCGGGTGTCGTATCGCGCCTTCTGAAATCTTATGCAGCACAGCTACATAGTAACGATCTTGAGCCCTATTCAGCACTCATGGGGCACTGCTACTTGGCAAACAAGCAAGATCTGGACTTGAACGAACTGCAACGGATACATCATGATCTCGTTGAGGCTCTTTCAGATGATAGACGCCTCGATGCAGGTTTCATCTCAGAGCTTTATGCCCCTCGCGATGAAAACGATATCAAGCGAGGTGAACGCGTCTTCTATACGAGAAGAAATGCCATGTACATCGATACGGCACGTCAGCTCATCTCTGCCCTAGACCAGACGGTGCAGCCATTTTTCTTAGCTCCTCTCATCAGCATGGCCTCTGTCCATACGAATACCTCGGGGGTATTCAAAGGATTCTATAAAAATGAGAAAGGTATAGGTCACTACGGAGGTAAGGGTGAGCACGCGCTATCGCGTATCAAGCGCGATATACAACTCCCCTTCCCTGTGTTCTCCTCCTTTAGCTGCCCTACTTCTATCACTCAGGGCGATGCTTCAGAAGTAGTTAAAAGCCTGCCAGATCTTGATCTAGCCTATCTTGATCCACCATACAATCAGCACCCCTATGGCTCAAACTATTTCATGCTCAACCTCATTGCAGAGGGGATAGCACCCGATATTTCGCAGATATCACCCATATCAGGTATCCCCCACAACTGGAACCGCTCTTCTTTCAATCAATGCGCGCGTGCTCTACACGCCTTATCAACTCTCTTGGAGCACTGCCCAGCGCGCTTCATCATCCTCTCTTATAACTCAGAGGGGCTGCTTGATAAAAATGATATTGTCTCGATGCTATCCCTACATGGTCGTGTCCATGTAGAAGAGATCCCCTACGCAACCTATCGAGGTAGCCGCAACCTCCGAGGACGCGAGCTCCGAGTCATGGAGTACCTATTCGTACTAGAGAGGTCTGCCTGAGGCTTAACTCCCATCAAAGATGGGAAAAAAGCGAGCAACAAGTGGTTCTTGGATCGCAAATAGAGCTTCGCGTCTCTCACGTGTATCGTCTAAGTAGCCATGGAGATGCACCAGACCATGTACGAGGTAGCGGAATAGCTCTTCTCGCTGGGATATGCCATTCTCATCAGCATAGCGATGTGCGGTATCAAGACTCACAAAAATCTCACCATGGTGGAAGGTAATCACATCTGTAGCAGTAGGATCATCTAGGAACTCCCCGTGGACGGAGGCAATAGTCACATCATCGACGAGGTTGAGCTCGATCTGGGAGAGCTCTGAGAGCACGTGATCTGGTCCTTTAGGCTGAGCTAAGAGTTCAGGGAGTAGAGAGCTGAGTGCCTGATGAAGGAGAGGGATATCACCCTCGTGTAGCCAGCACTCTTCTGCATGGAGGTAAAGTTCTAGTTGCGCAATCATCACTCACTGACCCCTTCTTGTTCGGTAGATAAGGCTTCACGCGCTGCGATTTTTCTCTTCTTTGCTTCAGCGCGCGCTTCGCGGAAGAAGCTTTGAAACTGATCCAGACACAGCTCTTCCATGACTCCGCCTAGCACTTCGCAGCGATGGTTAAGAGGCGGGTTAGAATCTAAGAGGTTAATCCAGCCACCACATGCCCCACCTTTAGGATCTTTTATGCCGAAAACGACGCGGTCGGGTCGACAATGCACGATTGCACCAGCACACATCGGACAGGGTTCTTTCGTCACATAAACTGTGCAACCTTCCAGTCGCCAGTCACCTACCGCACTCTCTGCGGCAGTGAGAGCCAGCATCTCCGCGTGGGCTGTCGCATCTTTCAGCGTCTCAACCTGATTCCACCCGCGTGCAATCACTCGCCCATCTTTTACAATGACGCATCCACAGGGGACTTCATTTGCTTCACGAGCTTTCTCGGCTTCTCTCATTGCAAGTAGCATGAAGCGTCCATCATCTGATACTAAGCATTCATCCATAGGAAAAAAAGAAGATCGCCGCGCTCAATGAGAGAACGGCGATAAATAAAAGGTAAGCCAAAGCTCTTATTCACCGCGGAGGGTGAAGCGTGGTTCGGTATCAAGGATTTCTTGAAGTTCAGACCAGCCTTTTTCTGTCTGGTTTTGGAACATCTGAAGGTAAACGGATACAACGCCAGCTGGCTTCGTGTCGAAGAGATCTTTTACCGCTTCCTTGAGCTTATCTGCGTCGAGTGACTCAGGGAGATCACCATCAACCATACCATGACCATTGTGCTCAATGCCAAGCGCATTGAGGAAGTTGACCAGCATGCTTTCCTGCTTACGCACGAGCCATACTTGAAGAAGGTGGTCACCGATTGTCTCCGCAGGCTTCCAGGAGAGCATCTTCTTGAGCCATTCGAACTGTTCTGCTACTGGCTTCTGCTTAACGAACTGGGAGCGTAATTTTTTGAGAGCGGAGAGTTCATTGATAGCGGCGCGATAGAGACCGCGCTCTTGGTTGCGCAGCCAGTCAAGGATAAGTGCTACTGTCGCTTCATCAGCACGCTGAAAAATAGTATAAGAAGTCATATGTTATAGATAAATCGAAATGTGGGACTAGTTAAGCATATTCAGCTCCTTCTGTCTAGCCTAAGATGCAGTTCGCTCTTTTTTTTCTTCAAAAAAATGTCAGAATCCGCTATAGAAATCATACTCGACAGCGTGCGTAGCTCATGTTAAAGTGAGCTCATGCCCAAGGTAGCCCTTCTTCAGCAGCCAGCGTTCCCCACACCAGCAGAGAATAAAGCCTCGCAGATGCGTGCCATCCGTGAAGCAGCAGCTGGCGGTGCCCAGATCATCTGTACGCAAGAGATGTGTACCACACTCTACTTCTGCCGCACGCAAGATGTCGATCTCTTCAACACAGCAGAGAGTATCCCAGGTGAGTGGACAGATGAGCTCTGTGTATTAGCCAAAGAACTGGGGGTCGTACTCGTGGTTGCAGGATTTGAAAAACGCGCCACCGGACTCTACCACAATACCGCATGGGTTATCGATGCTGATGGGAGCTTTCTTGGTAGCTTCCGCAAGATGCACATCCCACAGGATCCAGGCTTCGAGGAGAAGTTCTACTTCACTCCTGGGGATCTCGGCTACAAGTGCTTTGAGACTCGATACGGACGCATTGGTGTTCTCATCTGCTGGGATCAGTGGTATCCAGAAGCAGCACGCCTCACCGCGATGGAAGGAGCAGAGATCATCTTCTACCCCACCGCCATAGGCTGGATACCCGGTGAGGAGGAACTCTATACAGCCCAGCACTGTGCATGGGAAACGGTACAGCGTGGGCACGCTGTTGCCAATACCTGCTACGTCTGTGCGGTGAATCGCTGTGGCACTGAAGGAGAAACAAGCTTCTGGGGGCAGAGTTTTGTCTCTGACTACTGCGGGCAAATCATCGAAAAAGCACCCGTAGAAGACTCCTGCATCCTTTATGCGGATCTCGACTTACAAAAGCTCGAAGATCATCGCCGCATCTGGCCATTCTTCCGCGATAGACGCATCGACTCTTATAGCGGAATCACCCAACGCTGGGGGAAATAAGCCCCATGACTGCCCCCCTGCCCAGACAAGCCTCTGAAGATCATACACAGCGGCACTTCAGCTACCCTGATCTCCCCATCGCCCAACGACGACAGGAGATCATAGATGCTCTACGGCAGAATCAAGTCCTCATCGTCGTCGGTGAAACAGGCAGTGGGAAAACAACCCAGCTGCCCAAGATGGCTCTCGAAGTAGCTGGAAAAAGACACGGAATTGTCGGATGTACTCAACCTCGGCGACTCGCAGCCGTCGCTGTCGCACGCCGTATCGCAGAGGAAGTCGCCTGTGAACTAGGCAACTATGTAGGCTACCAAGTACGCTTTGATGATCGCAGCTCACGCGATACAAAGCTGAAGCTGATGACGGACGGTATATTGCTCGCAGAGACACAGAATGATCCCGATCTGAAAAAATACCATACCATCATCCTCGATGAAGCACATGAACGAAGTCTGAACATAGACTTCCTACTCGGCTACATGAAGCTCTTGCTAAAGCGTCGCCCTGATCTGAAACTCATTATCTCCTCGGCTACCATGGATGCGGCAGCCTTCTCTGACTTCTTCTCGGCAGCCCCCATCATCCATGCAGAGGGTCGTACTTTCCCCGTAGAGATGCACTACATGCCAGCCCTTCATGAAGATGAGGAACAGCCTGACCATGTATGCCGTGCCGTCGAATGGCTCTCTAGCTATGATGAGAAGGGAGATGTCCTCGTCTTCCTCCCCGGAGAGCGCGAGATACGGGACTGCGCTGATGCATTGGAAGGGATGAATCTGCCACGCACCGCCATCCTCCCCCTCTTTGCCCGACTCGGATTAGGCGAGCAGCAGCGTATCTTCCAACCCAGCAGTTCACAAAGACGTATTGTACTGGCGACGAATGTAGCAGAAACCTCTCTCACCATACCTGGCATCATCTATGTCATTGATAGTGGAGAAGCACGTATCAGCCGCTATCTGCCCGGTCGCCAGATTCAACGACTGCAAATAGAACGCATCTCCAAAGCAAGTGCGCGCCAGCGAGCAGGGCGCTGTGGTCGTGTCTGTGATGGGGTATGTATACGTCTCTACAGTGAAGAAGACTTCAACGATAGAGACGACTTCACCGATCCAGAGATCAAGCGTAGTGCTCTCGCAGGAGTCATCCTACGCATGAGTGATCTCGAACTTCCGCCTCTCGGCGAGTTCCCACTCCCCGACCCACCAAGCGCGCGCCTCATCAATGAAGGCTACCACGTCTTGCGTGAAGTAGGAGCACTCGATCGTAAGGATAAGCATAGTCTCACTCCCATTGGCAAGGAGCTGGCACGCCTCCCACTCGACCCACGTCATGGACGCATGCTCATCGAAGCCAAGAAGCAAAAAGCTCTTGCCGAGGTGCTAGTGATCGTCTCCGCCCTCAGCATCATGGATCCCCGAGAGCGTCCGAATGAGAAAGCTGCACAGGCAGATCAGGCTCATGCGCAGTGGCGCAGTGATGAGAGCGACTACCTATCCCTACTCTCTCTCTGGCGCAGCGCCATCGAGTTCCAAGAAGGACGTCGCGGCTGGAAGCGTAACCAGCTACGCCGCTGGTGTCAGAAAAACTTCATCAACTACCTGCGCGTCATCGAGTGGCACAATCTCGTCCATGATCTTGCTAGCACCCTTGCCCAGTCTCTACGCTGGCGCATCCCAGCGCTCACAGCTGTAGCAGAGCAGGCACTACCCGCGATGATACATCGCAGCATCCTTGCAGGAGCTCCATTACAAGTCGGAGTCTACCGCCAAGAGGAGAAAAGCTATCGTGGTACAGGTGGACGAGAGTTCGCTATATTCCCCGGTTCTGGCCTATTTAAGCGTAAAAAACGTCCTGAGTGGATCATGGGAAGCGAGCTCGTCGAGACCACACGCCTCTGGATGCGCCGCTGCGCTGTGCTAGACCCCGTCTGGATAGAGCAGATAGCACCTCAGCTGTGCAAATACCACGCTTATGACCCACAGTGGGATGAATCCAGTGGGCAAGTCTATGCAAAGGAACGTGTCAACTGCAGCGGACTCACCATCATCGATGGTCGACGTATCAGCTATGCGCGAGTGAATCCATCTGCTGCACGTGAGATCCTCATACGTGAAGCCATCTTAGACAATAAGCTCAAGGACAAGAACGCACCCTATCTACGCCATCTACGCAAGATGCGTGAAGAAGTGAAAGATATCGAGGCGAAGCTACGTCGACGAGACCTGCTCTGGTGCAGTGAAGGAGTCTACGCCTTCTTCGACAAGATTCTCCCAGCTGATATCCATAGTGAGAAAGCACTGCGTCGCTGGCGTGATCAAGTGGAGAAAGCGAATAAAAAGATTCTCTTCATTCCGCGTGATGAATGCGTCTACCCTGGTGAAGACGAGATACCAGAAGAGTTTTACCCCAACGAGGTCTCAACCGCTCAAGACCCTAATACTCTCTATCCAGTCTACTACAACCACGACCCTGGCGCACCAGATGACGGCATCACACTAGGCATCCACATTGACCAGCTCCCTAGCTTCCCTGACTGGTTACTCGGCTGGAACATCCATGCCCATCTCCCGCACAGGGCAGAGATCCTGCTACGTTTACTACCAAAGGATATACGCCTCTTCATCCAACCACTAGCACAGGCGGCTGAAGACTTCGCAGAACTCTGGTACGACAAGGCACCAGATCGCCCCATCGAGCAAGCTCTAGCAGAATTCGTCATGCAGCGCACAGGTGGTGAGAAGCTCTGTCATGCTCGCCAATTTGAGGGTGCCCCTCAGTTCACCCAGAAGCTTCTGCCAGAAAATGTGACTAAGATATGGGTCTGTGATGATGCAGGGAAGGAACTCGCCTTTGGCAGTGACATCGCCGCTATCAGAGAGAAGCTTCAAAGCTATCGTGAAAAACGCTTCGAGAAGCAAGCCGCTCGCGAGCAGAAAAAGCACTTTTCCGATAGCCCCATGACACGCTGGGACTGTGGAGAACTCCCCCTCCAGATCCCTATAGGAAAAAGTATAGGCTACCCAGCTCTCTGCGATGAAAGCGAACGCGCAGTAAAGGTACAGGTCTTCACCGACCCTGCCGAAGCCGTAGCTGCGCATAGGAATGGGGTCATGCGCCTTGCCCTTCTCCGCCACGGGGATTTCGTAAATCATTTCAGAAAATCGCAGAAACTACCCATCACCGAGCTAGAAGAGCGCATGGCGCTGAGCACCCTCGGCACAGCACCAAAGAATAATATCTCCGAACTCATCACCTGCGGTATGGAAGGTGCGATGCACCTCGGCAGCCACCCCATCCTCATGGGGGACTGCAAGATGCCTCGCAGTGCAGAAGAGTTCGACCGTTCCTGCACTCAGTTGCGAGAAAAACTCTTCGACATGCTCAAAGGACCGCTAGCGCGGCTCTGGACACGACTCGTGGAGACAGACAAGGCCATACGACTCTACACACTCACCGCAGGACACGATCGTTATGGTAGCAGCATAGCCGAAGAACTACTACGCCAGTGGCACTGGCTTACTCGCCCCAACTACCTCAGCAGTGCAGGTTATGCTAAGCTCAACGACCTTGACCGCTATCTACGTGGTATACTAGAACGCCTTAAGCGTATCAAGGAACAGCCGGCAGCACGCGAACTCGACCGCATCCAGCAACTTAATGATGCCATAGGCTTCTACTACAGCCTACCAGAACTCATCGCAAATCGTGAGAAGTTCCAGACCATCCCCCCAGCTCTCCTTAACTATGGCTACATGATAGAAGAGTTTCGTCTCACTCTCTTCGCGCCTACCCTTGCTATAAAAGGGCGTGCCTCTGCGAAGAAACTAGCTGATTCTCGTCCCTTTTAAACTCGCGCTAGAGTCGAACAGAGAGGATAGCTGTATAACACAACACTATACCAAATCTATCATTATTTCTTTGACTTATGATAGTTGCTATGGCATAATCATGAGGATGAAAGCTTCCGCACTCCTCCTGACTGGTCTCTTGCTCGTCCCGTCATCTTTCGCCGTCTCGACTTCCAGTCAATTAAATGCAGATATAGTAAAAGCTACAATACTGAACACAACTCTCGCGCTTGATAGTTCTCCTACAGCTCATCGTAATATGAGCATCCGCATAGAGGGACCGCAAAAAAATACCCTCTTCCGTCCAGAAGAAATATCATTTGGCTCCATCATTCTAAAGCAAGGCAACTACCAGCTCTTCATTGACAATTATGATCTCTACTGGGATAGCGCAAGCAGTAGCTATCTAGCGACGATCAGCATCCCGGAGAGATGGTCCACGGATCAACCCTACAGCATCGAACTTCCCGTCATCTATCTTCCTGAAGGGATAAAAACCATCAAGGCAACTCCACCTGTAGAGAAACCCGTCTACTTCAAAACAGATAACGCTATTTTTTGCTACGGCTATAACATAAGTGAGGAAGATACAGCCTCCGTTTTTGTTCGAGCCAAGAATACAAACCCTATTCACCACTTCAGCATTCATCAAGACAAAGATATAGATGATAGCTACTTCGTCTCCTCTACTTCAAATTACAAGTATTTAGATAAAAAGATCTTTACGAGTGAAGAGGAAAAGGAGTATCCCCATATATATGAGTTTAGCATACATTACTATAACATAGATAAGCCTCTAGGAGAAATAGAAATACAGTACCACCCCAGCAGTACTCCTCTCAAAAAGATCATCGTTGATGTTCCTTCCCTTGCAGAAATGCAAATCTCTGACCAGAACACTTCTGAACAAAACTCATCGAAGACACCGCAAATACATATCACAACTCTCCTATCAAAAAGCGTAACGCCTCTGATCACCACACCTCTGATCACTGAAGACGCATCACCATACATATCTAATCACAAAATCCTATTTACTATCAATAATGTAGGCAAGGGCATCTATCTTCCATGCGAAGATACTGGTGTTATGTTTAATGAAAAAGAAGACAACTACAATTTTAAGCATTACATCTCTGCTAAAAATCAATCCTGGAACCCTAATAATCAAGAGGTGACATTCACCGTTGATTGGAGCTCCGATGGAGGAGAACAAGAACTGATTCTCAAGCAGTCTCTGGATCTGTATTACTCTCCTATGGGATTAGTAAAAGCACGTATCAAGTCTAGCGATCAATCAGGTGTATGGAAACACGACTCCTTCGAGCTAGCCTACACACTGACACGTACGCAGAACAGCTATAGTTATATCTATGAATCAAGTAGCGAAGATAAAAACTATTATCAGCTTCGCTTTCTTGATCAAGATGGAACTACCATCGCTGCTTCATCCTCCTATATAGATGAAGATGAAACCTCGCGTATTCTGAGTATTTTACCAGAGGCGGCTGCCAGTGTAGAGTTCTACTACATACCTTCTAAACCAGACGTAAAAGAGCTCAAGCTTATACTTCCAGAATAAGTGCCTATTATAGTGGAGTGACAAGCATGTGAACCATATCATAGTCCCAGCTGCGACATCACACACACGTTCATTATCGCACAACAGAAAAAAGCCTGAGCAGTCTCACTGCTCAGGCTTTTTGAATGAATGGTGATGATGTGCCTTGATCGTTTAGCTCTGCTTACGTGCACGACGCGCGCGAACACCTTCAGCGAGGATATCGAAGATTTCCTTTGTACCTTCCCAGTCGATACAGGCATCTGTGATGCTGACTCCGTACTGGAGAGGCTCTCCTGGGACGCACTTTTGATTACCTGATCCGATGTTACTCTCTACCATGACGGAGCCGATGAATTCATCACCTGCAGCCAGCTGCTCTGCAACAGCTTTTGCGACGAGAGTTTGCTCTTCCCAGCGCTTATTACTATTGCCGTGTGAGCAGTCGATCATGATGCGATTAGAGATACCGGCCTTTTGCTGGAGATCCCATGCATCGCGCACGTGCTCAACCGCATAGTTAGGACCATGAGATGATCCACGTAGGATGGTGTGACAGCACTCATTGCCCTCAGTAGAGACGATGGCTGAGACTCCCTGCTTCGTCACGGAGAGGAAGCTGTGTGGGCTCTGTGCGGACACGATACCATCGACAGCAATCTGTACGCTACCAGTAGTTCCATTCTTGAAGCCTATGGGCATAGACATGCCACTAGCGAGTTCACGGTGTACCTGACTCTCAGTGGTACGTGCTCCAATCGCCCCCCAAGAAATGAGGTCAGAAACGTACTGAGGGGTAATGACGTCTAGGAACTCGGTCGCGGCTGGGATCTTCATCTCACCTAGGCGAAGAAGAAGCCCACGCGCCATGCGAAGACCCGAGTTGATGTTAAAGCTATTGTCCATGAAGGGGTCATTGATAAGCCCCTTCCAGCCTACAGTAGTGCGTGGCTTTTCGAAGTAGACACGCATGATGATAAGCAGATCCTTACCATATTCTTCGCGAGCTACTAAGAGTCGCTGTGCGTAGTCTATGGCGGCTACTGTATCGTGAATGGAACAAGGACCGACCATGACCGCGAGGCGGTCATCTTCATGCTTGATAATGCGTCGCAGTTCTTCTCGTGTGTCATAAACAACCTTGGAGACTTCCTGACTGGCAGGAAAGTCTTCCATGAGGATGGCAGGCGAGATGAGTGCCCGTATGTCTTTAATGCGGACGTCGTCCGTGATAAAGTTCTTCATTACTTACTTATCGTTTTCCATGAGTACACGTTGTCCTCGATGGATTCATTGTAGTCTGCAGCAGCATCAGCGGCAGCAGCCTTATTTCGAGCGCGGGAGTTGCCACGTGCTGGACGTGATCCGCGGTTACTAGCTGTTTTGCTAGTCATTTGTGGTTTACCTTCTTGGTCAGGACCAAGGGAGTAAACGATACACTGCTTACCTGTTGGCTCACCAGTGAAAGGGTCGATGGCACCCCTGCGGCTGTCAGAGCCAGCAGAGAGTACAATATAATAGGGACTTCCCCATGGGTCATAGAGCCCGAGCTCTCCGGAGTCACTCTGATAGAGACCATCAGAGGGCTTGTCTTGCAAATCAGAGGGGAGATATTGGTTACGGTCAGAGTTGATTCGCTCATCACCCTTCTCGCGAGTAGTGAGGATGGCGAGGAAGTCACCATCTTTTCCAGGTTCCAAAGTCATGACGTACTCGTCATCTTCATTCGGCTCTATTAAGAGGTCATTAATAGGCAGCATACCATTGTAGTCGTCTCCGAATCGCTTTACTGCTTGTACAATATCAGCACCTTGCTTTCGCGCTGTTGAGACACGTGCTTTATCAACCGCTGACATGATAGCGGGATAGCCAATAGCAGCTAGTGTGCCAAGTATAGCAATAACAATAATAAGCTCAATGAGCGTAAAACCCTTGCGTGCGTTGTGGAGAGTGGAGTATTTCATTACGCGAACATATTAGCATAGCTTTCTTCAGTCAGGCAAGTAGGAAATGCGTGAGAAGGTATTATTATAGTCATCAGACGAGCTTTTCCTGTGTCTTGATGGGTATTTCTTTCTTGCTCCAGACTTAGCTTGTGGTATCATTCTTGCATGACAAAGGCTCTTTTCTACCTTTCCCTCCTCTCGGCTAGTGTGATGCTCTCTCAGGCAGCAAGCCCAGAAGCTCAGCAGGCTGCTAGTTCTGCTCGCGAGCTCGCCGGAGCTATTCGCAACTGTGATATGAGCTGGGTCGTGGATCGCATGTATCCTCCTGTGAAGGTCTACTATGCCAATAAACTTGCCCTACGCGATGATAGAACGCGCCAGCAGAGCACGAACATGATGCTCGGCACAGATCGAGAGTCGCCTGAGCAAATAAAAGCACGTGAACAGGCACATATACGTGCTCTACGTAGCCAGTACGTGAAACAGGGGCAGATGCTGAAGAGCAAGGGTGTGCTCATCGAGCGTTTCACTGTAGGTGAGCCGTATTCCGAATACCTCCTCTCTCCTCCTGTGAATGTAGCAACTGGGGTTCTAAAGGATGGGCAAGCAAGACGACAGGCAGATCAGCTCGATGAAGGCAGTGATCGTAGTCGCCTCGTCGTGCTCCCTACTTCTCTGGTGATGCGTGCAACCCTGCCCAATGGGAAGACTGTACGCGTTGAGCAAAAGAGCTTCATCTACGCTGTTCGTGACGAGATAGTCTCCAAATCGAGGCAAGCAAGCGACACAAAGCCTAACACATGGTACTTCATCGACGCGAAGACCCCCATGAATACACTGCGTGTGTTCTTCCCCGATCTCCCAGCTCAGATTAAGCTGCCTCCGACTTCTGAGCGACAGCTTTCCCTCTAAACGACTAGGACATTATTATCTCTCCTCATGGAGCTAGATCTTATCGCGCAGAGTCAGCATGACTTTTCAGATCAGGGGGTTCTCTCTGGTGCAAAGGGATTTGAGTATCGTGCTGAGCAGCAGAATATGGCACTCGCTGTAGCTGAATCTCTGCTAGAAGAGTCCCCGATTCTCATCGAGGCTGGTACTGGTGTTGGTAAGTCGTTAGCTTATCTGATACCCTCGTTGCGATTTGCACTGGAAAATCAACGAAAGGCGATCATTTCAACCCATACAATTAATCTACAAGAGCAGCTTTTCCACAAAGATATCCCTACAGTGAAGCAAGCCCTCGGAGTAGACTTCCAAGCAGCTCTACTCAAGGGACGTGGCAATTATATCTGCTTCACGCGCCTCAAGCGCGCGATGGAGCAAGCGAGTGACTTGTTCAATCAAGACGAAACTCGCCAGCTACATGACCTCTGGAGCTGGTCGCGTGACTGTGGTGAAGGCTCACTGAGTGAACTGCCAAGCGATCTTGATATTAGCTTTAAGATATGGGCACAGGTGAGAAGCGAGAATCATATCTGCACCCCGCGTATCTGTGGGATGCAGTGCCCTTACCAAGCTGCACGCTTACGTGTACAGGAGTCACAGCTTGTGATTCTCAATCATACACTTCTTTTTGGACTACTGGCACTCAATGATCTGACACGCGATGAGAGCGAGGAAATCGAAGAAGGATTCCTCTATCCTCGCGATTTCCTCATTCTGGATGAAGCGCATACAATAGAAGCAGTGGCGGCCAAGCAGCTAGGTTTCTCTCTGTCTGATAGTGAGCTGCGATTTGACCTCCTCCGCTTGTTTAACCCCCGCACACGCAAGGGCTCACTGCGTCACCATGCTTCTCCACTCATGCTCCAGCTGGTAGAAGATGCGCAGATAGCGTGTGATGAATTCTTCGAAAATGCTCGTCTGGATAGTAACCTAGAGGCTCATCAAGGTTGTGTACGCCTACGTCGTCCCGAGTGGACGGATGATATACTCAGCCCTGCCCTTCATAGCCTCGCAGAGGAAGTGAAGACTCGAGCTGAACTGGAAGAAAATGACATCTCGCGCGCCGAGCTCAATGATATCGTTTCTCGTCTTAGAGCTTACCAAGAGGCCGCTAGCGCTATGGTCAAGATGCCCAGTTCAGAATATGTGTACTGGATGGAGAGCACAGGGGAGGAGGGGCGCAATACACGCCTCGTAGCTGCCCTCATCAATGTGGCTGATGTGCTGCGAGAGAGGTTGTTCTCAGCAGAGCGTGCCATCATTCTCACGAGTGCTACCTTCTCGACAGGAGCGCGTCAGATGAACTACTTCATGGGGCGCATCGGGGCTGAAGGCTCAAGGAGCTTGCAAATAGGTAGTCCCTTTGACTTCTCCACCCAGATGCGTATCATCGTCTCCCGCTGCATGCCCTCTCCTCCTCCCATGAGTGAAGAGGATCGCTATCAGGATGAATTAGCAGCATGGATCTATCGCTACTTAATCGAGTCACAAGGTCGCGCCTTCGTATTGTTCACTAGCTATGGTCTGATGCGCGTGATGGCGCAGCGTCTACGTCCGCTTTGCATTGAGCATGGCTGGCCTTTGCTCGTTCAAGGTGAGCAACTCGACCGGAGACGCATGCTTGATGAGTTCAAAAAGAACATAGGAAGCGTGTTATTTGGCACGGAGAGCTTTTGGACAGGGGTTGATGTACCAGGCGAGGCACTGAGTAACGTCATCATCACGAAGATCCCCTTTGAGTCACCTTCTAACCCGCTGACTGAGGCACGCTGTGAGGCTATAGAAGATAGCGGTGGCAAGCCCTTCTTCGACTACATGCTACCTGAAGCACTGCTCAAGTTTCGCCAAGGTGTGGGACGTCTCATTCGTGCTAAGAGTGACCAAGGTATGGTAGTACTACTCGACTCTCGTATCACGGGAAAGCCCTATGGAGCTGCATTCATGCATGCTCTACCAGCGGAGGCGAAAAGAGAGTTCCTTGATACTCTTCCAGATATCCCAGAATAGAGAATGTTAGCAACCAAGTAATCTTCGCGCTACCTCAGCATCAGATGCTATCTGAACTTTTAGCTCATCGATCGAGGCGAACTTCTTCTCTGCTCGGATAAAGTGGCGCAATGATACGTCTAATACCTGACCATAGAGGTCTCCCTCCCAGTCGAAGAAGTGTACCTCAAGCAACACACTCTTCACATTTTCCTCTATCGTGGGGCGCAAGCCTATATTCGCCACACCTAGTACGAGCTCACCATTAATAGTGGCGTCTACCGCATACACTCCCGCACGAGGGTGTAATGTGTTACTAGGGATAGGGATATTGGCGGTGGGGTAATTCCATTGGCGAGCCAGATGCTGACCATGAACAACCTCTCCCCTGAGGGTAAAGGCGTGCCCTAGCATCTGGGAGGCTTCGTCTAATGCTCCCTCTTGGAGTAGTGAGCGTATGGTCGTAGATGAAATGATGTGCCCATTCTCCTCTAAGAGAGGTGCTATTGCTATAGACCAGCCTCTCCTAGCTCCCTCTTGCTCAATGAAGTCAGCATCACCAAGCCCACGATGACCGAAGTGCCAATTCCTCCCTGAGCTCAATCCTGCTATTCTACAGTTGTCTCCTAGAGCGCCTAAGAACTCCCCAGCACTCATTTGCGCTAATTCAGGGGTAAAGTCAAGCAGGAGCAACACATCAACGCCATAGTGTTCTGCGTAATTCATCTTTTGCTCTACCCAAGGAGTAAGCAATTGAGGAGCTCGATGTGGACTGAGTAAACTGAGTGGATGTGACCGAAAACTTAACATCGCACACAAAGCGCCATCCTGCTTCGCTGCGGAGATGACTTGCTGATGTCCGCGATGCATCCCGTCAAAGAAACCAAGAGCCCAGAATAGCGGCTCTTGAATTTCTCTTAGTTGCTCAAAGCTTGTGTAGACTCTCATCTTATGCTTGGGTAGTCAGATAGGGTGGCTATGCAAGCTGGTGATTACTTATTGCCTACAGCGGATTGCTTCTCTGAAATGATGCGCTGTATGTCCTCTAGGGGAATGATAGCTGCCCGTAGTTCTTCAGCAGAGCAGGCCTTGAGAGCAGGTACTTCGATAGCTCGGCTGAGGTCAAACCCACCTGAATGCGTACGACGCAGCGCAGTAAGATGCGCACCGCAGCCAAGAAGTTGCCCTATCTCATGAGCATAGGTGCGTACGTAGAAGCCCTTCGTACAGTGCACGAGAAAATCAACCTCACCTGACTCGATATCGATGCGTGTAATATCGTAACGGAGCACTTTCACTGGACGCGCCTTACGCTCCACTTCCTGCCCCTTACGCGCGAGCTTATAGCATGGCACTCCATTAATCTTCACCGCTGAATACATAGGCGGAACCTGCTCAAACGCACCGGTAAAGTGCTCGAATGCCGCTCTGATCTGCGCCTCATCTATCCCTGCCAGAGTTTTCTCAGCGACGACTTCTCCATCTGCGTCCTGACTATTCGTCTCGACGCCAAGCTTCATCGTCCCAAGATAAACCTTGTCATCTGACATGAGTGCATCTTGAAGCTTCGTTGCCTTACCTATGACCACAAGCAGCATACCTGTCGCCATCGGGTCGAGCGTACCACAGTGCCCTACCTTCTTCGTCTTTAAGATGCGCCTGCACAAGGCGACAGCATTATGTGAGGTGAAGCCAGGATCTTTGTCAACGAGGAGTAATCCGTGTGGTGGTTCACTGTGTGATGAAGTGGTGGTCATGGCACTGAGGTTAGAGAAATGTGCTCAACTGTGCAAGTAAAAAGTGATTCTAAAAGGTTTATTGATTGGCTGTGGATTCTAGGAAAACTCGGCGCACCTCAGCTTTCAGCCCAGCCAGAACGCGATCTCGACAGTTCTCCAGGCTTCCCTTCATGCGTATGCCTGCAGCCATATGATGACCACCACCACCAAAGCTCTCGGCTAGCTTTCCTACATTCAGACGGCTGTCCTTTGAGCGCAGTGACATGCGGATGCGTCCATCTTCTAAGTCTTCAAATATAATAGAAGCCTTCACCCCACTAATGACGCGGATGATCTCTACCAGATCCTTCGAATCATCACTCGAGATGGCTAAGCGGTTCTTCGTCACAGCATCCAGACTATAGTGAGAGAGAAGCCCCTCTTCTTCAACTACCATATGGTTGAGCACTTCGCGATTCACCATAAGGGTACTCAGGGGCACTTCTTGGTACAGGCGACGATTCACATCCTGCACATCTACTCCTGCTTCTAGCAGGCATGCCGCTGCACGCATGACAGCGGGAGTCGTGCTACCATATTGGAATGAGCCTGTATCGGTACTGATCCCGACATAAAGGGCTGTCGCAATGGAAGCATCCATGGGAACACCCATTGCATCAATGAGTTCTAGTAACATGTAGCTTGTTGCAGCAGCAGCAGGATTCACAATATTGAGCTGCCCATAGCGCTCATTGCTCGCGTGGTGGTCAAAGTTCACCAGCGTTAATCCACTGCCCTCTTCTCGCCCATGCGCGAAGACCTCAATCGCCCTATCTCCCAGTCTTTTCCATGCACCACAATCGAGACATATCAGTAAACTCATCGTCTCAGGGCTCTGCTCAGGTATGAGCTCGATGCACTCGCTTCCGGGTATAAAAGCATAGCTAGGTGGTACGGGGTCTTCATTATACATGCGAACCTTTTTCCCCATCGCTGTGAGGGCTAATCCCAGCGCTACAGTAGCTCCTATAGCATCTCCATCGGGTCGAAAATGCGCCATCACACCTATCTCATCATGCTGCGCTAGAAGCGCCATTAATTCTTCATACATATACTTAGGTGTATTATAAACGAGTGCCGAGTAAGAATCAAGCATGAGCAGCAAGATGACACATAGTGAACTTATTGCATTCTATAAAAACAAATAGGATGATGACTCTCGCCACCACCCTATTCATGTAATCATAATATAGCAAGTTGTCCTAGCGAGTGGTCTCAGCTTGAACTGTAGCATCATCAGCCATACCGTTTTTAAACTGTTCGAAGACACCGCGTGGGTCTTCTGGTTGCTGCTGGAGAGCGGTATAGATCTTGTCACGCATCTTTAGAGCGGCATCAAATGCGGCTTCTTCGCTGCCATACTGGCGATCGGAGAAGTACTTTGTGAATTGATTCCATCTGCGGCAAATGCTCAATCTCCAACCTTGGAATGATGTTGTTTCATAAGTATAGCGCGTAATGTTGCGTTTTGTCATATTATTTCCTTTCTGTAGATGTATATTTGTTTTTTGTTTTTTCAGGAAAGCCCATAAGCTTAACCCGAAAAAATAATGACATATAGATACTTGATATTCAATAAAAATAACCTAAATATTAGAAGATGAACATAACAGGTAATTATTGTTGTTAATTTTAAACTAATAGCAGGTTGTTATCAGAATAACATATATAAAAAACGTACATCTTGTACTACAAAAAAACAAGTATTTAACAGAAAAGATCGTTCTCTCGGCTTGTCAATCGCTTTTCTGAACACAAAAAAGGCTCATCTCTAAACGAGATAAGCCATTTTGATAGTAATGAATGGAGCTTACAATTAAGCCTGTGGCTTAAGTTCGTGTACAGCTTCTTTCAGTTCCTTACCGGCAGTGAATTTTACACGGCAGCGAGCAGGAATGATTACGTCCTGTTCTGGAGAACGTGGATTACGTCCCACTTTTTCCTTCACTGTCTGTACTTCGAACTTGCCAAACTTACGGAAGATAACGGAGTGACCATCTGTAAGTGATTCTGCAATGATATCAATAGTAGCTAAAAGAGCATTAAATGCCGTTGCCTGGCTGAGACCAGTCTTCTCGGCAATCATGCTTGCTACTTCCTTTTTCGTGATTACTTTGGAACGTGCCATGCGTATATATTTATCAATATTCCCAAATAATAGCAAGACCTTTTTTCGTCTGTAAGTATTTTAGTCTGATATCTTAAAAAAAAATATCGTATATTTACAAAATATATATCTCAATTAATAACATACTTTTACAGTAGGAATACGTGTAAAATAAATGATTATTTTTGTTATATGAATAATTTTGTGACATACAAAAAGAAGCAGAGCTCCTGTATAATGAACTCTGCTTCTTAGTATATTTAATTATACGCTAGGCCTATACCTTAGCTCTTCTTACGGCGGGGTGCACACTTCTTCTTGGTGCAGGAGGCTAAAGAACGCTCTTCGCTCATCTGCCAACTCCAATCCCAGCGATCAAAGGAGACGAAGCAAGCAGTCAGCAGATCGACACAAGCATCAATATCTTTCTTATGTGACATCTCGATGCTCTGATGTACGTTACGCACAGGAAGTGATACAGATCCCGTGATGGAGCCACCAGCGGTGAACTTCTGCATAGCACCTGCATCTGTACCGCCAGCACTGAGCATTTCATACTGATAGGGGATATTCTGCTCTTCAGCAAGTGCTGTCATGAAGTCTACCACGCGACGATCAGTGATCAGAGAGCCATCATAGAGCTTGATCGCTGCACCTTCACCGAGCACCGAGCACTTCTCATGTGCAGGAGCACTAGGAGTATCAAAAGCAATAGTCACGTCCAGTGAGAGTGAGAACGTAGGCTGTATGCTCAGAGTGGCCGCTTGAGCTCCGCGGAGGCCGACCTCTTCTTGTACGCTGAAGACAGCATAGAGGTCATATGCTGGCAGCTGCTTTGCTGCACGCATCTTCTTGATTCCCTCAATGAGCATGTAGCAACCGCCACGATTGTCGATACTCTTGACGTTCACACAATCACCCATCTCGATGAGATCGCCCACACGCGTGATGGTATCACCGACACGTACATACTTCTCGACTTCTTCCTTAGGCATACCGAGGTCGACTACATAATCTGTCACAGCTGGCATCTTGCCGCGCTCTTCAGGACTCATCACATGGATAGGCTTTACACCCATGCAGCCGGGGAGATCTTTCTTACCATGGACAGTGACGCGCTGTGCGGTGAGTGTCTTAGGATCAAATCCCCCAAGAGGAAGGATGCGGATGAATCCCTTATCGTCGATATGACGCACCATGAAGCCGATCTCATCCATGTGAGCCGCACACATGATGCTCTTCTCTGAGCTCTTTCCCTTAATCACTGCTATGAGATTACCCATATGGTCGATTGTTAAGGAATCGGCGAGTGGTTCTATGATTTCTCGAATCACCTCACGAATAGGACCTTCGAAGCCAGGAGCTCCAGAGGCTTCACAGAGTGTCTTAAATAATGTAACATTCATCAACGGAGAGTATAGTAAGTCCACCTAACCAAGACAAGCGAAATTCTCGCATACGGGCATTTTAATCATTTGCACCGTGTCAAGCCCTAGGCTTGCTATTATCTACAAAATAGTGTTTGATAAAGATGTGCAGCGAAATGGTCCAGCGAAATATAATAAGGTAATAAGAAGTCTCGTCTTCTCGCTGCTCCTGCATCTCCTTGTCATCCTTCTTCTTATATACTGGGGTAGCCAGATGAAACCTGGTAGCATATCCTCAGAGGTAGTGGCACAAGAAAGCCGGCTTGTTCGCCTATCAATTAAGAAAACAGAAAGCACACTAGAAGAGAAAAAAGAAGAAGATGAAGAGAGTACAAGCACCGCTGAAAAGGACGATGAGGTAAGAGATTTTGTAAAAACGAGCTCCGACCAGAAGGAGGAACTCCCCGATGAGCCTGAATACATTGCCCAGCGCGACACGCGCGTGAGTGGTGAGAGCTCTCAAGCGAATAAAGATGAAGGTGAGAATGCACCTCAACTAGATGGTGTAGAAGAAAGTGATCGTACCCTGTTCGACCAAGACTATCAGGAAGGTAATCTGGAGCATGATGGGAAGAATCAAATCACTCCTCCAACTGAACCAAGCGAGCCAACTGAGCCAACTGAGCCAACTGAGCCAACTGAACCAACTGAACCAACTGAACCAACTGAACCAACTGAACCAACTGAACCAACTGAGCCAACTGAGCCAATCAAAGAAACGCTCCATGATTACCAGAGAGATGATGAGGGCGATATCGCTCACGAGATAACACTTGATATTCCTGATGTCCCCAGCGTTTCTGAGCAAGCATCTCTACCCCCCAATCCCCCAGCAGAACTTGTCGTTACACCGCCTCCCCCTTCATACGATCCAGCCTTCTCGCCTAGTGCTCAGCCGGGCTTCCGTACAAATGAAAGAAAAAACAGGAGCAGCGGACGTTTCGTGTTCGGAGATAAGGCTTCATTTAATGCGAAGTCTACCCCGCTAGGCCGATACCAACAGTTAATCTACCGCCGTGTGGCCTACCATTGGTATCGAGCCTGTGATGAGCACCGAGGTGATGTCATACCTGGGACTATCATCATCAGACTCATCGTTGATTCGCGAGGCAGTATCACGAGTATGGAACTGATGTCGCGCCGCGGAGCGAGCGTCTCACAGCAGTCATTCACCTTCGCAGCTATCAGGCGCGCCAGCTTCCCAGCCATTCCTAGCGATGCACAGAAAGAGCTCATCGGCTCAAAAATGGATCTTGTCTTCGAATTTAACTTCAATTAAAACCCCACCTCATATTTAACACAAAACCACCACCATATCATGCAACAACTCAGTGACTTCTTCGATGCCTGTGCCCCCTTCGGCTATCCGCTTCTCCTCTGCTCTCTGCTCCTGTTTACAGCAATCTTCTATCATCTCATGGTCCAACGTAGCAGACGCGACCTGAAGCTGCTAGAGCCACTATGGAACAAAGCTCGTCAGCAAAAGGATGGAGCGCGCGATGCCCTCATCCGCCAGTGTCATGTCATGCAGACTCCACTCGCCTCAGAGATCTTATTCATCGCGGAACACAAGCAAGAAGCAACCGAAGAGCTCAGTGAGCAACTAGAATCCCACCTCAGCCTGCATCTCGATGGCGAAAGAGCGGGTATGGCTGCCATCAGTGTCATCACCAATATTGCACCGATGCTAGGCATCTTAGGGACAGCATGGGGACTGGTAGACATCTTTGGCGTATTCGGATCACCTGAGGCAACAGCAGGGATCACCATTGGTATCTCTAAGGCTCTCTACACAACGATCTTTGGTCTTGCTATCTCGGTACCAGGCACGATAGCACTGACGAGTTTTGAGCGCTCCATTGAGAGGCGTTCAGCACTCATCACCGCCTTCTTCGCCGATATACTTGCGAATCGTCAGCGTCTCTAACCTACACGCATACCATGATCATTTATCATAAGAAATATAGTCAGCAGGGGATTCCTCTCGTGCCTATGCTGGATATTCTCACGATTCTGCTCATTTTCTTCATCGTTCATACTGAGTTCAAGAAGCAAGTCAGTGTGCTGCAAATCGAAGTTCCTAAAACGGCTCACTTATCTGGCTCTACCCACTCACTCGATGGGATTCTCCTCGAGATAGCAGCTAGCGGAGAAATCGCTATAAATGGGACTATCATTACGCTAGAAGATCTCACAGAGAGCATTCAACAGATCACGCGTCAGCAGTCTCAGCAAAAGGTTCTGTTAGCCGCTGCCGATGGCGTGTCCTTGGGAGTTCTCGTCTCAGTGATGGATAAGCTAAAAGAAGCTGGCATGGACATAGAAGAGATCCCCTTTCGTATCGACTATGGGAATCCTTAAGGCAAGCTAGTGTAAGAGACGCGTGATGCGCTCGGCTCGTGGCAAGGTGATACTAACGGTTGTTCCTTCACCTTCTCGAGAGCTGAGACCTAGGCTACCGCCATGCGCTTTCACGATGCGACGTACGATGAGTAGACCAAGCCCATTGCCATTCTTCTTTGTCGTACGAAATGGCTCATAGATATTCCCCATAACTTCATGCGAGATACCACATCCCGAATCGCTGACTTGAATGATCACATCGGCATCATTGCTACTCGTATGAATGAGGATACCTCCCTCACCTTGGGTGATCGACTGATACGCGTTGCGGATGAGATTGTAGAATACTTGGAATAGTTGTCCCTCATCAGCCTCTAACAGAGGGATATCTTCTGCCAGCTCCTCATGGAGACTTACGCCACGTGCCGCGATCTCGGGGGCGAGAACATCCAGCACCTTGCGGATGAGCTGATTGATATCTACTTTCGTCGACTTGATCGCACTAGGTCGCATGGATTGCAAAAACTGCTGGATGAGTGTATCAAGCCTTTTTACCTCACTGAGAGAGTTATCTAGTAGCTGGCTGAGTGTCTCAACTACTGCTTCTGAGGGAGGATTCCCGTCAGCTCTATCTAACTTCCGTTTCATGAGTTGCAGATTCAGACCCAGTGAGTTGACAGGATTACCCAGCTCATGGGCTACCCCACTCGCCAGAAAAGAGAGAAGATTCATCTGCTCAGCTTCCGCCTCTATTTCACCTTTGACGATCTTCTCGGTGTCATCTTGAATCAGTAGCAAATACTCGCGTGGAGTGCCCTCTAATGCATCTGACCCAAGTGGTGACATGAAAAATTGGTAATAACGTGGCTCTGGATAGTGTACTTGGAGATCACGCGTGATCGCCTTACCACTGGTACTGAGTTCCTGCCAAGTGCAGGTGTGTCCAGCTAGAGTCTCAAAGGGGATATCCATCATATCTCGTACTTCTCTTCCATAGATACGCGCGGCAGCTTTGTTAACAAAGCTGATAGCTCCATCGTGGTCGAAAATGATGACCCCGTCATTTAATACGTGCAAAACCTCATTGAGAAGCGTAATCTTTGCGCTGAATCGCTGCACCAGCTGATGACGCTCTCGAGAGCTGAGTCTATCCCAGCGAGATACAATTTTATCTAGTGTACTTTTATTCATAGGGAAGATAGGTCTAATGTCACCTGTCGGAAAAAGCGTTGCAACTTGAGCTTCAGACATCCGTCCTCATCAGAATAGACATTGATGGGAGGATCTTTGTCAATCGTGAGTATGATATGACCTCGGCGCGCTAGACCATGGATGATCAGATCGACTTCATCACAGCCAGCTAGATTATCATTGCCCGACCATGTGTGAGTGAGCTTCATCGTATCTAGCTCTGCCTGATACAAGAAATGGTGATAGAGGTAGTGCCCTTGCTCATAGTCGTAGCCATCTCCTGCATCTTCATAATGGAAACTACCTTCCTGTGTATTCTCTCCCCACCACAGATCATAAGTCACAGGTGGGTGCTCAATCTCACCTACATACTGTTGAACTGGCCAACGAGGAATGATGCATCCTGCTTTCACAAGTACAGGGATGCTTTCGGGAGGAGTCTTAATGGAGTATTCTCCCTCCTCTACGCCTATGCATTCATCATTCCAGAAAGAATACCATCGTCCTGGAGGAAGATAGAGCATACGGCTCACCTCACTATGATGGTGGACAGGAATAACGTACAGGGCATTACCGACAAAGAACTCACTACTGCGCCAATAGGTATCAGGTATATCACCATGCTGTAGTGCAAGCGAGCGAATGACAGGCAAGCCCTCAGTGGAATACTGATAGAAAAGAGTATAGAAGTAGGGTAGCAAGCGATAACGCTGCTCTATGGCAGCTCTACAATACTTCTCAGCTTGCGTGCCAAAGCTCCATGGCTCTCGATCCCCCTTATTCCCATCGCTATGAGTTCTAAAGAAAAGGTGAAAGGCTGAGAGCTGAAGCCAGCGACAATAGAGTTCAGGGCTAGGGCATCCCATGAAGCCACCTGTATCAGAGCCAGCGAAGGAAACACCACTCGTAGCAAGACGTTGCACCATGAGATTAGCCATCTTGAGATTAGACCAGTCGGACGTATTATCACCTGTCCACGTAGCAGCGTAACGCTGCATTCCTGCATATCCAGCTCGACTCAAGATGAAGGGGCGGCGGCGAGGTGCATGAAGAAGCATGGCCTCGTGAGTAGCCTGAGACATCGCCTGACCATAGATATTATGCGCCTTCAAATGGGAGCATGGGTAGCCTTCAAACTCATGTCGCGTATCCTTCGGGAAGGTCGTATCAGGGAAGAGAGCTGGCTCGTTCATATCTAGCCAAAAGCCCCTCACCTTGCGTTCAGCAATCTGATGGTCAAAAAGCCCTTTCCACCAACGGCGCACCTGTGGAGAAGTAAAGTCAGGAAAGTGGCAATCACCTGGCCATACCTCGCCAACGAGTAAAGCACCATCGTGCCGGCGGCAGTAGACATTCTTTTCAAAGCCACTGCGCCACATATAGAGATCCGCTTCGATGCGAACACCAGGGTTGACAATGGTCACACACTTCATCCCTTTCTGCTCGTAGTACTCAATGAGCCCTCGTGGATCAGGGAAACGAGTCTCATCCCACGTAAGACTCTGATTATCCTTCATATGATGGATATCAAGATGAACAGAATCACAAGGAATGCGCTTTTCTCGAAACTGGTCGATGATACCCTCTACCACTTTCTGTGGGTAGTAACTCCACCTACTCTGATGATACCCGAGTGACCAGAGCGGGGGCATGGAAGGCAAGCCTGTTAGCTTCGTATAATTAGCCACAACGTCAACTCCATTTCTTCCACCAATGAAGTAATAATCCATCTGTCCGCCATCAGCACCAAAGAGGAGCCTATCATCGCGATCCTTACCAAAGTCAAAATAGGAACGCATCGTGTTATCAAAGAACACCCCGTAGGATATCCCCATATTCATGCTAAGAAAAAAGGGAATACACTTGTAGAGAGGATCACTATCACTCTTAAAATCGTAATGATCAGATGCCCACATTTCGAAGCGACGCCCACGCAGATTGAGCTGATAGGGCTTATCACCTAGACCGAAGAAGTGAGCTGCCGGCGGCATATGCTTGAGCATCCAGACGAGATCATCACCTGTTTCAGGATCAGGTCGATGACCCATCCCCTCTGCATCTGAGCAGAGCAAACGTCCGCTAGCAATGTCAAAAAACTCTAAGCCCATGTCGATCTTACGCACTCGCACGCAGATGGTGCGCGTACTGATCTCTATATACTCCTCATGAATGAACTCCTTAATCTTAGGATAAGTGGGTAGATACTGCGCGTCTATTCCGTAGCTAGGAACACGATCGAAGATACTCCCCTTCACATAATGGCATCGTATCACATCATCGTCCAAGAAGGTGATGCGCAAGCTGATATCGCCTCGAAACAACTCGAGTGTGGATACATCAAGCCACTCATACTCGCGCAGATGCTGCGCCGGTGTGTCTAGATTATCCATATGCAAGGAGGGGGAAAAAGCAAGAGTGTAAGAAGAAATGGGCAAGGCTAACCGGGAGGCCAGCTCAGCGATCGTCCACCGATGATGTGAATATGCAGATGAGGCACAGTTTGTCCACCATCAGTCCCTGTATTCATCACTGTTCGAAAACCGCCTTCTGCGAGACCTTCTGCGCGTGCGATCTTACCTACTGTCAGCATCAGGTGTGCTAAGAGTGCGGCATCTTCTTGCGCAGCTGCTTCGATATGAACAATAGGCTTGCGAGGAACGAGTAAGATGTGAACAGGTGCTACGGGAGCAATGTCACGAAAGGCAATGCAGTACTCATCTTCATAGAGGAGATCTGCTGGGATCTCCTTATCGGCTATCTTTTCAAAAAGCGTCTTTTCCATGACGATGATATTTATAGCATAGCAAGCACTCGTAGGGCAATCAGAAAGTAGCACCTAGGGAGTCTAATAATATTCATAGCGTTTCTTCGCTTCTCTATTTATAGCATTCTCTCATGCTTTCCTTGATCTTGATATCTCTTTATGGCAGAATGCAGCTATGCAGGCACAGGCACATCTCGGCAGCAATGGACTCACCACGCTCTTCCAACAACAAGGCGAAGCCCCCCTTCTCTCTCTGCAATTCTGGATACAAACAGGCTCTATCAACGAATCTCCTCATCTCGGATCAGGGCTCTCCCACCTACTTGAGCATATGGTGTTCAAGGGAACAGCCAGTTACACAGGACAACAACTAGCTGAACGTGTATCCTCCCTCGGTGGTCTCTGGAATGCGTATACTAGCACTGATCGAACGGTCTACCACATTGATGGACCAGCTCATCACTGGCGTGAGTTTCTGCACATCCTTCACGAGCTCGTTTTCCTCCCCAGCTTCCCTCGAGAGGAATGGGAGAAAGAGAGAGATGTTATTCGTCGTGAGATGGCTATGTATGATGATGATCCTCAAGATGTTGCTTATCGGACACTCAACGAGACCCTGTTCTGTGCTCACCCACGCCGCCTTCCAGTCATCGGTCATCGCCACCTCTTCGACTCATTACGCTATGAGGACATGTGCGAGTATCATGCTGACAACTATATTCCTGAGAAAATTTTCGTCGTATGTAGCAGTGGTGGTAACGTCATCTCACAGCAGGACTTTATCATCGAGGTGGAACAGCTCCAGTCAACTATCGCCGCAAAAGCCGCCAAGAACCCCTCACCTATCTCCCCTGAACCACCACAATGGGGGTCACGCATCCAACGCCGCGAGTTCGCGCAGCCTACAAGCACTCTGATGCTAGCATGGCGTATTCCCAACGCACAGCATCCTGACGCAGCACCACTCAGCATTCTCTCACACCTCTTAGGGAGCGGGAGAGCAGCATGGCTACATGCGCTCTTCCATGACGAGAAAGGCATCGCTCACGATGTTAGCACGAGTATCATTCCTTCTCGTGACAGTGAAGGTGCTTTCATCATCGAAGTAGACTGCGATCGTGATAAGAGAGATGAACTTAAAAATGAGCTACTTGACTACATCACAGAGCTCCCTAATCATCGTGGTTTTCAACAGGGAATACAGCGTGCACTAGCACAGCTCAAGACAACGCGACTTCGCGGACTTTCCAGCGTACAAGGTCGCGCAAATGCTCTTGCCATCTCATGGCATCTCACTCGCAATATAAACTCGATGAGAGAGTGGGAGGAGGCTTTATCACAGGTAACAGTCGAAGATATTCAACGCGTAGCGCGGCAGTATCTCAGCACAACTAAGCGAAGCGAAGTAAGTATCGACCCACTAGGCAGTAATACAGCCGAAAACACTTCTGATCAAGTGCCGGCGCAAGCGACATGTCAGCAATCTGAACTCCCCACTGGTCTACGACTCGTGACGCGTCAGGACAGGAGTATCCCTCTCATCCACATTAACATAGCAATCGGTGCTGGCTGCGGTAGCGAGAATGCCCAACTAGCTGGTATCAATAGCCTCCTCTCGGAGTGTCTCCTGAAGGGTACACATACGAGAAGTGCTAGCGATATCGCAGATGCACTTGAGAATCGAGGTGCAAGCATCAGTAGCGATGCTGGTAATAACACGCTTCTGATCTCGTCTACCTGTCTCAGCGAAGATATTGAGCATACTCTAGACATTCTCTCAGACATCCTCCTGCACCCAGCCTTGGATCAAAAAGTTATTGATACCGAGAAAGATGCGATGATTGCAGACATTCTAGACTCGGAAGAAGACCCTCTCTCTCTTGCTTTCCGCCATTTACGCCCTCTCTGCTTCGGCGATAGTAGTTATGGTCTGATACCAGATGGCACGGTGCAAAGCATACGTAACATCGAGCGTAAGCATCTGCTAGATCAGCATACACGCCTCATCTGTGGGCGCAACATCGTGATCAGCATCGTAGGGGATCTACCTAACAACACAGAGCAGATAGTCTCATCGCTCTTTAGTAATCTACCACAGGGCATACCTATCCAGCGCACCAAGACCTCTCCTCAACAAGCTGGCGATAGTCGTCTTATCATGGATAAGGAGCAGGCAGTGATCGCGCTAGCCATTCCAGGTGTAGCTATAGAATCAGAAGAGAACACAGCTCTAGCCCTCATACTCGAATGGTTCCGCGATATGGCAGGCCCTATCTTCACCGAGATACGCGAAAAGCGCGGTTTAGCCTACTATGCCTCAGCCTCTGCTATGAGTGGTATAGACACGGGATGCTTCTACTTCTACCTCGGCACTGCTCCCGAGCAGATAGAGGAAGCGCGTCACGCTCTCACACAGTGCCTCGCCGATCTCGCTGATCAGGGTATGCCTCTAGACGCATTCGAGCGCACACGCGCAACCACGCTCGTCGGACATCAGATTCATATGCAATCACAGGCACGCATTGGGAAGGTTATAGCTATCGATACCCTTCTTGGCCTGAGTACTGATTACAGCATCACCCTCCCCGAGAGGTTGCTTGCTCTCACTCACAGTGAGGTCGAGCAGAGCATGCGCAAGCTTCTTCATGCCACTCAGGTTAGGACTTGGGTGACGGTGACAGCTCAGGACTAATAGACAGGTGCAACACTTAGTATTCACGTAGGTAAATATGTCTGTACTCGACACGGCTGCCGTGTGCTTGAAGCTCTATTTGTTCTCTTGGAAATAGTGGCTTAGATCTATCCCAATAGTTCTCTAAGGGCACTGCGTCGACTACTCGCTCGCCATTAAAGATGACTGTAACCTTATCAGCCTTCATGATGATATGAAAGTGGTTCCACTCACCAAGCTGATGATCAAGGCAACTTGTAGGAGTTGATGAATGCTTCTGGTTGTTATAGAGACCTCCCGATCCCACCTGCGCTCCGACATCAACTCGGCTCACATCCCATATCTGCACCTGAGGTACTCCGCGTAAATAAATTCCCGCATCTGGCTCTTTGCCCTGTGGATCAAGACGCCAGTCAATGAAAAGCTCCATATCACCATAATCACGAGTAGTACAGATATTATCTCCATGTCCAGTGAAGACGAGCTTATCGCCCTCAACCACCCAGCTCTTGCGCATACGCGCATCAGCAGCAGCCTGTTCTTTATCCATTCTCGTCTGATCCATCTGGCGACGCGTGTGAGGATTACCCACGAGCCCTTTCCACCCAGAGAGATCTCGTCCGTTAAATAGGGGGTAAAATCCTTGTTTCTCCCCTACTCTATCACAATCAGAGCATTTTGATAGGAGGGCTGCAAGATGATTCTTCGGATAGAGCACTCCCTGCTCATCGAGTATCTGCGCACAACGACGCAAGAGGGAGTTTAGATGTTCACCAGTGTAGTCTGGCTTAGACAGAGCGATATCAATGATGGCCTTTGCAGCCTGTAGCTGCAACTCCTTTTCTGGAAAGTCTAGGCAGATCGCCAGCTCCATCATGGCTACGAAGGTGCCACTACTCTGGAGCAAAGCTAGAGATGCTTTTTTCTCATCAAGTGTACGAGATAGATGGAGGAGCTTCGTGGCGAGAAGTCGCTTGTTCGCTGCGGTTATTTCTGGGCTTAATAACGATTGGTAAATATGATCCCACTCCGTATGGCGTTGTTCTGCATGGATAGGTAAGAAGGCAAAAAAGAGTATGGCGAAAGAAGAGTATATACGCATCACTCTATATTACAATACTCAGGAGAGAAGTCAATAGTATCATGCAGCCTAGTATGCTCCCGATAAGGGGTGCGATACTCCTCACACCTACGTGGCATCTCCGCTTTCTTCATGAGGTGATGTTTGTCATATCATGCACCACTTCTAGCGGAATACAGGGGAAAATCACAAAATAATCAAACAAATGTATTTTTGACTTGATCTCTCTTCAATATAAAGCTATACTGCGTTGGGGCTGTAGCTCAGTGGTTAGAGCAGGGGACTCATAATCCCTTGGTCGCGGGTTCGAACCCCGCCGGCCCTATTTTTTTTATACTCCGACGGAATTCGCTATTAATCTCTCATATGCCTAGAACAGCTATCATTAGTGACATACATGCGAATATGCATGCACTTTCAGCCGTTATTGGAGATGTACAGCAGCAATCATGTACAGATGTAGCTTGTCTAGGTGATATCGTAGGTTATAACGCTTACCCTGCAGAGTGTCTCGATTATATCAAAGGTCTTGGATGTCCAGTCGTGAGAGGTAACCATGATGAAGAGGTCGTTCGTAACACCTATCTCAACATGAACCCCATGGCAGCGCAAGCCATGCAGTGGACACGCTCCCGACTCAATGAAGAGCAGATTGCATGGCTTACGAAGCTTCCCTACAAAAGCTTCATTCGCTCTGCATTCTCCATCGTTCACGCGACTTCAGATCAGCCTCAGAAGTGGAACTACATCCTAAACTCCAGCGATGCATCGTCGAATTTTGGCAAGCAGTTCTCCCCTGTATGCTTCCATGGGCACACACATGCGCCTAAGGTTTTTTATCATGATGGTCAAAGCACCTATGATGACACAGAGACACTCAGCCAGCTCACAGAACTAGGTGAAGTGAGCTTCTCCCCCGTACAAGGTATCAAGTACTTCATTAACGCGGGATCAGTAGGTCAGCCCCGCGATGGTGATCCTCGTGCCTGCTATGTCATCTATGACACCGATCAGAATGTCATCACGTTCCGTAGAGTCGCCTATGATATCGCTGGCGCACAAGAGGCTATACGGGCTGTTGGCTTACCAGAATATCTTGCAGATCGCCTTGAGAGGGGCGTCTAAATAGGAGGGCATGTGATCATGGTGAATGGCATCAGTACGTTGCTACGTGGCTTCATGCCTATTGTACTTTCTCTGATTCTTGGTAGCATCGCTGCTTACTTCCTCGTTCCATACGAGCTAGAACAGATGAAATGGGAAATCCCAGGGATGCCGGAGAGCTACCCCATTGAGCAGAAAATGCGCCCCATTCTCTTACTCCTCCTCTGCTTTCTCCCTTTGCTAGGAACGATCATCTACCGCTTCATGGGTACGATGGATCGATATATGTCACGCCACTTCATCGTGCACTTCTTACTCTGCACCCTGATTCTAGTGATGATCTATATCATCGCAGATAGTACAGATAATATGGAGAGATTTAGCAGTCGATTCGATGATCCTCTTCGTCAGAGCCTCATCTTCTATGCGATGCAGATGCCGATGTTTCTCTATCAGATTCTCCCCTACACTCTACTGATGGGAGCTCTCTGGAGTCTTAGTCGCTGGTCTAGTACCTGTGAGCTGACAGGCATGCTTCAGTCAGGTCGCTCTCTGATGCGAGTCTGTGCACCTATCTTCATTTTTGGATCACTCATCGCTCTTGTTTACGGCATATTTGGCTTTCACTGGGCGCCTAGTGGATCTCTCTACCGCGATCTCATCTTAAAGCAGGAAGTACGACAAGATGGCAGCTCGCCTGCCCTCATTTACAAGCATGAACGTAGCTCACGTATCTGGTATATCGAGAGCCCCGCCAACATGCAAAACCCCGGTGAGGCCATGATGCAGGTAGAGATCAAGCAATTTGACCCACAGGCTGCGGGGCGTGTCTTACACCAACTACGTGCTGACAAGGCACAATGGGATAAGATGACCTCACGCTGGAACTTTAGCAATGTTTATATTCGTAAGATCTTATCTGACGATGTATCTCGTCCGCAAGACGATGAGTTCTACCCTATTCTTTCACTTGATTATGAGGAAAAACCCTACCAAATTCTCAGCCCCAGCCAGAACCGTGGGAATGACTCTCTGAGTACATCTGCTCTTTACGACCTCATCTCATCTGGCGCTGGCACCAAGGAAGAGCGTGCTCGCAAGCGCACAGAATGGCATGTAAGAATAGCACGTATCTTCACCTGCATCATTCTCTTATTCTTAGCTCTACCCAGTGCTGTGACATTCCAACGACGCGGTGCGATGAAGGGAATAGGCATCGCCATCATCCTAGCTGCACTCATGCTCTTCTTCTACCGCGTGTTTCCCACGCTAGGTGAGTCGCGAATCATCCAAGCGTGGCTCAGTGCATGGATTCCCAATATCATCTATCTCTTCATCACCTGCTGGCTCTATCAGAAGAACCTCGCACACCGTAGCTTCAAAGAGTGGCTCGTGTCACTTCTCAAACGACCAGCCACAGCAAGCTCTCATGACAACAGCAAGTCTTCATAACATCCGAGGCATCATCTTCGACTTTGACGGCGTTCTCGTCGATACCGAATGGGCTATTTACCAATCATGGGTACGACTCTATAGCCGTGAAGGCAAAGAGATCAGTATCGAAACCTATGCGCCATGCCTCGGTGCGGGCTACACCCACTGGGATCCCGCAAAGCACCTTGAAGAACTCACCGGAAAGGAGTATGACTGGGTAACGGAGACAGCGATGCGTCAGGCTGAGATAGAAGCCGATCTGCAAGAAAGTGGACTCATGGAGGGAGCAATAGAGCTCTTCGACTGGTGTGAACAGCAAGGAATCAGGCTCACAGTAGCCTCTTCATCCTCACGACGCTGGGTGGCTGGTTGGCTAGAAAAGCTGGGTATTACAGAGCGCTTTTGCGGAGTATTCACCCGAACTGATGGTTACCCCGTGAAGCCAAATCCCGCCCTCTTTCATGCTGCTCAGCACTGCCTAGGCTTAAGCGCTGAAGAATGCCTGATTATCGAGGACTCTGAGAATGGTACGCGAGCCGCGCAGAATGCAGGCATCCCGTGCACAGCCATCGCGAACCGCATGACCTGTCATAGTGATCTCAGCCGTGCGCAGTGGCGAGTTACTAATCTCAAAGCCCTGCTTGAGCTACTCAAAAATACGCAGACATCTTGCTGATCTCATTTGTGACATATTCTTGTTATCTCAGATTTGAAAACTCCGGCATCATATCAGCGCATGGCACATAGACGAATACTATAACAACCTCATCTGGTACATCTGACGCATTCTCTGGAATCGTAGAGCTAGCTGTCGTCAGCAGTCAAAAGATTTCAGAACGTATTTCATTCTTGACCCCCAGAGTAAAATAGATTAGTGTGGACATTGTATGAAGTACATCTTAACTCTTTCCCTTGCACTTGTTAGTGCATTTTCATCAACACTCTGCGCCCAAATGGGCTCTACCAAGCAAGAGACTGAAACAAAAGAGCCACCCAATTTCATCACAGATAGGAAGGAACCCGGACATGGTAATATACGCCAGCCATTCCTTATACTGATACAAGGGTCGGTGCGCCAGAGTACACTCGTTGTCAAACTTGAGGAGATCACATCTGTCAGCACGCATATCTTTCTTCTCGACGGCAAAACTCCCATCCACGAGCTCGTCATTGACACAAAGGGTAGTAGCACCATACGCCTCTATGCTCGTTACGATAATACGACTGGGACAAACGCAGAAGATCTCCTCGAACGTGTCAAGGCTCGCGCTATTAATCGCACAGGCACACCCACGACCGTTTCTAAGAACTTCCCCGATACGACACACGCTCGAACCATCGAGTATGGCTTAGCGAACTCCGATCAGATCGAGTACCTGCTTCAGGTAATCACGCGTGCATGGGTGAACAATAAGGGTGTGAAAGTTAAGCTCTAAGCTAACTATTATTCATCCTTTTAGTCAACTTTTTTATCTAATTCTCATATATGAACACAACACAACGTATCATGCTCGGTCTGAGCCTTGCTCTGACACCACTTAGCTTAGCTCAGAACGCTCCAGCTGCTCCCACATCGGCAGAAGCTCCCACAGCGGAAGAGATCAAGAAAGTCGCCTCTTATCTGATGGGTTTTCAATTCGGACAACAACTGAGTGCAGAATCACCATCACTAAAGGCGAGTGACTTCGACCCAGCTATTATGCAGCAGGGATTTGAAGCAGGCTTTGCCAACAAGTTTGATCCTGCGATCGAAGCGAAGATTCCTACGCACATGCAGGCCTTCGTTGATAACTTAAAAGCACTGGATCAGGCGAAATCCGTTGCCAACCTAGCCGAAGGTAAGAAATTCCTCGAAGAAAATGCAAAGAAAGAAGGCGTTACCACACTCCCTTCCGGTCTTCAATACAAGGTGCTTACAGCAGGAACAGGCGCGAAGTATGATGCAGCAAAGGACGGACAGTCCGCCATTTGCAAGGTGCAGTATGAAGGGCGACTCATTGACGGTACCGTATTTGATGCTTCATCTCAGCCAATCGAGTTCGCTATCAATCAGGTTGTCCCCGGCTTTTCAGAAGCGCTCAAGTTGATGCCTATTGGCTCTACTTGGGAGATCTACATTCCCTCTGATCTCGGCTATGGCTCATCTGGTGCTGGAGTGATACAGCCTGATTCAACACTTATCTTCAAGCTTGAGCTACTTGGTATCAGCCCAGGTGCTGGCAAGCCTGGTGGTCAGCCTATCGAGCTCACTCCAGAAATGCTCGAAGCTCTGAAGAGCCAAGGCATGCAGGTAGTACAATAATAGACAGAACATCTATTTTTAAAAAAAGCGTTTCTTCTCATGAAGAAACGCTTTTTTCTTATCTAATAATAAAGCTGATCGATGAACTGCATCTTCTTAGAGTCATAAAACTTCAACTTGCGAAGCTCTGCTCTCTTCGCATGAAGCTGCTTAACCGTATTGATCACATAGTCTCCATCCTTTGGATTATCAACAAAATACTGAGCTAGGGCGGGATCACCCGACTGAAATACGAGCAGCAGCTCCTCATAGACCGCGATGAGCTCATGGAGGGCATATGATGCTGCATCAGCTGATTGCGCATCTGTGATAGAGTCATATTGCTTCATCACGCTCTCCAAGCCTTTCTTAATACGCTGCGCACGTATGTTTAGTTCTGCTTGTGTGCTATTAATCGTAGAACCATCACGCTTCACCTGTGGTCTTGAATAGTTGAAAAGCTCACTCCACTTGAGCGATGGGGCAGAGAACATCTTTTCGAGATCGCTTAATGGAAGTGAATTGCGCTGGTAAAAATGTAGCATACGCATATCGTCGATGCGTAGAAGATGTAATGTCTCATCAAGACTTCGTCTTAGTAGATAGCGCGCTCGAGCAGATATTTTACCCTTCTTTTCGTACTCCATGTTAGGCATTATGCTTGATGGAAGTGATGGTAGAGACGCCCCGAACTCAAGTAACTTATCCTGTTGCTCAGGCTTCAGACTCTTATAAGCTCTTTCATCTGCATAGCCTAGCTGCTTGATCCTCCACTGCTTCATCGAGGTTCGCATCGTTTCTAGCTTCTCAGGCGCGAGTTGATCGAGCTCAGCTTGTGTCAAAGGGGGAGCTATACCGAGATGCTTTGCCTCATCCCATTCGGAAGCGTATTGAGGGCGGCTCGGCTTAATAGGTGGTAATCCATCCGAGACAGGCTTCTTATCAACAGAAGACGACACCTCTTGCGCATGAAGGGGTGCCGCCACTAAGACTAAAGATAGAGAACTTAAGAGTATCTGGGGATGCTTCATCCCACAAGAATATCATCAAAACTCACCCATGTAAAACTTCTTTTTGCCACGACGTATGATCATGACAGAAGCTTCAATTGCCTGAGATGGATCGAGCATATACTGGGGATCTTTCACCTGTTCTCCGTTAATAGAGATAGCTCCTTGTGAAATGAACTCACGTGCTTCACGCTTTGAGCCACAGATCTTGGTGTTCACGAGTGTATCGAGAAGGGTGGCTACTTCAAGCTTCACCTGTGGGATATTCTTCATACCAGCCTTGATGTCATTTAGACTCAAGCTGCGATAGTCACCGGCAAAGAGCTTTTCACTGATTTCTACTGCGCGATCATACTCATCTAGTCCATGCAGGTCTGCGATGATCTCACGAGCGAGTGCCTTCTGCGCGATTCGCTTCTCAGGCTGCGGGCTATGCTCGGCTTCGATCTGAGTGATCTCTTCAGGGCTCAAGAATGTAAGCTTCTTAAGATAGGAGATAACTTCGGTATCTTCAGCATTCAAGAGGAACTGATAGAGCTCGTAAGGGGAGGTTCTGCTCTTGTCAAGCCAGAGCGCATTCCCCTCACTTTTGCCAAACTTGTTACCCTGTGAGTCCGTGATAAGAGGCATGGTGAAGCCATAGACGGAGTCACCCGTCGTCTTACGGATGAGCTCGATACCTGTGGTGATATTCCCCCACTGATCACTTCCTGCGACTTGAAGATCCACTCCTCTATTCTCATGAAGGTACTTGAAATCGATCGCTTGTATCAGCATGTAGGAGAACTCTGCATAGGATATTCCAGTCTCCATCTGACGGCGGACATGATCCTTGCCCAGCATGTAGCCTACGTTGATATACTTTCCATAATCACGGAAATAGTCGATGACATTAAGCCCGCTGATCCAGTCGTAGTTGTTCACGACTTCAAATTGGAAGAGTCTCTCTACTTGTGACTTGAGTGCCTCGTAGTTTTTAAAAACAACCTCTCGTTGTTGGAGTTCTCGTTCGACTGTCCCTCTAGGGTCTCCAATCAGTCCTGTTGCTAAGCCTACCAGCAAGATAGGTGTGTGACCAGCAGCCTTTAGGCGGCGTGTGATGAGGAAGCTTGAATAATGCCCCAGATGTAGACTATCAGCTGTGGGGTCAGTGCCTATGTAGAAGGTGAGACCGCCTGCGTTGAGCTTGTCCACGAGTTCTGGGCTGGAGATTTGATTCACCAGTCCGCGCCATTCGAGTTCTTCGTAAAGTGTCATGATTGCAGTTATGAGATAGATTAATCAGCGGTAATGCTGTAGCCAGAGAAATGTAACACTTTTCTTCTGTAGAGTCAAGACAGAGACGTATGAGCTGCTACGTGAATATGTAAAAACAAGGAGCCCCCATTAAGAGACTCCTTGTTTGAAAAAAATGCTTAGATCACTTAGCTAATCTTAGGAAGAGAAGCAGCAGCCACTGCCTGACCGTGGCGCTTGGTCTGCTCATCAGGCACACAGAGTGTGATCTTCACTTCTGGGAACTCCTTACTGAGTACTTCATTAGCTAGGTCGATGATGATCTGACCACCCTCGCCTGTCGCGACGCGACCGAGGAAGAGGAGGTTACGCACTGCATAGAACTGGGCGAAGTAAGCTACAGTGTAGCCGAACTGTACACCGATGGTTTCGTAGATCTTACGTGCACGTTCATCGTTTTCTTCCATGGCTGCCTGTACCTTCTTGAGCTGCTCGGGGAATGGCATATCACCAAACTCGAAGCCAGCGCGTGGAGCGAGACGAGCAACTGCCTGCTGGGAGAAGTAGAGAGCACCACAGCCCTTATCACCTGACCACTCGTCTACTCCACCATCTTCTTGGTAGTCGACAGGGACGAATGCGAGCTCATTGAGCCATGGCATGATGTGACCATCAGGATCGACATAGCCAGCAGCAAGTGACGTGCCCATGGCAACACCGAGTACGGCATCATCACCCATGCCCATAGCACCAGCGAGAGCTGTGACTTCACCATCGTTTACCACTTCAAAGGGTACATTCTTGCCCATTTTTTCTGACCAGCGAACCTGCAAGTTGCGGAACATGGGGCGGATGATGTTTTCGAAGTCATCAGTCGCGATACCACGGAAGAGTGAGCCTACGCGTGGCTCGCTGTTCACGTACACACCAGCGGCAGAACCACCGATTGCATCTACTTGTGGCATGTGCTTCGCTGCACGCTCGAGGGAGTCTTGTACACCATCAACTTGATAGTTAGGGTCTTTCTGATGGTATGGATCCCATACTACTTCTTCGGAGAAGACGACTTCGCCATTCACAACTGCTGCACACTTGCGGTCAGAACCACCAAGGTCGAAGCCTATGCGATAGCCATCAAGATTACGACCAAGAGGCATGGAGGAAGAAGACTCAGCTGGAAGCTCTGAAGTGCATGCTACCTTCTTCACTGAGATAGGCTGATCATAGATACGCTTACCAATGAAGTCCCAGTCGAACTCGCGTGCGCCACCAGCACAGTAGGTCTCTGCAAGCATGTCAGCTACAGCATCGCAGCCTGCAACGTAGATGGTGCAGCCACCCTTCATCCAGAGGAGGAACTTAATTGTACGCTCGATGTAAAGGTTGTTCAGCGCTATATTCTCACCTTCATGAGGAAGAATCTGGGAAGACCAGCGGAAGCAGGTACCATCAAGGCGTGCAAGAGCGATATCAATAGTGATAGAGCCTTCAGTTGCAGCTACCTTTTCAGCATAGGCTTTTGTCCAGAGGACAGGGGCGACGAAATGAGGATCCAGTACGGGTGTATATTGAGCTTGAATATTCATAATATAAAACGATTGGCGTTGCTATGGGCTATAGTACTATCATGATACTTCAGCCATAGCAAGAAAAAAAATCATGGAGCGCAGTTCTTTGGCGTACGTGGGAATGGTAAAACGTCTCTAATATTTTGAACACCGGTGACAAACATGAGTAAGCGTTCAAAGCCAAGCCCGAAACCTGCATGCGGCACTGAACCATAGCGGCGTAAATCTGTATACCACGCATAAGCCTCAACATCCATTCCAGACTCGCGCATATTGGCTTCTAGCACATCCAGTCGCTCTTCTCTCTGGCTACCACCGATGAGCTCCCCTACCCCTGGCACGAGAACGTCCATCGCGGTCACCGTCTTATCATCATCATTGCGACGCATGTAGAAGGGCTTGATCGTCTTGGGATAGTTATAGACGATTACGGGGCATTTGAAGTGCTGCTCTGTCAGGTAGCGCTCATGCTCTGTCTGGAGATCCATTCCCCAGACGGGCGCATATTCAAATGCATGCCCCGATGCCTGCATGATTTCAATTGCTTCAGTGTAAGAACAGCGGATGAAAGGCGAACGACTCACATGCTCCAAGCGCTCACGTAGCCCCTTATCTACGAATTTATTGAAGAAGTCAAGATCTCCATCTTCGTTTTGAAGCATCGCATCTACCAGATGCTTGACGAATGCCTCAGCCACATCCATATCTCCCTCTAAATCACAGAAAGCGATCTCTGGCTCTATCATCCAGAACTCAGCGGCATGGCGTGTTGTGTTACTATTCTCCGCGCGGAAGGTAGGACCAAAGGTGTAGATATTGCCTAGGGCGCAGGCGAAGCACTCACCCTCAAGCTGCCCAGATACAGTCAGCGACGTCCCCTTACCGAAGAAGTCCTGCTCATAGCTCTTTTTCTCGCTACTCAGTGGGTCTAGTGTGGTCACATGAAACATCTCACCAGCACCTTCGCAGTCTGACGCTGTAATGATAGGAGTATGTACCCAAATAAAGCCACGCTGCGCGAAGAACTGATGCACTGCGGCTGCCATACGGGAGCGCACGCGGAAGACTGCCCCAAAGAGATTCGTACGTGGGCGTAGGTGAGAAATAGAGCGCAGGAACTCAGGCGAATGTCCTTTCTTCTGAAGAGGGTAGCTCTCAGTCACTCCGCCCAGAAGCTGAAGCGCGCTGGCCTGCATCTCCCATGCTTGCTTACCGGGACTTTCTACTAACTTTCCGATGATACGTACGGATGCTCCTGTACTCATCTCTTTGATCTGATCATAGCCAGCGATACCTGCATCGGCAACGACCTGCAATGAGGCGAGGCATGATCCATCATTGATTTCTAGGAAGGCAAAGGCTTTCGAATCACGGCGCGTGCGAACCCATCCTTCTAGTACCAATTCATCGAGTGCAGAGGTACGACGTAGTAAGTCTCTTACAAAATAGCGTTTCATCATTCAATAGTTATTCTCTATTTATTACGGGCATACTATATCAGCTTGATCGAAAGCTGGCGAGAAGATTTATCATGAATTTTCATCCTCTGTAGACGTAAGCTTCTTATAAAAAAATAAGATAAACATCAGGATGAGAATCGCAGGTATAAATAGAAGTAGCAAAAAACCAGCTTGGACAAAAATACCTTTCACCCCATGCCATAGCTTACCATACCATGGTGATGCCTCATATTCCCTCTGTTCCTCTTCACTCATGGAGCTACTGTAGGAACGATAGCGACCTCCTGCACCACCTTCTGCGCGACGGGCATTTTGCTGATACTGCTCGACAATGTTCTTCCTAGCTCTCTCTTCAAGCTGCTCTAGACTAAGGGGCGGCAGTTCTTGAGCCTGCATGGGAAACATAAAAAAGATACAAATAGTGAACAGTCGAAGCATCATGATTAATTAGCATAGAGTTTATCCCTAATCAAGGACATAATGGCGAACGGAACTGACCAACTCGAATAATCTATTTTTGTATTGGCAAATGGTCTGTCTCATGTTATAGTTACAGCATAATAGAAACATACCTATGTCCACATTCCATTCACTCATTCTCATTGCCCTGATGTCCGCCTCTCAGTTCAGCTATGCGCAAACTGAGCTCGATCAAACAGAAGTTGCTCCAACAGACACGACTACAGAAGAAACAGCTGCTGAGCAACCTGTCACTAGCCAAGAGGTAAATGAGCCCACGATGGCGACTGAAATATCACGAGCCAGCGATATCACCATCAGCATCCGTACGCGTCTCAACGAGGTTGATGAAAGGCTAAAGACTCTTGAAGATCCATCAGCTTCACTCCTCTCTACTATTGCCGCCCGCAAAGAAAAGCTCACTGAGGATCTCGACAAGCTCGATGTAGAAGCGATGGAATTAGCAAAATCGGAAGAAGAGTTTCGCGCTTCTCTTGTCATGGATTTTCAGTTCACCGTTGTAACACCAGAGCAGCGCATGCAGTACATCACCGATGGAAAGGCTGTCTACGATGCGATGGTAAATGGTTTTGACGAACCAAATATCGATAGACGTATTGACGCCTTGAACCTCTATGAACAGTTAAACGACAACTATCGAGGGCTCCCTGAGTACGCAGCAGCTCAGAAGCAGTATTATGACATGCTCGAAAAGCTTGTGAAGCACTGGAAGAAAACAGAAGAATCTGAAGAGCGCAAGCGTCAGCGTATGTCCGCAGATCGACGCCAAAAACTCACTGAGAAGGAAGATAAAGTACTCAGCTCACTAGATGAGAAATATGGAGAGCCCGTTCGCTCAGCTATGATGAAGCAGTGGATTGCACCATATAAAAAGAGCTATCCTATGACAATCGCTATCATGAAGCGTGCCGAGGGTGAGCTGCGCAATCGCGACCTCCCAGATCGCGAATATGAAAAGGAGAACATAGGCATCATCGCTGATCTTCTTACAGAATACTGGAAGCTTCTCGATCAAGCCCGCTTGCTCATGTGCGAAGGGAAACTAGAAGAAGCAGCACAGCTCATGGATAATGATCAGGGCTATCGTCAGATTCTTCGACTGAATAGAAATATCCTCCCAGCAAAGTACCGTGATCCCATCGTCGAGCAGTACAGTGAGCTGAAAAAGGAAATCATGCGACGTCAGCGTGAGCGTCGCAGCCGAGAAGGCGTGCTCACACGCCAGATCAACTCACTACATAGCTCAGCTAATACATGCGAATCTGCCATAGAAGGCATCTATAGAGAAATCAGCCGTGCGAAGGAGAACGAAGAACGTCGTAAGCGCATCGCCGAAGAGCGAAAAAAACTCGAAGAATCACGTAGAAAAGCACGCGAAGAAGCGCAACGCAAGCGTGAAGCAGCCAAACAATAAGCTACATGAATCCATTTGCAATTCTTTGTATTCCCTCACTGCTCGTACTCTCCACCGAGATACGAGCAGCTGATGTGTCGCAGTATGAAGATCTACTCCGACGTCACATCACCCTCGGTCAGGACAGTGCCACTCTCTTATCTCGGGTGACTAGTAAAGAGACCGCTGAAGAGAACTCCTCAGCTTTGCAGGCTATCTCCCTGCGATTCGCAGAGATCAGCAAGGCTATGAATGAACTCGCTGAGATTCCTGAAGTACATCGCTCTTCACTTCTTAAAAAGTATGAGCTCCCCTTGAGGACAACATGGGGAGAGGTCTACAAGGAGATCTACCGCATACAAAAAGCCCAATCTTATGGGAGTAATCTTTTTGTAAAAGAATTTCAAGTTTATTGTCAACTACTCAATCAATGAAATATTCCCCTCATCGCATACTAGCAGGCCTCAGCATCTGTGCTCCCACATTTGCAGATACACAACCCACGCAGAGCAGTCAAGAGCAGGTGCAGCAGCTTCCCGAGGCTGAGGCTCATATTCGACTCGGCATACTCAAGCTTAACTCTCTCTACGAAATTCTCACGAAGATTAACAACAAGCAGTCAGCAGATGCAGCGGCTATAGAGATCCTGAAGCTTCAAAATGAGCTCATTAGCTGGGGACAGGGCTTCAACGCACTCGCACCGCTCACAGCAGTAGAGCAGCAGCAGTATGAGAAGGCATACCTGCCTATCATCAAGCAGATTAACGAGCAGCTAAAGGCGCAATCCGCCCGCATCCACTCCGCGAAATACTACGACTCCAAGGATCTACCACAGGTACTCATCCAGTTTGTGAATCGAGTGAAGTAGAACATCAATCTATGTCACAATCAGAATCGGATTTAGAAAATACTCTGCTCAGCTATTTACAACAGCATCGATCCAATCCGCGCCTCATCGCAGAAATCGCGCGTGATCTTGAGCTCCATTCCAAGCAACGCGCTTCCCTGCGCGATATCATACGTCGCTGGGAACATGAGGGAAAAGTCAGACGCCTCCGACGCTCTCGCTATACTCTCTCCGCTAGTTCTGAGACCGAAGGAGCAGCTCTCCATGGGAGAATAAGACGGCTAACCCAGTCAGGAAAGTTCCTCTTCATCGCAGATGATGAGAGTCGTGAGCAGCTGCGAGAACAGCTCCCTCACCTCGAACAACATTCAGAGTTCGTACTCAGAGATTATGGGCGATCAGGAGCACAAGATGGTGATCTCGTGGAGGTACATATGCGTCTGAGGGTTCGCCACGAACTCAAGAGACGCCCGCGGAAGAAATCATCACGTCGTCTCGATGATATGCAGCCAGAGTTTAAGATCACAGGCATTCTTAAGCGACGCAAGCTTATCTGGGAGGGGATCTATGTCGATCGCGGACGATATGGCGGTGTGATCAGTAAGAGCAAGCATACTCCTGACTTCATTTCCCTCACCGAGAAAGCACCTCTCAAAACACTCGTCGGCATGAAGGTACTCGTCGAGCCTAGTCGCTTTCCCTCAGAACGAGATTCGGCGGCCGGACACATCATCGAAGTGCTTGGCTGGCCAGAAGATGAAGGGGTAAAAATGCGCTCCATCATGCGACGCTACAACCTACAGGAAGACTTCCCTCAGTCAGTGATTGATGAGACAGCTCAGCTAGATAGTATGATTCCTGAGGAAGAAATTGCTAAAAGGCAGGACTGGAGAGAACGCTGTGTCATCACAATAGATCCAGAAACTGCGCGAGATTTTGATGATGCTATCGCGGTTCGAGCCCATGAAGGAGGCTGGGAACTGGCAGTGCACATCGCTGATGTCGCCCATTATGTACACTCTGGTAGTGCCCTAGATGAGGAGGCAAAAAAGCGCGGTAACTCCACCTATCTTCCAGATCGTGTTCTTCCCATGTTACCACCTCGTCTTTGTGATGAGATTTGCTCACTAAAGCCGCATGTCGATCGCCTCACCTTCCTCTGTCTCATGCAGATTGATCACGAGGGGAAGTGCTACCACTCAGACTGTCACTTAGCGGTGATACGCTCAGCACATCGCTACAATTATGAAGAGGCCTTAGCCATCCTTGAAAAACGCGCTACATGCGAGATTCCTGAGATAGCTAGCCTGATGAGTGAGGCTCAGCAACTCGCACAAATCATGCGTAAGAGACGCTTCGCACTAGGAGCTCTCGAGCTAGATATACCTCAGATGCAGCTCGTGACAAACGAGTTCGGAGAAGTGACAGATATCGTTATGGAAGAAAGTGATGCGGCTCATGCTCTCATCGAGGAGTTCATGCTTGCGGCTAATGAAGCTGTGGCACAAAAGCTGCGTGAATCACTCACTCCTACTCTCTATCGCGTTCACGAGCCACCAATGGATGCGAAACTACAGGAACTCTCCTTCTTATTAAAACAATATGGTGTCAAATGCGGCTACCTCACAACACGTGAGGAGCTACAGTCTTGTCTCGGTCAGATAAAGGGGCATCACGATGAGATGCTACTCAAGCAGGCTCTCCTCCGCTCCATGATGCGTGCACGCTACAGCACTAAAGCTCTAGGGCACTATGGGTTAGCCAAGGGAGATTACTGCCACTTTACGAGCCCTATCAGACGCTATGCAGACCTCATTGTCCATCGATCCTTGCGACTCCAGTGTGGACTAGGCTATCCCGCTCTGCCAAACGCAGCGAAGATGCAATCGATAGCCGATCACATATCAGAAACAGAGCGACTCTCCGCTAGTGCTGAAAATGAAGCACGTAAGGGTAAGCTACTCAGCTATCTCTCACAGCAGGCTCAGCTTGACGAACCACGTCAATGGGCAGCGCTCGTCGAGCAGGTCTGGGAGATGGGGATGCTTATACGCGTCCCAGAGCTACAGCTCCAAGGTCTCATTCCTTCATCCGAGCTTCCTAACAACACCCGATGGTACTACGAGCGTCATAAGCAAGCATGGGCAGCAATGGACGGTAGATCCTACCTCGCTGGACATCAAGTAACTGTGATTCCCAAAGCGGTGGATCAGGAGAATGGGCTCATTGACTTCTCCTTGATTAGCTCATGAATCAGACCATTACTTGCGAGTACAGCACCTGAGATACCGCTGGCATCAGCTGGCGTGAAGTCGAGAACTCCACCCGCCTCTTCTAAAATGATCTTTGCCGCTGCAAAGTCCCAGAGATGAATAAGATTCTCTAAATAGGCATCGAAGCGTCCAGCAGCGATGTAACAGAGACTCAGGGCTGCAGAACCGAGAATACGAACCTTGCGCACTTGAGCTGAAAGTTGTGCAAATCGGCGTATCCCCTCTTCTCCTGATCGGTCATGACGTCCATGACCAACGAAGATAACCGCCTGAGCCATTTCTGCCCGTGAAGACACTCTTAACTGTCTATCATTGCAGTATGCTCCTGCACCACGCAGAGCAGAGTAGCATTCATCCTGCATGGGGTCATAGACGCATCCTAAGATGATATCACCTCGATATCGCAGTGCTATGGAGACGCAAAAGATGGGTATGGAGTAAAAGTAGTTGACCGTGCCATCAATGGGGTCAATGATCCACTCATAATCAGCCCCCGAGCATCCTCCATCGCCTTCTTCTCCTAAGATAGCATCATCTGGGAACATCTCCAGAAGATGCCGTGAGATGAGATCCTGTGTTTGCTTATCTAGCTTAAGCTTTATATCATGTGCGAGAAGCTCGTCTACGAGATGTTCCGTATCATTGAAGTGAGTCTTAAGAAAGCTACCAGCCAGGCGCGCTACTTGCATAGCGTGGACGAGCCGCCCCTGCGCAGTATGTAGAGAGGGAGTACTCATTTCTTTTTATTCTCTTTGACTATCTGAAGATCCGCAAACTCGATAATTTGCTCGGCTAACAAAGGAGCGATATAAGCCAGCCTCTTCTTCACCAGTGGATTTGAGGCGACATCAGGGCGAGGATGGTCAAAGCCCATCCAAACAAACACAGCAAGCTTGTGCTCTCGACTGCGCATACACCACTGCCCCTCATCGTCTGGTAAAGTCACGTTGAGTGATGGGGGCTCAGATTCTTCTACATCAAAAGGTATCATATTCGTCACAACATAGGTGCTCTCGCGGCGTATGATCTCCTCTAGAGGTTTAGGTGGCTTCTCATAGACTTGTATTCTATTATGTGTGTACACGCCCTTAATGAATGTAAAAGGGAAGTCTATTCCCTGATAAAGCAAGCTGAACAGTCGCTTCGCTACGAGAATACGTGGGGTGTGATAGATGCCGGAGTAGAGCTTCTCTGCTTCAAGTTGTTCTACCCTATCCCCGAGCAAACCCAGTTCCTTTAAATAAGTGCTGACGATGTCATATCCTATACGCTCGCCAGTCAGAACAGGGTTGTTTGCGATGATATTCACATCTACCATGGATGCTTGGCACGCTATGCTAAATAGAAAAGGTTTTGCTAGATCACCTAGAAGCATCTCTTCATCCCACCTATTGATTCCATCCACAGTGCTGCGTCCACCTGTGAACGCTAAGATGCGTCCTTTCCGGTTTTTTCGCGCGTCAAGCACTAGGATGGCACATTGGAGAGATGAGCGACCATCAGCATCTCCTCTTCTAGGAAAAGAAGGCAGAGGCTTGAGCTTCTTAAATGAGTTTAAAATGTTTTCACTAGTATCTTTTGTACTTTCTTTTATGATATCTACCCAGACGGGTGGAATGTGCCCACCTCCCTCGATAAACTCTAGCGCTTTTTCGCTAGATGTCTCCGCATAACGCTGGAGATCGATATTGAAGAAGCTCTTGATCGCCATATCAGCGGTGTCATATTGCAATGATGGCTCGAGCTTGCGCATCGCCGCCTCGGCTACCATAAGAGGATAAGAAGCCGGGGAAATATGTTCCACGGCTCTCTTGATAACGATGGGTGTATGAATCGCTTGCTCTAATTCTGATTCTGTGATAAAGCCCAAGCGACGCATAGCGAGTAAGGTTTCTTTCTTCACCTGCTCGGCGGCTTGGATATCAGCGATGGGGTTGTAAATGGAAGGTCCACGGATAAGTCCCACTAGGGTTGCGCACTCCACAAGTGACAATTCATTCACCTTCTTACCGAAGTAAAGCCGCGCTGCATTCGCTACACCATATGTGTGATTCCCGTAATAGATGCGGTTAAAATACTGGGTGAGTATCTTTTCCTTATCCAATGTCTGCTCTAATCGTGTCGCTATCGCTATCTCAAGTAGCTTTCTGTCAATCGTTCGGGAACGTAGTTCAAATAGATTTCGCGCAAGCTGCATGGAGATCGTAGACCCTCCTTGCTTATAGCGCATATCCCTCACATTATGATAAAAGGCACGTGCAAAGGCATAGTAATCGACTCCCTGATGCTCATAAAAATCATTATCCTCTCGCGCAATCAGTGCCTGCACAAGATAACGAGGTAGATCCTCACGCGCTGCAATGAGATAATTTCCCTTACCAACTATACCTAGCTCTTGATTATCAGATGAAAAAAGCGTATCTACACCAATGGGCTTATCAATGATAGAAAGATCATAAGAAGCGGCTCTCTGCTGGTAATAAAAAAAGAGAGAGAGGAAAAGAACGATAAATATGAGAGATATAACACAGAGTATGCGCACCCAGAGCTGCCTAAACTGGATGAATCGATACCAACGCCTGACCCTATTTACAGTTGTCATGATATATTTTTTCCTTATTGGTGCTTCATGAAGAGGTTAAGCTTTCCCGATGGCTTCCATTGTGGGAAGTCGCGCTTGAGCATTTCCTCATATTGCTTGGCTTCTTCTAAGCGTTCGCTATTCTTTAACGCCCATGTTATCTTATATAATGCTATAGGTTTGAGTTGCTTATCGCTTGCTATATTCGCAGTTCTTCCATAATACTTTGCAGCTTGCAAGTACTCTTTCATAGAATAATATGCATCTCCTAGAGTGATGAAGAGTGAAGACTTGACCGGTCCATCGACGCCGAAGGCGATGGCTTCTTCCGCACGCTCAATCGCTTCATTTTCGCGCTTCAACCCTATGAGTATTAGTGCGAGATCTCGCAAGCCCTCAGCCTTGCGGTAAGGCTGCTCTTCCATCCCAACATAGTGTAAAGCTGCTTCAAGTGCTCGATCATAGCGCATGAGTTCAAGACGAGCGCGGGCGATTGTCTTCCAGATGAGAGGCTCCACCTTGGGACGCTTTTGCTCAACTCCTGCCTTGTCCACATATGATTCCTCTGGTTCACGCTCTAGAGAGAGTGTGAGATAATGATTGGCCATTCGATAATCTTTATTCTGATAGTATGTCCAACCACACCAGCGGAATAAGGAAGGGGGTAATTGATCATAGGCCTCGGGATGCGACTTCTTGAGGTTTTCCAAAGACTTAGCCAGCTCGGGCAGCTTCTTGAGCTTGTAGTACGCTTGTACAAGATTGAGGTCAGCGAGTGCTGCGTACTTCTTCTCGTCAATATTGCGTGCATTGTTAAACTGGATGATTGCCTTCTCCACATCCGTTTTGAGAAGAGCTGATGCAATGCTGAAGTATGCTTCAGCTCGCGCTGCAGCTTTAATAAAGGGGAAGTACCTTAATAGCCCCTCATAGAAGTATATCATCTCTTCATCATTTCCCATCTCGCGGTAGAGCTGGGCTGCTCGCTGCCAGCTGAGGGCGGCTGCTTGTGACTTGGGGAAGGTCTGAATCACTCGTTTGAGATCCTTGATACCATCATCTATATTCCCCCTTTTGGCAAGTGCTTCTCCTCTTAGCGCCAAGGCGTCTGCTGCTTTCTCATGCCCTGGGAATCGGTCGATGAAATCATTCAATATCTCGATAGAATCATAGCTCTGCGTCTTAGACCCAAGCCATGCTTTCCTGTAGAGTACATCCGCCTGTATATTCTGTGGTAGATTAGCTATGTTAATCACTTCATACTGTCTTGCTGCCTGATCGAGATCTACTAGTAGAAGCTTATCTGCATAGATCAGGCGCACCATATCATTCAGTGGATGATCAGCAGTACTCGCATAGCTAGGATATGTTTTAAGATACTGCTCAGCTAGGACGAAGATGTTACTATCCTTCTGCTCTTGTGCGCAAGCGATCTGCCTGTAAGCCGCTTCAAGGGCCGTTTTCGAGTTGGGAAGAGTTTCTTGTGCTTTAACGAACCATCGCACGGCCTCATCGTACATCATAAGCTCCATATAAGACTGCCCAATGATGAGTGAATACATGGCCATCTTTTTAGGATCATCGAGAACAATATGCTGGCGCGAATGAACATTGATAATCTGCCCGTAGGCCTTCTGTTTGAGCAAGCTAAGTATCTGCTCCATCTGCGCTTCGTTACGGAAGCTAGCCATCCCCTCTAGCTGACTTAGAGCGGAGTAGTATTGCTGTGACTGTTGGTTCTTCCCTAGCTTAGATGCGAGGCGCGCGGCCTGAAGCGTCGCAGACGAACGAGTATCAGCAGCAACCTCGTCTAGGTCTAAGAGTCGCTGGAAGTAACTATACGCAGCTGCCTCCTGCTTGCGCTTCAACATGAGCTCTGCGAGATCATAAAGACTCGCAGCAAGCAGAGTTGGGCTTAGATCCTTCTGGATGATGAGCTGTTGATAATATGACTCAGCTTCACTATCCAGCTCTTTTTTCAGACTAATACGCGCTAAACGATACTGTGAATCATGAATAAGGCTTTTCTTACTGCTGATGCGGATGACATCCTTATAGTAGCGTTGAGCGGTCTGATAATGCTCTATCTTCATCGCACGTGTGGCAAGTTGATAGGCTGAAGCCGCAGAATATTCCCCCTTTTCGATGTCTGCTAGTTTCTTATAGATCTTATTTGCCTGACTTTCCTGCTGCAAGGCATCATGGCAGCTTGCTTTGATATAAAGAGCTCGTTGGAGATACTCAGATCGAGGATAGGATCGTGCGAAGTCATCGAAGAGTGCCACAGCTTGGTTTAAAAGTGACTTACGCGTCGCAGCGTCAAGACTCTTATCTTGGCTCTGGGCAAAGAGCTGCTCCGCTATCTCAAAGGAGTCTCGCTCCGTATTCACTTCAAGTGCATCGTTGAGCTCATCTTGCGCGTAGCAAGGTGCCGTGAGGCTCGCAAACAGGAGAGTACTTGATAGAAGAAACTTATTCATGTTTATTTATCTTCTTTGGGGAGTTGCTTCGAGAAGGATATATTCCACACTCCAGCTTGTGAGCATGTGGAGATCACATCGACGATCTTTTGCCAGCGCGCCTCAGCGTCACCTCGGATACGGACCGCTTGACTAGGATTCACAGACACCATTCTCTTCATGAGATCTCCGAGTTGCTCACGTGTGAAGAGCTCTCTATCGATGGTGATAATTAAATCTTCGTTTTCCTCACGTACATTGATGATGATTTCTTCAATGGCACGTGCTTGCTCCTCGGTGGAGTTCGCAGCTGTTGGAACAGTCACTTTCACGTCTTGCTCATTGAGAATAAACTTCTGTGTGACAACGAAAAAGATAAGCAGCAAGAACACAACATCGAGCATTGCCGTGAGCTGAAAACCTGAACCATCAGGCAAATTGTTCTTGAATTTCATAGCAATCAGCCTCGTATTAAAGTACCTCGTGCGTAGCCGCCCCTATATGTGCGGTATTACCTAGGCGTTGTTCTCTATCCATTTGCACCGAGATGACAGAGAGAAGATGAGTCATGGCGACCTCCATATCAGAGCTAGCTTTTTGGATGCGGCTGCGGAAGTAATAATATGCAGCCATGCTAAGAATGGCTGGGATTAATCCAGAAGCGGTGGTAATAAGTGCTACAGCTATACCGCTAGCCATCTGCATCTGCTTGACTCCTTCAAAGTTCCCCGATGCCATTTCTGCAAAAGTAGTCATCATGCCCACCACAGTACCGAGAAGTCCAATCATCGGTGCAATAGATGCTATATCTGATAACCATGTAATCTGTCGAGTCAATCGGCTACTCTGGCGTGATCCTTCTGCTACAGCTACCTCGCGTAGCTCTTCCATATTCGCTCGCGCATTGCGCTGAAGGAAGTTAACCATGGCAAAGATGGTGCGAGCGAGACAAGACGCATCATAGGTACATGCGGTAAGAATCTCTACATAATTCTTCTTACGAATGAGCCTCTCAGATGCCTCTACAAGCTGTTCAGGCATGATCGCCGCACGGCGAGTCGTCCATAAGCATGTAAATATTAATATAAACGAAAGAAGCGAGAGAGCAAGAAGAGGCCACATCAGTATACCTCCCTGTTCGAATAGTTCCAAGGGACCCCAGCCAACGAATACGGGGTCAGCGGCAGCAGTTTGGGCGAGAGGCGTCATAGTTAAAACGTTCACGAGCCAATGATAGCATATTCTTCTGCTTAGTTCAAGTAAGGAGAAGCTACAGACACATTTTTCGCGCTAGTCTTCTAGACCATACTCCGCATTGATCTGAGCTGTAATCTGCTCAATCTGCGTAGAAAGCTCATCCCAACGGCTAAAAAGCGCTTCTTCTTCACGCTGCAACTGCTGATATCGCTGGGTAAGATCCATGAGCTTCTGATTCTCGCTCATATTAGCTGGATCTTCGAGCTGATGCGTGATATCTGAACGCTGTGTCTCACAGCTCGCGATACTCTTCTCTACGCTTAACAATTCGCTTTCGAGAGGCTTTACGAGCTGAGCTCTTTTCTGGCGAGCTTCGGCGGCGCGTCTTTTTTGATCTTTTCTCTGACTACCTGATAATGAGCTCGCCCCAGAAGTACTAGTGCCACTATTCTGAAGCTTTTGCTTCTTCTCTAACTGATCAATGCTATCGAGATAAGCGGAGACATTCCCATAGAAGAGTCTTGGATTGTCACCAGCACGGAACTCTAATACCTTATTCACAATAGGGTCTAGGAACTGTCTATTATGTGAGACGATACAATAAGATCCGGGGTAATCTAACAGTGCCTGCTGAAGCACGCTCTGACTCTGGAAGTCTAGATGGTTCGTCGGTTCATCCATGATGAGAAAGTTCGCAGGATGCAGTAGCATGCACACGAGAGCCACTCGCGAACGCTCGCCTCCAGAGAGAACCCCTATTTTCTTAAAGACATCATCACCCCTGAAGAGGAAACAGCCCAGTATATTACGCACAAGAGGACGCGTCTGTGCACTAGCGGCAGCCTCGACAGTTTCCAATATAGTCGACTCATCATCGAGGATATCAGCATGAGTCTGTGAGAAGAAGGCAAGATGGGTATGTTTCCCCCACTCCACCTGCCCTGAATCAGCCTGCTCTGATTGAGAGATGAGACGCGTGAAGGTGGATTTCCCCGAACCGTTGACTCCTACGATAGCGATGCGATCGCCTTTTTCTAGCAGAAAGTCATAGTGCTTTAGCAGCTCAATGGGGCCATACGCTTTGCTTATCCCTTCCATTTTTAGGACAGTATGTCCACCTGTAGGAGGAGCAGGAAAGCGGAAACTCATCACCGCATCATCCTCTTCCACCTCAATGCGCTCGATCTTTTCGAGCTGCTTGAGACGGCTCTGCGCCTGCGTCGCCTTACTTGCCTTTGCGCGGAATCGTTCGACGAAACGCTGCGTCTTAGCTATTTCCTTCTCTTGTGCCTTTGCTTGACGTAGCAGGATTTCCTTACGCGCGACACTTTCCTTCAAGAAGAAGGAGAAGTTACCTGAGTACTCCTCCGCTCTGCCATGGTGGAACGCGATGGTACGAGTGACCAAGCTATCGAGCAGCGCTATATCATGGCTAATAATACAGATTGCCCCCCTGTATTGGCGCAGATATTGCTCCACCCAGCGCTGACTCTGAATGTCGAGATGATTAGTCGGCTCGTCTAGCAGTAGAACATCTGGCTCTTGTAAGAGTAACTTGGCGAGTGCTATACGCATCTGCCATCCACCTGAGAACTCACCGCAGTCGCGTACAAAATCTCGCTCACTAAATCCGAGCCCTCGTAAGATGGATTCGACACGAGCTCGCAGACTTGCCTGACCTTGTTCTTGCAGAAGAATCTCCAGATGTCCGATACGATCAATAGCAGAGAGGTAAGTCTCACTTTTGCTATCCCATGAGCTGAGCTGAGCTGAGAGCTGATCTATCTCTTCTTGCAACTCTACGAGCTGCCCACAAGCACTGAGTACTTCATCGATGAGTGGTGAGCCACTGATATGTATACCATCCTGTGGCAGGTAGCCAACATCGCAATACTTCGGGCGCGCGATGCTACCTCTATCTGGCTCGATCACCCCTGCGATGCACTTCATCAGTGTGGACTTACCTGCACCATTTTGACCCGCAAAGGCGATACGCTCTCCCTTTTCTACGACAAAGGAGAGTGAGTCAAAAAGCACTCGCGCTCCGTATTCGATGTGGAGCTCCTGTACAGCAAAGATCATATTCTAATGGATAAAAAGAAAGATACCCCTGCTCGTAGCTCCTTAAAGGGCCTTGCAGCAGGGGTATCCATAAAAGATTTAATTCAAAAAAAGCATCACTGATAGCTTACTGCTTCAGCTTGCTGTTCCATGACTGGACGTGCTGCTTCTGCTCTTCTAGTAGATCATCTATGGAATCATGAATCTCAATAGAGATGATCTTATCTCCTTGAGCAATGCTGTCAACGACCTTCTGATCATCGGCATCAACGATATTACCAAAAATGGTGTGCTTACCATCGAGCCATGGTGTCGCTACATGTGTGATGAAGAACTGTGAACCATTCGTTCCACCACCAGTCCAGCTGCGACCAGCATTTGCCATAGCGAGCTGCCCTGGGCCTGTGAACTTCAAATCGGGACGACATTCATCATCGAATTGATAACCAGGGCCACCACTACCAGTACCGGTAGGATCACCGCCCTGAATCATGAAGTCTGCAATAACTCGGTGGAAGCTTAAGCCGTCGTAATAGCCCTTTGAGGCAAGGTTCAGGAAGCTAGCAGCAGTCATAGGAGTCTTAGATGCAAAGATGACAAGCTTGATGTCTCCCTTACTTGTCTTCATCGTGATGTTGATATCGTTATCCATGGGCGTATGATAAGGAAAGTAACTGCAAAATGCAAGAAGTAAAGGTAGAAGGAGCGCAAAAAGCCCCGTAAAGGCTCTATTAATCTTCATAACGTTCATGTGTGCTGATTGCTGTTTTAGGGTCTTTCGCGAGGGTGAGAGCATGATTAACGATCTCTTCTGATTCTGTTTGGAAGCGATAGCCATAGCAATGAGGACAGCTGCTATGGGATATCCCGATGATATCCTTACAAATAAGGCAGATCTTGTAGTTCCGCGGAGAATGGATAATACGGTCTATCTGCTCTTGGGAATATTTCTGATTCATTTCTGACATACACTTCTCGTTGTTGGATAGAATCACGAGGGCATCAGTCACATAACTGATGCCCTCGATTGAAAAACGAAAACCTAGTAAAAATTAGGCAATAGAAGCAATGGCCTTAGCAGCCTTGCTCTTGTAGTTAGAGGCGCGGTTCGCTGGGATAGTATTCTTCTTAACAGCCTTGTCGATAACAGAAGCGAAATCGTTGTATGACTGTGTAGCGAGATCTTTATCCTTAGCTTCGATAGCGGCATATACCTTCTTACGAAGCGTGCGTACGCGGGAGATAGCAGCGCGGTTAAGAGCTGTGCGTTTGATCGTCTGACGGATGCGCTTTTTTGCGGACAGAGTGTGTGCCATAATGAAAAATGTTAATTGGGGATTAGGTTTAGCGTTTCTTGTGGCAGGAAGTTTACTCAATCTACATATAAAGTCAAGTAAATTGATGGAAAATCAGTATTTTTTCTTTTATGACTCCTCATCACACTGATAAATCAAGTTCTTGCATGTCTCTAACAATAGGTGTGAAGCCGTAATTATCAATTGACCTCTTAGCTCACCACTCTTATTCTATTGGGACAATCTTACACACATTTCATGATAACACGATATTGCACAATATTCATCTCTTTATTCGCTTTATTACTGACAAGCTGCCAAAGCACTCTAAAATCCGAAAGTGGTCTCTACGATGTGAAGCTCAAGCATAGCTATAAAGACCCTGTCGATGGGTCATGGCTCTGGGATGGCGTACACCCCTATGCTTATTCTAAGAATGTAGGTATCTACCTCGCGCCACTCGATGTCTCTCTTATCCAAGAAAAGTACCCCGACCTCGCCCCCCTCTTGGCGGAGCAATTTCAGGAAAGCATCCGCACACAGTTCTCCGAATTCCTCGCTGAGCATAACAAAAAAGATAACATAGGCTGGTTCATTACTGACAAGCCAGAGGGAGCTAAGATGCGCCTGAATCTTGCCATCGTGAAGTTCACCCCCCAATATCCTGTCCTGCGCACACTGACCACCATTGGCTCATTCTTCTCACCCATACCGGGGACAGGCACAGTCGCCGCATACTTCACAGAAGGCAGCATAGGGGTCGAGGCGACCATACGCGATGAGAAGACTAAGCAACTCTACCTCGCGTTTAAGGACTCGAATCGCAAGCCTGCCTTTATCTATACTGCGAATGCATACTCATCCACAGGACAAGCGGAGGTAAACTTCCGCCATTGGGCGACGAAGATGGCGAGTCTCATGAGTCAGTGTCAGACTGATGGCTCGTGTTACATCCATTATCAAAATCAGGTAGACAACCGTTCTTGGTATCGTGCGCTCTGGGATCATATCCCCCTGCCTGAATTATAAGCACTTGACGAAATCAGCTGCTATCTCTATAATAAGAATATATGGAATGGAATGATCAATTTATGCGCATCTTTAGGGACGGTGTGGAGCGTTATCACGCATCATCTACCCGTAATCCTGATCACTTCTTTCTCCCAGAAGAATCAGCCCTTTTTGATAGTATAGGCTACGGCCCTATCGAGCTCTATCCTTATATCAAAGCTTACGCGACAGAGGGATACCCCAGTCCCTCCATGGCTCTACTTATTGCATCGGTGCGTCGCTCCTTTTTCATGACAGCGCAGCGCAGTATTCGAGGGCAGATGCCTATCCTTCTAGAATCACAACTCCCCAAGGAGTACGAAGCCCTCCAAGACATCGCCTACATGCCCCGCATCATCCGTAAGGCAGAGGCGAAGCTGCATGGCAATCTTGATCCGAATGTGATGTATTATTGTGCCCAAGACAGAGCATTTCTAAAAGAATATGGGAATATACACCCAGCTGATTTCCTCTATCTCGTCTGGAACGCTAGAGGGGATAAGCAAAAAATCATAAGCATCATTCTCAAGGCTCATCAAATGCTGAAAAATCAACGGGCGTCAAGATAAGGAGTAGTTATGAGTAGTCAACAAGATGAGAATGAGAAAATTCTCCATTCGCAGCGAGAGCAACTAGAGCTCATGTCCAATAAACTCATTTATAATCTCCAAATGATGATAGATGAGCAGACAAAGCGTTCAGCAGAGTTCGCAGAGCGCAAGGAATCTGTCTCTACGCTCTCATTCTCTGCTCAACTACCCCCCATCTCTGCAGCACCTCTAGCTCATGAGATGCCCCTCTCAGCTGCAACTACCAGTGAGCAAGCCCAGCCCTTACCTCCGCTCCCAGCGGCTCATCAGAAGGCACACACCAGAACGGAGACTCCTGCTAGCACTATCCCTAGAACACCCACCCGCAGCAAGCAGGAGTGGCCATGGCAGACCAGAGACAAGAAGGAGGAGCAGGAAGGACTAGGTATGTCAGCCATCATTGTCTTCGTTATCATTGGATTTTTGGTGACCGTTTGTTCAGGCTGAAAATAGTTCTCATCTCCCTCCATTACCTCTTGCCAAATACGAAAAGAGTCATTATAATACGCACCAACCATGTCAGCAGAATACACCGAAGAATCCATCCAAACACTCGATTGGAAACAGCATATCCGCCTACGTGCTGGAATGTATGTAGGGAAACTAGGTGACGGATCTACTGAAGATGAGGCTCTCTATATTCTATTTAAAGAGGTCGTGGATAACTCCATCGATGAGTTCGTCATGGGAGCGGGTAACCGCATCGACATCACGATTGATAACGAGGGTCGCTGCGAGGTACGAGACTATGGGCGCGGTATCCCTCTAGGGAAACTTTTCGACTGCGTTGCAAAGATTAATACGGGGGGGAAATATGACAACGAGGCTTTCAAGAAATCAGTCGGTCTCAATGGTGTCGGTATCAAGGCGGTGAACGCCCTCTCCATCGCCTTTGAAGCGCAAGCCTATCGCGACGGCAAGACACGTCGACTCCGATTCTCCAAGGGGGAACTCCTAGAAGACGGCGATGAAACCTTCGACACAGATGAAGCGAATGGAACACGTATTTCCTTCCAGATCGACCGTAGTCTTTTCTTACCAGATGTCGCCTTCCACGATGAGATTATCGAGCGCAAGTGCCGTTACTATAGCTACCTAAACCGTGGGCTTACCATACGCTATAATAAGAAACGCTTCGTTTCGCAGAATGGGCTTCTCGATCTCCTCAACGAGCAGATATCCACCCCCCCACTCTATCCCCCCATCCATCTCTCAGCATATGATATCGAAGTGGCGATCACCCATGGTGATGAGTTTGGCGAAGAATACTACTCCTTCGCCAATGGGCAACACACCATCCTCGGAGGACCTCATCAAAACGCCTTCCGCGAAGCAATCGTTAAGAGTATACAGGGATTTTACAAAAAAAACTATGAGGCCTCAGATATACGCGGTAGTATAGAAGCAGCTATCAGCATCAAGATCATAGACCCTAGTTTCGAATCCCAGACAAAGACACGCTTAGGTAGCACAGTCATGGGACCTGGGAAGGAAACCATACGTACCTTCGTAGTTAACTTCCTTAGCCGTGAGCTAGATAACTACCTCCATCGCAACCCCGATGTAGCTCAGATCATTGAAGAGAAGATCAAGGAGAATGAGCGTGCACGCAAAGAAGTCGCAGGAGTCACGGGAAAGGTCGCTAAAGAGCGTGCCAAGAAGGCCAAGGTACACAATAAGAAGCTACGTGATTGTCGTGTACATTACAACACCAAGCACAAGCGCGCAGCTGAGACCATGCTCTTCATCACAGAGGGTGACTCTGCATCAGGCTCTATCACTACGGCTCGCGATGCAGAAGTGCAGGCGGTATTCTCGCTGCGAGGGAAACCAGCTAATTGCTTCGGCATGAGTCGTGCAGCACTCTTCGAAGAGAGGAGCAATGAGGAGCTTGACTTCCTCCATCTGGCACTCAATATCGATAAGAGTATCGATGATCTCCGTTATAACAAGATCATCATCGCAACCGATGCCGACGTTGATGGGATGCACATCCGCCTCTTGTTACTCACCTTCTTCATTCAATACTTCAAGGAGCTCATCCAAGAAGAGCACCTCTACATCCTCCAGACACCCCTCTTCCGTGTTCGTAACAAAAAGAGCACTATCTACTGCTACTCAGAACAGGAACGTGACAAGGCTCTTTCCAAGTTAGGAAAACAGGCTGAAATCACACGATTCAAGGGTCTGGGCGAAATCTCACCTAATGAGTTCAAGGGCTTCATCAGTGACGAAGATATTAGACTAGAGCAAGTCAGCCTCGATCACGCGCATAATATTAAGGAGCTGCTGCGCTTCTATATGGGGGAAAATACAGATCAACGCCGTCAGTACATCATCGATCACCTGCGCGTGGAGGAAGATCCCGCTTAACTCACGTTTCATATGCACTTCTAGAACCTTATTTACATGAAAACACTCATCATCGCCCGTCACGGGAATACCTTTCGCCCCGGTGAGACCCCTACTCGTGTAGGCTCACATACAGATCTTCCCCTCGTCGAAGAACAACGAGGTCGCGCCATTGGTAAGTATCTGAAGCAAAAGGGCATCACCCCCACACGTATCCATGCTGCACCTCTTCTCCGCACGCTCTCGACAGCAGCTCTAGCTGCAGAAGAGCTCGGCTCTCCCTGTGCCGTCATGCCTGATGAGCGTTTTATCGAGGTTTTCTACGGACCTGATGAGAATAAGACTGAAGATCTCGTAGAAGAGAGACTAGGCATTCACTGCGCTACTAGCGAAGGAATCGATGTGCACTCCCTTTCTGCTGAAGAACTTCGTACACGTGGCAAGAGTATTATAGATCGCTGGAACAGCCACGCTATTACCCCACCAGGTTGGGAAGTCGACGTTGATCAGATCCGTCAGAACTGGCAGGAGCTCTGCCAGAGTATAGGCGAAGATGAGACACTTCTGTGCGTGTCTTCTAATGGGACTATTCGCTTTGCGCCTCATATCACCGGCGACTATGATAGCTTCTGCGCAGAGCATGATCTGAAAGTCGCCACGGGTGCTGTATCTATCTTCACTAGTATGGATGGTGGCACAAGCTGGCAGTGCCAAGAATGGGGAGTAAAAGTGCACAAGCTCTTCTCAGATCAAGGATGAACAAGAAGCAACTCATCGCGCGTGTCCAAGCGCACATGGGTGTAGGCTGCACGCGAGAAACAGCACGTGCAGCCTTAGACGCAGTTCTCGCTAGTATCGTGCGCCTCAGTGAGGCGGATACAGTACAGCTTCATCACTTCGGACGCTTCTCACGCAAGATTCGCTCTGAACGCGTGGGGCATCATCCCATTACGAATGAGGCAGTACTTATTCGTGGAGGCCAGCAGCTTCACTTCTCCCCCTCTGCGAAGCTTCTAGGGGAGGATGCTGAATAGCTGATAGAGATATAGATTGCGTTTCTCTTCTCTTCACTCTATGCTCACTCTATGAGAGAAGTGAGCTCACGCAGCTATCGCATACGTTTTTTTATCATCTTTCTTCTGATATGCACGAATCTGAGGATGCCCTTTGCGGCGGTTGATCCACTCCTGCTCTATCTGATGCGAGAGATGGGGCTGGATGTGGCGATGAGCAGCCTCTTTGCCCTCTTACCTGTGATTATCCTTGGTATAGCTGCCCCCCTCGCAGCGTTCTGCACTCGATATGTACGACCCAGTTATATCATTATCTACGCCTTATGCTTCGCTTGCTTGGGTATCATATGGAGAAGTTCCGGGTATGGTATTGGTCTCTTTGCTGGAACGGTGTGTATCGGTCTAGGATTAGGAATGTCAGGTACTCTTATCCTAGGTCTTGTGAAGCGAGTCTTTCCACAGCGTATTTCTATCATGACTGGGGTCTATACAGCATGTGTGTGTCTCGGGACTTCTCTAGGCTCTGGGCTGTCGGCACCTATTACCAAAGACTTTGGTAATTGGCAAGCTGGTCTCTTATTCTGGGGAATCCCTCTCCTCCTCTCTGCTCTGCTCTTTGGCATTCATAGTCTTGGATCATCAAATCTCTCACGTCTAAGCCAGACACCTCCTCGTGCGAGTATGATACCTCTGCTTACTCAGAAAAAAGCATGGATGATCGCTCTTTTCTATCTCTTTCGCGTAGCTGGCGCATGGCTCTTGATTGTCTGGCTCGTCACCCTCATGCGGCAGAGAGGGCTCAGTTTTACTGAAGCAGGATCAGTCCTCGCTCTTGCGACCATATGCGAGATCCCCAGTGCACTCATCTCTCACCGTGTGGCTGACATGCTGGGCTCACGCTCAAAACTCATGGTTCTTAGCCTACCTTTATCCATAGTCGGTTGCATAGGCTTGCTTCTAGGACCTCTAGAATGGTGGCCCGCCTTTGCCATCTTATTCGGGGTAAATATAGGATTCATCTTCTCGCTGGGGATTAACCTCATTGTAGCTAGTTCGAAGGATGAGGCTACGACGATCGCGCTATCTGGTCTCTCTCAGGGACTTGGATTTGTTGGTGGTGGGCTATTTGCTTGGGCATGCTGTGTCTTCATGCTCACGGATAACCCTCACCTTAGCATCGCCATCGTTTATACTTGCATCACCCTGCTAGGGCTCTACTTTGGATTAAAAAGTGATCAGCCTGGTGAAATCTGTCTTAGTCCACAGAAGAGTTCGCAGGGTACACCTGATTAAGTGCAGGTTGATTTTCCTTTGTACGCTCTAGGGTGTAGCCTGTACGCTGTTCGTAGGGCTTTTTCTGGGCTTCGACTCGGGATTGGAAGCTCTTCCAGTCACGTCTCGATGCAGGTGACCAGCTGATTTCTGCTGTTGCCATCGCACGCGGGAAGCTCTGGTAGAAAACATGCTCTTGATTTGGCACGCGCTCCGTCCAGAGATTGCACTGCATTCCCAGCACCTCCGAATAGCCTCTATACTTTTCTGGCTTGAAGCTGTAGGCTGTTTCCAGAGTCATATCGGGCATCCAGTTATAATTCCTCTGCCCTGCGATCTGGGGGAAATCAAGATAAAAATAAGTGGATGGGCTGATAATGAGTTTTAGATTCTTTTTCTGCGCTGCCTTAGCCGCCTGCTCGGTCTTATTCGCATACCACGTATGAACGACTTCTCCTTCGCGGTATAGCTTATCATCTAATTCGTACCAATACATGGGCTTCTTACCATGCTTCGTCACAATGGCTGCTAACTGAGCGAGAAAGTCTCGCATCTGATCTGATCCATCCTTTTGCCCATGTGCATCACGGAGTTTTGCACAGTCAGGGCAGCTATCCCAGCTCTTTGTGGGTGCTTCGTCCCCTCCGACGTGGATGTAAGAGCTCGGGAAGATGCTAGCTAGCTCCTTCACAGCTGCATCGTAAAACACCCACAAGTCCTTCTTTGCAGGGCACGTCAGATAGATGCGACCATTAGGACCTGTTTCGCCTGTGCGTACCTCTGCCTCTGCTACGTCACAGAAGAACTCAGGATAAGCGGCTGCCAGTGCTTGGCTGTGCCCAGGAGCATCCATCTCAGGGATGACCTCCATCCCATGCTGTGCGCAGTAGTCGATGATTTCCTTGAGATCTTCACGTGTGTAGTAGCCACCTTCTGGTATCCCATTACCGAAGCTTTCACGCCGCTTGCTGGCAATGCTTACCATCTTAGGATATCCAGGCACATCAAATCTCCACCCATTATCATCAGTGAGATGTATGTGAAACTTATTGAACTTGTAACGTGCTAACTCAGCGATGAGCTCCTTCATCTCATCCACGGGCATATAATGGCGCGCCACATCGATCATGTAGCCTCGCCACTCGTACTGAGGATAGTCAATAATGACACCAGTGGGAATACCTCCTGAATGCGCTCGCAGCTCGTCTTGAAGCTGTGCAAGGCTCGCCATAGCATAGTGCCGCGCCTGCTCGTTCGCCCACGAGAGATGCACGCCTTCTTGCGTTATATCTATTCGATAAGCCTCAGCATGCGACTTATCACAGCTCTCTATAGGCTTACTTGAAATAATATCAAGCTTCTTTGTAAGCAGCTCTCCTTTCTGAACAGAAACTGGAGCTGGGATAATATCATAGGCAGCTGCTGCTGTGCAAGAAATAGTGGCACAAAGGAAAGAGATAAAGAAGCTTGTTCGCATCAGTCTATACTAGCTCAAGCATCTTGATATATCAAGATTTTTCTATGATCGCGGCAGTTATGAACTAGATACCCGCACAGAAATTGATCTCTTTTTGATCCTGAATGAGATCGAGTAGCGTGATACTCGTGAAGTAGTCTCGAATGACTTTATAGAAGCCTTCCCACATGGGAAGTGTCACACAGGCTGAGGCCATGCTACACTGATTAATAGGATCGGACATACACTGGACAGGGATGAGCTGCCCCTCCATACATTCCAGGATCTCTAGCATCGTGTACTCTTCAGGCGGGCGTACTAAACGATAGCCACCCCCCTTCCCACGGAAACTCGTCACTAGCTTCGCCTTGAGTAGGCTTGCAATCACAACTTCTAAGTAACGGATGGTAATACCCTGCCTAGGGGAGATGTCTCTTAGGGAGACGTAATTCTGTGAGCTGTGCAGTGCTAAATCCATCATAACACGCACGCCGTACCTTCCCTTTGTTGATATTCGCATCATATAGTGTAAGTCCTTATCTGATTCATTTTTAACAATAAACCACAACTATGTCAATAAGAAAAATGATCTTTTCCTATTACTCCTGTAGGTAATACGCAGAATCCAAGTGGCATTAACGCATTGTAAAGGCATACATAAGGATAATCATATAGAGACGCAACACTTACATCCTCTATCTTAATTTCTCCAACCGCTATGAGATATTCTCGCATCACGCCTCTCAAGAATATTTGTGCTGGCGTGACCCAATTCCCATTTTCACCGAATGCTATATTAGCATAACGCCCTTCGCAAACATACCCCCTCTTTGTTAGTAGTATATCCTCATCTTCACCTAGATCAGATGCCAAATCATCCAACATGCGTCGATCAGCCCATTTGAAACGATAATTGATATGTGTTGCCTCTCGCAGGTATAGTCGTGAGATCTGCCGCATCTCATAAGGGATCGTCTCACGGTGGTGCAGCTGCCCTTCTCTATCATAAAGGAGGCGTAACTTATGCTTGCCATACTGAGGAAGGGTGAGCCCTGAGATGGCCGTATCTAAATCGAGTTTAGCACCGCTGCAGAGAGAGCGATTCACTCGCTTCTGATGATACTCGATGAGGCAGATCTCCCCATCCTGTAAGCAGATACTTTCAAGTAGCAAAGGGGACATAGACTTTCTCAATTAATTCACGATATTCTTCATCTAATTCACTCATTGCAGTGATACCACCCCCACTCTTATAATAGAGCGAACACTCATCTTGCTCCACAAAGCGGATGCACACAGCACTTTCGAGACTTTCTCCATCAAAAAAGCCGAATACTCCCGTATAAAATCCTCGCTCCATCAGTTCGGCCTGAGCAATTATTTCGCAGGTTTTCTTCTTCGGTGCTCCTGTGATACTTCCAGCAGGCAATAGATGCGAAAAGATATCACCAAGCTGGCTCCTCCAGTGCGATGGCAGACTTCCACTAATTTCTGAGCTCGTCTGATAGATCGCTCCACGTGATGTCTCGACTAGCTCAGCGTAGCGGTAGCGCGGTACAGTCACATCTGAACTCACGCGCGAGAGGTCATTTCTGAGAAGATCAACGATCGTGGCATGCTCGCAGCTCTCTTTTTCACTCTCCATCAGCTGAGTTAGAGCATTCGGAGTGGCGGCAGAAATCGTTCCCTTCATCGGATACGTGCTAATAACAGAATCTCTCATGCTCACAAAAGCCTCAGGAGAGAAGCAGCAAAACTCCCCCTCTACAAGCAGCTTATAAGGGGCATTCGCATGAGAATAGAAATCCACTAATCTCAGATTAGTATCCAGCTTAGTAGCAGCGCATAAGTTAAGCAGGTAACTATTCCCAGCCCTTATCTCCTTCTGCGCTAGGTAAAACGAAGGCGCATAATCATCTCTCGATAGTGGCTGTGGGCAAAACTCAATAGGAATAGGAAGTGTCGATTGAGCTGCCTTCCTTTGCATTATGGGTAAAGAATAGTATACATGTGCTGGCACGTCCTGTTCTTTCCAAAGATAGGCACGCTGCTGATCGTATGAGATGATGAATAAGAAGGGCTCTCTGAGCTCCCCCCACTGATTCATCAGTGCGATCCACTCATCTTTACATCTTGATCTATTCATGCTGATGTGACTTCATCTTAACATAGATGATCGGCTCTGCAAGCCTGAAAGAGTGCATCGTCGACAAACACAAGATAAAAAGCATCACAATAAGCACCTTACATTTTATTCGAGAGACAAATTTCGCCCTACGTATGAATTTACTTGCAAATCAGAAATGCCTAGTACATAATTGCTCGGCTAAACGCAACGTGAATGAAAGCTATTCTTGCACTAGAAGACGGAACAACATTCGAAGGTACATCCTTTGGAGCCGCGGGGACAACAACAGGTGAAGCCTGTTTCAATACCTCTATGACAGGTTATCAGGAGATCATCACTGACCCGTCCTATCGTGGACAGATCGTGACGATGACCTACCCTCTCATTGGAAACTATGGTGTCTGTGAAGAAGACAACGAAAGCGTAGGACCTCAGGTACGAGGTTTTGCCATCGGTGAGCTGGCACGCCTTCACTCCAACTGGCGCAGCAATGAGCCACTCGGGGACTGGATGGCACGCTATGGCATTCTTGGAATAGAAGGCATCGATACTCGTAAGCTCACGAAGCATCTACGTACACACGGAGCTCAGCGCTCCTGCCTCACCACAGAACTCTGTGCTGAGGATGCTGTAGAAGCAGCACGTCAGTCTGCACCTATGAGTGGTAGTGACTTCGTTACAGAAGTTTCCACCACTGATATCTATCGCTGGGAAGAAGAGTCCCGCGACTGGAAGCTTCCGAACCAGACTGCTGGTGATTTAACCACCTACGCAGAACTCCCGCCTGTAAAGTACAGTATCGTTGCTTACGACTTCGGCATCAAGCGTAACATCCTACGAAGCCTCCGTCGCGCAGGCTTCGATATCACACTCGTGAATGCTTACACACCTGCGGAAGAAATCCTCGCGATGAATCCTGATGGACTCTTCCTATCCAACGGACCTGGTGATCCAGCAGCACTCCCACGCATCCACTCACAGATTGAGCAACTTCTCGGCAAGTTACCCATCTTTGGTATCTGCCTTGGGCATCAGCTTCTCGCCCACGCGTTTGGCGGTAAGACATTCAAGCTAAAATTCGGTCATCGTGGTGGTAATCACCCAGTGAAGGATCTTCGCACAGGTAAGGTGGCCATCACGTCGCAGAACCACGGTTTTGCAGTTGATCCTGATAGTCTCCCTGCCGATGTAGAAGTAACTCACGTTAATCTCAATGATGGTACGATCGAAGGGGTTCGCCACACAAAGATCCCTGTCTTCTGTGTACAATACCACCCAGAGGCTGCTCCTGGTCCTAAGGATGCTAGCTACTTCTTTGATGAATTCATCGGACTCATCGAGGAGTTCAAGGCTGGAAACTACGCATAATCTCAACTTAACATTTTAATAGAAAATCCATATGAATACACTCGTAATTGGTTCCCAATGGGGCGATGAAGGTAAGGGGAAAGTCATCGACTATCTCACCGAAACAGCAGACTGCGTCGTACGCAGTCAGGGTGGCAGCAATGCAGGTCACACCGTCATTGCGAATGGTGAGAAATACGTTCTCCACCTCATCCCTTCTGGTATCCTCTGGGATGGTAAGCTCAACATCATCGGTAATGGTGTTGTCATTAACCCTGCCTCTCTCGTAGAGGAGATCGAAATGCTGCGTGGTCGCGGTATCAGTGTCACTCCAGAAAAGCTCAAGATCTCTAACCGTGCTCACGTCGTTCTGCCTATTCATCGTGAAATCGACGCGGCACAAGAAGAAGCCCTCGGTGACCAAAAGATCGGTACAACCAAGCAGGGCATTGGACCTACTTATGCCGACAAGGCGCGTCGTCTTGGCATACGTATGATTGACCTTGTTGATCGTGATCGTCTACTAACGGTTCTTGAAGCACGTGTGAAGACTGCCAATGAAGAGCTCGTTCGCCTCGGCTGGCCAGCAGCAGATCCTGCACTCACCATTGATAATATCATGGCGGCTGCAGACGTGCTGCGCCCTCACATCACAGATACCATTCCTCTGGTGAATGAAGCTATCAAGCAGAACAAGGTTGTTCTCTTCGAAGGCGCACAGGGTGCTATGCTCGACATCGATTTCGGTACCTATCCATTCGTCACATCGTCTAATACAAGTGCTGGTGGCTGCTGCACAGGTTCTGGTGTCGCCCCTACTCGCATTGACAAGATCATCGGCGTATGCAAGGCGTACACCACACGTGTAGGAGCGGGTCCATTCGCCACAGAAGATCAGGAGATCTCAGACTACCTCCATGGTCTTGGTCGTGAGTTCGGTGCGACAACAGGTCGTGCTCGCCGCTGTGGCTGGGCTGACGGTGTTGTGCTCCGTTACTCTGCTATGTTCAACGGCTTTGATGAAATGGCTATGACTAACCTTGACGGACTTGATGAAATGAAGACCATCAAGATCTGCACTGGCTATCGCCTCGGAGAAGAAGTCCTCATGTATCCACCAGCTCTTATTGAAGAGTGGGAGAAGTGCGTACCTATCTATGAAGAAGTCGAAGGGTGGAACCAAAATACGACCAAGTGCACCACTTGGGATGAGCTTCCAGAGAAGTGTAAGGCATACGTCATCCGCTTCGGGGAGATCATCGGTTGCCCTGTCAGCTCTGTTGGAGTTGGACCTGACCGCGAGCAGACAATCATGACACCTCTTGCGTAAAGCAAAGCGATTCTATTATCACATTAAAGCAGAAGACTCAAGTCTTCTGCTTTTTTTTGCACCTATGATTTAAGCATTTGCTGTCATCATACACATACTATGCTTATCATACGCTTATTTATTACTTTTATCTCTAATTATCTCTCTAAGAAGAACTTTGATACCCACTATCCTGATCGGAATTATAATTTCTCTTTTGATTATTAGCAATCTCAGGCATGACGCTGTATTTATCAAACAAGCGTTGTTTTTATGTTTTCTATTGATAATTATTGATTTAATTATCAATATGAATTATAATATAAGAAAGGAGAAATAATTATGAAAACATCACTACTTACATTCTATTTATTTGGACTTTCACTCTTAGTAAACCGTCCGCTGTATGCAACTACGGTCTCAGACTTTTCTACATTAAAGGAGGCTATTGAAGCACAAGATGCAGCTATCGTGATTGGGGATGACATCACTCATATCACAGAGAGTCTCAATCTTAACTACTCCGTCACTCTGTCAGGCAACAGTAGTGAAGAACTACGCGGTGGTACTCCTGCACTGAGCCGCTCACTTTTCACTATCACGACCGGCGGCTTAGAGACACATATTTCAGGACTACATTTCACGGCTATTCAGGCACATGCAAGCAGTGGTTCGATGAGAGCAGCTATATTATCAAATCAGCAGAATGGCAGTACGAGTATCACCACTGTGCATATCGCTCAGTCACAATTTTCGAATATATCTACGAAAGTAGAGGCAGAGAATGACTACACAGGTGGACAAGTGTTCGGTGGAGTCTTGCAGAATCGATATGAACAAGCGCATATGTCCATCGTATCATCTTCTTTCATAGGGAACGAAGCTAGACTACTCACACATACTTCAGACCCTGCCGAGGGAGGTGTGATATGGAATAAGGATGGTGCTACACTCAGTATTACGGGACAAGGTGAACTGAGAAGTGAGTTTAAGAATAACACTGCCTTTTCACAGGGTGGTTCTGCACTGGGAGGAGTTATATACAATGGCAGCGCCTATGGGGGCACCTCTAGTACAGTGACTATCGTGAACACAGATTTCACTGGGAATACCGCACACTCTACTGGTGGTACAGTATGGTCATACGGAGGTGCGATCCACAACACCTCATACTCAGTTGCGAGAATAAGTAATGCTACGTTCAACGGCAATAGCGTTATATCGGAAACGAGCTCGGCACACGGGGGTGCTATTTCTAATAGTAGCTCTTCGTCCCTCTTTGTCGAAAACACACTATTCACAGGAAATATTGCAGATAACAGAAAGTCCACCTTAACGAATCGCGTAGCAGCAGGTGGTGCTATCAGCAATCTCGCACGAGCTTACGTGACAGATTCACAGTTCATCGCCAATGAAGTCTGGACTACGGTAGGTGCAGCCGAAGGTGGCGCGATATCGAATGGTTCTTATAATTCGCTCTTCATCATAGCAAATAATGTAGACACCATTTTCACTGGTAACACCGCTAATGGTGAGTCAAATGCCTTGTTTAACTCTGGCACAAGCTATCTGAATGCTAACGCTAATACAAATGCTAGCATCATATTCAATGATAAAATATCCGGAGATTCTCAAAAGAGCTTAGAGATCAATAAGAGTAATATTACGAGTCTTGTGCCAGCACCAACTTCGGGTGTCATTCAGTTCAACAACACGGTGACTAACCAGAATATTAAGATATACGATGGCACCCTGCGCTTCGGGGAATATGCTGGAATGAGTTCTGAGAGTCTCACCGTACCATCTTCACAAGGAGCGCTCAGCTCGGTATCGCTCACGGCACTCTCAGGAGCGACCATCGATATTGCGACTGCAAGCTTATCCATCAGCTCTTCTGATATCAACCTTGATGATGGGTCGATACTGCGCATGGATATCAGTGATATCTTAGTGTTTGATCGGATCTATCTGGATGACTCAACGATAGCCTTCGATGGTGACTTATCGATGGATATTCACCATGTTGATCTATGGTGGGAAGACTCTGTTAAGGAGTATAGCTTCGAGCTGTTTAACTACTCGAATGGTAGCACAGCCACTCTTAATGAACTGAGTTTTGATGTACTACTCAATCACGATAGTGAGATGAATATTAGCCATGAGTTCGATCATGCCACAGGTGTACTAACTCTTCATCTTGAGGATTCACCAAAAATTCCAGAGCCCTCATCGACTCTATTGATGCTCCTTGCCTGCGTCTCTGCTGCTACGCGCAGAAGGCGCATCGGAAGTGAATAATGGGAAAGCAGCTCATGCGAAAGTCATCGAGCTGCTCTTCTGTGACCGGCCTCGGGTAAGTCATCACCATGAGTGGAACCTCAGCTTCACCTCTCAGAGGTGGCTGCACATAAGGATGCTCGTTAAGATAGAATCCAATGCGTTGGTAAAAAGTAACTCGTCTATGCTGAGTCTCATCTTCAGGTATCTCCACTTCTAGCAAAATGAGGCTAGCTTGGTGCTGGATAAACTCCCTGAGAAAGCGATCACCATAGCCCTGCCCTCTGCAAGATGGATCGAGTGCAAAGTGCTCTATATAGATCATGGTATCAAACGACCACCATGCTATAAAACCAATAGCATCGTCTCCGTGATAAATTTGATCAAGATGATACTCCTCTCTCTTGAGCGTCTCTATCTGGTACTCTAGCTCCCTTCTCTCCTCTGGTGGGAAAGTCGAGTTATAGAGATCCCAGCATGAAGAGAAGCTGGGATCAGCCTCATGCGGCACTCGCTGGGTGGAAAAGCCAGTCATGTGTGCATCATAGGGATTTCTTGGCCAGAGGCAAGCACATTCTTCCAAGCAGCTGTGAGATAGCATTGCAGCATGCTATGCTCCTATGTTAAAATGATGGCAGATATATGAATGAGATAAAATGTCCAAAATGTGGTGAAGCCTTCACCGTCGATAAGTCAGGCTATATCGACATCCTCGCCCAGGTTAGAGATGCTGAATTTTCCAAGGAGCTCAACAGGCGAGAAGAAAGCTTACGAAAAGAAAGTCAGCAAGAGCTCAAGATCGTTCAAGCAGAAGCTCAGACTCAGCTAGAACAACAGCTCTCCTCCTCCAGGCAAGAAATAGAGCAGCTGAAAGCCCTGATCCGATCTGCGAATAGTGAGAAGGATCATGCGCTAAATCTCGCGCACGCAGAGGCTCAAGCGCACTTGTCGCAACAGCTCTCTGCCACGAAGCAAGAGATCGAGCAGCTCAAGGCTCAGATACGAGCGTCCGATGCAGAAAAAGCCCATGCACTCAGTCTCGCCCAAGCAGAGTCACGCGCTGTGCTAGAGCAGAAGCTCTCAGCGAGCAAGCAAGAGATTGAACAGCTCAAAGCAGCGCAGCAGCTCAGCCTACGGGAAGCAGAAGCTACTGCCCATCGCTCACTCAGTGAGAAGGAGCAGCTTATTCACAAGCTGAAGTCTGATCTCCAGCAGGAAAAGCTCGGTGCTGAGCTGCGGCTCAGGTCGCGCGAGGAGAGCTACGCTATTCAACTCAAGCAGAAGGATGAAACCATCGCCTTCTTTAAAGACCTCAAGGCGCGTCTCTCGACTAAGATGCTCGGTGAGACCTTAGAGCAGCACTGCGAGAACGTCTTTAACCAACTACGCGCCACAGGGTTTCAGCACGCATACTTTGAGAAGGACAATGATGCCAGTAGTGGTAGTAAGGGCGATTACATCTTCCGAGAGCGCACAGAAGACGGGGTTGAGTTCATGTCCATCATGTTCGAAATGAAGAATGAAAATGACACAACAGCCACGAAGAAGAAGAATGAGGACTTTCTTAGAGAGCTCGATAAGGACAGGCGAGAAAAAGGCTGCGAATACGCCATACTTGTCTCCCTGCTAGAAGCTGATAACGAACTCTACAATAACGGAATCGTCGATCTCTCCCATCGATATCCCAAGATGTACGTCATTCGCCCTCAGTTCTTCATCCCCATCATTACCATCCTGCGTAACGCAGCACTTAACTCAGTGGAGTACCGCAAGCAGATCGCAGAACATCGAGCTCAGAATATCGATATCACGAACTTCGAGTCTGAGATGAATGACTTTAAAGAAAAATTCGGCTACAATTACCAACTTGCTAGCAAGAAGTTCAACACAGCTATCGATGAAATCGACAAGACCATCACCCACCTGATCAAGACAAAGGAAGCCCTACTCTCCTCTGAGAATAATCTTCGACTAGCCAACGACAAGGCAGAAAAACTACTCACTATTAAAAAGCTCACGAGAAATAGCCCCAGTTTGAAGCAACGCTTCGCGCAGCAACAAGAGCCAAGAGATGAAAACAAAAGCATCGATTAAACAGAAACATACTTGACTCGTATCCGCATTACCACTATGATAGCTCTGTCACAATAGACGCATTATTTTTATGTCTCGTACACCAATTATTGCCGCTAACTGGAAGATGAACATGGGTCCTAAGGACGCCATCGCTTTCATCGATGCTCTTAAGAACGAAATGGGCAGCGCATGCCCTACCGCGACTATGGTCGTTGTTCCTCCTTTCATCACTATCCCTGCTGTCATGCAGACCCTCTGTGGCTGCGGCTGCCTCGGTGTAGGTGCACAAGACGTAAGTGACCGTGATAACGGTGCTTTCACTGGTGAAATCTCCACCACCATGCTCAACGAGCTGGGCTGCAAGTATGTTGTTCTCGGACACAGTGAGCGTCGCCAGTACCACGGTGAGACAAACGCCTATATCAACAAGAAGGTAAAGAAGGCTCTCAGTGCAGGCATCATTCCTATCTACTGCATTGGCGAAACACTTCAGGAACGCGAAGGCGGTCAGCTTGAGACTGTTCTTAGCAGCCAAGTTATTGAAGGTCTCGAAGGTCTCAGCGCTGAAGAAGTAGCTGGTATCGTCGTAGCATACGAGCCAGTCTGGGCTATCGGTACAGGTGTCACAGCTTCCTCAGCTGATGCACAGTCCGCACATGCATTCATCCGTGGAGTCATCGCTGACAAGTTCGGTCAGGCTGCTGCTGACGCAGTTCGCCTCCAGTACGGTGGCTCTGTGAATCCAGCGAATGCAGCTGAGCTCATGTCTCAGCCAGACATCGATGGAGCACTCGTAGGTGGTGCAGCTCTCAAGGCTGACTCCTTTGCTGCTATCGTTAAGGCTGCACAATAAGCTTTGCGATTCATCGCATTTTGACAAGCGCACCTGTAATCAGGTGCGCTTGTTTTATCTATTCACATTTGTATTTTAAATATAATGACTATGTTGAACAAGCCACCAGACTGAAAATAGACTGCGCAATATGTAGAGCCTTATCTTCAAAAACATTCTCCCCTCGATATGATGGTGTGTTAGCTTGACAAGCTGGTCAAAAGCTCCTATACTCGCGCGATATGTTACGACTCTTTGACACACTATCGGGAACGCTAAAAGACATCAAGGCCATCAATGAGAAGCAACTTGGTTTCTATTGCTGTGGACCTACAGTCTATGCGGCTGCCCATATTGGTAACTTTCGCACCTTTGTCGCGCAAGATGTTTTCCGCCGTGTGGTGGAACTAGGTGGTCTTCGCACGAAGCATGTACGTAACATCACCGATGTTGATGACAAAACTATTCGTAACTCCGTCGCTCAGAATATCCCTCTCATTGAGTACACGGAGATCTGGACAAAAAAATTCCATGACGACTGTGAGGCTCTCAACTGCTTGCCTCCACATGTAGAACCATCAGCTGTCGCCCATATTAAAGAGCAACTTGAACTCATCGAGCTTCTTATTGAAAAAGGTCACGCCTATGCAAGTGAAGATGGCTCAGTCTACTTCCGCATCTCCTCCTATGCTGATTATGGCATGCTAGCCCATCTTGATCGTCAGAGCCTAGACCTCGGTAAAACAGCGCAGAGTCGTGCTGATACAGATGAGTATGAGAAGGACAGTGTTGCTGATTTCGTTCTCTGGAAGGCTCGCAAGCCAGAAGATGGTGATAACTATTGGCCATCGCCATGGGGTGAAGGTCGACCAGGCTGGCACCTAGAATGCTCGGCTATGAGTCGCAAGTATCTGGGCGACACATTTGATCTACATTCAGGTGGAGTGGATCTCATCTTCCCCCACCATGAGAATGAAATTGCACAGAGCCGCTGCGCATGTGGAGGTCATAGTGCCTTACACTGGTTCCACATCACGCACCTTCTCGTCGATGGTGCTAAGATGAGTAAGAGTCTGGGTAATATGTACACGCTCGATCAGCTACAGGATATGGGCTATAGCTCACATGCCTTACGTTACTTACTATCTAGTGCCTCATACCGCCGACCACTCAATTTTACACTCAATGGGTTAAAGGATGCTCAGTCCGCACTCAATAAGCTGGGGCGCTTTGATAAGCAACTTTCCCAAGCTAGCGGTGCAGCAGCACCTAGCTACAAGGATCTCTGCAAGAAGAAGCCTGACACCGCCTCCTTCGCAGCTGCATGGGATAGTATCGAGGATGACTTAAACCTTCCTGAGGCACTGGGACATGTGTTCACCGCGACCAAGTCGATCAAGCCTGCGGAACTCACTTCAGAAGAAGCCACTCGCGAGTGGTATGCTTTCCGCCTCATCACGGAAGCTCTTGGCATCACGCTGAGTGATCCAGATGCTGAGATAGAAGCTCCAGCTGAGATACGCGCCTTAGCAGACGAACGTTGGCAAGCCCGCGCAGAAAAGAACTGGGCACGCTCAGACGAACTTCGCGACCAACTCGCCGAGCTGGGATGGACTATTAAAGATGCAAAGGATGGCTATCAGCTCATCAAGTCCTAATACATAACTTCACTTAATAACACAAGCATTTTCTCATGACTGATTCCCCATCAGATCTTAACATACTAGGCAAACACCAGAGCTTCTTCTCCTCCCCCGAAGAGGCGAAGCTAGAAGCCTTCCCCAACCGCAGCCCCGAGCGAGCCTACACCATCGTACTAGATACGCATGAGTTCTCCTCACTCTGTCCAGTTACAGGGCAGCCAGATAGCTGCCACCTCACGATCACCTATACTCCAGCTCTCTCCATCGTCGAGACAAAGAGCCTGAAGTACTACCTCGCATCCTTCCGCAACCATCCAGCCTTTAACGAGCAGATTGTCAATCGCATCCTTGATGATCTCATCAAGGCTATTCAGCCAGCATGGATGCGCGTCGAGGGTCGCTTCGGCTCTCGTGGCGGTATCCAGCTAACCACCATCGCGGAACACCAGACCGAGAATCGCCCGAGCTACCTCTAATATATATATTATGAAACTTGCCGTTTTACTATCAGGTGGACTTGACTCCACGGCTGCCCTTCACTGGACTCATGCTGAGCATGATGTTGTCTGCGCTATAGCTTTTAACTATGGAAGTAATCACGCAGAAAGAGAGCTATCATGCGCTCGCTGGCAGGCAGAATCACTCGACCTTCCCTATTGCGAATTAGATATACGTAGTGTATCTTCTCATCTGCGCTCAGCTCTCCTATCAGGAGCTGATGCCATCCCTGATGGGAATTATGACGAGCAAAACATGAAGCAGACGGTTGTTCCCTTTCGCAACGGTATCTTCCTCTCTATTGCTGCAGGTATAGCCGAGAGCTATGGTGCAGAGGGACTGGTCATCGCAGCCCATTCGGGTGACCACTTCATCTACCCTGACTGCCGTACAGAGTTCATGATGGCCATGAGTCAAGCGATCAGATTAGGAACAGATTCTAAGCTGGAAGTGCTAACACCATTCATCGAAGCTGACAAGGGAGAGATCGCAGCCATTGCTTCGCGCTTGAACGTAGACTTCTCTCACACCTACTCTTGCTACAAGGGAGCTGAACTCCACTGTGGTATTTGTGCCACCTGCATGGAGCGCAAGGAAGCCTTCCAACTGGCGAACATAGAAGATCCTACCAACTACGCACACTAAGCCCCACTCGATCATTCCACCCTAGCTTCTCTGTAATCTATGCCCACAGTATTCATCAAAACCTACGGTTGCCAAATGAATGAGCGCGACACGGAACAAGTCGCCAGCATGTTTCTACAACACGGCTATACATTAGCCGATCAGGAACGTGATGCTGACATCGTACTGATGAACACCTGCTCCGTACGTGAAAAAGCCGAATTGAAAGCCCTCGGCAAGATGGGACTCATCAGCGCGTCTTCACAGGCGAAGCCCCACACGGTCTATGGATTCATGGGATGCATGAGTCAGAGCAAGGGGCAAGAGATCTTCCGCGATCTACCACGTGCTGACATCGTCGCGGGAACACAGCAGTATCAGAATGTCTTCGACCTCTCCCACCAACTTCTTCAACAGCGTCTCCAAGAAGGTATAGAAGAGCCTCTGCGCAAGGGGGCTCATATCTGTGCGATCGAAGAGGTAGAGGATGATCAGAATAAGATTCGTGATCACGTGCAAAAGGAGCACAAGAGTGCAGCCTTCGTCTCCATCATGCAGGGCTGTGACATGCGTTGCTCCTACTGTATCGTTCCTAGCACACGCGGAATCGAGCGTAGCCGTCCAGCAGATGACATCATTGATGAGGTGGAGAAACTTGTGAATGATGGGGTAAAGGAAGTAACCTTGCTAGGGCAGATTGTGAACCGTTATGGAAGAGACTTCCCCGTCATAGATGGTAAAGGTGCTTTCGTACAACTCCTAGAGCGACTCCATGCCATCGAGGGACTTGAGCGCATCCGCTTCACTTCTCCTCATCCGATTGGTTACCGTGAAGACCTCATCAAGGCCTTCACATACTTGGACAAGCTGTGCAGCCATATTCATTTCCCCATTCAGAGTGGAAGTGATCGCATCCTGAAGCTCATGCGTCGACCTTATAAGAATGAGAAGTTCTTCCAGCTCATTGACGCGATGCGTGAGGCACGCCCTGATCTCGCTATCACGACAGATATCATCGTGGGCTTCCCTGGGGAAACAGAAGAGGATTTCTTAGAAACGCTTGCAGCTGTAGAAAAGGTACAATTTGATAATGCCTTCATCTTCCAGTATTCACCTCGCAAAAATACCCCTGCCGCTGAGATGCCAGATCAGCTCTCACGCGAGGTAAAAGAGCAGCGTAACCAGCGACTTCTAGCCCTCGTGAATCGCCTCGCTATCGAAAAGAATGCGAAGCTAGTTGGAAGCATTCAACCCATCCTCGTTGAGGGGAAGAGCAAGACAAATGAAGAGAGACTTCAGGGACGCACGCCTCAGAACAAACCCGTCATCATCGAAGCTTCTGAGCGACTCATTGGCAGTATAGTCAATGTGCGCATCACTGAGTCCACAGGCTTCACTCTCTATGGGGAAATTGAAGTAAGTTAGAATATAATCTTATGATCATACGTTTTCTTCAACTCGTATCGCTGCTGCTATGCTTACAGATACCTCAGCTAACCGCAGCTGAATCATTAGCTAGCGCTCATCCGATGCGCAGTGACCTCTTCCCATGGAGCGACTCCACACCCGATTCGATACGAGCACAGTATATTACCCCACTACAAATGCTCGATGAGCCTCCCTCAGAATGGAGAGAGCAGCTACGAAGTATTTTTCAACCCCTAGTAAAAGACTGTAAAACAGCCAAGCAAGCGGCTATCTTGATCTCACAGAAGACGCGTGAACTCACCGGCATTCACTACTCCACTGAGCGCACTCGTGCTTGTATGAATCCGCTTGAAACACTCCAGCAGAAGAAGGCTTCCTGCACAGGGCTCAGTCTTTTTTATGCGGCAGCACTACGCTCCGTTGATATTCCAGCGCGCATCGCTGGAGTCCTCTCGTGGAATCATGTGCGGGGTAATCACACCTGGACAGAAGTTTGGATTGATGGACAGTGGGAGATGCTAGAGCTAGGTGAGTCTGCATATAACACACCATGGGTTATGGATGCTGTGGGCATGCTTAATAGTGACTCCCCCTACCAGCGTGTACTCGCCATCACGGGAAAAAAAAGAGAGAGTACATCTGCTAGCCCCCACTTCTACTTACCATGGAGCATGGACAACAAGAGTATCCAAGCCGAAGATGTCAGTGCTCGTTACCAGAAGCTAGCTCGAACATGGTATGAGAAGAACGGACTGGCGGCTGATGAGCAGAGGATTCTCATTGATGTAATTCCTCGCTCTGCTGAAGTGAGAGTCATTCAATTGGTGAATTCGCAAGGCGAAGTTCTCTCCTCTGGTCACTTACCGACGCCAGAGGATGATATGCGAGAAATGCTACGCCTCAGCTTACCGCGTAATGCAGATGAAGCATGCTCACTCGTCTTCCCAGATGGCTCAAAGATGCAGATATCTCCTACTGAAGCTCCGACTCAGGTGCTGCGCTTTCGCACGGAGACATCAGAAGCTCTGCCAGAGGTCAAATAAGCAGACATGCTTGATACTTGACAGAGCAGCGCTCTTCTCCTAGAATAGATTGAAACCATCTCCTCATTATACATATGCGTACATTAGTTGAAACCATCGGAAAATACCTGCAAACTGTCACCGCACCCTTCCTGACAGATGCAAACTCTGCGGAACTGCGTGTAGCACGCACCAATGAAGGAGATCTCATCCGCTTTCGCCTCATTCTTAACCAAGAAGATGTCGCTCGTGTCATCGGTCGTAATGGCATGACAGCCTCCGCTATCCGCTCCTTAGCGAAGTCGGTCGGTGAGCGTCATGGTGTGCGGGTAGTCGTACATATTCTCTCCAAGGAAGAAGCTGCACTGGACTCTTAACTCAGCCGCAACTTCCCTCTTTCCGGTAGTTAAAAGAGGAAAGAGATATACACCTTCTTTTTCTTGACCAGGGAGCATATCGCTCCCTTCTCATGCTATGCAAGATCTCTTTAACGATACGCAGGGCCCTCAGCTTGCTGCACGTGTGTTAGTAGACGGCTTGCAGGAGATGATCCTTGATTACTCCATCCCCGAGGAGATGCGAGAACATGCGCAGCGCGGCTGCCGTGTGGAAGTTGCTATGCGCCAGAGGCAGCATACTGGCACGATCTTAGAACTCAGCACACCTGATCCCGAATGGGCACATCGACTACGCCCCATTCTACGTCTCGTTGATGAAAAACCTGTCATATCTGAGAAGCTGATGGATCTCGCTGAGTGGGCTGCTGATTATTACGCTGTCCCAGCGGAGCAGATGATTCGTTGCATGCTCCCTGTCGCAGTACGCCAAGAGAGAAATGATGAGAAAAAGCGCAAGATAGCTATCCTCCAAGATTGGCCTAATGATGAAGAGATGAACAAAATTAATGCTCGCGCTCCACGTCAGGCACACATATTACGCTACCTACACCAGTCAGAGAAGAATCGTGCTTCTCTGAGTGAACTCGGAGGAAGTGCCGCACTCACCCCGTGCCGTGCGCTAGCAAAGCGCCACCTCATCCGCATCGAGGAAGAAGTCGTTCATCGCGATCCTGTAGGAGATGAATCCTTTAGCAAGTCTGAACCCCTCCCACTCAATGAGGGGCAGCAGCGCGCCCTAGATTTTATCATCAAGCAACTGGACAAGAAGGAGAAATCACCCATCCTTCTCCAAGGAGTCACAGGCTCTGGAAAGACGGAGGTATACCTACAAGCAGCAGCTCAAGTCATCACTCGCGGTCAAGGTGTCCTCATCCTCGTGCCTGAGATATCACTAACACCGCAGACCATGGCGCGCTTCAAAGCTCGCTTTGCAGATGATCCTCAATCCGTTGCCATCCTTCACAGCGCGATGAGTGATGGTGAACGCTATGATGAATGGCATGCCATCAGACGCGGTAGAGCTCGCGTTGCTATCGGTCCACGATCCGCCGTATTCTCCCCTGTGAATAACTTGGGTCTCATCATCGTAGACGAAGAGCACGACGGATCCTACAAGCAAGAAAATACGCCGCGCTACCACGCCAGAGACCTCGCCATCTTGCGAGCTAAGATGGAGGGAGCTACCATCGTTCTCGGCTCTGCAACCCCGTCACTAGAAAGCCATCATAACGTTCAGAGAGGAAAATACCAACTCCTGCGTATGGATCAGCGCGCAGACGGACAACAACTCCCTCTTACACGTGTTCTCGACATGCGTTCTGAGGTGAAGGACAAGCGTTATTTAGGCATACTCAGCGAGCGACTTCGATCTGCTATAGATGAACGCTTGCTCAAAGGAGAGCAGGTTATATTACTACTCAATAGACGTGGCTTCGCACGCTCATTACAATGCGAAGAATGCGGCTATGTCGCACATTGTGAGCACTGCGAGATGCCCATGACCTACCACATTTCAGAGAACCGACTCATCTGCCACATCTGTGGCTTTCGCGCCGTTGTTGCCCCGCGCTGCCCCAGCTGCTCAAATGCTGACCTGAAGCTCATCGGCTTCGGGACTCAGAAAGTGGAAACTGTGCTACGCCGCGCCTTCCCGCAGGCACGACTCCGACGCATCGATGCCGATGTCACTGCACGCAAGAATGCTCTACGAGATATCTTAACAGACTTCAGAGCACATCGTATTGATATCTTACTAGGAACTCAGATGATCTCAAAGGGGCTCGATTTCCCAGGGGTCACCCTCGTAGGAGTGCTCAATGCCGATCAGGGGCTCAATGCTCCAGACTTCCGCGCAGGCGAGCGCACCTTCCAGCTACTTACCCAAGTCGCTGGACGGGCTGGAAGAGGAGAGCTAGAAGGAGAAGTCATCATCCAGACACATAGCCCGCATGCACCAGCTATTCAGTATGCGAGACGCCATGATACTGATGGCTTTGCTGAGCACGAACTCTCCATGAGACAGGCACTCTCTCAGCCTCCCTACACCCACATGGCTATGCTATCCACGAAGTCTGAGAGTGAGAGCATGGCCGAGTTCTCGATGAAGTCCATGCATCACTTCATCAATAAATCCCTACCAGAAGGAGTAAAACTCAGCGAACCCGCTCCAGCCCCCCTCCCCAAAGCGCATAATCAATACCGCTTTCAGTGTACACTCATGGGCACAAGAGCCCGTGTTCTCACCGATCTCGCCAAAAAAGCCATGCAGCATGTCGGCAACCCCGAAGATGTCACTATCAGCTATGATCTCGACGTCTACTCATTCATGTGATGCTGACAGGAAAAAATCCATTAAGTTGGAGCGAAGCTGCTTGACTTCAAGAACAAGTCTGATAGAATGATCACGGTGCATCGTCATAAAAGCACCCTATCATTTTCACATTATGAAACCAGCAACATTCAACTGCACTGTTCTTCGCGACGGACATCAATCTCTCGCCGCGACTCGCATGTCTACGAAACAAATGGAAGAGATCGCTCCCATCCTCGACAGCATGGGCTTTTCCGCTCTTGAAACATGGGGAGGCGCCTCTATTGACGCCGGTCTTCGCTTCCTCGGAGAACTCCCGTTTGACCGTCTCGACGAGCTCAAGAAGCTTGCGCCTCAGACTCCTCACATGATGCTTCTACGTGGGCAGAACATGGTCGGCTACACAAACTATGCCGATGATGTCGTTGAAACATTTGTCAAGCTGAGTGCCAAGCACGGCATGAACATCTTCCGCATCTTTGACTGTCTGAACGACCCTGAAAATATGCGCACATCCATCCGCGCGGCGAAAGAAGCTGGAGCAACCGCGCATGGTACCATCTGCTACACCACCTCCCCTGTACATAATCTAGAGTACTTTGCCAATCTTGGTAAAAAAATCGCTGATATGGGTGCTGATGGTATCGTCATTAAGGACATGGCAGGCCTCATCCCACCTCAAGAAACAGAGCAGCTCGTTAAGGCTGTAAAGGACGCTACAGGACTTCCTGTATGGATTCACACACACGAGACAGCTGGTCTCGGTGCTGCGACCTACGTTGCAGGGATCAATTCTGGTGCTGACGCCGTTGACGTATCCATCGCACCTTTTGCCAACGGCACAGGCCAGCCTGACTGCCTGCGCATGATGGCTCTCCTCGAAGGATATGAGCGCAATCCAGTCGTTGCTGATGACTTCAAGGATAAGCTCACAAAAGTTACTGAGCTACTCACCCCCATCTATAAGAGCCTCTCCAAGTTCACTAGCCATGACAATGAAATTGTCAATACTGATACTCTGCGCTATCAGGTACCAGGCGGCATGCTTTCAAACTTCCGCTCACAGCTCAAGGAGCTCAATCTGAGCGAGGATCGCTTCGACGACGTCTTTGCAGAAATCCCCGTAGTACGCGAAGCCCTCGGCTGGATTCCTCTCGTCACACCTACCTCCCAGATCGTAGGTATGCAGGCCATGCTCAACGTGAAGTTCGGTCGCTGGCACACCATCTCACCACAGTGCGCAGACGTAGCACTCGGTTACTATGGTAATACCCCAGCACCTGTAGACCCAGAACTTCAGGCACTCTGCGCGAAGAAGATGGGGAAAGATCCTATCAACGTCCGCCCTGCTGACCTCCTCAAGCCTGGCATGGATGATCTCCGTGCGAAGCTCGAAGAAAAAGGACTCCCTGTTACTGATGAAAACTGCGTTATCTACGCCATGTTCCCCCAGCAGCTTGAAGATTACTACGCTGGTAAGCGCCCAGAAGATCCTACCACCCCAACGCAGGAAAACTTCGGTCCACCAGTATCGCTCACAAGTGTAGGTGTAGCTGCTGCCATCTCTGGCAGCAATATGAAGCTCAACATTATGGGCAAGGAGTACGACATCAATATTCAGGAGCAATAATCCCGCAATATAAGTCAGTTTAAATAACTTGAAAGGGCAGCTTTAATTAGCTGCCCTTTTTTAATATTCGCTCGACACACGGCGTATTTATTGATAATCTATATTAATATGCTTCAGTTACTCTTGTCACTCCTGATCACATCCTTATTTACGCTTCCCCTTCTCGCTCAATCCCGCTCGAAGACAGCGCCACAAACGCTACCAGGCGGATGGACCTATGCGTGGGGAGATGAATTCAACGGAACAAAACTTGATAAGAAAAAATGGAAAGTAGAGCTCGGCGTCATGCGAAATAAGGGGACTGTGCAAGCCTACACAGAAAACTGTGTTGAAGTGAAGGGAGGTAAGCTCATCCTTCATTCTCGAAAAAAGAAAACACGCAACAGCACCTATGACCCGAAGAACCCCGCATGGTGGGCACAGATCAAAGAGCAGCCATACGCCAGTGGCTCAGTTACAACGCGAACGATAAAGAACTTCACGTATGGACGTCTTGAGATTCGTGCAAAAATTCCTAAGATGTCCCCAGGCGTATGGCCTGCCCTCTGGACCATGCATGAGAACCAGTATGGGTGGCCTGCTAATGGTGAAATTGATATCCTAGAAGCCATTTCACAAGAACCCAATACCTGCTACAGCATTCTACGATGGGGGAGAAATGGAACAAATCAAGAGCACAAAGTCATCAAAACAACTCATATCAATAACTACAGTAAAAACTTTCATACCTATGTACTCGAATGGGATGAAAAGACCATGCGCATCCTGATAGATAAGAAGGAAGTTGTCAAACTCAATATGAATGAGGCGAACTATCCAGATGGGAATAACCCACTGCGCACACCGTGCTATCTCATCATGAACACTGCCCTAGGTGGGCAAGGTACATGGCCAGAAATCACTACAGGAAAGGGCTTTCCGGTACGCTTTGAGATCGACTATGTTCGCTTCTATGAGAAGAAAAAATAAACTCATGCACTATTCGTCTCCCTCTTCTTCTGGCGACACAGATATACTCAGAAATAACATAGACCAACCTGAAAATATCATTTCAATCGCTACCATAACTCCAAGAAACCATAAAGTGGACTCTGGCCAAGTTGCACAGACAATAAGCCCTAGCGTAAAGCTCATAGCTGCGTTCAGATAAAGCCACATGCGTCTTCTACTTCTTCTACTTAGCATAGCAGCTATAGCCCGAACAAGACCTATTACCATGAGTACGGCACCTGCAAGAAGAGTACCAATCTCCATCAGACGCAGAGGAGTGAGTAGCATGAGTACCCCCAAAAGAATATAAGCAATAGCGCACAAGCCATGCCATATACCATGCTCAGACTCACGCACTGCAGCTATCAAACGCATCACCCCCATGAGGGAAAACACGATCCCCGCAATGAGCATAACGCTCACACCCAATATATAGGGAAATGACAAAAGGATAAAACCGAGAATAATCTCCGCTACAGCTAAGATACCAACGAACCAATGACTGCGAAAGAGACGATGAGCCCATGATGCACTCATGGGAGATTTCAACTCAGTGGACATGGCTCAGGCAATAGGTAAATTGTTGCTGTGCAAAAGTCCAGTCAAGCTGCTGGATAAAGGCATTCACATATCCAGACCTATTATGGTGATAACGTAGATAATAGGCATGCTCCCAGAGATCGCAGGCTATAAGTGGCACGAAGCATGGACTCATCCCATACTGATGCTGCTCTATGGTATGCAAACATAGCTTGCTGCTCATCATATCAATACCGAGTACAACCCATCCTGCCCCTTGTAGAGAATTGGCCAGTTGAGTGAAGCTACGGATGAAGCCCTCGTAATTCACAAACACCTCATTAATCGCATCCGCCAACTCCCCCTCAGGTGTATGATGTGGCATAGGAGCGAGGCTCTTCCAATAGACACAGTGTAGAAGATGACCTGAGAGATGGAACGCCAGCGCCTTCGTCAGCGAACTAGTTAGTTCTATAGATCGAGCACCATGCGCTATCTCACGCAGCTGCTTTCGTGCATTATTAGCACCAGAGACATACGCATCGTGATGCTGTCCGTGGTGCTGCAATACCGTCGCCTCGTCCAAGAAAGGCTCAAGCGCACAAGCGTCATATCCGAGGGGTGGGAGCGTATAGGCTCCATTCGCATATCCATGTAGGTGACAGTGGTTATTCATGAAGAGATGACATCATGCTAGATTCATTCGTTCAATAACAGGGAATAACACACAATAATTACACTTGAATTTAACTTATGATCTGTTATGTTTATGTCAGCATAGACGCACCCTCGCCATGAAGCTCCGCCGAAAGATCCTGCTGACATTCCTCTTCAGTGCCCTAGCAGCATTGTTGACATCAGCTATTCTCATTAACTATCTGCTCTCGCAGGACTCTTATTCACGAGATACTCTCAATATGCGCATGGCAAACTTTGGGTTTAACCACCCCATCCCATCTGACAAGCAATGGTATATACCCGAGCATGAAGAAGCAAGCTACCCTCAGACCATCATTGGCTATGAGCCACGCATCTTTATGCGCTCAAGAAAACTCGGAGGCTACGACATCTTCTTCTACGCAAACCCCGAAAAGGCTGGCATCTACTACGACATCAATGTCAGAGAAATCAACAGCAAGCAAGCGGTCGAATTCTCGCCAGAAGGAGCTGCTATCGGACAACGCCCACTCTCCACGAATACCGCACACTGGGAACCAGAAAGCTCCCTACTCCCCCTCCAAGACGCACTTCCCATCATCCAACTGCGGGGCAATAATGAAGCCCCCTATGTCATCGAAGTCATCATCACCGAGCGCGGTTCATCAGACGCAGTTGCTACCGCAGAATACCTCGTCATCGGCAATAGGCATCAATAGCAGGCCGCGCAGCTACTTATTTTTGAGTCGTATAACATAAAGCAAAAAGTTATAAAAATACACCTTTTAAGATGTCAGCACCTTGACGACCTTCGTAATCAATGCTATGATGAGCACCCATGATGGGCTTCTCAAAAGTATATGTATTCCTCTGTGTAGGCATCTTAACCTGCATCTTCCCCTCCTGTAGCCGCGAGGAAAATCCCTCAGAGATAAATATAGGGCACTTCCCCAATGTCACGCATATCCAAGCCCTTGTCGCACGCAACATGAGCAGAAACGGTGAAGGCTGGTTCGAACGCTACCTCCCAGATCATCAGATCAACTGGCACCTCTATACAGCGGGACCCACGGCCATGGAAGCGATGTTCTCACGCACACTTGACATTTGCTACGTCGGTCCTAGTCCAGCTATCAATGCCTATGCAGCTACCAATGGCAATGAAGTACGCGTACTCTCAGGCGCTGTAGACGGAGGAGCAGCACTACTCACGTCGAAAGGCAGCAAGATTACCAGCCCCCACGACTTCATCGGTAAGCGAGTCGCCACCCCACAGCTGGGCAACACACAAGACATCGCATGCCGAGCATGGATGACATCTCACGGCATCACCAACACCCTGAATGGTAAGGGAAAAGTCCTCATCCTACCTACTAGCAACTCCATGCAAGTCGTCCTCATGGACAGAGAAGACATCGATGCTAGCTGGACTGTTGAACCCTGGGTCTCACAGCTTGAACAATCTGCAGGTGCCCATATCCTCCTAGAACAAGCAGATGCAGTCACCACACTACTCACCGCGAGAAAAGCATGGCTCGACCGCGAACCAGAACTAGCCCGCACCATCATACGCGCGCATGCAGAGCTCACAGAGTGGATCATCCAGCACCCTGAGAAAGCACAGAAAATGGTCATCGAAGAACTCAGCTACCTCATGAAGTCTCCCATCGACCCCAGCATCATCAACAGTGCATGGACACGCCTCACCCCTACCACCGCGATCAACATCCCCGCCCTAGAAGCCTTCCTGAAAGACGCACAAGAAGCTCGCATTCTCAAGACATCTCCTCCCATCAAGGACATGATTGCCACCCCCATCCCTGCAATCGAACAATAGAAGCCCCCTTTCCATGCACGACCAACTCGAACAAGAAATACACCACTTCCCCACCGCAAAGCTCAACCTCGAGCACATCTACAAGGACTTCAACACGCGCAACGGAGTCGTACGCGCCCTAGATGACGCGAGCATCACCATCAACGAAGGAGAGTTCGTCTGCTTCGTTGGACCCTCTGGCTGCGGGAAGTCGACACTCCTCAACATCATCGCAGGACTAGAGAAGCCTGATAGCGGCATGGCACTCATCGATGGACTCCCCATCACAGGCCCAGGTCGTGACCGACTTGTCATGTTCCAAGAACACGCCCTCTTCCCATGGCTAAGCGTCATCGACAACGTCATGTTCGGGCTCAAGCAAAAGCCCAACCTGAACAACAAAGAACGCCTTGAGGTTGCGAAGTACTATCTCTACCTCGTCAAGATGGACAAGTTCGCAAAATCCAGCATACATGAACTCTCTGGCGGGATGCGCCAGCGCGTCGCCCTCGCGCGATCACTCGCACCCAACCCAAAGATACTCCTCATGGATGAGCCCTTCTCCGCACTCGATGCCATGACACGCGAGCAGCTCTATGGAGACATCCAAGACGTCTGGAAAAAACGACGCAAAACAATCATCTTCGTCACACACAATGTCCGCGAGGCCGTCTGCCTAGGAGACCGCGTCATCCTCTTCTCCCCCCACCCAGGACGTGTCAGAAGAGAATTCCACGTAGATCTCCCACGCCCACGCAACATCAACGACCATGACCTAGCCGACCTCTCCCAAGAGATCACCGCTGAGCTAAAAGGCTACGAAGGAGCACGAGAAAGCGACTAATCATCCCGCAAACCATCTATACCCATCGTAACATCACGCCACCTTTACGCCCCCCCTTTCCTCATGAACAGAACCACGCTCACCGTCAGTTTCTTTCTCATTCTACTGCTCATCTGGGCAGCACTCACAGGTGCTCTTTCCTTTGTCGGGCTTGATATACAGATCTGGCCTCCCTACGTCATCCCCTCTCCTAGCTATGTCGTCGAATATCTCTGGGAGAACCTGCTAAACGGAGAACTCCTCGAAGCCATGCTCGTCACCATGCGTCGCCTCATGATAGGCTACGTCATCGGTCTACTCATCGGTGTGCCACTCGGCATGCTCGCCGCTCGCTTCCGAGCTGTAAACGACACACTCGGAGTTCTCGCACTCGGACTACAGGCACTTCCCAGCGTCTGCTGGGTCCCCTTAGCATGCATCTGGTTCGGACAAGACGAGCGTGCCCTCCTCTTCGTCGTCGTCATGGGCTGCCTCTGGAGCGTTCTACTCTCCACTCAGAATGGCATGCGCAACGTGCCCCCCATCTACTCCCGAGCCGCACGCACCATGGGTGCATCCCCCTTCTATACTCTCGTCCACGTCACACTCCCTGCCTCAGCCCCCTTCCTCGTCAGTGGCATGAAGCAAGGGTGGGCCTTTGCATGGCGTTCACTCATGGCAGCTGAAATCTATGTCGCAGTTGCTTCAGGCTTCGGTCTAGGTCAGCACCTCCACTATGGACGTGAACTCCACCGCATGCACCAAGTCATCGGCGTCATGCTCATCATCATCCTCATTGGACTACTCGCGGATAAGATCCTCTTCTCACCAGTCGAGAAATGGCTACATCGCCGCTGGGGAACAGACAAAAACTAAAACAAAATCAGCGCAAAAAGCTCTTTTTGCTTGCATCAAGCCTTCTTTTATGGTTTCCTATCTCCCAGCACATGCTACAGTGGCGGAATGGTAGACGCGCAAGACTTAGAATCTTGTGGTGAGAGCTGTGCGGGTTCGAGTCCCGCCTGTAGCATCATTCAAAAAACAGGCAATTCTCTTCGAGGAATTGCCTGTTTTTTTGCATTCAGCCCTATTTGAGCCCTAAGGAGATTATTTTTGAGTCATTCTAAACAAAAAGCACGCTAACACCTTGACACTTGATACAGATCATGCCATTCTCATTGCATGTCATATCATTGCTCCATATGCGGCTACATCTACGATGAATCAACCCAAGACACACCTTTCAACCAATTAGATGATAACTGGCGTTGCCCTATATGCGAAATGGGGAAAAACGTATTCGTCCAAAAAGAAGATACTCCAGCAGCCCCTGCGCCCTCAGTAGAAAGTGCTGCCGCGACAGCAGCAGCTTCCCCCGCAACCACTCACACCAGCAGCACGGCAGCAGAGCCCACCCCTGAGAACAATATTCCTTCGACCAAATCTGACCTCCTCATTCAGCAACTAGAGCAAGAAGGCCTCCGTTGGGTATTCGGCATGGTAGGGCATAGCAATCTAGGCATCTCAGAAGCACTACGCCTCAGTAACCCAGAACAACAAGCAGACAAAATACGCTTTATCGGCATACGTCATGAAGGAGCCGCCTCCTTTGCAGCAGCAGCATATGGTAAGCTCACACACCGCCCAGCAGGCTGCCTCTCCATTGCAGGACCAGGAGCGACAAACATGAGCACAGGCATCGCAGATGCCCTACTCGATCGCGCCCCCCTTCTCGCCCTAATGGGACAAGTACCCACCACCACACTAGATCAGAACATCTTCCAAGAGCTCAACCTCGCCGCCTGCTTCGCCCCACTGACCGAGGCACAGTACACACTCCACGCCCACAGCAACAGCGCTCAACTAGCTCAGCAATCCTACCTCAGCAGCATCAAAACACAAGCACCAGTTCAGATCATCCTCCCTGATGACACTCAAAAGCTGGCACAATCCAGCAACGAGCATTCCCTCCCAGCTGCAAGCCACAACAATAGCACTCCCCATAGCGCAACGAGTCAACTCACCCCAGACACAGACAGCCTACAATCAGCTGCCCACCATCTGAGCAAGTCCAAGAACCCACTCATCATCCTAGGACACGGAGCGGAATATGCCCTAGAAGAAGCGCAGAAGCTCGCAACCCTTCTCCAGTCCCCCATCTGCACCACCTATCGCGCAAAAGGCTACATCAGCGACCAACACCCACTTGCTTGCGGTGTCATCGGACTTAGTGGCACACCCATCAGCCAGCACTTTGCCGCAGAAGCAGACACCATCATCACCATAGGCGTAGGATATGCACGTCACAGTGCCATCCCTCACAGCGATGCAGCCGGCACACCCAAGCATATCATAAGAATAGACCACAACGCTCACAGCGAGCGTCCCCTCCCCACCACCATAAGCCACCCACTCATCGGAGACGCGAAGGCAACGCTACAGCAACTCATCACAGAGCTCTCCCAGCACCCAGAACTAGCATCAACAGCCTCAGGCATTCAGAGCAAGGCCGAGCGAATCGCGCAAGAATGGGAACACTGGAGAGCAGAAAAGCGAAATCGCGCCACCTTTACCGCAACTGACCCAAACAGCTCCAGCATCAGCCCTGCCGCCATCTGCGAATCCCTCAACCGCTGCTTACCAGACAAGGCTATCCTCTCTATCGACGTTGGCAACGTCGCCTACCAAGTAGGACGCTACCTTGAGAGCAAGACGCATCACCGCTATCTACTATCATGGTATCTAGGCAGCATAGGTGTAGGTCTCCCATCAGCCATCGGTGCATACGCAGCTACCTGTGAATCAGGACCATGGAAGGACACACCCGTAATCGCCATTGTAGGAGATGGTGGACTAGGACAATACCTGGCTGAGATCAGCACGATAGGAAAATACCAATTACCTATAAAAGTCATTGTCTTCAACAACTCTCAATTAGCCAAAATCACTCGCGAGCAAAGTATCGCAAAATACCCCACCTGGGAAACAAGCCTCATCAACCCAGACTTTGCTCATCTAGCAAACAGCTGCGGTGTCTATGGAGTCAAAGTTAGCACAGCAGATGATCTCAGCACAACAATACGACAAGCACTCTCCCACCGTGGTCCCGCACTAGTTGACATCCACTGCAACCCCGACGCCCTTTAAACCAAATAGCATCAAGACCAATCAAAAAAAAATCTAAAAAACTTCATTTAAAACTTGCATCTGCCACAAAAATCACTATAATCTCCTCGCAAGCATACCACTTGCAAACAACAAAACGGTGATCGTAGCTCAGTGGTAGAGCCCCTGATTGTGGTTCAGGTTGTCGTGGGTTCGATCCCCATCGTTCACCCTCAATGGGACTGGCTTCTATGCAGAATAAGCATAGAAGCCAGTTTTGTTTATAGCTACATCATCAATAGCTTATGAAATCACTTATTGGTCTCGCATAGTGCGTCAAATCACCCCAAATCACCGACTTTCTGTCCCCTGATATGATTTTTATACTTCCATGATTTCGACGTGTACGATGTCCATCTGTACAGACTACTTGGACTCGAACATCAATTAGTTATTGATAATAAAGCTCAAATAAAGCCACTTCTGCTAAAAATGACAAAAATACGCCGTGATCCGTGCTTCGAGTCCCATTACCAAAGTTGAAATCGCTGAGAATAAGCAGAATACAGAAAAAACATCAAAAGTCACGAACCCACACTGCTTAGACACCCAATTGGCACTCTTCGCAACATAGTCACGCAATCTATATATCTGAACATCAATTTATTACCAAATTAGCACCTAGTAACTCTAAAAATCACCTCTCCAACGATCGTCTGACCGAACACACCCACCACGAGCCCATAAAACAACTGATCATAAAGAAGCTACCGCCCCATACCACACTAGAATCGCCCACTTTTCAGCTCTTCGAATCGCCTTAGCATAAGCTCGCACCTCCTGAAAACCGAGCTTGAGTGACATCAGTACCCCTCAAATCTATTTTCTTCAGCCATAGCACGACAAATAGCTTGAGTATCTACATACTCGCCACCTTATTTTGTCATCATTCCAGTTAATCTTTACAAATCTAATTCATATTAGTATATTAGAACTTTCTAAACCATCATCCCATGAAGAAAACTCGATTACTTAAACTAGCA
>CAYJML010000002.1:0-210103 GCA_964371515.1 uncultured Akkermansia sp.
TCGCGTGAGTATTCCATGGCGACGCAGTCGGTGGAACTGGTGGATCGTGCGTGGAGTCATCACCGTGCTCGCGGTAATGCGTCGCTGTCACTGAGCTGGCAGTCGCTGGTGGCTGCTAGCTCTCCTGCGGAGTGTGAGCGCGAGATGGCTCTGCATGTGCAGCGCATGCTGGTAGAGGGGCGTGAGGGGGAGCTGCGGCTATCCTCTGCCTTTTATGGCTCTGTGCCGTCTCTGGTGCAGGTCTGGGATGCGGTACTCACGGCTGTCTCTCACCGCCTCCTCTGGAGTGGAGAAAATCCAGAGGAGGTGCTCGCAAGCTCGCTCAAGGGTGAGTCGAGCTGGGGAGCTATGCAGTATGAATTCACTTTAACCAATCCACGTAACGCATGAGTGTCAAAAAGAATAATGAGATCTCCATCAAGATCAAGGCGACCAAGGAAGGCGACGCGATCAAGAAGACAAAGGAGGAGGTCGAGGAACTGGAGAAGAGTTCCAAGGAGGTAGAAGAGTCTCAGAAGGATCAGGCTAAGGCTATATCAGAAACTGAAACGGCTCTTAGTGATGCAGGTGATCAAGCGAAAAAAGCTGGGGATCATCAAAAGAAGCTGAGTGAGGAGACGAAGAAGTCTACCACGGCAACGAGTCAGCAAACGAAGGAAACGGAACAGCTCTCGGAGCAGCAGAAAAAGGCGGCGCAGGAAGCTAAAATAGCAGCAGATCAGCAGGCTGCGCTCAAGGCGCAATTGGACAAGGCTAATGCTCAGATGGCGGCTTCAGCTGCTGCAAATGGGGCTATGGCTACGGCTATTTCTGGTATGGGTGGAGCTGCTGGAGAGAGTGCCCCTAACTTCGGGGCTGCGGCTCTGGGGATCACTCAGATGATGATGGCTATTAAGGCTGGTATGGGGCCTATGGGATGGCTGTTGATGGCGATACAGGGTGCACAAATAGCACTGGATGTATGGCAATCGAAGGCGAAAAAGGCGAGTGATCAGAGTATAGAGGAGTCGCAGCGTATAGGTGAGCAGATCAAGGCTCTTCGCGATCTCGCAGCTGAGCTCGGTGGCAATGAGCGTGATGCGCGTCTGGAAAAGACGAGTGCCGCCATCGCGGACAATTTTAGGAAAATAGAAGAGGCTGCGACTCAGTACCGTGATAGATCGACTGAGGCTATGGCAGCTCAGGATGCAGCATCGTCTCATCAGCTGGCGATGATTTCGGATCAGCATGAGGCTGCAAAGGCTCTACTAGCGATACAGCAAGAGGCTGGTGAGCTGTCTGCTGCTGAGGCGCAGGCGAAGATCGCCGATCTCGAAATGTTGTATGCTAAGGAAGCGGCAGCACTTGAGGATCTGTCCGCAAGGCGAAGGCTGAAATACGCTGAAGATGTGAAGGATCAGGCTGAGGCTCAGGCTGAGGCGATGCAGCAGGCTCTACAGTCTAGCTATGGTCAGTATGAGGCTATAGCGGCATTCAAGCTGCCTAGTGAGGAGGATATCGCTATCCTCGAGGGGCGATTGAATCGTATAGAGGATTTCTCCGAGCGTGAGCAGGCGGCTATCCTAGCGGAGGAGAAGAGTCTTCTTAAAATGGGTCAGGATATACGCAAGTCGCTGCGTCCTCTCGGAGTGAGTCTCGATGGAGGCTGGAAGGAGACTATGGAGTTCGTCCGAGCGTTGCAGGAGCAGCGCGTGGAGTCTGAGGCTCTCGTGGCAAAGAAGCGTGAGGAGTCGAAGATGCAGGATGAGATCATCGTCCAGATGAAGTCAGAGATAGAGCGTGCGCATGAGCGTGCTGAGTCAGAGGCTCAGCTGCTAGAGCTGTCTCAGAAAAGAGCCGCAGCGCAGGCGAAGGCACGTGATGCAGCTGCGAGTGAGCAGAAGGCTATAGCAGAGAATACGAAGCGTCAACAGGAGCTCAGCGCGGCTCTCAGTGAGCTGCTGGGTAATACGCAGACGAGTGTGAATTATACGCAGCAGGATCACCGCACTCAGACGGAGATCTGGGAGGCAGATAAGAAACTGCTCCTTGAGCGTGAGAGGCAACTGCTGGCACTGCGCTCTACGTCTGGTATGGATGTGGGGCTGATGAAGCAGGTGAATGCGTCGCTGCGTGGTACGCGTGATAGTCTGAAGGCTATAGAGAAGACGATGCTGGCGAGTCGCCCGCAGGCGCAGCGTTTTCTCGAGGACTTATCTCCGCTTAATGTGAAGGCGAGCTCGAAGCTTGCTCAGAGGAATATCGATGCGATGGCTGAGTCTTATAATAAGCTGTCTAAATCTGCCCTGCGTGCTGCCCAAAATGGTGATGACAAGGCTCTGGCTCGCTATCAACATCAGCTGCAGCGTCTGGCGGGTAATATGGAGCGCGTGAGTGGTTACTCAGGTCATGCACTAGATCAGCATCGTGCGGTGAATGAGGCTCTGGAGAAAGTGGCTCGTACAACGGTCAAAGGGCTGGAGGGAGAGACGGCTAAGGAGAGGCAAATACGCAAATCCAAGGAGGAGCTAGGGCAAGAGCTCACCGCGCGAGAAAGGTCACGCAAGGCTGCAGAGGATGCGGCGAAGGCTCAGCAGGATGTCGCTAATCAGGCGAAGAGGTCATCTCAGGGCTCTAAGGCAAAGGATCAGGCGGTACAGCTGGCTGATCTACAAGGGCAGGTGAAGGTCGCGAATGCGTCCGTTCAGGCGATGACGGATCATGTGGCGCAGCTACAGTCGGTGCTCACTCAGCAGAATGCGCTCATAGGGCAGTTGACATCAGGGATGGCGACGGTCGTGGCGAATCATAATGCAGCGGTGAGCAATCAGACGAAGAGGATTAACGAGCTATCGGCTAAGATAGCGCAGATGAAACGATCATGAACCACATTAAATTAGATACAAAGGATTTTAAAAATTGGGAGTCACTCATAGGGGCATCTCTTAGTGAGTCGGTGCAGGATATAGCAACACTGAGTATAGAGCTCAATGGGCTGCTGCCTGATGGCTGGGATTATATGACTCCTGTGACACTGATGCATCGTGGCAGGGTGCTCTTTCACGGCAAGATTATATCTGCATCAAGTAGTGTGGAGGCATCGGCTACGGTGTCGCATGTGGTTGCTCAGAACTTCTTGTGGTTACTCAATAGACAAGTGTTGACCAGTCAGCTCTCGGCTTTGGCCAGTGCTCCTCGATCAAAGGATGGTGTGGTGTCAGGATCTGGTCTTGCGGTATGGAAGCCTGATGATGAGTCTCGTGAGCAGTGGGCTGAGAACTTCGCTATGTATGCCGATGGCTGGACGGTGGATGCTCAGGGAGAGCTCATCGGCTCAGCGGAGCTGATGATGGATGCAAGTGACACTAGTCTGTGGAGGTCATCGAGCACGGTGGGCAATAAGCTCTACACCGCATGGCAGTCCATGATGAGGGCGAAGGATGTGAATCCTGACTTGTGCTTTCGTGTGGATTATACGAGTGGCACGATTATCGCTGGATCTATCGCGAGAGCTGAGTCTCAAATGTGGGATACGGCGGTGATGCCTCTAATATCAGCGACGGATATTGAGCCAAATTATGATCTGCACGTTACGGGTGTCGTGGTGTGTGCTCGCGAGAATGAGTATGAGGATTATAGCTTTGCGGTGTGCTATCCTCCGGATGTGGATATGCTGCAGGAGGGGGTGAAGGTTTTTGAAGTGACGACGAGTCAAGGGTATGCGCATCAGCAGATGTGGGTGTCGTATGCGAAGCAGTATTATGAGACGGCTAATGTGCTGACTTATGAGGGGACGATTTCTATTCTCGATGAGCTGCTGGAGATGAGTCCGCTGGGCTATTCCATCAATTTGAGGGGGAGGAGTATTCCTCCAGCTTGGAACGATATGAATGCTTATGCTCGAGCTGTGGAGTGGAATCTAGTGACGGGAGAGGTGAGTATAGAGCTGGGACGCGATATAAACGAGCCTGAATTCTCGGCTTATGACTTCGCGTCAACGGTTCATTCTGATGATGCTACTACGACGACTACTGCTGGTGATGGTGGCGGTGGTGATCCGCCTCCTGATGATAGTGAGATGACAACGGAGGGTACGCTGCCACCTATTTTCCCCACTTTTGGAGATACTGGGAGTGGATCGGCAGGATCTGAGGGATCGCTCGGTACGGTGGGTACGGTGGGTACGGTGGGTACGGTGGGTACTACTAGCGGATCTGTGGCTAGGGAGTGCTGGACGCAGGAGGAGCTGCTGGAGATGATTCGCAACCAGATCAAGTATACGCAGGTGTCTATGATCACAGGTAGCTATTTCTTGCATCCTCCAGATCAATACCCCGAAAAATGGATAGATTATCCGCATCCTGATGACCAACAGCCATGATGATTCATCAAATATGGTTAGGTGATGCTGCTGTTCCTCATTACACACGCTCGGTGAGTCAATGCTCATCTGCGTACACCTTGTGGAGATGGACAGATCTGAAGCAGGCTTATGCGGATGATGCTATGACTGGTTTATTTTCGAAGCTCATGAGCATCTATCCGCGTCCTGTGACTTATGCGCTGGCGAGCGATTACTACCGCTGGCGCGTGGTGGAGGATGGGGGGATTTACCTTGATGCTGACATTGAATGTCGTGATGCGGATGCTCTATCTAGGCTGGCGATGCTGGAGGATGGGCTCTGGACGATTGCAGAGAGGCGCATGCCAACGCGTGCGTGTAATGCGGTGATTCTCGTGCAGGGAGAGTCTGCTTGCAAGGGCGTGGCAAGCGTCGTGCAAGCGATGCGCGAGCGGATTGCACGGCTGTTTCCTCGAGGTGGTACGCAGGAGGAACTGGTGGCTGTCATTCGCAGGGATGATAGGGGCGGTGGGATCGCAGCGAAGGGGATAGGCCCTGCTTTTGTTCGTTCACTGGCGGATCGGTATTTTATTCGTGTGCTGCCTCATGAGGTGGCTAGTGCGAGTGAGGCGCGTGCTGCCTTGTTCCACCATGGTGTAGGTTCGTGGCTGGAGCGTAGGGATGAGTATGTGCAGGATGCTGTGACTGTCAGGGTGGATGTGCCTGCGTGGTGTCAAGCGCAGTCACGTGCTGTAGCTCCTGCACGTGTGCGGTCTCATAAGAGGTCTGCGCTGAGGGTGGCGAGGTCGATGATCATTCCGTCAAGCGCAAGGCGTATTGTTGTTTTTTCCAATGTGGTGGGTTTTGATGTGTCTAAGGTGGGGTTGCGTGCAGGGGATCATTGTGTGCATATTAATAGAGCTAGGCAGTGGAGCAAGGTGTCGCATATGGAGGGGGTGACTCATTCTTTGTTTGTGAGGCGCGGTGGCGATAGGGCAAATGCGGGGCGTCCTTATTGGTATGCTCCCGATGATGTGCAGGGGTATGAACAAGTGATGTTCATCAATGATGCTCAATTGCGCAAGGTGCGTGATTGGTGGACTAATTATTGTGCCTTAACTCGTAAAAGTCCGACTACGGGGTTTATTTGTTATAAGCTGGCGTGTGAACATCAATTGCCTGTTGTTTTGGCTGGATTTGATCCTGCGGTGAATCATGGAACTCCTCTCTGGAAGGGGCATGCGTGGGAGTATGAGCGGGATGTGTATAAGTCAGAGGGGGCGGTGATCGTCGCTCCGTGAGGGGTGAAAAGTAGATATTGTAGATTTTTCTAGGTGATGATGATTTTTTGCGATTCTTGGGGTGGTATTTTTAGTGGCATGACACGTTCACCTTTACGTTATTTTGGCAGTAAGACGAGTATTACTGAGTGGTTGTTCTCGCTATTTCCCGCGCATGAGAGTTATATTGAGCCTTTCGGTGGGAGTGCTGCTGTGCTGCTGGCGAAAGCTCCAGCGAAATTCGAAGTTTATAATGATGTGAATTCCGAGGTGGTGAATCTCTTCCGCATCATGCGCCATCCGCGACTGGCGGCTAGGCTGGCAGCTCAGGTGGAGTTATCTCCGTATAGTAGGGAGGAGTTCGAGCTGGCAAATGGTGGTGGACTAGCGAGTCCTATTGAGAGAGCTAGAAGATTACTGCTGAGCTCAAGGATGCGTGTGCATGCGAGTAATAGCGCGGGCTTTCGCTGGGGCGTGGGTTATGGACACAGATATTGTGCGGAGTGGGATTCTGTGCCTGATATGATTATGAATTGCGCGAAGAGGCTGAAGAATGTGGTTGTGGAGAATCTTAGCTGGGAGCAGCTGATTCCGCATTATGATATTGAGGGGGCATTTATTTACTGTGATCCTCCTTATCCAGCAGCGACTCGTAAGGGTGGCGAATATGATAATGAGATGCGCGATGAGGATCATGTGAGGTTCTGTGCGCTGCTCAATGGGCTCAACAAGGCGCAGTGGGCAGTTAGTAGTTATGATAATGATATCTATAATAAACACCTGAATTTTAAGGCGAAATATACTAAACAGGCGCATGCTCACATGAGTGGTGCGCGGACGGAGGTACTTTATACGAGTTATGCGCAGCGCAATTTACTCTAGTCTTCGCGAGGAGACGTACACGCTAGTGGAAGCGGCTAATCGTCTCGGTTATGCGACTGGCGGTAGTATTCGCCAGATGATCCTACGCGGTGAGCTCCACGGCATCCGCATGACGGCACGCAAGAAGTCTCGCTGGCTTGTGCCACGCCTCGAGGTGGAACAGCTGCGTCGAGAGATGATCAAGCAATCAGCACAGAGGTTTAAAGCTGCACAGATTCTCGAAGAATTAAAAGATCGAGGCGACTCATAAGGTCGCCTCACTTATTTTTTCCCAACTTTACCGCTTTTTTTCCCAGCTTTTAAATCGCGTTACAGAAGGGGCAGAAAGAGTAGCTAAGGCTGCCTACTGCCTATATGTCGACCTTGAGCGTCATAGTGCGTCTCCACCCCACGCGAGTCAATGTTGGTTCCCCCTTTATAACGACCCTGAGAATCTGTTCGTGTTTCTGCCCAGCAAAGCGACAATAAACACAGGGAAAAAGTGCAGGTGAGCGAGCTTTTTGAAATATGAATAAAAAGAAATCCCCCTGATTCGAATCTGTTTCGAATCAGGGGGATGAATCTTAGTATCGTGGGCGTGTTCGCTTAGAAGCTGAATCGATAGCCAACGGTAGCATTAACGTTGCTGTAGTTTTCTCGTAGTTCTACCGCAGCATCACAGAATAGGCTAGATTTACCCTCCAAGACAGGGATCGTTAAGCCAGCTCCGAATTCAACACCGAAGTTACCACGTTCAGCGCTCTGGAGCGATGCGCTGCGAGTTCCTGCAGCTAAGCCTGCTTCCGTTTCAGAGTGTGTATCTCCGATGTCACCCTTCACGAGAGCTCGCATAGAGACATTTCCGATGCGGTTGTATATAGACTCACCGATATTCATCTGTAAGCTCGCACCTAGAGCCACGGTAGCGCGGTGCAGTGACTGTTCATCGACCTTGAGAGCAGCATCGCTGCCAGTTTCCGTGTAGCCATCAATCTGACTCATCTGGTAGGAGAGGCTAGCGATAGGCTGCCAGAACATACCCTCATCTTCATTGAGATAATAATGACGTGATAGTTCATAATGCACACCTACACTATAACCTGATGTTGAATAGTCTGTAGAGTACGCACTATCTCCGTAGTTCACCGTACGTGAGCCATCAAAGTTAGCCAAACCAGCTGACAGAACGAACTTATGCTCCCACTTATTGGTCATAGTATGAGCAAAGGCGCTTATGTAGTATGTACTCACATCACTATCGAGCTGGTCCACGTCAGTGCTGGTGAGATCACCATACATGGCGGTGAGAGCAAGCCCAACCGTCGAGTTATCCTCTAGGGTGAAGCCTGCACCTACAGTGCCGCCCCAGTTTGACATGGTATAGCCTGCATCTGTGCTTTCGCCAGAGAGTTCTGCTTGGTTGCCCTCGGCGTTGATCCATCCATTGATGAGCTCTCTTTGCTCGTAGCTCGACTCAGAGAGCATGTGGCTTCCTGTTCTGTTTCTGATGCTACGGAGCTGACGCTCTATATCATCTTGGAGAGCCATTCCCTGTGTGGCTATGCTAGCGCCGGCGATAGCGGCAGCGAGCTTATCCGCCGATACTGGATCGGTGGTGATGAGTTGATCCATTTCAGCCATCACCTTAGACAGGTCAGAATTACTGCTAGGATTGGATGAGATACCAAGATTGGTAAATGCATCTGTAATGAGTTCAAAGCCTGCAGCTCCATTAGATGTCAGTGCACTATCGCTATAGAAGCTCGTGTTGAAATCGGCTACGATCATATTGAGCGTGCTGTCATAGCGCACGTTAGTGTAGTACTTTGCCAGAGACGCGTCGAGGATGATACTCTCGTTAGCTATGCTACTGCCATCTGCAAACTCAATGAGCTCGATAAGCCCACCTGATGTGACTACTGGTGACTTGTCGAAGTTAAGCGCATTGATTACCAGAGTGGAGCTACTATCTACGCTCAGTGCTTCACCCGCGAATGCAACCACTGTGTCGCCTTCTTCGAGGAAGTTACCGTTGACACTCAGCGTGAGGCTACCGCCATTGCTGACAGAGGAGGCTGAGCCAAGTGTGACCGCATTCGTCTCACTCGTAGCACCAGTCAAATCGATGATGATGTGAGCACCCGTGGAAGCAATGCCTCCAAGCTGTGATGCGCTCGTTACATCAGTGATGGTGAGAGTACCACCTGTACCACCTACTGTGAGTGCAGCATCTGCCTTGAGCTTCTGATCTGCACCAGCCTGAGCATAGATGCTAGCGCCAGTTCCGTAGCTGCCTGTATAGTCGCCTCCTGCACCATTTATGTTGACTGATCCCTGCACGACTGCTCCTGTAGAGGCAGCACCTGTCTCACCCTCATTTGTCAGTCCTGCTACGGTCATATGACCTGTCGCGCCTGTGTCGAGTGTTGACTCATCGAGATTGAGGATGCCTGCATAGAGTTGATTCTCTGCACCGACGTTTTGCACATTCAGCGTAACATCCTTCGCATTGATATTGCCGCTCACAACACTCATCATCGTGTTGCGCAGCAGAACGGAGTCTGTGCCATTACCGATGATAGAGAGTTCTGCACTCGCAGAGCCACCTGAGAGATTGGAGACGATCAGCTCGCCTGTTCCGCTGAGGTTTGTCATGTCGATAAGCTGCTTGCTATCGCCGATGACGACCTTGTTCACGTGGTCGAGTACATCGTAGGATGCCATCTTACCTGCATTCGCTGGGTCATAGATGGGCTTGATCTGACTGAGGGAGTTGTCCACATTCGGATCAGTCGTGGGAGTGACGGCAAAGTCATTATCCATATCCCATGTGCGCCCTGTCGTGTCTTGGATGATGAAGGTGAGATTACCACTGGCATCTCGGGTCTGCAAGACATCCTTGTATGTATAGTTGCCCTGATCTTGGGTGATCGTCACAGCAATATCGTCAAGTATAGCCTGAGATAATGCAAAGCTGCTCCATGTCACAGTACCACCATTCTGCTGGAAGAACTTGTAGCTACCATTCGCCGCATTCTCAAAGAAGTTGGCACTTGCCATCGTCACCGCAATGCTGCCTGCACCTGTACCATGAGTGAGAGAGCTCGCACCGAGGTAGAAGTCAGAACTACTCAGATCATTAGCAAAGTGGATGGAGTCCACCGTCAGATTGTTGAATAAGGTATTCGCACCTGTGCTCACCTCAATCATCGCTGCGGAGGCATCCCCTCCTGTGATCACAGCACTAGCGTCTACAGTCAGCTTGCGCGTGGTAGCGGCAACGCCGTTGTCAATGAGCTCCAGTGAGCCTGTGCCTGTCATTCCCTTGAGCATGGTGTCAGTTGCGACACTCAGAGTAGAGCCTTCGGAGAGATCTAGGGACTGCTCACCTAGGCTCGTCACAGCCACGTTGGCATCAGCCTGCGTGATGAGTAGCCCTGCTCCTGAGAATGCGTCAATCTGCGAGCCATCGCCGACCTTCAGACTCCCGTCATTGGTCACTATGATGTCTGTCGAATCAATCATGCCTGTACCGTCTGTTGCCATCAAGGCACCCTCGACAGAGAGGCTACCGCCATTCTCAATCGTGAGTCCATCTGTCGCGCTGACAGTAGCAGTCACGGCGTTAATAGCACCATTGTTAGCGACAGTGAGCGTACCTCCTGAGATGAGCAATGCGCCCTTCTGCGCCACCGTATCAGGATTATCATCCACGATGGTGATGGTATTGCCGACCTCGAGCAAGCCGCTGCTCAGGGTCAGATTCCCCGTCGTGAGTGCCTTGCCACTAAGCGCATATCCATCCATCTCACGAGCTGAGCCTGCCTTCACGGCGACACGTATCTCAGACGCGCTAGCACCCACTTGATCTACAACAACGAGATGAGATCCTTCTCCATCGAATACGGCATTATTCGCACTTGTAGGGACATCTCCTGACCAGCTGTCAGAACTGCCCCACTCTGTGTTGGTATCGTCGCTTAGCCAGCGATTGCCCACGATCGTTGCGGTCAAGGTGATATTATTACCATCAAGACCAAAGGTGAACTGAGTCGTCCCAGCTGTGTAAGAATCAGAGGCTCCATCGGCAAATGTCAGATCTGTGAGATTCAAGCCCGATGCCGTGCCTAGCTCAATGAGAGTCATCGTCTCTGCATCATTAAGATTCAGACCTAAGAGATAGGTGTCACTGAGTGCCAGTTGCATCGAGGTGACCCCTGTGAGGGAATCGGCAGAGATAAGGGCATCCTTCGCTCCAAATCCAGATGTAGGAGCGTCCAGAGTCGTCACAATCAGCTTGCCTGCGCCTGTCAGGGCTCCCGTCACGGTCAACTTCGCATTCAGCGACAGATTTTGATCTGCTGCCATGGTCAGCGCGGTTAGGGTGCTCTCCAAGCTTGAGTTGAGAGTGACCGCACCTGTTGCGATGATCGTGCCTACCGCTCTCTCGAGCGTGAGGTCGCCCTCTACATCTACAGTACCCGCATTGACGAAGGCTCCTGTGACAGTCATGTCGGAGTTGACTTCAAAGGTACCCGTATCATTTGAGAATACGGAAAGATCCGAAAGGAGTCCCCCTACTGAGGTATTACCATACACAACGAGTATTCCCCCCGAGAGCGTCCCTGTAATAGCAGACCCGTCACCCATGGTGATGGTGGAGTTATTCGTGACGTTTCCGCCGACCGTCAGGATGTCAAAGCGATTCGTCGCAGTCGTATCAGCACCACCGAGGACGAGATCACCCGCGACATCTAGTGTACCACCATCGGCACCCACGGCCTGATTGATGGTCAGGTCGGCGCTATCAGTCGTACTGACTGATCCTGTATTGGACAAGCTATCAATCACTGTCGTCGTGCCGAGTGAGAGACTGCTACCGAAAGCCACGGTGACTGCCGCCGCACTCAGATCAATGCTATTATCGAATGTGGCACTTGCTGCTTCGGAGACGTTCAGGGTCGTGACTCCCGTGATCGAAGAGCCTGTGAAGGTATAGGCAACGGCATTCACATCTGTACGATCTGCATCGGTGATGGTGATGGTACCCGTCGTCACATCAGCTGCAACATTCACTGTGCCAGCCCCCTTGTTAAAGATGACAATATCGCCATTTTGGAAAGTCTCATCTGTACCAAAGCTATTATTCCAAACATCAGCGTCACCCCATGTGCCATCGCCTCCAGTTCCAATTACTCCTACACCTGAGGGGCCATCCCAGGTGAGGATGCCACGAGGACCATAGGTGATTGTACCATCATCGCGCAGCACCCAGGTGTAGCCCTCGGTGAGCATAGCTCCTTCAAGAAGCACATTGGTACCATAGGTCAGAAGACCACTTGTTAGCCCCATCGCTGTGGCATCAAGACTCCCACCTGCGGAGAAGTCAAAGAGCTTGTAGGTCGTGTAGCCAACATGCGTGGTCGTATCCGAGGCGGCGCCCGCGAGATCAAAGACCGTATCAGCAAATAGCTCGATTGATGCAGAAGATCCTCGGTTCGTAATCATCTTGTTGATGGTCAGTGTACCACCTAGATCCATAGATCCATCATTGAATATGTCTTGCGCGCTGCCTACGGTGAGACCATTCAAGGCCTTGACCAAGCCGTAGTTCGTGATTGTACCCGTACCGAGAGAATTAGCTTGCCCAGCTTGCAAGGTAGAGACCGAGGCTACCTGAATTGCACCGCTCATGGTATTGGAGCCACTGAGTACGAGTGTACCACCTCCCGTGACGGATAAGGCACCTGTACCACTGAGCACCCCTGAGAGGGTGATGGTGGTCTCAGCACCACCACCTGCTATCTGCGTATCAATCTGTGTCACATCTCCAGCCTCTGCAGTCAGCGTGATATCGTCTGCCCATTCAGTCGCAGCGAGCGTTGTACCTATTGTCACCCCACCCGATGTGATGGTTCTATTTACCGTGGAATCAATGGATGCACCGAGCAGATTGAGACGTCCGCTTACGAGCTTAAGAGATGCTTCCGCAGAGGCTTCGGCGAATTGGAAGCCAGTAAGCCCCAATGTAGCACCGTCCAGGATATTCTCATTCCACATCTCGACAACGGAGGTAAAATACACCGAACCTGAACCATCTAAACTCGTAAAGCTGGTTTTGACGAGCTCGATCTCTGAGCCACTTGCGGCACTGACTTCCATATGGCTGTGCATCTGTTGGTCGAAGACGGCTTCAAAGAACTGCAGTCTATCCGCAGCATCGCCTTGTGACACATTGATCGTACCACTGTAGTTCGTCACTCCTTCTATTCTAAGCTGTCCGAGCTCATTACCCGCTGCATTCGCGCGGAAGTCGATATTACCCGAGCCTGTCAATTCGGTAAAGGAAAAGATCCCATTATAGGTGTGAGAGATGACGCTGTTTCCATTGATGGTCAATTTACCAAATGCAACCCCTGTACCAGCATCCAAGTCATTGCTACTCATTGTGACTCCGTTGAGCGTGATATCTGTCCCTGTGTAATCTCCTGAACCGTGATGAACATTGAACTGAGCTCCACTATTCACATTGATCAGCGATGCTGCCATATTCTCATCGCTCGTTTCACCACTGCCAAAGGTCGTCGTACCAGACACGATATTGATCATTCCCGTATAATCGACATCACCTCGCAAGCCTATCGTTCCATTGAGATTGAGCGAGCCAGTGTCACCTGTAATATTATTAAGAATCGTCGTACCAGACGTACTTGTGACAACCGTAGTTCCTAGGACATTGATTTGCTTATCTACCGTGATGCCACCGAGGGATAGGGTCGCAGTAGAGGGCGCGCTAGTATCTCCGAGAGAGAGCTTGGAGATAGTACCGAGCTCGCTGGCTGCCGCCACAATCATTGTCCCGTCGATAAGAGTCAAAGTCCCTGAGAAAGCTCCGAGATCCAGAGCCGAGGATAGGGCAAAGCTCCCAGCCTCACCATCCAGCGTCACGTTAGCTGTAGCCGCCCCTTGCAGGATAAGATCATCTGCCAACGAGCTCTGATTAATCTCAAAGCTAGCATTCTCGCCAACGATGACCCTGTTCGCTGCAAATGTATTTGTTGTGTCACCCACAATCTTGAGATAGGCACTATCAGCCAATGTAACGACACCTGCAGCGATAGCCGCCTCTAAAGTAGCCTCAGTGTAACCTGTAAAAGTCACCAAGTCATCGTTAGCAAATGTCGCACCACCGTCAAAATCAGGATTAGTCGTATCCCATGTGAAGGCAGAAATGCTGGCTGCATCAGCACCACCTGTGTAGGTGAGAGACGCCGCCGTTGATGAAACAATCTCGAGTCTCAGCTCATCATCTATCCACTCTAGTGTACCCAAGCGCGTAGGGTCAATGATACCTGCGATGTTCAAGCTAGCCTTAACCACATTCAAATCCAGCTCAGTCAGCCCAGCAGTACCATTCACACGCTTGAGAAGGGCGTAAGTTCCATCTGCTATATCACCTGTGATCCCCAGATCAATGACCAGTGCTGCACCGAGTGTGAAGCTACCGTTGAGCGTCAGCATGCTTCCCCCTATTGTGGGAGTCGTTGCATAGGTAATCCCCCCAGTGAGCGTGACATTTGTCCCTTGTATTAAACCACCATTTTCACCGATAATTGTATTAGAATGTAAGGTTGTACCATTAACGCCTACATTAATATTACCATTATTGAGGGTCAGATTATTGAAGGTTGCAGTAGATCCTGCACCCATGTCCGTGAGGTCAATCGTAGAGCCATCTTGCAGTGTCCAATTGATACCTCGCGACAGGTCATAATCAGTCAGATCTAGTTTCAGAGTACCTCCTCCTTTGATAACATTCTCATAGGGAGTGGCTGGCTCGGCGATAGTTCCCCAGTGCTCGGCTCCTGTATAGTTGAACCTCGTTGCCCTGACACTGAATACCGCTCCTGCCTCAATATCATAATTCGCATCCGCATTGTACTGCCATGTCCTCCATCGCGTCCCCTCACCCATCTCAATACTACCATCAATAATGTAGTTAATCTTCCCGACCTCACCGCCTATGGTAGCAGCATCGGAGTCGTAGCTAGCGGACCAGACGATATCCTTCGCGGCATTACTAGGCTCTATATCATAGTAACCAGAAGCACTCGCCTCAACCACAATCCCACCTATACTCATGGTGTTAAAGTCAACCCTCATCGTAGCATGCCCTGTATTACCAGTAAATTTAATGATATTTTTATCATTACCACTGTGCATGATGGAAGAGTCACCTGTTCCATCCCAGTCATACGCGGTCGTACCATCGGATGGAGACCAATTGGCTGCCGTACTCGCATTCGTATTCCCTCCCGCGCCAAGCCAGGTCCATATCAGACCCTGCGCCTCCTGCTGAGAAAGCGTGAATGCAACCGCGCCAATAAACGCGCTAGAGTATAGTGTGCTCGTTGTAGCGATCGAACTAACAAGGGATACGCAAGCAACAAGAGCTGACAAGAGAGACTTAGGCAAATGGAGTTTCATATGATCAAATATCTATATTAAAACTTATAATTACCACCTAGCCCCTCCGAAGTCAAGATCAAAACAGTTCATCGCTCAAAAATCACACAACAAGTTGACTATATGAACTTTAAAATAAAGAAACTATTCCAATTCACGAACACTTCGTAAGCCCCTGGTAGAGAGGATCGAAAGAAGACTTAACATAAAAAACGCTTTGTCAACGCCTCAAAAAAATGATAAACTAGGTCAACATACACTAGCTGCAAACATAAAAATCGAGTCTCTCATTATTCAACATTTTCACAAACCTACCTCGTGATCAAGAAAGAACAATTTCCTGCCATCCTACTCATCATTTATTGCATCGAGTTCATCATTCTCGCGATACACCCCTATGATCGTATTACCTGGCTTGCCGAAAACATCGTGGCTCTTCTTCCCGTGTGCGGCTTGGTGCTGATGTACGCTTACAAGCTTAGGTTTACAAATATGGCATATTTCCTGATGGCAGCCTTCATCTACCTTCATACCATCGGTGGGCATTATACCTTTGAGAGAGTTCCTTTTGATTTCATCAGTGAGCTGTTTGGCTTTGATCGAAACCACTTTGATAGAGTGTGCCATTTCATGGTAGGCTTTTTTGCCTACCCTCTCTTGGAATTGCTAGAAAAAGGGCGCTATATCAGAAGCCGTTTACTCGCAATCTTTGTTGTGGTGATGGGTATCTTTGGCTTCGCCGCTATATTTGAAATAATTGAGTGGCTCTATGCTGCATTATCTAACCCAGAAGCTGGTAATGCATTCCTAGGATCTCAGGGAGATATCTGGGATGCTCAGAAGGATATGCTCTGTGATGGCTTAGGTGCGCTCGTCACCTCCCTCCTGTACCATGTGATGAACAAATCGACTCCTAGCTCTAGCTACAATGGGTACAGCAACTAGGGCGACGAGTTCAGATTCGTATGACTCACATAGATCCACACTGCAATACTCGGATTATAAGCATATTTTAGTTATTTTTAAATAACAACACATCTCCTGACTCGACATCTGCCTGATATTCTGCTATGATTTGATCATATGCGAAAACAAATATTGCTATGTACGCTTATGATGGGACTCGCAAATGCTCAGAACATCCAAGAGATAGCCAACACCTTGCCGGTAGGTGCGACTCTCAACGCTGAGCAGAAGAAGTTGCCCATACCATTCGTCAAAGACGCTACTGTCAAATTATTAGGCGCTGACTACGAAGAAATCATCACCGAGGATGGAGTCATTCGCCCAGTTTTATCCCCCACACGTGTAGCTGTTAGCTTCGAAGTATCAAAGGGTGGTACAAAAGTAACCAGCAAGGACTACTTCATCGAAGTGTTACCCGCGAAGCCTATCCCTGCAGGAGTGAATGCGAAGCCAGCCGTCATCCCCGAACTACTTCAGTGGCGTGGTGACAAGGGCGTATTCAGCTTTGTCGATGCTCAGAAAGCAGTCCAGATCATCGGTGCGAGTCCAGAATTACTCGAAGAGATGAAATCAATCGTCCCTACGGGGCTCAATCTGAGCGATAACGGGACCTCTCAGCTCAAGCTTCAGGTGACACCGCAGGTAGTTGATCAGCTAGGCGAAGAAGGCTATACCATGAAGATCACCCCCACATCGATGACCATCGAAGCGGGCACGCAAAAAGGTCTCTACTGGGGTACACGCAGCCTACTCCAGATCATGAAGCTGCATCAGGGTCAGGTCCCTTGCGGTGAAGTCACTGACTTCCCCCGCTTCAAGATTCGCGGCTTCATGTTCGATGCTGCTCGTACACCATTCACACTCAATACGCTTGAAGAAATCGTCGATACCATGTCATGGTACAAGATGAATGACTTCCATATCAATCTGAATAACAACTATATCTTCCACGAAAACTATGTTGATGCTGGTAAAGACCCCTTCAAGGAGAGCTATGCTGGCTACCGCATTGAGTCTGATTACAAAAACGCACAGGGTGAGACCCTCCACTCACAGGATCTTCACTACAGCAAGAAAGACTTCGTACAGTTCATCCAAGACTCTGCTAAGCAAGGGGTCGCCATCGTCCCTGAGATCAACAGTCCCGCTCATGCTCTGAGCTTCACCCGTATGCGTCCTGATCTCATCTATCAAGGACCGATGAACAACGAAAAGCGACGCTGCGAGATGCTCGATGCATCCCGTCCCGAGACACTGCAGTTCGTCTCCAGCATCCTTGATGAGTACCTTCTACCAGACAAGAAGACAGGCAAGGCCATCTTCGACGGTCTCACCTTCCATGTCGGTTCGGATGAGTTCTATGGCACAACTGAGAGCTATCGCCAGTACACCGATGCTATCTTGAAGTATGTTAAGAAGCGCGGCTACCAGCCACGAGTCTGGGGCAGCCTGAACTACAAGCAAGGTCCTACACCCGTCATCGCCGAAGGCATACAGATGAACCTCTGGAACGGAGGCTGGGCAAAGGCATGGGACTCCATTAACCAGGGCTTTGACGTGATCAACACAAACGATGGCGCTCTCTACATCGTCCCCTTTGCTGATTACTACCGCATGGACAAGAATCAGAAATGGGTGTATGAACACTTCAAGCCCAACCACGTTGCCAGCGACACAGTACCCTCTGGTCACCCACAGTTCCTCGGGGCGACATTTGCCGTCTGGAATGACATGGTGGATATCAAGCATCCTGGCTACCACTATCGCGACATCGCGGAGTCCATCAACAGCTCCATCGCCATCGTTGCACAAAAAACCTGGAGCGATGAAGTAGTGCCACGCAGCTATGATGAGCACCGCGCTCTCGTACCCAAGCTTGGATACTTCCCAGTAGCTCCGAAGAAGTTGGAAAAAGCCATCGATCTCAAGAATGTCAAGACCCCCATGGCCTTGAATGAATCCTTCGTGAACCCGAACTACCATCTCACCGCAGTCATCAAGATCCATCCTAGTGCAGCTGGCAAGGATCAGATCCTGCTCAGTGATGGGAAGGCCGCCTTCATGCCCGTCATGGCTGATGGTCGCGTAGGCTTCCGCCGCGATGATACACTCAGCTTTGCCTACAACTACAAGCTACCACTCGGCAAGCGTGTGAAAGTTGAGCTCATCGGCACACTGGGCAAGACCCAGCTCTGGGTTGATGGCAAGCTCGCCGCAGACATGCCTGAGCTCACCACTTTCAAGAGCACACACAAGGAGAAGATATCCACCTTCCCTCTGCCACTCAAGACAGTAGGCGAGAAAATGAACGGAACGATCTACTCTCTCCACGTCACACAGAAGCCATAATCGAGTCATAACCTACAGATTAACAACAAGAGCTGCGAGTATGAACTCGCAGCTCTTTTCTTATACTCTTTCACGTGCCAGATCGACTCACTTTACCTTAGGGCTAGCGGGATCAGATAGATCATCTAGCGCCCCTGCTGCGATGGCCCAGAGGTAGAGACTCGCTATACTGGCGTGAGGAGAGTATCGCTTATGATACTTTGCCCAGAGGGCTTTTGTGATCTTCTTGTGCCTATAGAGCATGCGTAAGCCGCGCTGGATGGCTAGATCACCGTAGCTGAGGATGTTTGGCCGCTGCATGCAGAATAGCATCAGCATCTCGGCTGTCCACACCCCTATCCCTTTGAGCTGTGTGAGCCGCTGGCACAGGGACTCATCATCCAGCGTGTGCAGCTCATCGACATCGAGCTGCTTCGACACGATGAGGCGCGAGATATCGATCATATTCTGAGCCTTTGTGTAGCTCATGCCTAGCCCCTGTATCTGCTCTAGACTACATGCCGCCACGGCTTCTGGCGTGAGTTCTGGGAGCAGATCAAGCAGTCGTGCCCATATGGTCTGCACGGCCTTCGTTGATATCTGCTGACCGATGATGCTGTGCATGAGTGACTGGAAGAGGTCAGGATTCACCTCGCGATGCACCCGTCCGATGCGATCGATGGCGCGCGCGAGCTTTTTATCCTTCTTTTTGAGATCATCTAGCTCGGCGTCAGAGTACTCAAAGTAATGGGGCTCACTCATGCCGCGGCTCTATTCCTAAGAAGGAGTTGGAATCTGCTGGTGCTTCGCTACGATCTGACATCGTGTATTCTCTCATCACGCTACAGACGCGGATGGTGTACTCCTCGAACAGCTCACGGAAGCCCTCCTGCTGCGCTAGGCGGTGAGCCATGGTCTTGCGCCACTGATCAACACAGTCGCTATTTTCCCATATGCTCATACTGAGTATCTTCCCCTCCTGACTCAAACTGCTGAATCGCTCGAAGCTGATGACACCCTGGGCTTTCTTCACCTCTTCGCGTAGATCAGCAGCAATCTTGAGATACTGCGCCTTTCCCTCAGCGGTAGGAGTCACTTCAAAAATGACGACAACATGGCTCATCAGTCTATTTTATCTATTCTCATGATCGAATACAAGCTCTATGTCGTTCATTGCGATGATAATGGGAGTGAGCTCCTCATCGCAAGACGAAGAAAAAGCAGGTATGCCCCTTTGCAAGACATACCTGCTTGATTATCTTATTGATTCGTCCTGATTATCCGCGACGACGGCGGCGGGACATCAGTCCAGCGAGTGCCAGTAGACTCAGCGTAGCAGTGCTAGGCTCAGGTACGTAAGCGATGATGACGAGATCATTATTTGCATCACGGTACAAATCATTGGCTGCGAATCTACTACCATTGATATTGATGAATACGTCAAGATCATCGAGGCTGAGAAGTTCACCTGTAGAGAGGAATATATTCCCATCCACACCACTTTCCGCGAGACGGAAGCCTACATCGAGTCCATTCATCTGATCATAGACAGTATCATCAATGTTGAGATCAAAGGTGAGACTATCACTCACCGTGAGTGATGAGAGCTCTACACCCACGTTAAGCATATCGTATACATCGATACCTTCTGCTATGTGGGCTGTATCAACACTGCTTGTGGTATTCAGGTTAATATTGGTTATAGCTGAGTTCAACATGACGAGGTTCTCACGTGTCGAGTTATTCGTAATCGAGAGATCAGCGTCCAGTCCTACATTGGAGAGCGTGAGTTCAGCTGCAGCATTGAGCATCAAAGTATCATCCACAACGGTAGCAGAACCTCTACCTGAGATGAGATTATCAGTCCCAGTAACAGTAGTTACTGTGTCGATGCGCGCTGATCCAGAAAGTTTCACCTCTCCCGATCCAGTAAGATACAGTGACGTGTAAATATCACCATCACCGACACTTAAAGTCCCGCTGTTGTAAATTTCTAAGCCTTTTAGAAAAGCGTATTTTGCTGAATTAGTAGATACCTTTGCACCTGTTGCTATATTAAGTGTACTATGAGCAATACCGCCACGAGAAGCACCTACCGGGAGAGGTGTACCGTCCATATCATATGTCCCACCTTCATAAGAGCCAAGTACCAGCTCCCCGTTAAGAACATTAATCGTACTGTCTGTAATGGCATTGTTGAGTATTACCTTGGAATAATCTGTCCTGCCGTGTGATGCCCCAGCTCCATTCTCGCCATTATTAATATTAAGAGTACCTCCATCAATGGCATCATTGACGGTGATCGTTTTATTAGCATAAGCGTTGAAATTAATCGTCGCATCTGTACCATCATTGTAGATAGCATATCCTCCTACACCACTCGTATTACCAGCGATCGTGATGCTCTTATCTACGGCTAGTATACCTATAGATCCAGCATTGTAGATAGCTCCACCTTCAGCTCCAGAAGAGTTTCCGATGATATTACCTGAGATATCGCCGATGACAGCTCCAGCAGCATTGTGGATAGCACCACCTGCGAGTTGCGCTTCATTTTCGTAGAAATCAGCCGTAATAGTATCAATGGTCCCGCCTGCTGCGTTCATCAGCGCACCACCATTTGTTTCTGCTGTGTTCTCGGTGAATGTTCCCGCGATGGTGCCTATCTTGCTACTATTATAGATAGCACCACCTTGTCCGCCTTGTGTGTAGACCTTATCTTCTTCCGAAATACTAGAAGATGTTAATTCTACAGTGCTACTTCCAGTCGCTGAGTTCCCGTGGAAGCTTCCAGAGATACTTTTGATCTCAGCATTGATCGCATTCGTGATCGCTCCACCTACGGAGATGAGAGTGGTGTTGTCTACGAAGTTACCTGTGATACTGTCAATAGTCGCTTTACTATGGGTAGTGCCTTTATTGGAGATCGCTCCACCATCTCTAGAGGCTAGATTGTTGTAGAAGTCCGCGTTGATCGTCCCAATTTCCGATTCATTCGAGATAGCACCACCGCTACCATTTGTAGACATAGTATATCCTGTTGCATTGAGGGCATCCGCTTCATTCCCCGAGAATGTGCCACTGATGCTATCTATCGAGCCATTATTCGAGATCGCGCCGCCATCAGTAGCTGCTGCGTTGTCAATGAAGTTGGCTTCTATCGTGCCGATGTGTCCATAATTATTATCAATCGCTCCTCCCCCAGCGTAGGCGAGATTTTTAATAAAGTCCCCTTTGATGGAGTCTATCCTTGCCCAGTCAAAATTACGGATTGCCCCACCATCTGCAGCACCATTCCCAATGAAGTCACCCTCGATCGAGCCGATGACAGCTTCTACGTCGGAACCATAGTTCTCAATCGCTCCACCAGTGCCACCTGCATAATTGCCGATGAAGTTAGCAGTGATGCTCTCTATTTTAAGTGTTTCAGTACTCGCCCCGTCTCTATTGAGAATAGCACCACCGAATTGAAAAGCCATACCACCCATGAAGTTCCCACTGATATTACCCATTTCATAAGAGTTTTTAATGTAGAACCCATCCAGATAACCACCATTGTTACTCGCAAAATTCTGATTCACATCTAGAACAGTTGAACCATCAGTGATAATACGGCTTGGGTCTGAGGAGTCAATGTTCAGAGATAGATCGTGTGAGGTGCTCGTCGCAGTATCACGCTTGAGGTAGATCTGGAGCATTTCCATCTCACCCTCCATCTCATACTGAATAGACCAATCAAAGTACTGGGTTGCGTCACCCGATGTCCCACCTAGGTCGGACTTGATGTCTAGATCATATTTGACACCAGTCAGCGTATTCGTCGTGTCATCCCATGTGTAGCTCGTGATGGTGATGTCGTCATCGACTCCGGAGGTATTCTTCGTTAACACGTAGGCTGATTTCTCACCCAGCGTGGTGGCTTGAGCTCTATCTCCCGCTGCTAGAAAGCAGAGAGAGGAGAGAAAGGCGATCACTGGAATGTGGCGCAACAGTTTTTTATTAAGACTTTTTCCAGATGTGGAAAAAATATTACGAGTAGTTCTAATCTTCATGTATTTGGTATTGTTTGTGGTTTGTAGATAGACGTACACAATACCCCTCGACAGTGATGTCTTGGAAAACATGTTTTTCGATTGACAGGGTAGTTGAATCGTCTAACATTTTTTTTGTAGCATAAGTGTTAACAGCTGACAAGACTTTTTGTTAGTTTTTTTATAGTTCCTATTAACCATTTGTAATAAAATATAATCTTAATTTTTAAAAATAAATGGATTTTCAATAAGATTGTATTTTATTTGAATATTAATTTTTTTATTGAAAAAATAGCACCCGAGCTATCTTCATAATGGAAAGAGGGATAACACCGTGTGTCATTCCCCCCCTTTTTTGCTCGATGCTGAACGCTACACTTAATGAGCGCGACGGCGGCGGGACATCAGTCCAGCAAGTGCCAATAGGCTCAGTGTAGCAGTGCTAGGCTCAGGGACACCTATAATCAGTACTAAGTCATTGTTCGCATCACGATACAGGTCATTGACGATCAGTTGTGTGCCATTCACATCGATGAGTATATTCAGCTCCTCGATGCTGGAGATGGCCTCACCGTTTTCGAGAAAAATATTGCTATCAACATCGGCCTCAGCCAGGCGGAAGGCGATGCTGTCAAGTGACACCATCGTTTCGAAAACGCTCTCTTCTACATCAAGGTCAAAGGTGAGACTCCCGACAACAGCCATCTGCGAGAGCTCTCGCCCTACATTTAGCATATCATAGACATCGATCCCTTCTGGTATATAGAAGCTATCGCGTGTGCTCGTCGTGCTTGTAGATACATCCGTTATGCTGGAGTTATTCAGCTTGAGGTCAGCTATAGAGGCATTGTTCGCCACGTAGGTATCTGCATCCAGCGCGATGTTGGTGAGATCGAGTGTTGCGCCTGCATTCATCGTGAGATGGCGACTCACCTTGCTGGCACTTCCGACACCGGTGATGCTGTTGCCCTCACCCGTTGCTGTGATCATCGCGTTGAGCGTGCCTGTGCCTGTGAGCTGCAGCTTTCCTGTGCCTGTGAAGTTGAAGTCTGCTTGCAGCTCGCCCTGACTATACTTCACGGTACCACTATTGTAGATCTCACTATTACTCTTGATAGCCGCTCCTGAATAGGCATCAACAATACCGTTCTGGTGCACGGTGAGTTCTACACTCGATAGGGAGGCACTGGAGGCCTCTACGATGTATTCTTCTCCGTTTGTATTGAGAGTCGTGCCATCGTATTCTCCGAGCTTGAGAGTCCCGTTGTGCACGAAGATGTCTGTGTATTGTACCACGTTGTTGATCTCTACTGTAGAATAGTCGCTTCTCCCGTGCGATACACCCATGCCATTCTCTCCGTTATTCACATTGATAACTCCTCGTGATATGCCGTCGTTGATCGTGATTGTGTTGCCAGCATAGGTGTTGAGATTGAGTGTACTGCTATTATTCATATTGATGGCCATGCTCACTGTAGTAGGTGTCTCACCATGAGTATCAATATAGCGGTTACCTGTCAGTTCAATACTCTGATTCAGAGCGAGTAGCCCGGCTGTCGCATTGAATAGATTGAGCGCACCAGAGGTGCTGCTATAGCTATATTCCTTTGACCCGATATTGCCAATAAAGTTGCCTTCGATATCACCTATTGTTGCGCTGGTGGTCAGGTTGATTGCTCCAGCCCCTGCTAAAGATTGATTATTGATGAAGTCGCCTGTAATAGACTTGATCTGAGAGCTACTGAGGGCGAAGATCGCTCCCGAGCCGTCAGCTGAGAAGTTGTCTATAAAGTCTCCTTTTATATCCCCTATGTAAGAGGAAGCCGCATTGAGGATAGCTCCTCCTCCTCCACTGCCGAGGCGGTCAGATACATCTTTGTTCCCGATGAAGTCACCGGTGATTGATTCGATATGAGAGCCGTTATTGTTGTTGATAGCACTGCCTCCATTGCCTGTTACATTGGAGAGGAAATCACCTTTAATATGGCCTATCCTCCCGCCACCATCATTGGAGATAGTGCCTGCGGCGTCATGCGCACTGTTCATGATGAAATCAGCGGTGATATCACCTATTGTGCCTCCGAAATTGCTGATGGCTGATCCGTTGCTAAGCGACTGATTAGCGATGAAACTACCAGTGATATTGCCAATAGTACCTCTATTGGACATAGCACCGCCTTGCTCCGGACTGGTGCTTTCCTTTGCTTCGGTACTGCGGTTATAAACGAAGTCTCCGGTGATATTGCCCAGCGTGCCTGAGTTTTTGATCGCTACTCCATCATAGAGTTGCGTCCATGCAGTAAGAGAGCTCGTTATATCGATACCTTGATTTTCTGATGTCTCTGTATGATTGATAGGTCCATTACCAAAGATCATGAATTGATGTGTCGCCTTGATGACTAGATCATGATCTATGTCCAGAGCAACATTGCTTTGTGATATGAGTTCTAGCTGCTTGATCGTGTACTCTGTTTCTTTTCCTTCATCCAACACCAAGTCGACCCACTGGTAGTAATAGTTAATATCTTCATCCAGATCACCAAGGGTATTCTCAAAGACAATATCATACTTCACCGTAGTGAGTTCTGATGTAGCAGCATTCCAAATATACTTGGAAATAGTTAAATCAGAGTCTAGGGCTGTGTTATTCTCCTTGAGCTGATAAGCTGCATCGGGACCGAGTGTTGCTGTAGTGAGGTCCAGCTTACTCTCGGCAGATCCTGCCCCCAGTGCACTCATCGTCGATAATGCGAGGACAAGGGTGGTAAATGTGAGCGTAGCTATCTGATGGCTACTCCCCTGCTTGTACCTGAATTCTGAGGAGAAACGGTACTTTTGTACATATAGGTTGTTGGTTTTCATATTGGGTATTGTTCTTGCAGCCTTGAGCTCGTGTCATCATGATGTCTGCCCTAGTTATATCCAAGAACTGCTATCCCGATCGGGGATCTGTGAGATGTGCTCAATGGACTGCGCGGAGGATATAACACGGCTTATTTTAAATGGCAATATTTTTTTGTTAGATTTTTTTGAAAATATTCTAATTCGCATATAACACAGCTTTTTTAAATCTTCATGTTTAGTACATTAGATAAATAAATAAGAATAATTACCACTCATGAAGCTTTCTGCTAGCTCATTCTGCTTCAAGATATATCTTGCAGAGTTACTCCCTCGGTTAGATGGGTGTTACACGCTTATTATCAGCGTGTACTACCACGACTGCTTGACTATGTGGAAGCATTGTGCTATGTTAAAGCTATCATTATAGGAACACTAATATGCTATTAAAATCACTACTGATAAGCTCCTTGATCCCAGCTCTCATCGCAGAAGAAGTGCAGGTGAGTAATATGATAGAAATCAAGCAAGGTGAATCGAAGGAATCCATCATTCATAAAGCCGCCCATGTCGTGCCCACTCCCAACCAATGGGAGGCGCTGCGAAATGAGTTCATCGGCTTTGTGCACTTCGGACCAAATACCTTCACTCGCCGCGAGTGGGGGAATGGATTCGAAGATCCTGGCGTTTTCGATCTGAAATCCATCGACACTGATCAGTGGGTGCGCGCCATGAAGGCCGCAGGCATGAAGAAGGTAATCATCACTGTAAAGCACCATGATGGCTTCGTGCTCTGGCAGAGCCGCTACACGAAGCAGGGGGTGATGTCCAGTGGCTTCAAGAATGGGCGCGGTGATGTCCTGCGCGAGCTATCCAAGTCCTGCCAAAAATATGGCTTAAAACTCGGTATCTATCTCTCCCCTGCCGACCTCTACCAGATAGAGAACGCGAAAGGTCTCTATGGAAATCTGAGCAAGATTACCAAGCGCACCATCCCGCGTGATGTGCCGAATCGCCCTTTTAAGAATAAAAAGAAGTTCCAATTTGAAGTCGATGACTACAATGAGTACTTTCTCAATCAGCTCTTCGAACTACTCACGGAGTATGGACCTGTGCATGAGCTATGGTTTGATGGTGCTCATCCGAAGCGCAAAGGTAACCAGCAGTACAATTACAAGGCATGGGAAGAGCTGATCCGCACGCTCGCGCCTGATGCCGTGATCTTCGGTCGCGCTGACATACGCTGGTGCGGTAATGAAGCTGGTGCTACACGTACAACCGAGTGGAATGTCATCCCCTTCAACTACGAGATTAACCAGAACAAGCCCTTTGCAGACATGACAGGTCAGATGCTGGGCAGCCGCGAGCAGCTCTACGGGGCAAAGTTCCTCCTCTATCAACAAGCTGAGGTGAACACCTCGATCCGTGAAGGATGGTTCTACCGCGATGATGTCCACCAGAAGATTAGAAGTGTGGATGATGTCTTCGACATCTATGAACGCTCAGTGGGTGGGAATGCCACCTTCCTGCTGAATGTGACGCCGAATCGCGAAGGGCGCCTCTCTGACGCCGAGGTAAAAGTATTGGAAGAAACAGGCAAAATTATTCGCAAAACATACGATACTGATCTGTTCGCAGGTGCTACAGGTGCTCAGGAAGTGCTCGATGGGAATCATGATACCTATCTAGAGATGAAGGAGAACTCCCTCGTGATCTCAACGCCGAAGCCTATCACGCTGAATCGACTTGTCCTACAAGAGGCTATTCGTACGCATAGTGAGCGTGTCGAGAAGTTCGCTGTGGATGCCATGGTGGATGGACAGTGGAAACAGATTAGCGAGTCGAGCAACATCGGCTACAAGCGCATCCTGCGCTTTGATCCTGTCACGACGGACAAGATTCGCATACGCGTATTGGAATCACGCTTGCAGCCTGCGTTCAGCAATATCACCGCCCACTATTACCAGTCTCGCCCCCCTCGCCTGATCTTTCATACAAATAGAGATGGTGCGGTTACGATCACGCCTTTCAAACCCGCCTTTGGCTGGAAGCCTCACGGACAGAAGAGTATAGAGAATCTCAACTCCGGTATGAGTATTCACTACACCACGGATGGAAGCACCCCTACAGCTGATTCTCCTACTTATACGGGAGCAATCAACAGTGGAAATGTCGTCCTGAAGGCTGTTGCCATCAGCAATGGGGCATCCGGTTCTGTGACAAGTGAACAGATCGGTCTCGCAAAGAAGGACTGGAAAGTCACCGCCCAAAGCAGCCAAGACCCGAAGCATCCAGTCTCTAATATCATGGATGCAAACCAGGGCAGCTACTGGATGTCTCAGGCAGGCGAGAAGCATTTCATCACGATTGATCTCGGCAAAAAACAGAAGCTAAAAGGCTTTGCCTACACACCTCAGACTCAAAATTCCCAAGGTATGATGGCGAAGGGACGCGTCCTCGCCAGCACAGATGGGAAGAAATGGAGGTCTGTTGGCACGTTTGACTTCGGTAATCTGATTAATGACCCGAGCAAGCGATACTTCTACTTCAAGAAGGCGCTTGAGGCTACCTTCGTTAAAATCGAGGTGACAGAGATTGCTCGTGACGGCAAGCATGTGGCTGTCGCTGAGATTGACCTTTTCTAAGGGCAGGTTCATTTCAAAAGCACAAGGAGAGCTCCCAAGAAGAGCTCTCCTTTTGTATTCACCTAGTTCACACTGAAAGTGAACCACAGCTTGGACGAGCACCCACTTTTTAATATCTTGCAAATGGGATTTTTCTTGCTATTATATCCGGAGCTTGCCCATACTAACCGCACTAGAATAAACAAGCCTCACCTCCCCATTCAATACTAATCTACAATCTGAATGAAAATACATTATCATAAGTTCAGCGCTGCGCTACTTTCGACTTTATTACTCTCACTCTCCTCAGCGAGCTATGCAGAGATGAATCGCTCTGCTGATGCAAGCGTGGTAGCGATCGCATCTGCCGCCATGATTAATCCGACAACAGTTGATATCATCTTCGCAGACAAACAGCGCATGAGCATCGACTTCTATGGGGATAATATCTTCCGCATCTTCCAAGATAAGCTAGGCGGCATCATACGTGACCCCCAAGCGCAACCCGAGGCTCAGATTCTCGTCGACACTCCGAGAAAGCCCACCAGCATTTCTGTCAATGATGGGGCTGATATGGTTCTCATCGAGACCGCTCGCATACGCATCGAGATTGATAAAAAGAGCACTCTTTTCAAGGTGATCAACCTCCAGACGGGAAAGACAGTCATCGAGACGCTCAAGCCTATTGAGTTCAAAAAGGACGAGGTAAAGCTATTCCTAAAAGAGCGGGAAAACGAGTACTTCTACGGTGGTGGCGTGCAGAATGGACGCTTCTCTCACAAGGGGAAGATCATCGCCATTGAGAACCAGAATAGCTGGACGGATGGAGGTGTCGCCTCCCCTACGCCCTTCTACTGGTCGACCGAGGGCTATGGCATGATGTGGCATAGCTTCAAGAAGGGGTTCTACAACTTTGGCACAGAAGAAAGCGGCATCGTCGAGATCAGTCACAAGGATAACTACCTCGATCTCTTCTTCATGGTGAATGAAGGTGCTGTACCTGTGCTCAATGACTTTTACCAGCTGACGGGTAAGCCTGTATTCTTCCCCAAGTTTGGCTTCTACCAGGGGCACCTGAATGCCTACAACCGCGACTACTGGACAGAGGTAGAAGAAGGAGGTATCCTCTTCGAAGATGGGAAGCGTTACAAGGAGTCAAGTAACTCTGAAACAGGTGTTCAGGAAACCTTGAATGGGGAGAAGGGTGTATACCAGTTCTCGGCGCGTGCCGCTCTAGAGCGCTACATCAACCATGACATGCCACTCGGCTGGTTCTTACCGAATGATGGCTATGGTGCTGGCTATGGTCAGACGGGCTCAGTAGATGGCAATATTGCCAATCTCAACGACTTCACCCAGTATGCGAAGAAAAAGGGGGTTGAAGTCGGTCTCTGGACACAGTCCGATCTCCATCCAAAGGAAGGTGTCGAGGCTCTACTCCAACGTGATATCGTGAAGGAAGTTCGCGATGCAGGTGTACGCGTTCTCAAGACTGATGTGGCATGGGTAGGTCCTGGCTATTCCTTCGGACTTAATGGGGTCGCTGATGCAGCTCAGATCATGAATTACTACGGGAATGATGCACGTCCCTTCATCATTTCTCTCGATGGATGGGCAGGCACTCAGCGATACGCAGGCATCTGGTCAGGCGACCAAAGCGGTGGTGAATGGGAGTATATTCGCTTCCATATCCCTACCTACATCGGAGCGGGTCTCTCTGGGCAGCCGAATATATCTTCTGACATGGATGGTATCTTCGGTGGGAAGAATCTGGTGATTAATACGCGCGACTTCCAGTGGAAGAGCTACACCACGCAGCTGCTGAACATGGATGGCTGGGGGGCGAATGAAAAGTACCCTCATGCACTCGGTGAACCTGCTACTTCCATCAATAGGCACTATCTCAAGCTGCGCTCAGCGCTGATGCCTTACTTCTACAGTGTGGCGGAAGAGTCTATCGATGGTCTACCTATCATCCGCGCCATGTTCCTCGAATATCCAAATGACTATACCCTAGGTAAGTCTACTCAGTATCAGTTCCTCGTAGGACCAAGCTTCCTTGTCGCTCCTATCTACCGAGCCACACAGGCTGATGAAGAAGGAAATGACATACGCGATGGCATCTATCTGCCAGAGGGAGAGTGGATAGACTATGTGTCGGGTCAGATGTATGAAGGTGGTGTGATTCTGAATAACGTAGCAGCCCCACTCTGGAAACTCCCCGTATTCGTCAAGAACGGAGCGATCATTCCCATGACGAAGCCAAATAATAACGTCACCGAGATAGATCCTCATTATCGCAAGTATGAAGTCTATCCGAAGGGGAAGAGCTCCTTTACTGAATACGATGATGACGGTCTTACCATGCAGTACCAGTCTGGCGCAGCAGCTACGACACTGATCGAGTCGTCAGTCAGCGATCAAGGTGTAGCCACGATCACCATACATCCCACACAAGGCAGCTTTGAGGGCTTCACCCCATCTAAGATAACAGAAATCGCCATCAATGTAACGCAGGCACCCCAAGCTGTCTCTGCCACAGTAGGAGCTAGCAAGGTTCAACTCACACAGGCCAAGAGCATGGAGGAGTATCAAAAAGCGAGCAATGCCTACTACTATGATGAGAAACCTTCTCTGAACCAGCATGCGACCAAGGGGAGCGCGTTTGCGCAGGTGAATATCACGAAGAATCCACAGATACTCGTGAAGCTGGCCGCTTGCGATGTGACAAAGAACAAGGCTGTGGTAAGCGTAGAAGGCTTCCGATTCGCTCCAGTCAGCGAGTTGCTCCTTACAAGTGGTGCTCTCAATGCACCCGCAAAGGCAACAGTCACCGAGGAGAATACGCAGCCTTACACCCTTACCCCATCATGGGATAAGGTGCAGAATGCTGACTACTACGAAATCCTCTTTGACGGTCAGATCTACACCACGATCAAGAACACGCAGCTCGCGTTTGAAGATCTGCAAGCAGACACAACATACGACTTCAAACTTCGCGCCGTTAACAAGCAGGGCAAGTCAGACTGGGTTAGCATCTCCGCGAAGACGAAGACCAATCCCTTGGAATGGGCCATCAGTGGCATCACAGCTACCTGCTCCACCCCATGCCAAGGTGGGCAAGAGATCGCCCTCTTCTTCGACTTCGATGAGAAGACGGCATGGCACACAAAGTGGGATACCAAGATTGAAAGCTTCGACGTGCTCGTCGATCTCAACTCGATTAACCAGATTGAGAAGCTCCACTACATGCCTCACAAGTCTTCTCGTAACGGCATCTTCGAGGAAGGGACTATCTCCTACAGCTCTGATAAGAAGAGCTGGAGTGAGCCTGTCGCCTTCAAGTGGGCTAGTGATAATACGGTAAAGATTGTCGAATTTGCGGATAAGCCAACTGTGCGCTACATCAAGATAGCGGTCACAAAGGCCACTGGTAGCTTCGGATCAGGACAGGAGATGTATGTCTTCAAGGTGCCTGGTAGCTCTAGCTTCATCCCAGGTGATATTAACAGTGATGGCAAGCTGGATATCAATGACATGACCTCATATGGTAACTACACAGGCCTGCGCCATGGAGATAGCGACTTTGAAGGCTATGTCAGCGTCGGCGATGGGAATAACAACAAACTCATCGATGCTTATGATATCTCACAGGTAGCTGTGAAGATAGATGGCGGAGCTGAGAAGAAGCAAACCACACTAGAAGGTAGCATCACCATGTCCGCAGACAAGCAGTCATACAAGGCGGGCGAAGAGATCATTCTCACGGTGAAGGGAGATCAGCTCAAGGATGTGAATGCGCTCAGCTTCGCCCTCCCCTACGACCCTGCTAGCTTCGAATATGTCGCTACAAAAGTCGTAGGCATGAAGAAGATGCAGAATATGACGAAGGATCGCCTCCACACGAATGGTGTGAAAGCACTCTACCCCACCTTCGTTAATGTAGGGGCAGAAGAAAGTATCGCTGGCAGCGAGACTCTCTTCACCATCATCTTCAAGGCGAAGAAAGATACGCCGATGAACTTAGAGATGAAGGATGCGATGATCATTGATAGCAACCTCAACTCGAAGGAGTTTTAACACAGAAGCACTCTGATACTCCCAGACTCTTACATGTCAGAGCCCCCATTCTCAGCACGCTGAGGATGGGGGCTCTTGTATGATGATACCAACAGAAAACTACAACTCTTTATTACGAGTGACACATGAGCCGCATTCTTTTCACTTGTCGATAAGATATCTTACTGGTATAATGGCGGCGAATTATGATACGCTCGCAATGGGGGTTACGCCTACGATATGGCATCCGTTCAGTGAAAAGCTTTTTTTCACACGGCACGATCGACCCTATCCCTATTCGCAACGCCTTCCGTGGCTATAGTGCAAAAAAAGCTGGAGCCGACTTGAAGGCCGCCGCCGATGTCGCACTTGTTGGTATCCCCCAATGCATGGCCTTCGCGGCCATGGCTGGTCTCGATAGCATCTATGGCATCATGGCTGGAGCGATCGGCACCTTCATCGCACCTCTCTTTTCCAAGTGCAGCCTTACAGTAAGCGGACCTAGCAACGCCACGGCCTTCATGCTGGGAAGTTTCTTTCTTGCGACCTCGCCCCAGATCCAGTCGCAACCTCATCTCTTCGTTCCCATTATCATCTTTCTAGCAGGTCTCCTCTGTGTGCTAGGTGCCTATATCAAGGCGACAGAAATGCTTCAGTTTGTCAGCCGCAGTGTGCTCGTGGGTTATATCACAGGCGCAGCTACGCTCATGATAGGCTCTCAGCTGCGCTACGTACTGGGTCTGCATGATACCCCGTCTAGCAGTACTCTCTTTGGCATGCTATCGGGTATCTCTACACACCTTGACGGTATCGAATGGCAGCCCACGATACTAGCGGCACTCTCTCTAGCTCTTTTCTTCATTCTCAAAAAGCACCTCAAGTGGCTGCCTAGCTTCACTGTCATCCTCATAACCATGAGTACACTTAACTGGGTACTGAGTCAGTCATGGACTGGTGCATATTTCGCTGATGTTCTGATGCTAAAAGACTTTCGGATGAGCGATATCTCGATGGCTGCTCCACAGCTCAGCATACTACCAGACTATATCGTGGAGCTTTTCCCCATCGTCATCGCAATAGCATTCCTCTCCATGCTCGAGCAGACTGTCATGAGTAAGACGATTTCAGCGAAGACTGGAGAGTCGGTGAATCTGAATCAAGATGCTTACTCTCTAGGCATGGCTAACATCGCTTCTAGCTTCACCACCTGCTTACCTAGTTCTGCCTCACTGACGCGATCTATTCTTAACTATAACGTGGGAGCGCAGACGCGCTTTGCGGCTCTATACTGCGGACTCATCGGGATGGGGATCATTGTCCTCTTTGCGAATGTATCGCTGATTTCTCGTATTCCACACAGTGTTCTCGCAGCACTCGTCTTGGCAAATGCGATCTCTCTATACGACCATCGACAGCTGCGAATCTGCTTCCGCTCGACGGGCGGAGATGCAAGCGTTCTCATCCTCACCTTTGTTTCTACGCTTATTCTTCCACTTCATATTGCGATCTTCATCGGAGTTGTTCTTTCTGTCTCCCTCTTCCTAAGAAAGGCGGCTAAACCTGATCTCAGTGAGTATACACTCGATGGAGATGGCAGCTTCACACGCCTCGATGATAAGACTCAGCGTGTTCCACAGATCTCTATCGTGCACGTAGAGGGTGAGCTCTTCTTCGGTGCTGCCGATCTCTTCCAGAAGCAGGTGCAGCGCGTGGCTGAAGACCCCAGTCTAGCCATCGTCATCCTCCGAATGCGTAATGCGCGTAATCTCGACGCTACCTCAGTCTTCGCGCTTGAGGAGCTTATCACCTTCATGCGTGAGAAGAAGCGACATCTTCTCATCTCAGGAGCTAGTCTCACGGTCTATCGCATCCTACGTCGCAGTGGTATTCTCGCAACCCTCCAAGATGGCTGCGCCAAGGGTGAGAGTAATATATTCTTACTCGATTCAAAGAACTCGAACATGTCCACTCGTCGCGCTCTCAAGCGCGCCCAAGTCCTGCTCGGTGACCGTAGTGCAGACATCTCCATCTACACGACGACGCACACAACAGGGCCCACTCCATGAGTACTATAGAGTCAGATGGTATTCCCCCACTTGCAGCCGCATTAGTGATGTGGTTTGAACGCGAGGGGCTAGACTTCCCCTGGAGGCGCACCACTGACCCATGGGCTGTACTAGTCAGTGAGTTCATGCTTCAGCAGACGACCATCTCAACGGTACTCGGACGCTATGAATCATGGATGGCTCAATTCCCCACCCCAGAGGCACTTGCATCAGTTTCTGAGCAAGAGGCTCTGCGCTCGTGGGAAGGCTTGGGCTATTATAGAAGAGTGCGATCCTTGCAGCGCATTGCACGCGAGCTCGTGGAAAAACACGGGGGCGTGATGCCTCAGACAGCTGAGGCTATTCGTAAGCTACCAGGCATAGGAGATTACACTCTGGGGGCTGTGCTCAGCTTCGCCTATAATATCGCAGCCCCGCTTGTCGATGCGAATGTGTCGCGCGTACTCGCACGCGTGACTAATGACCCCACTCCTATCGACAGCACAGAAGGCAAAAAGAAGCACTGGCAGCTCGCAGCGCAGCTGCTCCACCCCACGAACGCACGTGCATACAACTCAGCCATCATGGAACTCGGGCAGCGTATTTGCACACTACGAGATCCCAGCTGTCTACTCTGTCCTATCAAGCCCTACTGCCTCGCAGAATCTCCTAATCTACTCCCTGTCAAGCTCGAAAGGAAGCCTATCACCCAACTAACGCACCACGACATATTCTGCCTCCATCCACAAAAGGGGCTACTACTCGTGCGCCAGAGCAAGGGGAAACGCCACGAGGGAATGTTCCGCCTACCCGCTCGTGATGAGCAAGATCTCACTGGATCAGAGAAACTTACGACGCAAACCTATAGCGTCACGCGCTACAAGATCACGCGCCAGCTCTACCGCGTTTCAGAAGAAAACATCAGCATCTTGGAGGGAGAAGAGTTCATCCCACTCGACCGTCTAGCCGATGTTCCAATGGCTTCGCCAGATAGGAAAATCATCACACGCTTCATCGCGCCACCCATTCCAGAAGAGTGACTTTACAGATGAGCAGAAATTTGCTATTCTCCTGAAAATGAGTCATGACATCATCCATAGCTGCCAGCGTTGTGGCAACTGCTGCCGCTGGGAAGGCGACGTCTGCATCACCGATGAGGAGGTCTCTACCATCGCACGTTTTCTTGAGATGGATGAAGTTGAGTTCATCAATACGCTGTGTCGCTTGCGCGGGAATAGGCAGGGGCTCTCTATCATCGATAAGGAAGATGGCTCCTGCTACATGCTCACTGAGAATGGCTGTCGCATACAAGAGGTCAAGCCACAGCAGTGCAAGGACTTCCCCTATCGCTGGAACTTCCCTGGCTGGGAGTCACGCTGCCCTGGGGCAGGAGTATCCCCCAGTCAAGGGTAAGTTGACCACATGACATCTACTTCGCGCTATGCCTTCACTGTTCTCAAAAAGCTTACTCTACCTCCAACGCTATGCGCATCAGGCGCGTGCGCACTTTGCGAAGCTCTTTGCACAGATTCCTAAGCGCATCATGCCTCGTACGGAGTCGCGACGTCACTACGCTGAAACCATCATCGATCTTTTTGCGACCATCTTACGACGCATCGATGATGTATCCCTAGAGGATATAGATGCGGCTATTGACATGCTGCGCTACAACTTCCCCAATGTGGAGCACCAATGGCTAATCAAGCGATTCGACTCCGCATATGATGCGCACTATCCACTAGAAGGTATGCTCACACTGAGCGCCAATCGACGCACTATTGAGGAGCGTTATGCTCTAGCTCTGGAGATCTACACGCTTCTGTACCAAGTAGATGAACAGGTTGTGCAGAAAGATCTCTTCGCGAAGGTGTGTTATGGTCTGAAGATAGATCTTCTCCCCGAGACGGTGGAATGCCTCATTAGAGATGAGCTGCAGATCTGTGAAGATAACTCTAGCCTTATCGAAAGTCTTGTCTTCTCTGCCCAGCTTGGCAAGGGTGATTTCCTACTCATGCACGATGATACGGATGTGCGATTCCGTGTACTACGATGTGCGCATCTGACATTGATTGTGAATGATGCAGACTCCCCTCTCTATGTGCGAGGGCGCGAGTTACCTATGGGCGGGATGATCCCTCTCCATAAGGGGCAAGAAATCGAGCTTCCATCACGCAGTATCTCTTATGAGCATATCCAGTTCCTCCTCCAAGCAAAGTATGCGGGTGTCAAGGTGGTAAACTATCTTCACCTAGAGGATGATACACTCACAGTGACTCGCCTGCGCACTCGTCACAGTATCGCACGGATGCGCATCGGCTTGCGACTTGAAATTGAGCTACTCTCCCGAGATCACAGCATGCTGCTCCATCAGCACCAGCTTCAGCCCCATACTCCAGTCACAACGGGGTACTATGCTCACTTCACCATTGACGGTAAAGGTCCCTATATCTTCGCTAATATTTCGCAATATCTTGGTCAGGAGCGTCGCTTTTATCTCAACCCCACTCATCAGAAAATCCTCGTAACAAACATCCCTGACACGAATAGGCCAGGCGCTCTCATGCTTACGGCTGGTCTCGCATCGGAATGCATCTTTGAGGTTAGCTATTCACGCTCTTCCAATACTGGACAGCTTCGCATTCTCGAAGGCTGTGCGGGACTCATGATCGATCAGCAGCCTGTAAAAAGCAATATCGTAGATCTAAAGGATGGAGATCTGATTAACCTCAGCCCTGCACAGTCACTTCGCTGTCGCTTTTCTATCGGTGTACTCGACGAAGAGTCAGGCAGTATTGAGCATATTGAAGTGCGCGGTCTCTCTAAGGATTATCCCAGATCGGGGCGCGTACTCGACAACATCGCCCTGAGTCTCAAGCGCGGTGAGATGGCTTGCATCTTAGGACCAAGCGGCTCAGGAAAGAGCACACTCTTATCTCTGCTAGCAGGGCATCAGAATCCCAGCTACGGGAGCATTCTCTACAATGGGGAGCTTCTTAAAACAAGCTCGCAGCAGCTGCGCCGCCATATTGCCTACATCCCACGCGAAGACATCCTCGATGAAGCGATGACCGTGGAAGAGCACATTATCCAAGCCTCTATCATACGCCGTCCTCGTCTCTCACGAGGAGACCTCATGCGACGCGTACAGACGGTGCTCAACTTCATCGGGCTAGAGCATCTCGCAGAGCGACGAGTGGGTCGCGCTGGCGAGCGAACCATCTCTGATGGTGAGCGATCACGTCTGAATCTAGGGCTAGATCTCACAGGCACGGCTGAGGTATACCTCATAGACGAGCCTATCAGTGGTCTGTCTTCTGGTGATGCTGAGCGCGTCATTAAGACTCTGGAAGACATGGCAGAAGGACGTATCTTGCTTTGCTCATTGCATCGTCCAGCAAGCTCTCTACTGAATCGCTTCGATAAGGTGCTAGTACTCGATAATCAGGGACACATGGCGTTCTGGGGCAGTCCGTCGGAGATGATGGACTATTTCCAAGAGGCGGCACAGGAGATGCAACTTCGCATCAGCCCCGAAAGTGTTAAGTCGGGAGGATCAGACTATGTATTTGAAGTACTAGAAGCACCCACTCAGCATTTCCAAAATCACCGTAACAAGAACACACGCTTCTGGCAGGAGCGCTTCGAATCGCTCATCTACCGCAAGCAGACGAGTAAGAAGAGAGTCGAGCCGAAACAGCACAAACCCATCACCCCCCGTCCCTCACACAATCTCTATGAGCTTTTCAAGCTCTTTATGATCTGGGTGAATCGTACCTTCCTAGGTCGCGTCCGCAGTCGCATGGGGCTCTACGCCCTTCTCCTAGAAGGTCCAGTATTAGGACTACTCATCGCTGGAACCTTACGTGCTGCATCAGAGCAGGAGTATAGCTTCTACAAGGCTCTACACATCTCTGAGTACCTCTTTCTCTCCATCATTCTTGCGATGTTCTTTGGGCTGATGGTGGCTGCCTGCGAAGTGCTACGTGATCGCTCCATACTCAAACGCGAGAGTAATTACAAAGTATTCGTCACGGGATATCTTCTCTCCAAGGTCTTTGTCCTTACAGGGCTAGCAACGGTACAATGCGCCCTATACCTCCTAGTTAGTAACTGGATACTTGAGATTCATCTCATGTTCTGGATGCATCTAGGTGTGATGGCTTTGACAGCCTTTGTCGGGATATCTATCTCGCTCATGGTCTCAACCTTTGCGCGTAGTGAACGTGTGGCACTCAACATCGTCCCGCTGACACTAGTACCTCAGATTTTACTAGCTGGAGCTCTGGTGAAGTTTGAAGAGATGAATGACTTCATTCCCACTGTAGAAATCGAGGCTCTCCCGCAGCTAGGTCAGCTACGTCATCGAGTCGCTTATCAGGATAAGGAAACGCACGATATTAAGACAAAGGCTGTCCCCCTGATCGCTGAGTTCTGCCCCTTACGCTATGCCTTTGAGCTTATTTTCATCGTCCAGACTGAGGAGAATAGATGGGAACAAGAGCTCTCCACGATTAATGATAGACGAGAGTACTTGAAGAGCTATGGTACGGATGATGAACTGCGCTTTATCCAGCGTGCCGTCCTCGCTCTCAACTCCGTCCACGATGATGATGTCGAAGCACGCCGCACACTGCGACGTGTCAGAAATGCGGCGCTGCGATCCGATCATGAGTATCTTGACCATCTCGCTGAGCTACAAATAGAAATGAGTAAGAACCCCAAGGCTCAACCTCTAGAGTTCTTCTACGCGAACCGTGAACTCACCTCCATACGTGAGGGTGTGAAGAGTGCGCGTAAAGATGCACGTCTGAGTGAGACACGTGGCTTCTTCCTCTCCTCACGACAGCCTCGTTTACTCCACGAAATGGAACAGATATCAGATCAGGGGTCTATATCAACCATATGGCGTAACCTCACCTACCTCTTCATCATGGGATTAGTGCCCATCTTGATCTCTGCATGGCAGATCAAGCGCATCTCACGCAAGAGTCTTTAATCATATATATCCTCAGATGAGGGTGATAAGCGAAATCGGGATAATCCATATTCCTGGAACTCATTCTTGTAGATATCACGTAACATGCGCAGTCGAACGATGCGTTCCCCCTGTGGCAAGTCTAGCCCCCCCTCTTCTTCCAATCTCTGCTTACTGACTCGCTTTACGATCTCTTTCCAGAAGGTGAGATTTTGATACTCATCAAGTAGATCTTCATAGAAGGAATGCTCGGCATATGCCTGATTGAGTGTCCAGCTGTCATTTGACTCATCATGATCCATCTGAGACTGAAGACCGGGCACATAACGCGCGGCACCTAGGATATCGGTGCAGAGCTTTTCCCATATGCGTGCTCGAGGATCAGCACTGCTCTCCTCACTCTGCTGTAGCATGAGAAGGGCGAGAGTAGCGATCTCCGCGAGATGCGTCATCTCCTCATCAGACAAACCCAAATTAACTATACCCATACCCTACAGCGATTACTAAGCTGTTCCGAGCACCATACGTGCTTCCTCTGACATCATCGAATCATTCCATGGGGGATCCCAGACAAACTCAACGTTCACTTCCGAGACATCGGGCAGCTCATAGATATTGCACTCTGCCTCTGACATAATATGAGGTCCCATTCCACAACCTGGTGCTGTGAGAGTCATCTGAACATGCACATGGGCACCCTGACCGGGTACTTCCACGATCTCCACATCATAGATGAGCCCTAGGTCGACGATATTCACAGGTATCTCAGGATCGTAAACTTCTCTGAGCGCATTCCAGACCTTATCCTCTAGGGGTAAATTCTCGTTACTCTCATCACTTTTCTTCTCTTCCTCTGGGGGGAGAATCTTCGAGCGTATAGCCTCCTCACGAGTGATACGAACCAGACCTAGATCGCTGGCCGCCGTAATCGTGCGACTATGCATCTGGGTAATATAGATACGAGATCCCTCAGGCAGCATCAGACCATTTCCACCAGGGATTTGCACAGCTGCGGTTTCTTCTTCGAGAATGACTTCTTGGTTTAGCATGTCGAGCCGTATTATCTCAAAAAATATTCTTCATGCAAGGCTAATCTATGACAAGTAGCTCAATCTTCTACTCTCTTATGTGCTCTTATGTCCTACCACTAAAATGAGGCTTGAGATTCGCGATCAGTTCAGATAGTATACAGACGTGATCCGCCCCCTCCAGCACATCCCCCTTTTCATCGCCTTTTCTATCTTCCCTCTTCTGCACGCCGAGCAAGATGCTGTAGAAGAAGAGGTCATCGAGACTGTTAATCTAGGTGGTGAGGGCGATGGGCTGGGCAGTAGCCAAGGTGTCAGTCAGGCAGAAGATTATGTCGAGAGCCCCTCATCCGAAGATGGCACACTCCCTTCCCCCCCTACCCCGACAGGTACTGGCACTATTCAAGCTGTAGTCGATGACACCAGCGCAGATGACCCCTCAATACATGACCCGTCGCGTGTTGCTTACGCGCAGACGCGAAAATCTGCGCGCACGATTTCCATGAGTGTCCCCGCTCCGCGCGGTCTTATTACAGATAGAAGTGGGCAGCCACTTGCTTATTCAGAGGTTGCATATCAGCCTTCCATCCTCTTCGGGCAGATAGATGATGAGAGCGATGAGAATATCTTACGCATCGCGCGCGCGGCAATCGCGGCCTTCCAAGCTGAAGAAATAAAGACATGGGAGAAGTCAGATAAGCAGCTACTAGACCATTATCACAACCGAGCCTGGCTACCCCTGCCTGTAGCCAGCGTCATGAAGAACGCTGACTACAAAAAGCGTAAAGAGAAGCTCGCATCTATTCCATACAGCCAGATGACAGCTCTCTATATTCGTCGCTATCCTGAGATGAGTACTGCTGGGCACATTCTGGGCTACACAGGCATAGAGGCGAAGCTTCCAACCGGTCCCATTAACCATAACGATCCTATTTTTGAGCGTCAAGTCGGACGTGCAGGGCTAGAAAAAAGCTTCAACCAGCAACTCACAGGACGTGATGGCGTATGGAGGCTGATGTTCAACGAAAATGGGGATAAAATACTCGATTCACTCCAAGTCAAGCCTCGACCTGGAGGCACGCTCGTAACCACACTGAACCTCGCGTGGCAAAAAGCCGCTGAAAAGGCGCTGCGACAGAACACAAACGGACGAGGGGCCTTCGTCATGATAGACTGCCTCACAGGAGAAGTCGTTGTGATGGCGAGTGTGCCTAGCTTCGATCCGAACGCCTTCATCCCATTCATCACTCAAGAGGACTATGACAAGCTAAGGCTCAACCCTCTCAACCCTCTCGTTTCGCGTGCATTTGCTGGGATGTATCCACCAGCATCTACCTTCAAGACCGTCACCGTAGCCGCGGCACTGAGGTATGGCATTATTAAGGAAAATACCTATATTTATTGTCCTTATAGCGTGCGCATCGGTGATTACGAATTCCGCAATCACTCCTCCTTCGCGGGCTCTATTAACTGCGTCACCGCTCTCGTCCTCTCGAACAACCCATTCCTATACCAGATTGCCGCGACTCGTGATAATCGACTAGGTTCAGCACGTCTCTGTGCTGTGGCTCGACGTTTTGGCTTCGGTGCGCGTACGGGGCTTCCCATCCCTGACAAGTCAGGGAATGTACCTGATGAGAACTGGATGTACAAGAACTACGGTCGAGGTTTCAAGCAGGGTGATGCTGCCAACATAGCTATAGGTCAAGGACCACTCCTAGCCACCCCCCTTCAGATTGCTCATGCCATGTGTGGTATTGCCAATGGGCGCTATCTTCCCCAGCTCCAGCTAATCCGCCAGATTCACGATAGGAATGGTAATGTAGTCTTCCAGTTCAAGCCAGAAGTGCAAAATAACCTTCAAGATATGAAATCTGCTCTAGCGGTCGTGCGCAAGGGCATGCATGGTGTGGTCAACGGTGGCACGGGGCGGCGCGCTGCTCTTAGTTATGTTTCTAATGCTGGTAAAACCGGTACGGCTCAGTGGGGTAAGCCCTCCGATGATAGCCGCTTAGCATGGTTTGCGGGCTACCTACCTGCGGAAAAGCCACGCTATGCCTATGTGGCACTCTATGAGGGAAGCCCCGGACAGGTTATCTCGGGTGGGGTATTTGCTGCGAGTATTGTGAAAGCGTTTTTCGAAAACATTCGTGAGAGTATGCTCGTCGCGTTAAAGACCAACCCCTTTGAGCTTGAAGTGAAGAAAGATACCGTTGCCGTTGATATAGAGGCCTACACGAAAGCGGATATAGAAGCTGCAAAAGAAGCTGCTGCTCGCATGAAAGAGGATAATATCCAACGAGAAGAAGATAACCAGCGCAGCGAACAGGCATCTGAGCGTCGTAACCGCACACAAGGCTGGGGAAGCAACAGGCAGAGAAGATAACAAACTTAATGTAAATATATTAAATAAAATTCTTGTAAGAACAAGATAGAAATGCTAGTATTCTTCTAAATGTCCGAATTACCAAAAGCATACGAACCTAAGAATGTAGAGCAGAAATGGCAAAACACTTGGATGCAGGAAAAGTGCTTCCAGGCTAATCCATTGTCAGAAAAGGATGCATACAGCATCGTCATCCCCCCTCCGAATGTGACCGGAGTGCTCCATATGGGTCATGTGCTCAATAACTCTATTCAAGATATCCTCGCGCGCCGTGCTCGCCAAGAAGGCAAGGAAGTGCTCTGGCTACCAGGTACTGACCACGCAGGCATAGCCACTCAGGCACGTGTAGAAAAAGAACTCGCGAAGCAAGATCCTCCTCAGACTCGCCACAGCATAGGGCGCGAGGCGTTCATGAATCTCGTCTGGGAGTGGAAGCAAAAGCATGGTGGCATCATCATCAAACAACTCCAGAAGCTGGGATGTTCCTGCGACTGGGATCGTGAGCGCTTCACAATGGATGAGGTCTTCGCACCTCAGGTGCTCAATACCTTCGTTGATCTCTTTAATAAGGGTAACATCTATCGCGGCTATCGCATGGTAAACTGGGACCCTGTCCTACTCACCGCACTTTCTGATGAAGAGGTCATCATGACCGCAGCTACGGGGAAGTTCTACACTATTCGCTATAAGTTAAGCGATGGCAGTGGTGAGCTTCATGTTTCTACAACGCGCCCCGAGACCATCATGGCAGACGTGGCTGTGGCTGTTCACCCCGAAGACCCACGCTTTGCCCACCTGATTGGTAAAACGGTACTGCGTCCGCTACATGAGACCGAGATCCCTATCATCGCCGATGAGGGGGTAGAAATCGACTTCGGCACGGGAGCTCTCAAGATCACCCCTGCCCATGATAAAACAGACTTTGAAATCGGCACGAAAAATAAGCTTGAGTTCATCTCTGTGATCGATGCGCATGGTAACATCGACTGCCCACAGCTCCCTGAGCTCCACGGAAAAGACCGCTTCGAAGCGCGCCATCTCGCCGCGCAGATGCTCGAAGAGAAAGGTCTAATGGTCAAGCAGGAGCACTACGAGAACAACATCGGCATGAGTGAACGCTCTGGTGTGCCTGTCGAGCCTCGCCTCAGCATGCAGTGGTTCTTAAAGTACCCCTGTGTGAAAGAAGCAAGCGATGCCGTCGCGAACGGTGATATCACCTTCCGCCCTGCACGCTGGGCTAAGACCTATGCTCACTGGATGGATGGTATTCAGGACTGGTGCATCAGTCGCCAGCTATGGTGGGGACACCGCATACCTGTGTGGTATAGGAAGCAAAAGGCTCTGGAGCTTCAAGAGGCCACAAAGCTTGACATCGAAGATGCGGCGGCTGGTGATCTCTATGTAGGCGTTACCCCTCCATCTGATCCTGAGAATTGGGTACAGGATGAAGATGCTCTCGATACATGGTTCTCCAGCTGGATCTGGCCCTACGCCACGATGGACAAGGCGTGCCTCGCTAAGTTCTACCCCACATCAGATCTCGTTACTGGACCAGACATCCTCTTCTTCTGGGTCGCGCGCATGATTATGGCGAGCTACCACTTCATGGGAGAGAAGCCCTTTAACGATGTATTCTTCACCTCAATCGTGCGTGACTTGCAGGGTCGTAAGATGAGTAAGTCACTGGGTAATAGCCCTGATCCTCTCGACCTCATTGACCAATATGGGGCAGATGGTCTGCGCTATGGTCTGATGCGTATCGCGCCTACAGGTTCTGATATCAAGTTTGATGAGAAGCAGATTGAAGAAGGCAAGAACTTCGCCAATAAGATTTATAATGCTGTGCGTTTCCGCATGATGCAAACTGAGCTTGAAGCTTCTATCGAACCTGAATTCTCAGCTGTACACATCGACATCTTAGCAAAACTAGAGACCCTGCATGATCAAGTAGCTAGTGCCCTTAAGAAGTATGAGTTTAACACCTACACGCAGGTGCTCTACCATTTCTTCTGGAATGAATACTGCGCTCTCTTCCTTGAAGCGGTTAAGAACGATCTGCGCACCGAGGAGCAACTCGGTCTAAAGAAAGCGACTCTTATCACGATGGATACGGTGCTGCGCCACTACCTGAGCCTCCTGTCTCCCATCATGCCTCACCTTGCAGAGGAACTCTGGCAGAGCCTCGGCTTTGCCGCGAGTGAAGGTGGCAAGCCTCTCATGTCCACGCTTCTGCCTGAGAAGGATGAGCTGCTCAAGGGATTCTCCGCCCATACAGTCTCATCAGCGCAAGCACTAGCTTCGCAGCTCTACGAGGGGGCTAATCGCGCCCGCAATCTCAAGGCTGAGTACAACCTCGCCACGAACAAGAATGTGCGCTTCATCATTAAACCATCCACGAGCTTGGACAGCGATACAGCGCAGAGACTCGCACTGCTCGCAGGTGCACGCTGCGTTGATATTGATGCGGCATACCAAGCCGATAAGGGTACTCCTACTAGCTTGAGCACTCTAGGTGAGATCTTCATGCCTCTTGATGGCTTAGTAGATCTCGATGCAGAGCGAAAGCGCTTGACCAAGGAGCTTGAAAAAATCCTCTCAGAGATATCGAAGAGTGAAGCCAAGCTCAATAACCCTGGCTTTGCAGACCGTGCCCCTGCGGCAGTTGTCGAGCAGGAACGCGCTCGTCTCCAAGAATGGGCTCAGAAACAGGAGCAACTCACCAGCATGCTTAACGCGCTTCAATAATCACATGTCCACCGCACTCATCCAGCAACTCGACGCCACAACACGTGCCACACTCAAGTCTGTGGGTATCCTCGAGGATATCCAGCTAGCTGAGATACATCCGAACACCCTTATCAGAGATCTGGAACAGTACTACGACTTCTTTCCAGACCGCGCACAGGTAGGTCTTATTGATCTCGTGCCACGCCTCTGCGGCAAGGCGCAAGAGCTGCTCAAGATGCAGGGTATTGCCTTCACACCTGCCGATGATGAAACGGTGAAGAAAGTAGCATCCCCTCTTCTTGAGGAGATCGAGCTCTCTCAGCCTGTATCCATCCCTGTACCAGCACCTACACCTCTCAGCGATGAGAGTTTCAGCGTGGCTAAGGTGAAGAAGCATGAGCGAGATATCTACAAGCAAGGAATCGGTAATGCCATTCGCTACAAGCGCTCCTTCACATGCTATCTAGGGGCATTCTGCACATGGATTATCTTTCCTCTCATGCTCTCTGCCCTGCTCTTACCCGTCTACATGCTTTTTGATAAGAGTATTCCTATCAACACAGCAAAGAACTACATCGGTGGTGTGATGATACTGGGCTTTCTCTACTACATCTGTAGCGGATTATTTCGCTGTCAGGTGTGCCATATCAATATCTATAGCGTGCGTAAGTTCCCACGCCATCGTCATGCGCATCGCTTTCTTTTCCTTAACACATCGCTACCCACCGCGTTTGCAGTGCTAACGAAGATGTGGTTCCGCTGCCCTGCCTGCGGTACCGCTCAAAAGCTCTTCCGCAAGAAGCGCGATAAGAAGTCATCTCGAAAATAATGATTAAAACTCTACTCTTCATCCTACCGCTTCTCTCCCTGCCTCTCCTTGGTCAAGAGGAGCAGAAAGCCGAGATCACTAGCCATAGCCAATACTCGGCTAGCCTTGTCGCACTCCTAGAAAAAACACTTGCTAGTTTACAAGCTTGCCAAGATGCGGAGAGTGTAGAGAAGCAACTACCCATACTAAAGACCTACCAGCAAGAGATGGATACTCTTTCTCGTGTTCTTACAAAGCTTCCTACCCCATCGGCGGTCGACTATGTGCAAGCAGAAGAGCACCTACTTAGCTTCAATAAGACGTGGCGGCTCATCAGCGAAGAGATAGAGCGACTCGGGCGTCAGCGCCTTCTTACACAAGATTTACTCGATGTGCTGAAGATACAGCCATAAAAAAAATCTAGCTGCCATTTCTAGATCTAGTAGTGATATTTCACAGACACTACTAGATGGAAGTATAGGGAAAATTGCTCAGTTTTAGCTGATTTTTTGGACTTGCAAAAGGTAAATTCTTCTTTAATATTTTGAATGAACGAACCAATTGATCAACGAATGAAAAACAGAAAAAAAGCCACGCTTTCCCCCAAAGATGAGAAAGAAGCTCAGAAGCTTGCAGACTTTGTCCTCTTTTCGCAGCGCAGCTGCATTCTTCGCCTATCCCCTGAGCTCTCCAAAGAGCGACTTTCTTATCCACAGTTCTTCCTTCTGGCATATCTCGCGGAGGAAGAAGGTCTCTCCATGAGCAATATTGCCAAGATGATGGGACACTCAACTGCCGCTGCTACTGGCATGGTTGACAAGCTTCAGGAGCTTGGCTACATCTACCGTAGCACAGCCGCAGCTGATAGGCGTAAGATCCTCGTCCACATCACGGAAAGTGGCAACAAGATTGTAGAAGAGATGCGAGACAATCTCGTGCAAGACATCGCAGGCATGCTTAATCAAACAAATAGTGAAGCTGCACCCCCACATTCTCGTACTGTTCTCAATAAGCAAAAGAGCATCACGCAGTCCGCACACTAAGACTTCACCACCTTGACATCATATCATGAATACCTATAAGCCATCCTATCTTGATAAGCTCAATGAGCAGCCAGACATCATTGCACGCTTCATCACCCGTCAGGCAGATCTCGCTGTTACCACAGATCGCAAGGTCATGCTAGACACCCTTCGACCCCGCCATGATCAGATTATCGAGGAGCAAGGGATCGCCCCCTCACTTCTTCGTACGGCAGAGCAAGTTCATGGGAACAATGTGGCTCTCGTCGGAGATATTGGCTGTTATTTCCCTGTAGAAGGTGTAGACGCACTGGTATGTTCTCGCACCGCTGATTGCTGTCTTGGCATTTATGTGGCCGATTGCGCAGCTGTCTGGATCTATGACACGCGTACTGGTGCACGCGGTCTCCTCCATTCGGGAAAGATAGGCACAGAGCTCAATATCGTCTCCAAGACACTCAAGGCTATGTATAAGTACGAGGGCACAAAGGCTCAAGATTGCATCGCTGTCATCTCACCCTGCATCCGCCCTCCCCATTATGAAGTCGATATTGCAAGCGAGATCAAGCGACAGTTATCTGATGCAGGCATTCAGCCACACAACATCATTGATAGTGGTATAGACACCGCCTCCGATACCGAGAACTACTACTCCTATCGCGTGGAAAAGGGGAAGACTGGACGCATGCTTGCCCTCTTTGGTCGAGTACCACACTAAGAAGCGTGACAGACGATATTCTCACACGCAAGAAAGAGTTAAGGCGTACAATGCTGCGGCATCTGTGCGCCACTTTTTCTACCCATGAACAGAGCGAAGCTCGATCTGCACCCTTGCGTCGCCTGCTTAGCCCATACCTTTCGCATACCTCCCCTCTACTGATCGGTCTCTATGCGTCTCAGATGCATGAGGTACAGCTCCTCCCTCTCCTCACTGAGTTCCCGCAGCATCATTACGCCTTTCCTCGCTGCCATGTATCCTCACGCCACATGGAGTTCTATAGAGTAAGGCAGCCCACACTGGAGCTTCACCTAGGATCTTACAACATCAGAGAACCCCACCAGAGCTGCCCACTACTAGATGCTAGTCAGCTAGATATGATCATCATTCCGGGAGTAGCATTTAGCCCATGCGGGGCACGCCTCGGCTATGGTGGCGGATATTATGATCGATATCTGATGCGCGCACCACAGGCAGCGAGAGTTGCCTTAGCTTACCGAGATCAACTCTGCGAGCATCTTCCAACTGAGGACCATGATCTACATGTGGAACATCTAATCTGTGAGTCGTGAAACATTCACTTTTATTTATTATCAAGCGATTAAGCACATCACAAGCCTTTATCCTTGCCACGAGAGCAATATCAGCATAAAATAACCGTATATGAATCCAGTATACCTCTCCGTAACAGGCGTAGCAGCACTATGCACATTGAGCGCCTCAGCATGGGCTAGTATCAACTCACCTGAGAACTACCCACAGGAGTATCAACGTTTTCTCAAAAACCTCGACGAGCAGCAGAAGAAGAACTCCTACGACTTCAGTTTTGCTGCAAACACAGTCTTCATGGCTACAAATGATGAACTAGCCATGCCCGTGTGGATGGAGAAGGCGATGAAAGATGAGCATCCTGTCGCCACCTACTATATCGCAAACCAACACCGTCTCACCTTTGCTATGGAAGAGTCAAGCAATAATGACCATGCAAAGGCAGAGATGATCTACAAGCTCTACGAAAAAGCTGCGCAATCTGGCTTCGTCCCTGCCATCATTCATCAGGCAGGCTGCCTCGTCGATGGGTTTGGTGTGAAAAAGGATAAGGATCAGGCGGTCAAGTTGCTCGCACAGGCAAGTCGAAGTGGGGATAAAAATGCACGTCTCCGTTGGCTTCAACTCACCGATCGTTTTTTGAAAGAGGAAGACCTCCAGCGCAAGGAAGTACTCTCAGAGATGGAGCGTGGGAATGATGCCATCATCTACGCGGCAGCTGCCCTGTGTAAGGATCCAGCCAAGCAGGCAGAATATCTTCGCAAGGCCGCTGAGCTGAATAATGGCAACGCATACGCCCAACTCTCTCGCATCCTCTCTAAGACGGATCCAGCTGAAAGCTTCGCCCTTGCAATCAAGGGAGCACAGGCCTTCAACGCTGAGTGCATGGCCACCATCGGCTACTGCATGCTAGATCCAGAATTCCAGAAGACTAAAGGCATAGGGGCTAACATCCCTCATGATCCCTCGAAGGGGATGTATCTTCTCAAGATTGGTGCTATGCTCCACTCGCCTTATGGTCACATGCTACTAGGTAAGATCTATGAGGAAGGTCTCTTCGGCATGGCTAAGGACGAGCAGCGAGCCTTCCGTCACTATGAGCAGGCGACACTGCGTCATGATTCTCAGAGTCAGCTCGCCTACGCCTACTGTCTCATCAAGGGAATAGGCACCCCAGCTAAACCGAAGGAAGCACAGAGACATCTTCTCTATCTAGCACGACGCAATGTCGTACCTGCTATCTCTCTGATAGCATACTGTCACTATAAGGGGCTAGGCGTCGAAAAAGATGAGAAGAACGCTAAAAAAATCCTGGTAGAACTCTCGATTACTTACCCCATCGCCTATATCTACCTCGCCGAGATGGCACAAAAAGCTGGCGACAAGTCAAGCGCAGACCACAATTTACGCTTAGCCAGCCTCGTCCTTCCTAAGGAAGAAGTCGAGAAGTTTTACAAAGACATGCAGGAGAAAAACGACTGGATCTTTGATCTCTAATCACAGCATCAAGCGGAAGTAAGTATGGCACCATAGTGAGTTATGGTGCCTATGCTTGTCAAATGGAAGCATCTATGATACACTCTGCACAGCTCACACAAATTCATGGATAAATGGCGAAAACGGCAGTATGAGATATGGGAGTTTCCTGAGATGATCTCGGGGATACTCATTCTCTTCTCCATCCTCTGGGAACTTGGCTTCATGCGCACGGCAGTACTGCCAGCAGACCAGCTCTCCTTCCTACTATCCTCCCACATGCTTGTATGCTGGATGGTGTGGTTTAACACCCTCATCGTTATTATCCACACGATTATCTTCTTCCGCCGCAAGAGGAAGAGTGGAAAGCCTATCCCCGTCTTCATCCTCTGGCAGCTCTTCGTAGGTATCATCGCCTCAATCTGCTTCTCGCTTTGTGTGCACTATCTGGTTAGCAGTGAGTTAACCGCCGCCTTCTACTGGTCTAGCGTACTGCTGAGTCTCATTATAGGTGTATTCTCCATCATCAATATCATCAGCTGGATAGCACAGCGACGTGCCACAACGATCAAGCCATCAAGCCCCAAGTGGTCTCCTGCTGTGATCTTCTTTACCAGCATGCTCGCCTTCATCCTCATCAGCACACTCTTACTGCTGACACCGGGAGCGACTCACAAGCCCATTGGTATCATTGATGCCTTTTTCATGTGCTCCAGCGCAACTGCTATCACAGGGCTGAGCACACTGGACATCGAGCAGGTATTCACCCCCTTTGGTAAGGGGGTCTTGCTCATGAACATTCAGATTGGCGCACTCGGTGTGATGACCTTCACCTACTTCGTGATGCTCATGATAGGTAAACGCCTCGCCATTAAAGAAAAGGCAACTTTCTCTGGCATTCTTGACCAACAGGGGGTAAATATAGTCCCATCACTACTTAAGATCGTCATCTCAGTGACGGTGATAGTAGAAGCTATCGGAGCGATAGCCCTCTACTTCGCATGGAGAAACATACCAGAGATGCAGCAGTACAACTTAGCGGCCTCTGCTATTTTCCACTCCATATCAGCCTTCTGCAATGCTGGCATCTCGACCTTCTCTGCTAACATGAATGCTCCCTTCTTGCAAGAACTCAGGGCAGCTCAGCTCATCATGATGGTCATCATGTTTGCTGGTACAGTGGGCTTTGGCGTCTACCTCGAGAGCTTCGCGCGTCTGAAGAGTCGCTTGAAAGGAGAGCGATCCTCTCTACGTTGGAGCACGCACTGCTGGCTTGTTATGCGTGTCTCAGCCATCGTAATCATCGGTGGTACAATCATCCTATCCCTCCTTGCCATCCTTGAGCCATCAGCTCATAGTTCTCGCCCTTGGTTTGACCTCTCTTGGGAGGCTCTTTGGAACAGTATTGGTCGCTCTGCTGGCTTTAACCTTAGTGATCTGAATGACTATGGTCCAGCTTACAAGCTGTTCTTATGCGTCATGATGTTCATCGGTGGTAATCCTGCAGGTACAGGTGGTGGCGTCTTCGCCCCTGTAGTTGCGCTCTGTATCCTAGAAATCTATCGCGTCCTGCGAGGCAGAGAAGACTTAGAAATCCACCAGAGACGCATCGCACGCGCTACGATCAACCGCGCGATGTCTACTGTGGTTCTATCCATCATCTGGATCATCCTCATGACGATGATTATTAGTGTTCTCGAGCCAGAAATAGCAGCGCATGACAATGGTCTGCTGCGCATTCTTTTTGAAGAAATCAGTGCCTACACAACCACGGGCTATTCTCTAGGGATTACACCGGAGCTCTCTGGAAGCTCTAAGATGATCCTATCTTTTAGTATGATTTTCGGACGTGTCGGGATGTTTACCTTTATGATGATCTTTATCAGACAAGGCGATGAGCAGCTACTACGCTACCCAGAAACACGTCTACCACTCAGCTAATAGAAGTCCTCTTTTACAGTACAATATAACACCCCAGCTTTATATAGAATTATGAGATTTGTCATCATTGGATTAGGTCAATTCGGAAGATCACTAGCCCTCCAACTCACTGCCAACGGATATGAAGTAACCGTGCTTGACGAACAGGAAAATGTCGTCAATGAGCTCAAGGATCACGTATCATATGCCATGAAAGGAGATGCCATGGACGGGCGAGTCCTACGACAGATGGATCTCATCGGAGATGATATTCACGTGATTGTCGCTATAGGTGAAGGCTTCGAACGTAGCATTCTCATCACCGCCCAACTCAAGGAGCTGGGAGTGGAGAACCTCTACGTACGCTCCGCAAACCATCTCCATAGCAATGTGCTCAAGCTCATCGGTGTCAAGGATCTCTTCCGCGTCGAAGATGTCGCAGCGAAGCAGATGGTCTCACATTTCCAAAATGAGGGACTCATGCGCCTGCGCAAAATAGATCACAACCACGCACTCGCTGATGTGAATCTCCCCAAAGAATGGATAGGTAAGCGCCTCCTCGATGTGAATCTACGAGCGAAGCATCAGCTCAACCTGCTCACTCTACGACGCGGTGTCACGATGGAGCTAGCCCCTAGCGATGATGTGCTAGCGATGCCAGAACAGCCCGTGATAGACACCCCTACCCCTGACCTCGTTTTCGAAAAAGGCGATGTCCTCGTCCTTTTTGGTAAGGACGAGGATCTGAATCGCTTCGTTGAATTCTTCCACCTCTAAGCATCTAGAAAATTCTATCACATGGCAAAAACCACTCTACCGAGCAAGCAGTATGCTGGCTATATATTTGACCTAGACGGTACACTCGTCGATAGCATGGGTGTGCACTACCGCGCATGGAGACATGCTCTAGCGGCTCATGGTGCGCCTCCCGAAGTCTTCCGCGGCGAAGAGTTCGTGAACTATGGTGGACGCGCAGCTGTCGATATCGTGGGATCGCTCAACGAAGTGTACGGACTTCAAATGGATGCGAAGCTCGTTGCTGATGAGAAGCGTGAACTCTATCTCCAATTCCTCGCTGACGGAGCCCTAGAAATCATCGAAGAAACGGTGAATCTTGTTCAAGAGCTGGCAGCACAATCCATCCCCTATGCCATTGGCACTGGCAGTGCGCCTAAGGGTGCTCGCGCCACGCTTGCAGCGGTGGGTCTAGAAGACCTCTTTCCCATCATTGTCACCCCTGACGACGTAGATGCTGGGCGAGGAAAACCGCAGCCTGATATATTCCTCGTCTGCGCTGAGCGCATGGGAGTACCTGCATCCGAATGTGTTGTCTTCGAAGATGCGCAACCTGGAGTGGATGCTGCTCTAGCAGCTGGTATGGACTATGTGCTTGTCGACTCAATTGATATCGAAGCGTGGGCGCGTATCGCTGGTGATCACTAAAGATTCACTGAGATACACTCGAGGCGCATACGTATCTTGCGATGGATCTTCATTCATAGCTCATGATGAGCTCAAGGCACTCCCCACTCAGCCATCCCTCGGGTATGGCTGATTTTGCTTTCAGGCATGAGCGCAGGTGTGATGAGGAGGCTGGGTGCTCACCATCAATAAAGATGGCGCGCGTACTATCACGCGGCTCAGGCGATTTATGCCTATGATGGACGATAAACGTAAGCTGCTCACGAAGATAGTCGAAGCGAGCCCAACGATGCAGCATCTCCCACTGATCTACACCCATGAGCCAGTATAGCTCAGCTAAAGGTGCTTGCTCGCGCATGAGCTCTACAACACGCCATGACCAGCTAGGCGGCGGAAGGCGTAGGTCCATCTCGGATACTTCCGCCCATGGAAGGTGTGCCGTCATACAGCGTAGGAGATCTAGTCGCTGCTCGTCTGAGAAGAAGCACTCTTGATCACGCTTGAAGGGCGAGCGTGCAGCGGGAAGGAAGAGTAGCTTATCTAGTCCTGCTACCTCATAGGCTCGCTTCGCTAGATGAAGGTGACCTGCATGAACTGGGTCAAAGCTTCCCCCGAAGAGGCATATCTTCTCGGCACGCTCCAATGACACGACTAATTAGAGACCTACGGTATTCTTATAAGGGGCGAAGCCTCCGATGGGGATCTTCACCCACTTGTTCTCAGCGGGAAGCTTGCGATACTTCTTAATGAAGTTCGTGAGATGTCCGTAGTTTTTGGGAGTCTTAGCGATCCCCTGATGCCCACAGTTAATATTGATATTATAGTGCAGTTCTGCATGTAGGTGAGCTGGGTACATGCCATTATTCGTTCCTATTGTGCCGACTTGGTCGCCACGCTTGACAATCTGCCCGAGCTTCACATCAATGCGATCAAGATGGCTATAAAGTGTCTGAACGCAGAGAATGCGGTTAAGCTTGGGGTCGCGGTAGGCGTGTCGCACGATGACAATTTTCCCCCAGCGTCCCTTGGGGTCAGCCGCATATGTGACGAGTCCATGGCCTATGGTGTAAACAGGGTCTCCGAGGTCGGTATTTCCCCCACCTATTCCATTCCAATCCTCTCCTAGATGACGTGGTGTTTTAAAACGTATTCCACGAGCCTTATAATACTTCTTCGCATCAGGTTTACCAACAGGATAATCAAACCCATCAGCGAGAGGGACAAAGGCCCATTTACCATCCTCAGTACGCTTCGCCATCGTAACACCGAGACAAGGTAACGCACTAATTAATAGTGAAAATAGAAGAATCAAGATATAGGGACGAGTCCTCGACATGCGGTTATTCTATCAAAACAACGATCAATATCAAGCTCCAAATACACCCTACAAGAGTGCTGAAGCCAAGTAATAGGAGATTTAGCGCCCGTCCTTCTCACAGTTACAGAAGACTCTCTCCTCTCCTTCGTAGATTGGTAGCGTGTCAATGAGCTCATCGAGTGTATAAGGAACCTGCCACTCCTTATTGCTCGTGAAGTGATGCTGACAGCGTACATAGCGGTGTATGGTACTATGAGAGGGTAGATCTCGAAGCCATGTGACAAACTCATGCCAGTTCTCTGTCTGACGTATGTGCGGTGTGGGGAAACGTGAGGCGAGGTAGAAGACGATCTTATCTGCAATCTGCTCTTCTTTTTTCTCATTGATGATCAGATAGCCATAATCATCGAGGTCATTAATGATCACTTCGTAGCCATGGTAGGAGGCGAGCTTGATGAGCTGGATGGAGCGCATGCGCTCTGCTCCAGCCTTAGCTAGTAATTGAGCGCGTTTCTTATTCTCCGCCCAGTAGTCCATGGCACTATGCCCCAAGTTATCAAGGTGTGTGACATCCGCTCCTTTCTGGATCAAGTAATTCAGAATAGCACTGTCTGAGTGGTAAAAAATTGCCGTGCGACCGAAGCGATCTGTGGCATTAACATCTGCCCCATTCTTAACAAGTAGTTTAATATCACTGAGAGAGTTATGCGTCATGAGGGGGCGTCTTTGCTCTCCCTTCGATTGTGCATTCGCATCCGCACCACGTGCGAGTGCTAGGCGAAGCAGATCTCCCGTGAAGCGCAGGGGTTGCTCTACCGTCATGATGGGGTTAGAATCCATGAGCTGACCATAGGTACGAGCATTCCCCATCTCACCGCTCAGCTGTATCATGGCTTCGCTAGCATCAAGACCGCGGATGAGCATGTTACGAAGACAGTCCCAGCTACGCGTAAGGATGATGAGCTCGCCTATTGTGATCTGGTAATCACGGTGCGCAAGGTACGGATTCACCCCTTTTTCTAGCATAGGCATAGCATGAACGAGCATATCCCACTTGTCACGATGGAGGGCTTCTGTCAGCTCTCCTAACTCTGACTCGGTGAGGGTAATGACAGGATGCTCTGTGAGTAACACAGGCTGTTCGCTATTCTTGTTGGATTCCGCCAGACTGGGGAGAAGGGTAGTCATCCCCAAAAGGCAGCTATAGAGTATCATCTTCATAATGAATATGACTTACGTCGCGCTCACCATAACAGAAACACTTCATCATGTCAAGAATCCCCCCAACTCCTGCCTAACACACACGCGAGTGAACAAAAGAGCAATACGAGTAATAAGAGTTGCAAGATAGGGGGCGGATCGTGTATACTCACGCTAGACATGTCAGTTGATTCACACAGTATATTTCTCCTTTATTTCTATAGCCCCTTTATTTTTTTTATTATTCTTGTAGCTTATTTGATCGGCTCTATACCTTTTGGTTTTTTGGCAGGTAAGCTAAATGGGATAGACCTACGTGAGCATGGCTCCCGCAATATAGGCGCTACAAATGCCATACGTGTACTGGGGAAAGCATGGGGCATACCTGTCTTCATCCTTGATTTCCTCAAAGGACTCTTACCTCTCCTCTTCCTCAAATGGCACTTAGATGAAGATCTCAGCACCATGAGCCTCGACTCTACTATCAGCATGCTCACTATCATGTTTGCGCTGGTGCTAGGGCATACGTTTACAGTTTTTCTTAAATTTAAGGGTGGGAAGGGTGTCGCGACGACAGCTGGCTGCCTCTTTGCCCTTTCCCCCATGATAGGCTCAGTTACATTACTAACTTGGGTCATCTGTATGTTCATCACTCGCTACGTCTCCTTATCCAGTATGATAGCAGGTCTTGTGATGGTTGCACTGGCTGTCTATGAAACCATCATCACTGATGGTTCTGCGAGCACGTCGGATATTCTCATCATTTCATTACTAGCGCTTATCTCTCTACTCGTCATCGCGAAGCACCGTAGTAATATCAGCCGCATCATCGCAGGAACTGAACCAAAAGCTTTCAGCAAAAAATAATACACTATGCAAGGTCAATTTGATAAAATAGCCGTCATCGGCGCAGGTGCATGGGGAACTGCTCTCGCCCTCACAGCAAGTCACGCTGGTAATCCCGTAATTCTATGGACGAACAGTGAAGCAGAAGCGGATGTCATTCGCAACACGCGCAAAAGCCTCGCTCCAGTGGACGGTGCACGTGAGCTACCAGAACATGTGCTCGTGACCAGCGATTGGAAAGATGTCGAGGGAGCGAATCTCATCATCATCGTCGTGCCTAGTGTTGTCATGCGCACTGTAGCAGAGCAACTAGGTAAGATCAAGCTAGATGAGAACGCCGCGATTCTCACCTGCACGAAGGGCATTGAGCAGGGGAGCATGAAACTGATGAGTGAGATTCTCAGTGAATCTCTCTGCTACCCTGTCGGTGTCTTATCAGGTCCCAACCACGCAGAAGATATCATGCTAGAGTCACCTAGCCTCACACTCGTAGGCTTCGAAAACATAGATATAGCCAACGCAGTACAGGCATGCCTCAGCACCCCCTTCCTACGTATCTACACGACAGATGACATCGTGGGTATGCAACTCGGCGGTGCGATGAAAAACGTCTTCGCCCTCGCCAGCGGTATCTGTGCAGGTCTCGGGCTAGGCGACAATGCGCGCGCGGCACTTGCTACTCGTGGCCTCGCAGAAATGGCACGAGTAGGAGAAGCGCGAGGCGGACGACGCGATACCTTCATGGGGCTTTCAGGCATGGGGGATCTGGTCGTCACATGCTACTCTGAGCATAGTCGTAACTTACGTGCAGGTCGCTTGCTCGCTCAGGGAGTCAGCATGGATGACTGCATCACTCAGATCAAGCAGGTGGTAGAAGGCATCCCCAATACCCTATCCACTTACCAGCTCGCACGCAGTCTCGACGTACGCACCCCTATCACGGACGCTATGTATGAGATTCTCCACGAAGGTAAGCCTGCACTTCAGGCACTCAATGAACTCATGACACGCAGCCTACGAGAGGAAAATCTCGTGGACTAACTAATTCACTTCTCAGCTATGTCCAGCCCTACCCTATCTCCTGACTCCACTCCGCCCGCTGATGAGAACCCACATCTCTGGCTGGCGGATGAGTGGATGCAGCACCGCAGCCGACTCCAGTCGCTTCTCGGTTCACGCATGCCTGCAGTGCTCCAACGCCGCATCGGTATAGATGATCTCTTGCAAGAGTGCTATCTCGCCTGCGGTAAGCGCATCAGCTTCTTCTTGGAGCAAGCAGATATCCCCATCTATGTGAAGTTCCGTCGCATCGCCTTGCAGACACTTGCTGATATGGAGCGTCATCACCTTGGTGCAGCGAAGCGTGACGCCATGAAAGAAGTACATCTCTCTGATAAGGAAGATTCTAGTTCTTCTAATTTTGATGCGTGGGAACGCTTTGCCGACACGATGACGAGTCCTCGTACACGTCTCGTAAAATTGGAACGTCAGAGCGTCACACGTCGCGTTTTAGAAGAACTCAGCGAGAATGATAGACAGATACTCGAACTACGACACTTCGAAGAACTCAGCAACACCGAATGCGCAGCCATCTTGGAGATCGAGCCAAAGAATGCCAGCATTCGCTACGTCAGGGCACTGAAGCGATTCCAAGAGCTCATCATGCAGTTTAGCATTTTCCAAGACTAGCTCCCAGCCACCTCTCATGACAGCCAGCGACGACAATCAGAATACGCCCTCTAGTGAAGAAGATCTTGCAAATCTAGTCGAGCTCTATCTGGAACAAACCCGCACTGGCAATCAAAAGAAGAGCATCGAGGAGTTTGCATCAGAGCACCCTGCATCAGAGCAGGAACTACTCGAACTACTCAGTGCCTTGCAAGCCGTCGAAAAACTTGGTCGCAGCAATGCGCATAAGCACCATATCACACCCACCGCCAATTTCCCAGAAACACTTGGTGGTTATACACTCATCGAAAAGATAGGTCGTGGTGGCATGGGAACAGTCTATAAGGCGCGTCAAGAATCCTTACAGAGAGAAGTAGCTATCAAGATTCTGGCTCCCTCATGGAACGATGATGAAGAGCACTGTGCGGCTTTCGAAAAAGAAGCACGCCTCATCGCCCAGCTACGGCATACCAATATCGTGGAAATCTACGGTGCAGGTCACGAACAAGGCTATCGATACTACGTCATGGGTCTCGTGCGTGGGAAGGTACTCTCTCCCCAGGGCATCCGAGAAGCATTCCGCGGTGAGCCCTATGAGAGAGCCATTGCCCAACTTGGTGTACAAGCCGCGAAGGCACTCAGCTTCGCCCATCAACACGGCATTCTCCACCGCGATATCAAGCCAGGCAACCTCATGTTGGATATGGAGAGGACACTCCATATCACCGACTTCGGCATTGCGACGGTGCTGAATGATGGGGAAGCGGCCCCTCTAGTCACACAGAGTAATGACGGGACACTACGCTACATGGCTCCAGAGCGACTCCTCCATGGTAAGAGCAGCTATGCTACCGATCAGTATGCTCTAGGACTCACTCTCTATGAGATGCTGCAGAATAAGCCTGCCTTCCAAGAGAATGAAGCAGGCAGCCTCATTCGCCGCATTTGTGAGACTCCCCTCGCCCCTCTGCAAAACCAAGGTGACTTAGGCGCGATTATCAATAAGAGTATCAGCTTCGACACCAGTGACCGCTATCCTAGCATGCAGCACATGCTAGATGACCTTAACCGCTACTTAAATGGCGAAGCCATCCATGCGAGAGCCGTCAGCCCATGGCGGCGGTATACCCTCTGGCTTCGCCGCAAGAGAGCCATCGCCATCTGGGTACACATCGCCATCTTTCTCGTCATCGCCCTACTCAGTACAACAGGCATCGCCTACACACGTATCCTGCATGCCTTAAATGAGACAGAGGACGAGCGCATCCGCGCTCAGAGAAATGCAAGCATCGCCGGCGAAGCGATCTCAAGCATCATTAAAAATCTCACCACGAGTGAGCAACAAGCCTATGAGGATGAGGAACTCGACCTCCCGACGAAGGCTGATATCCGCCTGATCCAAGAACTACTCCCCTACTACTCAGAACTGCTGCACCAAGGAGCGGGCGAGGGGAAGCATATCGCACAGGCAGGAGAAGCCATCGCCATGATATCAATGCGAGCTGGTGATTTCACAGAAGCGGAGCAGCAGCTCAAGGCGGCACTTGCGTATTATCCGACTAACTCCTTTGAGCAGGTGCACCTGCGCAACAAGCTCAGCTTCGTCCTCCTTCTTCAGCGAAAGCCTGACAAAACAAAGGATGCCATCCAGATCTTACGTGAGAACCTCGAACTTCACAAGGAGGAGTCACTGAGCTTCGACTCCCGAGTCGAGCTGTTCAACAGCTTACAGCTAGCTCTACGCATGATACGCGGACACTCGCCCCATACACCCCAGACGCATCGACAGGCGAGCACCCCCTTTTCTCAGGCAAATCTCATCAGAGCCTTTGCCCCACTACTCGCTGAGCTCAAGAGACAACAGCCAGACAATCTTGACCTCCAACTCATCCAAGCGAGCATACTCAGTGAGCTACGACAGACTCCTCTAAGAGACCTCTTCTGCCCTCATGATGAGACTCCGTATAGCCTTATCACACATGTCCTGGAGAAAAACCCCAGCTCACTTAAAGCCAAGCGCGCTTACACGCAGCAAGCACTCCGCGCAACGAATATGAAGAGGAAGAGACCTCGCAATCAAGCGAGCACATCCCAACACATCACCTCTGCTCCATCATCCACAACACAGGAGGAGAACCCCTTCAGTATCCAGCAAGCAGTACTCTATGCACAGGAGCTTCTTGCTGCGAACCCAGCTGATACCATGCTCATCCTTCAGTACCTCTCGGCACGCCTTCACTATGCGAACGAAATAGACCGCGAGGGTGATAGCTTCGCAGCAGAGCTTGAGCATGAAAGGACGCTGGGGGTGCTAGAACTCATTCTCAGCCGATCAGATATCAGCCCTGAAGCGCGTGATAATCTCCTTTACCTGCTCGCTGAGCGTCCAGATGATGAGAGCATCGCTGAGCAAAGAAAGGCGTGGCAGCAGCTCATGAATACACATGATGCCAAGAGACTACAGAACCTGCGCGATCGAATGAACAAGATTAAGCGTCAGAATACACGACGACGCAGGCAGCAAGCAGCCTCCCGATAGTGCCTCTGTGCATTCCTGCCCTGATAAAAAAGCTTGCGTGAGATCATAAGCATATCAAAGTGAATTGAAATTCTCGCTCTCTACTGCTTTCAAGATTTTTTCCGCTTTTACGAGTAGAGCCAAGCGAAGCCCATCATCTAATAGATGACGAAGGGGCTCTCTTCAATACGAATCTATTTATAACATATAGTGAAAAAATTGCTAATCCTACAGCAAAAAGTGAGCTATGCGGCGCGAAATAGCGACTTTCTGTGGCGGACATTGTAAAAGGAATAAAGGTACTTAGATAACAGCCTCCTATTAGGAAAAAGCTTATCGCAAGTTGTACTCCTTTGTCTCTAAAATAACTTTGTTTTTTCATCACATAGAGAAAAGCCAATAACAGAAGTAAACCACACACTTCTACCAGACAGGAAAATAGCTGAAATGCATATAGCCTGACTATGACCACTTCCTTTGAGTGCTCTCGCAATGTCTCTAGCCAAGCGTTTGGGAGTTTTTTGGAGCGCACTGCATTCGTTTTAGCTCCATAGTTTGTTACAGGACCCCCGCTCTGAAATTGATCTTTTCGGGAGCTGAGAGGGAATTTGGAGAGTTTTAAATTTTTACAAATTCTCTAGTCTCAGAACACATTTGGTAGTAAGGATTCTATTCATTCTGCAAAAGCGATACATTGAGCATATCAGAACCGTAGAAGAAATTAAGAGGATATCCTTTTTATACTTTGATTCAGTGTGCATTGAGCTAGTCGAGAGAAGCCTTAATCATCGCAGCAGCGAACGGCATATAGCTAATAAATAGCCACAGTGAGAAAGCTAGAGCTAAAAAGAATTTATCCATTATTCTTTGGCTCTTATATGATACATTAAATATATGCAACATACAATAAGACCACTCAGCTATTTCTGACAATTACAACCGCATATCTGCAAGTAGTTGCAAGGCATCCTCAATGAAACTCAATTCACAACGCCCCATTTCTATGGAGAAGTAGACATTCTTTTCTACCTTTGCACGCAAGATGTCATCAAATCGGCGAAAAACATCGATATTTTCACGTTTAATGATCTGTAGCATAGGTAGCGAGTAGTGAACATGACTAATATAAGGTATTGCATCTTTTAATAGAGCCGTATCTGTTCTATTAGTGATGAGATTTCCCATATCGAGGTTGAGCATGAGACCATCACAGCTTACCTTCTTGATCAAATCTAGCGCCTGTTCTGTCGTATTAATAAAGTTTGTACCGTAATCTTTGGCATTGGGCTCTAATCCTATTACACAGCCACGTGCCAAGGCCTCCTGAGATAGCTCCAGAAAAAATGGTATCGATATATCTTCCACCTGCTCAGGTGACATCCCTTCTGGAACATGGCGTAGCTTGGGTGAGCCAAAAACAAGATTCCTAATGCCTAACTTTCCTGCATAATCTAATGCAAGTTTCGTGCAATCAAAAAGTTTGTGCCGCTCCGCACTACTCCCAAAAAGAGCCATCCCTTCTTCTCCGAAGTGTAAAGCCTGCATAGAGACGACTGATAGACCAAATTCTTCTAGCTCAGCTACAGCAGCATCTGAAACGCTCTGTTTCTGAGTATAAGGGGCATTGGAAACTCTCTGAAAAAGTGCTGGCGCTATTTCTAGCCCTGTGTAGCCAAATTTCTGCATCAGAGCATACACATCCAGCCGTTGCTCAGGTAGCCATGCTATATTGGAAATTGCGAGATTCATAAGTTTATTCCTTGAGTTATGAAAAAGTCTTTCAACTGCTCGATAACTTGCTCTCGTCTGTATTGCCATGGGCAATTTTGCCAGTATTTCCGCGCATAGCAGCTCTGCATATCATAATCATAGAGCTGTGGAGTCCCTCGCAATTCCATGTCTATATCGAAGAAAATTTTCGCAATATCTTTTGCCTTGATCGGCTCTGAGCAGAGGTTGAGCTCTCGAATATTAGCACTTACAGCGATCTGAATATCGCGCTGCAATTGCCGCAGGTCGTAGAACTGAAAGCGACTCTCGGGATGTGTGAAGTTAAGTGCGGTGCTCTGGTGATCTCTAAGAATGCTGAGGATTTCTGCCCTCATTTCCTCGATAAGAGCCTTCTCTTTTTTGAACGCATACATGCCATTCCGCTCATCAAACTGGTAGTAGTTTCTAATGAGTGCAGCTTGCGGCTCGCTTAGCTGTGCCAAAAGAGACGTCCAGGCTTGCTCATTAAGAAAGGCTGGTTCTTGATTACAAAGGTCATAAAGGAAATTTTTCTTAATATGAGGTCCAAAGAGCGCTGGTAAACGAATAATATGGTGCTGTGGAAAGGCATTTACAATCTCACGCTCTGCGCGATAGCGGTTCTTGCCATAAGCAGCCTGCCTTTCGAGCATGTCTATACTATCCTCTGTCATCCCCTTTTTACTTGCATCATAGATAGCGATAGTGGAAATGAGAATGAAACGCTCGCAGGTACACGTGCGGAGAAGATTTGTCAATTTTAAAATTTGTTCTAAATCTTCTTCTGGCCTTGTATTTGCCAACCACATAGTGGATGGGATACCTGCACAGACAATCAAATCGAAGTGTCGTCCTTTGATTTCTTGAATATTTTTTGAGTTATAAAAATCTGAGAAGCTAAATTGCTGACAGAGGTTGCTTCCAACAAAGCCGTTATAGCCGATGAGTGCACTCGTTTTCATTTAAATTTTTTCAATAGATTTCACAGTATAACTTGGAGCTGAACTCATTTCTCGTAGAGCAAGGTTGAGATATTTACTCAGAATAGCTAGCACAAGGAACACACCAGAAAAACCAGCACTCAAAAAGATCATGAGCGTCGTCCATCCTTGTATCACATTAACACTTGAAAAATAGATGTAAAGAGCATATGTGCCTCCAAGGAGCGTAATGATCATAAAAATCAGGGCTATATAGATGCAGAGCTTCATCCCTATATTGGTGAAATAAAAGAGAACATCACTGCCCATTTGCAAGCGTTCCCCAAGGCTATAGTTGGAGCGTACCTTCTCATCCAGTGCTATCTCTATACTCGTTTGTTTATAGCCACCGAGACTATGCTGAATCTTTCTGTAACTTGTCTTATCCTTGAAGCGTGAAATCGTATTGAGAGAACGCCGTGTAAGGCAATGTGCTACTTGTGTACTCAGATTGATATTCGTTTCGTAATAGCGGTTCAGTAAGGAGTAAAAAAGCATTGAGCTCACCGCCTTCTTATTAGAAGGTTGTAGGGAAACAATGTCATAGCCTTCACAGCATTTATCATATAGTGCCTTCAGCATATTAACATCATACTGCATGGCTATATCATCTATCTCCAACACAAAGTCACCGATTGAAAAATCAACTGCTACTCGCATGGCGCGCTCCAAGCCATGTCTACGCGTCAAGGATATCAAAGTGAGTCTCTTTTGCTCTTTGCCTCTCGCAAACTCGTGAATCCTATCGCAGGATTGGTCGTCGCTGCAATCATCAATCAAAATGAGCTCAAAATCCACGAAATTATCCTCTAGCATCACCCAAAGGCTCTGCAACGCATCGCTGATAAATGATTCTCTATTGCTTACATAAGCTAGAGCTGAAATAAATACTTGTTCTTTAATTTTTTTCATTGTTTGAGAATTTCCTCTAAGTCATACATCGTGTTGAACTTTCCCGATAGGACTGATATAAAGCGTGGAGAGCTAGAAAACTCTTTAATAATTGTGGGGCGCGAGTCACTGATCTCTGAAGCCTGCAAGATAGGCTTAATCGCAAACAATGACTCATGGTAATGCATGTCTATATCGTCATTAAGATAGTGACGAGCTTGCTGTTTCATCTGACTCCACGCCGTATTTGGGCGTGCGTGGCAGAGATTGCAGTTCGCCAATCGGTATGGGGTACATTCTGGATTATTCTTCTGACAGGGGAAAACTGGCAGTTCACCTACACAGGTAAGATGCGGTGTATAATGCACCGAGCTGAGGCTATGATATCCAGAATACCCGAAGGGCATAAGCGAGAAAAAGGGTCCATCCATCACTGTGAGCCCTGCATCTAGTACATTCTCTGACACATCACAGAGGCATATCTCTGCGATTTCATACTTAATGCGAAATTTTTCGTACCCGAAGAGCTCCAGCAGCTGATTCACCGAAGCGTAGCTGGTGTTAAGAACAAAAGGAGCACTAACAATACTGCCATCATCCATGCGCAGATCATAGACATCTCCACGCTCGTGAACCTCCTTTATACGGACATTATAGATCTGCTCTACATTCTTCTTATGTTTCAGTTGTTCAACAAACCAAGCGCAGATACGCTTTGCATCAAGTGAAAACTCTTCTGTTAGGTAGCAGCCCTCTATCGCGCCTTCCTTAAAGTACTTCGACGGATGAACTTGCTTGCAAGGAATACCGCTCGCCTTACAGAAATTCTCAAAATTTTCAGCACTCGCATAGGAGAAATTAGCAGCAACCGCGTAGTACTTGTAAAACTTCTTATTGATGGCAAAATCATAATCTCTCACAAACTGCTGATAGTAACCTGCACTTTTCAAAGCTGTTGCGAGACTACGCGGGTAGTGATAGCCATTATGAACACGGGCCTGATTGATATAGGAAGCGCGCTGAAATGGCCTTGCGTCATAATCAAGCAAGCCTATCCTACTCTGGGGGTAAAGATTCGATAGTCGGTGAGATATATACATTCCGTATATACCTGCACCTAACACGATGTAATCAAACTCATTTTTCATTTACTCTCTTACTATTATAATAACCAAAAGCAAGCTTAATCAGATCAACGATGATGCCAAAATTCCCACTTAATTTGATCTTTGTAGGTGTTTTTCCTTTTGCTGGATAGCAACGCGAAACGGGAATTTCCTTATGCCTACCTAGTCGCGGACACTTAGCTGACATATAAAAAAGTAGCTCATAACCGCAAAATATATCACGAAAAATATCTAGACGCTCATTCTCCAGCATGCGGCTCGATATAGCGCGATAAGCAGAAGTTGTATCCGTCTGCCATGTTCCAGACAGGAGTGTCTGCCATGGCGCATGTATAAATCGCACAGCAAACCAGCGGGACAAAGGAGTATTCACATGCTTGCCGCCAGGGAGGAAACGCGAGCCTTGTACGAAATCATAGCCATCGTCAAGACACTTAATAAAGGCAGGAATGGCTTCCACCCCATCCTTGTTATTCCCGTCAATGGTAACGACTCCCTCATATTTCTGATTGAGGATATAATCAAACCCCATACGGAACTGCGCGCCTTGCTTACCCTGACCAGTCTTAACAAGCAGTGCCTTGACCCCCATAGAGCGCAAATAATCATGATCTGTAGATCCATCATTCGAGCCACCATCAAAAATGATAATATCTGCGAGTCGATCCAGACCTTGTCGCTTCATTTCTGCAAGCTGTGTTCGAATACGGTCACCTTCATTGAGTAACGGTATCCCAACGCAGTATCGCGTCAACGCTCGGTTAGGGAATAGGTCATAGACCTCATAACATGGTAGTTGACGTAGCAGAGCCGATTTAATCATAACACATGCTTATTATAAAAAAACAATGCAAAATCGCAAGCTTTAAATGAGCATAAAAAAAATACTTGTCGTACCCTTCACCATAAATAGAAGAAAAACTCTCCTTAAAAGATGTGCAACACCACGATGTAGTTGCCTTCCTGACGAGTGGCTTCACACTTGACTTTTATATTGATTCGCGTATACTCGCGCGATATGGAAAAGCCTAGTACCAATATTGATCTCTCGGCGCTCGACACGGCAGCTATGCGCAGCCGTCTTTCCGAGCTCGGGAGCTATCTTTGACCTCTCCAGCCTAGAACAAAAAGTAGCAGAACTCGATGAGCGCATGGCCGCCCCCGACTTCTGGGATAATCCGAATACGGCGCGCGCCCTGATGAATGAGGTAAACCCTCTCAAGCGTCGTCTAGAAGAGTTTCGCCGACTGGAGAGCTCCATTGATGATGTGGAAGTAGCCATCGAGATGGCTGCTGAGGATAATGATCTCGACATGGCGCATGAGGCGAAGTCAGAGTACGATGCGTGGGCAGCAAAGCTGCGTAGCTTTGAGCTACTCACTCTCCTGAATGGTTCTCATGATAATGCTGGCTGCTACATTACCATACATGCAGGTGCAGGTGGTACAGAGGCCTGCGACTGGGCAAGCATGCTGATGCGCATGTACATGCGCTACTGTGAGCGTCAGGGCTTCACCACAGAGATCATGGAGAGCACTGACGGAGACGAAGCAGGAATTCGCTCCGTGACGATCAAGATAGATGGTGAATATGCCTTCGGCTATCTGAAAAATGAGCGCGGCATTCATCGCTTGGTTCGTATGAGCCCCTTTGATTCTGCTGGTAAGCGTCACACGTCCTTTTGCTCGCTAGATGCGACACCTGACATCTCTGATGATGTCGATATCGAAGTAACGGATGCCGATGTGAAGATGGATACCTACCGCGCAGGTGGTAAAGGTGGTCAGAATGTGAATAAGGTTGAAACCGCTGTACGCCTCACTCACCTTCCTACGGGTCTCATCGTAGCTTGCCAAACGCAGCGTTCTCAGTTGAGGAACCGCGAGGAAGCCATGCGCATGCTCAAGGCAAAGCTCATCCAACTAGAAGAAGACCGCAAACGCGCCGAAGCAGATCGCCAATACTCTGAGAAGGGTGAGATAGGCTGGGGGAATCAGATTCGCTCCTACGTATTCCAGCCCTATCAGATGGTAAAAGATCTCCGTACAGGGGTAGAATCTGGCAATATCCACGATGTCATGGATGGTAACATCGATGCCTACATCGAGGGCATGCTGCGCCACGGTGCTCAAGCATAACACATCACCTTCACTGTCCTATCAACTTATGCTGAAAATTGATGTCCTTTGTCTCTTCCCTGAAATAGTCTCTCAGCCTCTCAGCCAGAGCATCATGGGACGTGCCTCAGAAGAAGGCATCATCCAGATACGAGCCCACCAGCTGCGTGACTGGACTCAGGATAAGCATAGACGTACCGATGACTACCTCTGCGGAGGTGGTCAGGGTATGTTGCTGAAATGTGAGCCTATCTTTGCGGCTATTGAAGAGCTGCGACGTGACAACACTCGCGTCATTCTGATGACGCCACAGGGCAGACCTCTCAAGCAGTCAGTCGTAGAAGAGCTCGCTGCCCCTTGTGTCGCAGGTGAAGACTCTCACTTCATCATCCTCTGTGGACATTATGAAGGAGTCGATCAGCGGGTTGTTGACACACTAGTCGATGAGGAAATCTCTATAGGTGATTACATCCTCACCAACGGGGCTATAGCCGCTGTCATCCTCATCGATGCTGTCGCACGACTTCTCCCCGGTGCTCTGGGTGATGCGCGTAGCAGTGAGGAAGAATCCTTCTCACAGGGACTGCTAGAAGCCCCTGCTTACACGAAGCCAAACCTCTTTCGCGATATGCCTGTCCCAGCAGTTTTTCTCTCGGGGAATCATCAAGCGATCGCTCAGTGGAAGCTCGAGATGGCGCTGGAGCGCACTCAGAAGAATAGACCTGATCTCTATGAGGCATGGGTAGCAAGCCATCCTGAGTATTTTAGCAAGAAGGCAATCGCGAAGCGTGAACGCGCGAAGAAGCGTATCACTGGCTATCCTGATCGCCATGAACAGAGCTGATGAGAGAGCCTCTCTACATTTCCCCTTTTTAACACCACTTAGCACGTGAGTCTGGACTCCCACAGAACAAGAGCGCGTGCGCAGCAGCTCTTCCTTCAAGCAGATGGGTGTCTGCTCTTCACTCCTCATGAGAAGCAACCGCGGCGCGAGAAGGCCTTCCAACTATCCACAGGAGCTGGAATGCTTGATCTCGTCTTGCACGGAGTAGACCCCAGACGCGATCCCCCTCTACTTCTCTGGCTACAGCAGAAAGCAAAAGAGGCTCTCCAGAGCGCTCTGTGTGAGCTACGTCATGGTCACTCAGGTGTTAGCCTCATCCCAGATTGCTCTCGTGTGAGTGAGATGCTCATCTCCATGCCTCCCTGTGATGGGGCTGAGCTTTCGGTATCTCTCCTTCAATCATGGTTCACTTCTTTGGAACAGGCATGGTATGATCATTCTGGGAAGGCGGATCTTACCCCAGAAGCCTATCTTTGCCAGCTAGGCGAGGGATGGGCTCAGCTGGGTAGACTCTGCCTCCACCTCGCTGAAAATGCGGGTGCAAATAGCGAAGAGCGTCCCTTTGCTTTTCTCGCTACCTTTGTTCACCGTGTAGGTGCCGATGATAAGCCACGCCACATGCCTCTGGGGCTCGCCCTACGCCACTACGCTGACGATAGAGATGCCTTGCTAGCCCTGATGAGACCTCTGCAGCAGGCTGCTCTAGCCATGGGGACAGAGGGTAGATTCCTCCATGAGCTGGTACGCAGTCAGCAGATATACCAGCCCTGCGCGTGGACGGCGCGCGAGTGCCACGCCTTCCTTCTCTGCCTGCCTGCCCTCCAAGCGGAAGGTATCGAGAGTCGCGTGGTGAACCTCTGGAAGACACAACCTCGTCGAGTAGAACTAGAAGTCAAGCTAGATCTCAATGAAGATAGCGCACAGAGTAAGTCCGCTGGTGCTGGTATTCGCATGCACTCGCTACTCCAGTTTTCAGCACAACTCGCTCTGGGCATGCAGCATCTTAGCGAAGAGGAGATAGCTGAACTCATGGCTAGTGAAGAGGGGCTCGTGCGCTTTCGTGGTGAGTGGATACTCATGGATGCCGCACGACTCAAGAGCCTGTTACATGGCTGGTCTCAGGCGATACGCATGCAACATGCGGGTATCCCCCTCATGGTGGGTCTGCGCTACTTGCTTGGAAAGCGTAGCGAGGCTCTTTGCTACTTACCTGAGAGTGATCCTCTAGTGAGAGTGGAGGCTGGTGATCAACTCATTGAGTCGCTAGAGTCACTGAAGGCACAAGACTTCGAGTTACTCATTTCAGACCGTCTGCGTCAGACTCTGCGCCCCTATCAGCTCGAGGGCGTGCAGTTCCTCCTCCATCTCACTGAGGCAGGACTTGGGGCATGCCTCGCTGATGACATGGGACTTGGTAAGAGTATCCAAGTCGTAGCATGGCTCAGCCACCTGATGCGTGCTGGGGTGCTCAATGACGGTGCTGCTCTGCTCGTCGCGCCCGCGTCCCTACTGCATAATTGGCGCGAAGAGATAGAGAAGTTCGCGCCTGAGCTCCGCTGCCTCATTCTCCATCCTGATCAGCTCTCTACAGATGATGCTAAAACACTTCAAATCAGACCAGAAGAGCTTTTATCCCGCGCACATGTTACCCTAACCAGCTATGGAATGGTCGCGCGCCTCAGCCGCTTAGCTAGCTGCCAGCTTCCTGCACTCATTCTCGATGAAGCTCAAGCCATCAAGAACGCGCAGTCACAGCGATCGCAGTCCATTCAGCGCCTGAACGCATCGCGACGCGTTGCCCTCAGTGGCACACCGGTGGAGAACTCACTTCAGGATCTTCATAGTCTCTTCGAGTTTCTCAATCCGAGTTTATTAGGCAGTGAGGCTAGCTTCCGCAAGATGCTACGTGAGATGGGCACAGACTTCAGCCCACTTCGTCGCTTGATACGACCCTTCATCCTGCGTCGCCTGAAGAGTGATCCGAAGCTACTACCTGACCTACCACCACGCAGTGAGAAGGCGGCCTACTGTCGACTCAGCCCCGAGCAAGCACGCCTGTACGCGCGTGAGGTCGAGCAGATGCAGGCTCTCATCCATGAGCCTGATCCACGCACACGACTCGCCCTCATTCTCCCTCTACTCACGCGTTTCAAGCAGATTTGCAACCACCCTGCCCAGTATCTAGGTGAGCCGCATTTCACACGGGAGAGAAGCGGTAAGATGCTACGACTCGCTGAGCTGCTAGAGCACCTCGCTGAGCAAGGCGAAGCCTCTCTCATCTTTACCCAATACCGCAGCATGATTGATCCACTCATGGAGATGGCTAAGGATATCTATGGAGCGGCTGGCCTTTGCCTCCATGGGGGTACTCCTATCTCGGAGCGTCAGAAGCTCGTGCACCAGTTCCAGCAACAAGGAGGACCTCCCTTCATGGTTCTCTCGTTAAAGGCAGCTGGCACAGGTTTAACCCTAACGCGAGCGCGTCATGTCATCCACTTTGACCGTTGGTGGAATCCAGCGGTGGAGAATCAAGCGAGCGATCGAGCACACCGACTAGGTCAGACGCGTGCAGTCGTCGTCCACCCCCTCATTAGTCGTGGCACCATAGAGGAGAATATTCATCGCATGCTCCAAGAGAAGAAAAAGATGGCTGACGATCTTCTCCAAGAAGGGCTAGAACATATCCTGCTACACCTCTCACAAGAGGATCTACTCGATCTCTGTCGCCTGCGCCCAGAGTAAGCATAGACCTTATTTTTTTCCTAGCGATGGAATCACGCCTTGCAAGTTTGCGTATGCAAGGTATAATAAGCAGCGGATGAAGTCTCTTTTCCTCGCATCGCTCTTAGCTATCCCCCTACTCATGCCTCACGCACGAGCAGAGAGCGCTACGAGTGTCTCAAGCGAAGGACCACACTTAACCCAGCATCAAGAGGAGCTCAATCGTGTAAGCCGTGACATCCTCCTAAGCAGCCAGACACTCTGGCTCTTACTAAGTAAGATAGATGACAAGAAGAAGGCGGATGCCTCGGCTGAGGCATTTCGCAAGCTCACGATAGAACTCATCCTGCTTGACCAGAAACTCAGCGAGCTAGAGAATCAAGCACCTGATATTCTCCCTAATGAGCTGAATCGTAACATCATCGAGTCTTATCGCGACATCGACACTGAGTTTGGCAGTCTCTATCGCGTGCGCTGCTTTGGGTCTGGACCTTTATATCAGGCATTTGAAGAGGCTTTGGGTAGCAATTTTTTCGACACCACGATGCTGCCGCCAAATCATCCTGAGCTACCTAAACTTCAGTTATCTGAGGAAAAAATAGAGCTATCAAGGCTCAAGAAGCTCATCTCCCCCGATACCGCGATCCTTCAACTTCTCATGCAGATAGAAGACACGAGGACCGCGGGTAAGCACTGTCGAGCACTCCTACCTCACCTCCGGAAGCTCACAGAGCTGCATCCAAATAATCAGTATCTCTATCGTGACTTCACCAACACGCAAGAGCGCGACTTTCGCCAGACACGACATGCCCTACAGGATCTGCTCTGGAATATGCGCAGTGAGTATGTACGCATTGCCGCTCTGCCTCTCGATCCGATGGAAGACTCCCATGAACTTCTTGCCAATACGCTCGACGAGCTCTACTTCAATCTGGAAGTCACGCACCACTATTGGTTTAGCCTCATTTTTGACAACTCCTTTATCCTCGACATGGATGAGGCATTCCGCGAGAGTGAGATGGAGTTCATCCGCCAATCCGCCAAGTGATTTTTCTATTACGCTTTAAACATAACACACAAACACACTCATGCCCATCTCTGATTATCTCGTCACCATAGGTCTCGAAGTACATTGCCAGATCAAGACTAACACTAAGATGTTCTGCTCCTGCCAAGCAGGCTTCGGATATGAACCAAACTCCAACGTCTGCCCTACCTGCCTAGGTATGCCAGGGGCTCTTCCTGTACTAAATGAGTTCGCCATTGAGCGCACCATCCTCACAGGACTCATGCTCGAGTGTGGGAATCCTGAGATCTCCAAGTGGGATAGAAAGAACTACTTCTACGCTGACATGCCAAAGAACTATCAGACCAGCCAGCTAGATCTCCCACTCTGCCTTGCAGGTCGCGTCCCCCTCTACTCTTGGAACTTCCCCAAGAGCGCGAAGATTCAGTCAGATGGTCCTGTTGTTCGCTATGTTGAGCTCGATCACATCCACCTTGAAGAAGATGCAGCGAAGCTCACCCACTACCCCACCTATTCACTCGTGGATTACAATCGCGGTGGTACTCCGCTGATGGAAATCGTCTCCGCCCCTGACATCACCAGTGCTGATGAGTGCTACGCCTATCTCAAGAGTCTCCAGCAGATTCTCATCGCAGGTGGTATCTCTGATGCCGATATGGAAAAAGGACAGATGCGCTGCGACGTGAACATCTCCCTACGACCCAAGGGGCAAGAAAAGCTAGGCGAAAAGATAGAGATGAAGAATATCAACTCCGTCTCCGCAGCGCGTCGCTCCATCCTCTTCGAGATCTCTCGTCAAGCCGATGAACTCGACCGCGGCATCGCCCAGGTGCAGTCCACACGCCGCTGGGATGACGAGCGCGGTGAGAGCATCGTCATGCGCACGAAGGAAAATGCCCATGACTACCGCTACCACACCTGCCCTGACCTCATTCCCGTCCGCCCTGCTCCTATTCTCGAGCGTGTGAAAGATCTCCTTCCTGAGCTCCCAGATGCACTCCAGCAGAGACTCATTGCTCAATACGAACTCCCAGAGGCAGAGGCGAATGCGCTACTCATCGATAGCGCAACCTGCCATTACTTCGAAACCCTAGCCCCCCTCTGTCCAGCACCGCGCAAGGCTGCTAGCTGGATCATCAACAAGCTCAGCTCCACCTTGAATGAGAAATCATGCTGCATCAGCGACTGCCCGATTTCACCCGCAAAGCTCGCAGAACTCATCGCCATCATGGAAGAGGGTATCGTCTCTGCGAATCAGGCAATGGAGGTACAAGAGCTGCTCTGGGAGAATCCTGATCAGAATGCTGAAGCGGCTGCCGCCTCACTCGGCTACAAGAAAACTGACACGGGAGCACTGGATGGACTCATTGATGAAGTCATCGCTGCGAACCCCAAGCAAGTAGACGAGATCAAGGGTGGGAATACAAAGCTGCTTAACTTCCTCACCGGACAAGTCATGAAGGTAAGCAATCCTAAGCCCAATCCGAAGATCGTCACAGAGATCATCACGGCTAAGCTGGGACTCTAATGAGAGACTAAAGGTATCTTATGTACCTACTCTTCGACTGCAATAACTTTTTTGCAAGCTGTGAACAGGTCTTGCGCCCAGACTGGCGCGCAAGACCTCTTCTTGTCTTATCAAACAACGACGGCTGCATCATCTCTCGAAGTGCCGAAGCGAAGAAAGCGGGCTTCCTGATGGCGGAGCCTTATTTCAAATGTAAGGCTCGCATCGACGCACTCGGAGCTATCGTCTGCTCCAGCAACTTCAGTCTCTATGGAAGCTTCTCTGATCGTGTGATGAGCATCATAGAAGAAAGTCTCCCTCACATGGAGCAGTACAGCATTGACGAGGCCTTCGCCCATGTCGATGATGAACGATACCAGAACTGGGAAGAGGAAGGGCGCGTGCTACGTCAGCGCATCCGCCGATGGACAGGCATCACCGTCAGCGTCGGACTCGCTCCGAGCAAGACACTAGCAAAGCTAGCCAACGAATATGCGAAGAAAGATGCCGCATGCCAAGGGGTCTACGCCCTCCGTAGTACAGAAGAATGGAATGCGCTGCTGAAAAAAACCCCTATCGATGACATCTGGGGTGTGGGGCGTAAGCTCGCCCCCCGTCTCCGAGCTCTTGGCATCCGCACCGCCTACGAACTCGCCAACACGAGCCTCGATCTCCTACGACGCCAGTTTGGCGTCACTGGGGAGCGTCTCGCTCTAGAGCTACAGGGGAAGTCTTGTATCGAGGATGAGCCAAAGAGCACACGTGGGCAGATCATGGTAAGCCGCTCGCTTAAAGAAGGCATCGATGACTGGGAGAGCCTGCGTGGAGTTCTCTGTGAGTTCGTTGAGAAGGCAGCGCGCAACCTGCGAAAGGAAGGGCTACTCGCTCGCGATGTGCAAGTCATCCTGCGCACCTCACCCTTTGACCAGCAGACTCAGCAATATGCCAGCAGCCTTACCGCCACCCTCCCCCACCCGAGCGATGATACGCGCGAGCACACGCTCGCCGCTACTATGCTGCTAGAGCGGGTCTATCGTCCTGGATATGCCTACAAGAAAATTGGAGTCCTCCTCAGTGGACTCATCCCTATAGAGGAGTATCATCCCACCTTTGATCATCCTATCGTAGCGACGTCTCCACTCATGAAAACCCTCGATGCGCTCCAACGCGCGGGCCACAAGATCCACTTCGCCAATCACAGTAGCCAGCCACTCTGGAATCGCTCCTTCTCTTCCCCTCCCTACACCACGGACTGGGATCACCTCCCTGAGGCACGCTAAGTGAGCTACTACAGCGACACCTCACCTCATTTTCACTAGGAATTGGCTTGACAATCTGCCAAGTGCCAGTAGAATAGCTGCGATTTTTTTCTTATGAACAGTTATCGATCCCACAATTGCAACGAACTTCGTCCCTCACATATTGGCCAGAACGTCACTCTTGCTGGCTGGGTCGATACGGTCCGTGACCACGGCGGTGTTATTTTCATTGACCTTCGCGACCGTGAAGGTGTGACGCAGGTCGTATTCCGTCCTGAACACCATGCAGATCTAGCAGCAGAGGCTGAAGCACTGCGTGTTGAATCTGTCATCCAAATCACAGGTAAAGTAGCCGCTCGTCTCAAGACTGCAGAAATCGACGCAACAAATCCTGATCTCGCAACAGGTGAAATTGAAGTCGATGCTGATGGTCTCACTATTCTTAACCGCGCCGCGGTTCTCCCCTTCCAACTTGATCGCAATCTCTCCAATGAAGACATGCGTCTCAAGTACCGCTTCCTCGACCTGCGCCGCGCCCCCATGCAGCGCAACATGATCCTGCGCCACCGTATCACGAAGACCATGCGTGACTACCTCGACGAGCAGGGCTTCCTTGAAATCGAGACCCCTATCCTCTCCAAGAGCACCCCTGAAGGCGCACGTGACTTCCTCGTCCCTAGCCGCCTATCCCCAGGTAACTTCTACGCTCTCCCACAAGCACCACAGCAGTACAAGCAACTGCTCATGGTTGCTGGTATGGAAAAATACTTCCAAGTGGCACGTTGCTTCCGCGATGAAGATCTCCGCGCTGACCGTCAGCCCGAGTTCACCCAGATTGACCTCGAAGCCTCCTACATCACAGCTGAAGACATCTACAGCTGGATCGAGCAGCTCCTCAAGCGCGTATTCAAGGAGTCTGTGGGACGTGACATCGTTACTCCCTTCCCACGCATGACATGGAAGGAAGCGATGAATCAGTACGGCTCAGATAAGCCTGAGCGTCGCTTCGAGATGAAGCTCACTGACTGCTCCGACGTATTCGCCCAGAGTGACTTCCGCGTATTCTCCTCAGCCATCGCTGCAGGTGGTGTGGTCAAGGCCATTAATGCGAAGAACTTCTCCCCTACCGTGGGGCAGATCGACTCGCTTACGCAGACAGCTGTTGAAGCTGGTGCGAAGGGACTTGCCTACATCAAGGTGCGCGACGTTAACGACCGTGAAGGCTGGAAGAGTCCTATCACGAAGCGTCTCACGGATGCAGAAATCGCTGCTCTCACCGAGACGCTCAACATTGAATCTGGCGACTGCGTCTTCTTCGCCGCAGGTCCATGGGAAGAAGCATGTAATATCCTCGGTCGTGTGCGCCTCGAATGCGCCACTGCGATGGAGTTGCTAAAGGACAACACGGAAGTTGACCTCTTCTGGGTAAACCGCTTCCCCCTCTTTGGCTGGGATGAAGAAGAACAACGCTACGGCGCTATCCATCACCCCTTCACCCGCCCCGTCCCAGAGGACGTCGATAAGGTGCTCAAGGGCGAGATCTCCACAGATATCTGCGCAGAAGCCTATGATGTAATCATGAATGGTAATGAGCTGGGTGGTGGTTCTATCCGTATCCACGAAAGCGACCTTCAAGACGCAACCTTCCGTGCGCTTGGTCTCGACGATGCTACGATTGCTGAGCAGTTCGGTCACCTCCTGAGCGCCTTCTCCTTCGGAGCACCCCCACATGGGGGACTGGCACTCGGTCTTGATCGCGTCGTCATGCTCATCGGTGGTTGCGAATCTATCCGCGAAGTCATCGCCTTCCCGAAGAACAACCGCGGTGCTGACCTCATGAGTGACTCCCCTGCTCCAGCAGAGCCTAACCAGCTGCGCGATATCCACGTTCAGGTGAAGCTCCCCGAAAAGCTACGCCTGAAGCTCGAAGCTGAGAAGCAGGCCGCTGCCGAGCAAGAAGGCTAAGCCTCTAGCACAATTAACTGATCAAACACGCTGATTTCTCATAGAAATCAGCGTGTTTTACGTTAATTTAAAACATAACGCACTGATCTCTTGACAAGATCAGGCTTACTTGATCTAATAAATACGCTATGAAAAAGACATTATTCCTTAGTTTTCTTGCACTATCACTCCCTCTACATGCAGGTGAGGTAGATATGAAGCCCACACATATCTCACTATTTGACAATGGTTATGGCTACATCAGTCTCCAAGCCAAGCTTGATACAGGAACAAGCATACGCCTCAACTCACTACCCGTTCCCACCCTTGGCAGCTTCTGGATTGGAGCACAACCTGGTGTCGAGATACAGCGACTAGTCAGCGGTGAGCTTGATTACGAGGTGAATGTACGCGTTGACCTCTTCTCTCTCGCTGCTGCGAATCCGAATAAAAAAGCCATCGTCTACTTTCAGCGAGGAAAAGACGAAGCACCCATCGCAGCAGAAGGCATCATCCTCCCCTTCCCCACATCGCGCGAGCTGCGCACCGGCAACACCATCGACCAGATCAGCGAAGAAGGGAATAACCCCCTCATCGGAAGCGTCCTCATGCTCAAGCAACCCGACCGCACACTCGCCCTGACAAGCAGCCAGATCCTCGACATCGCCTTCCTCGAAGACATCGAGCTGCCCACGCAGACAGAACGTCGCCCTGGTGTCGAGCTGGAGCTGAAAAATGACGCGACTGGCAAGCTCATCGAAGCCTCCTGCATCAGCTCAGGCATCACTTGGCTACCCAGCTACCGCATCACGCTGCATGAAGACGGCACAGCGCAGCTGAACGCAAAGGCCACCATCACGAACAGGCTGATGAACATGGATGACATCACCCTCGACCTCGTCCTCGGCTCACCCAACCTCAGCAACCTCTACAGCACTGACCCCATGGCCATGCGTGACATCGGTGTACATAGAGCAAAAAGCCGCTCGACAGTAGCCATGGCACCCCCTGCCATGCATAGCCTTATGTATGAAGCGGAAGGGTCGGATGACAGCTTCGGCATGGCAGGAGGATCTGCCCCTGACGCTGCCATAGGCACAGGGAATCTCTACTTCTACCCCATCAACAACTTCTCCGCAAAGGCGGGACAAGTCATCACCCAGCCCCTCTTCCAGAGTAAGCTGGACTATAAAAACGTCTACACATGGAAGCTAGGAGACCCACGACACATGCAATCTCAGAGCAAGAACGACCTCCCACAGATCGGTGAGATCTCACGCGAGGTCCACTTCAAGAATCCCCTTGAGATCCCTCTGATGTCAGCCCCAGTCGAGTTCATCGAAGCCGACCGCATCGCTGCGACAAACAACCTCTCCTTCACCCCACCGAAGACGGATACAAAGGTCTACCTCAGTGAAGCGATGAACATCACCACGCTGAAAAAACTCCAAATCACTGCTACGACTGATCAAGTCGTCCCCTACAACGACAAGCGTGACAAGAAAGTCACGAGCCGGACAAGCGAAGTAGCCCTCACGGCGAACAACCAGATGGACAAGCCCGTCGAACTCCGAATCACGCAGAGCGTCCTCGGAGAAATCACCGCCATCAGCGACTCCCCCCAGATTGATAAAATCCCCACAGGCGGCAATGCTGACAATCCTGTGAACAACTCGGTCAACTGGACAGTCACCATCCCTGCCAATAGCAGCAAGACGGTGAACTACACCTACATCTACAAGACCTCCACCCTCCTTCCTGAAAAAACTGACAAAAAATAATCATGAAATTATCCCCCATCACCGCCCTCGCTCTATCACTCGGAAGCATGAGTCTCATGGCTGACGAAGTAGAGCTCAAAGCAACGAAGCTCTCTCTCTTCAAAGCTGGCTATGGCTATGTCAGCCTAGAAGGAGTACTGCCTGAGGCAAGCTCAGTTGAGCTCACCCCCCTCCCCATCCCCATTCACGGTAGCTTCTGGATAGAGGCAGATCAGGGGGTAGAGATAGACAGAGTTGTTTCTAGCATGAAGAAGTACAAGAAAAGCCTCAACATCTCTGAGGCTAACCTCCTCATCGCCAACCCTGGGAAAATGGTCACACTGCGCTTCGGCAGCACAAATGATGATGACGTGCGCAGCCTCACGGGGCGTGTCGTCACCGCTCCCAAAGCAGAGAGGATGGAGAAGAAGCATACCATCTCCATAGAGGGGCTCATAGACAGCGAATCTGATAATCTACAAAATATCATCCTATTCCAAACGGATCAAGGGCTCTCCTCTATCAACGTACACAACATTGATGAAATCAAATTCCACGAGCCCATCGTCTTCCCGACCGAGATCGTGGAGAGCCCTATCGTCACACTGGAGCTAGAGAAAGCTAGTGCTGGTAAAAAGATCTATGCAAACTGCCTCAGCGAGGAGCTTAGTTGGATACCTAGTTATAGACTTGAACTTAGGGAAAACGGGGCAGCCACCCTTGACGCGAAGGCCACGATCATTAATAACACGATAGATCTAGAAAATATCAGCCTTGAGCTCGTCTCAGGATCTCCTGCTCAGATAGATACATCGAAGATAGATCCCATGGCACTCATCGTCGAAGAAGAGATGCAGAAGCTCTACGGAAAGCAGGTGCTCATCACCGAAAATCGCATCTTTAACAGAAGGTACGTCAATAGCAACACACTGCAAACGAATAACGCATATCAATTAGATGCGTTCGCTAGCGAAGAGAGCAACGAGAGTACATCCGATCCTGCGCAGGGCGCAGACACAGGAGAGCTCTTCTTCTACCCTGTCGAGGGGTTCAGCATGAAGGCAGGCGATGTCATCACGCAACCGCTCTACTCCACCAAGTTAACGTACAAGAAGATCTACACGTGGAAGCTCGGTGATCCTACCGACTTTGAGAAGGAGATCGCGAGGAACACGCCAGAGAATCTCTGGAGCTGCATCCGCTTCACCAACCCCCTCAACATGCCCCTCACCTCAGCTCCCATCGAGATCATCGAGGAAGATCGCTTCGCAGGAATGAATAAGATTGAGTACACACCGAGCCAGTCTGACTGCACCATAGAACTCAGCCGCGCTCTCAGCATTGAGGTGAAGAAAGAAGCTATCATCACAGATACAAAGCGCATCAGCATGGGCTTCAAGTCGGGTTCTCGTGACGAGAACACCTCGGATGTCACCCTCAGCATGCAGAACAACATGGATGAAGACATCGAGATGGAAGTCAGCCAATCCGTTGTCGGTGAAATCATCAGCAGCAGTGATGGCGCGAAGATACAGAGTCGTGCTAATCCTTACGCGACTTACAACAAGTTGCAGCACACGATACGCTGGAACATCACCATCCCAGCAAAGGGTAAAAAGGAGCTCAAGTTCCAGTATAAGTTTATTAATTAAGTCAGCTGACAAAGGAGACTTGCCAAGGCACTCTTACTCTGTTATCATGAATGCACCGCATCTATTCATATGCGGTGCATCTCTCTGTAGACAGATTTCTGAAAAAATAGATAATTTATGATCAAGTGGATACTGAATAAAATCGTAGGCTCAAAAAACCAGCGTGAGCTACGCCGCCTGCGCCCTATCGTGAAGAAGATTCGCGACATCGAAGAATCATGGAATGACTGTGATCAAGACTTCTTGATTAACAAGACTCGCGAGTGGCAGCAGTATCTTCACCGCTTCACCCCACTTGATCTCCCTAGTAAAGGCATCTTGCAAAGCGCATCGGAAGAAGAGTTAGCCGCGCATGCAGCCCTGCTCAACGTGCGCTTCGAAAGCCTACGTGACATCTTCCCCAATCTTCCGCAAATTGAGGCTACCTTCGACTCTATTGAAGCGGGTAAGCAAGCCTTCTCCGAGATAGAGCCTCGCTTCTCACGCATGCGATCTACCTACTTGGAGATCATTCTTCCAGAAGCTTTTGCGGCAGTGAAATCTGCAGCTCGCCTCATGATGAACAGTGAGATTGACGTCTGCGGCACGATGCTGAAGTGGGAGATGGTTCACTTTGACGTCCAGCTGATGGGCGGTATTGCGCTACACCGCGGATTCATTGCTGAGATGGCAACCGGTGAGGGTAAAACCCTCGTCGCTACCCTTCCAGTCTATCTTAACGCTCTGACTGGTCAGGGTGTCCACGTGGTCACTGTGAATGACTACCTCGCACGTCGTGACTCGATGTGGATGGGCTCACTTTTCAAGTTCCTCGGTCTGAGCATTGGCTGCATCCAGAGCATGATGCCTAATGATCAGCGTCGCCAGCAGTACAACTGCGATATCACCTACGGCACGAATGCTGAGTTCGGCTTCGACTACCTGCGCGATAACGGCATGGCTACTACTCGCGCTGCTCAAGTTCAGCGTGGTCACTACTTCGCCATCATCGATGAAGTTGACTCCATCCTCATTGATGAGGCGCGTACACCTCTCATTATCTCAGGTCCAGCTCCTATTGAACGTGAGCACCAATATGATGAGCTAAAGCCCCTCATTGAGAGTGTGGTCAAGCAGCAGACAGATCTATGCAACAAGCTGATGGCTGACGCGGAAGCAGAGGCAAAAGCTGGCAACCCAGAAGAAGCTGGACGCTGCCTCTACAAGGTAAAGCTAGGCATGCCCCGTAACCGTGCTTTTATGCGCTCGCAGCAAGATCCTGAGTTCCGCCGCATGTTAGAAAAGTACGAACTCTTCTTGCACCAAGACCCACGCAAGCTAGAGCTCTACAAGCTCAAAGAAGAACTCTTCTTCTACATCGACGAGAAGACGCATGATGCTGACCTCATGGAGAAGGGCCGCGAAGTCATCAGTCCGAATAATCCCGAAGCCTTCGTCCTCCCAGACATTGGCACAGAGTTCGTCGCCATTGATGAGAATGAAGAAACGCCTGAGTTCCGCAAGGAAGAGCTGAAAGATGAGCTCATCCAGCGACTTGACAGCACAGGTGCTCGCCTCCATACAACGAGCCAACTACTCAAGGCTTACACCCTCTACGAGAAGGATGTGGAATATGTCGTCCGTGAGGGCAAGATTGTCATCATCGACCAGAACACAGGTCGTGAAATGCCCGGTCGCCGCTGGAGTGACGGTCTCCATCAAGCTGTCGAAGCAAAGGAAAATGTTGATATCGAAGCTGAGAACATGACCTATGCGACTATCACCATTCAGAACTACTTCCGTCTCTATGAACGCCTCTCAGGCATGACAGGTACGGCTGAGACAGAGGCTTCTGAGTTCCATGATATTTACAAGCTTGATGTGCTCCCTATCCCTACGAATCGCGATTGCATTCGAGCAGACAAGAATGACCTCATCTTCAAGAGTCGTCGAGAGAAGTTTAACGCTGTTATTGCCAAGATCAACGAGCTACACGCCTCTGGTCAGCCTATCCTGATCGGTACCGCGAGCGTCGATGCTTCTGAAACACTCTCACGTATGCTCAAGCGCAGTGGTATCGTCCACGAGGTACTCAACGCAAAGAATCACCAACGCGAAGCTGAAATCATCGCAAAGGCAGGTCAGCGCGGTGCTGTGACGGTCGCCACCAACATGGCTGGACGTGGTACTGATATCAAGCTGGGTGAAGAGGTAGCCTCTCTGGGTGGTCTTTACGTACTAGGAACAGAGCGCTACGAGTCACGTCGTATTGACCGCCAGCTTCGTGGTCGTTGCTCCCGTCAGGGTGACCCAGGTGCATCTCAGTTCTTCCTCTCCTTCGAAGATGACTTAATGCGTAACTTTGGTGGTAGCGAGCGCATGACTCGCATGATGGATCGCTTCGGTATGGAAGAAGGCGAAGCTGTCGAGAATCGCCTCATGAACAAGGTGATCGAAGGCGCACAAAAGCGTGTTGAGCAGCGTAACTACATGTGGCGCAAGCACATTCTCGACTATGATGATGTCATGAATCAGCAGCGAAGCATCGTCTACGGCATGCGTAACAACGCCCTTCTCAGTGAAGACCCTCGCGAGCTCGTCTATGAAATGCTCGAAGCATCGGTATCTCACAAGACTGAGCTCTGTCTTGCAGCTGATGCAGGAGCAGCTGGTCGGGAAGACCTCATGCACTGGCTCAACACCAGCTTCCCCATGGCTTGGGATGAAGAGGCTCTCGCGCTCAGTAACAAAACTGACAGCGAAGTGAGCGAGTACATCATCCAGCAGATTAAGGAAAACTATGAGAAGAAGATCGCTAACGATAGAGCCGATCGCATCGAGTCCAACGAGCGCAGCATCATGCTACAGGCAATCGACAAGCTCTGGCAACAGCACATCACTGACATGGATGCCCTCCGTGAAGGTGTACGCCTCCGTGCCCAGGGTCAGAAGGACCCTCTAGTCGAGTACAAGTCCGAAGCTTACAATATCTTCGAAGCTCTCATCATCAATATCGAGCATGACGCGGCCAGCGGTCTTTTGCGCAGTAGCGTGGGTAACCTCGGCTCATTTGAGGACTTCCTCTCCACCCTTCCAGCCAGTCCTTCAGAGAATGGCGAGCTCGACCTCGCAGCACTCTTCGGAGAAAACAGCCCTCTCCTCAAGGCTCTTCGCGCTCAGTCACAAGGTGCTGCGGAAGCGGTAGAAGAATCCCAGATCAACGAGAATGACGAGATTTCACCCATGAGTATCGCCGAGAGTGGCACTGTCGACCCTGATCAGATCAGCTACGCAGAAAAGCCCCTCGTTCTTCCTAAGAAAAAGGTCACAGTCTCTATCAAGCCCACCGAGAATGCACGTGATCTCACCTACATCATCCCTGCTAATAGCATGGGTGAGGAAGAAGATGGTGTCACCATAGGCGGTATTGACTCGGGGAACATGCATGACGCGGTCATCAACCTCGATGAACAGAAGTAGGCTACCCTGCTACTTCACATTCACAGATATTCACACGAACTAGAGCATGTCTATTCACAACGTGCGTTCCGTTCTCGAGTACGTCCCCTACTTCAGGGGGCGTCTCTTTGTCATCCACATCACGACCGAGTTGCTCTCTTCCCGCGAGATCATCGACGCATTACTCGATGTAGATGCTCTCCATGAGACAGGAGTGAGGCTTGTTCTAGTAGCAGAAGGAGGGAAAGATGAGCAGCAAAAGCTGCTCGAAAAGGCACTCGAATGCGAACTGCACGCCGCTCTCGCTGAACCACAACTGAGTCACGATGCAGCCCTCACCCTCGCACGTGTGCGTGAGATCATCGCTCGTAACCAAATAGCCCTTGTCACAGCTGGGGCTCATGGACGCTTCTTCGAGCCTATCATTGAGCTCTGCTGCTCACTCAAGGCGAGAAAATATATCTGCCTCCAAGATGGTGCTGTGCCGACACGATCAGGTCAGCCCATCTTCTCCATACTCGAATCAGAGGTTGCAGATGCACTAGATTGCAGCTATCATGAGGATCTCATGGAAGCGGCAAGGGTATGTCGCCGTGGCATACCGCGTGTACACTTACTTGACGGTCGTCACCGAGGTGTCCTCCTTGATGAGCTCTTCTCTGAGGAGGGAGTTGGTACGATGGTACATGCTGACTCTTATCGTGAGATTCGTCCCATGCAGCTAGATGACATACCAGAACTTCTCTCTATGATTAGCCGCAGCATGGCTGGAGCAAAGCTGATTAATCGAAGCTATGAGAACGTGCTCGACTTTCTTGATAGCTACTATGTCTATACGCTAGATGATACCATCGTTGGCTGTGTTGCCATCTATCCCTATCCAGAGCATGCATGTGCTGAACTAGGCTGCCTTTTCATTAAGCGTAACTATGAGGGGCACGGTTACGGGAAAGCACTCTGCGCCATGGTCGAAGATAAAGCGCGGGAAATGGGCTTTAAGCAGCTATTCGCAGTCTCTCAAAGTGCTGTTGCCTACTTCCGCGACATCCTTGGCTACAGCACAATACCGCATGATAAGCTTCCTCCAGAGCGCTTGAAAGTGCTCGAACGTAGCGGTAGAAGCTCTCTGGCCTTTGGGCGTGATTTGTGAAGCGCAGCAGAGAATGTGAATTTCGCATGAATCTAGCCTTGCTTTTTGACAGAATATCTAGTATCCTTTCACGCACTCGCGAAGCGACCTATCAGGTACGCTTGTGCATCCGTATGAGTAAAACGTCAGTTTTCATATCACCCCATATAACATGAACATTAATATCGACAAGACAAATGATTGTCAAGCAACGCTCAAGGCTGTCGTGCCTAGCGCAGACGTGGCAACGCTTAAGGCCGACGTCACCAAGTCCTACAGCAAGAACGCGAACGTTCCTGGCTTCCGCCCTGGTAAGGCGCCTCTCTCTGTTATCGCTAAGCGCTATGCCTCTGCAATCGAAGAAGAAGTAGATGGTCGCCTTCGTGAGAAGATCCAAGATCAAGCCCTCTCTGAGAACAAGGAGCTCATGATTCTTGACTTCGGTACTGTTGAAGCAAGCTTTGGCGAAGATGGTAGCTATACTCTTAACTCAACGATTACAATCGTACCTGAGTTCGAACTCCCCGAATACAAGGGGCTCAAGGTAACTATCCCTAGCACAGACGTATCTGACAGCGAAGTAGATGACATGCTCAAGCAGTATGCCGAGTCTAGCGCCAAGCATGAAGCTGTAGAACGTGCTGCTGAAATGGACAATGGTGACATCTGCGTCATCGACTTCACCACCAGTATCGAAGGCAAGCCGGTATCTGAATACTGTGGTAAGCCCGTTGGATTCATGGAAGGCCGCGAAGGTCACTGGGTCGAGATGGCTGAAGATCGCTTCATGCCTGGTCTCGCAGAAGGCCTTGCAGGAGCAAGTGCTGGCGAAGAAAAAGAAATCACACTCACCCTGAAGGAAGACTTCCCCATCAGCGATATCGCTGGCAAGGAAATCACCTTCTCATGCAAGGTGACAGAAGTGCGCGAAAAGCAAGTTCCAGAAATTACTGAAGAACTCTTTGCCGCTGCCCTCCCTGGCAAGAGCCTCGATGAAATCAAGGAGATCGTCCGAGAAAACATTAAGGGTAACAAGGAACGCAGCAACGACGAAGCCAAGATTGATCAAGTCACGGAACAGATTGCGGACAAGCTCGAGTTCAGCCTTCCTGAAGATCTCGTAAACAACGAACTTGATAACACTGTTCAGCGTAAGATCTACGCTGCTATCCAAGCTGGTAACTATGATGCTATCCAAAAGGCTGACGAGCTCCGTGAAGAAAGCCGCGAGGAAACTATCCGCAACCTCCGCGTCTACTTTGCCCTCCAGCTCATCGCTCAGCGTGAAAGCATCGTTGCTACAGACAACGAAGTCTACACTCAAATAGCACAGCTCGCTGCAAAAGAAGGTGAGAAGAATATGCGTAGCTACATGCGCAAGATGGTAAAGGAAAACCGCATCACCGGTATTCGCCAATCCATCATCACCTCCAAGGTGCTTGAGCTCATCACTCGCAATGCTGAGGTGAGCTCAGAAGAAGCTTCTACAGAAGCCTAATCATTACATTTTTCCTTCTGCTTGGTGCGCCCAAGCAGATGATTGCTACAGATTACTATCAGGGAGAGCCTTGCTCTCCCTGATACTTTGCTTTCCACACTGCACTTGTTAGCTCGCACCATTCGAGACAAACTTGCCCCCTCGCCCCCTACCCTCTATGCATCTAAAATACACTATTCTAAGTTCTATTTTGTTAGCTTCTCACTTAAGCCTCCTATCCGCTGTAGAGATGCGACTACAAGAGAGCACACTCCCAACTCAGAGCGAGTCGGATCGACTCTATCAACAGATCTATGAGCGCGGCTCGCTGATACAGTTCAGCATCTTAAAGATTAAGGATGAGGAGTCAGCACTACGCGCCCTTCCTTCACTGAGAACTCATCACGAAGAGATTCTCAAGAGCTTTGAGCAGCTTCATGCGATCATCAGCAAGGATGGCTACCACATGTATGAGATACAGGAGCGCATGCTCAAGTCCACACGCCTCTTTGGCACAATAGGTATTCTTGCGCATGATATCCTGCAGCACAAAGCCTATGGTGTGGTCGAGTTAGAGCACCTACTGGCTGAGTATTATCCGAAGGTAGATGAACTGAATATCAATGACGAGAATAATAAGGCGAGGCTCTTACTCCAGTCAGATGGGCTCAGTACACCATCAAGTTTCATCCGCGCTGAGCACAGGCTTCATCAGCTGCATGATCTGCTTCAGAGTATCAACTCTCCTGACTCAGCGGAGGCCGCGACATCCTCAGTCAATGAGCTCGTAGTCTTCCTGCTGCAAATTGATGTTCAGATCAAGGCCATTCTTGCGCAAGCAGATGAACAAGAAGAGGAAGTCATCATCAATAAGCTGCACCTCATTCGCCATCTAGGAAGCCTATGCCAAATAGAGATCGAGCGTCTGAAGGAGGCTAATTTCTATGACAATCAGAAGCTTTTAGAGATATTCAGCATGTCTAGAGAGGAGATCAAGAAGCGCAAGCTGGAAGAAGCCACGCTATAACTTAACTCTCCTGTTCTCCCCAGAAGTCCTCTTTACGATCTCTTAAGGAATCTTCATCTTCTGATTCAATCTCAGAGACAAGCTCGATATCGCTAGACTCTGCATGGAGTCCCAGAACATCCTCATTTTCGTAGTATTCGACGAATTTTGAAAGTGCAGCAACGATAAACTCTGTGCGATCCATCATGTTCTCATAGGAGTAACCATCAATGATGGTTACCAGCTTATCAGGGCATTGGAAAGCAACGAGTGAAGTATTCTTCTTAGGAGCCATATGACTGAGTGATGATGTAGTTACGATTCTAGGGCTTATAAATGCGTGGCACACGAGCAGAGATGCTCGTGATGACATTACTAGGGATGGTCTGTGCACGTGACGTGAGCTCTGTCCAAGTGACGTGAGGACCCATGATCTCAGCGACATCACCAGGCTCTACATGATCGAGATGGGAGACATCGACCATGATCTGATCCATGGTGATGCGTCCTAACACAGGACAGTATGTCTTATTCAGATAGACGCGTGCACCAGTATTGGACAGGTAATGAAGATAGCCATCGGCGAAGCCTATGCCAATGGTTGCTACCTTTGTGGGGCTCGTTGTCACATACGTATGGTTATACGAGACACCATGATTCTCGGGCAAGGTACGTAGGAGTGTAACTCTACTGTATAAGGTGAGCGCATTTCTCAACTCTGCGTTATACTCAGACATCATAGGTGAGTATCCATAGAGCAAGCGACCTAGGCGTACCATATTCGTACTAGGTGCATGATAATTGAAAACAGCAGCACTACTACACAGATGCTTAAAGGGCATCTCAATCTGCTGTGTCGATAGATCCGATACCGCATGCTCAAAGCAGGCAATCTGACGATGCGTGAAAGAGATATCCTCTGAGGCTGCTGACAGATGGGAATAAACACCTTCTATCTTCACAAACTCACAGCGGCGCAAGATATCACCCAAGCCACCTAAGTCGCTGGGAAGCATCCCTGCTCTTCCCATCCCTGTATCTACACTGATATGTAGCTGCACCTCCTTATTGTACAGCTTTCCGAGGGACTCGAAGTGCTCTACCTCTTCCAAGCTGGAGAGTGCGGCTCTCCAGCCGTTTTGAACAATCATCTCTCGCTCTGCTGGGAAGCAAGGACCTAGAATGAAGGGTATGGTTCGGCAGCCCGTATCGCGCACTCGCGCGGCTTCAGCGATCGTTGCAACACCAAAGAAGGCGATGTCAGCATCATCAAGCGCTCTTACTACCCCCTCTAAACCGTGACCATATGCCTCTGCCTTCACAATGGCCATACGGCGATGCTCAGGCAGGGCGCGAGCCACCACTGATAGATTGTGGCGCATGGCTTCAGTATCCACTTCTGCCCATGCGCGATAGAGGGTGGTATCCGTCATCATATCATTAGCGTATGCGATCCATCAGCCAGTGGAGTAGAGCATCTACGGAGACACGCTCTTGCTCCATACTGTCACGATGACGTATCGTCACCGTACCTTTGAGATCAGCTTGTTCTTCTCCAAGGGTTTCAAAGTCCACAGTGATGCAGAACGGTGTACCCACTTCATCTTGACGACGGTAGCGGCGACCTACAGCACCAGTTTCATCATAGAATACCGTCATGTAGGAACGAAGTTTCGCTTCTATCTCACGAGCTATGCGAACCTGCTCTTCATTCTTCTTAAGAAGAGGGAAGATAGCTGCCTTAATCGGAGCCATACGTGGGTGGAAGCGCATGACTGTACGTATATCGCTCTTCTCAGCTGTACCGAGCTCCTCTTCTTCGAAGGCTTCACAGATCACAGCAAGCACGGTGCGATCACAGCCAGCTGAGGGCTCAACGACATGAGGTATGAAACGCTCACGTGTCGCCTCATCGAAGTATTCCATAGGCTTGCCTGAACCTCCCTGATGGGCTGTGAGGTCATAAGCGGTGCGGTAGGCGATACCTTGTAGTTCCTGGATACCGAAGGGGAACTCATACTCGAGGTCATATGTCTTCTTCGAATAGAAGGCGCGCTCACCATCGGGGACATCGAGAATATGAATCTTCTCGCGAGGAATACCGATTTCCTCATAGAAGCAGAGGCATGTCTCGAGCCATTCATCGGTCAAACGCAGCCCGTCTTCCTCTTTGCAGAAGTACTCAACCTCCATCTGTTCAAACTCACGTGAGCGGAAGGTAAAGTTGCGGGGGTTAATCTCGTTGCGGAACGACTTGCCCACTTGAGCGATGCCAAAGGGTAGCTTCATACGAGAGGAGTCGAGGATATTCTTGTACTGACAGAATATGTTCTGTGCCGTTTCGGGGCGAAGCCAGCCTACTGCGTTCGGATCATTATCATCAGAAGTAGCACCTATCTTTGTTTTGAACATCAGATTGAACTCGCGAGCCTCTGTCACAAGTGATCCATTAGTTGGATTGTACTGTGTGCTATCTACTACATCTTCGCTAGATTCATCGATAAGCTCTAGATCAGCCGCTTGTGCCCCCTTACCAGCAAGCTGCACATAGTACTGAAGTGCAGACTTACGTGCCTGCTTGAGCTGCTTCTCATCACTTTCTGTGACAAGGATTGAAAATGCCTTATCAGAGCTCCAAGAGCCGTCAACCTTCCGAGCACCTTTCCACCACAGAGCTGTACCACTCTGTGCGGGAATCTGGTCTGCGCGGAGACGTTCCTTACTCAAAAGACAGTCACAAAGAGGATCCGAGAATCCACCCACATGACCAGAGGCCACGAGCACTGAATTATGGGTAAGAATAGATCCATCCATACCGACGATGTCGGGGCGCTCCTGCACGTGGCGACGCCACCAGTAGTCCTTGAGATTACGCTTCAGTTCAGCCCCCATTGGGCCGTAGTCCCAACAGCCATTGAGTCCACCATAGATTTCAGCGGATTGAAAGATAAAGCCACGTCGTTTGCAAAGGCTCACGATTTTTTCCATGCGAGCGGGATCAGTATGAGTACGGTCTGCCATATGGGCGATATTCTACTGAAAAAAATGTGTATATGCAAGCTCATATCGTAAAGCTCAAAATAACGAAACACACAAGCGATTTTTCTTATATATACAAAGAAAACGAGCTCCTCACTGTTTGAGAAGCTCGTTGCTTATATTAAATTCGACGTTAATTATTTTGATTGATCATAATTGATGATACCGTTAACATTCGACGGGATGAAGACCTTATCAGCAGGATTGCTAGAAATAGCTTCGTAACCCTCGACAACCTTCGCAGTCATGAGCAGCTTAGCGGCAGCCTCTGCTCCAATGGAGGGGATGAGCTGCTCTAGGTAGTTTTTCTCAGCGGCGGCTATGATGGCAAGTGACTCCTGCATAGCTTCTGCTTTAAGAATAGTAGCCTTCTTCTCTGCCTCAGCCTGCTTAATCACCGCGGTAGCTGTACCCTCTGCCTGAGACACGATGGCGCGACTCTTACGCTCAGCCTCCATCTGTTGGAGCATAGCTGAAGAGGTAGCCTCATCTGTACTCAGCTCCTGAATCTCAAGCGTAATCACCTGTACCCCCCAACGTCCTGAGGTAGAAGAAAGCGCGGAGATGATACGCTCCGTAAGAGACTGACGCGCACTCAACACGCTATCTAGATTCATCTTACCAATTTCTGAACGCAAGATATTCAGTACGGCATTGATGAGGGAAGCGAATAGGTTATCCACCTCATAGACCGCTTTGATAGGGTCTACGATACGCCAGCGTATGATACAACTCACGAGAACTTTCGCATTATCAAGTGTGATGCAGTCGCGTGGCTGCGTATCAAGGATCTGCTCCGTCAGCTGGATGAAGCGACGACGATCATTAGCCGATTTCCCCCAGTTAATGGGAGTGCGCTTCACTTGATCCAGAATAGGAATACGGAAGGCAAGTCCGCTTTGCTGAACCTTAATAGGCTTACCAAAACGTTCGATAATGCGGCAATGTGACTGGGGTACAATAGATATAAACATAAAATGATGAAATTAGTGGTATTAGTGTAAGGTCTCAATGAGCATTTTTCCTGACTCACTACGGATGATGCGAACCTTCTCCCCATCCTGTGCTTGCTGTAAGGTGTTAGCGAATGCCGCGCTCCATAGCTCACCATTCCAATTCACGAACTCATTGCCTTCGATCAGGCGATAAATGGCAGTCTCACCAGCTGCTCTGTCGGAAACCTCTACGACAGCATTTCGCAGGAATGCTCTCTTAATCAGAGGTGCTACTAGCTTATACCACAGGGTATAATAGACAACAAAGAGCACCGAGAGTATCACGACAAATAAGAGCAACAGCCACTGAAGAGGGAAGCCAATACTAACATCTAGGTACAGGGAAAAATAGGCAGCAAACAGAAAGAGTGATAGCCATGATACCACATCACTCTGCAAGAATATATCAATGATGAATAAGGTGATAGCCACAGCGAGCATCCAATGCAGAGCCGTGAGAGGAGAAATACTAAGATAATGAAACAGTTCGCTACTCATAATAAGAAGATTACCTCGGTCAAATATACAACTTTTCACATGAAAAGTCAAGCATATGAGAAAGGACTAACAAAACACTCATGCTCCCCCATCATTAAGATCAAAACCAGTATGAGTGATGGACTAAAACGCGAAATCGATAACAATATAGTAAAAGTGAGAAGCGAAGGAGAAATTTTTATTGACTTGATTCATGCTGCAAGTTACTATAGGGCACGCCCTATCGGCTTCATTCAAGACGATGGGATTTCAAGAAAATCAACTTATCAATCATCACAATTATGGCAAATTACGCTATTAATGGTTTCGGTCGCATCGGTCGCAATGTTCTTCGCGCCATGTCCCAGACTGAGCTCGAAAAGGTTGTCGCTATTCACGACCTTACTCCTATCGCAACAACTGCTCACCTGCTCAAGTACGACTCCACTCAGGGCAAGTTCAACGGCACGGTAGAAATCGACGGTGACAAGCTCATCGTTAACGGTCATCCTATCGTCATTCTCGGCGATCGTTGCGGTCCAGAAGGTCTTCCATGGGCACAGCTCGGTGTTGACGTTGTTCTTGAATCCACAGGTATCTTCACTGACCGTGACAAGGCTGCTGGCCACATCACTGCTGGTGCTAAGAAGGTTCTTATCTCCGCACCTGCAAAGAACCCAGACATCACTTTCTGCCTTGGTATCAACGATCAGGACTACGATGCAGCTAAGCACAACATCATTTCTAACGCTTCCTGCACCACAAACTGCCTTGCACCAATGGTGAAGGTTCTCGACGAAACTTTCGGTATCGAAAAGGGTATGATGAGCACCATCCACTCCTACACGAATGACCAGAGCATCCTCGACCTTCCTCACAGCGACCCACGTCGCATGCGCTCCGCTGCTATCAACATCATCCCAACATCCACGGGTGCTGCTAAGGCTATCGGCGAAGTAATGCCACAGCTCAACGGTCTCCTCAACGGTGCTTCCTTCCGCGTTCCTACTCCTACAGGTTCCCTTACAGACTTCGTTGCAGTTCTCAAGAAGGACGCAACTGTTGCTGAAGTTAACGCTGCTATGAAGGCTGCTGCTGAAGGCCCACTCAAGGGTATCCTCGCATACTCCGAAGAAGATCTCGTTCTTCAGGACATCGTTTCTGATCCTCACTCATGCATCTTCGACGCTGGCTTCACCTACGTCGTTGGTGGCAACATGGTAAAGGTTTGCGGCTGGTACGACAACGAATGGGGTTACTCCAACCGCGCTGCTGAAGCTATGAAGAAGATCGGCGACTCCATCGCCTAAGATCACTCTTAGCTAAAAGCAAACACGCTTTTATAAAGAATGCGGGATGTCCTAGGGCGTCCCGCATTTCTTTTTTGTGAAAAAAAATCCCTCAACTCAGTGAGCTACGGGATTCGTTTTTTTAAGCCTTCACGCTTTGTTTGGTACGAGCGTAGAGGGGTAATTCTCCATAGAAATACCAAGCTCACGCTGTGCATACGAGCGAGCTGCCCATAAGAATGGCGGCAAAGATAAATGATGTAAAGGACATGATGATTATTGGATTATTGTTATAGTTTAAGAAAGATAGCACATCAGTCAAGTAACCGTCATTCGTATGACATACTACTTCTGCTGAGTATTCTGCGCCTTAAGCTGCTTAAGGCGCTCTTCCCATGCGAGGACTTCTCGCTGGTCAAGATAGCTATCTTGCTGGCGTAGAATGGAGATCAACAACTCAAGAGAGGGCATATGATCCTGCCCTGCTGCCATTTTCAGATAGCGTACCGCCTTATTCGTATCAGTGTCCACTGTATCACCTTGCAACAAGAGAAGTGATGAGATGTAGAGTGACTCTGCATCACCTGCTGAGGCTGCCTTTTCATACCAGTAAGCCGCCTTGTTCATATCTACCCCATAGCCATGCTCACCTCGTGCATGAGCATAGCCCAGATCACGAGCCGCCTTCGCCAGCCCAGAGCTTGCAGCGCTCTCTAGGTAGTTGCGTCCTTCCGCTGTGAGAACTTTCCCCTCATGGAGAAACTTTGACATACGATACTGAGCCTCTGCTAGACCAGCATCAGCTGCAACCCTCCATTCTTGAAGAGCCTTCGCCTTATCTTGAACCACTCCTTCACCCCGATACAGAAGATCCGCTACGTAGTAGCGTGCAGCTTGGTCTCCCTGAGATGCAGCTTTTTGGAACCACTCGAGTGCCTGCTGCTTATTCGCAGCTATTCCCTCAGCTCCTTCTAGATAGAGTCCGGCTAAGTCTCGCTGAGCCTTCGCATAGCCCGCTTCTGCCGACTGGCGAATGAGTTCGATGATGGTTGCGTCATAGGATGCAGCACCACTGATATCGGGCTTTAGTAGAGAAACGGCTTTCTCATACATTTGTTGAGGGTTAAGATTAGCACTGATCTCTCTTACGTGAGCTTGCACCTCTTCTAGCGTCTGAAGCTCCTCGCTGAAGCTCTCTTTCACCTGCTGCTCTAGCATACCTACAGCTTGACGCTTCAGTTCATCGCGTGTCTCTTGATCACATGAGCTGAGCAGCACACATGACGCAAGAGTAGAATAAAGAATATACTGGGGAAGTTGACGCATAATCATGTGGCATATTATAATAACAATGCGCTTCGCTGACAAGAAGATAGAACGGCTTAAAAAGAGAAGACTGCAATATACCACTCTAGTGCCCGCTCAAGAACACTAGAAAGACTTGTATTTCACCTCTGATTTGTGGTAGTATACGCCTATGATAGAACGCACAATTCTCGTCGCTGAAGATGACGACGCCATCCGTGAGATTGTCTGCGATGCTCTGCGAGCGAAGGAATATCGCGTACTCGAAGCAGAGGATGGGAGACAAGCCTTCGAGCTCCTCCTCTGCGAACCCGTAGATCTCGCGCTACTGGACGTAAACATGCCGGAGATTGATGGCTTCCAGTTGCTCCGGCTGATTGAAAAAGAATGCACAGGTATTCCGTCCATCATGGTCACCGCCCGTGGGGAAGAGCCCGATCGTATCAAGGGGCTAGAGCATGGTGCTGATGACTATATCACAAAGCCCTTCAGTATTGCTGAACTCCTTGCGCGTGTGAATGCAGTCCTGCGGCGCTACCCGCGCCGCGAGGTAGCCCTGCGATCAACCCTGAGCTTCCCTAATGGTGAGCTCCGCGGTGATGAGCGCATGCTCTACTTTAACGATGGCAGTACGGAACGACTCTCTGAGAAGGAATTCGAACTGCTGCGCTACTTCCTCTCACACCCCGATCGCATCATTTCGCAGGAAGAGCTCCTCGTCCGTATCTGGGGAAGTCACAACCTATCCAGTCAGACGCGCACCGTAGCTGTCACCCTCACGCGATTGAAAGAGAAGATTCGCCCCGAGGCTGCACTCTACTTTGAGAACATCCGCGGGCGTGGCTATATCTGGAACAAACCTGCATGAATAAGCGTTTTTACCTCATTGCTGGCGTCTTTGCCTTCCTTTGCGTCCTCGCCTCACTTTGGCTCGCCTTTGAATCATCACGGCTAGAGCGTCGCCTACGCGAGATAGACAAAGCCAGCCAGAGTTCGCGTCTGATGGAGCTATCTCTTCCTCGCGTCGATGCGAAGCTACAAGAGCTTCTCAACCTTGAGCTAGACAAAGTGGGAGCAGGTATACCTGACTTTGCACAGTCGTATTACAATGCCCCGCATGCACAGCGCGCTAGCTTCAACAAGGGCTTCTTTCTCATGAGCCCTGCTGGCTTCTTCACCCCGCGTGGTGCGGAAGCATTCCGCAGCGAAATCAGCCGCATGCCTCTCGTCATGGATACGATGAGGCGCAAGGCGTTCAGCCCCGACTCTTCGCTCTTTGATCCTCTGGAGAAGCAGAGCTTTGACGCGTCGACTCAGACTCCCATCTTCACCGTCTACCAGGTTGACGAAACAGACTTTTCTAAACCCATCAAAGCGACGGAAAAACCCAGCCCCTACTTCGCATGGCATGGTGATGGAGAACTCATCTACATGCGCTCCATTCGAACCACGCATGGTCACGCAGCGCAGGGCTTCATCATCGATATCACAGAACTCAGCAAGATACTACTCCCACTGGTTGAGCCACGACTGCGAGCACCCAGCATTAGACTCACTCCGAATAATGGCGCAGGTAACCTCCCTCCCCTTCCCCTTGAACTGATGGCAGGAGACCTCATTGATCTGCCTGATACAAAAGAACGCTCAGCTGCCCTGCGCGGCACACTCTTCACAGCATGGGGGCTTAGTCTGGGAGCCATCCTCCTCATCGGGGCCCTCATGTTCATCTATGCACGCTTTGAGCGCAGGCGCAGCGACTTCGTATCAGCAGTCACACATGAGCTACGCACACCGCTGACTAGCTTTACACTCTATACAGAAATGCTTGCAGAAAATAAGCAACTACCAGCCGCTACTGTAGATAAGTACCATCAGAAGCTTCATCGCGAAAGTCTACGCCTCAACCACCTCGTGGAAAATGTCCTCTCTTTTGCACGTCTCAGCCGAGGAAAGGTACGTGGTCGACAGGATCTAGGCATCTGCGGAGAGATACTTCCCCAGCTTTTTCAGACAATAGAAGCAGCCCTCCGCGAAGCAGGCTTTAGCTTCCAGTATACACTTGACCAGAGATGCCACCATGTGCAGCTACGCACAGATCTACTCACCTTGCAGCAGGTTCTGACAAACCTTTCTGATAACGCGATCAAGTATGCCAAGACTCCACAAGCCAGTGTAAGCATCTACGTACTCCAGACGCATCGACACATTCAGATACGATTCTCAGATAAAGGTCCAGGTATCCCAAGCTCACAGAGACGCACACTCTTCACGCCATTCCAGCGTTCCACCAGCTCCGATAAAGGCAAGCAACCTGGCATAGGGCTCGGACTAGCACTATCGCGCGATCTCCTCCGCTCCATCTCAGGCGACCTACGCCTAGAAGAGAACGCAAATGGAGGATGCTGCTTCATGATCAGCCTGCCCATCGGCGATGTCTAATAATCTAAGTTCACGGAGAAAATAGACTATAAAGCACTCATTTCAGCTTGACTCTACTCCATATTGTGATAGCATCATTTCTATGAGATGTATGCAATGCAGCCACACTGAGGACAAGGTCATCGACTCCCGCATGTCGAAGGATGCAAACTGCATCCGCCGCCGCCGTGAGTGTCTGCGCTGTGGCTATCGCTACACCACATATGAACAGATAGAGCGCACGGAACTACGCGTCGTAAAGCGTGACCAGCTCCACCAGTCGCTCAATCGCGAGAAGATCCTGCGTGGCATGATCAAGGCCTGCGAAAAACGCCCTGTGAACATGGAGCAGTTAGACCATGCAGCAGATGAGATCATCGCCGAACTCCACCGTGACCACCAACGAGAAGTCCCCTCCTATATCATCGGCCGCAAAGTTATTGAAAAACTCCAGAATATCGATCCTGTAGCCTACATTCGCTACGTTTCAGTCTACAAACAGTTCCAGAATGTTGACGAGTTCATCGACCTCGTTCGCGGTATGGAGAGCAAGACAGTCATCGACCCCTTACAGCGCAAGTTCACCCTCTAATTCTCTTCTTACCCCCACCCTCTTTATCCCATGATTGCTCACAGAAACAATAGACCACTTCTACAAACAGGTCACTGTGTCATCGGAGACTACGACCTTAACTGGCTGGAGTCACTCCTCGATGATGCCGCAGCACAGGGACAAGTCACCCTCCCCTTCAAGCGAGAGATCGCCATGGGTATCATGACTTATCTAGAGAGCTCCTGCCCTCTGCGCACACTACCTCTCGACTATCTTTTCACCCGCATACGCGAGATGCTCTCTTCACTCGGTCTAGAGCGCATCGCTCAGCACCTGCGCAAGCTCACTCCCCCCGTAGATGTCGATCTAGATATGATAGCACAGCAGCAACCCTTGCCGCTCTTCTTCTATACAGAACTTCGAAAGCGAGTCGAGCAGCTGCGCGAGCTCGGGCTGACATCCTACCATTTCACGGGAGTAGAAGACTGCAGCCTACGCCTCAGTGCACGCCAACGCAGCTGCCCTGCCACTCGCCGTGAGCAGGATGAGATCGTTGCCTTCTTGCAGCGAGAAGCAGCATAAGCTCTCCCCCTCCCCCTTGTCAGATCGCACATCTATTAAAAGCCGCGATTCGTGATCAAACGCAAGAGATCACGATAGAAGATGAAGTCACCTTCGTCTAGGACGAACAGTGCCCCATCAAGCCTGTAGGCTTCCTTCCCACCATCTGGACGAATCACGAGGGCATCAAAACGATAGAACTGATGTCCCTGCTCATCGTAGAACTCTAGCTCGCAGCGCACCCGAGCTTCTACGGCCTGGGGACTATACTTCTCCGCTATACGTACGCGGCGTACTAGGTTTAACAAATGCCGGCGGCACTCATCATCGACGATATAGACCCTGTACTCACTGTCGTGAGGAGACAGGAGAGACACCTTTATCTCATGTGCTCGATCTAATCCATCAAGTAGCTCAGCCAACTCATGCGTCGCACGACTCCTATCTTCAGGACTTACAGGCTGCAAGTCTTCTTCAATTTTCTCATCAGGTAAGGGGGGGATCTCCGCTGTAAAAGACGGCTCAACAGGAGAAGCAGGGTATTCTGTAGCGCTAAGATGAGCACAAAAAGAGCTCATAGAGATAATTCCCAGTGAAATGGAGAGAGGCTGGAATAAAGTTCTCATCTATCCAGTATATGATCTTTGTAAAATGAGGTCAATCCAAAAGATTTTGTCACTATAGGTCATATCGCATGCAAGAAGACGATTATTTTTATTCATGTGCACTTTTAGCTCTGTAGGAGCATCATGACAACTGTTCTATCAAGAACCCAAGAGAGCTCCTCGACATAAACCATTACTCTTCATATATCATTTGTATGTATTCTAACGGATTCGTAATATATAAAACTTTCATCTATAACGCAAATTAATGCCGACAAAAGCGGTATTTTGAGCAATTTTTTCCGAAAAAAGCTCTCTGAATAAAAAAAATATTTTTTATTTAGAATTATTATATAAAAAAACACTAAGTTCTTATTCATAACTATTATTGATTTAATCCCTATCGCGCACATGTAATTAAAAATAAGCGATTTACAATGGAATTTAACTTTTGTTATTGCAGCGAGATGTTCCATATGTTAAGAAATGAGCAGCTAACACCCCATCTAACATTTTATGAAACTGAATTTGAATATACGCAAAATATTAGTTTTAGCACTGCTAGCAGCAACTACCCAAGCTCAAGCCACCCATGTCTACAACGCCGATACTTTCCGACACACATTTTCTGAAGGTGATGCTTATGAGTGGACAACTTGGAACCTGAACGACAAGGTTACTTTTGCGAGTACGAGTGGTGGAAAGGTCGTCACAGTGAACGTCCCTGATCATAACGGTTTCATCTCGCTTTATAATGCGCAAAACTTCGTTGTCAATTCTAACGGTGCATCGATGGTTGCAAAAACAGTCTTTAACATTGTTTTCAAAGACAATGAAAAGGTGACAATAAAGGGTGACTTCTTCATGGACACAGGCTCACATACCACTCCCACTACACAGTGGGATCGTAACTTTGCGATGAGTGGGAACAACCTAACCATGACTATCACAGCAGGGAAGACCTTCACACTCAACTCTGACATCACAGGCGATCAGGGCTCTACACTTATCCTTGCGGGAGGTGGCACACTAGACTACCTCTATATTGATACCGAGATGGCTCCAGGTACACAGCATGATGGGGTGAGCATGAGCATCTCCGCTGGCTCTACCTTTGACATTAGTCGCAACGATGCGAGTCAAATAGACAATCTGATCTTTAGAGAAAACACATCCGGTGTAGGTGGAGACTTCACCATGACAGACGGGCACATCAAGCTCATGACTGGGGATATAACTCTAGCGAACGATTTCATCCTGACAGGAGCGAACTCCATACAAGGTGCTACTAACCTAACCCTGACTGGAGATATCGCTATCACCTACACTGATACAACTCTGATCTCATTTGGAGATAGCAACGTAGATCTGTCTGGTGCAAATATCAGTTTAAGCGGCATGGGGACAAACATCAGCTACGATCTCTTCCAATCCTTTGGAGGCTTGAGCATCGACCATGATAATCCCTACATGGAATTCGCTGGATACGAGGGGCGAGATCAGAGCTGGAGATACGACAGCAATACAGGCATCTATAGTGTACTCTTTCACAAGACACTCACATGGGAAGCGGGTGATGGAACAATCAGCCTGAATACAGGTGGCTTCGCAGAAGCCGGTGAAGTATTTTTAAGCAACGATGCAGTCATCATCCAGGGTGCGAGCGGAACGATTAATATTCAAGAAGCAGGCCTCTCCATGAGCAGCCTTACAATCAACGGTGATAATGATTATACCATCGATGGTGGTGCTATCACAATGCTGGGTGATGAATTACAGGTTAATAACTTCGTCAAAAATGGCACTGGTACTCTCTACCTCAAGAGCGACAACAACCTCACCGACATCACGAAGCATGTGAATGCAGGCACTCTTTCTGTAGGATCGACCAACGCGCTTGGGACAGGAAAAGTCCTCATCGCCTCAGGAGCTACCCTCCAGATTGAAGATGGACTCACCATAGACACAGGAGTCACAGAAGGCTATACCCGCAGCACATCTGGCTACGATGTACTCCTAGGGAACAACAGTATACTCAGAGAAAATGTCACACTCGAAATCTCAGGCAATGAAACTGTGACCATCGGTACTATGGATGGGGCTACTGGTGGCTTATACGAGATCACTGGGCTCGCCCTCTCAAAAGAAAACTCAGCAGGACATCTCGTTATTGGAGCTGGTGCCACGTTAAAGACTACGGGTACAGTGCTCAGTGCTGGTACTGATAGCTCATTAACAGGCTCCTTCACGATAGCAGGCGAAAACCAGAATAACACAGTAACCGTCAATGGTGTGCTTGATATCCAATCTGGGATTTCGAATCGAGGAGGAAATGGTACAATTACAGTAAATGATGGCGGTGAGCTCATCCTTCGCTCTGGACTCGCAGCAGTCATCAAGCAGGGAAGCGCATCAGATACAAATCGAATTGTGATCAATATAGGCAATGGGGGCACGCTTTCCATGTTCAACAAGGATAACTCAGGACTATCTGGCACAGAAAATCTCGAGTATGCACCAACTGTTAATATGCAAACAGGGTCCACTCTTCAGGCCGCAGAAACAGGCGTCACAACAGTGGATAGCGCTATCACCTTTGCAGAAGCTGCCGATGTGACAATGGCCGTCGCCAAGAATAACACCCTCATTCTAGAACAAACAGTCACCACAGGCTCTATCACAATGGAAGGTGATGGTACGTTCACCGCTAATAGCATCGTACTTCAAGGTGGCACCATCACGCGTGCTGCATCACAAGAAGTCAGCATTACCTCAAAAGGAGGCACAAGCGTAAGCGTCAAGAACAGAGTAGACTCGGTCAATGCCATCCTCACAGCGACCTCGATCACGCATGCTGAGTTAGTAGATGTCAGCATCAATACCACGGGAAATAGAGCAACGATAAGTGACTCATTCATATCGAACTCTTCACTTTCAAATGTCATTCTCTCTGATAACGTTGTGCTAGATGGACCTGTCGATTTGGAGGACATCACACTAGCTACAGCTAACCTCGTGGTCACAGAGCAGGCAGAACGCATTCCAACAATCGAGCTACAAGGAGATGTCACTGGAAATGATGTACTACTCTACACAGTAGATAACATTGAAACAATCCTCTACTCCAACTTAGTAGACGGTAATCTGACACTGGATCTTGGTACACTAGACGCATTCGCAGCTGACTATGATGCAAAGAAGAATATAGCCTTCCAACTGACTGATGTTGTACATCTCAATGAAATCTTAGACGGGGGAAGCGCCAGTAACATCAGCCTCATCATCAACGGCACAACCTACCAAGCTCAAGGCTCAGTAATGTATGATGGATTCGTTACCATCTATATCCCTGAGCCAAGTACCGCTAGCCTCAGCCTACTAGCACTAGCAGGACTACTGGCACGCCGTCGTAGAAAAAAGCTCACCATTTAGAACGCTTACACCTCTACTGAATGGAATCATAGCCCTATTGCCGCGGTAATAGGGCTTTTCTATCGATTTCTTTTGACCTCGCCAGCACACTTACTTATAATTCAGCCATGGCAATCGAAACATTCTACGAGCATACCCCCAGCATCAACAAGACTGCATTCATCGCTGCAAGCGCTGACCTCATCGGAGAAGTAAGCATAGCAGAAGACAGCTCCATCTGGTACAACACCACCCTACGCGCAGACATCAATTTTATCTCGGTTGGCAAAGGGTCGAACATACAGGACAACTCATGTCTACATGTAGCAGATGACTACGGATGCGAAGTCGGAGAATACGTCACAGTCGGACACAGCGTCACCCTTCATGCTTGCAAGGTAGAGGACAAGTGCCTCATCGGCATGGGAGCAACTGTCCTTGATGGAGCAGTCATCGGTCACGGATCTATCGTAGGAGCTAATGCACTCGTGACAAAGGGAAGCATCATCCCCCCTCACAGCCTCGTACTAGGCTCACCAGCGAAAGTGGTTAAAACGCTCGACACGGCTACAGAAGAGGCAAACTACCAACACGCGCTCAAGTACGTCATGGTAGCAGAACGCTACCGCATGCGTCCCCAGAGCTAGCCTCTAAACATCCCTCACTATCATACAAAAAATAGGTGCCAGTCAGCGGAAGATGCTTACTTTTAGTTTCTTATATATTATACCACTCTAAAGGCTGGTTTTATATTGATTATAAGCAGATTACCAAGAAGAAAGCTGGGGCGTACGTATATCATGTTTACAATAGCAGCGCGAACAATATGTAACTTACTACTAAGGACTTTTCCGGGTCAACCCATGAATGTATGAAAATTAACGTTTCACTTTTTCACTAATCGGCTCTCACACACTAGAGGAATATTATACTTAACAACTTAATTTTAATTTTATTATACTGACCGACACTTATTTTATAACACTTATTTTATAACATTAATAACTTAGAGAAAATTAAAGTTAACATAAATGGAAGCATTGTTAATTAAGACATATTTCACAATTACTATATTAAAACTCACAAACCATGAACACTAATGAATTAGAAAAAATCCGTTCCTTTGCTATTTATCGATACTTACTAACCGTGGACACGAGTAAGTTTGAGCCTGGACTTTTTCAGACTGCTGATGAATGCCAAAAACAAATAGCGCAATTAGAACTTCAAAAAAACACAATATTTATAAATATTGTAAAAAAACTTGAAGACTTAACATCAAAAAATCGAATATCTTTTTATAATACCAATATTTCCACAGATGAGAATTGCGCTCTATTAAGAGTTCAAACAAAAAAAACAAAAAAAGTTGAACAAAGATTCGAAAATAAAGAAATCCCGCACGAACCCTCAATATGGGTAGCTTTCGATTGTGCAGAGCATTGTCAAACTATAGCAGTTGAAAAAAGTGCTGAATACAGGCAAAATATCAATAAATGGCTAACTAAACCTCTTCAAGATGAATTGCTCAAAGAAAAGCTACATCTAGAAATAGTGGAAGTAAAAAAATCTGAATCCTTCTGGGATTACGTCGAAGATCATAAGACTGAAATCAAAAAGGTACGCTTCATTATTCATAGTCCCAATATGGCGCGCATGCATGATTCCACTATAGAAGGGCTCTTAGCATTAACAAAGGACACAAAAGGCAAAAACACCATAATTGAAACAAGCGCGCAAAATGGAGCAGTTCTCGGAATTTCCAAAAAAAATAAAATGATGTCAAAAATGGTTGACGTATCCAACAAAGGAGGGGCAGATTATGGATTCAAATTAAAAAACAGCGGAAAAATTCATAAACCTGATGATCTTCAAGAAATCGTTACAGGAGCAATCCAAATTAAAATCACTCCAGAACTTTTTCCAGAAAACAATACTGTGAAACATGACATCAATAAGAAGGAAACAATCTTGACAAAAATAAGAAGAATATTTAAATTATCTGAGTAATGTTTTCTTTTTGCTGGCAGTTTTGCATATGCCTAATACTTGGGTTTATCTCAATTATTGTAGAACGACATTGTGGCAGCAATACAGTGTCTGTATTTTTAAATAGCAATGGAATCTTAGTTCTTTTTGCCATTTTTGCTATCAATATAACTAGTGCCGCTCAATTGTTAAACCGATTTAAAGAGCTAGAGGAACGACATAATCGCCCTAACGCATTAGACAAGCAAAGAAAGACTCTGAAAGAAACTTTCTTGGAGAGCCTTTTACTTATATGTATATTCTATTGCGTGATGGTGGCAATACCTCAGCACGGATGGGATATAATAAAAAACCACTATTACTTTTATCTAGCTTTGGGGATAATTGCAAGAGCCTGTTTATATCAAACTTTATACGTGACATGGGATTTAATCAGATCCTCAATATCAGTTGATATGAAGCAGAAAGTCAAATAACCCCTCCTCCCAGACCATCTTCCCCCCTCCAACGCCTCTTAACTGAGGCGTTTTTCTTTATATCTAGCGAGTTAACGAGGGACCTTCCATCCCACTAAGTACGCCTTATCCTCCGTTAAGTGCGAGTTAACGCGTCTTTTAACTCCCACTTATAGCATCCTGAAGCAGCTGCAAGCCGCCTAGCTTATCATCATGAGAAGCCGTAAAGTACTGACGCTCGATCTCCTCGCTGTCATGCCCGACAATCGCACGCGCTAGGTCTGGGCTCACAGAATTACTAGAACGTAGCATAGAGACCACCGTATGACGGATACTATGGAAGGACTTCGGAGCTACGGACTTTTTCCCACCCCTCACCCCAGCCACGCGAGCAGCTAGAGGGGGAATGATACCAAGACCACGGAGCAAGCCTGTAAACTCAGTGGAGAGAGCACCAGCAGCCCTCTCGTATCGCTCAGCCATCGACGGCAGCACAAAGGGGCTATAACTCAGGCGCGCCTCCTTGAGCTTAGACAGACATGCGTAAAGCTCAGGCACAATGGGCGAATCCACCACATGCCCTGTCTTCAGCGTACGGAAAGAAATCATACGACGCTCGAAGTCCACCGACTCCCAGCGAAGACGCGCCACATCACCGATACGCTGCCCACCTGTGAGGAAAGAAATCAACACCATCTCACGCCATGGATAAGGCAGATTAGTCAAGAGCAAGCGCATCTCATCAGGAGAGAAAGGCAGCCTCTTCGTCGATGGATTCACCGCCACACCAGACGAGACCTCATTCATGCGCAACAAGGCGAAAGGATTCCTATTCAGGATCTCATCACGAATCGCACGCGTAAAGACAGAAGAAAGAGTCTTCTTATAATTCGTCACAGTACCGATAGACACACGCTCCAGCTCAGCTCTCAGCCACTCGCGGCACGCAGATACAGGAAGCGCGTCAAGCTTCGTATGATGATGCTCCTTAGCAAAAGCAAGGAAACGCTCTATAGCACGCTTAGAATTACTCACATTCTGAGCTTTCCCCGATGGCTCGAAGTTCGACAAGTACTCATGCACCGTAGGCATATTCCCCGAAAGACCAACCGCCATCGACGCGGTACGCACCGCATCAAGAGCCGCGTCCACAGTGAGCGTCCACTTAGCTGCCGCCTCAATGGATTGAGCCGTTGCGTGAGCTATCCTTTTAAGTTTTGCAGAAGGGATATCCCCCCTCGACCTTTACACCTGTCGACTTTGCGACACGCTTTCCGTTTCGAATCCAGACCGCGAACCACATGTTGCCTCGTTTCTTAAGATAAGCCATAAAAAGTTCTATAAAAAGTGTACCCAAAACTGTACCCACATGTACCCAAAAAGCACCTTGTACCCATCATCTGTACCCAAGAGTATAACACAGCTCTGAACACATAATCAAGCCTAAATCAATGAAAAGGGCGTCCAACTGTGTTACTTTGAACACTATTGAACGCCCTTTTGAGATTGCGGGAGCAGGATTTGAACCTGCGGCCTTCAGGTTATGAGCCTGACGAGCTACCTGGCTGCTCCATCCCGCGATTTATTAGGTGAAGCTACGTAAGCTTGCGGCGACAATTTACATCATTACTTGAATTAAGTCAATATCTTTTTTTGTATTATTGTGATTTTTTCTTCATAAAAGCCATGGAGAACATTATAGCTTTATTACTATAAAGGACTAATAAAAAAAATCTCTTCCCTTGTCATAGCGATATTATTATGCTAAAGTATCACTCATGCAAGAAATAATCATGCTAGGCACAGGGAACGCTACTGTTACTCACTGCTATAATACTTGCTTCTCTCTGAATAATGATGGGTGTCACCTCCTCATTGATGCCGGTGGGGGGAATGGTATTCTACGCCAGCTGGAGTTAGCAGATATCTCTCTTCACTCCATTAAGAGCATGATGATCACGCACGCACACACGGATCATCTCCTAGGGGCTGTCTGGATTGTGCGCATGATAGCTCAACTGATGCGTAGGGGGGAATATGAAGGGGGATTTCACCTGTATTCGCACCATGTGGCTCTCGAGCTCCTGGAGCATATCTGCCGTGCGATGCTTCCAGCGAAACTTTGCTCCCTTTTCTCTGATCGCATTATATTCTGCGCCTTACAATCTGGAGATCGTGTGCAGACCTGTGGTTGGGACTTACAGGTGTTTGACCTTGGTAGCTCAAAAGCTCTGCAGTATGGCTTTGAGACTCGCCTCAGATCAGGTGGAAGGCTGGTATGCCTCGGTGATGAGCCTCTACAGGATGAGAATCGCCAGCGCGTAGCAGAGGCTGAGTGGTTACTCTGTGAGGCATTTTGTCTCGCGTCAGAGGCTGAGCGATTCAAGCCCTACGAGAAGCATCATAGTACTGCGGCTGATGCTGCACGTATGGCGCAGGGCTTGGGCGTGAAGAACCTGCTTCTCTACCATACGGAGGATAGTGATCTCACGCATCGCAAAGTGCGATACTCACAGGAAGCTTCTCAACTCTTTACTGGGACAATTCATGTCCCTGATGATCTCGATCGTCTGCTCCTCTAACACCTTCCTCTTATAGCTTACTTAGTATGCGCTCCTCTCTCCAAAACTCTAGCTTCTCGCTTCGCTCTATGATACGTGATCTTCTCACGGTTCATGAGCAGCGCTCTTTTACCGACTTTTACTGCTCAGGGGGCACTCACACGACTCCTCACCTCTGTAGCATTGATGCGCGCTGGCAGTTTCCATGGCGTAGCTTAATCATGATGATGAATATCTTATTCTTTGTCCTGATATTCATGATTATGGAGCATGTGGCACGTGTGGATCTGGGGAATACGAAGCTGTTCGCCAGCTCTATCTTCCTTCAGAGCATGGCTATCCCCTTTGGGCTCGTATGTGTGCTCGCTGAGTTTAACCTCTGGCGCAATCAGTCTATGCTCCATATCGCGAAGATGATAAGCGGTGGCGGTCTACTCGCTATTATCTTCACTCTCCTGCTCTCTGTGTTCGACCGAGGATCGTCTCCCTTCATGGCTGGTATCATTGAAGAGCCTGCGAAGGTCGCAGCAGCACTGCTACTCGCTGGGCACGTAGGTCGACAAAATGCCTCACCACTTACGGGTATGCTGCTGGGTGGTGCTGTTGGGGCTGGGTTCACGATTGTCGAGAGTACGGGATATGCCTTTGCTATCCTCCATACTCCTGTCGGGGCGTCTGGGGTGGTGAACCTCGACTTTCAGAAGGCACACACGCTGATGGCGACGCGTTCATTCTTCTTCCTGACAGCTGGTCATGTCACATGGACTGCTATTACCTGTGGTGCTCTCTGGAACTGTATGCGTGGACGTAGTCTTGCTAAGGCTCTGATTCATCCCAGCTTCCTCTTCTTTCTCATCGTCGCTATCATCATTCATGGCTTCTGGAATTATAGTACAGGTACGGGGAAAATCGTGAGTATGATCCCCCTATTCGCGCTGTGTTCATGGGGACTCATCGCCATCCTTATTCATATGGGCATTCAGCAGATTCGCGAGATGCAGGAGCTGTGGCTGAGGCGCTTTGGCCAGAGCAAGTTCTGTATCTGGATTACCTCTCGCGATCAAGCATTTCGTGGACCATTCAATGCGCATGAGCTCATTGAGCAGGTGGAGTCAGGAGAGATCTCTGCTTCCAGCTCTTGCATCATCGGTGATAGTGCATCTGAGTCACATTCTGTCGCTAAGCTTAGCTTCATCTCCTCACCCCATCAAGATACACACAAGGCATGCTGGTATCACTGCCGCCGCCCGCTTTGGTTTAAGATATGCCGTATATTAGGAATTGTCAGTATGCTAAGTCTAGTGAGTTTTCTCTTGTTCCCAGCGTGGAGTGCCTACATTTACTTACTCGCTTACAGTGCGCTCTTTAGCATTCTGTTGATGCGCCTTGTAAAGCTATGGAAATCGCCGCTTCTTCCCACAGAGCCTACTGATAATCTCGGAACGCTGATATGGATTGATTCTGCTACAGAACTCACGGTGAAGTACTTTATCCCTATTTACAATATCTACTGGGGCTATATCGCATCGACACACCTCATCCGACGTGTCAACTTCCTGCACAAGGGCGAGCAGCGTATTCCAAACTGGGTCATGCAGCTTTTCTGGATTAGCTTCTGTGCAGGCATCACCCTAGCAAGTGTACTAATCTTCTATCACACCTATGCCTTTCTCCCCTATCTCATCATGGTGGTGATAATCTTCCCCTTCACGGCAGCACTAGCGAGTCTCGCTCTGGCGAGCGCAGAAGAAACTCTTAAAAAAGCTGCCATTTCGACGGCTTCTCAACCTCAGAACTAATGCACTTCCAAGCTATCCATATCAATGGCGTGGATCTCACGAGGGAGCAGATTCTCGCCTCACCTCAGACTTGCATCGCAGACGTTCCCCATCTTGATGAAGATCTAGGTAAGCAGCTCGCGCTCTTTCTAAGAGAGATGTTCTCAGAGGAAGAGACCATACGCCTGTATAGCTCAGGCAGCACAGGAGAGCCCAAGGAGTTCATCGCGCAGAAAAAAGACCTCATCGCTAGTGCTCGTCGTAGCTGTGAGTTTTTTTCACTACGACATGCTCAGCGTGTCTTGCTGCGACTCCCGTTAAATTATATAGCGGCGAAGATGATGGTCGTACGCTGTCTTGTCGCAGGACTACATCTGCATCTCCGTCCACCTAGCGCTTCTCTATTTGACCCCTCACTTGGCTCAATGCGCTTCCACTTCGCACCACTGGTCACTCAACAAGCATCCAAGACAGAGTTACAGGATCTAGAGCGCATCGACTGCATCCTCCTAGGGGGAGGCTTCATTTCAGAAGCTGTGGAGTCTAAGCTTCGCACTCACAAGGGACGCGTCTATGCTTCCTATGGCATGACTGAGACATACTCACATGTCGCCATGCGACAGCTTAACTCGACTCCCCCTGAAGAGTACTACACCCCACTAGATGGTGTGCGCTTTCGCATAGATGATGAGCAGCGCCTCATCATTCAAGATAGCATATTAGGTATACATGAACTGCGCAGTACAGACCGCGCAGAAATCAACAACAAGGGTGCTATCCGTCTGCTAGGGCGTAGCGATACGATCATCAACACAGGCGGCATCAAGGTCTCAGCCGAGAATATAGAGCAACAACTCCTCACCCACGCTGACATCTCAGCTGTAGCTCTATCCTATCCTCATCAAGCACTGGGCGAATGCGTGGCCTTACTCTGGGAGGGTGAGCTTTGCTCAGGCACGCATATCGAGGATCTCTGTCAACGTTTCTTATCTATCTACGAGCGTCCCAAGATCATCGTTCATAGCCCTACTCCGCTGCCGCGTACACAAAGTGGTAAAATCAACCGTCCTGCGTGTCGCGAGATACTAAAAACCCACATTCTCTCCTCACACTCGTAATTCTTGCTTGTATCGAGGCTTCATCTATGCTTCAATCTAAGAGTCATGCGAACTATTTCACTCTACGATAATCTTCAAGAACTCGGACAATATGAGATCGATAGCTGGCCGGATGGTCATATCGTCACCATAGGTCGCAGTGAATTGACCATGTGGAGTTTCCCTGAGCTCATGGAGCTATCAAGCCATCACCTCAGTATACGCAAGCTGGGAGATGAGCTCTACATTCGCGATGAAGCCTCCAGCAACGGAACAACAATAGAAGACAAGGCTCTCACCCACCCTGTGCGCATGAGGGCTGATGTCTGCTATCTTGCGGCTAACCGTCTATCCATCTATCTCGAGGGTACACCGGCATCAGATCCGTGTGAAGACATCGATTGCTCCAGCGTTTTTCCAGAGGAATATGCCTTCGCTCTCACGCAGAGTGCCCCTCCCCCTCTTCCTGAGCCTATCGAAGAAGAACCTATCCTCTCACTCGAACCGGAGCCTGTAGAGGAAGAGCCTATCCTTTCACTTGAACCGGAACCTGTTGAGGAAGAGGCTGCCTTCTCGCTCGAACCAGAACCCGTAGAAGACGCGCCTCCCCTCTCACTCGAACCAGAGCCTGTTGAAGAAGTTCCATCAGCTATAGCAGTCCCTACAGCGAAGCCTACTGTGAGTAAAATCGCAAAGGGATGTGTCTTACCCTTTCTCCCCATCGCAGGCGCTCCAAAGGGTGGTATACCACGTGACTTTGAACTCGAAGTACGCATCTACGATGAGCAACACCATATCCCTGTTGGCGGTCAACTCATCTTACAAGTGTTCGCCTCAGAGCGATGCAGCCTCCTTATATTCTGCCGAGAGCAGAGCGGCTCAAATGCGATGATCTACCCCAATAAGCAGCAGATTTCCCAGAGTATCCCAGCCGGTCAGTGGACTCTTATCCCCGATCCTGCGAATCCTCACTTTGAGTTCATCATCGAAGGTCCTGCTGGTGTCGACGAGATCCAAGTTATTGCCCGTGCGCTTTCTACCTCTCGTATCCAAAAAACGAGTGCCTCAAAGTCGAATGCCAAGCAAAAAGCACCGAGTCGCTGGTCTCACGCAAGTCTGAGCATCAATGTCTTTGAATGACATGCTTGATGATATTCTAAAAGAGCTATTCGAAGATAGCCTACTCGGATTAGTATATGACAAGAAACCGCTTCGTAACAGGCATCTCATCAAAGCAAGAGAATAGCTTCGCTCGTCGGAACGCCTAGCGAGCAGCATCGTATACTACGCATGCAGCGTTAGCTTCCTCATGGTGCTCGTTGCAATGTTCTACCTATACTGGATAGATACGGCTTCGCTTCTCCTTTCCCTACCATGGGTTTTTCTATGTCATTTTCTCTTCCAAGAGCTCGCTTTCATCCTTGCGCATGTGGTGAAGAGAGGCTCTCAGTATCATCTCAGGGAGCTGATCTTGTTGCGCTACTGCATCCATCCCTATGTCATGCAGCTCACGCGCTGGCTGCCCTTGATCATCTTTCTCGCTCTTATCCTCTATGTTAAGTTTTTTGTGTCTTAATCAAGATCAATAAGCATACAGAGTGAATTCGGCTTGTATTTTTGAGTGCAGATCGGTATACTGAGCACGCACATGCCAGATAATACGAGTTACTTACCCCCAAAGAATACTAAGTCACGCGACGGTCTCGGAGAAGGCGCGCACCTTCTTCTCATTATCGTCCTTTCGATGTTAACGCTCTTCAGCATTCAATACGCAAGGGATATCGTCTTGCCTATCATTATTGCAAGCTTCCTCGCCATCATCAGCTATTCTATCACTGATGTCTTGCGCCGCTACCTGCGTCTTCCTCACTGGCTGGCAGTCATTCTCACTGTCCTCATTGACTTCGGGGTGATTTTTGGTATCATCAGCCTCATTAATTTCCTAGCAGGTGATCTCAAGGATAGTATACAGGGAGATTTAGCCTTGCGCTTCGCGGCAAAGTATACGGAGATCATGAACTGGCTGGATAAGTTTGGCCTCGCTGATCAGGCGCGCGCGATGGTGAAGTCACCTCAGGAGCTCTTTGATACCCAGCAGATGCTCGGTCTTATCCAGACTCTGACAGGTAAGATTCTCTCCATCATGTCCATCACTGCCGTGGTGCTCATTCTCATGACTTTCTTCTTAGGAGAAGCACCTCTCTTCAAGCGCAACATGGAGAAGCTCACCAGTAGTGATACGGGAAAAGAGCAGGTACTTCGCGCGCTCTTAGGCATCCAGCGCTACCTCTTCATCAAGACCATCAGCAGTCTCTGCACGGGCGCGCTTGCATGGTTACTCTGCGCTTCGATGAATGTGCCCTTCGCCTTTCTCTGGGGGGTGCTCGCTTATGTGCTCAACTACATCCCCACCTTTGGATCTATCGTAGCTGCTATCCCCCCTATCCTGCTCGCATGGCTCATGAACTCGTGGGGAGATGGCTTCATCGTCATGGCTGGCTACGTATTCATTAACTTCATGATCGGTAATGGTATCGAGCCGCTTTTCCTAGGCAAACAGTTCGGCATTGCTACAACTGTGGTTCTGCTCTCCGTCATCCTCTGGGGCTGGGTACTCGGTCCTGTGGGCATGCTGCTGGCTGTTCCTATCACAGTACTAATCAAGCTCGCCTTTGAGAACTCCAAGGATCTTTCTTGGATGGCTATCATGATCTCGGATGAAACTGAGAGCAAACTCCCCATTTCTAAACAATAAATAACTATATATCACGACAAACATGGCTCATTCATTTGACTACATCAATGGCTCACTCCACTGTGAAGGAGTAGATCTCAACAGCATCGCCGCTGAAGTTGGCACTCCCGTTTTCGTCTACAGCAAGAAGACGATGATGGATGATCTCGCTGAGTTTCAGCGTGCACTCTCCCCTCTTGATATTCATATTGCCTATGCGATCAAGGCATGCTCGAACAAGGCTATTTTAAACCTCTTTGCGCAACAAGGCGTTGGTTTTGATATCGTGTCTGGTGGTGAACTCTGGCGTATCGTCAATGCCGGCGGTGATCCAAAGCTCTGCACCTATGCAGGTGTTGGCAAAACAGAGGAAGAAATTCGCTATGCTCTCGAACAAAAGATCTACTGCTTCAACTGTGAATCCCTCAGCGAACTGCGTGAAATCAACCGCATCGCAGGAGAGATGGGAGTGATCGCACCGGTGGCAGTTCGCGTGAACCCACATGTCGATGCAGACACACACAAGTATATCACTACAGGTACCGATGAGAACAAGTTTGGCGTAGACATCACACGTATCGAAGAGACCTATGCGATCATTGCAGCTGAGCTCCCACATCTCCAGATCAAAGGACTCCAGATGCACATCGGCTCTCAGCTTACTAAGGTGTCTCCCTTTGTCAAGGCGATTGAGAAGGTATCTCCCATCGTGCTTCGCTTCAAGGAGCTCTATGGTATTGAGTTTTTCTCCATTGGTGGTGGTATCGGTATCGTCTACAATGGTTGCCTCGCTTCTGGCAAGCCTGAATGGTGGGCGGCTAATCCCGACCATATCACAATCCAGTCCTATGCCGATGCGATCATCCCAGCACTCAAGCAGCTGGAGCTCAAGATTCTCATCGAGCCCGGACGCCGCCTCGTGGGTAACGCAGGTGTCATGCTCACGCGCTGCCTCTACGAAAAGCAGGGTGAGGCAAAGCTTTTCAAGATGATCGACGCTGGGATGAACGATATCATTCGCCCTGCTCTCTATGAAGGCTACCATGAATTCTGGCCAGCAACACAGCACACAGGCGATGATGTCACGGCAGATCTCGTCGGACCTGTGTGTGAGTCAGGTGACTTCCAAGCAGAGAATCGTCTCGTCGCTGATGTGAAGCCTGGTGAAGTGCTCGTCGAAATGAGTGCCGGTGCATACGGGTTTAGCATGTCATCTACCTACAACTCACGCCCACTTGCTGCTGAAGTACTCGTTGATGGTGACTCATGGAGCATCATCCGACGTCGTCAGACCATGGAAGAGATCGTCACGGGCGAATGCCTCCCAGGTGAAGCCTAATGCTCAGACTGACTTGACGTGTCTTATCTTTTATCAAGGGAGCTTCTACTTAGAAGCTCCCATTTTTCTTCTGCTCATCTCAACAGCGATGCCATATCATCAGGGAGAGGACAGTCGACTCGAATCATCTCCCCATCTCGTGGGTGGGGAAACACTAAGCTAGACGCGTGCAACGCGTGGCGTGGTAAAATGAGCTCACGCGCGAGCTCTTCAGTCCACCCATTCACGATGAATTCCAGATATCCCCGTCCATCAGTACTGTAGATCTTATCGCCTAGGATGGGATATCCTAGATGCTCAAGATGTACACGTATCTGGTGCATGCGACCCGTATGTGGCTGACAGGAGATGAGGCTCAGAGCAGGCTTCTCTCTTCCAGCCTCGTAGCACTCTAGCCGCTTGAAGTCTGTGTGGCAGTACTTCCCTTCTGGGTGGCAGCATTGGCGGACGCGCACAGCTGATTCTGCGATATCTGCCCTACGCAAGATAGCCTCGTGGCAGCTGGCTGCAAACCAGCGCGGGTGACCTAGTACGATCGCAAGATAAGATTTCTTCATCTGTCTCTGCTGCATCGCTCGACCCAGTGCACTGGCCGCTTCTACATGCTTTGCGACCAGAACGATACCACTCGTCTCTCTATCCAGTCTGTTGATCAGGGAGAGCCCATGACCTATGGCGATGTCGTAACAGTAGAGCTGCTGCAAGCCCTGCCAGAGGCTAGGCTCATTCTCAAGCTGTGCGGGATGCGTTAGCAGAGGTGCTGCCTTATTCACCACTGCTACGTCATCATCCTCGTAGAGCAACTCGAAGTGCTCTAGTACAGAGATAGGACCTCCGCGTGCTGCTTTCATCGCTGAAACATCGCTGGATCTATCTCTACCCATTCACCCTCCTTTAGGTGAAGATCACTGAGTTCCAGATTCCCTATTGCTTCTCGATGAAGACTCTTTACAGCAGCTCCCATTTGTGCGAGCATGCGGCGTACCTGATGATAGCGTCCCTCGTGGAGGAGCAATGTTCCTTCATACACGGAGCCCTCATCCATGCGAAGCTCGGCAGGGAGGCAGGGGTGGCGCTCCTTATCGAGGAGAAAACTTCCAGAGGCAAAAAGCTCACGAGCCTCCGCTGGCACAGGTGATTCGGTCGTGAAGCGGTAGCGCTTGCTCACATGCCTTTTTGGGCTGGTGAGATGATGCACGAAGCTGCCGTCGTCAGTGAGTAATAAGAGACCGCTTGTTTCCTTATCAAGCCGCCCCACAGTCTGCACGCCACCCTTGCGCCGCAGCCATTGGGCAGGTAGTAAATCGTCCACGATATCACCAGCCTCATCATGACTACATGTATAACCAAGTGGCTTATTGATTGCTACGTAGAGCCCCTGTGGGAAGGGGACAGGTTTACCATCGACAAGAACACCTTCGATGGTAATTTTTGAAGCCGTATTTTTCACTATTTCACCATGATGAATAACGCGTTGCGCTTTCACCCATCCCTGCGCTTCTCGTCGAGAACAATAGCCGTAGCGGCTCAATAATGCATCCACTCTCATCTGGGAACTATTGTCGCAACTTTTTTTTAAAAATCAAGGTTGAAATGAGAGTAGTTATATGCTATAAATATCACAAGCCGACTCTTTCATCGGCACTACACTATATATACCACTTTCTCTCATCAAATTTATGATCACATCTATTACAGAACGCGAGCTCAATCCTGAGCAGGCTGGTCTCTGGAAGAAGGCTCAACAGGCCGTCCAGACAAAGAACTATAAGTATGCTATCAGCATCCTCAAGACTCTCATTAACAAGGCACCTGGGTTCCTCGATGGACGTAAGGTACTGCGTGCCTGCGAGGTCAAGAATGCCCCAGAGGCTGGCCGTAAGTCCTCTCTCTTTGGCGGGATGCGCCTGACTACCACGCGCAAGAACCCTGAGGTGACGATCGTAAGCATCGAAGAAGATCTGGAAAAGGATCCTTATTCTATCTCCGCAAATGAAACCCTCTTCGCCGCTGCCTCAGATCTGAATCTCAATGACATCGCTGCATTCGCGCTAGAAACTATCTGCGAAGGTCACCCAGAGGCAAAGAAGCATCTCCATCTCCTTGCCAACCATTATATCAAAAATGAGCAGTTCGCAGAAGCTGCTTCTACTTACTCACGTGTTCTGAAAATCGATCGCGCTGACCCCGTCGCCATGCGTGGGGAAAAGGACTGCGCAGCTCGCGCCTCCATGAAGCAGGGTAACTGGGAGGGCTCTGGTGACTTCCGCACGAAGATGAAGAACAGCGAAGAGACTTCGAATCTTGAAACTGCTGACAAAGTCGGTCTCACACGTGCTGAAATGGAAGAACGTCTCGCACAGCTTTCCGCACAATATGCTAGTGATAATACAAACCTTGCGATCGTTCGTGATATCGCATCAGTATATGAGCAGATGGAAGACTATGGGAACGCCTATTCCTTCTACTCATACGCATTCACACTCGGTGGGGAGAGCGACATCTCTATCCGTGATAAGTCACTAGAAATTCGCGAGAAAGCACTCCAAGCAGAACTCACCTATTACCGACAGCTCGTTGCATCCGATCCGAGCAATGAAGAGGCAAAGACCATCCTCGCGGCTAAGGAACTCGAAGTAGCACAGGCTCTCGTAGCCGATGCGAAGGCTCGTGTCGATGCGAATCCGACCGATGCTCAGCTTCAGTTCAAGTACGGTGAGGCTCTCTTCAATGCGGGCGATTATACAGAAGCTATCCCAGCTCTACAGCGCGCACGCAACAATCCTAACATCCGCATCAAGGCCATGCTCATGCTTGGTAAGTGCTACGCCTCAAAGAGCATGCTCGATATGGCTATCCGCCAGCTAGAAGAAGCGAACAGCGAACTGCTCGTCATGGATGATACGAAGAAGGAAGTGCTCTACATGATGGGCTCTCTCTATGAACAAGCAGACAACAAGGAAAAGTCGCTTGAGAACTTCAAGAGCATCTACGAAATCGACTATGGCTACAAGGATGTGGCTCAGAAGGTCGAGTCTGCATACTCTTAATCATCTCTCAATTAGTTATAAGAAAACCCCCTCGTGTGTATCTCAACACAAGAGGGGGTTTTTCTTATACTACTACGCATCTACATAGTAATTGAACCTAGCAGATAGCAGCTTGCGGCTCATAGTACCGAGCTGCAACTTCTGCATCTACTATAGAGCCCTACTAGCCATCTCAAAAAGCTTGTGTGCGATGCTCAGGAAGTTCTCCGCAAAGGAAGAAAATGTGATCACATCGAAGAGTGCGAATAGCAAGATGAGCATCCCCATATTCATCACCCAGATGTATAAGGCAGAAAAGAGGATACCATTTTCCAAGAAATCTGGCTGCTCACGCGGTATAATCCAGAGTGTCCAGTAAACATGGAAGGCGAGCCAGAATCCAAAGCTAGCATAAAAAAGCTTCTCATAGTGAGCGATAGGGATGATGAGATTTATCCCCCACAAAAGGGAAGAAAAGAGCACCAGCCAAATGGGGAAAAAGTAAGGAGATAGAGCAACGAGTGGATTATCCGCTTCTGTGTCGACATAGCCTCCATCTAGCCCTACTTTAAAGGAGCTCACCTTGCGGAAGCAGAGATAGGAGAAGATAACATGTGTCGCTTCATGACCTAGCACATAGAAGAAGAGTAAGATAGGACGAAAGATCCCTGCAAAAAAGATGCAGGCTAGGCTACACGCCCCCACAAGCGCAAACCATACAGGCTCACTCGTAAGGATGCTGCTTAGGTTTATCCAGTCTTGCTGCTCCATGAGGGTGCGTATCAGAGCATAGCTAGTCATCAGACTCAGAGGCAGAAGAATGACGATCCCCCAAAAGATGCGCCCTACGCGCTTCAGCCCATCTATGGGCTCTATCATACTATTCTGCTCTTCTGCATACTGATAGTGACGCAACTCATCCAGATAGGACTCATGGCTTGTTGCTTCAAGGTAGCTTGCACGCAGGTAGAGACGCTTGAAGAGATTTTGACTCTTAGCTGCTGATTTCTCTATGTCAGGTGCACCATCCACGGCACATCTCCAGTCTCCATGTTCTGGGGTTGAATCAGGCTGAGGGGTGATCATAGGTATCTTCTTTTCGCGAGGGGCATTCATTCGGCAGGACGTATATCTTGTATGGAGAGAGAGACACTGGATCGACCGCGCCATGTGTTGCGATCTATCGTGAAGGCGACATCCCATGGTGGATCTGGAAGATCCAGTTGAGAGCCGTTAAAATACATCGCCTCGCACTCCGTCTCATTCTGACGGAGACTCAGACGCATATGCCCACCTGCTAAGCGACGTGGTGCTTGATTAAGCATGACATTTCGCGTCATGAAAACGGGCTGAGGATTAGAATTACCGAAGGGCTCGAGTAACTCATAGCTATCGAGTAGTTCTAAGCTCAGTTCTCGGAAGTGGACTTCTGCGTCAATGTGTAGAACGGGCTTGCGTTGCTCCTTGCTCGTATTCTCCTTCACGAAGAGATCGAAGGCTTCACGGAACGCGTCAATTTGATCTTCTCGTATCGCGAGACCAGCAGCCATCTCATGACCTCCTCCCGATAGGAGTGTGGAGTGGCAGTGGTGAATCGCCTGCACAAGAGATACTCCTGCAATAGAGCGACCCGAGCCCTTACCCATTCCTTGATCATCAAAGGAGATGACGAAGGTAGGTTTGTGATAGCGACGCATCAACAGGGAGGCTACGATACCAACAACTCCAGGATGCCAGCTTCGAGAGCCTAGGACAATGACATGCTTATTGGCAAGAGCAGGAGTCTCTTCAAGCATGCGCACCGCTTCGTCGCGTATCTTCACCTCTTCTTGCTGGCGCATATAGTTAAGCTCATCGAGCCTCTTCGCCAGCTGATTCACCTGTGAAGCTTGCTCACAGAGCAACAAATTGAGCGCATCCATGGGGGAGTCCATGCGTCCGGCGGCGTTGAGCCGTGGACCTAGGCGAAAGGATACGTGTCCAGCAGTCAGAGGACTCCTCTTCCCTACAAGATTATTCAGTGCCGTGATGCCTAGGTGTGCTGAGTTCTCAACCTGTCGCAGCCCATGACGAGTGAGCAGCCTATTCTCATCGACAAGCGGGACGATATCTGCCACTGTCGCTATGGCGACTAGATCCAGATACTTCTTGAGGTCGAACTGAGCGAGGCGGCGACGCTTGAGCAGAGCGTGGCAGAGCTTGAAGACGACTCCAGCACTACAGAGATAAGTCTTGTCACTATCTTCTTCTAACTTTGCATTAATAATGGCAAGCGCTGCGGGCTTCCCTCTAGGGCTCGCCTCATGATGGTCGACGATGATGACATCGACCCCCAGCTTATTGAGATAATCTACCTCATCTATCGACGAGGTGCCGCAGTCAACACAGATGAGCAGATCTGGTGATTGTCCACATTCTCTCACGGCCCTCTTGATCCCTTCTGGGCTCAAGCCGTATCCCTCGCGAGTACGCACGGGGATGAAGCAGTGACTGAGGATACCGTATGCCTCAAGCATGCGGTAAAGAATCGTAACGGAGCTCACACCATCGACATCATAGTCTCCGTAGATGCATACATTCTGCTTCTCAGCGATCGCGCGAAAAATACGATCGACAGCTTCTCCCATGCCTTGCATTTCATAGGGGTCACTCAGATCGGCTAACTTCGGTTTTAAGTATTTTTCTATATTTTCTCGTCCAGATATGCCTCGTTGTGCTAATAACCGTCTCACCAGTAGTGGTAAGTCTGGATTTTGATCATCACTCAGATCGACATTTCCGTCCATTGGGCGTATCTCCCAACTGAACTTCGTACTCATAAACAAAACTGTATCATCTCTCCCCCCTCAGCGTCAAGATTGAATTAAGATGATTACACACTCGCGCAACGCTCCTTGACTTGATTCTTCTTGTCTGATTTTTCCATTTATGCTACATTCATCGCCATCTATGGCAGAAAGTTTTGATATCAATCAGCTCAATGCAGCTCAGCGTGAAGCCGTCGAAACCCTCAACGGCCCTGTCCTTATCCTCGCAGGTGCAGGAACGGGCAAGACACGTACCGTAACCTGCCGCATGGCGCATATGATATCGCGTGGTGTGAACCCCAGAGACATTCTTGCCCTGACTTTCACGAATAAGGCTGCGAATGAAATGGCGGAGCGTGTCGCCGCCATGGTCGATCGCAAGGCTGCCCGAGCGATGACGGTATGCACCTTTCACTCACTCTGCGTACGCATTCTTCGCCAAGATATTGGAGTTTTGGGTTACAAGGAGAACTTCTCCATCTACACAGGATCTGATCAGATGGGATTACTCAAGCGTCTCATTATGGAATATGGTGGGCGCAAGGAGAAGCTAGAGCCTGGTCTCGTCCTCAGTGAGCTATCCCGCGTGCGCAACCTCGGGCTGACGGCAGATGATATCGATGACACACTGGTTGCAGCTGTCGCTAAGGCCTACCAACGCGAGCTAAAAAATCAAAACGCCGTTGACTTTGATGATCTTCTCGTCCTGACCGAATGCCTCCTACGTGCCTACCCCACGGTGCATGAGAAGTGGAACAAGCGATTCCCTCGTATCACTGTCGATGAGTTTCAAGACACAAACTCTCTTCAGATGAGTCTGTTACGGCAGCTTGTCGGGCCTGACCAGCATGTCTGCGTCGTCGGTGATGATGATCAATCTATCTACGGATGGCGCGGGGCTCAGATCTCGAATATTCTCGACTTTGAAAGCTTCTTCCCTAACCCGACAGTCATCAAGCTAGAAGAGAACTACCGCTGCACGCGTCAGGTACTCAGTTGCGCCAACAATCTGATCATTCACAACAAAGGTCGCCGCGATAAGATTCTCCGCGCCAATAAGGAGGGAGAATACCCCGTGCGCCTCCTCTCCATGTCTGGCTCACAGGAAGAGGCTGAATTCGTCGCAGATGAGATCGAGCGTCTGCGTCAGCAAAGGAGCTGCGCATGGGAAGACTTCGCCGTCCTCTTCCGCTCCAACATCCAGAGCCGTGGTCTGGAAATGGCTCTACGTGAGCATCATATCCCCTACCGTATGGTGGGTGCTCGCTCCTTCTTCGATCGCCGTGAGGTAAAGGACATCCTCAGCTATCTTCAGGCGATGGATAACCCTGATGCCGACCTCCCCCTTCTGCGTATCCTCAATACACCGGCGCGTGGTATTAGCTCCGTGACCATCGCTAATATACTCGACTGGAGTCGCACTCATAAGAAAAGCGTCTGGGCAACTCTCGTCGATCTCGAATTCCTTGCCGAGTGTAGTGCGCGATCAAAGGAAAGTATCGATAGCTTCACCGAGATCATGACGCGCTACGGCAGCGAGTTTGCAGAAAGTGAGCGCAGCTTCGAAGACATCGTCAAGGACTTTATCGACGAGATACAATATGAACAATACGTCGCAAAGTTCTGCAAGACTGATGATGAACGAAGCAAGCGTCTTGCCTCCATCGATGATGTAAAAGTAGCTCTACGCCAGTTCTGGATGCCTGGAAATAAGCTAAAGGACTTCCTCGCTGGCATCTCGCTGGACGAGGAAAAGGATGACGAAGACATCGAGAAGAAGAGTGGCGTCTGCCTCATCACCATGCATGCCGCGAAGGGTCTTGAGTTTCCCTATGTTTACCTCATCGGCATCGAAGAAGGATTAGTTCCCCACTCTCGCTCTGTGGATGAAGGTACGCTAGATGAAGAACGACGCCTCTTTTATGTCGCGATCACGCGTGCTCGTGAGCAGCTGAGTATGACCTACTGCGCACGACGTGTGAAGTATGGCAAGGAGGAGCGCTGCGCTCCATCCAGCTTCATCAAGGAGATACCCGATAGCTGCTATGAGCTCATTGACTACGATGCCTTGATGAATGCACCAGCTAGCGAAGAGGAGTGCGCGAACTTCTTCGCCTCGATAGATAGCATCCTAGGAGACAAATAAGGGCAGGTCTAGATTCCATAGAACAGTCTATTTTTATGCTGTTCAAGCTTCAATCTGCATGTTAAAATAGTGTTATGAGTTCCTCTTCCATCATTTGTCGCCCGACAAAGGATACCTTCGTGCGTTTCTTTATCATCCTCGCTGCCGTATGGGGCTTTGCCCTCTACTTCTTCTACGATGGTGCTATAGGCTATCATAAGAAGAATGCAGCTTATTTTTCCTTCAAGGCCTTCGCAGAGGGTGGTGCGCATGCTGGACTTCTCTCTGCCAATGAGTGGAAGAATAAGCACAATGGTAAAAGCCTGTTTGACACGATTGAAGGCTACAGCTACATCAGGGATGCGGATCACATGATTGCTGATGGCAAGACCTACCCTCTGCCCCCAGCAGCCTCACTCGAATACTCCTCCGAGCGTCCCGCTGAGTTCCTCGACCATGCCATGATGAGCACACGCTGGAACGACGCGTGGAAGGACTTCAGCTCTCGCAATCGTTACCCACTCAAGCCAGGGGATAAGCCATATGACCAAGAGACTGTCAATGAACAGTGGATAGCAGGGGGAGTCTGCGTACTTCTCGGAGCTATCATCTTATTCTTCATCATTCGCACATCTCGTCGCGTGCTCTCGCTTGAGGGCTCACAGGTGAAGGCCGTAGGACAGAGCTTCTCCGTCGATGAGATTAGCCGTATCGACCTCCGTCAATGGGGACCTGGTTTCAAAGGTGTCGCTTACTTCACAGTTCATGGCAAAAGGCTCAAGATTGATGGTATGACGTATGGGGGCTTCGGTAGTAAAGATGAGGCTCCAGCGGAAGCATTCATGCAGAGCCTTCTGCTTGTATTCAAGGGAGAAGTCGTTGAGTACGCAGAAGATGATGATGACAGCGATCAGGACGAGAGTAAGTAAGCTGACGCTAGCACAACTATCACATGATCTCAGACGATCCATCACCACAGCCCCACTCCTCTTCTAAGGATAAGGATAGGACTACACATGCACAGCGCACCCAGCGTGATCGTGCCTCTGGAAGAATGGGGGCTTATCTTCTGAACAAACTCAGCCTCGCACTCATCGCTGCAGTTCTACTCACCATCATCGGCATCTTCACATTGAGCATCATGGAGAAGAGAGAGCAGGATAGTGCCAATCTTGTGGAGCTCCAGAGGCTCAAGGTGGAGGAGGCGAAGGCACAAGCTGCCGCCATCGAGGCTCAGCAGCTAGGTTTACTCTCGAAGCCGACTCACACCTCCCAAATCACTACCCAGATATCCATACTCCCCACAGAAGAGAAGGACTCATCTGCCCCTGCACTCGCACCTCGCGACGTAGAAACCATCCTGAGCCAAGAAGACTTAGAGGGCATGCTACAACAACTAGCCGATGAGGATACGAAGCGCATTCAGGACGAAATGTCGACAGTTAAGCTTAATGATGAGGATGATACTGTGGCAACAAAGCAACAAGACGAAGAGAATAAACTGGAGGTGAAATTCCAGCAACTCAGTGACGAGGGTTACCATGCACTCATCGCTGGGGATATGCGTCGCTGTATCCTCCTACTCTCACAGGCTGCCACCATACGACCTAATGATCCCGCATTGCTCTACTATCATGGGCTAGCCTATGACAAATTACTTAACCCCGGCAAGGCACAGGAGTATTATATGGCTCTCTTCTCCATGCGAGATGCGGCAGGTGAGTACTTCAAGAAAGCATCGCAACGCCTTACCTACGGATTTGCGAATCCTGCAGAGCTACGAGGCAAGCTCGCCTTCGGACCACATTTGACTCGCGTTGACTACCAGGTCGACCGAGGAGAGAGCGTCGAGCTCGTCATCCCCATCTTACTCGCTGAGGGAGAGGATATGCGCCCAGAAGATGTCTATATTCATATCCAGTTCTTCGACCTCGCTAATGGGCGAGATATACAAATATCTCATCATGAGCCTAATATGGCATGGGAAAATGGCTCACCCACATGGCAGTCAGGTGAAGAAAGGCTACTCGTGCAGTACATGATCCCTATCCCAACGCAAGAGCAGCTTGACGCGTTCGGAGAAATGAAATATTATGGGTTCACCGCTAAGCTCTATTACCGAGGTGAGCCACTAGACTGCATCAGCACTCCAGCTGCGCTCATCCTGCGAGAATATCAACTGCGCGGGCAAAAAATCGATCACAGCGGCTACGAGCTACTGCCCACCGAAGAGATATCCCCTCACTCAGATGAATCCATCGACTATGAAGGCATCATCAATAACAACGAACTCATCCTCGAAGGAACCGACTCCGAAGGACTACTCATAGACTAGCCCATACATCCCCACCGTGACTGCTACATACGACAGCCTCCCACATAGCGTGGAGAACTACACCTTTACCAAACTACTAGGTGTGCACGAGCATCATGAGCTTTATATAGCGGTACAGAACGACGTAGAGCGAGAGGTCGTCATTGAACTCTACCGCCCCTCATCAGAAGAAGACGCAACGACATTCAGCTCATTTCTTAACTCGGTGAAGATGAGAGCTCATTCGAACCTCCCTCGCACCATGCAGGTCTATGAGACCGTACAGACACCTCAACATTGCTTCGTCGCCTATCAGCTACCGCAGGGAGTAGCACTGAGTGAACTCGCGGAGAAGCAAAAAGAACTCAGTGTACTGAGCATATGCCGCGTCATCGAACAATATGCCACCCTTTATCGAGAAGCAGATGAACAACTAATTCCTACACGCTCGCTGAATGCGGACATGATCTTCATGGAATCAGAGGAGAGTTTCTACTTCCTCTCGCCTCTCTGTGCTCAGTGCGATGTTAAGGAGCGCAGCCTCAAGGATGCAGAAGAGATGAACTCCCTAGCCGATGCGCTCCAGCCCATCCTACCTCATGATGTAGAGGGATCATCCCGCACCTTTACACTCGTCTCATGGCTCAAAGAGGGCTATGATGGCACCTACCTAAGCTGGGAATCCATCCAAGCGACAGCCATCGACCTCATCGAACAAGTACTCCCCAACTGGCAGAGTACTAAGGTAGTCACCGAGCTTTACAAATCTAAGGCAGCGCGCGATCGATACAAGCTGCATGCCACAAAGCTCAAAGCCTTCTACATCGCAGCTATCATACTGTTTAGCATCATCGCTCTTTACTCTGTCCTACAACTCTTTACCAAGCTTTAAACCATCCTCATGCACAGAGGATAATCACTCGAATCACCCAAGTTCACCATCTTCATATGAAATCCCCCCTTCATTATCTCCTAGCTCTGATGCTAAGCCTTCTCGTCCTACCTGAAGCCTACGCTCAGATTGATGTCCGCATTGATGCCGAACGTCGCCAGTACATGGCAGGCGAGCCCATCATCATGAACCTTTATCTCAGAAACAACACCGACCAGACTGTCATCTTGACAAATGAGCCCGGACGCGCGTGGCTACATCTGAGTACGAGCTCTGCGAGCTACCCCAACGGTGTACCACGTCAGATTCTGGCCAAGTTCCCCTCAGTGACGATATCCTCTGGAAGCACAGCTGCCTACAAGCTCAATATCCAACCAGCCTTCAACTTTAACAAAAACGAGATTTACTCCGTTACCGCCACGATTCGCATGCCAGATCATCGCACAACATACGGATCTCCCAAGACCACATTCTCCATCAACGAGGGTTATTCCTTTAAGAAGTTTACCATCCTGAACAAGGGGCGCGACATCGACCTTCATGCGAAGACGATGAATGTTGACAACAGCCCTGCGCTCTTCGCTCAAGCAAAGGATAAAAACTCCAATGTGGTACTCTCAGCCTGCTATCTGGGCAAGTACCTCTCCTATCTCAAACCCATTTACCTGCTTGACAACAAGCAGCACATGCACGTCTTCTTCCAGTCCTCTGCAAAGTACTTCATCTACGCCGTCGTCTCCCCTGATGGTAAGAAAGTAAAGCATGAGGTCTACGTGCGTACTCGAGGTCCTATCGACCTCATCGCCGTCCAAGGCAAGATCCGCGTCCTCGGAGCCGCCCCCTACAAGGCACCAGTCGCTCCAAAGGAGAACCACATACGCTCCGCATCGGATCGCCTCTTCTAATCGCACGCTAACATCATCATCAGTACCATTTACATGAACATCCCCACCCTAGCCATCGTTGGCCGCCCCAACGTCGGAAAATCTGCCATCTTCAATCGCATGGTCGGTCGTCGACTCGCCATCGTTCACGACCAGCCCGGTGTCACCCGCGACCGCCTCTGTGCTCCAGCCCGTATCACTGACTTCCAAGCCACCATCGTCGATACAGGCGGTATAGGATCTACACTAGATGATGGATTCGCCAAGCAGGTAGCACAAGAGGCAGATATCGCCATGGCTACAGCAGACATGATTCTCTTCGTCTGCGACTGCCGTGACAACTTAACCCCGATTGATCTCTCCATCGCAGAAATGCTCCGTAAGAGCGAAGTACCTGTTCTCTTGCTCCTTAATAAGGCAGATACAGACAAGCAGGATCTCAACCTCGGCGAGTTCAGCGCCCTCGGTTTTGAAGACTACGTCTTCACATCCGCGGCTCATGGACGCGGCTTTGAAACACTAGCAAAGAAGCTCAACATCGCCCTCAAGGAGATGAAAGCCCCACGTCGTGATGAAAAAGATACCGTAGTCGATGGGAATGCGACACCTGAAGATGAGCCAGACATGGAAGAAGTCACCGCAGACACACCTATACGTGTATCCATCGTCGGACGTCCCAATGCGGGGAAATCCTCACTCATCAACGCCATCTTAAAAGATGAACGCACCATCGTATCAGAAGTAGCTGGCACCACACGTGATGCCATCGACATCCCATACACGCGTGAGGGAAAGAACTTCATGCTCATCGACACAGCAGGCATGCGCCCACGCTCGAAGCGCGACACCTCAGTGGAGGTCTTCTCTGCCATGCGAAGCGAGCGTGCCATTCGCCGCTCTGATATCTGCTTGCTTGTACTAGACATGTCACTCGGAGTCACGCAGCAGGATAGACGTATCGCCTCCATCATCGCAAAAGAGAGCAAACCCTGCATCATCGTCATTAATAAGTTCGACCTCTACTTCCCAGGGGCTGCCATCTCGGAGCGCAAGCAGCAGGCAAAGGACGACATCCGCGAACAGTTCTTCTTCCTCGACTACGCCCCTATTGCTATCGTCTCAGCAAAGGAAGGTAAGGGACTGACGCATATCTTCAAGTCCATTGAAAAGGTGAAAGAAGAATCGCTTAACATGCCAGGTACAGGCGAGCTCAACCGTCTCCTCCAGCAAGCGATGGAAAAAACCCCTCCACCCGTACACAAGTCCTACGGAAAGCGCCTCAAACTCTATTATGCCACCACAGCTGTCAACGAGCGCTACTCACGCATCCCGGTGCCTACCTACGTCCTCTTTGTCAACGATAAGAGACTCCTCACTGATAGCTACTCCCAGTACCTACGTCGCGTGATACGTGAGCGTATCAAACTCGCTGGGGTTCCCATCGTGATCTCAGCGCGCTCGCGCGTGAGGTAGAGATAGATAACCTTCTGTTTCAAACCGCCTTCTTCTTCATGAAGAAGGCGGTTTTTTATCTAAGCGCATGTCAGAGTTAGCAAAGAAAAACGGCATCGATCCGTAGATCGATACCGTGAAAAAAATATCCTCGCTTGCGTCGAGACGTAAAGTCAAGGCGCGTAAGCTTAGGATTTGTAACGCAAACGCTTTTTGTGGCGGTTTCTGCGCATGCGCTTGCTGCGCTTGTGCTTGTTGATTTTAGCCTTACGTCTCTTTTTAAGCGAACCCATAATATGCTAGTTAATATTAATTGTTTATTTCTCTATTGGGAGAGGGGAAGTCTCAGCAGCTCTTAGTGAATGAGCTTATTGAGAGGATATTCGATGATGCCTTCAGCCCCGTGGGACTTAAGCTGTGGGATGATCTCACGAGCTACTGCTTCATCAATGACTGTTTCGATCGCTACCCAGCCATCTTCAGTGAGAGGAGCTACGGTAGGACGACGGAGTGATGGAAGAGCCTCGACAAGTGCATCTACATTAGCAGCTGGAAGATTCATCTTCAGACCTACCTTGTCACGTGCTTCGAGTGCGCCCTTAAGCATCATGACGATGTTTGCAAGCTTCTCACGCTTCCATTCATCATCCATGGATTCCTTGTTCGCGACGAACTGAGGATAGGATGTCATGAGTGTGTCAACGATGCGGAGCTTGTTCGCACGGATGGAGGAGCCTGTTTCTGTGATGTCAACGATAGCGTCGACGAGGTCAGGAACCTTCACTTCGGTAGCACCCCAGGAGAACTCGACTTGAGCGTTCACACCGTGTTCCTTCAGCCAGCGTTCAGTAATACCGACGCCTTCTGTGGCGATGCGCTTACCTTCCATATCAGCGACCGTTTTAATGGGGCTATTTTCAGGTACGATGAGTACCCAGCGGGTAGGCATGCTCGTGGCCTTAGAGTACTGCAAGTCAGTCAAAACATCGACGTCAGCGCAGTTTTCGTAGATCCAGTCGCGGCCTGTGATACCTGCATCAATGAAGCCTTGATGGACATAACGACCGATTTCCTGAGCGCGGATAAGGTAGAGCTCGAGAGAAGAGTCATCGCAAGTTGGCTTGTAGCTGCGGCTAGATACCACAACATTGAAACCAGCCTTGCGGAAGAGGTCCACGGTAGCATCTTGGAGGCTACCCTTTGGCAGTGCGATTTTAAGCTTTTTAGACATGCGGATGGATATGTAACAATGTTTTGAGCCTTTTGTCAAGCCGAAAGATACAATACATAGCAAGATAGATAGAAAAATGGCAATCACTCACGACTACAGAAAACCGTCATAAATGACTGAAAAAATGAATCTTAAACCAGACCTACCCCAAGGATTCCGAATAAAAAAAATGGACAGGTAGAGTCAGTGTGCTATGAGAGTAGAGAGATAGTTTCAAAATTCTGCTAGATGCTATTCAGAGAAAGGAAACCTCCTCAGTAAGAAATCGCCCCCTTCTTTCAGCCTCTCCCCATCCTCACCTGCCCTCTATAGAAAAATCCTTTGCAATACGAATAGCCCACTTACCGAACTGCAAATGGTTTAAAATGAAGGATTTTTTTCGTTGTCATATTTTGGAAACTTTTAATTTGATGACATCGACGGGTACTGGTTGATGTTTCTTGATATGATCACCTATTGCTATGAAATGCGGTCTAAGGTCTTCAGTAAATTTTTCAAAATGCTTTTGCAATTCATTTGATAGTGTGATTTCATTCCACAAATTTAGGATACGCTGATGAGTACCGAACATCTCTACATCAAAACAAGACGACTGGATTTTTTCAATATCTAATACCTCAAGTAATTTTAGTATTGCATCTTTATAGATTAACTCTATGTTTTCCTGAAACGGAGTTTCTGGAGCACTTCTATATAGGCTAAGTATAGTATTGTGCAACGATAAATAAGTATGTACTAAATTACTATTATATGCTTCAGTCGGCACTATTTCGCTGAGATAATGTGAAGGTAAATTATTATAAGCAAAAATTTTAATATATTCCGAATAATGCCTGCGGTAATTAAAAATATCTACATGTCCTTGATTATGAAACGATTCGTATATCAATTTATAGAATTCATTCATCACCTCAGATATTTCATTAGTTGTTAACTGATCAAGAAACTCTGAATAAGTATTATTTGAAATGTAATGGAAAATTAATGATAATTTCCCCTTGATACTATCCTCGAAAACTCTGTCATTCTTGAGATTTAGAGGTATAGTGATACCAAACACTGTGTCTTGGATAGGGGCGCATTCTAATATATTTGTATTTTTAATTAAAAGTTTCACTATACTAATCTTCTTATTTTTATCCAATTCAGCATTTAACACATAATCAAGAGCACTTGCGAGAGTTTCTGTAGTGATAAAAATTTGTTCATCATATTGCAGATTGAATGTTTTATGATTGACATTCAAACTCAATATACGTTGGAGGATTTCATAGCGCGAAACATCATCTTCGAGATAGGCGTTGATAGAATCAGACAGTATAAAATTTATCAGATCTTGAAAGACTATTGTGGCAGAGGTATCATACTTAAGATAGGACTTATTGCTAGAAAGAAGAATGTCAGAAATTCCTGAAGGATTCGAGCATTCAAGTAATTTTCCAATAATTAAAACCCTATCAGCAACTGTTACGTATATGTCACTCTTATAATCTTCATGTAAATAATAATTTAAAGCATTCGAAATATATAAATCATCAGATATTGTTCTGATTCTATAACAAACCGAACATAACAAATTTAAAATATAAACGTCATCTTCGAAATTTAAGATTTGCTTCAACTCTTCTTCTACTTTGTGAACTATTGCGGGTTCGATTTTGTTACCATTGTCCGAAAGGGAGCCTTCGTTATAAATTGGTTCAAAAAGACGCTTCAACCAGCCCTTTTCCTTTAAGTGCTGATCTTGTAATTTTTTAAGAATTTCTTTATCTTCTGATTCAATAAAAATGAATAGGAAGATCAAAAAGATATCAGGATTTGAAGGATATGAATAACTAGAAAAATCATTTGAGAATTCGAATTCCATTTTGCTCAGATACACCTCTTCCATCGTACGCGCGATTCGAATAAGCTTTATGCTTTTTCTCAGCGAAGTTGGTAAAAATTCAGGCTTAGCATCTATTATAGATTTCAGTCTTGGCTGTCTATCCCAGTCATTACAAAACTCAGGATAATTGATTATGAAATTTCTTTTATTATCTCCTGTTAATTCTGGAATTTCGAATTGTAAATCAAAAATTTTTTCAAACCAACCTGCACTTAAACACTGTGAACTATCAATAGTTTCTTGTTTGCAAATCTTACTAGGGTCATACGCACACATGATCGCAACACGTTTTAGTTTTCTTAACTCGTCGAGTAGGCAGAAAATGGAGCGAATGGTACTACTCGAACAACGATCGATATCATCGATCATCAAGACGATATTAATCTTTTCTTCTTCGAGTAATTTATTTAAATATGCAAACGCATCCTCATCTAATGAATCATAATTGTATGTATTAGAAATGATATAGTTCGTGCTACTAAAAAACGGAGCCATACTATTTGGTAATATTTTTACTAAATAGCTATAAATTTTGCTTTTCAGTATGAAAGAAAACAGGAAAGGAGGTTTTGAGTTCAAGCGAGCATCTGCTATAGATTTGATAATTACTCTCCACATTTCCTCTTCTGACAGCGACTCCAAAGACCACGCTTTTATTTTAGCTACGATAACAGAAACCTCTATTTTATCGTCTTTTAGTTGAGCGACTTTATTCTTCAGTTCGTTTACAATTGAATCCATTAAAAACGTTTTACCTGATCCCCATGCACCCTTGATAGCAATTTTATTATCGTATTTTTGAGTTTTGAAGCGAGTTATAAGAATCTCAGTAATATGGTTGATCCAGTACTGGCGATTTAGTAGATCTTTTTGTGGGCGATCTTCAAGGTGAACATGCATTTTGCTATTATAAATAATGCAGTATGTTGCTAAAAAAATCCCAATGTACAAAATATCATTTTCAATAATAATATGATTTATCCATTGTCCTACAAGGGAAGCACATGAAATCACAAAAATGACAAATGATATTTTCCTTTGTTTAGAAAGAAATAGAACTATTGCAATTACAACAGCTAGTATACAGGCAACTGCATAGAATCCCTTATCAAAAGTATAATAATTGCAGATTGTCTTATGGATAGCCGCAAATATAAAAGCTAATGTAACAGATTCTATAATGGTATACAGATCTTTTAATATGCGTTCTTTATCCGTACAATAGGAACAAATTATTCTAATCAATTTCATAATGAGGATGATGAAGAAATCATCTATGATAATCAAAGCTATTTTGACGCTAGCGACTGATATAATTCAAAAAGATGGGCGACACGCTCGGCGGCTGTTTTGAATCGTTTGCCATATGCTTTTTCTACCTCGGCATCTAGCTTCTCATGAGCCTTTGCGAGTTCGTGAGGCATGGTTAATGGGTCATAGAGGTCTGCTAGTGTGCTATCTGGATAAAGAGCTCTGGCATCTAAAACTCCCTGTGCTAGCTTTTCGATTCGTTCCTTCTGCTTTGCATCGGGTTGTGGCCAAGGGAAGTTGTTGTAGATGATGTCTATAGAATAACTGTAGTCAGCCTTTAAACGTCCCCCTACAGCTCGCATCCAATCCATGTGTATTGTTGAAGTAAGCACACCAAAGTGGTAGAGTGTGGCGTTTGGTAAAATGCGTAACTTATCACCACAAATTTCTGATGGGGTCATAAAGCACATAGGAATAAAGTCTCTACGCTCTGATGATACTTGAGGCAAGGCTATGTACATATCAGTGGGCATATTTTCAACTTGAAATCTCGTAGGTGTGCAGGCTAGCTTTAAAGTTGATGTTCGCTTGCTGGCTGCTCGAAACCTCTTAACATTGTCTATGCGTTTCAAACATTCTGGTAGCTGTTTTAATTCAGATGGAGAACAGGAACCTAGCCAAAGTATATATCGAACCTTTCCTTTGATCAACTCTTCAGCCCCAAACCATCGGTGCAAGTATTTTTTCGATAGAGGCTCAATTTTAATAAGTTCATTTTTTTCTGTTTCTGTTAATAGATAGTTGCCATCATCAATAGGCTGATTTCCTATACCTATTGAAGGTGAGTCGCATAATGCTTTTTTTCTACTTTCTATATAAACATAAGGTGCATCAATAAGATAGCCATTGATTTGATGTGCTTTAGAAATTATTTCATCTTCGCTCACTATGAATCTATTGGTCGTGTTTTGTTGGATACTGAACCCTATTATCACACAATGGACTGCTGCAACCCCGCGCCCTTCATTAACCCATTTAAATGTACGATAGGCAAAATCAATTTCCACACCATGCTTATGTAAAGCTCCCCATAGAATGGGAACTTGTTGACCTTGGCATATGGAATTTGTTGAGACGAATGCAGCTTTAATAGAGGTATTCTGCATCATGCTTGCTGACTTTTTATACCAACATGACACAAAATCTAAATCCCCATGTTTAGGCGTATCGTGAAAAACATGCTGCAAATCTTGCTTTTGCTCTGCACTCATGGATCGAGCTCCCTTGAAAGGTGGATTACCGAAGATGTAATTAAGCTGAGATGCGGGGATGAGCTCTTGCCAGTCGAGCTCTAGGGCGTTGGCTTGCACGATCGTAGCAGACTGCACCAGCGGGATTCTCGCAAAGTATTGCCCGAAGAGGTCGCTTACCTTGACATTCATCTGGTGGTCGATAAGCCACATGGCGACTTGGGCAATCTGTGAGGGGAATTCCTCTAGTTCAATGCCGTAAAATTGACTGACATGAACTTGATTCAGTGCAGAGATGTCTAGCCATGCTTGCCCATCACCGCGTAGGGTTTTAATAACTTCTAGCTCTAAGAGGCGCAGCTCTCGGTAGGCGATAATGAGGAAATTCCCACACCCACAGGCAGGGTCTAAGAAGGTGAGTTTGCCTAGCTTCTGGTGGAAATCCTCGAGCCTTGCTGCCTTTCGGTTAGAGCGGTCGGCACAGATGGTGGCGAACTCGGCTCTGAGCTCATTCATGAATAGAGGGTTAATCACCTTGAGAATATTTCGCTCGCTGGTGTAGTGAGCCCCGAGGTTGCGACGAGCTTCTTTGTCCATCACGCTTTGGAACATTGAGCCAAAGATAGCGGGTGAGATGTGGCTCCAGCTCAGCTTGCAGCATTCGATGAGCATGTCGCGCATGCGGGCATCAAAGGAGGCTAGAGGGAGCGTCTTTTGAAAGAGCCCTCCATTGACATAGGGGAAGGCTGCTAGCTGTTCGCTGAGATTAGAAAAGCGTTTTTCTACTGGTGTGTTGAGTATCTGGAAAACTTCGGCAAGTTTTGCGGCTAGGTCGCTGCCGTCTTCTTGCGTGAACTCTCTGATGTAGAAGTGGAAATCATCTTGCCCGAAGATGCCTGTATCATCCGCAAAGAGGCAGAAGAGCAAGCGCACCATGTATTCCTCGACATAGGGGCTTTCGTAGCCTATGGCTTTCAGCGAGTCATAGAGCTTGCCCATGAGCTCTGCCGCCTTTGTGTTAACTGGGTCTTCTTCGCTGAATTGACGGTCTTCATAGCCAGCGAGATAATAGAAGAGATGGATGTAGTCGGGCAACTGGTGGATTTTGAACTCTGTGCGCTTGCCATCATCGTTCAAATCGTAGACAACCCATGTCTCAAAATCGCAGACGAGGATGAGGCGCGGTAGGTCGCTTTCGTCTAGGGTGTTCGCATAGCCTTTTGCTTGCTCATAGGCTTTGTTGAGGTCTTGCCCTGTGGACTTCATCTCAATGAGGATTTGTCCCTTCCAGAGTAGGTCAATGAAACCGCCCTCACCTTTGTTAAACTTGATTTTATGCTCAAAGACGGCTACTTTACGCCTATTAATACCAAAGATATTAAAAAAATCATTCTCAAAGCTCTGAGCCTCCGACTTCTCACTGCGCACCCCTTCCCAATCTTTGGCGAATTTTGCAGCGCGGCTCTTAATGTCGTTCTTGGAGATGCTTATCATACAAGCAGTATAAGCGATATAGTGCGAGTGTTCAAGATGAATTACTGATATCCTAATCAAGAGACACTCCTGTCTCAAATAAAGTTTTATCAAAAGTATGCCCTAACAAGTTACCGAGAGAAAACACAAAAGCTTCCTAGAATTGGCTTCAGAACATTGAGGTGCTTAATCCTTGGATTAGATCGTTATCTTCCTCCATTATTTGACAGGAATTACTTCATGCGTTAGAATGATGCACATGAAAATTTTTGCCCTTGTCTTCTCTCTCATTACCATCATCGCAGCAGGTTTCCTCGTCAAGTCATGGTACGAGCGCAGAGAGACACGTGCAGCAGATGCGAGGGTGCGTTGTGGGCAGGTTTTTGGTTCAGATATGGGGCTTCCAGTCTATATCCGCATCAATAAGGAGCGTCGGAATCTCGAACTGCTCCTCAAGCGCGAATCCGGCTGGGAGGTGAGGAAGCACTACCCTATTCTTGCGATGAGCGGAGAGCTAGGTCCCAAGAAGGCGGAGGGAGATTATCAGGCACCTGAAGGCTACTACGAGGTGTACAAAAGAAGTCTGAATCCCCAAAGCCGCTTTCATCTCTCTTTTAACATAGGCTACCCGAATGCTTATGACCGTGCGCAGGGGTATACTGGATCCTTCATCATGGTGCATGGTGGCTGCTCTTCTATAGGTTGCTTCTCTATGGGAGATGACGCGATAGAGGAGATCTATGCAATGGTTGAGCAGGCTCTGGAGAAGGGGCAAGCTTTTGTTCCAGTTCAGGTTTACCCCTTTGATATGACCGATGAGCGTATGAAGAGAGAGCAGAATAGCCCTCATTACGCCTTCTGGTCTATCCTAGCAAAAGGCTGGGCGAAGTCTCAGCTGGACCATGCTCCGATCAAGCCAGCAGAAGATTATACCCCTAGTCTCTAGCCGTGTAAGCGCGAAGGAGCTCTTCATAGAGGCTATGCTCCACGCCTACTTTACTCGTGATGAGGCTCCACGCGTTGTCATGGATGAAGGGGTAGCCGCGTTCATCCTGCGTCCTGCCATCAAACTTGAGGTTAACGTCTGCTTGCTTAGCAACACCCCAGCGTCCGCTGAGCTCGTGCACAAAATCGCGGTTCGACTGAGAGTTCACCACGTAGCTATTCCCCCACCACGTGACATGCTTCGGGCGTGTGCGGGGTGATTCGCGATCAACTGGGTCGACGGTAACGAGGTAGATATCCCCTCCTGCTTCACCGAGCAGGCGTGCTGTCTCAACAGCCATGGCAGCCCCGAGGCTATGCCCCATGATAATGACTGGGCTGTGAGGATTGAGCTTGCGGAATGCTTCGATATCCTGAGCGAGGCGTTGCTTCGCCAGTGGTGCTTCTGACTGTTTACCATAGTGCCACTGGTAATAAGCACGCATCTGTGTGCCTTCTTGGGGCAGTGATGGGAGTGCTTTACTCACCTTACGAAAGTAGCCGCCCAGCTCATCTGCGAAGCCTCCGATAAAAATGAGCGCGACATCAGCCTTCTCATTCTTCAGAGGTTCTTGTTCAAGTCGTTTCGCCTGCTCGCCAAATCGCTTCACATGGTTCGCAAGATCCATGATATCGATAGCGCGAAGAGGCAATGATAATTGCAACAAGCTTATCAGAAAAAGAAGGCAAATGCTACGCATGGGTATAGGGAGCAGCAGTTATTTCTCTGTAGGTGGCACAGAGCACACGAGTCGTGGCTTGATCTCAGTGATGGGGCGCACGGGGTAGGAGACTTTGTCAGTGGTGACATAGTAATGTACCTGTGTCATCTGTACCTGTGAAGCCATCTTGAGCTCCTTGATCATCTTGAGAGTTTCGGGGCTTTGCCCCTCGAGATCCTTGTTTACATCGACATAGATTTTCTGCCCTGCTTCTGCCTTCTGATCTCCGTATTCTCCCTTTTTCTCGTATCCGTCATTGCGCATGACTTCAAAGACGGCGACAGTCTTCGCATGATCACAGCGATCAGGACAGAGAGCCGTACGGTGCATACAAGGCAGCTCTTTTGTTCCGAGATAGACTGCGAGTACTTCGTTGCGTGCGAGCTCCTTTGCGGGTGGGAGGGGAGCAGCATGGAGACTCAGCGTACTGAGTAAAGCGGTGAAAATGGCTAGTTTCATAAGCTGTTACTATAACATTTTATCCGCTGTATTCAAGTGAAAAATCAGTAGTTACCCTGTGGCTTACGCCTCCGCTTCTGATCCTCCCTATCCTGCTTATTGCGCATGGTGTCACGCTTTTGACGTCTTGTAACACGCTCGAGAGTCATACGTCTTTTCTCTGTCATACGCTCTAGTTCAGCGACCTCTTCTTCGAGGTGCAGGAAGTGCTCGTAACGCTCCGCGGAGAGCTCTCCTGATTCCAATGCCGCGCGTATCGCACAGCCTGCGTCCTTTCGATGTGAGCAATCAGCGAATCGACACTGGTAGGTGAGCTCCGTGAGGTCATCAAACTGGGCTCGTAGTGTGGCGGCATCAGTCCACATCTGTATCTCACGCATCCCAGGGTTATCAATCAGTACGCCACCACCAGCCAATACGACGAGCTCACGCGTGACCGTGGTATGCCGCCCCTTGCCCGTCACATCGTTAACATGTCCCGTCTCTAGCCATGTATCACCGAGAAGAGAGTTCACAAAGGTGCTCTTGCCGACACCTGATGAACCCACTACCGTAATGGTTGTTCCCTTGGGGATGCGGCGAAGGTGGCGAGGGTAGCCCTTCTTCCAGAGTGCGACCACGGGATAGATCTCTAGCTCCTCGTCTAGGGCGCGTATCTCTGCGATGGCTGCCTGCATGACTTCTGGTGAGGTCTGGTCTTCTTTGTTAAGTAAGACGATGGCTCGAGCTCCGCTCTTACGCACGAGGGTAAGATAGCGCTCTATTCTACGTGGGTTATAATCTGAGAGGGCATCGGTGATGATGACAACGATATCGACATTTGTACCGATGACTTGTTGTGCACAGCTGCGCCCAGGTGCTTTGCGAGAGAAGCAGGTCTTGCGTGGCAGCAGAGCTCTGATGACGGGTAGATCTACCCCCTGACCTGGGTCAACCGCAACCCAATCACCCACACTGGGGAGATCAGCGTCATTCACCGCATCATGCCATATCTTACCAGAAAGAACAACTTCATGATCCCCCTTACCCTTGGCGATGACGGTGTAATTAATCTTCGTCTCACGGATAATGCGTGCTGGATACCAGTCGCTGTTCTCGCCTCGTAGTTCGTCAAAGGCTTGGGAAAAAACCTCATCCCAGCCTAGCATTTCCATTGTTACCTTCATGAGCAAAATAATAGAGCATGCTCGATGATGCGCATCGCTATCTGTTCCTTACTATCACGCGGGAGCTCTTCCTCGTGATCGGCATAGACAAGCGTGACCTCGTTGTCTCGACTGTCGAATCCTATGCCTGCTTGTGAGACATCGTTGGCGACGATAAAGTCGCAGCCTTTTTTTACCAGCTTCTGTCGAGCATAGCTAACGATATCTTGCGTCTCTGCAGCGAAGCCAACTAAAGTCCCTTTAAACTGGAATTTGTCGCGCATGCTTCCCAGTATATCAGGCGTGCGCTCTAACTCAAGGATGAGTGTATCTGCATGCTTCTTGATCTTCTGCTCAGAGAAGGATACTGGACGGTAGTCAGCCACCGCCGCACACATGATGGCGATATCCACCGTAGCTACGACATCCCGCACCGCTTCATACATATCTTGCGCTGACTCTACATAGAGAAGATCTACGCCAGCAGGTATATCTAGGCTGGTAGGCCCAGAGATCAGGATAACCTCATGCCCTTCATGCTTTGCTGCTCCTGCGAGTGCATAGCCCATGCGACCTGACGAGCGATTGGTCAGGTAGCGAGCAGGATCGAGGGCTTCGCGCGTGGGACCTGCCGTTATCAGAAACTTCATGACTCTACACTAACACAGCCAGCATGACGGATCAAGCCCTCATTCCATCCTTGACCCTGACAATGATTCCTGTACAATAAACGAGCGATGAAAGATCCCATTATTAAGAAAGTTGATCACATCTCGGTAGCGAGGTTCTACGAGACCTTTAGACAATCTCGTGATCTACAACTAGTCAATAGCCCTCTTGGTATGTCTCGCCATATCACTCAGCCAGCGATCAATAGGCCAGGACTAGCCCTGACTGGCTATATGGGATACTTTGCGCATGAGCGTGTTCAGGTATTCGGTAATGCTGAGGTAGCCTACCTGAGTACCTTGAGTAGAGAAGAGCGTCGCGAGCGATTACAGCTTCTTTTTGACTTCGAGAGCATGCCCTGCCTCGTCTTCACGCGTGGGGCTGTCATTCCTATGGACATACTCGCCATGGCTGATGAGCATGCCATCTGCGTCTTCCAGACGCCGCATCGCACTATGGACTTTGCAAATCGCGCCACGGTCATTCTAGAAAATGAGTTCGCCGATAGCACGACCATGCATGGCTGCATGGTTTCCGTCCGTGGTGTAGGTGTCCTCATCACGGGCAAGGGTGGCATCGGTAAGAGTGAAATCACCCTCGGTCTCGTAGAGCGTGGCGCTTCTCTCGTCGCCGATGATATGGTACGCATTCGCAATATCAATGGGGAACTCATCGCGACCTCTCCAAAGCTCAGCCGAGGCTTCATTGAGATACGTGGGCTTGGCATCATTAATGTCACGAATCTTTTCGGTCTCAAGGCATACAGCCGTGAGATGAAGCTTCACCTCGTTATCAATCTCTCCAGTGGAGAGATGACGGAGATGGAGCGACTGGGTCTTGATCGCCGCATGACAAGCATCCTTGATGTCGATGTGGAGCGTCTCAACCTCCCAGTTGCCCCCGGTCGCGACATGTCGCGCCTCGTCGAAGTGGCCGCTCTCGGACTCTATCTGCGCGACAGTGGATACGACATGGCTAGTGAGTTTAACAAACTTCTTCATCAAGAAATCGCTAGCCGCAGTAAGCGCATTCCTCCCATCTAGCCCACTCTCACCTCATGACCTCCCTCCATGATATCGTCGAGCTACTCGACACCCAATTGCAAACAAGCAGCATCCGTGATGCAAGCCATGCGCTCAATGGACTCCAAGTTGAAAATAACGGACAAGTCAACAAGGTAGCTCTTGCGGTTGATGCCAGCCAGAAAACAATAGATGCCGCCATCTCAGCTGGTGCTGACCTCCTCATCGTCCATCATGGTCTCTACTGGTCGGGACTTCTCCCTATGACTGCTTGGTGGAAGAAGAAAATCACAAGCTGCATCAATCATAATCTAGCCGTCTATTCTGCCCACCTCCCACTTGACCTACACCCCACCCTCGGGAACAATGCTTGCATCGTGCGTGAGCTCGGGCTCAGCGACATTATCCCTGAAGTGGACATGGGTGGTCAGAACATAGGGTTTGCAGGGACATTTGCAGGGTCTGTTTCGGAGCTCAAGGCTCGCTTCGAGTCTATCCTCGGCTCTAGCGTCACAGGTTATATCCACCATGATGACGCTCCCGCTGGACGCGTTGCGGTTTGCTCTGGTGGTGCTGGTGGAGAGATCTATAAGATGCACGCCAAAGGATACCAGACATATCTCACAGGCGAGCAGAACCACTGGGTGCTCAATGCGGCTGAGGATATGGGCATGAATCTACTCTTCGGAGGTCACTATGCGACAGAGACATTTGGGGTAAAGGCACTGGGAGCACTCCTAGAGAAAGAATACAGCCTACCTACCCTCTTCATCGATCACCCGACTGGCATGTAATTCCTAACTATGCAGTTCCTCGTCACCGAAGACCACAGTGGCATTCGCCTCGACCAGTATCTCGTCATCCAGTTGCCTGAGATCTCGCGCTCGCGCATTCAGGCACTTATCAAATCTGGAGATGTTCTGCTTAATGCAAAGAGCACAAAGGCAAAGACCCCAGTTGAAGCAGGAATGCGTATCGAGCTAAGCATCCCTGAGCCAGAGGTGGCAGAAGCCCAGCCTCAAGACATCCCCCTACAGGTACTCTTCGAAGATCGCGACCTCATCATCATTGACAAGGAAAGCGGCATGGTCGTTCACCCAGCAGCAGGGAATCCTGATGGTACACTGGTGAATGCTCTCCTCTTCCACTGTCGCGATCTCTCGGGAATAGGTGGTGTAGAACGTCCTGGTATCGTGCATAGGCTTGATAAGGATACCAGTGGTTGTATTGTCGTGGCAAAGAATGATCAATCCCATGTCTCACTCACAGGTCAGTTCGCTGAGCGTAGCACGTCAAAGATCTACTTGGCCCTCGTTCAGGGGCGCCCCAAAGAGGACAAAGGCACCATCTTCACCAACATAGGACGCCACCCTGTAAACCGCCTGAAAATGACCGTAGTCAATCCTGGATCTGGAAAGGCTGCTATCACTGACTGGGAAGTCCTTCATCACGATATAGGTAGCGACGTATCTCTGATCATGTGCACCCTTCACACAGGACGCACCCATCAGATACGTGTACACATGCTCCATCTCGGTCATCCACTTATCGGAGATCCTATCTACGCTAAGCCGCACAAGCAAAAGACTCAGACCGGACGACTCATGCTTCACGCATGGCGACTTGCCATCACACATCCCACAAGTGGTGAGCGCATCGCACTAGAAGCCCCCATCCCCATCGAATACGGGCCATGGTTACCGTCTACGCTCCCCCTATGGGAGGAGACACTAACTACTTCCACATCAGAGGGATAACAAGCTCACGTTTCTCACCCATCTTGGGCATATCAAAAGCATCGCTCGCATCCCAAATCACATAGATAAAGTAGCAGAAGACAAGGGAGGAAATGTAGCCTATAACATTAATAATGCGCCCCACGATAACCCAACCGGTTAGTGAGACAAGCAGGAACACAACCAAGGAGATAACGAGGAGCAAACCGAAAAGAGGCAAGATATCCCAGAGAACACGGTTAAAAAAGACGAAGTAAGTCGCGATAGGCACGATACCGATAAGCAAGACAGCAATAGCGCAATCCCAACTCTTCATCTCAGCTTGATCGACATAAGTATCTCGTTCGCTCATAGAGAAAAAATACCTTTCTGCTCTGTATGATGCAAGCTTTATTGCACTCTCCTCATTATTTTATGATAATAGATCAATGGCAAAAACTCCAAACAATTAGAAATCTTGTATAAAAAGATAAATAAGGCTGAACTTTTCTCTTTACATTATCACCGGCTTGGGGCATTCTCTGCCTGAGCGTAATTTACCAACGCTCACCCTTACGTAATGACATTCTCAGAACTCGGCGTTTGCCCTGAAATCCTCGAAGCCATCGAAGTCCTCGGCTTTGACACGCCCTCACTTATCCAAGAACGCGCTATCCCAGTCGCGCTCGAAGGCGATGATATCGTCGGTCTTTCCCACACGGGATCGGGCAAGACGCTCGCATTCTCCATCCCAGCTCTGGAATGCATCGACCCTCTTAACCGCGATGTACAGGTACTCTGCCTTGCTCCCACACGCGAATTAGCCGTACAGATCTGCCGCGAGGTGGATAAGCTTGCTCTCTTCATGGATGGTGTATCAGCAGTCCCTATCTATGGTGGCACTTCCTTTGGACCGCAACTCTCTGCGCTGAAGCGTGGGGTTCAGTTTGTCGTAGGCACTCCCGGTCGTGTACTTGACCTCATGGAGAAGGGTGATCTGCGTGCAGACTCCATTTCTATGTTCATCCTTGATGAGGCTGATGAGATGCTGGATATGGGCTTCCAAGATGATCTCGATCGCATCGTCGCACTTCTTCCCAAGGACAAGCAGACCCTCTTCTTCTCTGCGACGATGTCGCCCGCGATTCGCTCACTGATTGAGAAGCTTTCTGAAGATCCAGAGGAGATCATCATCGAGCGTCCTGTCATGACTGTCCCCACCTGCGAACAGCTTGTTTATGAAGTCGTCTTCTCTTCACGTATCGAAGTACTCAGCCGCCTCATTGAGATGGGGCGCATGAAGCGCGGTCTCGTCTTCGCAAACACGAAACGCGTGGTTGATGATATCGTCGATGGTCTCCTATCTCGAGGCTATGCTGTTGATCGCCTTCATGGAGACATGCCTCAGAATCTTCGCGAACGCGTGATGGATTCCTACCGCAAGGGCAATCTTAGCGTGCTCGTTGCAACTGATATTGCGGCACGTGGCATTGATATCAACGATGTGGATGCGGTCGTGAACTTCGAACTCCCACGTGATCCAGAAGATTACGTACACCGTATCGGTCGCACAGCCCGCGCAGGTCGCTCTGGAAAGGCTGTCTCCTTTATCGGTCGTCGTGACTTCTCACTGCTCAGCCGTATCGAACGCTTCATCGGCACAAAGATGAACCGCGAACAAGTCATGACGGCAACACAGGTAGCGCATGCACGTCAGGAGGCTCTGGTCGATGAGATCCTTGAGCGTGCCGCTCAGAGCTCAGAGATCCCTGAAGAGCTTAAAGAAATCGAGCTCCCTCCAGAACGCCTCATCGGTGCGATGTTCGAACTCCTCACAGCTAAGCTCTCTCGCGAGATTCAGCCTATACCAGAAGATAGACCAAGCAAGTACTCTCAGTCTAATCGCTCGCAGAGTGACAGTGGTGCTACAGGCTCACAAGAACGCGCCATGCATGCTGAAAAAGGCAGCGACTGGAACAAGCTTTCTGAAAGCGTCACCCTCTTCTTAAACGCGGGTAAGCTCCTCGGCATACGTCCGAAGGATATCGCAGGACTCTTCTACAATGAAGGTGGTGCTGCAAAGGGGACTGTCGGAGATATCCGCCTCTTCCAGAAGCACACTCTTGTAGAAGTATCACCTGAAGTAGCTGCACAACTTACAGAAAAACTCGCCACATGCCACATCTGCGGCTATGAAATCAATGTGCGCGAAGACAAAGGTCGCCCTGAAGGCGATGGGCAGGACTTCCGCCCCTCACGCGAGCGCTCCGAACGCCGTGGCTTTAGCACACAGCGTGACCGAGGAGGCTTCGGTGGAGGCTCACGCGGTGGATTCCGCGATCGTAACAACGATCGTGGTGGTGATCGCTGGGAGCGTCATGGTGATCGCAATGAGCGCGGTGGACGTGGCGGCGATCGTAATGATCGTGGCGGTTCACGCGGTGGACGCTACCAAGGCCGTGGCGAGCGTTCGGGCTTCGGAGGTGGTGGCTTCGGTGGAGGTAGTCGTGGCGGTCGTTTCGGCGGTGGTTCACGCGGTGGACGCTTCGGCAGATAAGCCCCACCTTACATTTTATTAACAACAAAAAAGGCTTCGATTATTCGAAGCCTTTTTTCTTTCGTTGTATGACGCTTATACCCGACTTGGGTGATCGATGTGAGCTCTTACGCTCGGGGCGCACACCTGTGGCACGGTATTCTAACTCATCACAGAGTGCGCGGCGCGCAAGATAGCGGTTGATCTCGCGCTCACGCTCACGATGGCAGCGAATGACTAGCCCACTGGGGATATGTGTGAGGCAGACACAGTTGTTGGTCTTGTTCGTCTTCTGCCCCCCCTTCCCTCCTCCGCGAGTGAAGTGTTCTTCGAGATCTTGTGACTTAATTTGCCACAGCTCCATGCGCTGGCGCAATATCTCTTGCTTTTGTGCAGTGACAGCCATGTGTTTACTAGCGTCGTTTACGACTCCTTGGATCAGGCACATCCTTGAAGCTCACTTTCACACCACGCGCTTCCCATGCTTCAATGAAGTCTTTCTGGACAGCCTCAGCAGTCCGCATGCGTGCGTAGAGCTTCTTGAGCAGCTTTTCATCATTTTTCTTGCCTCGTAGCAGGTCTTTGAGATAGGACTTAAACGCACGTATACCATTTTCTTCTCCTAGGTGTACGAAATAGGTGACGCACATCAGTGAGAGATAGTAGGTGTCGACGCGATTCCCCATGTATTCATACATGTCATCCTTACTCATCAAGAAGAACTCTTCCAGGGTGAAAGGATACTCAATCGCCTCTCCTCCGCTCATACGTCGCTTTCCATTCTGAACAACTTTTTCGAAGCTCTGGTCAAAGTCGAGCACACCATCAGCATAGGGTACATAGCCTACATATTCTGAGAAGCCTTCATTCGCCCAGACTGGCAGATTATTCAAGCACGTAAACTGGTGGGTGATCTCATGCACGAGTGTATGCGAATCTATCTCCTTCTCCGAGATCTCACCCTGCGCATTGATACCCAGATGATCAAAAGGTAGCATTACCTTGTCACCCTTAATATTTTCTTCCTTCATGCGTCCGCCACGGGCATTGGAGCTCCATTTAAAGACGCCAGCACTACCTTGCGGACCACCAGCGGCATAATAAGATGCCATATTCTCGTAAAGTTCGGCTCGGAACTTATTCTTAGATGGGCGTTTGCGAGTTGCGCGTTCTATAGGGATCACACGTGACATCGCAACAACTGCTGCATACGCGCATTCGAAGAGCTCACCCACACGCTCTTGTGCATCTTCACTCAGTGGCACTTCAGAAGTAAACTGGAAGTTAATAGTCTGGTAGCGTGTCAGTCCATCCTTCTTATCATCGCGAGAAGTAATCTCACGTAGGCGCGTATTTCTCGGAGTAGGGATCTGGGTAGGCCAGCGATCGGGACTGACTAATTCCTCCTCATTCTTACCCTTGGCATCAGTTGCTGTCTTCGCCTTTGTGGAAGCGTACTGAATAGATACATAATCCTTTGCGAGAACTTCACTCGTGACACTATGCGCTAGAGCTGGCGTGAGAAAAAGGAGAGTTACGAGTGCGGATGAAAGAATAGATGAGGATTTCATATGCGTTAAAAAGGCTAGGAGGGCAATTACTATAGTACCAGAGTAACAAATTATAAAAAAAAAACGAGCTTTTTCTGTGCATGTACAGAAAAAGCTCGTCTATGAAAGTGGTGATAGCTTACTTCGTCAGACCGTCTTTCTTCGCTTGATTCCAGTAAGCGTATTCAGAGCGGTTGAAGTCGACGTATTCAGGCGAGAGGTCTGTCGTGTATACTGTATGAGTACTCTCCCCTTGGTTCAGATTAATGAGGATCTCAAAGTCACGTACCAAGACCGCTTCGCGCAGCACATCACTGGGTGTATCAGTCTGCTCACCACCACGACATGCGGGTAGCCCCGCTATATCAATATCGATGAGTTCTTCTGCGATAGGGGCACCTGCATAGCCTACCGCATGGATGATGCGACCCCAGTTCGGGTCATTCCCATTCCATGAGCTCTTGACGAGTGCAGACTTCGCGACAGCTTCAGCGACGGCTTTTGCATCCTCTGGCACAGCAGCTCCTTTCACCTGTACTGTGACAAACTTTGTCACGCGTTCTCCATCCTGCACAATATGCTTCGCCATGTCGAGCATGACGTGATGGAGAGCTGCCTCAAAGAGATCCCATCCCTCGGTATCAGGGGAAAGCACTACTCCAGACGCACCGTTTGCCAAGACAATACATGTATCATTGGTGCTCATATCACCATCAATAGTGACGCAGTTGAAGGAGGATTCAACCCCTCTCAGAGTCGTTGCATCGAGACTCTGGCGATCCACAGCTGCATCAGTAGTAACAAGGCAGATCATCGTCGCCATGGTAGGGCTGATCATGCCAGCTCCCTTACAGCATGCGCCGATGCGCACGGGCTTACCCGCTATTTCGATTTCGATGGCTATTTCTTTCTTACGCGTGTCACTCGTCATGATAGCGGCGGCGACATCGCCCCCCTTATCTGCGCTGAGATCAGCACAGAGCTCAGCTATTCTAGGGCTCACACGCAGCATAGGCATGGGAAGACCAATCACGCCCGTAGAGCAGACAGCGACCTCTTCCGGCTGAATCCCGAGCTGAGTTGCTACATCAGTACACTCACTGAGTGCATCTTCCATACCGCGCTGCCCAGTGCAGGCGTTCGCATTACCGCTATTCGCGATGACTGCGCGGAAATTCGAGCGATTCAGATGATCCTCACTCACACGCACGCAGGCAGCACGTACACGATTGATCGTGAAGGTCGCAGAGGATGTGGTAGGTTCTGTAGAATAAAGAAGTGCAAGATCAAGGCGTGTGGCATCCGGATTCTTGATGCCACAGCTAAGAGCATTAGCAACAAAGCCATGAGGTGCAGTCACGCCACCTTCTATCAACTGATAAGGGAAAGAATGGGTCATAAGTGTATAGACTAATTTCGCGAGGGATTTTTCCACAGTTTTCTTAATTAAGCAAGAATAAAGCCATATTAGTAAAAACTAACTTGATGCTAAACACTTTATTAAAGCACATTAAAATCATTTATTTAATTTAGAATAATTTTGCTTGCTACTTCTACTCTAGAATCATATTATATCTGCATACAACTTGTCATTGTTAGAACAAACAATACTTATAACCATGATCAGCACCACAAAAAAAAGTAGCTCTAGAGAGCAAACAGACTCCCTCATCAAATCAGTAGGAGTCCGCATCACACGTCAGCGCCGTGCCGTCCTCGACACGATCCTTAACTCAAAGGATCACCCCACAGCTAGTGTGATTTTTCAGCGCGCCAGTGCAAAGACACGTGGTCTTTCACTCGCCACAGTTTATAACTGTCTTGAAACCCTTGCAGAAGCACATATCATCAATCAGCTCAACTTTGACAATGGTCCTGCTCGCTTCTGCCCAAATCTCATCCCACACGCGCACTTTGTGGATGTAGATAGCAACACAGTCTATGACGTTCACTTGAAAGAAGGCGTCTGTCCTGAGGATGTTTTCGACCTTCCTTCAGGTGTGAAAGTGAAGCACATGGACGTTTACATGCAAGGTACTGTAGCCTAAGCATCATAATACCACATCACACACTCATGAGCCTGTCTATACGCAATCTGTCCGCCAAGGTGCGCGACGGTGCAGACATTCTTAATCAACTTAGCTTGGAAATCCCCAAGGGAGAAGTCCACGCTATCATGGGACCTAATGGATCGGGTAAGAGTACCCTGTCCAAGGTTCTATGCGGTCATCCAGACTATGAAATCACTGGTGGTGAAGTCTATCTCGATGGACAGGATCTCCTAGCGATGGAAATAGACGAGCGCAGTCGTGCTGGTCTATTCCTCGCCTTCCAGTATCCGGTAGAAGTCCCTGGTGTCTCCATGGCAAACTTCATGAAGGCCGCAATGCAGGCTCGTCTCCCTGAGGGAGAAGATATCGATCCTGTTGCCTTCTACAAACAGATGCGCGCGAAGATGGCTCAACTTGGGATTAACCCAAGTTTTACCAAGCGTTCAGTAAATGAAGGCTTTTCTGGTGGTGAAAAGAAGCGTAATGATATCCTCCAGATGCTCATGCTGGAGCCCAGCTACGCTATTCTTGATGAGACAGACAGCGGTCTGGATGTCGACGCACTTCGCATCGTCTCCGATGGGGTGAATGCCATGCGCGCTCCCTTCCGCAGCTTCCTTGTCATCACGCACTACAAGCGACTCCTTGACTATATTCGCCCTGATGTCGTGCATGTTCTCAATCATGGGCAGATTGTGCAGACAGGTGATTATAGCCTCGTTGCACACATAGATGAGCACGGATTTGACTTCGTGCGCTAAGACAAGCCCTCCTCCTCCATGTCCGATACAACCCCTTTTGATATCGAATCACGCGGTGAGTTCTCCTTCCCCGAGAACCACCAATATGATGCTGGGTACGGCCTCACTGAAGCAACCATTGACTACATATGCGACGCTAAGGGTGAGCCAGACTGGGTACGCGAGTTTCGCAAGAAGGCACTGAAGCGATTCCAAGAGATGCCTATGCCTAGTCACTGGGCACCTGAGGGCATACATGATGTAGACTTCGATAAGATACGCTACTACCTCGCTACTGACGCTACTCCTAGCCGTAGCTGGGATGATGTCCCTGACGAGGTTAAGGAAACCTTCGAGCGACTCGGCGTCCCTGAACAAGAGCGTGCCTTCCTTGCAGGAGTCGATGCACAGTACGACTCTGAGACAGCCTACACCAGCATGCGTGAAGAGCTCACGAAGCAGGGTGTGATCTTTGTGAATCCTACCGAAGCTCTAAGGGACTATGAAGACATCTTCCGCCCTTGGTTTTCAAAAGTGATCCCAGTAGGTGATAATAAGTATTCCGCACTTAACCACGCAGCCTTCTCGGGTGGCTCATTCATCTATGTCCCCAAGGGGGTGAAACTCAAGCAGCCATTACAAGCCTACTTCCGCATTAACTCTGAGAGCCTCGGGCAGTTCGAACGCACACTTATCATCGCTGACGAAGGAGCTGAGCTGATGTATATGGAGGGCTGCACAGCACCGCGCTTCGACACAGCTACACTCCACTCTGGAGTTGTCGAGCTAGTGGCTATGAAGGGAGCGAAGATTCAATACGTCACCGTACAGAACTGGTCGAAGAATGTATACAACCTCGTCATTCAGCGAGGTCTCGCGATGGAGGATGCAGAGATTCGCTGGATAGACTGCAACATAGGCTCAGGACTTACCATGAAGTACCCAGCTGTAGTACTCCAAGGCAAAGGAGCTCGCGGAGAAGTTATCAGCATCTCCCTCGCACATGAAGGACAGAAGCAAGACACAGGGGCTCGCATGATACACGTCGCTGATAATACCAGCTCCAACATCGTAGCCAAGTCTATCTCAATTGGTAAGGGCTGTGCTAGCTATCGCGGGGAAGTCAGTATTAAACCGGGTCTAAAAGGCTGTAAGAATAACACTGAATGTGATGCCCTACTCATCAATGCTAATAGCCGCACTGATACCTACCCTGCTATCACACTTCATGGCAATAGCAGCAATGTACAGCACGAAGCCTCTGTCTCTCAGATTGATGAAGACATCCTCTTCTACATGCAGCAACGAGGCATCAGCCGGTCGGCAGCTATGAGCCTCGCTGTGAATGGATTCGTGAATGATCTGGTCAACGAATTCCCCATGGAGTACTCTGTCGAACTCCGTCGCCTCATCGATCTTGAGATGGAAGGCTCAATAGGTTAATATCCCCCCCTCTCTTTTTTATGGCATCTGCACTTCGCTATATTGATCTCACCACGCCCAGCGACCGACTTCCTGACAGACTCAATGAGCTCTGGCGCTACGGGCGACCCCACATTCATGCACAGGCAGTCTCTAAGCTCTTAGCTGAGAACAAGAGTAGCGGAATCGTGACCTGTGATGCTGATCCTGCCTACCTAGCTCCCCTTGATGAATCTGCGCGCCCCTCAAGCTTCCGCTCAGCTGGCTCACACGCTCTGGTCGCGCAGCAACTTGCTCATTTTGGTCAGGGAATACGCCTCCACCTCACGAGCAACCCTCGTAGTAGCATCACCCTTCGCTACGAAACAGAAACGCTCTTCGCTCCCTATACAGAGATCGTTCTAGAAGAAGGCGTACAGGCTCATGTCATCGAAGAGCATATCTCGCATGGTAGCTCATTACTCTTTGCTCTACGTCGTGTCATCCTACGGGCTGGGGCTAGCCTTTGCCTCGAGCTTAGAGAAAAAGGTAGCGGAGAATCCCGCTGCTTTAATATCACCGAGATCGATCTCCATGATGCGCAGCTGCACCACCTCAGCGAGCATCAGAATCATGACTGGGCGCGTGAGGAAACAAGTGTCAACTTACACCGCAGCGGTGAGTTTTCCCCCGAATGCCAAGCTACCCTTTACTCAGCTAATCAGCTTCGCGGCACGCAGACTCTAGACCAGCGCACAGACCAGAACCACCTGAGCCCTGATACGAATAGTCAACTACTTTACAAAAATGTCATTGATGACAAGGCGACAGCCATCTTCAACGGCAATATCCTTGTCGCAGAAGGCGCGCATCGCTGCGAAGCTTACCAGACAAACCGTAATCTCATGCTCAGTGAGCGCGGGACGATCCACTCTCTTCCAGGTCTAGAAATCCTCGCTGATCAGGTCAAGTGCTCTCACGGCTGTGCGAGCGGTCCTATGGACGAAGAGCAGCTGGTCTACATGCAGATGCGAGGTATCGATAAGGACACCAGCCAGCGCCTCGTCGCCAGCGGATTTCTGCGCGACGCGATCGAGCAATTTGAACGCACCGTCGGTACGACAAGTATTAATAACTAGTATGTCTCAGCTAATAGAGATATTGGCAATCCGAGACATTAAAGAAATACTATGCGATGCACTTTTCCATTGCCTGATCCTGCTTACTATGCTAGTATAAGAACGTGAGTAAGAAACGCCCCCTTTCCCCGTCAGCACGCCACATCGCATGGACATGCCTCCAGCGATGGTCAAAGGGTGGCGCATTTGCCGAATCACTCGTCTCTCAGGCGACACAGCAGGCACAGCTCAGCCCATCTGATCGTGGACTCGTACAGGCGATAGTCTACGCCAGTCTACGCCATAAAAGCTGGCTTGAGCACCTCTGCAAAAAACTTCGTAAAGGTGCTCTTGATGAAGATCTAAGGTGGCTACTCATCAGCGCGCTTGCTCAACTCTTCATCCTCAAGATGCCCTCCTATGCCGTCGTCGATGAGTCAGTTAAAATGGCACCACGCGCGGCGCAAGGGCTAGTTAATGCCATTCTCCGTCAAGCAGGACGACAGCAAGAAGAAATCGAAGCCGAACGAGAAACCCTCCCCCTTCACATACAGTACTCCACACCAGAATGGATCGTCCGCTCTTGGGTAAAGCAATACGGAGAAGAGCAAACACGCGCCCTTCTTGAGTGGAATCTTCAGAGTTCCCCTATCTATGCCCATGTAAACCCACTGCGTCCCATGAAGGATATACCTAGTGAATGGGAGCCTCTAGAGGGACTCAGCGGCTGGTACTGTGTGCACGGATCACTTCCCCATGAAGCTCTTCGGCAGGGAGAAGTCTACATCACCGACCCCTCCACGCGTCACTGTATCGATTTACTTAACCCTCAGCCCGGTGAGAAGCTACTCGATACCTGCGCGGCTCCAGGCGGAAAATCCATCGCCATGGTCTATGCGACACAAGGTCAGCTAGAACTGCTTTCTTGCGATTTGAAAGAGCACAGGCTCGCCCCCCTCCGCGAGAACATCCTACGTGCTGGTATAGAGCAAGTTCAAGTAGCTGTACATGACTGGACTCTAGCTCCCCCTACAGAGTGGGAAAAGGCCTTCGATGCCGTACTCATCGATCTACCATGCTCGAATACAGGCGTACTTCAGAGACGCGTTGACGCGCGATGGAGACTCTCTCGAGCTGAACTAGAGCGCATCAAGGATCTCCAGCTCAAGATAGCCCACCAAGCAGCAAAAGCTGTGCGCCCTGGTGGACGACTCGTCTACTCAACTTGCTCTATAGAAGAGGAAGAAAATCAGCTGAATGTTGAGAAATTCCTTGCAACGCACCCAGATTTCACCCTCGAGCACAGCTACCTCGCGCTCCCCCATCGCGAGCGAGCAGATGGTGCCTATGCGGCACTACTGCGTCGACAATAAACTACAAGACACAATTTAAACTTGAACGCAACCTTTATCACACTATGATTAAGAAAATGTCACCTCTTCTATCTTCAGTTACTAAGCTAACACTATGCCTCGTCGGCTTAACTCCTCTCCTCGCAGATGAAGTCATGCCCGAGAAGCAGACCCATTCAGGGAAGGCACCTGAGCGCATCGCAAACCGCATCGCTGCGACGGTGAATGGTCGCCCCATCACCTCTAGTGAACTTCGTACACGCCTCGCCCCCTTCCTGCGCGAGCTTGTTGTGCTTCACCCGCGTCAAGGTGCTGAGTTCTCAAAGGCTCTACTAGAAGCGAAGGACAAAGTGATGCAGGAACTAATCGAACGCGAACTAGTAATTAGTGAGTTCGAATCACAAAGCTTTCAGATGCCTGAGCAGCAGATCGATGAGGAGATCAATAATCGCATTCTGAACCAATTCGGAGGTGATCGTGGAGAACTACTCAAGTATCTTCGCCTCACCGGACAGAGCTTTGCAACATACAGAGAGAACATGCGTGGAGAAATGATCGTCGGCGCGATGCGCTCCAGCCGTTACGAATACCATCTCCCACCCACTCCTGACGAGATCAACGCAGAATACAATAAGACGAAGCGAGACTATCGTGATGTTACGAAGGACAAGGTACAGTTTAGCAAGATCTTTCTCCCTATGCGTAAGCTTGATGAGGATATCGATGTCTCACTGCAAGGAAACTACCAAGAAGCCATCCGCATTCGCAAGCTCATCGAGAGCGGGGAAATGAGCTTCTCTGATGCCGCCAAGAACTACTCTGCTGACATGAAGGCTAGCGAGGGTGGTGTCTGGCCAAGAACATCTCGTGGTGAACTAGCACCTGAGTTCGCCAGCATAGTTTTCTCCGCGAATAAAGGTGAGCTCGTAGGGCCACTCTTTGACCCATCGGGCTTTACTATCGTCAAGGTAAACTCTATCCAAGATGCAAGCGCCCCTGCCCTCTCCGATCCAGCAGTACGCGAGAAAGTCGATGCTGCAGCGCGACGCCGCAAGAGTGAAAAGAACTATCGCACCTGGATTGAGCGCTTGAAGAAAGATGCCATCATACGCATACATGTATAAGTACTATAGCCTGAACTCTCCATAGCATCTGACTTCTTTACAACCATCATGGGAGATCAAAGCACAGAAGAAGCCCGCTCTGAGCATCAGCCCCCCTTCTTTCCCGCTCTCGTCTCGGCAGTACTGTATCTGATCTTCACCCTCCTCTCAGTAGCACTCTATCTCAGTCTCAATGCGCTGCGCGATAGTGTAGGCTTTGGCACCTTCTTATGGGATGGTTTGGGCTCAGTTTTACTCATCTTTGTACTCATCGCTGTGATATGGCAGCTCTTGAGACACATTGCGCACCGCGCGAGACGCGATGTCTTATATGCTCTGCTTGGCATGTCTATCCTCCTCGCAGCAGGCAGCATCGCACTGATCATGCTCTCTCATGAGAAGCTTGAGCAGGCTCTATCTTTAGAAACGCTAGAGGAGATTACCTTGTGGGCTCTGTTTTCAACGATGTTGATGGGTAGTACCCTCATCAGTATCACTCTTCTGAAAACGCGTGGAAGCTTCATCGCAGGCATGATACTCATGCTCATATCCCTTTCTTGTGCCCTCATCAGCTTCACACAAGAAGAGAGCAAGGATGTCACATTCACTCATACTAGTATGGGCTGGCTTCCAGCCTATCATGTGTGTGCTGCCCATCTTTTCGGAGTGAATGAACTGAGATCAGAATCAGCAGCACAAGCCTCCTTTGAGCTTAATATGAGCTCTGGCACACTGCTCAGACGCACTTGTATTCTAGACGAGGGAGAAGGTGCGAGGGTGGTGAACTCCTTTCTCATGTGGGAGAGCATGGAGAAGGAAGATGAACACACGCTACTGCACTGTCACATCTCACACTGGCCCTATCTGAACTATGCCAGCTATTCCTTCTTCTGGGCTCTCCTCTACTTCTTACTAGCACACTATAGCTATGAGATCACGCGGCATCTCACTGGTGCCTCTCGTGGGACATGAGCATTTTCACGCACTAACGTAGATAGGAAAATCCCCCTAGCTTGGGTAGTAGCTAGGGGGATTTCGTATGCCCTTCCTCATGTTAGGGCTCATGAGGAAGGAGCCTAGTTTCATGTATGTTGATTTATAAGAAAGTTGTCAGAAGTTGAGAAGTATCTCAGAACTTCTGATGGGTGTAGAATAATACAAGCACATACAAATGTCAACATAGCACAGCTATTGTTACACAATTGTTACACGACAGAGCCTCATAACGATATTCTGATAAAACTGCAAGCTCGCCAACCTGAGAACTAGCCACTATCTAGCTTCCGCACACTCAATCCCGGACACAAAAAAACCTCTTGCCAACAAAGGCAAGAGGTGGAAAATTGCTTGAAGTGACAATTTACGCAGTTGGCTTCTTCTGACGGCGTACCGCACCGAAGCGCTTCTGGAATTTGTCGATACGACCTTCCGTATCCACGAACTGGTTCTTACCAGTGAAGAATGGGTGAGAGTCGGAAGTGATACCGCAGGAGATCACGTAGTGCTCAACACCATCGATTTCTTCTGTTTTCTTAGAAGTAGCGCAGGAGCGTGTGATGAAACGGCGACCCGTGGTGATGTCCACGAATACTACTGGATTGTACTTGGGATGAAAGTCAGGCTTCATAATAAGAATACTGCGTTACCGTCGCAGTGCTGGGCGAGCATACCAGAAGCACTAATAAAGTCAAGCTTATTTTAAGAATTTATCCACAAAAAATTTCCTTGCAAATGAGCAACGAAAAGACTAAAATCTCACTGCGCCCAACGTGGGCAACTATCTATTTCACAACCTAATCATACATAGAACACCAGCAATGGACTTTATCACCCCCAATATAGCCGCTCTCACTCCTTCTTTAACACTGGCCGTCACAAACCGTGCTAAAGAGATGAAAGCCAATGGCGAGCAAGTATTTGGTCTCGCAGGCGGAGAACCGGATAAGGACACACCAAACAACATCAAGCAAGCTGCAATCAAGGCGCTTGAAGATGGTGTAACGAAGTACACTCCATCAGCTGGTCTTCCTCAGCTTCGTCAAGCGATCTCTGACAAGCTCAAGAAGGACAACGGTCTCAACTATGGTATTAACCAGATCTGCGTCACCTCTGGTGCGAAGAATGCCGTATTCAGCGCACTCACAGCGACCATCGGAGAAGGTGATGAAGTCATCATCCCTGCCCCCTACTGGGTCAGCTACCCATCCATGGTGGAAATCTGCGGCGGTACACCTGTATTCGTCGAAACCAAGGCTGAAAACGGCTGGAAGATCACAGCAGAAGAGTTTGAAAACGCGATGACTCCTCGCACGAAGATGATCATCCTCACCACGCCCAATAACCCTACTGGTTCTGTCTACACGAAGGAAGAACTCCTTGCGCTCGGTGAAGTCGCCATCGAAGAAGAAATCCTCATCCTCGCTGACGAAATCTATGAACACCTCGTCTACGATGAAGCTGAGCACATCTCCATCGCTGCTCTCAGCCCTGAGCTCTACGACCTCACGATCACCATCAATGGCTTCTCCAAGGGATATGCCATGACGGGGTGGCGTCTTGGATACTCAGCCGCTCCGCAGAAGATTGCTGACGCGATTCGCCTCATCCAAGACCATACCTGCTCGAACGTCACAAGCTTCGCGCAGTACGGTGCGATCGAGGCTCTCGAAGGCGATCAGGCCTTCATCTCAGACCTGCGCGAAGAATACGACTTCCGTCGCAAGTATGTATACGATCGTCTCTGCAGCATTCCCAAGGTAAAGGTAATTGAGCCGAAGGGTGCATTCTACTTCTTCCTCGACATGAGTGAAGTTGGAATGGACTCACTAAGCCTCTGCAACGAACTACTTGAGAAGTACAAGGTGGCAGCAGTTCCAGGTGTAGCCTTCGGTAATGATCAGGCCATACGCATCTCCTACTGCACTTCTCTTGATGTGCTCAAGGACGGACTCGACCGCATCGAAGAGTTCTGCAAGACACGCTAAGAGCCTTGCTTCATAAACTTTTTACCGCGTCGATCAGATAATCGACGCGGTTTTTACTTACACACGATGACACTATTTCAAACACATGCCCTTCTCGTGCTAGGCGCGGGAATCATCACGGCAGATGGATCGCAGATGAACCATCCTAAACGCTCTGAATATGAAGAGCGCGTACTCGCACTGAGTGACGAGACATTGTATGATGAGATTACGTGGATATGCTCTCACAATGCGATGAGCAATCATGCAGAAAACTGGCTCATGCCCAACCAGCTCTGGAGCATCCCTCAGCAGCTAGAGCATGGTATTCATGCACAGATGTGGGACATATGGATGCTCAAGGGCGAGCCCTATCTACGCCATGGCAATGGGAAACTATTTGATACGGGGAAAAAGAGCCTTCTGGCAGCATGTAAAGAGGTGAAGCATTATCTCGATGAGCACCCGCGTGCCGTCATCACCCTCATCCTCGAGTCAAAGGTTGATGACAACTCTATCCTCAAAGCATTGAAAGACTCTGGCCTAGAGTCTATGCGTTTCTCTCCACCACATCAGTTTCAAGACTGGCCGTCACTAGGCACACTAAGAAAGGATAACAAACGCCTGATCATTCTATGCGACAGGCGTACGGAGAACTTCATCCAGCTCTGGGATCACGCCGTCGAAACCGACTGGGTGAACAGAGATGCAAAGCTGATGAACAACAAACTCAGGAGGGGTAAACCAGAAAACCCCCTCCTCATTCTGAATCACTTTGTAGGCACCCCACTCCCCTCAAGAAGCGCTTCAAAAATAGCGAACAGCAAGGCTATACTTGAGAAACGAGAGAACGACATAGATCAGCTCTATCAGCGTCGAGCAAACTTCTGGACGCTAGACTACATAGGCTGCGCTGACGCACTAGAATATATCAGCAAACGGCTAGTGCATTCAAAGAAGTAGAGCATGTCATGTAGACTTGCGCTCACATATCAGCAACTGGTCTAAACAGCGCGCATAGCGTCCTATCATCGCAAGGTAGAGTGCAGCAAACAGCGACATGACTATTGCGTCCAGAAGAGGATAGTAGGCTAGCCTAGAGCATACCGCCACAGACTCGCCGTCAACTGACGCATTCATGATGCGAAAATGAACATCACCTACACGCGCATCTTCTCCTATGAGAAGCTCCTTCTGCCCCCCTTCTTCTCCACGATCATCACGCAGTAAGACCGTATAGGAAGAAGCATTCAAGTCTGATGGTGTCAGCTCTACCCCAAGCAGAGTTGCTCGATCACAAGAATGCTCAGACACATCCTCACAGGTCTCAATCTCATAGCCTTTTAGCGCTGTTCTCACACTGAGATGCGCGAAGCAATATAGGGACAAGCCTCCTGATAAACAGAACATGAGAATGCTCGACTTCTGAGGCCAGCTCTTACCAACACCGTAAACAGTGCCTACAAAACCAGATACCCCAAGCAGTGCTACGAACAAAATGCAGCTCCAGTCGCAATCTTCACTCAGCAAGGTCTGTTCACAGATGATTGTGCAACTCACAGGGGAGCTAACGATAGCACTTGATTCGTCTAACTGCGCCTTCGTGTTATAATTCTTCAGCTCTATCTCCCAGTCACCCAGCTGACGCGCCTTCCTAAAGCTGAGCTTTTCGAGTCTATGATCATCACCATCTTGATAGATAATCTTTAGAGCCAGCCTTCTATCAACTTCGTTCACGGATCGTACAGAAAAGCTCTTCTCATCACTAAGCTGATACCATACCAACTCATCACCTGATAGCACGACACCCTGCTCTGGTAGTGGAATACTTCGATATACATGCCTATCGAGAAAGAGGCGAGAAGGTCCACTTAGAACGAAACCAGCAATCAATAATAAGGCTACTCCATACGCAAATGACTCGATACTACATAGTCTTGCTGCCCATCGTATGAGGACATACAAAACAACAAGCACTAACAATGTCGCTCCTAGACAGAAGTATAGCTGCGTGTAGTAGCCCTGAGCTAAGCTGGTAGCAGCATCTCGGAGAAGTAGGTATACTGAGACTTGCAGCGCTAGCATCAGTACATGCACGAAAGCACTTAGTAAAAGACCGTACGTATGGTCACTCCTCATATAACAAGTATAGCACACCCGCAAGCGAGTGTGCTATGAGAAAAACTCGGTGAGTAATGATTAATTACTTACAAGATTCTTCGATCGCAACAGCGACAGAAACTGTGGCTCCGACCATGGGGTTGTTACCCATACCGATGAGACCCATCATTTCCACGTGTGCTGGAACGGAGGAAGAGCCGGCGAACTGAGCGTCGCTGTGCATACGTCCAAGCGTATCAGTCATACCATAGGAAGCAGGACCTGCTGCCATGTTATCTGGGTGAAGTGTACGACCTGTACCGCCGCCAGAGGCTACGGAGAAGTACTTCTTACCTGCGAGGTTACATTCCTTCTTGTAGGTACCAGCAACAGGGTGCTGGAAGCGAGTTGGGTTTGTAGAGTTACCAGTGATGGAGACATCTACGCCTTCCAGCCACATGATAGCAACACCTTCGCGGACATCGTCAGCACCGTAGCAGTTCACCAAGGCGCGTTCACCTTCTGAGAAGGACTTCTTGTTAACAACATCCACCTTACCAGTAGCGTAGTCGAACTTTGTCTGGCAGTAGGTGAAACCGTTGATGCGAGAAATGATATAGGCAGCATCCTTACCAAGACCGTTGAGGATGACGCGCAGAGGCTTCTGGCGAACCTTGTTAGCGGAGCGTGCGATACCGATAGCACCTTCTGCAGCGGCGAAGGATTCGTGACCTGCGAGGAAGCAGAAGCACTCGGTTTCTTCACGAAGAAGCATAGCAGCGAGGTTACCGTGACCGATACCGACGAGACGATCGTCAGCTACAGAGCCAGGGATACAGAATGCCTGAAGACCTGTACCGATAGCTTCAGCAGCGTCAGCAGCCTTTGTGCAGCCCTTCTTGATAGCGATAGCAGCACCGACGACATAAGCCCAGCCTGCGTTTTCAAACGCGATGTTCTGGATGCTGTTGACGATAGCGCGTACGTCGATACCCTTTTCGAGGCAGACTTGTTCAGCTTCTTCACAGGAAGAGATGCCGTAGGGAGCGAGAGCGGCTGTGATCTGGTCGATGCGGCGCTCGTAGGATTCAAAAAGTGTCATATTCTTAATGAGGTATGTATTTTATAAAAGGATTAAGCGTGACGTGGATCGATGTACTGAGCAGCATCGTCGAAGCGGCCGTAGTTACCGGTGTGCTTCTTGAGAGCTTCGTTTGCGTCCATACCCTTCTTGATGTCTTCCATCATTGGGCCCATCTTCACATATTCGTAACCAGTGATTTCGCTGTTAGCATCAAGCGCGAGGCGTGTGATGTAACCTTCAGCGAGTTCGAGGTAGCGAGCACCCTTAGCAACTGTGCCGTAGAGTGTACCTACCTGAGAGCGGAGACCCTTACCGAGGTCTTCGAGACCAGCACCGATTGGGAGACCGCCTTCAGAGTATGCGCTCTGTGTGCGTCCGTATACGATCTGGAGGAAGAGTTCGCGCATAGCTGTGTTGATCGCATCGCAAACAAGGTCCGTGTTCATCGCTTCGAGGACAGTCTTGCCAGGAAGGATTTCGGATGCCATAGCACCGGAGTGAGTCATACCGGAGCAACCGACTGTCTCGACGAGTGCTTCTTCGATGATACCATTCTTGACATTGAGAGTCAGCTTACAAGCACCCTGCTGAGGAGCGCACCAGCCGACACCGTGAGTCAAACCGGAAATGTCTTCGATCTTCTTTGAGGCCGTCCATGCTCCTTCTTGAGGAATAGGTGCTGGACCATGGTCACAGCCCTTCTTGACGACACACATGTGTTCAACTTCGCTTGTGTATTGCATAACTTATTGTTTTTAGGCTAATGTTTGCATCGTTCTGCTACGCAAGAAATGGAGCACGTAACTATGCGCCACAATTCTAGCTTATGCCCTCCTCTTTTACGAGAAAAATCAAGCTCATATTCAAAAATAATGTTAGTTTTAACTTACTGTAAAATAGTAAGTTAAAACTAACATTACCCAAAAGAATAGCCCCGTTCGCTACAAACGAAAGGGGCTAAACAAAATAGAATGTGTGCGCTTTTAGAAGGTTTGAATGAGGCCACCAGCATCATCATCATCTTCTTCTTCGTCCTGAGCATCATGCGCGTCAGAATCGACATCGAAGTCATCCTCTTCATATTTCTTGAACTTCTTCACACGCTGATTTTCTGGAAGAGGTGTCAGTACCATATTAACCGTGTTACCACCGAGCTTTGCAGCCTGATCGACAGCAGCCATCGTCTTGAGATCCTCTACGACCTTAGCCATCATTTCGAGCCCCAGATTGTGGTGTGCATTCTCACGACCGCGGAAACGTAGCTGGAAGCGTACCTTGTGCCCGTGGTCGAGGAACTGCTCACTACGAGCCATCTTGACATTATAATCATTCACATCAGTTCCGATACGAAGTTTGATCTCCTTCATACGCACTGTCTTCGCCTTATTAGTCTTCTGCAACTTGGCTTGCAAATACTTGTACTTACCATAATCGATGATACGGCAGACAGGGGGATCAGCATTGGGTGCTACTTCTACGAGGTCGAGACCTATAGACTTGGCCTTAGCAAGAGCGTCGCGAGTTGACATGACTCCGAGCTGCTCTCCTTTTGCAGTGACAACGCGTACTTTAGGTGCGCGAATACGTTCATTTGCACGCACCTGCTGGGTGCGCTGCTGATCTCTGCGATTCTTATTGCCCGAGGGCTTCTTTTTAATGGGGGCGGACACTGTGTGTAGTTAATGTATTGTTATGTTGTGAAGGCTATGTTTTCTTCCTAGCCTTAACCTTAGGAGTGGAAATATACGATTTGTGATGGCTTAGCCTTGCTGCTCTTCTTGCTTTTCAAAGATGGGACGGATGCGACGCTCAGCGACTTCCTTGACTATACCTTCAACGAAACTATCGATGGACATCGTGCCGATGAGGTCGGCATCACGATGGCGGACAGACACTTCACCGTTCTCAGCTTCACGCTGACCAACGACGAGCATATAGGGCACTCGATCAAGTCGTGCATTGCGGATCTTGGCACCTATCTTATCGGCAGCATTATCCATGGTGACTCTTATACCGGCACTCGCTAAGCGCGCACGAAGAGTCTCAGCCACATCAGAAAGCTTCTCAGAGATAGGCAGCACTCTCACCTGCTCTGGGGAGAGCCATGTGGGGAACTTGCCTGCGAAGTGCTCGATGAGCAGTCCTACAAATCGCTCCATGGAGCCGAATGGTGCTCGGTGAATCATCACGGGGCGATGAGGCTTATTATCAGAACCTGTGTAGCTCAGATCGAATCGTTCAGGAAGATTATAATCCACCTGCACGGTACCAAGCTGCCAGTCTCGACCGATCACATCACGCACGACGAAATCAATCTTGGGACCATAGAAGGCCGCTTCATGCTCAGCTTCAGTGTAGTCAAAGCCGCTCTCATTGAGCACTTCACGTAGAGCGGTCTCAGCAAGCCTCCAGTTCTCAGGGTCACCGACATACTTCGGGTCGCTATAGTCAGCATCACGAAGAGAGAGACGTACACGGAAGTCATCCATCTCAAGCGTATTGAGAATCAATTTCACAATACTGATGCACTGCTTAATCTCATCCTTAATCTGATCAGGGCGGCAGAAGATATGAGCATCATCCTGAGTGAACCCTCGTACACGAGTCATCCCGCCAAGCTCACCGCTGAGCTCCCAGCGATACACAGTACCAAACTCAGCAAGTCGCACTGGTAGATCACGATAGGAATGGGGATCACTCGCATAAATACGGATATGGTGAGGACAGTTCATAGGCTTCAACATGAAGCCTGTGATCGTTCCCATATCGAGAGAATTAAACAGATCTGCGCAGGAAGCACCCTCATCGCGAAGCTTCTTGAAGTCATCAGGATCAGGAATAGGCGGGAACTGACTCTCCTTGTAGTGCTCCCAGTGACCACTAGTCTTATATAGGTCAAGCTTACCAATGTTTGGAGTATATACCTGAGAGTAACCAACTCGGTCGAGCTCCTCGGTAATAAACTCCTGCAACTGGCGGCGAATGAGAGCACCCTTTGGCTTCCAGAGCACAAGCCCCTGCCCGACCATCTCGTCAATCGTGAAGAGACCGAGTTCACGGCCAAGCTTACGGTGATCGCGCTTACGAGCTTCTTCTAAGCGTGCGAGATGCTCGTCAAGCTGGGTACGGTTAGGGAAGCATGTCCCATAGATACGCTGGAGGCGAGGTCCATTGGAATCGCCCTGATAGAAAGCTGAGGCAACACTCATCACCTTGAATGCCTTACAATTCCCAGTGCGACCCACATGAGGTCCCGCACACAGATCGGTGAAGTCTCCATTGCGATAGATAGATATCTCTTCATCTTCGGGAATACGCTCAAGCAAATCTACCTTGAACTTAGATGCTACATCACGAGGTGCAATAGAACCGAGCTCTCCAGACTGAGCCATCGCCATCGCCTCATCACGAGAAACTACAACACGCTCAAAGCTCTTGTTCTCCTTGACAATGAGCTTCATCTCAGCCTCAATCAGATCAAACTCGTCAGAAGAAATATTATGACCATCAATCTCGACATCATAGTAAAAACCATTCTCAACGCTCGGACCTGCAGCTAACTGAGCCTGTGGCCAGAGACGGCAAATGGCGGTCGCTAATACATGAGCACAGGAGTGGCGAAGACGTTCTAAATCACTAACTTGCTGGCGTTCATCCAGCGTTTTACGTTCTTTATTCTCTGACATATTGTTTATTCGTAGCCTTATTATGACTGGTTTAGCCCCCATATTCAAGCATATTCAGCGCATTTAGAAAAAAAACGAGAAATAAAAAAACAAAAAAAGGCACGTCATCATCTCTGATACGTGTCATAGACTTATCGGCATTCACCTCCTGAATCAGAAGGCTCACCTCACTCAGACTCAACTCCACGCAGATTAACCATCCACACGGCCATAATCATCATCATAGCGCTCAATATCATCCTCACTCAGGATAGCTCCCATCTGCACCTCAATGATAACAAGCTCGCTATTCGTAAGATTACTCAGCCTATGCCTCACACAAGGACCTATGCTAATACAAGATGTCTTCTGCACATGGTGTAGCACACCATCAAGCTCGACGCAGGCACTGCCCTCAAGCACAATCCACTCCTCTACGCGGTGCTCATGGCTCTGCAGGGAAAGTCGCTCACCTGGACTCACTGTAATCCTCTTGATAACAGCTCCGGGAGTTACAGCAAGAACCTCCCACGAACCCCATGGTCGTGAATCTTTCTCACCAACGGTATAAGTACACTTATTCATCATTATTGCTTCATAAGAAGCTAACTTGGCTAGCTAGCCCCCTGTGGGAGCAGAATAGCAAGTAAAAGAGTGATTAGCAAGATATTTTTTAACTTTTGACGACAATTTAATCATTGTATATCATTGATAATACATGAATAAACTAACTTTAAACCTCACGCATCCCCTCGTTTCCACTACAGAAAAACTGACTAATGCTTACCAAGGCTAAAAACAGTCTTAAAGACTCCTTTAATCGCAGTAAATAAGGTCGGGAACAGCACCTTTGTCACCACATCCCGCAAGCCACGCAATGCAGATGCGATCAACTTCTTAACAACGCTAAACAAAGCACGCCTCGCGTAGCGCCATAGCAGGAAGCCTGCAGCTGATCCCACCACACCAGTAATCACCAGCGTTTTCTTTCGGGAACAGCAAGAATCCCCCTCACACCCATCACTGGAAGCGAGCAGATCCGACACCTCATCCGTGACATAAGAAACCACAGGTGCAGCAGCATCACGCCCCTTCTTACGCAAGATAGGGCAAGCATCACGCAGCTTAGAGGGCATCGAACTTATACCCTGCGACACCTTCAGCGACTCATCAAGCAGATGAACACGCGAAGCGGCAATACGAAGAATTAACTCTTCTTTTTGTTGAGAGTGAGACGGGCACATGTGATATCATTTTGTAATTCTCTACGAGTCGCTTCAGCAAAAGGCTTCCCCTTCATCATCGAGGCAGCCAACACAAGAATGAGACCAACGAGCAAGTGAAAACCGAAGCAAATAGCCGCTGAATACAGCAAAGGCAACCAAGTGGCAATCAGCAACACCGCCGTCACCCAAAACGCAACATAAGCGAGAGCGAGGAAAACAATCCCCACAACGATCAGAATCACGCGCGTAAGCTGATGCTTCACATACTCCTTGCACTCAGCAAGGAACAACTGTGACAGAGCCCTGACGTGAACCGAGAACTGCTCCACGAGCGCACCAATCGAAAAGCTAGAGCGCAGGCGATCTGCCACCTTGTCTTTAATCCAAGACGTAATCATGGTATGAAAGAACTATCCCATCTGCCTATGGGAGCTGATGGGATAGAAAAGTAGAGAAACGCGAGAATTAGCGACGGCTACCAAGAAGCAGACCGAGGAGCAGACCTACGCCAAGAGCAGTAAGAACGCTCGTAGTAGGGTTCTGCTTCACATACTCTTCACCAGCCTTATGAGCGTCACGAGCCTTTGTGCAAGTGCTATCCCACTGAGTATGGAGCTGAGCACGTGCATCCTGAGTATACTGACGCACCTGAGCTACCTGAGCAGATGTGGCGCGGCGGATTTTATCGTACTGTGCGGTTGCAAAACGACGAGCCTCAGTGAGGCGGTGAGTATTCTCCTTAGAAGGAGCGGAAGCTGCCGTGGCAGCATCATTCGTAGTTACTTCAGCTTGCATAATGGGTAATGATATAATGATAGATAAACCATAGAACTTATGGGACATTGACAGATATCCCTCAAGAGCTAGGGCATTATAAGCATAATACGACACATATAGCAAGCCTGTAAAATAAGATGACAGATTTTTCATCACCACCTCCATCACAAGCGTTAGGCACGAGGTAAGCAGTTTACTCCATATTCTTTCAATCCAACCTGACCTTCACTTCACCCCATCGCCTATAAACATTTAGGGAGTGAAGTTAGGTTAAGGATAGAAGTTATAGCCTGAGGCCGCCCCCGCCATTAGCTTGCTAAAGGTTTCAATTCGCGCCCCGTGTGGGAGCGACTTGAAGCGTTCCCACAATACACTAAGAGAGAAGGGCCTCAACTGAGAAATTAGTCAACAATATTATTGAGTATTTCAATCTAACTTATACGCCTATCACTTATTCATATCTCCCCTCCCCTCAAACGAAAAAAAAAGCAGGCATGAGGTCTAGTGCCTCATACCTGCTACGCAAGTGCTGAAATACGCGATTTACTTAGTAAGCGTCCTGATCATTCATAATCTCTTCTTCTGTGATGGACTTTTTGTCCAATGCTCGCCATGCATACACGATGTAGGCGAGGACGAAGGGGATGAAGAAGGATACCACGGTCATCGCGGTGAGTGTGAAGTGACTAGAGCTGCTATTCGCCAGCGTGAGCGAGCTCTGTAGATCTGCACTGGATGGATAATAGGCTGTGTTGTTCCAACCAGCACAGAGGAAGATAGAGAGGACGGTAAGTACTGTCCCTATCCCTGCAAACCAGATCCCCTGTCGGTAGTGAGTCTTCACGATAGGCAGGATGATACCAGCTAACACGAGGACGACGCCTACGAGGAGGGTGACGAGGACGGCTGGCATGTCGAGGAGGTTGTGGAGGTACTTGTATTCTTCCATGAAGATGACTTCTGTCTCAGGGTTCACAGCGAAGCCAGGGATGGTAAGCCAGCGCCCGACATAGGCAAGGAAGAAGATGAGGAAGAGTCCGCTTTCCAAGGGCAGTCTGCGACGCGCGAGGGTGAAGATGGATTCATCGTCGATGTTGTTCATGAAGAAGAGGTGTGCTAGGACGCGTGAGAGGAAGAAGATGGCGAGTCCTAGGCAGACGTTCCACAGGTTGAGCACTGCTTCAAGTCCATGCCAGTCGTTGGCCCACTGGGAGATGGTGGGGGCTGCTATATTGCCAAGCTGGGCTTTGTTCACTGTGAACTCTGCCCCGAAGAAGAAGGTACTCACGGCGGTGCCTATCAGGATGGGACCAAGTATACCATTCGCCATGAGGAAGCCACGGTAGGTTGTAGTACCTAGGACGTTGTCTTTTTTGTGCTGAAATTCGTAAGATATCGCCTGCACCACAAAGCAGAGCAGGATGAGTATCCACACCCAGTAGGCTCCACCGAAGCTGGTGGAGTAGAATAAGGGGAAGGATGCGAAGAAGGCTCCTCCGAAGGTGACGAGCGTGGTGAAGGTGAGCTCCCACTTGCGGCCTGTGGAGTTCACAAGCATGCGTCTCTGAGCCTCTGTCTTGCCCAGTGTCCAGATGAGGCTCTGCCCCCCTTGTACGAACATGAGAAAGACGAGCAGTGCTGCTAGCAGTGAGATGAGAAACCACCAGTAGTGTTGCAGTAAAGAATAGTTTTCAAACATAATATGCTATAGGTTCTGTGATGAATAATAGTGGAAATAATACTTATCAAGGTAGCTTAGGTCCATCTTTGATCGCTTTGAGCATGATGCGGATTTCAGCTAATAGCAAGATTGTGAAGAGGACGAGGAAGATGTAGAAGGTGGTCTGCACAGAGCCTACTTCGAGCTTTGAGACAGCCGCGCTGTTGGGAAGTAGATCTTGAATAGCCCATGGCTGACGACCTACTTCTGCGATGATCCAGCCAGCCTGACTAGCGATATAAGCGAGGGGGATGGAGAGGATGCCGGCACGGAGCAGCCATGGCATATCGATGATCTTTTTCCCCTTGATGAGGAGGAGTACCATGATGAGGACGAAGAGGCAGCCAAATACGATCATGATGCGGAAGGAGTAGAAGAGAAGTGGTACGTTGGGCACGATCTCTTCGGGGGTCTTGAGGTATCCATATCCGAAGTAGGCGAAGTTCTCTTCTAGGGTGGCGCGTGCGCTAGCCATTTTCTGCTCATCTTTGTCCTTCTTTGCCGCTTGGAATTCACCGAGTGCTTCGATGGCTATCTTGCCTCTGCGCATTTTCTCTGCGGCTGAGAGTTCAGGCTCAGTAGAGCCCTGTTTTGTGTATCCACCGTCGATGAGGTTGCGAATGCCCGGGACGTAGCCGTCTGTGGTATTGGTTGCGAGTATGGAAAGGAGGCGAGGTATCTCTACTTTGAAGAGGAATCCGCTGTAGCCGTTTGTTGCCCAGTCTGTCGAGGGTCTCATGATGCCAGCGGCTACGAGACCTGCCTTCTCTTGCCCATCGTAGTGCCCTTCGATAGCTGCGAGCTTCATGGGCTGGTAGGTAGCGACGTTCACGGCTGAGGTGTGACCGCTGAGCATGACGGCTGCTGATCCCACAAGACCGATGATGGCGGATACCTTGATGCTAGCAAGCGCGAACTCTGTGTGACGCTTGCGCAGGAGATACCAGCACGAGACTCCTATGGCGAAGACGGCCCCGAGTACCCAGCAGGATGATACGGTGTGCATGAACTTTGAGATAGCGACAGGTGAGAATGCTACTTCTACAAAGCTCACCATCTCATTGCGAGCCATTTCGGGGTTGAACTCCATACCGACTGGATACTGCATCCACGCATTTGCGACGAGAATCCACCACGCAGAAGTGGAGGCTCCTAGTAGTGTCATCCAAGTGGATACGAGATGAAGCTTCTTGCTGATGCGATCCCACCCGAAGAACATGAGGGGCATGAAGGTGGCTTCTAGGAAGAAGGCGATGATGCCTTCTATCGCAAGTGGGGCGCCAAATATGTCTCCTACAACCCAGCTGTAGTTACTCCAGTTTGTGCCGAATTGGAACTCAAGGATGAGGCCTGTGGCTACGCCCATGGCAAAGTTGATGACAAAGAGCTTCATCCAGAAGCGCGTGGTGTTCTTCCAGAACTCCTTGCCGGTGCGATAATAGATCGATTGCATTACCGCCATGATGAGACCTAGACCCAGGGTGAGTGGGACAAAGATCCAATGATACATGGCCGTCATTGCGAATTGTGCTCGCGACCAGTTTACTAGAGATACATCTACGCCGTCCATAATGAGTGTGCTGTGTTGTTGTTTCTTTTGGTTCGTGTGGGGGAGGATTATTGGGAGCTAGATCTCTGGATGAGTTCTTCGCTCACGTAGTTTTTCTTATCTTCTTCACTGCCTTCTAAAAAGCGTGGAAAGAAGAATACGCGCAGGATTCCAAACATGATGATCAACTTGATGATGGCAATGATCCAGAGTGTTTTGCCTACCGTCATAGAGCGGAATCCATCGCGGTAGAATGCCATCATGCGTGAAAAGGTTTGGCTGAGCATAAGCAGAATCTAACATTAATTAGCTCCCGTGACAAGAAAAGTTGGAAGAATTTTAAAAATAAATGTATCGCCATTATGGTTAAGATGCAATTGTTAGTTTAATATTAGAAAGAAATGTTTGTTAGATTGATTTTAAACTTTCTCATTACAAATTAGTGTTGAAGCAGTCAGCAAATTAACAATATTTATTGATATGAAGAAACTCACCCTCCGACATAAAAAATCCTGCCGAAGGGTGAGAATTGATCGATAAGGGGTGTTAATTGAGCTTCTTCCAGTCGAGTGTACTGAGTAGCTCGTCGAAGCCTAGCCCTGTTCCTGCTGGTGGGATAAACTCGGGTGTGATATCCATACCGAGTTCTTCGGAGAAGGCGTTCGGACGATAGACATGCTGTGTAACTAGACCGCAGAGAGGGATGTCTTGCTGTGGTTTACCTGTATAGAAGAGAGCGGCGTTATATGCAGCCCAACACTGACCTAGTGGGTGATCGAGGTAGGATGTGAAGACAGGGAGTCCTTTGTTGCTGATATGTCGTGCTGGCTTCACGAGGCGCATCATGGGTGTGTTTGTGCAGCTGGGGATGTGCTCTTCGCTCTGCACAGGCATATCATAGCCTAATGGGATGCCTGCATCTTGAAGTCTCTGCCATCCAGCTACATCATAGTAACAGGGGTCTTCGATGAAGTCGATGCGTTCCTTCATCTGAGGGGCGAGCATATCCCAGAGACGCAGCGTCTCATCAATAGTCAGAGTGCAGTTAAAGTCAAGTCGCCATTTCCAATCTGGGACAATGGCGGCGAAGTTGACCAATCGCGCGACGGTTACATCGAGGCGAGGCAGCACCTTGATCTTACCTACGCGGAAGCCTTTCTGGTTCAGATTATAGACGAGCGAGGGTGTAGCGCTCACTGTCAGTGTAGCATGACTGCGCGGCACTTGAAGTCCAGCAAAGAGATTCACCTTCTTCGCGCGCGCTTCGGCATCGACTTCCATACAGCGCAGTGCGCAAGCACCGAGGCGTAGAGGGTTGCCTTCGCGGAGAGCTTCGAGCTCATATTCTAAAGGAGCATCGCCGAGCTCTGGCCATGCCTGTAGGCAGGCGTAGCCTCCGTCTTTTGAGCGTAGAAGAACCCCTTGACGAGCCTGCGCAGCTGCGCGCGCGCTCATCGCACCGACAGGAAAGAGTGTATAGCTTGCATATTCCATACTCTGTATTCCAACACACTTTTTCATCTGTGTCACGATAATTCTACTCTAAGCAGACGAAAAAAAGAAAAAAATCGTTAGATATTACATTTCAAAATGAAACATCAATTCATAAAGCTATTAGGAGTGTAAAATATTTGTAAAGAATCAAAAAATTATACGAAAACGGTTGACAATGCCCTCCCTATTTGATAGTTTCTCGCCGCACTACATTAGAAACATGCTATACAACATACCCTCAATCAAATCGAAAAAAGTGGCGCTCATTCTCAGTCTGGCACTGGGAGTAACTAGTGCCCACGCACAGTATCTTAACCTCTACGGAACAGAAGCTGGGATGAATCCTGAGTTCTCCGGAACGCTCGACGTAACCGCTTCTGCTAGCACGGTCAACGGTGGTCGCCTCTGGGGAGCTACCTTCATGACGAGTGCCAGCATCCTAGAAGATACCGTTTCAGGCTCAATCAACCTGAACAATGGTACTGATCACACTAGCTCTTCAATCTTCAGCCAGATTACAGGTATCACGGCGCAAGAGCGCACAGAAGATGATGTCTTGGAGTTTGCCAATCTCGGTATTAATCTCAATACCTATGGTAATGAGTACGTAGATACTGAAAATACCTATGCTTACCAGCTTGTATATGGTATTGGCGACTGGGACAACCTGTCCACTGATATGTCGACCAAGAGCACGATGAACTTCACAAATGCCGATATCAACATTGATTCTCAAAGCACCTACAGAGTTAGCTCTGAAGCGTTGAGCAGGACATATATCACAGGCGTGAACTCTCCTTATAGCGCGATCAAAAACTTCGACAGCGAATCCAGCATTGTGATCAGCTCATCGAGCATAGCCAGAGACGGACGTGAAACAAGTGCTCACACGATTGCAGGTATCAATACCTCTGGTATTGAGAATTTTAATGGAACTATCGATATCACAGGTATCGAGAGTGCTGCTTATGGTCTCATCATCAGCGGAAAAAACCACATTTCACCTGGTTCTTTCACAGGAAATTATGCTGGCGAAATATCAATCGACGCAGCTCTCGGGTATGCTAATGGTATCTTCCTCGCAACCTCAGCAGCAAGTGAAATCAGCACAGCTATCTCCACCAGCTCCGCTTGTCATATGGGGCTGATCATTCAAGGGTCAACGGTCGGCGAGATTAGCTCTACTATACAGGCTGATGGGATCTTACTGGATTCCTACGGGCTCTACATCTATGACAACGGTCCATTCGCTTCTCATGTAGAAACAATTTCAGCACAGATCACGATGACGAACAGTATCGATGGTGCTAGCGGTCATAACTCCGCTGGTATGTATGCTCAGATGCATAGCTTCGATGCTTTCACCGGATCGATAAACTCTACTGGACAGGACATAGCTCAGGGAATACTCCTTGAAACGAAGGGCGAATCTGTAGAGACTAGTGGTCTCATTGCTGGATCTGTGAAAGCCCACACTACTAACGATACAGATGCAGGATCAGTAGCGATTGCTATCCTCGCAGCTGATGGAAACACAACGCGTGCTGAACTGGAGTTCGCAGCGGGTGCTCAAGTCAGCGCTACCTCCGATAGTGCTGTAAAGTATGGTGATGCGATCGTTTATGATACGGAGTCTCTCTCCCTGCGCAGCACCGATGGTTCTACCGTTTCCTTAACTGGTAATATACGCTATCAAGGCTCTAGCCCTACCACGGGCAGCATTCTTCACTTCGAATCTGGTAACTACAGCCTCACGGGCTTGGAAATAGCTACTCGCGAGGTTCACATGGGAACAGAGCTCAACACGACAGCCTCACTTACCCTCACAGAAGACACTGCATTCAGTGGCACAGAGCTCGTAAGCTTCTATGCCGAACGCGAAGGCGTGAACAGCAAGATTACAGTCAACGATGGAAAAGCTCTCAGCCTTACAGATCTGACACAAATCGACGTCGAACTCACCTCAAACTTCATCTACGATTACAACTATATCGTCACGCTGATCGATGGTGACATCATTATGAATGAAGGAGATCTGTTCAATGTTACGATCGATGGTGGCTACCTTCTTGAATGCGTTGGTGAAATCTATGTAATCTATAACGGTAAAGAGTACCAATACGCAGATGGCGGCATCCAGATCGAAGCCGTTGCTAACTCAACTGACTTGCACATCATCCGCTATCAGCTCGTACCTGAGCCAACAAGTGCTAGCTTCAGCATACTAGCGCTCACCGCCCTACTCGCTCGCCGTCGTCGCAAGCAAGTGCGCTAAAGAACGCTCATCATACCATCTATATACCTCAGCCGCCAAAAGCTCATCCTTTTGGCGGCTGTTTAATCTTAGGATGATGACAAACATTTCAATATTCATTTTCATTTTTAGAATAAAGGACTTGACAATGCGTAGCATCCTACATTATACTAGCTCCAGTACATGAACCGGTCTCCAAGGATTGGGTGGGCGTTAAACCCGCTCTTTTTTTGTTTCTGGGAATCACCTTAACTTTTAGCATATATATAGAGAACATATGGCCAGCACAGATATCACAGCCCTCATCGACTACTACGTTCGCGAAAAAGACATCACACGCGAACGCGTTATTCAAGCACTCGGTGCCGCCTTTATCACAGCATACAATAAGATGGTGACTGGTGCTGAGCGTATCGAGAATATCCATGCTGATATCAACCCACAACGTGGGACGGTTAAGATCAAGGCTGACATGCGCATCGTAGAAGATCAAGATCTAGTTGACCCCTACAACGAAATCGCTCTCAGCACAGCTACTAAGCTTAACGAGCGTCGTGGCAAGGAAACTATCATCGGGGATTATATTACTGTGAATATCACTCCTCCCGACTTTGGTCGTATTGCTGTGCAGACTGCGCGTCAGACGATGCAGCAACGCATCCGCAAGGCTGAGCAGGAGATGCTAGCTGATGCATTCCGCAGCCGTATCGGAGAAGTCGTCACCGGCACTGTCCGCCGCTTTGACAAGGGTGATATCATCGTAGAGGTCGAGCGTTTTGAAGGCATCGTACCATCTAAGCAACGCATTCCCACCGAAGACTACTCACAGGGCGATCAAATGCGCTTCTACGTCGTGGATGTGCGCGATGGTGTGCGTGGCAATGAGCTCATCCTCTCTCGCAGTCATCCAAATCTCGTGCGCCGCCTCTTTGAGAGCGAAGTACTCGAGATTTCTGAAAACACAGTCGAGATTGTCAACGTCGTCCGTGACGCGGGTTACCGCACGAAGCTAGTAGTTCGCAGTCTAGACCCCAATGTAGATCCGATTGGAGCATGCGTAGGCATGCGTGGCATGCGTGTTAAAAATGTAGTCACTGAGCTCAATCGTGAGAAGGTTGACATCATGGAGTACAACGAAGATAAGGCCGCTATGGTCGCAGAATCACTAGCCCCTATCGAAGCCCTTGAAATCACAGTGGACGAAGAAAAGCGCGTTGTAACAGTCATCGTCGCTGATGACAAGGCCGCAGCCAAGGCGAAGGGACGTAAGGGACTTAACGTACGCCTCACGGCACGCCTGATCTCATCACCCGCTGAACGCTGGGATGTTCGCGTTGAGCCATTCAACGAAGAGACACGAGTTCAAGCAGTCGCTCTTGAAGGTGCAGAAGCACTCGCAAGCATCCTTGGTGTCGATACTCAACTCGCATCGACCATGGTGGCTTCTGGATTCACCACGGTAGAAGGCATCGCTTCTTACGTACAGGTAGAAGACCTCGTCGAGGCTCTAGGCATCGATGAAGCTACCGCACTAGACATCATTCAGAAGGCACAAGCCTCTGTTTAATCTACCCTTTCCTGCGTGCGAGCGCCGCTAAAACAACCATCATAATATCAATAATTTTCACAGAAAATTTCCTATGCCACAAGCCAACGAACCAGCCCCTAAAAAGGAAGCACTTAACCTCATCGGTGGAGCCAAGAAAAAGCCCGCCACAAAAAAGCCTGTGGCTAAGCCTGCCGCTAGTGAGAAACCAGCCGTAGAGAAGAAAGAGGCACTCGACCTTCTTGCTCCTCGCAAGAAGACCAAGGCTGCTCCTGCTGCAGTCTCCGAGAAGGCAACGCCTACTCCAGCTGCCACAGAAGCTCCTAGCAAAAAAACTGATACCGTGCCTGCACCAGTAGAGAAAGAATGTGCTGCAGCAGATACCACTGTAAAAGCTCCTATTTCCGTAGCTGAACTTTCTGCCCAAGTCGGTGTAAAACCGTTCATGCTCATCAAAGATTTGCTCCCCATGGGCGTCTTTGCGAACCCCGACACTATCCTCGAAGGCGAGCATCTCGCAGCCCTCAGCGAAAAGCACAACTTCACCTACGAAAAGGTGAAGCGTGAAAAGGGTGCAGGAATAAAAGCGCAGCAAGAAGATGTCAAGGAGCCTGAAGCCGTTGCCGTCGAAGAAGAACCAGAAGATGCGCTTAAGCTACGCACACCCATCGTTACTGTCATGGGGCACGTCGACCATGGTAAGACTTCTCTTCTCGACTATATTCGTCGTACGAGTGTGGTTACGGGTGAAGCCGGTGGCATCACTCAGCACATTGGTGCTTACACAGTCACTCATGACAATAATCTTCTTACGTTCATCGACACTCCAGGGCATGCTATCTTCACTGAGATGCGCGCTCGCGGTGCTGACGTAACAGATATCGTCGTTCTTGTTGTCGCTGCTAACGATGGTATCATGCCTCAGACACGTGAAGCCATCTTGCATACACAGGCAGCTGGTAAGGCTCTTATCATCGCTGTTAACAAGTGTGACCTTCCCGCCGCTGATCCTGTCCGTGTACGTACACAGCTCATGGAAGAAGGACTCGTGGTCACTGACTTCGGTGGTGACATCGAGTGTGTTGATGTATCTGCAGCTACGGGTGATGGTATTTCAGACCTTCTTGAGCTACTCTGTCTTCAGGCTGAAGTGCTAGAGCTCAAAGCCAATCCTCGCGCAAACTGCCGTGCATCCATCATTGAAGCGCGCGTCGAGCAGGGTCGTGGCAGCTCTGCTACAGTCATCGTCGAGAGTGGTACACTCAAGGTGGGCATGCCTTTCATCTGCGGACCATACGCAGGTAAGATCAAAACACTGGTCGATGACCAAGGCAAAACGATCAAGCGTGTACTCCCTGGCATGCCTGCAGAAGTCTCTGGCTTCTTCGGTACACCACATGTCGGAGATGAACTCGTCGAAATGACAAATGAGCGCGCTGCACGTAAACTCTCAGAAGAACGTCAAGAATCACAGCGTCAGGAGCGACTCTCAGCACCGAAGCGTTCGCGCATGGAGGATATCCTCGCTATGATGGGTGATAGTGCCCAGAAGGCAACACTAAAGATCTATCTCAAGGGCGATGTACAAGGTTCAGTTGAAGCGATTAAACGCGCTATTCTCGAGATCGAAAGTGAGAAGGTAGAGTGCAAGTTTATCGGGGCTGCCGTAGGACCTATCACAGAGAGTGATATCCTCCTCGCTTCCTCATCAGACGCCGTCATTCTCGGCTTCAACGTGAATGTCGAAAGCAACGCCGTGCGAGCCGTTAAACGCGAAGGCGTACAGGTGAAGATTTACTCCATTGTTTACGAACTCATCGATCAGGTGAAAGATGCGATGCTAGGTCTCCTTGCCCCAGAAACACGTGAAAATGTCATTGGGCACGCTGAAATTCGCCAGATATTCAAGCTCATCAAGGGTAAAGCCGCCGGCGCATTCATCACTGATGGACGTATGCAGCGCACAGCTGAAGCCCGCGTTATCCGTGATGGTCAGGTTGTATTCGATGGCAAGATGTCCACTCTTCGTCGCTTCCAAGATGAAGTACAAGAAGTCAAGGTCGGTCTTGAGTGCGGTATCCGCCTAGCTGACTACAATGACTACGAAGAGAAGGATATCATCGAGTGCTACACACTAGAGAAGATCAAGCAGACTCTCTAATCCACCTCACTTATATCATACGATGGCAACGCGACGCATGGACAAGGTCAATGAGCTGATGAAGCGCGAGATTAGCGCGGTGATTCAGCGTGACTTTGAATGGTCTGGTACTATTGTATCAGTTCTGGAGGTCAACATCACAGACGACCTCAAAGAAGGTCGAGTTTGGATAGGCGTTGTAGGACGCATGGTTCCGCCTCAGGTGATCGAGAAACTCAACAAGAATAAGGGCTATATCCAGAAGACAGTGAGCCGACGTGTTGTTCTCAAGAGCACACCTCGCCTCACCTTCAAGTACGATAATTCGGCACGCCACGGAGTTGGCTTGGTTAACCTTCTCGATGACATCGAGGAGAACTTACCAAAAGCACCTCCCCTCCCCGAAGGTGAATATGATCCTGAGATATAAAGATCTCATATAATATGGCAAAAAAGTTAACCATCAGACGAGTAGGAGGACTCCTCCCGACAATATGTCTGGTGGTTCTGCTTGTTATATTTCTAGTGTTCACGTGGCTGGGTGTTGTCGGCATACCGCGCTTTGCGCTAGAAAAACTAGAAGATCTCGCGTCCGAGAATGGGGTGGAACTTCGCATAGGATCAGCCTCTCTTGATTATAGACGAGGTGCTGGTATACGCTTTAAAGATCTATCCATCTGTGACTCATCTGATGGCGAAAAAGATGCTCTCATTTGCCTCCCTGAGGCAGACATAAGCGTCGAGCTGCGCTCTCTGCTCGCAGGTGAGATATCACCACAGTACATTCGCTTAAAGGATGCGGTGGTGAAGATTCCTCTTGAGGATGGGCATGAGCACATGCCAATTACTGAGATTCAGCTTACTATTAACCAAGCTTCTAACAGCATGGTTCGCTTATCCGAGGCGAGTATGCGTATCGATGGCATCCCTGTGAACATATCGGGATACCTTAATGTAGAGCGCGTGCGCGAACTCTTGTTAAAGAAGCCTGATGAACACTCCTCCACACAGGAGAAAGACTTTCAGATAGGAAAGACCTTAGCAAAGCTATCTCCCTACGCGAAGCAGCTCCGATCATACATCCAGTCGCAGGGATGGACTGCGGCGGAGTACCCGCGCATGGAGCTCGACTTCGAGGTGAGCGATTCATTCCATGGCACACTCAGGGCGAATGCGCCGGCTATACGACACAAGCAGTATCGCTTCAGAGATGCTCATATAGAGCTCAGTTATGCCGATGAAGTTCTCAGGTTAAATAAGTTATCCGCCCACAGTATTCTGCCTGATGGATACTTATCTCTTCAAGGAGAGTATCAGATTGATAAGAATAAGCTCTCATTTAAGATCAACAGCGACTTACCAGCCTTATATTTTGCACGTGAATTCTTTAGCCCAGATGACCTCGCGCTTCTCGCTCAGCTACCAACACTCAAACGATCCAGTAATGTTCTCAAGCTGAAGGGGGAACTTGATTTAAATAAAGATAACCTTGTCGATTCCCTCGTGCTAAGTGGACAGATAGAGCAGGAGAATATCGCCTTCTCATCCACGAGTATCAAGAAACTCGACGTTTCCTTCTACTATGACAGCAACAGCTTCACCATCGATCAGTTCAAGATCACATTACCCCACGGCGAGCTCTCAGCTCAAGCATTCCTGAAAAGTGGCTATGGGCAGGCGAATCTCTCAGTGGATCTCCCTAGTGAAGACATCATCGCGCTGACGAGAGGCATTTCTCCCACAGCTCTTTCTGATGAACTGTTAGAATCGCTACGACTCTCAGGCAATATCAAGCTAGAAGTCCAAGCAGATATCAGTACCCCCGATTTCATTCCAGGGAAGAGTCCGCTCATTCATTTCTTGCCCGATCTGCGCGACACGCAATTACAACTAAGTATCTCACAGCTGAGCTATCAAGAGGGAGATAGGCACTACGAAGCAAGTGGTGCTAGCATAGATATCAAGCTTAAAGGTCTCAATGGTGTACAAGGAGAACGCCCTGATCATATCAATAGTACTCAACTATCTCTCCGCGCGGATAAGCTGCGCACCAGCTCAGAAGGAGAGACACTCGAACTTGAGAACTTCGTCACAGAGATACTATCTGAGGATATCAGCTGGGGAAAGGATAGCGAACTTGACTCGCTCATTCTGGGAAAAAGCTCACTATTCAGCTTTGCACAGTCTGTCCGCACCCTCGATGTTGCAGCCGAACATGTCAATCTGAACTTAAGTAACGCTCTCAATATACGTCCCTTCACAAAAGATCAAGACTATATAACATCAGGTGCACTGGAACTGCAAACCACACGACCAAGCGCATTGGGACACTCTGTAGATAAGCTCGATGTCAATCTCACCCTCGCAGACGGATCAGATCTCAGCGGAGGCTTGAGAGTTACCTGTGATGAAGCGAAGGATGATCATCTCTCATTCTCTCTCTCTTGGAAGGGCTGGCAGAACTTAACCATCTCAGATATCGCATGCAAGCTATCGTCTGATCAGATCGTGAACTTACTGCCAGAAGGGGCAGGCAGTAAGTATGGGATAGATCTAACAGGAGAGATTTTGGTAAAGGATGCAAGCCTCTTTCTTCATACAGAAAACGGACAGGTAGAGCTACAATCGGGTCAGTTCGCTGTAGAGGCCACAGGGCTGAAGCGCACCCCCGTTGATATCCCAGCACTGCGTCAACGCGCTCAAGACATCGATCTATTAGCTGCAGGAAGCTTTCTCCGAGATGATGCAGGAGACTACTCTTATGAGCTAGATGAACTTCTTATCAAGCATCACAGTGGAGAGTTCAGAGCAGAGTTAGAGGGCAACACTCATGGTCACATTCGCCTCCGTGGGAGCAACACCATAGGACTACAGTATATCAATGCCTTGATCGGCTCTTACGATGCTCACACCATCATACGCGATTTCAAGCTTGGAGCGCAATCGCAATTCAAGCTTACGAACATAGATGCGACGATAGACTACACACAGGGAATCAACATACAGGCGAGTACAGATGTTCATCTGATGAATGTGGGATTCGCTATAGGTGCTATAATAGAGGATGGAGCTACGAATGGTAGAGAGCGGCTCAACACATCTATCCACCCTGATCCCTTCACCTACACACGTGAAGTGCAAGCGCAGGTCGTGATAGATGTACGTGATAAGGCACACGATAAAGACGATAAACAACTACCTGATTCTCAGCGCATCATCATTACCAACCCCATCATTGTGTTCGATAATGCACCGTGGCTTAAGATGAACAAGATCTCAGGTGTCGCGACAGATACTGAGCTTACAGGAGAACGCGTGATGATTGATATTCTCAATGATTATATCGAAATAGAGGGTATCCAAGGAGAGCTCTATCCGTCATACGCACTGGGTATGTTCTATAGCCCTCTTTATGACTTCCTCGATGAACTCAAGCTGCTCCACCCTGTGAAGATGAAGGTAAGTAAGAGCGAGTTCCCTCTAGTTCTCGATTACAAGCGTCCCATGTACAGCACCATCGAGGTTAGTGGGGCGGAGGGTGGATTCTACCGCTTTGCAGGAATAGATATCCCTATTAAGCAGTTCACTGGATTTGTCAAGATATCGGATGACTTTATCGAGCTAAATCGCTTCAACAGCTTCACGTGGGATGGCGTAGCTGACCTCAATTTACGTATAGGCATCACAGGGGAAACGAGTAGTCTCGATGGCTATGTGAGAGCGGTGAATATGAATCTTGAGAAGATTGCTACAAGCTTCGATGCAGAGCTCTCCCCTGCCCTCTGCTTCGCTGATTTCCGCTTCCGCTCACCCAGCACAGAAGTCGACGACATCGAAGGCTATGGGCAGCTGAAGTTGCGCGATGGTAAGCTCCTTGAGCTCGGAATTTTCTCACCTATTGCAGATCTGCTCAAGGATCTACCGGGCTACGCAGATCGATACAAGAATACACTAGAAAAGAAAGACCCCAGCGCGATGCAAGACTTCTTCGACTCCATATGCTCGGGCTTGGGTATCTGCATTCAAGCAACGGGTGATGCACTTGATAGCACCATGGGCAAGATACCGGGTATTAACTATCTAATCCACTATGGTCTGCGTGATGCCGATGGTGACTTCACAGTCAAAAATGGCTACGTCTACACGGACAATCTCATAGCGGTGGGCAGCAACATGTCCGTGCCATTCTCAGGCGAACTAAACATTGATACTCTCGAACTCAGAGCACGTCTCTGGCCAGATCTGGGCAGTATCCTCAACCTAGCGCTCTCTCCAATCACCAGTATATCAGAGCATATCATTGACATCGAGCTCAGGGGCAAGGTAGATGATCTCAAATGGCGCATCTCTGCGGAATCCCCCTTCAAGCGGAAAGAAGAGCAGCGTAAAGCGAAGCCTTAGTTCTGCACCACCACCACGACTCTTACATCTCACACATCTACATACATCATGAACTGGTACGAATACGCAGCCCCCACTGGCGCCATTTTAATCTATTTGATTGGTATCGTACTTGCCCTACACGCTATTTATCACGCTCGTTCACCAGAAGGTGCTATCGCATGGGTACTCGCCCTCATCTTCCTACCCTTCATCAGTATCTTCTTCTACCTTGGACTAGGAACGGGGCGACTCAAGCGTCGTATTAAACAGATGCTTCCCGAGAGTAGTGTAACTGCCCTCTCGCAGCGATGGATAACTCATCCTGCACATGGTGGAATAGTAGAGAACTCACTCGCTAAGCTCACACGTATTCAACCCTGCACAGGGAATAAACTCCAGCTTCTGCGCAATGGGGAGGAAACATACAAGAGCCTTCTTGATGCCATCGCAAATGCGACACAATCTGTCGAATTGGAGTTCTTCATTATCAAGAATGATCTCGTCGGACGTATCCTCTCAGAGCTTCTGATAAAAAAATCAAGAGCAGGTGTTCGTGTGAAGGTGCTCTACGATGAGATTGGCTCACACAAACTACCGCTAGGCTTCATCAGAAAATTGAAAAAGGCAGGAGTTGAGATCCACCCCTTCTTCGGCAAGCGATTCTGGCTGAGCTCATTTCTACGTATCAACTACCGCAATCATCGAAAACTAGTCATCGTCGACCACACACAAGCATGGCTGGGCGGACTAAATATTGGCAGTGAATACCTCTCTCGCATGACGGATCTTAACTGGCGTGACACCTTCATGAAGCTCCAAGGGCCTGCCGTAGCACAGGCCTATCTCTGCTTCGCTCAGGACTGGTACAGGGCTACCCATACTGATATCAGCGATGATCTTCCCACCTATATTGAAGCCGTTGGAAATCAGCAAGCAATGTGTATCCCTTCTGGACCTGAGAGCTATGTCAACGCATGGCAGTCTACTCTTCTAATGCTGGCTTCCACCGCACAAAATCGACTCTGGATAGCCACTCCCTATCTCGTGCCTAGTTCCGCTGTTGTACAGGCTCTGCATGTGGCAGCTCTGCGTGGAGTAGATGTGCGTCTCATCATCCCTCAAAAGGATAATAACCTACTCTCTGGTCTCGCCATGCTCAACTACATCCCCGAATTCCTCCGCTACGGTGTAAAACTCTGGGGGTACAAGGCTGGTTTCATGCACCAAAAGGTTCTACTCTGCGACGATGATATCAGCTGCATAGGCTCAGCGAATCTCGATAATCGCTCGCTGAATCTCAACTATGAGCTCAACTGCCTCATGAGAGATAGTAGTATGAATCGCGCTGTCAGCGATATGCTTCTCCATGATATGGAGAGTAGCATCGCGCTTGATGAGAGTCTTTGGAGAGAATCCTCCGTCTTCACGAAGCTTGCTGCACGCTGCTGTCGCCTCATGGCTCCAGTGCTCTAATTCTTTTTTATATATAATTATTTCCTTGTATAACAAGGAAATATTGGCTATAGTTATGATATGAGGAGACCACCCATACTCGGACTAATACTTGCTGACTCTTGGCTCGCACCCTACGAAAAGGAAATCCGCGCCCGCATGAAGCTACTCGATAGTCAGCTCGCTAGCATCAGAAAGCAACATGGTTCACTACGTGAGTTCGCCAGCGCTTACAAGCGCATGGGTATTTATCGAGATGCAGAGACGCAAGAATGGGTCTATCGCGAGTGGGCGCCCGGTGCAAAAGAGCTCTCCCTCATCGGGGACTTCAACTTTTGGAATCGTGAGGCAAACCACCTCACGCGCATGCAGAATGGAATCTGGGAGATCCGTCTCCCAGCAGAGACCCTGCAGCATGGGCAGTCGGTGAAGGTGCACATCCTTGGCTCGAATGACCAGAGGCATGATCGTATTCCCGCGTGGATTCGCTACACAAAGCAAGATGCGCACAACTTTGATTTTGCTGGCAGCATTTGGCAGCCTGAGCAAGAGTACATCTGGAAGTCGAAGAAGAAGTTCTCTCCATCAAAGATTAAGGTACCTCTCATCTATGAGGCGCACGTCGGTATGGCGGGAGAAGAACCTCGACTCCATAGCTACAGAGAGTTTGCCGATCACATCCTGCCTCGTATCGTCAAGATGGGGTATAACTGCATCCAGCTCATGGCTGTACAGGAGCATCCTTATTATGGATCATTCGGCTATCACGTCTCATCCTTTTTCGCTCCGAGCAGCAGATTTGGTACACCCGATGATCTGAAATATCTCATCGACTGTGCCCATCAGGCAGGCATCGCGGTACTACTTGACATCGTACACTCACATGCGGTGAAGAATATGGCAGAAGGCTTGAACAACTTTGACGGTACCGGGGGGCAGTACTTTCACGCTGGAGAGCGAGATGCGATGCACCCAGACTGGGATAGCTGCCTCTTCAACTACGGTCGTCCTGAGGTGCTAGAGTTTTTGCTCTCAAACCTCACGTGGTGGCTTGAGGAGTTCCGCTTTGATGGTTTCCGCTTTGATGGAGTCACCAGCATGCTCTACGTTCACCACGGCCATGAGCCCTTCAGCAATCTTGCGTGCTACTTCAATGATCAGGTGAATCTCGATGCCATCACTTATCTCCAACTTGCTACCACTCTTATCCAAGAGGTCAAGCCCGGTGCCATCGTCATCGCAGAAGACATGAGCGGCATGCCCGGTCTCTGTCGCCCAGTTGAAGAAGGAGGCTTGGGCTTCGACTTCCGCCTCTCCATGGGGCTACCAGACTACTGGATCAAGCTCATCAAGGAGTATAAGGATGAGGAATGGAGCATGGGAGACATGTGGTACACCCTCACGAACCGTCGCTACGGAGAGGCTAATATCGCCTATGCAGAGAGTCATGATCAGGCACTGGTTGGCGACAAGACGCTCGCTTTCCGACTCATGGATGCAGAGATGTATAGTGGCATGAACAAGCACTCGCAGAGCCTCGTCATCGAGCGCGGCATATCGCTGCACAAGATGATACGCCTCGCTACTCATATCGCAGGGGGGGAAGGCTGGCTGAACTTCATGGGGAATGAATTCGGGCATCCCGAGTGGATAGACTTCCCTCGCGAAGGCAACGGGGGCTCGTACCAATACTGCCGTCGCCAGTGGTCGCTTGTTGATCATCCGGATCTACGATACTCACAGCTCGCTGAGTTTGACAAAGCGATGCTCGAGCTGAGTTGTCATCATCATCTTCTACTCCGTGCCCCTGCACATCCTGTCAAGCTTGATGAGAGAAACCAGATCATGGCATTCGTACGCGGAGATCTACTCTTCATTTTCAACTGGAATGGGAAGCAAGCCATCCCGAATTACCGACTCCCAGCACCGCGAGCAGGAACGTGGCGCGTCATCCTCGACTCCGATGAGGATCGCTTCGGTGGCTTCGCAAGACAGGATCTTGGGCAGCGACACTTCACCACAGGGCTACACCCCGAGCTATCACTCTACCTTTTGCCCTTCACCTGTATTGTTCTCTCCTGTGAATAAAGAAGCGTTCGTCCTCACAAAAAGATTCCCAGCTGGGAAAAAATCAGTATAATCATCCCATCTACTGATTCAATCATATACACACTATGCCTGACGCACGATTTGCCCCCCTCCCCGGTTTCCGCGACTTCTCACCACAGGAACATGCCTTCCGTAGCTATCTCTTCTCGGTATGGAGACGAGTTGCCGCACGTTATGGCTTCCTTGAATGGGATGCACCTGTGTTAGAATCTACTGAGCTCTATCTGAAGAAGTCAGGAGGCGAACTCTCCAGCCAGCTCTTCCGCTTCACAGACCAGGGCGAACGAGATGTGACACTGCGTCCTGAACTCACAGCCTCGCTGGGACGCATCGCCGCTGGCTACCAGCGCGAATACAGTAAGCCTCTCAAGTGGTACGAAATCGGCTCATGCTTCCGATACGAGAAACCCCAAAAAGGTCGCCTGCGCGAGTTCGTTCAGTTTAATGCTGACATCCTCGGTGAAAGCGCAGAAGGTGCTGATGCAGAACTCATCGCCCTTGCTATCGACTGCATGCGCGAGCTAGGCTTCAGCTCAGATGACTTCATCGTTCGTGTCAGCGACCGTGAAGTATGGATTAACTACGCGAAGGCCGCTGGCATAGCGGAGGAACAGATTCCAGACTTCCTCTCCATTGTCGACAAACTTGAGCGTGACCGCCCCGAGGAGTGCGAGAAGAAACTCAGCGTCTTCGGACTGAAACGCGATGAGCTACTCGCCTTCATCGAAAACCCACCCGCAGACTGCTCACCTCGCTACAGCATCGTCTACAGCGAACTCGAAGCGCGTGGACTGGCGGAATACGTCAAACTCGATCTCTCCGTCGTACGTGGCCTCGCCTACTACACAGGACTAGTCTTTGAGATCTTCGACCAAGCGCGCAGCCTCCGCGCCATCGCTGGTGGTGGTCGCTATGATAATCTTGTTAAAACACTCTCTAATGATGCGATCGACATGCCAGCCACAGGCTTCGCCATGGGTGATGCCGTGATCGCTCATCTCATCGACGAATGCCCCGCAGCGCGCGCCCTGCGTGATGCTGCAATCAAGCCAAATGCATGCGACATCTGCCTCATTTTGGATGATGCAGAAAAGCGCAGTGATATGCTAGCTCTCGCCTCTTGGCTACGTGACACGGGGATACGCGTTGATCTCCCCCTCGCCCCTGCGAAGTTTAACCCACAAATTAAGCGTGCGGAAAAGATCGGAGCACGCTACGCACTCATCATCGGATCAAGTTACCCCACCATGGAGCTCAAGCGCGTCTCAACGCGTGAGAGCACGAAGGTCACTCCTGAAGACCTTCTTTCGGCTCTTAGCTTTGATGATGAAGTATAAAGTAAATCCTCATAAGCGATACAGAAAAAAGGAGTGCCGTGAGCACTCCTTTTTTTATTGCATCATCCGCGCAGAGCTATCAGCTCATCATAGCGCACACCTGAGCCGCCAAAGATGTCTAGCGCACTGCCGACGGTAGCATCGACATAGCCATCACTGAGCTGATCAATCAGATCAAAATCCTGCAGAGAACGAATCCCGCCAGCATAAGTCATCGGACGTCCTCGCCATGCACCTAATAAGCTAACCAGCTCATGATCGATACCCTCACACTTACCTTCTACATCAGCAGCATGAATCAGAAACTCATCGCAGCACACAGCTAAGCGGTCGAGCACTTCATGGGTGATATCAATATCAGTGAGACGTTGCCATCGATCCATGGCAACCGTCCAGCCGTCTCGAGTACGGCGGCAGCTCAGATCAATCACTAGGCGCTGAGCTCCCACACGCTCTACAAGAGCATCGAGTACATGGGCTTGGAAACACCCCGTGCGGTCAAAGAGAGTACTGGTCACGATGAGATGCGATGCACCGGCATCCAGCCATTCTTGTGCATTCTCAAGCTGTATCCCACCCCCTATCTGTAATCCATGTGGGTATGCAGCTAGCGCCTGACGCGCCGCATCATCATTCCCAGGACCGAGCTTGATCACATGCCCCCCTTTCAGCATATTGCGCTGATAGAGTGCAGCATACCAAGCAGCATCATACTCTGAGACAAAGTTAGTCTTAAGCTCACCCTCGCTGCTATCAAGAGTACCGCCGACAATTTGCTTTACTTGACCATGATGCAGGTCTATGCAGGGGCGAAATCGAGTCATGCCTCATTATACCTCTGCACGCACATATAGCAAGGAAAACTAGATCTTAATCACGAGCCTCGCCTTATACAATATGATGCAGGGAACCATGATAACAAGCACGAAGCTAGCCGCGTAGAGTAAGGAGGAATAAGAGTCGCTCGCACCTACTAGCTTCACGCAAACCTCGTGATAATACCACTGATGCAGGCTCCACTCCTTGCCCATCACATCTTTCCAGCGTATAAGCTGATCCGCTGATTTTGCAAGAATATCTGCGACAATATAGGCAAAAAGCGGATTTAGCCCCATAGCCTTCAGGGGCATGAAGTATCTTCCTTTCCCACGCATATCGGCGAAATAGATGAAAAACGCTAGTCCTATCATCGCCCACCCTCCTGACTCTAGCACGTAGCTACCTGTCCACAATGCTTTAACCACGGGTAGATCCACCGAGAGAAAGTGTGCAACAATCACAGAAAGCATGCCAACGCTATAGAGACGCGAAACGCTCTCAGCCTGAGTTGGTGCAGTACGTATCATTACCCCAGCTAAGTAGCCCATGAGAACGCTTGCAGCTCCAGTAATACCACCTATCAATCCCTCTGGGTCAAAAGCAACCCCATAACCACGGTACACATGCTCTATGCCAACTAGGGCTTCATCCAGAGCACCGACTCCTTGACCTCTCAGGGTGAATGCCTCTCCTGACTCGCCAAGAGAGATGAGCAGAGAGGTATGCAGGACAATCAGGGCAATCACCGCCGCAAGAATAAATCGAGGTTTGCGCAGCAGAAGAACAAAAAGTGATCCTAAGACATAGCATATTGCAAGACGTTGGAAAACGCCAAAGATACGCAGATGCTCCATCTGCGTGCTGAAATTTTCCCAGAAACTCAGATCATCAGCAGCTCGCGGATTATAAAAGGGGAAGGCATTTAACAGCAGACCTATGAAAAAGATCAGGCAGCCTCTCATCAGGATCTTCCCCATCAGAGGAAATGAAAATCTCGTCTCACGCTTCGCAAAGGAGAACGACATTGCCACCCCCATGATGAACACAAAGAAGGGGAAGACGAGGTCAGCCGGTGAGCATCCGAACCAAGGCTCATGACGCAGCGTTGGGAATGCTACACCCCATGTTCCTGGGTTATTCACCAATATCATCCCCGTTATACTTAAACCACGGAGAATATCTAAGGCTGAGTAACGTATCGATGCTGTCATATAGGATTACCCTATCACACACAGCTGTCATTCGTCAAGTAATCTTGCGCAATTTTGTCGAATACTACGAGGGGGTAAGCTTGATGACAAATCCGCCACCAGGTGCCATGTGAATGTCAGTGGGAGCTTCACTCAGAGGCATATGCTCTATGGTAAAATCTTCTGCATTTCTCGCGGCATTGACACCATCCTTGAAGATGCTTAGCTGCCCTGACTGGAGCCCTGTGAGAGTAGATAGATCGATACAGATGTCGCGTGCTTCCCAGTTATTGAGCCCTCCTAGGTACCAGTCCTTCCCCTTGCGTCGTAGAGTGACGATGTACTCCCCTATCTTACCCTCTAGCACACGAGTCTCATCCCATGTGGTGGGGATAGAGGCGATGAAGTCAGTCGTACTCTGATTCTTCTCATAATTAGTCGGAGTATCACACATCATATTCAGGGGAGCGAGATAGATGATGTACTGCGCTACTTGATGGGCACGGGTTCCTTGGCTCATAGGCTTGTGATAATTGGGAGTATAGCCACCCTTACTAGAATTAATCATCGCTCCTTGTGTGTAATCCATAGGACCTGAAGTCATACGGATGAAGGGGACACTGACATCATAGGTGACGTGATCAACATCTGGCTTCGCCCATTTCATATTTTCTAAGCCATAGACACCTTCAAAATTGAGAATATGTGGGTAGGTACGCTGAAGACCAGCTGGCTTGTATGTGCCGTGCATATCAAGCAGCAAGTGATGGCGAGCCGCAGTCTCTGCTGCTCGTGTATGAAATGCCACCATTTCTTGATCATCACGATCAAGGAAGTCGACCTTAAATCCTTTTACCCCCATCTTCGCGTAATGCGCACAGACACGCTCCATATCGCGATTGAAGGCATAATAACCAGCCCAGAGGATGATACCAACATTCTTTGACTTAGCGTAGGCGATGAGTTCTTCTAGGTCAATTTCTGGGACAATCTGCATCAGATCGTATTGCTTATTCACCGCCCATCCTTCATCAAGGATCACATACTCAATCTTGTTGCGCGAAGCGAAGTCTATATAGTACTTGTAAGTCTCCGTGTTCACCCCCGTTTCGAAGTCTACCCCTTCGAGATTCCAGTCATTCCACCATTCCCATGCTACCTTACCAGGCTTTATCCATGAGGTGTCTTGGATCTTTGAGGGGGCTGCGAGGAGATAACTTAGGTCGCTATTCGCTAGATCTATATCGCTGCGGCCAATGGTAAGAACTCGCCATGGGAAGCTGCGTGCGGCATTCACTTTTGCTATATAGTTCTCACGCGTCTTCACAATGGTCTGAAGATTATTATGACCTGTGTGCTCTTCTACTGTGGCAGGGTAGCCTGCATGATAACCCTGTAGCTGACGCGCCTTCATGGGGGCATGGAGGTAGAGACCTGGGTAGTCGCGCAAGTCGCTTTCCGTGATGCTTAGTTTCCTTCCCTGAGGTCCATCCACGACAAGGGGTAGGAACATGAGCTTACTCTTGTCGAGAGCTGAGAGGGGAGCTACGGCGTAGATGTTCTCAAATGAACTATGCAGCTGCTTTTCAAAGTTCTCATGCAGTGACTTACCCACACTATCGTAGACAGGAGTATTCACATAGGGTACTGTGGCTATCGCGTCATCGACGAAGTTAAACTCAACCTGCTCTTCTGCGATGACATATTCACCAGTTTTAGCAGAAAAAAAGCGATAGGCAACCCCATCATTATAGGCTCGAAACTCTATCCCCCAGTCTCCCTTGAACTCCAGCTGTATGGACTGGTAATTCTCCTCGATGCTTGACTTGGCATAAAAGGGGGAGTCCACACTCTGCGAGATGGTCTCTCGCTCTTCATGAAGCAGTTCAGGCGCTATCCCCCATACTTCGCCTGTGCCAAGGGTCATTGAGATTGCTGAAGGTTCTATGACTTGAATACCATCTTGGTATACATCATATTGGATAGTCTGTCCGATATAGATGTTCACCTTCGTTTCCTTGTCAGGTGATTCGAGGCTAAAAACCTGTGCAGCCTCTGCCAAAACAGCTTGAGAAGTAGCGCACAGAGCAAGTATATAGGGGGCTAATGTTTTCAATTTCATAAAAATCACCATAATCATAGCAGAAAAGTGCTAAGTTTACAACTAAAAACCTCCTTCCATAGCTCGTCAATCGCGGCATTCAGACCTCCACCTATTAGAAGCTCATAGAGCGAATGCGGAGGCTCTATTACTGATAGATATCAATTCCCAGCTCCATCAAATCTGTCAGCGAGAGAGCGCAGGGATCGGGAGCTACCCAGTGCTCAGGCTCTATTTCGCGTGGATTTAGATTCATGCCATACGTAACATCGATGTAGGGATGATTGATTCGGCGACCAAAGGCGCTGCATGCGGGTGGATCAATGGGGGATGGGATTTCCCCTGGGAGTGGAGTAAACTTGCTCACCTGCCCTGGCGTGAGCTGGGGGACAGCGGCGAGGAGCGCACGGGTGTAGGCATGACGCGGCGCATTGAAGAGCTTCTCTGTGGGTGCCATTTCGACAATCTTGCCCTGATACATGACTGCAGTACGATCAGTGATGTGACGCACGAGTGAGAGGTCATGTGAGATGAAGAGATAGGAAAGCTCTAATTGCTGCTGAAGTTCAAGTAGGAGGTTGATCACCTGAGCCTGAATAGAAACATCTAGCGCACTAACAGGCTCATCGAGTACGAGAAGCTGCGGGCGAAGTGCCAGCGCACGTGCAATGCAGATGCGCTGCCGCTGCCCACCAGAGAACTCATGCGGGTAGCGATGCCGCGCCTCCCACGCGAGCCCTACTTGATCGAGTAGCTCGCGGAGGCGCACTGCACGCTCAGCGGCATCGTTCATGCCGTGTATATGAAGTGGCTCTTCGATGAGCTGAGCCAGAGTCATGCGTGCGTTGAGCGACTCTGCAGGGTCTTGAAAGACCATCTGAGCCTCCCCTCGCAAACGATGAAGCTCACGAGCAGAAAGCTGTGATATCTCTTCTCCCATCAGCTTGATACTTCCAGAACTAGGCTTGTAGAGACGCATGAGGCAGCGCGCGATCGTGCTCTTCCCACACCCACTCTCCCCAACGAGACCGAGACTCTCACCCTTCTTCAGGGAAAAGGAGACATCATCCACCGCCTTGAGCCAAGATAGCTTGCGAGAGAATATCGTTTTCTTAATGGGAAAGTGCATCTTCAGATGCCTCACTGTAAGCAACTCCTCCATAACTATCCCATTATAGTCTGCTCATGGGGGAAGATCAAGCATGAATGAATCTCTGCCTGAGATCTTCTAGCTGCTCTGCCGTGAGATGATCTTGCAGCTTATGAAGCATGCGCGCGAAGTATTCAGCACGCGTCCAGCTATGAAGTGGCTGGGCTGCCGCCTGTTTAAACTTCCAACTAGGCATGGGCAGGACGAGATCGATCACCTCTTCATGCCCACTCACGGAGCGCACGAGACACTCCATGATCAGTGAGCTGAGTTGTGGGTGATGAGACAGTAAGGAGCAGAGCCAGTCGAAGTAGAGCTGACTAGGCGTAGCTTGAAGCTCACGAAGGTGCTGGGCTATTGCTGGCGAACTCAATCTGCCACTGACCATCTCTAAAGAGGGCGCTACACGACGATCTGAGATATTAACAAGAGCTTCCAGCGCCGTCGATGGAGCTCCTTTCTCGTCACATATCATCTCCGTTAGGGTAGACACCCCGACGAGTGAGTCACCTGACGCATCAGAATCAGCTGCCAGCGTGGCGATGAAGCTGCTCGCCTGCCGTCTGATGGTACGATCTTCTTCTTCCAGTGCGCAGGGGATGAGTGCACGCCACGCCTTGCCTTGATTCGTCATGAGGAAACCAGCAAGTGTTGCCAGCCCTTGCATACGGATGGCAAGAGGCACTTTGCTCTGATAGCAGCGGTACACATGGCGCGTATGCTCAAGCATCTCAGGCTTTGTCCCGTGGTGCAATGCGCAAGCGAGCATGGCGAGTGGCCATTCCTCCTCACTTATCTGTTCGAGAAGATGCGGTAGACGCGTCAACTCCGCGAGCCGTTCTAGCTCTGATAGGGAGCTAAGATAATCTTGGTAAATACTCATCGACGTATAAAAAATGCCTCAGCCACCACGAAGAGAAGCTGAGGCGTGAAGATCATGGGCTAGCTTAGAGCTTGGGCGTTGGTTCTTGCTCGGTGGCTGCTGGTGCAGGTGCAGGAAGAATGGGTGTCACTGGAGCAACAGGCTTAGGCGCATCGACATCGAGCTGCGTGATACGTCTCTCTACATCCCTAAACTGAACATACGCACTGGTGGAAGCAGTTGCCTTCGCTTGATTGTAGTACTGACGAGCAGCTTCTTTATCACCAGCGAGTTGAGCAAGATCACCAAGATGCATCAAAGCCGCGCAGGTGTAAAGATTCTCTTCCATAGTAACGAGTGTCTTCCACGCATCAACCGCCTTGGCATCGCCTTCTATGGTATAATGCATGGCAATGGCGGCAGCCGCTCGGGCGCGAATGGTCAGATCCTGAGCGGTCTGTGTGAGTGAGTTCAGAGCGGGAAGTGCCTTATCGATCTCATTTTTATCAAGAAGAGAAAGTGCTTCTAGGAGAGCAGCAGACTGTGCCGCAGGTGTATCTGCATAAGAGCTCTTAATGTCGGTAATAGCCTTTTGGTCATAGTTCTTTGCTTCCAACTCATCGTTCACACTCTTGAGCTGTATTGCTTCTACAAGTTTTGCGCCAGCCTGTTCTTTCTGCTGCTCATCATAGGAGTAAAAACCAATGATAGCAGCTCCTCCTATAGCAACGACGACGAGAGCGAGTAGCAGCTTCTTATAGTGATTGTTCAAGAATACCTCATGCTTGGATGGGCCGATTTCTATTTCTCCGATAGCCTTGATGTCTTCGGCACTGAGTGGTGTGGGATCTTTTTTTTCCATGATGATTAAGAATGATAGTGTTTATTAAGAAGCTGTAAGCGATCGAGGTTGTAATAGTTGTTCAACCCGAGGTTACGATAGATTTCCAGAGTTGCTTGTGATTTATTAAGTGTATAGAAATGAATGCCATCTACATCTGCATCGAGGAGCTCTGCACACTGATTGCTCGCGTAGTGTATGCCCACACGCTCCAGAGAGGTCTTATCTCCACCTGCGCGGTGCATCGCCTTGAGCAAGCGAGCGGGTATGTTTGTCCCTGCAGCTAGTTGTGCCATGCGATTCATCCCAGAGATGGAGGTGATGGGCATGATCCCTGCGATGATAGGAACGCGTATCTCAAGGAAGCGACAGCGGTCTCTGTAATCAAAGAAGGCGTGATTGTCAAAGAAGAGTTGTGTGCAGATATAATCAGCTCCCTCATCAACCTTCGCGCGAAGGTGATCCATTTCCTTAAGCCTATTGGGGGTCTCTGGATGCCCTTCAGGGAATCCTGCTACACCGACTGTGAGGCGATAAGGTAGTCGTTGCTTGTCTTCCCATCGGCGGATGAAGCGCACGAGCTCCGCGGCATGTGTGAACGCATCTTCTGACTTCGGCTGTGTGCGCTCACGAGGCTCATCACCTCTGAGTGCGAGAATAGCGCGAGCTCCCGCTGCAATGTAGCCTTCTAAAATATTCTCTAACTCTGCTTCTGTATGCCCAACGCAGGTGAGATGTGGTACTGTATTAATGCCACGGCTCTGTATGTCGGTCACAACACTGCGTGTCAGCTCACGCGAGCTTCCACCTGCACCATAGGTCACACTGACAAAACTGGGCTGAAATTCCTTTAATTTCATCACGGTGTCGAGCAATGAAGCAGCTCCTTGCTCCGTTTTCGGTGGGAAGAATTCAAAGGAAAAGCTCGGTATACGGTCAAAAAGTGGTGAAGTAGAAATATTCATGTGTAAGATAGAGAATCAAGAGGCAGATACCGCTCTTGTAAAGCTTGCTTAAAGAGTGCTAGGTACGAGTGGTAGCTCCACCTCATTAAGATCTTCTTGCCCTGCCTGAGGCATGGGATTAATCGCTGGCGGAACTGGTAATGCGGGCTGTACCACAGCTCCTACCCCCTCATTTCTAAGTTGAGACACGTTCTTAAGCGTGCTGACAAAGATCTGATCTCCAGCCTCTGGTATCACCTTCGCGACGGGGTTGAGCGTATGAGCCTCAACATTCGCAACGATGAGCTTGGCATTCGTATCATAGCTCTCAATGATAGCTTCACAGATGAGGCCTTCACCACGCTTAATCATGACGCGCTGGTCTTTCATCGCTGCGGGGTCGATGTGGGATGCTGGGGTAATCGCTAAGATGCACCACTCAGCATCGTATGAATGAACGCCTCCGATGGGGGTGAGCTGGGCATTTTGCAGATTACTGGCATCAATAGCAGCCACACTTGCCTGCTGAGAGGCCGCTTGTGCATCAGCACGCTGCTGACGCTTCTGCTCTTCTTGCTGCTGGAGTTCGCGCACACGCGCTTCATTGATAACGAGCTTCTCTTCAGCTTCCACAAGGAGGCGTTGCTGCTCAGCTGCGGCAAGCTGGGCTTCTTTCTGCGCGAGGTTGAGCATACTTTCTTCCGTCTGTGCTGGAGCTGGAGCCAGCTTATTCATACGGTCTATATGCTCCTTGTGCTTATTTTGAAGATGGGTAATTTGTCTCATGCTCTGATAGAGCTTATAGTCTTCCTTCTGCTGAGGGAGGTAAAATGCTACTACATAGAACATCATCGCAAGAGAAAGGCTCAGAATGACGAGCAAGATAACACGGAAAGGGTTCATAGGTCGGGAGTATAGTGAATTTTGTAGTGGGATTCAAGCCTAGAATGCGCAATTCTCTCAGCAAGATGGTGGCAGTACTAGGCTATTCTTCCAGCTAGCAAAGGCTCGATTGATATCATCTGAGATGCGGGCCTGCGGGGCAACAAACTTAGGAGTGAACCAAGGGTACGCTCCCACAAGGTCGTGATAAACGATGACCTCACCATCGCAGGTACCATGACCACTACCTATACCTATCGTCGGTACAGGGCAAACACGCGTGATCTCAAGCGCAAGATCTGCTTGTGTGCATTCCATCACCAGCGAACTAACACCTGCTCGAACAAGTGCTTCCATGTCACGGAAAATGAGCTGAGCTTCTTCACTCGATTTCCCATGTATGCGATAGCCGCCAGACTCCTTCACTCGCTGGGGAAGCAGACCTATATGACCCTGCACAGCTATTCCTGCTTGTGTGATCGCTCGCACCTTTTCTTCTTGATCTGCGCCACCTTCTAGCTTCACAATGTGAGCTCCAGCAGCGATGAGCATGCGTGCCGTTTCGAGGGCTTGCTCAGGTGTATCATAGGTATGAATGGGCATATCTCCGACAACGAGAGCATGTGTCACACCTCGCGCCACCATTTCTACATGGTGCAGCATGTGTGATAGCTTCACATGGGTCGTGTCTGGGTAGCCCATCATCACCATTCCCAGTGAGTCTCCTACAAGGAGAATATCAAAACCAGCCTCATCAGCAAGACGAGCTGTTGGATAATCATAGGCGGTGATCTCTGCGATGGGTGAGCTGCCTTTACGCGCTTGAAGAGCGGCTATTTTCTGTGAGACATGATCATTCATGAAAGTACTATAGGGGAAAGAGTTGTGGGGATTCTTCAGGTGGTTCTCTAAGCGAAGAAAGGAGCTCTGCTACCGTCTGCGACTGCCCAGCGAGTATGAGCTCGGGATCGAGATCACAAAGGGGGCGTAGTACGAATGATCGCTCCACAGCCCGTGGATGGGGAATAATCAGCTCATCACTATCCAGCGAGAGCTCTCCATAGCTGATAATATCTAAGTCACAAGAGCGTGGCTCTCCATAAGTACCATGTCGTTCCCTCCCGAGTGAGATCTCAATCTGCTGGCAGGTAGCTAAGAGCTGCTGCGCTGAGTCAGATGTATAGAGCTCGACACAAGCATTGAGAAAGAGAGGTGAGCCCTCTGGACACCCTTGTGGTTCTGTCTCATAAAGCTGAGATAGATTCAGCTCACCATAGGCCGCATGGAGAGCGTCACAAGCACGCTCTAGGGTATCGAGACGATCCCCCATATTAGCCCCTAGGGCGATGAATGCACGCACGAGCTTCATCAGAAAGATGAAGGTATCAGCTTATAATAAGTTAGCTTAGTCTACAAAGCCTAGCACATCCTGCATATCATAAAGACCAGCAGGCTTGTCAGCTAGCCACAGAGCCGCGCGAACAGCACCTGTCGCAAATGTCATACGACTAGAAGCCTTATGCGTCAGCTCGACTCTCTCACCATCAGTAGCATAGATCACAGTATGATCACCAACCACATCACCACCGCGCATGGAATGCATCCCTACTTGCGCCTGTGGTCGTGCACCGACGAGGCCTTCTCGACCATGCATCACATCCTTCTCATAACTCAGTCCGAGCTCTTCGCAAGCGATCTCTGCTAGACTGCGAGCTGTACCACTAGGAGCATCCAGCTTGTGATGGTGGTGCATCTCAACGATCTCCACATCATAGGACTTGAGGATGCGCGTAGCCTTGCGCGTCAACCAGAAGAGGGTATTCACCCCCACGGAGTAGTTGGACGCGAATACAATGGGAATCTGCGTAGCTGCCTCTACGATAGCTGCACGCTCTCCATCAGTGTGACCTGTCGTACCGATGACTAGAGCTTTCTTCTGCGCGATCGCCTCCCGTAGTAGCTCTGGCGTGAAGCCATGAAAGGAGAAATCTATAGCGACATCAGCTGCAGCGAGTGCGGCGATGACATCTTGACCCGCATCATGGGTCGCCCCCATTTCAGTCAACTCATTGAGCTCAACGGCCTGCTGTACCGCCTGCCCCATGCGCCCAGAAATACCTGTTACAAGAATTTTCATCATATAAATTCGAAAATAAGTAATTAATCGCTATTTTTAGAGTAGACCATATCCACGAAGCATCGTGTCAAGAACTGGTATCTTCTCCTCCGCAAGAGGCGCGAGAGGCATACGCACCTCACCTGTCATCTTACCTTGTAAGCTAAGGGCAGTCTTGATGGGAACGGGGTTCGTATCCAAGCCCATGAGTCCCTGAAGCAGAGGATAGAGCTTCTTCTGGAGAGCAAGCGTCTTGAGCGCATCTCCAGAAAGGGCTGTATCCACGAGAGCCTTCATCTCGGCTGGAATGATATTGGAAGCCACTGAAACCAAGCCCTGTGCACCACAAGAGATGAAGGGGACAGTCAGACCATCATCACCACTCAGGATTACAAAGTCTTCTGGAAGAGCCTGCACGAGCTGATTGACGCGATCCACATTACCGCCAGCTTCCTTGATTGCCGTGATATTCGGGCAGTCCTTTGCGAGAGCTGCCACTGTAGAAACAGCGATCTCTATGCCACTGCGACCTGGGATGCTGTAGAGCATGATGGGGAGTTTTGTATTCTCTGCTATAGCACGGAAGTGGCGGTAAACTCCCTCTTGACTAGGCTTGTTGTAATACGGACATACTTGTAGTGTTCCTGTAGCGCCCATTGCTTCAGCTTCTTGAGTCATCGCGATCGCCTCTTCGGTACTATTAGAGCCCGTACCCGCAACGATCTGGCAACGCCCTGCGGCGAACTCAACGGCAAGGCGAATGACCTCCATATGCTCCTCATGCGTCAAGGTGGGAGATTCTCCTGTCGTCCCGACTGGCACGATACCATCTACACCAGCTGCCACCTGTGCTTCGACAAGGGCACGGAAGGCGTCCACATCAACTTGATTCTCTCGGAAAGGGGTAACAATAGCTGTATAAAGACCACGGTATTTCATAAAATGTACAGATGAATTATAGCAAAGAGAGAAAATTTGTCACGCTTTTTTTAAGTGGAGAAGAATGCCAATCAGCTACCCAAAATAAGGGCTTTGAACCAACACCACCGTCGAAATGAGAAAAAAGCTTGCATCAACATACCCCTATCATATACTTGCACAATGAAAGCCCTTTTATACTTCACCCTAGCATGCATTTCACCTCTTCTCATCGCTCTGGAAGAATTCACCGCAGCCAGACCACCTCTTCTCCCCCAACCTCAGCACCTTGAGTGGACAGATAAGAGTAGCCCTATTGGACTCATCACCATTACCTGTGAACCAAATAGGATATCCATAATGGAACAAGCCCACTTACTCCTCGTCAATTATGTCAGTGAAAACTCCACACCAATGATGAACTTCACGATGAGGCTAGCGGACATCCCTCAGAAAAGCGAACTCGCAGACTGGCAGAAAAAAGAATCATACCATCTACTAGTAAATGATAAGGGGATTCATCTCACCGCCCCGAGCGAAACGGGATTATTCCGTGGACTCCAGACGCTACGTCAACTTCTCACAAAAAGCCCCACCGGATACAGCATCGCTCACTGCGATATCACGGACTGGCCAGATCTTAGCATTCGTGGTCTCATGAACGATGTCGGGCGCAACTATATGCCTATCGAGCTCATCAAAAAAGAGATCGATGCCATGGCTATGCTGAAGTACAACGTCTACCATTTTCACCTGACAGAAAACGAAGGCTGGAGATTGGAAAGCAAGCTCTACCCAGAGATCAACAAGCCCGAGCACTTCACCCGCATGCCAGACCATTTCTACACTCAAAAAGAGTTTCAAGAACTGGTAGAATACTGCGCTACTCGTCACATCACTCTCATACCAGAACTCGACATGCCGGGTCATACAGCTGCCCTTCAGCGAGCTCTTGGAGTCAAGAAGATGGAAGACCCACGCGTCACGCAGGTTCTGGTCGATCTCATCGGTGAGCTAGCTACTCTAGCTCCAAAAGAACGCATGCCCTATATTCATATAGGAACAGATGAGGCAAAGGGGCACGAGCGCGTGAGTGACGCAACACTCACCCAGTACTACCAAGCTGTAGAGAAGGCGGGAAGAAAAGCCATACGATGGCAGCCAGGTATCGCCGCTCCAGCAGGAGTGAAGAAACCCATAGAACACCTCTGGACAGGTAGGCTTCTGCGTCATTCTCACCCAACAAAAGGCAGCTCCTACATCGACTCTCAAGAAAGCTATCTGAACCACCTCGACCCCTTTGAACTAGCCTGCACCTTCTACTTCCGTCGCCCCTGCCCCTTCAAGTGGGCTACAGGTATAGGATTCATCCTCTGCTCGTGGCCTGACCTACCTATAGTCCAACCAGAAAACCAACTCCTGCAGACCCCTATCTTCAGCGCACTCGCCTTTGCCAGCGAACCACTCTGGAATAGCATTCATGAAGAATATAAGGGTGATATTAATCAAGATCCTCTCTTCATCTACTTCTCCAATCTACCCCCACAAGGAAGCTCTCTTCTACGGGGATTTGCAGACTACGAAAACCGAGTTATCGCCATTCGCGACAAGTTTTTCGTCGACACCCCCTTCCCCTATGTACGTCAAGCGCATATACCGTGGAAGATGATAGGCCCCTTCCCACATGAAGGCAAGCATGATACGATTTTCCCAGTAGAGTCTAGTCTCCTGAGGGGAGAGAAACCAGCATCTACCTACACATATGAAGGAAAAGAATACTCGTGGCTCTCAGATATCCAGAGTGGGCACACGATCATCATGAAGCACTACGCAAACTATGCAACACCGCTCAACGGTGGAGCTGGCTTCAAACACCCTCAGCACACCTGGTACGCGCTCCAGTATATATACTCACCCAAGAAACAAGAGATCCCCTTCTGGATAGGAGCTCAAACATGGGCAAACTCAGAGCGCACAGGTGGACCTGTGAATGTGAAAGGTGAATGGCATTACACAAAGGCGCGCTTCTACGTGAATGGGGAGCACATTTCTCCCCCCACTTGGCAGATCAATAACCCAGGCCTACAGCACCCCTTCATCGACGAAAACTACCACTTCCGCTCCCCTACAATGATCACGCTAAAAGAGGGCTGGAATCAGATCCTCATCAAGAGCCCCAGCGACCCAAAAATGCGCCGCTGGATGTTCACCTTCGCGCCCATAACAGAAGGGGTAAGCACAAAGGAATACCCTGGACTCAGGTTTAGCACAGAGCCGAAATGAAGCTTCACATCATACGCGCTGATATTTTTCTGAGATAATCGCTCTATTCTAGTATTTTTAGCTCGCCAGATAGAGCCTCATGTGGTAGAGTCTTCTTTAATTTACTATGAGTGACTACATATATGATTCTATACAGCCCTACCTCGGTGTAGCAAGGGCTGAGTACAGCCCTCAAGTTTATCTCAATGCAGGCTACCAGCCACATTGGATTCATGCAGGCGTGCTCACCCCCATGGACGCTGATGCAGGGGTTCTCTCCGCCGAGCAGCTCGAGCAGATTGTTGCCAGCTGTACAGAAGATGACCAGCGCAGAAGCATAGACGAGGCAGGGGCTCTCGACTTCATCTATGACAGCAGTGCAGGTAAGTTTCATCTCTATATTTATAAGCAAGAAACAGGATATCTCGTCCTCGCGCTCAACCTCGATGCGGATGCTCTCCTGAAGCAAGGTATAGACTGCGATTGCTCAGATATTCACATCCCTACCGAGTTCCCCCCTAGTTGGAGACGCTATGGCACACTTCAACCCATCTGGGAAGGTGCACCTAAGCTGACTGCAGAAGACACCGAAGAGTTCGCAAAAAGCTTCTTGACTGACAAGGAATGGGATCGCATCAACTCACGCGGTGACGTTGACTTTGCTTACCAGAATGAGTTCGGTCGTTACCGTGCTTCTGTTGTACGCCAGCGACTCGGCTACGACATGGCGTACCGCGTCATTAACACGCGCGTGAAGACCATGGATGAGATCGGCCTGCCAAAGGATTTCATCATCCCTCTCACTCGCTACACAAACGGTCTCATCCTCGTCACAGGATCTGTGGGCTCAGGTAAGTCGACAACACTCTCCTCCATCATCGACTTCATCAACGCCGACCGCCGCGATCACATCATCACTCTAGAAGACCCCATTGAAACCATCTTTGAGAGTAAGCTCTGTCAGGTAAACCAGCGCGAAGTGCACAAGCACACGGAGTCATTCGCACGCGCACTACGTGCCTCCCTCCGCGAAGACCCCGATATCATCATGGTGGGGGAAATGCGCGACCTCGAAACGATCTCCCTCGCTCTCACGGCTGCTGAGACAGGTCACTTGGTACTAGGCACTCTTCATACTGGCTCTGCGGCTCGTACGATCGACCGTATTCTCGATGCCTTCCCCGTAGAGGAACGTGACCATATCCGTATCATGGTCTCCGAGTCTCTACGTGGCATCCTCTCACAGCAGCTTGTGCCCAAGAAGGACGGCTCGGGACGTGTCATGGCACTAGAGATGCTCGTGAACACAGCGGCTGTGGCAAACTGTATCCGCGAAGGCAAGACCTTCATGATCCCTGGTCTCATTCAGACAGGTAAGGCACAAGGTATGCGTCTCCTCGATGATGCCTTACAAGAACTCTACCTCGCTGGCACAATCGAAGCTGATGAATGCCGCTTCCGTGCAGCTGACCTCACGATGATGGATCGCTTCCTTGAAGCCAACCCAGAACCCAAGGCTTAATCCTGCATTCGATTACTATCACAATTATAGAATATCATCATATGAATAATCTAATTGACGAATACTTTAGCATTCTCGTAGAGCAAGGTGGCTCTGACCTACACCTCTCAGAAGGGGAACTCCCAAAGATCCGCATCCATGGTGAGATCATCCCTGTCGCGGAAAACATCCTCACACGTGATGACATGGTAGCTCTCATGGAGCCCATCTGTCCAGCAAAGCTCTGGGAAGAATACGTCGAAGGCGGAGATGCCGACTTCGCGTACGAAATGGATGAGACATCACGCTTCCGCTGCAACTATATGCAGCAGCACCGTGGCTACTGCTGCGTCTTCCGACTCATTCCGACAAAGATCATGACACTGGAGCAGCTCAATGTCCCAGAACAGATCAAACGCTTCGGGGAAATGCGCTCCGGACTCGTCCTCGTGACAGGTCCAACAGGCTCTGGTAAGTCCACCACTCTTGCGGCTCTCATCGACTATATCAACACGAACTATGCTCGACACATCATCACCGTAGAAGAGCCCATCGAGTTCGTCCATCCTTCAAAGAACAGCATCATCACCCAGCGCGAAGTACCCCATCATACGCCCACATTCGCTGATGGTCTGCGCGCCTCGCTGCGTGAGGATGCCGACATCGTACTCGTGGGTGAAATGCGCGACCTTGAAACCATCTCCCTCGCTCTCACGGCAGCAGAGACTGGGCTACTCGTCTTTGGCACACTCCATACAAACAACGCTCGCAAGACCGTCGACCGTATTATTGACGTATTCCCAGCCGAACAGCAAGCACAGGCACGCACGATGCTTGCTGGTTCACTACGCGGCGTTGTCGCGCAGCTGCTCATGAAGCGTCACGACAAGCCTGGCCGCTGCGCTGTCAACGAGATCATGTTTGCGACACCTGCTGTAGGTGCTATCATCCGCGAAGGTGCGACACAAAAGCTCGCAGACGTCATCACAGGTGGTAAGGCACTAGGAATGCAGTTCATGGATGATGCCATCTGGCAGAAGCTACAAAGTGGCATGGTATCCCCAGAGGAAGCCTACATGAAGGCGATCGACAAATCGCGCTTCCGCAACTTCCTCCCCCCTGAGTCTGCAGGTATCGCCAACGCAGGCGGTGCGTAAGCGACTCAACACTTTCTCATGGCGATACCCCTCCAAGGGTATCGCCATTTTGCGCCTCTTATACTCCCCACTCCTCTTATACTATGAAGGCAAGTATCATCATCACGACATACAATCAGCAAGATTATATCGAACAAGCAATAGAGTCGGCTATGATGCAAGAATGCGATTATCCTTATGAAATCATCATATCCGATGATGGCTCTCAGGATAGGACACCAGAGATAGTCGCCCAGTACACCCAGCAGCACCCCACTCTTATCAGGAATATCTCACAACAAAACAATGTCGGCATTTCTGAAAATATGCGCCGTTGCTTCATGAGTGCCCAGGGGGAATACCTCGCCATCCTCGAAGGCGACGACTACTGGGATAGCCCCCACAAGCTACAGAAGCAAATTGAGTTCCTCGAGCATAACAAGGATTGCTCTATGGTCTTTTCGCGCGTGCGTATTCTCAGAGAGGGAGAACTCCATACAGCTGCACATCAGGACAACTTAGCTGAGAAGCTATGCGGACGAGACTTTTTGAATCGTGTACAGAGCCTCATGACAAACTTCTCAACATGCATGTACAGAACGAAACTGATGCAGACACTTCCAGAGATTCTCTTCAAAGAGCGCTTCAGCGAAATCCCACTGAGCTTCCACCTTGATAAGCATGGAAAAATTGGTTTTATGCGTGATTTTCTCAGTGTCTACCGTGTTCATGACAAGGGCGTATGGAGTGGTGCCTCAGAGCTAGCTCAGCTGGAGTCAGCACTGGCTGTACGCGTCATTGCACGCAAGGTAGCCAAGAAACAATACTTTTTCAGACTTACTAGAATCATCCTGCGGCTCAAATCCAAAATACGTCGCCTAAAGCCCTCCCCATTCCGCTTTCTATTCGAAAAAAGAAAAGAGGCTGACATGCGAACGATTTTCTTATTCAGTATCAAGCTCTGTTCATACAGAAGTAAAAAGGGAAAATCAGGCACAGGTATGACAGAAAGATCATAGGCGAATTCGCTTGCTAACAAAATTGAAAATCCATACAATGATGATCTATCAAATTAGATGCATCTCACGCGCTCAAAGCTGGCTTAGAGCCTATGTCGAGCAAGCACACTAACCAACGCAAGTTATTCATAATGAAGAGTATTTTTAAAAAAACAAGAGACAACAAAGGCAGAAGACGCCTCTATCTCTTCGGGCTCAAGGTGGCATCTTACAGAAAGAAGCCATCGATACAACACACTTTACTTTCTGAGACTGCTGTGATTAAACGTAATCTGCGGGAACTATCCGAGCTTGACGCCAAGAAGTCAGCCCAGATAGACACCCTGAACGGCGAACTAGCAGCCATCAAAAGAGATTTCACCGCGAAACAAGATCTCCTATTAGCAGAAATCAGTAAAAGAACTCCTAAAAAACCTAATGAGCTCATTTTTTACTGGGATGAGGCATGGGCTGACTATCTTAAACAAAATGACCTTGCTAGTCTCACAGCGAATATGAAAAGGGGAATGGATAAGTACTCGATCGAGCATATTGACACCTTCCTCTCTCTCATTAACTTACTACCTCATAAGGCAAACATCAGTTTGAATGATGGCTATGGCTGGACATCCAAGGATGCTGAGTATCTAGCTCAAGCACAGAAGTATTCAACATCCCGAAAGCTAAATGAGAGCGAGATATTCATGTTCGCTAATCGCTACGGACTTGCCGATATCTACGATCAGGTAAAGGAGCGAGTCAGCAGTAAGGCTGTCATCGATGCAGGTGCCTTCAATGGGAATACAGCCCTCTTGTTCCACGAGATGTTCGAGCACGCAAAAATCTACTCCTTCGAACCCATGCAAAAGACATTTGCACTCTTGCAAAATACCATCGAGGACAATAAGCTCTCGGAAGTCGTATTCCCTGTGAAAAAGGGATTAGGTCACGAGGAAGCTCAGCTTGAGATTCATTACAACAATGAGACAAGTGCTGGTGCTACCTTGAATGCAAGCGACGCATCAATGAGTGATACGGTTGATGTGACAACGATTGATCGCTTCTCCGAGAAACACGGGTTGGAGATAGGGTTTATCAAATTAGACATTGAGGGATTTGAGAAAAAGGCTTTAGAAGGGGCAAAAGAGAGCATCACTCGTGATAAGCCTATCATCGTTGCGGCTCTCTATCACAACCCTGTTGATTTCTTCGAGATTAAAGACTACCTTAGTTCTCTAAATAGCGACTATAAGTATATGATCAGAAGGTCAGAACGAGTCATCCCCCTCGGTGATATCGTCCTCATCGCATACTGATCAAAACGTCTACGATAAGCATCTGTACATGTGATACCCTTCTCGCGCGTTCACGACGGAAACGTGAGGAAGGATAACAGTGACTAGAGTCAAGATATCATAGCATATAGGCAAAAAGCTTGTCATCACACTGAAAACATGTACAATGAGGGCATCTGCAAGTGGACCCTACAGAAGCAGACTTGCTCGGCTATGGGCTGAGCCCACACGGTCTTAGCATCCATTAAATAGGCTGAATAAATATCAATCCTTAGTAAAAAATCATCTCCGCATTTTTGTTCAGCACAACTAGTTTATCTCATAAATGCCTTATAAAGGCTCTTCATTAAGTTTACACCTAGTAACTTCCTCATCAATCACGCAGCAATTACAAAATGAAACTATTTCAAGTCAAAACAAGCCAGAATGGGAAGACGAGATTTTTTCTCTGTGGTATCAGGCTTTTCCGCTGGAAAACAAAGCCATCTAGACTGCACTACAGACTGATCAAAAAATCAAAATATTTTGACAAGAATTGGTATCTAGCGCAGAATAATGATGTGAAGATTTCCGGCGTAGATCCAATACGCCATTATCTCAATATTGGCTGGAAAGAAGGTCGCAACCCAGGTCCAGATTTCAACACAAATAACTATCTCAAAGCCCATGAGGAAGTCAGACGGTCTAATATAAATCCCTTAGCCCACTTCGAGCAGCTGGATGACCAGCAGAAGAAAGCGAATAAACTCTTGCAACAAAGTGTAAAAGAGTACAAAGTCGATCCATTTGACATCCTTCTCATCTCCCCTTTCTCAACCGATGATGGCGTTTACTACTGGAGATTACTCTTCTTGAGCGAGCTTCTAAAGCAAAATGGCTTCTCTGTCCATATTGTGCTTTCCTCGAATCCCCAGATGTCCTATGCTTACGCACAAAAAGCAACAGTCATCATCTTCAGCAGAATGCTTGTTCTGAAGTATTCTACCGAGCTCATGAAAGTGATGAAGAAAAAAACGCTCATAGCAGACTTAGACGACTTGCTATTAGAAGCCTATGCTGCATCACCAGGAGGAGTTCGATCTCAAGCGGTGAAATACACTAACGCTCACATCCATAATACATACATGGAGAATGGTTTCATCCACGCTGACCACATCATTGCGTCAACACCACGACTCGCGAGTGAACTCGATAAACTCTACCCAGGTAAAGTTATCATTAAAAAGAATGAAATCCCTCCATCACTCATCGGTGAGGCTAAGGTTACAGACATAGATGAATCGCGTAAGATCAAGCTACTTTACGCATCAGGATCTCAGTCGCACGATTTTGATTTTTCTGAAATCTATCTTGATCTTCTCAACTTCTTGGTGAGTCACGATCATGTAACACTTACAGTCTTAGGGAAATCAACAGCAAGCCAGAACCTTCAGTTCCTAGGAGATAAGATACAGTTCATCGATAAGGTTTCTTTCTCAAGAATGCTAGAGATTTTTGGCGAGCACGATTTACTGCTCGTGCCTCTGGAGAAGACACCTTTCAATGATTCAAAAAGCAATATTAAGTACATCGAAGCTGGAGCGAGAGGGACTGCTGTACTCGCGAGTGAGGCAGATGAGTTCAGTGATGTAATCACACATGGAGTGAATGGCTTTTTACACGGACGAGATAACTTCTACGAGATTCTTGAAGAGACCTGCCAAAACCTCAAGAAGCTATATGAAGTCGGAGAATGCGCGCGACAAGATGTCATCGCTCACAGGAGCACCAACAATAAGAACGAGGAGTTAATAGACCTTTTGAAAAAGATAGTATGTTAGTTAATTATTCCCAATATCCATACAAGAAAACGATTCTCTTTTTTGCGAATGGAAAGCATCATGTGGACATGTTTCTCAACATCTTCACACACAATCCAGACATATGCTTCGTCATCTACTCACCCACGATGACTGTGGACGATTACTTCGCATCAAGCGCTGCTAAGTATAGTCACATTATCTTTACCTCAGATTTTGCAGAAGCATTGCACAAGATACCATCCTTTGACGCTTATATCTCCACCGTCTTGCAAAATGGCTCTTTTCATGTAAAGGGCATTGAGCTATGGAGAAAGTGCAAGGAAGAAGGCATTAAAACCTATGAAATACAGCATGGTATGTTCCAAATAGGCCTCCACTATGCTGACATATGTCAAAACAGATTATTGGGATCAGATTCTCTGAAATGTTACAGTCGCTCAGATGAGTTTCTTGTATTCTACCCTGTTGATGATATGAAGAATAAAACCGTGATTGGTTATCCTGATTACATCACAGATGATCAATACACACATGGTGAATATACCTTAATCTTATCCAACATGCACTGGGAAACATATACGAACCTAGAGCGAACTCGCTTCTACCAGTCTGTATCTCGACTCATCGCCGAGAATCCCAAGCAACTTTTTATCTGGAAAACTCACCACGCAGAACTCACTACGATTGAGACTGTCAAGGAACAGTTAGGGATATACAGCGAGCAGACACCTCTTAACCTTTTGTTCACCTCTCAGACAAATATTCTCAACCTTCTTACTACTGCTGATTTAATCAAGAAATCAAAGAATGTCATTTCTTCTATTTCTACAGTACTATTTGACTGTGAACGACATAAAAAACCAACACTCATCTATCGCGCATCCTCGACCGCTGTCCTCGCAGATGCGATCGAGGATGCCGACTTTTTCACAGACTATGTGGATTTAGTAGCTCAATATGCTGCCGCATCTAAACCTGTTCATTCTGGTTTGCTTCAGAAATACGACAATACTGCATTCAGGCGCGCTTTGGGGCTGTGATGTATCACCTTGCATTCACGATACTGAAGAATACATACAGCTTCACCATTTTCCTCTATAGATAACGTCTAAATTAACCTTGACTTTTAAGGCTCGATGTCGTATTTTTTAAGCATCACCATCTATTAATAGCTCTTATGAAAGGTATCCTTCTTGCAGGTGGCTCTGGAAGCCGTCTCTATCCACTGACTAAAACGACCTCGAAGCAACTGCTTCCCGTGTACGATAAGCCCATGATATATTATCCGCTCTCTACGCTGATGGTTTTTGGGATACGAGACATACTCATCATATCAACACCTCAGGATACGCCCAATATTCAACGACTTCTAGGTGATGGATCCCAGTTAGGTATCAAACTGAGCTATGCAGTCCAGGAAAAACCTGAGGGAATCGCTCAGGCGTTCATCCTTGGCGCAGATTTCGTCGGAGATGATGATGTCGCCCTCATTCTCGGAGATAACATTTTCTACATGGGAATGCAGATCATGGAGTTCCGAGCAGAGGTGGATCAAAACCAAGGAAAGAATGCGACGATATTCGCCTACCATGTATCCGATCCTGAGCGCTTTGGTGTCGTCGAGTTTGATCAGGATAATAAGGCGATTTCTATCGAGGAGAAGCCCACTGCTCCTAAGAGCAACTTCGTCTCCGTTGGTCTCTACTTCTATCCCAGCGATGTCGTTGCCAAGGCATGTGCTCTCAAGCCCTCAGCACGTGGCGAATACGAGATCACGGATCTCAACAACATTTACCTCCAAGAGCAGCGCATGCAAGTAGTCCCCATGGGACGTGGCAATGCATGGCTTGATGCTGGCACCCCAGACTCACTCATGGACTCCAGCCAGTTTGTCCAGATTATAGAAAAGCGTCAGGGTCTCAAGCTTGCGTGCATCGAAGAGATCGCCTACCAACGTGGCTACATTGATGCCGCTCAACTCAACACTCTTATCGACTCTCTACCTAACAGCGAATACCGCAACTACCTCTCTAAAATCCTGACTCGATAACCCTTCATGACACAATCCATACTCGTCACAGGTGGTGCTGGCTTCATTGGTGCTAATTTTGTACCATATTTTTGTAGCAAGTACCCTCAGTACAATATCATCAATCTCGACTCGCTCAGCTATGCTGGTGATCTTTCCAACATAGCTGAATGCGAACAGATGGAGAACCATCACTTTGTACACGGTAGTATCTGTGATGAGCAGCTGCTTGCTGATCTCTTCCAGAAACACGACATACGTGGCGTCATCCACTTCGCAGCTGAGAGCCATGTGGATAACTCTATCTCTGGTCCTCGCCCCTTTATTGAGACGAACATCATGGGCACTTTCCTCCTACTAGAAGCTGCACGCGGGCACTGGATGCAAGCACCAAAGCAGTATAAGCAAGGTTATGAATCATGCCGCTTCCACCATATCTCCACAGATGAGGTCTATGGAACACTAGGCGAAACAGGACTCTTCTCTGAAACAACCCCTTACGCTCCCAATAGCCCCTACTCAGCTAGTAAGGCGAGCTCTGACTTCCTTGTGCGAGCTTACCATCACACCTATGGTATGGATGTGACTACATCCAACTGCTCAAACAACTACGGACCTAAGCAGCATGCAGAAAAGCTTATCCCCACCATCATCCGCAAGTGTCTCGCAGGTGAATCAATCCCCATCTACGGAAAGGGTGAGAATGTGCGAGACTGGCTCTATGTCCTCGACCACTGCAAGGCTATCGACCTCGTCTATCACACAGGTATCGCTGGCGAAACCTATAATGTAGGTGGGCGTAATGAGCGCACGAACATGCAGATTGTAAACACCATCTGCTCCATCCTTGATGAGAAGAAGCCACGCGAGGGGAACGCCTCCTATGCTGAACTCATCACCTTCGTGACAGATCGCCCTGGACATGATATGCGCTATGCTATCGATGCAGATAAGCTCGAACGCGAGCTCGCATGGCAAGCTGATGAAAACTTTGATACAGGTATCGTGAAGACCATCGAATGGTATCTCGAGCAGTCATCTACATCATCGTAATTTTTCCAATATGAACTTTATCAAGACCGAAATAGAGGGGCTTGTCATCATTGAACCGCGCATTTTTGAAGATGAGCGTGGTTACTTCTTCGAGAGCTACAACGCTCAAGCTTTTGCGCAGAATGGCATCACCAACACATTCGTACAAGATAATCAGTCAAAATCTTGCTACGGCGTTATTCGTGGACTCCATGCACAGTCGGGCGAGCATGCTCAGGCGAAGCTAGTGCGTGCTATCAAGGGACGCATTCTCGATGTCGCAGTTGATATCCGCGAGGGGTCACCCACATTTGGGCAGCATGTAAGCGTTGAGCTAACAGCTGAGAATCAACGTCAGCTCTTCATCCCACGTGGATTCCTCCATGGGTTTTCCGTACTGAGTGAGGAGGCTATTTTCGCCTACAAGTGTGATAATCTCTACTGCAAGGACGCAGAAATCGGAGTCAACTATGCTGACCCCTCACTTGCCATCGACTGGCAGGTACCTGCTGGCGCAGAAGTAATATCAGAAAAGGACAAAATACTAGGAGTTATCGATCATGTTACTCGTTACAGGAGCTAAAGGACAGCTAGGAACAGAGCTACAGAAGCGTCTTCCAGCAGCTTTGTACATCGATATCGAAGAACTTGATATCACCGATGAGCAAGCGGTAAAAAACTTCGTGCTCAGTCACGATATCGACACCATTATTAACTGTGCTGCCTATACAGCCGTCGATAAAGCAGAGGATGAGCCTACACTGTGCGAACTGGTGAACGCTCAGGGACCGGCTAATCTTGCAAAATCTGGGGCGCGTATCATTCATGTCTCCACAGACTATGTGTTTAACGGACATGCTCACCGACCATACAAGCCTACTGACGCGACCTCCCCCCTTTCAGAATATGGAAGAGCAAAGCTCGCGGGTGAGCAAGCTGTACTAGACCATGCTTCAAGTGCCATCATTATTCGCACTGCATGGCTCTACTCGGCTCACGGGCAAAACTTCGTCAAGACCATGCTCAAGCTAGGTGCGGAGCGTGAGACTCTTAACGTCATCGCCGACCAGGTAGGCACTCCTACTCATGCTGGTGACCTCGCAGAAGCCATTGTCTCCATCATCCCTCAGATGAAGCAGGCGGAGCGCACTGTTTACCACTTCACCAACGAAGGTGTCGCAAGCTGGTATGACTTTGCGCAAGCCATCATGGAGCTAGCTGAGCTACCATGCACCGTCAAGCCTATCACAACAGAAGAGTACCCCACGAAGGCGACACGCCCTTGCTATAGCGTGCTTGATAAGTCTAGCATCAAGGCTGATTTTAATCTCACGATTCCTTACTGGCGCGAGAGTCTTATTCGCTGCATAGCAGAACTCTCTGCTATCGAGGAATAATGAGGTCTATAGAGATATCCCTACTCACCCCTGACGGTGCACTGCATCCAGTCAGGGGTGATTTCCTTTGCGAGTGAATTTTTATTAAAGAAAAGGTGATTTTCTTCTTGCCAAAAGGGCGAAAATCCATATAATCACCCCACCATGACCCGCAAAGGTGGTATAAACAAAACGCGTAAGGCTGTTGCTAAGCGTTTCAAAGTTACTGGCACGGGCAAGGTACTGCGCC
>CAYJML010000003.1:0-205076 GCA_964371515.1 uncultured Akkermansia sp.
TTGACAAATTCGCACGCGAGACCTATTGGGCAAATTTTGGAGAAGAGCCCTATGGCGACATCACGCAAATAGACCCCGCATTTCTTCCCTCATTTGACTTGCTTCTTGCTGGCTTCCCCGACAGCTACAAAATCGTAGTGAGTGACGTACAGGCATACAAGCAATTCGGAAATAGCGTGTGTGTTCCTGTGATTAGGGCTATAGCTGAGAAGTTAGTAAGCTTTTTCTTAAATAAGAAATAATACATAAAATGAGAGACTTCTATAAATTCATAATAGAAGTCTCACTAAAGGCCATAAAAAATCTGTATGATAAGCATCTTGAATGTGGGCACGATGTCATCGCGCACTTCTCCTTTTTTACGATGCTTACTTGGCTTTCTTAGATCTGAGAAGGGTCGGTGATTCCTTGTGCTCCATCGAGTTGTGAGGGGTCGGTGATGTTGGACTCTGTATCCATCAAGTTTGGGGTAGTGACATCATCCTTCTTTTCTGTTTGCTCACTGGGTACGACATCAGAGGTCGTCGTTAGGTCTGCTTCAGCAACATTGTCGCTGTGCTTCTTGTCGCTGGGGAGGTTGAAGATACCGGGGTTGTAGAGAGCGTTCCCGTTCACATCGTAGTTCAGCGAGCTACCGTCGAGTGCGTTCTTCCCTGCTTGTGTGACCTGCTGAGTGCTGCTTTTCGTTCCTTGGTTTCTCACATGGAGTTCACTGAGCTGTTTCTGCGCTTCTAACTGGAGCTTTGCGGCATGCGCTTCGCGGGCTGCTTTTTCTTCTTGGCGTAGGCTTGACTGACGCATCATCATGACCACAACGAATGAGGCGAGAAGTACGACGATGCCTAATGTTGCGATGACAGCGTACTTCATGAGACCTGTAAGTCCGCTCTCACTGGACTTCTTTGAAGAAGCTCTGCGATGCGAGCGTCCGCTGTGGCTTCTGCGTCTTCTCGGTGGTGCGTTGGGGTCAATACGCTTCGCATGGCGTATCGTGGGGGTGTATTCTTCAACGAGTGGCTCGGGAGTGTACTCGCCCTCATAATCTACTGTGGGACTGGGCGCTGTTGACTCTTGTTTGCTGAGCTTTGGCGCGAGTTTGATGGGGGAGTGCTGCTGAGCTGTCTCAACGGTGGGGGGGGCAGGCTTCGCTTGTGTAGCTAGCTCTTCAAGATTGATATTGTCTAGGATGTCCTTGAGCTCGCTGCTGCTTGCTGAGTTCTCATTAGTAGGAGGTGTTTTCATAGCTGCGGTGGTGTGTGGTGTAGAGTTAATTATTCAGATCATTAATCCAAGCTGCGGCACTCGGATAGCGATTCTCTATCTTGGGGGAGAGAGCTTTATCGATAGATTGCAGGAAGCTTGGATGATAGATTTCTTGGAGATGAGGCATGGCAGATAGTGGGTCTACGGTATCGAAGAGGTGCCGCTGCTTACTGGCGGGTAGGCACTGCCCTGTCAGGACGAAGTACATCGTCGCGCCTAGCGCATAGATGTCGGTCCAAGGTCCCATGTTCCCCCCAGGCTCTCCCTGCTCGCTGGGGCTAAAGCCCTGAGATTCGATGACGTTTGCATCGAGGTCTCCATACTCGTCTCTGGCTGCACCAAAGTCGATGAGCATGGGGCGACCTTGGCGGGTAATGAGGATATTATCTGGCTTGATATCGCGGTGCAATAGATTGCGCTGGTGGAGGTAGTCTAGTGCGTCAAGGATGCGAATCAGCGTGCCGTAAAGAGCATCTTGGGGGATGCTCATTTGGTGTGCAGCGTAGTCCTGCGCGACTTCTCCGAGGTTTTTTCCATCGATGTACTCTGTTACATAATAAGCAGTTCCATGTGCTTCGAAATAGGAGTATACCTTCGCAATATTGAGGTGGTCGAGTGTGGCGAGAAGGCGCACCTCGCGTAGGAAGTTCGTCAGTGCCCATTCGTAGATATCATTCTTCTCTGCATCGCTGAGGCGCACGCGTAGATTGTTGCTCTCTCTATAGCATAGTGAATCGGGGAAGTTTTCTTTGATAACAACTGGTCGATTCAGAAGGTCTTCTACTGCGAGGTAAGTGATGCCGAAGCCTCCAGCACCAAGTGTGCGGTGTATCTTGTAGTTGCGCAGTCGGTAGCCATCAGGTAGTTCCTTTGGCGCGATCTCGCACTCCACTTTCTCAGTGGGGGCTTGCCTAGCTGCGGATTCAAGGATGTTATCCATGAGTCCGCTTTCTGGGGCGAGTGCCTCGCTTTCGTTTGTGTCAGTCATGCGCGTGGAGGTGGGGGTAGGTGCTTAGCGTGGCCAAGGAACCTGCTTGCCGTTATCCTTGTAACTTGGCATTTGAGCCTTGCGGCTTTTGAGCGTTTTTGTCAGCAGCTTTGCCATTTGCTGTGCTTTCGCTGGTTCTTGTTCTATGAGGTTATTTTTCTCATGGATATCATCGGCAAGGTTGAAGAGCATGCCCTCTGTGCTCGCGTGATCATAGATGTACTTCCAGTCGCCAGCGATGATGGCAGAACGCGGGGCGTAGCCAGCTCCACTGGCTGCTCCCTCTCCCCACATATTAGGCATGTGGAAGAGCAGGGGGCGCGCGGTGCTTCTAGCGGGCTTGCCTTCGAGTATGGGCTGTATACTCACGCCATCTACTTTCCTCACTGGTTGCTTAAGAATGCCTAATAAGGTGGGGTAAAAATCTTCGATGATGATGGGGGTGTCACAGATGCTGCTAGGTTTTACCTTCCCTGGCCACTTAACGATGGCTGGTACGCGTATGCCACCTTCATAGAGAGAGCCCTTACCATAGCTGAGCGGGTAGTTCGCCTCTGCAAGGCGTCCACTGATCGCAAGACCACCATTATCAGAGACAAAGATGACGATGGTATTCTCCTCAAGATTGTTCTGCTTGAGCCACGCCATGAGGTCACCGAGGCTCTTATCCATGCCTTCAATGAGTGTGGCGTAGTTGCGCTCCTTAAGATTCCACGCTTTGCCATCTTTTGGATGGGTGCGTAGAGAGGGGGCTGGATAGTTCTTCATGAAGCGTTCGTCATTCGCACGCTCATCCAGTGGGCTATGAATCGCGTAATGACTCATATAGAGATAGAAGGGTTTTCCCTTAGCGGTGGGCTGGAGTTCATTGAGGAGGTCGACCGCGTCAAGCGTGAGTGCTTCTGAGACAAAGGTGTTTTCCTTCTTGTATTTCTCCATATTGCGCAGTCCAGTGACTTGGAAGCGACCTGAGCCATAGCTGTTCTTACCTCTATAGTCTGCTATGCCTCCGGTTTCCTTGCCTGCTATGTTGTAATCAAAGCCGAGATTGCGCGGATTGGCACCCGGTGTCCCTTTCGTACCCCAGTGCCCTTTACCACAGTGGATGGTGATGTAGCCTGCTTTTTGTATCCCCTCTGCAAGTGTGAGTGAGGGGGCGGCAAGGTAGGGCATCTTCATGCTGTAGCTCGCGGGCTCTTCGGAGATGGGGAGGTGGGTCTTTCCCGTGCGTGGTGTGCTCTTGGGCTGGAGTCCATTCACATTCCACTCTGGTGCTTTGAGTTTTGGGTGAGCTGTGTCAACGCTTGTGTCGGCGTTGAGCGTCCAGTTGGTGACTCTGTGCCGCGAGGCGTTGAGCCCAGTCATGAGGCTTACGCGTGTTGGTGTCGAGACGGGGCAGGCGTAGGCGCGTGTGAACATCATCCCCTCAGCTGCGAGCTCTTCCATGTGAGGGGTGCGGTAACGCTTGTTTAAGAAGGTTTCCTTTGCCTTGCCGTTTGCATCTCTCCAGAAGGGGAGGCTTGTGTCCTGCCAGCCCATATCATCGACGATGAAGAAGATGATATTTGGCTTCGCGGCATCATGTGAGAAATCTGCATGTAGAGGAATTCCTAAGCCTATTGTTAGGGCTGATGAAGTGAGAACATGTTTCATGGCAGAGCTTACTATATTATGCGTTTTAATGTAGCATCTTCTGGCGTATCTGTCGAGATAAATGCTATACTAACAAATATAAAATGGAGCTTTAGCTGTTGGTCAATGATGTCTAAGTATGGGGAACAAAAAAAGACCGAGTGTGATGCTCGGTCTTTTTTGAACAGATTTTAATGGGGACTATGAATGCATAGGCATGAGGACGTAGAGGAACTCATCTGCGACTCGCATGACTCCAGGGCTTGAGAGGTCGATGAGGTCGATGCTTACTTCCTTGTCGCCTATTGCCTTGAGAGGGGCGAGAACGAACTCTGCATTAAAGGTGATCTCGATCTCTTCGCCTTCATAGTCGATGGGCATTTCTTCGTTAGCCTCACCTACTTCTGAGGCACTGGACTGGACTTCCATCGTTCCAGGTGCGAAGCGGAAGCGTACGGTGTTAGTCTTCTCGGCTGAGAGAAGGGAGACGCGTCGTACAATCTCGTTGAGATCCTGAGCTGGCATATTCACGCGCTGGTTGTGGCGGCTGGGGATGACCTGACGATAGTTAGGATAATTGCCATCGATGAGCTTCGTGTAGAGGATCGTATCGGTGAGGTCGAAGGATGCTTGGTTCGCAGTGATGCTGACGAGTACGTCGCCTTCTCCGACGAGAAGTCGGCTTACTTCTGAGACGGCACGGCTAGGGATGTCGATGTTCACCTGCTGAGATTCGGGGAACTCAAGCTCGTTTTCGAAGAGGGCGAGACGGCGACCGTCTGTGGCTACCATGGTGAGTTTTCCATCTTGGAAGCAAGTGTAGACTCCATTGAGCACGTAGCGTGTGCCATCGTTGGAGATTGCGAATTCTGTGTACTTGATGCCCTTGCTGAGCATGGCCTGTGGCACCTTGAACTCGCGTGCTTCTTTGAATACGGGAACGCCTGGGAACTCATCGGAGGGGAGCCCGTGTAGCTTGAACTGTGCACGGTTGCACTTGATGGTGGCGACGCGATCTTTTACGCTGATGCTGACTTCACCATCGCGCATCTCGCGAATGATGCTCTGGAGCTTCTTAGCAGGAAGGGTAATCGATCCTGGAGCGTTCACCATGCAGGGAACCTTGGTTTGGATGGTGAGTTCTGTGTTTGTCGTGGTGAGGCGTAGTTCGCCATCAGTGGCCTCTACGAGTACGTTGGTGAGGATGGGCATGCTCGGGCGAGTTGAGACTACGCCTGCTACTTTGTTAAGACCGTCGAGTAAGACTTGTTTTGCGAGTGTGAAATTCATAATGTGACTCCTTTCAGTTGCTAGGATCTTAGCTTTTTTGCCGAATGCTGGCAAGCATTATTTCGCATTAAGACAATATTGTATATATATATTGAGAAAGCTATACCATATCTTGTGCTATATGCGCGAAAAGTAGGCTGAGCTGTGCCTGCTTTAAAGGGGTGAAATATCAGGATATGCGAAATAAATGGGGAGCACGATTGCTCAATGCCCACTAAAGCTGCGAGAAGTCCAACTTCCTCTCGCTCTTTTTATCAGTACTGGGATGGAAGGCATCCCAGCTCAGGCAGAGAGATGCTCCTAGTAGGATGAGTCGTAGACAGATCTCAAGAGGGTATTCTTGGATGCTATGATTCATCGCGAGGCAATTGCAGCTCATATCTAAGCCTCGAGCCCATGCCTGCACAAAGATACCCACAAAAACAAGGCAGAGGATGTTTGTCCAGAGGCTCGTTGCAAGGTAGGCTTTCTTAAAGAGGAGGCAGAAGCCGAGGACAATCTCCATAGCGATTCCTGTGTAGGCGAGGGGGAATGAGAAGTCAGCTGGTAGGATGTCTGCCTGCGTGATGGTCTGTGCCGTCAGGCTGATGTCTGTGATCTTTGAGAATCCCGTGTAGAGGAATAGTGCGCCAAGTGCAAGGCGCAAGATGAGGGTGAGCGTGACGACAGGGATAGGCTTTCTCATGTGCAAGGTACGGAAAAGCGGATAAAAAAAATCATCGGGTACCTCCGACAACAAAGGACTGAATACCGTTGCTACCTCTCGGTCCTGGCGGGGTTTTCCAGCCTTTGCTCCAAAGGACCCGATGACATCGCGAAGAATGCCAGAATGTGGAGCAAATGTCAAGCGAGGATTTCAGCTAGCAGCACTTTATCGCTTGATTTTTTAATGTGGTGATGTATGATCAAATGAATGAATACTGCACTCTCTCTACTCCCTCTTCTTCTCACCCATGTTCAGGCTGAGACGCTAGAGTTCCAGCCCGTAGCAGAGTTCGCACCTAGACAGTATGTCTGTGCGAAAACTCCTAAACCTATCGTCATCGATGGGAAGCTCGATGATGAAGCCTGGTCTCAGGCTGACTGGACGTGCGACTTTGCGGATATAGAAGGAGTACGACGCCCAGTGGAGCCACGCTACCGCACTCGTGCTAAGATGCTCTGGGATGATGAATATCTCTACATCGCGGCTTACTTAGAGGAGCCTCATGTCTGGGCGAAGCTGACAGAGCGAGAGTCTATCATCTTCTACGACAATGACTTTGAAGTGTTCATCGACCCGAATGGTGACACTCATCACTACATGGAGTATGAGATAAACGCCTTTGGCACTGAGTGGGATCTTCTTTTGACAAAGCCTTATCGAGACTGGGGGAGCAAGGTGCTTGATTCATGGAATATCAATGGGGTGCGCGCAGCAGTGCATGTTGATGGGACGATAAACCAAGGTGATGATGAGGATAGGGGCTGGAGTATAGAGATCGCAATGCCCCTCGACTCGATCACAGAGGCGGATAAGCTCCCCCCTGCCTCGGGCGTGCAGTGGCGGATTAACTTCTCCCGCGTGGAGTGGTTTACCCAGTGGGATGGTAATCAATATCATAAGGTGAGAAATCCCCTCACCAATAAGATAGGCGCTGGCAGTGAAGATAACTGGGTATGGTCTCCTCAGGGAGTGGTTAATATGCACTGCCCCGAGACATGGGGCTTCATCCAGTTCTCAGAAAAGCTCGTTTCTGAGCCGAGAGAGAGCTTTGTTTGGAATAAGAATGAGGAGGTGAAGTGGGCACTACGACAGTTCTATTACCGTATGAATGCCTATAAAGAGAAGCATAAAAGCTACCCCTCGGAGCTCTCAGCCATCAGACCTGAGGAGGTGCAGGTGAACGGTCTCTCGCTTGATCCCCATTATACCCTCTTAGCTGAGGACTGGATTATCGAAGTGGAGGGGTTCAACGGAGCATGCTACTCCATCAGCTCCGATGGACGATGCTGGGAAAAAGGTAAAAATTAACATGATCATGAATACGAAAAATATAATAAGCAGAGCCCTCCGCGCCTGCCTCATGCTCCCTATACTAGGCAGCATGGTACAGGCTCTCGATATCTACGTCTGGGATCACGCTCCGCGCAAGGGGTTTAACGCAGAGAACGTCAGAGAGCAGTTCCAGCAGATGAAAGACCATGGCGTGAAGGGGGTCTTCTACCATGGTAACATCAGGCAGCTTGAGATGACGCGCGTGGCTGCTGGTATCGCCCATGAGCTAGGACTCGAGTTTCATGCGTGGATTCCTACACTGGCGCAGATGGATAATAGTGAGGTGAACGATGACTGGTATGGCGTGAGTCGCGAGGGCTTCTCTTCCAAAATCAAGCCAGCCTATGTTGACTACTATCAGTTCCTCTGCCCCAACCGCGAAGAGGTGTATGCGTACTTTTCTAAGAAATATAAGCAAGTGGCGCGAATGAAGGGTGTCACAGGCGTGCACCTCGACTATATACGCTATCCAGATGTCATCCTCGCACGTGGCTTATGGGCAAAGTATGGACTGGAAATGACGGAGGAGTTTGCACCCTACGATTACTGTTACTGTGATCACTGTGTTGAGGAGTTTAAGAAAAAGTCAGGGATAGATATTAAGTCAAAGGGCGATGGCGCTCAGCATGATGAGGATTGGAAAGTGTTCCGCTATGACACGGTCACGGAACTGGTGAATAAGCTCGCCGCTGACGTACAAGCCGAGGGGAAGTTAATAAGTGCAGCTGTATTCCCCGGTCCGAGTATGGCGAAGAGTATGGTGCGTCAGGATTGGGGAAAATGGAAGCTAGATATGGTAGCCCCCATGCTCTATAATGACTTTTATCTAGAAAAGCCTGAGTGGGTGGGTAAGATGACAAAAGAAGGCATGCAGGCGAAGCATCCTAGCACACACTTCATCAGCGGACTCTTCATCTGTGCAGCTCCCGAGAAGAAGGCACAGGCAAAAGATCCTGAAAACCACGGCTTACTCCCCTCTGAGATCGCGACAGCTGTTCAAGCTGCACGCGCGGCAGGAGCTGAGAGTATCTGTCTTTTCACTTTCTCCTCGATGACTCCAGCTCACTGGGCTGAGTTAAAGAAGATCTCGAAGGAGGACTGATATTAGAATCCCAGAGGAGGTAGCTCTCTGAGGGGGGGGATCTCGCCACTGCTAGGTGGGACAGCGCTTGGAGGCTGCGCGCTTGGGCGTGTAGCTTCCTGTTCTTTTTGGCTCTCAGTGTCGTAGCTGTTAATAGCAGCTTGGAGTTTCATATTGGGCTCGCCTATGTAGAGAATGCGTGCTCGTGGGCTGATGAGAACAGCGTAGCCCGCCTTTGGTACACGGTAGTCTTGTATAGCCTTGCCCTGCGGATCGATGTAGTGCTGCACCTCTGGGATGGATAGTTCAGGATTCTCGTTGATTTCCTGTGTGCTAATACCTGTAGTGATCGCCTTGAAGTGGATGGTAGGGAACTGCTTCTTGAGAGAAGTGGCGGTGCGCAGTAGCGCGATGCTGGCTGGGTCTAAGGGACTCCAGAAGTAGAAGAGCTGAGCCTCTCCCACTGTAGGCAGTAGCTGCGCTTGCCCCTTGCTGTCGGTGAGAGCCACCTGTGGTGGTATCGAGCCAACGGATAGCTTGTTGATATGGTAGAGCTCCTCCATAGCGATGTCTTCTAGCCGCTGTGTGCCGAAGTAGTCACCAGCAGGTGCTTGTTCTAGCGCGTAGCGAATGTAGGCGATGCGTTTTGAAAGGGCATCCTTTGGAGAGCCTTCGATGCTGTATACGTTCTCGTCTTTAAGCAAGAGGCTCATGCCAAGAGCCGCATGAGATCGTGCACGTGGATTGGTGTTGGAAGTCAGAATCTTTTCCAAGAGGTCATAGCTGCGTGCACTCGGTGATGCGGCCAAGGTGGGGCAGAGCTCTGCCATGTCGGGATGTGCGTAGTGGAGTCGCTCCACCGAGCCGAGAAGGGATCGCAGTGTCGCGTCGACAGCATTTGCTTTCACAACCTTAGTTAGCAGATCTGCATGTTGAAGCCACCAGATGACTGCAGGTGCTGCCCACACTTCTTCGTACTCGTAAGTGGGAACACGTCTATCTGGACGCTTCGATCCTTTGGCCGCGGGGATGAGGCGTGTTCCCGTGCGCTTCGAAATGCTCTTCCAGAGAGCGTTCGCGATACTGCTGGGCTGTGGTGCTGCTGCGAGAATATCACGTCTCTCTTCAGCACTGGTAGCTTGGCGGAGTGAGTTCTGCACATCTTGCTGGCGTAGTTTCCAGCTCGTGATAATGTTCTGCATCTCAGCTTCATTTGCCATAGCTAGCGTAGTCAAGAGGCCTAGTGTGAGGATGTAGGAAAGGTGTCGTGTGTGTCTTAAAGTGGTGGTCATGGTGTGATGGATGGTGGAGATGCTGTGGCGCGAGCAGGGGCGTGCTCTGTTTTAAGGCTCGGTGTTTGGAAACTCTGGACGCGATAGCGTTTTCTCGTGAGAAGACGCGGCTCGCGCTGGCTGCCATAGGGGGAGAACCATAGTTCCAAGTCGATGTGGAAGCTGCGAAGATGCTCCGACTGCTCGAAGGTGAAGAGCGGGAGTTGTACTTGACTATTCCCACTCTGAGGGGTCCATTCTTCCTTGCGCATCCATGCAGGCAGCGATTGGGGTATCTCGTGACGGAAAAGCTCCTGATCATCATAGGAATACATGCTGCGAAAGCTGATGGTTGAGAGCTCTTTTCCCGTTTCTATATCTTTTGCAATCAGGCTGAAGTAGCCATTCTGGGCTGGGTTCGCATAGACCTCCGCCTGATAGCAGCCATACTGAGAAGGCGGTGAGTTGAGGCGTATTTCTGGCTGGGTGCCTCGGTGGCTCTTGGAGCTGCGAAGAGCGGACTGTAGACCCTCGTCCGTGGGCTTCTTAGCGAGGATGTTGAACTGCTCATCGATGGCTGTAATGGCAGCATTGAGTGCCTGATAGGCATGTTGGCTATCTTCGGCTCGTCCTCGCCAGGCGAGTAGTAAGACGTAATCTCCGCCGAGGTCGAGAGCGATGTCGGGTATGTTCTGTGTGGATTCAGACTCGTCCTTTTCGAGGTAGGGGAAGAGTTCATCTGGCTTGGCAGGATGATAGCCATGGGGAATACTCTCTCCTTCGATGAGGCGGCGGAAGGAGGCGTGGACACTGCCCTTTGCTCCAGTCGGATCACTCACCTCGGTGAGTACGACATGACCGAGCTCTGCATAGAACTGGTCGCTCATCTCATGCTTCCAGCGTAGTGATTGTTCGATGTAGCTCCGGAAGAGCTGGGGATGCTTCGTTGAGAGTAGGCTTAGAGAAGGAGCTTTAGAGATGAGCCTATCATTTACTGATGGCGAGGTCGTGCTGTCATAGTAGAGCTGAAGGCTGCTGCGCCCGATGAGCCTCTCCTCGGGGAGGAAGAGGGGCGTGCTCGTGAAGGAGGAAAGAGGGTGTTGATCTGTTGTTTTTTCCACCTTGGCGGCATAGGCTATTAGTGAGAAAATACCTAGCGCGAATGCCCAGAGTGCGAGGAAGCTAAAGAGTCTCCCTAATAGCTCCAGATTCCGCAGTCTTAGCGCTGCTATAAGGAGGCTAATCACTAACCAGAGAAGGGAGAGAGCCATAGCAGTGCTGAGGATGTATCCTAATGCCTCCACGACGGAGTGAGGAAGAATGCCTGACCAGAGCATGGGCAGTGTCATCAAGAGGCAAAGCAGAGCCAATATGCCGTGCACCATCCAGTAGGACTGTATGAGAAGGCGCACTCGGCTAGTGGGAGGTACTGGAGGGCTGATCTCGCTCATGAAGGGTATAAGATCTGGGTGTTGGAGATGAGGGCTTCTGCGATCTCAGAAATGGGGGCTTTTTTCTCAATGCGTGTGTACTCATCGCGTGCCTGACGCTTAACATTTTCATCGTCTGTGAATTCTGACTGATCTTGAGCGAGGTAGCGAAGCAGCGCATGGGCATGAAGCTTGAAGTCTCCCTCTTCCCAATTTTTCGCTACATCTAGCAGCATCGCAGGGGTGAACCAGTGGACGAACTCGCCTGAGCGTGCTCCCTCGTGCGCAGCTATTGCTATGGAGATGTGGCGCTGGATGTCGGAGAGTTTTGAGAGATCCTCTTGATCGTGTACATTCCAGTGTTCTTCTACCAACTTCGTGAGAGTCGGGATGGGGAGCTGGTTGAGCTCTAGTATAGCGCACTGCGCCGCATAGCTGAGGTGGGGGTCAGCTGAGTTCTTGAAGCGAGTGAGCTCTGTTGTTGCATCGTATCTTTGCTGCTGCGCGAGTAGTTGGAGGAGATGGGCGAGTGGCTTACCAGCAGCGCAGTCGATCATATCAGAGTCATTCGCAGGAAGGAGGCTTTCTAACTTCGCAATCGCACGACGTAGTTGCCCATCTTGGACAGTCCATCTGAGACGCACGAGTTCGAGTAAAAAGAGGGCTGGTCTATACTCTAAAAAGTGTTCGCTATGCTTCCAGTAGTGAAGATTGTTCACCGCTTCTTGTGCTCGGAGTCTATTCTGAGCGCGCATGAAAAGAAGGCAGGCTCGCATCTCGAGCGATATATTTTCATCAGAGCAATAGGTGCTATCGCTGAGAAGCAGCTTGAGGTGGCGCAGAAGCAACTCATGCGCAATGGGGGTATCGGGGTGAGGTGGCTCTGGTGCTGGACGTGTACGTGAAGCTTGATCGTACCATGCTTCGTAGCGGAGAAGAAAGCTCTGCTCTTCCTGAGATAAAGGGGGCTTGTCTGCAGCATAGACACACATCCCAAGTATGAGCATGAGGAAGCATGCGCACGGGAGTGAGGCGTGTCTATATAACTGCGTAACCATAAGTGGGGATATCAGGCTGTTTAAGGTAGAGAGTTAGGGTGGAACTGGGCAGCATTCTTGATGAAGTACTCAGCGATAGCTACCTTGAGATCTCGTTCCCATAGTTGGTCACCTGCCATGATCTCATCGAGCTTCTCAGGGTTCTCCAGCATAGGGATGATGCGGCGGTATTGATCTGCCGCTTGCTTCGCACCTATTTCTTCCATGGTAGATAAGAGGGAGGTGATTTCTTGCTCTGGCATATCGCCAAACCAGAGCTCCTCTAGCGAGGTGAGAAGAAGAGCCTTCTTCAGGAAGTTCGTGTTCGCCACGCGAGAGTGGTCTGCGAGCCATATCTGGACAGCGTGCTCTTCTGGAAGCGGGATGTCATGAGCCATGCACTGGGCGTAGAGAGCTCCAAGTTGCAGTGTGGCGTTCTCTGACTCTGCTAGCTTCGTCGCGATTGCTTGGTAGTCAGGGCAGCGAGCGAGGAGCTTCAGGCAGGCAAGAGCGAGAGGCTCTTGTTCGCTCTTTACGAGGGCATGAGCGAGATGAAGGATGCGCTCACTGGGGATGATGAAGCCCTCCTGACCTGCAATCGCGTCAAGAATAGGACGCAGGATATGAGACTCACCACCACAGGAAGAGCACGAGGTGCAGTGGAGGTGACTGCTTCCTGCCAATTCATCCTCCCAGATGGGGAGTTGATAGATGATGTCTCGAGCTTTTTTCTCATCAAGCTGGAGGAGTATGCTCAGCGCACTCTTGAGGGCTGTCTCATAGAGCTCGTGGTGCAGCATCGCATTACTGGGGGTGAGGAGGATCGCGGCGATGCGGTCAAAGTCTTTTTTCAGCGGTGTGATATCGCGTCCCGTGACGGTGGCACGGCAGAGTGTGGCGAGTAGGGCTGTATCTTCTTCAGGTAGGGTGAGGGGTGGTGCTTCTAGGTCGAAGCCACGGCGAGCGAGCTCTTCCAAAAGACTGGGGCGCAGGCTGAGTAGATCATAGGCAGAAAAGCCGGGGTATTCTTCATCTTCACCTATAGCGATATCTGTACGGGCACCACGTTCAAGAAGGAAGATGATACGCGAGGCGATATCCATTTCCTTATTCTCATCGGGGGTCTGGCGCTGCGCGGCAAAGGCTAGGTCGTAGAGGGCAGTTTTTCCTTGATTATCCGTGAGGTTGATGTCAGCTCCATGCTTTAATAAAATATCGATAATGCTCTTCCATCCATCACCCTCATCCATGAGAGAAGAGCTAGCAGCCTGCATGAGAAGTGTGCGTCCCTCAAGCATGCGAGTGTTAGGTGAGTGACCGAGTGCGATGAGCTGCTCTAGGATGTGGTCGTAGTGCCAAACGAGTGATAAATAGAGAATAGCGCACCTCTTCTCCTCTGAAATGGGGGGAGAGATCGCCTCCTGAGGGGTGAGCTTATAGAGTTGCTCGATGAGGGCTTCGTGTGAGCCAGAGAGAGCTGCTATTTCAAGGGGGAGTAGACCATGAGGACCGCGTTTTCCCATATCAGCTCCGTGAGCGATGAGCATGTTGACGATGCGTAGGACACTCTCCGCATCATAGCAGCTGGGATCGATGAATCCCTGTGCTACCGCATAGGTGAGAACGGTGTCTGATGGCTGCATTTTGCCCTCTATAGGGCTGAGTCTTTGCGCGTTAGGATCAGCGCCATCGAGTAGCAGGCAGCGCACAAGCTCTTCTTTCTTATAGGCAGCGGCGAGCTGGAGTAGGGTAGTGCGAGTCCGAGGGGAGGCTATGTTGACATCTTCTGTGAGTCTGAATTGCTCGATTAATCGCTCTGTATCCTTGATATCTTCTTGCTCCTCTTGGGTCAGTAGCTCTTGCTTGAGCTGTGGGAGAAGATTGTGAATGATGTCGTTGAGTTCGATTGATGCTTGCTCTGTGGCGGAGCTCGATGTACCCTTGGCATCCTTGCATGAGGGGAGCGTCATGAGGAGAGGTGTGCAGAGAAGAAGAGTGAGGAGAGATGATCTCATGTCATAATAATAGCATAAATAGAGCATCATTTCCAGCGGAAAATACTATCCCCTCCTCAGACGTATTCGCTGAGGAGGGGATAGCTGATGTATGTGAGGTATAGAGATCTTACATGCTCAAGGAGAAGCCTTGCTTCGCCTCGATACTCTGTGTGATCTGAATGCAGAGTTCAGGGTTCACAGGAAGACTCGTCTTGATGACAGCCAAGGACTCGCCTGATTCAATGTTGAGTGGTGCGACGATGTTTTCGATGTTGATGCCAGCCTCAGCAAGCCGCTGAGCGATGATGGCGATCACACCAGGACGGTCATCATAGCGCATGACGAGTGTGTTACCCGAAAGTGAAGCATAGAGATTCGTGAAATTACCGATGCGAGAGACTACTGGTTGACCATCGATGAGGGTACCGCGTACGCTCGTCTTGTACTGCGTGTTGTTCTCCTCCATGAAGATGTCTAGTGTGAGAGCATCATCATAGTGTTTGTCATCCATGGGCTCACGTGCCTTGAAGACGATGCCGTGCTCGCGGAACGACGCGTCTGCGGCAGCAGGCATGAGTCCATGTTCTGCTCCTGGTACGCATCCTTCGAGTATCCATGGGGTGAACCACTTGCGAACAGCGCGAAGGTTGTTGTAGAAGGTGCATTCGATCTTACGAATAGGCTTGCCGCCGCCAGCATGGTAGCAGAGCTTGCCCAGCATGGAGGCGAGCTGAAGATTAGCGGGATTAAGATCCAGTGGCTTTTCGGCATTCACAACACAGCTCACATCATTATGTGCGACGTAGTTATTCATCTGCTTAGCCGCACGCATGGCTGCGAGGAGGTTTGCTTCCTTGGTGTTCGCACCGAGGTGGGGGAGCAGCACATCTGCGATATCTGCGCTAGGCTGCATGGCAGCTGTATCTTTCGGATGTACGTCGGTGCAGTAGATGAACTTCTTACCCGCGGCACGTGCTGCGCGGAGGGCATCTTCGTCGACAACTCCGTAGCGTGCGCAGTTGATGATCATAGCTCCGTCTTTCATCTTGTTGATGAGCTCAGCGCCTATCATCCCCTTGGTTGATGGTCCCCCTGGGACGTGGATAGAGATGATGTCGGCATGGGTGAAGATCTCATCGAGATCAGCAGGTGTCGCACCTATGTTGAGTGCGCGCTGCTTTGACAGGAAGTGGTCATAACCGAGAACGGTGCATTCGAAGCCCTCAATACGCTTCACGAGAAGACGTCCGATATTGCCCAATCCGAGGATGCCCACGGTCTTGTGCGTGAGCTCGCGACCGAGGTAGTTTTTCTTATTCCACTCACCAGCACGGGTCGTTGCATCGGCTGGAATGACATAACGGTAGGCGGCAAGCACCATAGCGATGACTTCTTCTGCTACAGCGTTAGAGTTCGCACCAGGTGTATTCATGACATCGATGTCCTTCGTGCGAGCATAGATATAGTCGATGTTGTCATAGCCTGCCCCTGCACGAATCACGCACTTGAGTGAGGGGAGCATGTCGATGATATCGGACGTGACCTTTTCTGAGCGCACGATGATGCCATAGGTGTCAGGATGCGCCTTAGCGAGCTCTTCCAAGGCAGTATCTGGTTCTTGGATGACGGTGTGTCCTGCGGCGGATAAGGCTGCGCTGGCAGCTTGATCAAGCTTGGTGGGGATGAGAATCTTCATGATAAAGAGAAGGGGAAGAGGGGGTTATGCTTCGATTTCATGGACGAAGAGTCCCGAGCGTAGCTTGGGCTCAAACCATGTAGACTTGGGAGGCATGATCTCACCATGGTCAGCTACAGAGAAGAGATCCTCCATGCTCACAGGATAGAGTGAGAATGCTACAGCCATCTCACCACTGTCGACGCGGCTGGCGAGGCCATCGAGTCCGCGTATGCCACCCACGAAGTCGATGCGCGGGCTGGTGCGTGGGTCATCAATGCCGAGAATGGGAGCGAGGAGGTTCGCCTGTAGGATGGCACAGTCGAGGCTCTCGATGGGGTGTGAAGCGTCATAGCTGCCCTCCTTTGCCTCGATGCTGTACCATGTGCCCTGCATGTAAAGTCCGAAGTGATGCTTCGCTCGTGGTGCACCAGAGCTAGCAGGTGTAATGGTGAACTTCTCACTGATGGCGGAGAAGAAGTCCTCTGGGCTCAGTCCATTGAGATCGGTGACAACGCGATTGTAATCCATGATGAAGAGGTCTTCATCGCAGAAGGAAACGGCCATCAGATAGTTAAACTCTTCTTCGCCTGTGTAGTCAGGGTGGCTGGCACGACGCTTCGCGGAGACGGCCGCACTGGAGGCTGTGCGGTGGTGACCATCTGCTATGTAGAGAGCATCAGTTTCTTCGAATCCGAGTCGGATTTCCTCTATGACGGAATCTTCATCGACAGGCCAGAGTAAGTGGACGACACCATCACCACTTGTGAAGTCGTACTCAGGCTTGTGAAACTTAATCCATTCATTGATCACGCGCGAGATGCGCTCGTTTTTACGGTAGGCGAGAAAGACGGGCTCCGTCTGAGCGGAGCATGCGTCAAAGTGCATGATGCGATCGAGCTCCTTCTCCTTGCGCGTGAGTTCGTGCTTCTTAATCGTGCCATTCAGATACTCATCAACGCTCGCACAGCCGACGATGCCAGTCTGCACGCGCCCCCACATCATCTGGCGATAGATGTAGTAGCAGGGCTTTTCCTCGCGGAGGAGGAAGCCTTTTTTGATGAAATCTTGCAGGTTGTCGGCACTTTTTTGATAGCATGCATCATCGTGGATGAGTTCTTCACCTGTGTCTATATCGGCGCGACAGATGTGGAGGAAGGAAGAGGGATTCCCAGCCGCCATAGCGGTGGCCTCCTTGTTATTCATTACGTCATAAGGAAGACTTGAAACCTGCTCTACACAGGATTTCGGCGGACGGAGTGCGGCAAAAGGTCGTATTGTAGCCATGAAAAATTGGTGTTCTAATAGGGCTAGGGTACTCTCCTTCGCCCCTCGTTGTCAAGTGATATATTCGGGAGTGCTCTCTGCCTTATTTCTGCCTCTTGGTGTAGCGTCGCTTCCATGCCTTTAGGCGTGCAAAAGCGTAGCGACCAAGATACTTCTTAAAGGTGTAGTGCCGTAGCTCGCTTGCAGAGCGCTGACATTCTGTGTTGCTAAAAATGCGCTCAAAGAATGCGTAGAAATCATCCCGTATCTGAATCATATCTCTGGGGTGGTTCAGCATGGGGGCGTTGAGGTACTTTAGATAGAGTTCATCATTCTCATCGACATGGATGACGTAGTCGAGTAGCTCCTTTTCAGAGGAGAAGTCATAGTAATTAATGAAACTCTTAGGGTTAAAGTCGCGTGCTACCTCAGGATTGCCCCAGTAGATGGGGACGGTGCGTGCGATGAGGGCGTTAAAGAGCTTTTCCGTTGTGTAGCCGCGGTAGGCCTCATTCTCAAAGCTGATAGAGAACTTGTAGGGGTTCATGAATGAGAGCGTATTCATGAAGCCACGTGGGACACAGTAGCCCTGATCCATATTGTTGAGGAAAGGTCCAGCGGAGTCCACGCGCTTATACTCAGAAAGTTTCTTGAAGAATCGGTTGCGCGTCTTGCAGACGTGATTACGGTAGACAAAGTGGCAGAACTTGCTCTTGCGCTCATGCAGATCAGCCACGGTCCAAGCTTGGCGTGTCAGCAGTCTGTCCCACTCCGCATCGGAGGTATTCAGTGTGAAGAGGGCATAGTAGGGGACTCTGAGGTGGCGTGGATGAGCATCTAGTTCATGGGACATGCCGTAGTCATAGGCTGTCCAGTCAGCTTGGCGGTTTTCACCTGTATAGTAGATCTTCACCGCCTTGCAGTGCATGCTCGTCACTCCTGGGTCAGAGCAGAAAACATATTGCGCCTCTTCAGGAGATACGAGTTCGATGGGGAAACGCTTGCTCAGAACATCAGTGAAGTAGTCTTCAAAGCTAGCTTGATCCGAAGAAGGAGAGAGATAACTGATGCGAATAGGTTGCTGAGGTGTCATACTAGGAGATGCGCGAATCTTAGCATAAGCATGTGAATCAGACAAGCTTTTTACCTAGGTGAGGCGGTGGCTCACCATGGGCGCACGCCCCTGCATCGTGACTTTTATGACTTGTGTAGGAAAATTTTCTTGATTTCAGCGGCTAAATACCCCATTCTTACCTCGTAGTAAGTGTGGAATCTCGTGGATTCCCGTCTCATGACAGTTCAGCCTAACCAGATAGAAGCGCGCGATGATTCGAATATACTCCCAGACCGATCAGGGCATTCGCCGCAGTACGGGCGTGGATCAAGAAGATGTTGATGCTGATAATGTTCTCTGGCTAGACTTGCTGACGCCTGACGCTCAGGAGTTAGCTTATACGGAGCGTCTCTGCGGTATAGAACTGCCGACGAAGGATGAGATGCGAGAGATTGAATCAACCTCGCGCCTCTACTGTGAGGATGGAGCGCGATTCATGACGACGACAGTACTCTTGCGCGTCGAGACAGATGAGCCCATGCTGGCGGAGCTAAGCTTTATTCTGCATAAGAATATGCTCATCACGATCCGTCACACCGACTCATATTCCTTCCGCGTCTTCTCCCATCAGCTGCTACGCATGCAGCAGACGAACCGAGATCTCGTGTTTATCGGACTGTTGGAGACGCTAGTGGATAGGCAAGCAGACGTTCTTGAACGCTTCGGTTCGGGGATAGACGCTTTGTTTAAGCGCGTCTTTGGCTCACATGGGCGACGTGGAGCTCGTAAGTCGCGAGAGCACGATCCCGATACTGAGGATCTGCGTGACATCTTAGAAGAGCTGGGGCGTGTTGGTGACTTGATCGCTCGACAGCGCGACTCGCTGGTGAACCTACTACGCCTTATCACCTATGCTGGTAATGAAGCGTCTGTGCTCAGTACACATGATAGCCTCTATCTCCCCCTGCGCCCTGTTTCTCGTGACGTTAACTCTCTGTCCGAGTATGCCTCCTTCCTCTCTAACCAAATTAACTTCATGCTCGATGCCGTTTTAGGCTTCATTAACATCGAGCAGAATGAGATCGTCAAGGTGTTCACGATCATGTCTCTCGTCTTCCTTCCCCCCACGCTGATAGCCAGTGTGTTCGGGATGAACTTTGCACACATGCCCTTCCTGCATGCGAGCTATGGGTTCTGGATAGCTGGTGGTCTGATGGTGCTCGCGGCTATTCTCCCTCTTGTTATCTTCAAAATAATGCGTTATATATGATTCCTATTCGCCAAGTCCCCCAGCCAGAAGACGAGATTCGTCTTGCTAACATCCTTGTTGATGCTCTCCCATATATCCAAGCCTATCGTGATAAGACCGTGCTGATCAAGTTCGGTGGTTCAGCGATGGATAATCCCGAGCTGGTGAAGTCGCTCATGAAGGATATTGTGCTCATGGAGGCACTCGGTCTCAACCCAGTCGTGGTTCACGGCGGTGGTAAGGCTATCTCCAAAGCGATGCAAGAATCTGGACTCGAGGCGAAGTTTGTGAACGGGCTTCGCGTCACCACTCCTGAAGCGATTGATATCGTCGAGCAAACCCTCTCTAATGAGATTAACCCTGGGCTCGTTGAGCTCATGCGCGAAGCAGGTGGCAAGGCCGTCGGCATCCCTGGTACAAAGGTCTTTGTCGGGGAGCGAATCTTTGAAAAAGACGAGGAAGGCAAGCGCGTAGATCTCGGTATGGTCGGGCAGGTTATCGGTAGTCTTCTATCACGAGTAGAAGAGGCACTGTCGCTTCAGATCACACCTGTCATCTCCCCCTTAGCACGTGAACTAGGTACACATCAGAGTCTTAACGTGAATGCAGACCTAGCAGCAGCTGCGCTGGCACGTGAACTGCGCCCTGTGAAGCTCGTCTACATCTCTGATGTACCCGGTCTGATGCGTGATCCCTCTGATCCTACGACTATCGTGAAGAGTATTAATCGAAAGGAAGCACTCTCTCTCATCGAGCAGGGGGTCATCACAGGTGGTATGATCCCGAAGGTGCGCTCAGCTCTCGATGCTCTGAATGCTGGCGTGCGTAAGGTACACTTCATTGATGGACGATTGCCTCATACCCTTCTGCTTGAAATCTTCACCACGGATGGTATAGGTACAGAGATCGTTCGCGAGCAACGATAAGTTTTCCTCAATATTCGGCATGAAGCCAGAATGCGTCAAGAAGGTGGCATTTTTCGCGCCGCGATCCAAGGGGTCGCGTGTGCGACAGCTCATGCACGAAATTTTTTCAGCTGCTGGTATTCAGAGCTATGATATCGGCGAGTTTGACGCTGATGGTCGACCTCTTTTGGCTGATGGAACAGATATTGCGATATGCTTCGCGGGTGACGGCACGATGCTGTCACTAGTGAATCAAGTGATCGCCCAAGGGTGTATCCTGACAGGGGTGAATATGGGGCATCTCGGCTTCCTGAGTGCTTGCTCCCGTCATGAGGCACAAGAGTTGGCTGAAGCTATCGTACACGGATCGTACAGTGTAGAGGAACGCATCGTACTCGAAGTCACGCAATATGATGACGCTGGTCGTTGCGTGAAAGGACCTCTTCTCGCGCTCAATGAGCTCAGCCTGATGCGTGCGCAGACGGGGAAGATGATCGAGGTCGATGTCGCCCTTGATGGTGAGCGATTCAATCGCTATCATGCGGATGGTATACTCGTAGCAACCCCCACTGGATCATCTGCGTACTCCCTATCAGCTGGGGGACCTCTCATCTGGCCGAACTCTGGCGTCATGTGTCTGACTCCTATTTGTCCGCATAGTTTGACGAACCGCTCTGTCGTGATGCCAGACACCGTGGAGATATCCCTGCACCCACGAGAGCGTCGCGGGCGTCATCACGAGACCATGATTTACTCCATGGATGGACGCATGGTGCATCAGATTAAGCTAGAGGATACGCTTGTGATTAAGAAATCTCAACATACGATGCAGCTGCTCAATATGCATAACAGTGACTACGCCTCGCGTCTTAGGGCGAAGCTGGGCTGGTGATGTGCATAGGGAAATGCTTTTTCAAACAGAAAAGAGGGCTAATTTCTGATGAAATTAGCCCTCTGTGCTTAGTTCTAGGGTATATGTATTTAGGGAAAATTATAAGAGTGATTGAAGAGTAAAATTCTCGATGTGCTCTTGATATTTATAGATTACTATAATTGTTATTTGAAAGCAAGTGACAATTTTGTAACATGCAGAGCCTCCTTTTATTAGTTTTCTAACATATCTTCTTACACTTGCTTGTTGTTACTGATTATAAGTATTTAATATTAAAGACGAATAATCCGATGCAAGTAAAGGGGATTAAAGAAAAAAATAACAAAAAAAGCTAAAGGATGATCAATAAGCAAAGACAGGGCTCTGACTCTCCCCCTTGTCATGCTGAGAGTTCAACTCCGAGCATAGTCTCGACGCACGGCGCAGTAGGCTCTTCCAGTAGAGGTGGTCGCGATAGTTGATAGATCGGGGCATGGCTCGACAATAGTTCTGGAGGCGAGCCATGATCTGGTCGTGGCATTCTGCGCGGAGTTTAGAGAGCTGTTGAGCTACTTCTTCTAAATGCGAGAGCACATCATGGCAGAGTAACGGGAGATCGCAACCCGCCTCTAGAGCGAGGTGGGCGGCTTTTGCTAAGCCGTAATTCTGCTTAATCGCGTCCATGCAGAGATCATCGGTGAAGATGAGCCCCGTGTAGCCGAGCTGTTCGCGTAAGAATCCCTTGATGATTGCCGCTGAGAGCGAGGAGGGGTACTCATGATCTAGCTCGGGGAGTGATAGATGAGCGAGCATGAGAGAGGGTAGCTCAGGCATGAGGCTGAGGAAGGGGAGAGCTGCGGAGCGTAGAAAATGATCTCGATTGCCACGTAGGATAGGAAGCTCAAAGTGGGGATCAACTTGCGCCTCCCCCATACCGGGAAAGTGCTTCGCGCAGCTCATGATACCCATGCGCCTATGCTCTCTGTTCCAGACTCCTGCGTAGGAGATGATCTCATCACTAGAGCTGCCCCAGCAGCGTGATGAGAGCGCATTGCTATGTGGAGAGCTCGCATCGAGCACAGGGGCGAAGTTTGTATTAATACCTAGTGCCGCTAGGCTGAGAGCGTTGACATGAGCGGCTTCTGTGATTAGAGAGAAGTCTCGCGTCGCCCCCAGCTGCTGTGCAGAGGGGAGTTCTAGTCCTAAGATGCTGGTGCGCACCACGCGCCCCCCCTCTTGGTCGATGGCGATGATGGGTGGAAGCGTGCCTTGGTGCAGGGCGTAAAGTGAGTCACAGAGCAACAGGCACTGATCTCTCGACTCAATGTTGCGCGAGAAGAGGATGTAGCCTGCTGGTTGCAGACGCGAGAAAAGCTCCCTCTCCACTGCGCTGAGTACAGTAGACTCGATACCGACGATGAGAGGAAGCATGATAGGATGGAGTGAAGCTAGAGCTTATTGGTCACCGAAGATGCTCTTGCGCGTGAAGAGTGAGAAGACGGGAACTCCCAGCGCTTCGATCGCTTCGCGACCGCCTTCTTCACGGTCAACGAGAACGAGGGCTGCTAGCACCTTTCCGCCTTCTGCTTGGATAGCCTCGATGGCTTTGATCGTGGAGCCTCCTGTGGTGATGACATCATCAACGACGATGACATCTTGTCCAGATTCGAAGTTGCCCTCGATACGCTTGCCACGGCCGTGATCCTTGGCCTCCTTGCGAACGGTGAATACCTGTAGAGCGTTAGCTGTATCTGCCTGTGCGGACTTCATGCCTATGGCGAGCGAGATAGGGTCAGCTCCCATGGTCATACCACCGATGGCGGTGATGCTGGGGAACTGAGGTAGGATCTGCTCGCAGATAAGCTCCCAGCCACACTGGCCGATGAGGCTGGCTCCACGCCCATCGAGCGTGGTGACACGGCAGTCGCAGTAGAGGTCGCTCTCTTTGCCAGAGGCGAGGACGAAGTGTCCCGTTTTAATAGATTTTTTAAGGAGAATGCTGAGAAGTTCTTGTTGAGCCGTATTCATACGCGTGCATTTTAATTTTTAATAGAGCAAAAATCAATGAAATTTCCACTCTACGCTCACTAAAAGCGTATTTAGACAGAAAAAATGCTCGCCATCATATAAGATGAGAGATATACTCTTCTTACAGTAACTAGTCAGACTTGCATTATGATCACGAAAGAACTAACTATTCTCAATAAGCTTGGAATCCATGCTCGCCCTGCCGCTCAGTTTGTACGCTTAACGTCAAAGTATAAATCGGAGGTGAATGTTGAGCAAGATGAAGAGTTCGTAGATGGCAAGAGTATCATGGGGCTCATGATGCTTGCCGTTGGGTGTGGTTCATCGATCAAGGTTAGTGTTGAAGGTGAAGATGAGGAAGCTCTCATGGAGGCAATCGAAGCTTTGATTCTTTCAAAGTTCGGTGAGGATTAAAGATGCTCCCCTCGGGGTAAGGAAGAGAGCGATGAATGAGGCATTTGAATACCGCTTAAAGGGATCTCCTATTTCCCCTGGTATAGCTATGGGGACGATTCGTGTCGAGGCACGTGGTGGATCTTCTCCTAGAACATATTCCATTACTGAGAATCTCATTGAGCATGAATGGGCTAGGTTAGATCTTGCGCTGGAGCACACCGAGATGGAGCTCTATGCTCTAAAAGCTCGCGTAGAGGCGATGAGTGGGGCGAATGAGGCGGCTATTTTCGATGTGCATCTGCTGCTTGTACGAGATCGCACGCTCATGCAGCGTGTGCAGACGGAACTACGCAAGAGGCTGCACAATGTAGAGTCTGTGTACTATGCTGTCGTGCAGAACTATATGGAGATCATGCGCCATGTGGACGACCCCTATCTGAGCTCGCGTGTCGCGGATATGGATGACGTGATGCGCCGTGTATTGAAGAATCTTGAGCACGAGAAGCAGTTGCAGTTCCCTACCAGCTCTGTGCATGAAGGAGCAGCCATTCTTGCAGCTTATGATCTCTCTCCAAGTGATACGGTGAATATGAATCGTGAGCAGGTGCTGGGCTTTGTCACTGAGGTGGGTTCTGCGGTTTCTCATACAGCTATCCTAGCGCGCTCGCTCGAACTCCCAGCTATCGTCGCTGTTCCGAATCTGCTCATCGAGGCGAAGATGGGGCAGTTCACCATCCTTGATGGTTATAATGGCGACATCATTTTTAACCCCTGCGAGCGCACGCTGGAATATTATCGCAATCTGCAAGCGCAGAAGGAGCAAGAGCGCCGTGATCTCTCGCTCTATGTGCACCAGCCGGCAGAGACGACAGATGGGCGACTTCTGCGCATCAGCGCAAATGTGGAGTTTGCACACGAGTTTGGTGCGCTGAAAGACTCAGGCGCAGAAGGTGTAGGTCTATTCCGATCTGAGTTTTTCCTGCTGAATTATGGGAAACTACCAGATGAGGACGCTCAGTATGAGCATTATAAAGAGCTCATTGAATCCGCGACACCCCACGAAGTCGTCTTCCGGACACTGGATGCAGGTGGCGACAAGCTACCCTTTGAGGAAGAGGATGATAAGGAGGAGAATCCCTTCTTGGGCTGGCGCGGGATACGTGTATCTCTGAGTCGTGTAGATAGTTTTAAAGAGCAATTGCGCGCCATTTTACGAGCCTCCGTGCATGGGAAGGCTGCGGTCATGTTTCCTATGGTGTCTGCTCTTTCTGAGTTGCTAGAGGCCAAGGCTTGTCTCGATGAGTGTCGCGCAGAGCTCAGGGATGCCGGTGTAGCTTATAGTGAAGAGTTGAGAGTAGGAGTCATGATAGAAGTGCCTAGCGCTGCGATGATTGCTGACCTACTAGCGCCTCATGTAGACTTCTTCTCAATTGGGAGTAACGATCTGACACAGTATACAATTGCTGTTGATCGCGTGAACTTCCGCGTCGCAGATATGTTCCGCCCAGCACATCCTGGTGTGGTGCGACTGATGCATCAGACGATCAAGGCTGGTATTCCCACCTCAATCTGTGGAGAGACGGGCTCAGATCTCGTGCTGTTGCCATTGCTTGTAGGCTTAGGGATGGAATCAATATCTGCAGGAACGCATGTTCTCCCCGCCTTGCGCTATGCGATTAAGCACTTGAACTATGGCGAGTGCCGAGAGTTAGCGCAGCGAGCCTTGCAGCTGGGGCATGCGACGGAGATAAGAGATCTGTGCCGCGACCTTGCGCAGAAGTCCTATCCTAGCCTCTTGGGGTCGCCCCAATGAGCCCCTTTTAGCATCGATACTTTTTGATTTGTAGAGGGAAAGTGGCTAGAAGACGCTGAAAAGTATTGCCTTTTTGGTGTGATTGCTTTACTCTTTTGACGGATTCTTATGAAGATAGTTACCCCCATCATAGCCGCCCTTGTAACTTGCCTCGGCGTGACATCTTGCTCCATGTTCTCGCAAGAAAATGTGCAGGATGATCGAGCCATCGTAGAAAATGGTACTCCTGCTTATCAGAATAACACACAGAATGGTAGCTCCACTTCTACTCAGAATACAGGTTCCAGCGTGAGGGTTAAGCCTAAGAAGCCTGGTCGCAAGGTATTCAGTGCCTCGCTCAATGCTCCCTACGTCGCCCTCACCTTTGATGATGGTCCCCATCCTGTCCATACTCCACGCATCTTAAATATACTTAATAAATATGGTGCGAAGGCAACCTTCTACGTGCTCGGGGAGCGCGTCCAACGTCACCCCTCCATCGTGGCTCGCGCTATCGCCGGTGGTCATGAAATTGGAGTGCACACATGGGATCACCCCTCGCTGACAGGCATCAGCCGTGAGGAAGTGAAGAGTCAGATGGATCGTTCGCTGGCTGCAATCGCCTCTGCAACGAGCCGTAAGATACGCACGATGCGTCCTCCCTATGGGGCTGTGAACAAGGGCTTAGTTGACTTCTTCGCAAGTGAATACGGGATGAGCACCATTATGTGGAATGTAGACACGAATGACTGGCGACGTCCGGGTGTTTCAGTTGTGACTTCCCGCGCAGTGGATGCTGCGAAGAGTGGTTCTATCATCCTCCTCCACGATATCCATGGTCCATCGGCTGATGCTGTTGAAGGGATCGTCAAGGGGCTCCAGGCTCGTGGGTTTAAAATCGTGACTGTCAGTGAGCTCCTCTACCGTGCTTACCTCGAGTCCAAGCAGGAGCAGCAGATGGCACAAGCTCCTAGTGTCACGGTTCAAAGCCCAGCAGTGGAAGATGTACTCGTCCATAAGCCTACAGTTTTACCAGAGTTTGACTCAGCACCAGTGGCTCCCTTAGAATCTACGTCTCCACAGCACTCTGCAGGGGCGTTGACCGAGCCCAGTGTACCGGCAGCACCGACACCTGTGATGTACTCTCCCGATGTGGTAGCTCCCGGGATGCAAGGATCATTCTAATAGGATAAAGAAAACAATCCCTCATGAAGACAGGTTTAGTCTATCTCGTCGGTGCAGGTCCAGGTGATCCTCAACTCCTAACCCTGAAGGCGAAGTCTCTGCTAGAACGTGCAGATTGCCTCGTGTATGATGCATTGGTAGCACCTGCTATATTGAGTTTTGTGCGCCCTGATTGTGAGCGTATCTATGTCGGCAAGCGAGCTGATCAGCATGCGATGCCTCAGGATGATATGAATAAGCTTCTCGTCGGCTGCGCGAGCAAGTATTCGATCACTGTGCGCTTAAAAGGTGGTGATCCTTATGTGTTCGGGCGCGGAGGAGAGGAAGCTCTCTACCTGCGCGCCGCTGGTGTGCGATTTCAGGTCGTTCCTGGTATATCTTCAGCTCTTGCTGTTCCTGCGTACGCGGGGGTGCCAGTGACACAGCGAGGGATGTGCACTCAGCTGAGTATCTTCACAGGTCATGAGATGGAGGGTAAGAGCTCGTCAAGCCTCGATCTGGCAAATATAGCTCAGGCTCAGGGAACGAAAATTATGCTCATGGGGATGAAGAAGCTCGATGGAATCATCGAAACCCTCATTGCAGAAGGTCAGTCACCTGATACACCAGTTGCTCTTGTTCAATGGGGCTGCACCTCACGCCAGAGAAAGCTTCTTACAACTATCGGGGAGCTCTCTCATCGAGTCAAGGAGGAGGACTTTGGAGCACCTGCGATTCTGGTCATCGGAGAGGTAGCAAGCCTGAGTGAGCAGCTAGACTGGTGGAGTGATATGCCTCTCCACGGACAGCGTATTATTGTGACCCGTACGCGCCAGCAGGCGAGCGCTCTTCGACAATCTCTACAAGATCTCGGTGCGGAGGTGCTCGAATTGCCTATGATTCGCATTGCCCCTCCTAGCGATCGACATGGATTTGCGGAGTCGGTGGTTGATGCGCCCCAGTATGACTGGCTCGTATTCTCAAGCCCTAATGGGGTGAACAAGTTTTTCCAAGCCTTCTTTGCTGTATATGAAGATATACGCGAAATAGGGGGCGCGCGCATCGCAGCTGTGGGACCCGGTACGGCGGCTGAGCTCAAGAAGTTCGGACTTATGGTTGATGTGATGCCGCAGAAGGCGGTGGCAGAGGAGCTGATAGCCGAGTTCGATCGCAAGGCTGAAGAGTTCGGCGGGATTGAGCATTCAAGCATGCTCTGGGTGCATGGAGAACAAGCGAGAGACTACATCTACCGTGAGCTCATGAAGCGCAAGGCTATCGTGGATGAATGTATAGCTTATAGCACTGTTGCTGAGACCCAAGATCCGACTGGAGTACGCCCACTCATCGAGTCAGAAGGTGCAGACTGGATTACGTTTACCAGTGCTAGTACTGTTCATCACTGGATGAAAATGGGGATCAAACTGCATGCGCATTGCCGCATCGCCAGCATAGGGCCGGTGACGACAGCGGCGCTCGCAGAGTACAAGCTAAAGCCTGACCTAGAAGCACCGAAGCATAACATCGCGTCTCTTGTTGATGCGATACAGCAAGAATGCAGTCACGCTGGTTGAGTTAGCTCTATTCCTATGAGTGCCTACCCTACAGCGATACCACCTGTTCGATCCCTGATCTGCCTTGGGGTGAACTTTCACTGCTGCCCTCTGTCTGTGAGAGAGCAGTTTGCCGTTTCCAAAACATATATTAATGAGGCGCATCGCCGCATCGCTGAGCTCGCCCCTATCGATGAGTGTGTCCTGCTCTCTACCTGCAATCGCACAGAAATCTATGCATGGGGTGAAGATGCAGAGCAGATGTATATCAGCCTTCTGAGCTATTTTCTGGGGTCTCATGATGAGACACTCGCACATTACTTCTATCGCTATGATGGTGCTGATGTGCTGAAGCATCTTGCGCAGCTATCGGCGGGGCTAGACTCGATGGTGATAGGAGAGACAGAGATCTTTGGGCAGGTAAAAGAAGCCTATAGGGTAGCCCTCCAAGAAGGCACGACAGGTACCTATTCTAATCGCGTTTTTCAGCGCATCTTTTCCATAGGAAAGAAGGTGCGCACCCAGACTCATATTACTGCAGGTCCTACATCAGTTGGGGCAGCAGCAGTACAGATGGCCATGAAAGAGATGGGCTCACTAGCTGGCAAGCGTGTGCTCATCATGGGGGCGGGGGATGTCGCGCGTAGTACGGCTCAGAGTCTGATGTCGCGTGGTGCAGAGGCACTTTTCGTCGCGAATCGTTCCTATGATAGGGCAGTTGAGCTCGCCGAACAGGTAGGAGGTACCGTGATACGCTTCTCTGAATGGGGACACTTCTTTGATCAGATTGATATCGTAATCGTATCAACTGCATCTCCAGCTTATGTTGTGCAGAAGACGCGTCTAGAGGAGATGCAGGAGAGGAGAGGGCATCGCCCCTTGTTCCTCATGGATCTCTCAGTGCCGCGTAATGTCGATCCAGCTTGCGCTGAGTTAGCGGGGGTGCATCTCTATGATATCGATGCCTTAGAAATGAAGCGACAAGATAGCTCTCAGCTGCGATTATCAGAAATGAGTAAGTGCGAGTCTCTCATCGAGTGTTGGCTAGCGGATGAGTTGCAGAGCCTCTTGTCTGGTCGACAGGTGAGCTATCCTGTGCTGCATTCCGATAGCTGCGCTAATCTTTAGGAAAGTTCTCGCAATTCGTGTTCGGCAAAGGTGGATGTAGAAAAAGAAGTAAACAGCTCGCCTCACTCGTTCATGTAGGCTGTGATGATTTTATAGCACCAGAGACTCAGTGGGGTGAGGGCGACAAAGACCCAGAAATAAATCCAAAGTGGATTCAGCCGAGCCTTATACTCATTAAGGAGCGTCACTGATAATGCCTCAATCTGCTGGCGGCAGATGACATCCTCGTTCTTTGCTAAGGGGATCTTCATAGAGAGAGATTGACTAGATCATCTCATAGCGAAGGCGTTGATTCAATGAAAAAAATCTCGATGACAGATCAGAGCTTTTCAAAGGTGCCTGTGTCTCGACGCTCTAGCACGGTGAAGCCTGCCTTCTTCGCGTCGGTGATGGAGATGGGAGCCGTGAGCTTCGGTGTGTTCACCTGAGAGATCAGCTTGCGCACAGGGTTCTTGCAATAAAAGCAATGGGTGAGGGGAGCGCGATCAACGGGGCGCATCAGTTCGAATACCTTGCGGCACTGGCGGCAAGATAGCTTCTCATCCTCAGGATGCTCAGAGATGTATTGATAGATAGGCATAGAAAAGCGCGGACTACCTTTTCAGCAGTCCGCGAAAATCTGTTGTGCAACCTATATGGCTTACCAGCTGGACTTCGTAACGCCAGGGATCATGCCTGCGTTAGCCAGTTCGCGGAAAGCGATACGGGAGAGGTGGAAGCGACGCAGGAATGCGTGACGACGACCTGTGAGCTCGCAACGGTTGACGCGACGGATGGGTGACGCGTTACGTGGGAGCATGGTGAGACCGATGTAGTCGCCCTCTGCCTTCAGCTTTGCGCGAACCTCTGCGTAGCGAGCTGCGACTGCTGCCTTCTTCTTGTTTCTTTCGATCCAGCTTTTCTTAGCCATAACTTTGTGAGAGGAATATTTACAGTAATATGAAAAGAAAGTCAAGAGGAATCTGCAAAAATATATGCAAGATATAGGGGATGTACTTCAGACGCTAACATATAATTTATATATTGAACATTGGAAATAAGTTATTTGTCACTCTCTTATGGATCAGTCAATAGATAAAAATGAAGAGCTCCCTGAGAGCTGCAGATGTGCGGAGGCTTACGAGCACGAGCCCTTTCTTGAAAAGATAGCAGAAGAGCAAGAAGAGGAGCTAGGCTACGCTCTGCCTGTCATGGCAGAGCTCTACAATGAGATGAATCACGCAGACCCATCAGAATCCATTCTCACCAGTGATGAATGTCAGTGTGATGAGAAGAAAGATGACGCTGAATCATAAAATATCACAGCTATGAAAACTCAACAAGTATCCCCTCCTGTGTCTAAGGTAGGCAGCGCCGTGCGCATGGGTGTCTTCACTCTCGCTCTGATCAATGTGTCCGCAATCGTGAGTCTTCGTGGATTGCCAGCTGAGAGTACCTATGGGCTGAGTTCTGCCTTCTACTATATCTTTGCGGCAGTTTTCTTTCTCATTCCCGTCTCACTCGTTGCGGCTGAGCTGACAACTGGCTGGCCGCAGAAGGGGGGTGTTTTCCGCTGGGTTGGAGAGGCCTTTGGCACAAGGTGGGGCTTTCTAGCTATCTGGCTACAATGGATAGAGAGTACCATCTGGTATCCTACCTTAATCACCTTTGCCGCGGTCTCTCTCGCCTTCATTGGTCCGAATCAGTCGTGGGATGAGGCGATAGCTGCGAATAGCTTCTACGTGCTTGTGGTTGTTCTACTTATCTATTGGTTAGCAACGGCTCTGAATCTCAGAGGTATGAAGATGAGTGGGGCGATCACAAAGTGGGGCTCTCTGCTGGGGACAGTTATTCCGGCAACTCTTCTTGTCCTCATGGGTATGGTCTATTGGGGGATGGGCAATCAGATTGATATCAAGATGCAGCCCGGTGACTTCTTCCCTGACATGACGAATTTTAACAATATCGTATTTGCAGCTAGTATCTTCTTATTCTATGCTGGCATGGAGATGAGTGCAGTCCATGTGAAAGATGTGAAAGATCCCAAGCGTGATTACCCTCTGGCTATCGGTATAGCCTCCATTGCAACGGTGTTTATCTTTGTATTCGGTACGTTAGCTATTGGGTTCATTATCCCTGAGAGTCAGATTAATCTCGTGCAGAGTCTATTGATTGCCTTTGACCGATTATTTGCCTACTTCGATGCCTCATGGATGGGCTCAGTGATCGCTATCTGTCTCGCCTTTGGTGTACTAGCTCAGCTAGTGGCATGGGTTGGCGGTCCCTCAAAAGGGCTCTTAGAAGTAGGAAAGGCGGGTTATCTCCCACGCTTCATGCAGAAGACCAATAAGCAGGGAGTGCAGCTGGGCATCCTACTGATCCAAGGCTCTATCGTAACGCTTCTCTCTATTCTCTTCGTGATCATGCCTAGTGTACAGACAGCGTACCAAATCATCACCCAGCTCACCATCCTGCTCTACCTCATCATGTATATCCTGATGTTTGCGGCAGCCATCTACTTGCGCTATAGCGCACCTCAGGTGGAGCGTTCATTCCGTATACCGGGTGGAAAGGTTTGCGGTATGTGGTTGATCGGTGGGCTGGGCTTGCTGGGGGCATCGCTAGCATTCATCCTGAGCTTTATCCCACCAGGGCAGATACCTGTAGGTAGTCCATGGCTCTACGTAACTATTCTGATCGTGAGTGTGGTCATTTTTGCAGGGATTCCCTTCCTTATCTACGCCAAAAGACGCCCAGAGTGGGCTGATGAAAAGGCGAAGTCGGAGTTCGAGCCCTTTGGCTGGGAGCAGAAGAATGATCAAACAGGAGACAAGGCATGAGTGCAGACATACATCTCGCGCGGATTGAGCAGGCTCTCCACGATGCGCATCAACGCTTCGCCACCCTCGAAGAGGGAGAAAATGCCCAGTATATTCCAGCCCTTGCTGAGGTAGACTCTGAGTTGTTCGCCCTTGCCGCGGTAACGGTGGAAGGAGAGATTCTCAGTGTGGGAGATAGCGAAGAACTCTTCGCCATAGAGAGTATTAGTAAGGCGTTTAACCTATCACTTGCCATGGATCTACATGGAGCTGCCACTCTGCGCCAAAAGGTGGGGGCAGAGTCGACGGGGGAGGCCTTCAACTCCGTCATCGCTCTAGAGCTCCATCAGGGGAAGCCTCTTAACCCACTGGTAAACGCAGGGGCGATGGCCACGGTGAGTCTTATCACAGGTGATCATGCAGAAGATCGATGGGAGAAGATGCAGACGCGCTTCGATGAAATGGCTGGAGGATCACTACCTGTCCTAAAGGATGTCTACGAGTCGGAGAGTGAGACGAATCAGCACAATAAGGGAATCGCATGGCTGCTTCAGAGTTATGGCTACTTATACAGCGATGTCGAGAGCTCAGTGGATCTCTATACGCGACTCTGTAGCCTCGGGGTGAGTACACGCCAGCTTGCTGTCATGGGAGCATGCTATGCTACAGGTGGGATACATCCCCTGAGTAAGCAGAGGGTTGTGCAGGCGGAGAATGTTCATGAAATCCTCGCAGATATGGTAATGGAAGGACTCTACACTGGGTCTGGCAGTTGGCTCTATGAGGCTGGTTTGCCAGCAAAGAGTGGAGTAGGTGGCGGTATTGTCTGTGTTGTGCCCGGTAAGATGGCTTTAGCTGCCTTTTCGCCGAAGCTGGACAAGGATGGTAATAGCGTGCGAGCTAGGCAGGCGCTCATTCACATCATCGAGTTGCTAGAGCTCAACCCATTCCGTATCTACAGCGAGGTCTAGTCATAGATCTTCGCCTGTAGGCGCGCCTTCCTGAGCGTTTCACGTATCGTGTAGGCACTACGTCCGAGGCGTGAGGTAGGGGCGAGATCGCGAGCTAATTCTAGCTCTCCTACCGCTTCGAGGAATTTTTCTTCTGTCTCAGGGGTGTGCCCCCCTTGGTAGAGGAGCGTGAACTCACGTAGAAGTAAGGGGTAAATGTATGTTAAGCGCAGGAACTGCTGCTGCTCAATGCTGCACTCTTCTGATGCAGCAAGGGCGCGGCATTCGCGTACCCATCGCTGCACCTCTTCAAGTGGGCGTTGTTCCAAAGGCACGGTATGGAAGAGATAGAGTGTGGATGCTAGTCGTGCCTCATAGCTAGCAGGGAGTGATTGTGCTTCTTTTGCGCGGGCTTCTGCACGTGCGATGGTCGTGGCATTAATGTCCTTTCCATACAGACGCGCATAGGGTATTCCCTTGTAGCAGAGGATGACACAGGGGAGTTCGGTTACTCCAAAGAGGAGAGCCTCTCGCGTCTTTTGCTGTGCGTCTGCTTCCCTCGCCTGAGATGCTTCTAGTGCCGTGCTTAACCACTGTGCGCGACTACTCGCGATATCGAGCTGTGTCTGCTGTATGATGGCGGCTTGTTCTTCTTCCCCTGCTGGGTAATAGAAGATGTTCAGATAGTCCGCGTCCTTTTTCTGCTTCTGCTCTATTGGTTTCACTATGTCGCCCCCTTGAGGAGCCGCGGTGAGTGGCATACTCACGGATGCTAACATGAGGCATGCAATGGAGCTAGGTCGAGGCATCGTAATGGCGACAGCGTGTGAGAGCGTTCTAGGGTTGCTTACGAGAGATGATGATGCGTTTAAAGCGGCTATCGCAGTCCTCCGAGCTTGTGATAATTCCGTCCATCTCGGCGAGAGCGTTGTGTACGAGGCGCCGCTGGTAGGCATTTAGCGGCTCCATACGGAGGGGGTTGCCAGTAGCTAGCACACTTTCTGCTCGAGAGATAGCGCGCTGGAGTAGCTTCTCTTCGCTGCGCTGGCGATAGAAGTCACAGTCTATGCGTATGCGTGAAGCGTCGGGGTTCAAACACTGGAGGCTGCGGTTTACAAGGTATTGAAGATCATCGAGGCGGTCGCCGTTGTCTCCAATAAGGTACTTCGCCTGAGGGCTCTTGATCATGAGGCAGTCACCCTCTGATGTGGGGATGACCTCGATTTCGAATTCATAATCAAGGCTGAGGAGTAGTTTTTCGAGCAGGCTCTTTGCCTGTTCTGTGGTGGTGTTGCATTCTTGTTCCATGGAAAAATGATCAGTAGAGTGTTGAAAATCATTGCGCACTATCGAGACATCTTCTTCTAAGAAGGTGTGATTGTGACATATTATCTCTAATAATACGGACAGGTCTACCTTATGTCAAGCTATCTCTATGCCAGTAGTAGCTTAGCCCTCGTTGTGAGAGAAGCCGCTATCAGGTACGATTCCTTTCTTATCCTTGGTCCACTCGATAGAGATATTGTCCGCAGCAGTATCTCCCTGCCTCAGCGTAATGGTGATGGGGTGCATGCCCGCAGAGAGATGGAGATGATTCGCAAGAGTTTCGTTGATGTTGTGAATCTGAATGTAGCTTGTAGTTTGCTTATTCCCCTTGACCTGTAGCTTGTACTTGCCCTCAGCTGGGATGGTGATGTAACCTGTCAATTCAGTGACGCTACCAGCTGGAAGCTTGAGATCAGAGACGCGAGCTAGGAGCTGGGCGGGAGCTTTGGTAGCACCGCAGATGCTACCAAAGCGGGGCACCCAAGAGGTAAGCTGCTTTGGCTGTATCTGGCGTATGCTGAGCCCTTCTACGCGCTTCTTCTTTCCTAGCTGCTCAGTTGTAAGAGCTGGGATGGCGAAGGGGTCATAGACACGCTTGCCACTGTTGATTTTGGGCTGGTACTGATAGGGAATGCGGTTCTGGAGGTAGAAGGCGCGTAGTTTGTCTTGAGTGCCATCAGGTAGTTTATCTGCTAAGTTTCTCGTCTCTTGCGGGTCAGTCTTCGTGTCGTATACTTCGAAGGGCTCATTACCCGTCTGTATGCCTGTGCGTATGGCCTTGAGAAGCTTGCCGCTGCTATCACGGAAGTAGAAGGCCTGCTGGTCAGCGCGAGGGCGTCCTTTCTTGTTATCTGCGAAGTGGGGGTACTTTGCCATGGGGGAGTTGCCGCGGTATTCCGTGTAGACGATGTTGTCTTGGAGCTGTTTCTTACCTGTCAGAAGAGGGAGAAGTGAGCGCCCATTCGTGGCGACAGGCTCAGCTATGCCTGCAATGTCGGCGAAGGTGGCCATCCAGTCATGGAACTGCGAGGGGTGGTCATTTGTCGAGCCTGACTTGATCAGAGAGGGTGCGTAGACGATGCATGGGACGCGCAAACCGCCCTCCCAGACATCGCGCTTGATTCCATCCGTGATGCCATAGCTGCGGAAGAAGGAGGGATTCTGCGCTCGGTGGGGGTGCTTGTCGCTGATTCTCTGCACGCCGCCAGCTTCATTGTGAGGCCCATTGTCGCTCGTGAAAACGATGTAGGTGTTCTTGTCAATGTTGAGATCCTTGAGTAGCTTGACAAGGTCGCCCATTCCTTGGTCGATGCGCTTGATGATGGTGGCATGACGCTTCGCGTAGTCAGGCCAGTCCTTCTGCTTAGCAAAACTAGGGAAGTAATAGGTGTCCCATGTTTCTGGACTAGCCGTATTGATCATTTTTCCATTGTTGCCCGTCCACTGAACGCCTCCCTTAAGACCACCGCCCTTTGGGTAGGGGAGGGCGGGGAGTGATAAACGAGCATGAGGTGCAGTGAGGGTGAGGGCGAGGAAGAAGGGCTGGTCAGGATGGTTCGCTCGCTCATCGATGATCCACTTCTTCGCGCGTGCAATGAAAAGGTCGGTGGAATAGCATCCAGCGAGCTGGGAGGTGATGTTTGTGTCGTTATCCCAGACAGCATTCGTGTTCGTATCAGGATCGGCATTGGGCTCTTCGACGGGATAGTGGCGGTGCGCGGTTAGGTGGTTATGATAACCGAAGAAGTAGTCAAATCCGCGTTTTGTAGGCCAAGCGGGGCTCGTCTTGGGTGTGCCTCCTCCTTCTCTGCCACCACCTACGCCCCACTTACCAATGAGAGCCGTGCGGTAGCCAGCCTCTGAAAGCACATCAGCGAGTGTGTCTGTATCCTCAATAGGTGCGTCAAAATTGTTGTTACGCACGACTTGTTCTTGCCCCTGATGGAGTCCAGTAAAGAGGGAGGCACGTGCCGGTGCACTCACGGGAGCCGCTGTGTAGTGACGCGTGAGCTGGACGCCACTCTTCGCCATCATATCGAGTGATGGCGTGGAGAGGCGAGGAACGCTGGGGGTGTACTTCTTCTGGTATGCACTCATATCCCCCCAGCCCATGTCATCAACGAGCACGAAGATGATATTCGGTTTATCCTGGGCAAGGACGCTAGAGGATATCATGGGGAGAACAGCCAGGGAGCGGCGAATGTTAAGCATGTCACAAACTTAGCATCCTGTCATAGCTGAGTCAAGCTAAGAGAACTGTCTTTACAGAGCTGTCTGAAATTGCTACCATGACCCAGTGATCAATCATAGCCCCATACGCCCTCGTCGTAATAGAAAATCACCTGCCATGCGTGCTCTTATGCGTGAGACTCAGCTGAGTGCTGCCCATCTGATCTGCCCACTTTTTGTTCATGAAGGGATGCTCGATGAGCCTATCAACTCGCTGCCCGGCTGCACGCGCTGGAGTCTGGAGGGACTGCTGATCGAGGCGAAGCGCCTCTGGGCGTTGGGAATCCCCTGTGTGGATCTCTTTGCTGTCGTGGCAGAGGAGAAAAAGGATAGTATGGGACAGGAGGCATGGAATCCCGAGGGCATTATCCCTCGCGCTGTACGTCTGCTCAAGCAGGAGTTGCCATCTCTGCTGGTGATGACAGATGTCGCTCTTGATCCGTATAATAGTGATGGTCATGATGGCTTGGTGCGCTTTGATGAGCGAGGAGAGATAGAGATTCTCAATGATGAGACAATAGCTCTCCTGTGCAAGCAGGCACTCGTGCATGCAGAAGCAGGAGCAGATATCATCTCGCCGAGCGATATGATGGATGGGCGTATTGCCGCACTGCGCCATGCTCTCGATGACGCAGGCTATACCCATGTCTCGCTCATGAGCTACACGGCCAAATATGCTTCGGCACTCTACGGTCCATTCAGAGGGGCTCTAGGAAGTGCCCCGAAGAAGGGCGATAAGTCTACCTATCAAATGGATCCAGCCAACAGGCGAGAGGCCGCGCGTGAAGCGGCACTCGATGAGCAAGAAGGAGCAGACATCCTCATGGTGAAGCCAGCGACACTCTATCTTGATGTGATCTCTGACCTGCGAGAGCAGAGCTCCCTTCCCATAGCCGCTTACCATGTGAGTGGAGAATACCTCATGGTAAAGACAGCAGCAGCATCAGGCTGGATAGATGAGAGAGCTGTTATGCTCGAAAGCTTGCTGAGTATCAGACGTGCAGGGGCGGATATGATCCTGACTTATGCTGCGCCACAGGTTGCGCAGTGGCTGGAAGATTCACCTTAACCATCGCTCATACAGGATGTCTCAGACATGGAGATCTAAGAAGCCTCACGTAAAGGGTGGGCTTTACCACGGCTCAAAGAAACGAGGTAGTAAGAAGGTCGCTGCTGGCATCCTACGCTGGGATAGCTTTCTTATCATCCTAGCACTTGTTCTAGCCTCAACGCTCTATAACTACTACTACGAAGATCAAGAGCCCCTCCAGCGGCATGAGGTAACATCTCACGCCCAGGGACGCGCCCTGATGAAAGAGAGCGAGGCGGTAAGATCGCTACCCCCTCTGGCTCAGGGTGAGCAGCCGCGCTTCCTTCTCTATAACGTGGAAAACTACTTTGTCGCTGGAGAGCGTACCCGCTCCAGCTATCCTTCGCGTCCGAAATCGGAGAGATCGCGCGAGGCGGTGGCAGAAGTGATTGCTCGCTCCCAGGCGGATATTGTCGGACTCATTGAGATAGGAGGGCAGAAGGCACTTCTAGATCTACGAGCGCGACTGGAGAAGCGTGGAAAGGACTATCCCTACTACCGGGTCTTAGAGCGCCAAGGTGAGGATAGAGCTGTGGCCATCCTCTCTCGCTATCCCATTATTGCTGACGATTCGCGTGCTCAGTATCCCTTGCATGGAACACACCGCCGCATGATGCTTCGAGGTCTACTCGATGTGACAGTACAGCTTAGCAAAGAGGAGAAACTACGACTGATAGGGGCGCACCTCAAGTCTCGTGTCGCGGATGATCAGGCAAAGGCTCGTGCTCTACGCACGAATGAAGCGGCAACCATTGCGCTGCATCTTGTGGAGATTGCCAAGAAACAAGCTCATATGCCGTTACTTGTCTTTGGTGACTGGAATGATCCACCACTTTCGCCCTCTATTGCAGTGCTAGAGCAGGGGAAGAGTAAGAAATCCGCACTCACGCGAATCCTCGCGAAAGACTCTCGAGGAGAAGAGTGGACGATCTACTATCGCAAGGGTCGAAGTTACTACACCTTCGATCATATCTATATCAATGAGGTTCTCAAGAAGCGCCGCAGTAAGGGGGCTCGCTCAGGAGTGCTCGATGGAGCTTTTGTAGAGAAGGCTAGCGATCACCGCCCTGTGTGGATGGATCTGTGATGAGCTGTGCTCATTCACTCTCCTTGTCAGCTTGCGTGGGGAGGATGAAGTTCTCCTGTCGTATGCTGGTAGCCCATTCACGGAGGCGATCAGCTAGCTCGATGAGTGAGTCATGATCTTCAGCATCGTGGTGAGCACGCACCCAGTGCGCTAGTTCGTCTGCATAGTCAGCAGCCTTGCGAAAGCTCTTTAACTCAAGGAGGTGGATGATCTTTGCGCTGCTGGCGTGGTAGAGACGATACCATTCTGATCGCTTGAGTGTAGGTTTGGCCTGTAAACTATCAATGACGAGTTGATAATACTTGATCGCCTCATGGTGGAGTCCGAAGCGTGCGCAGAGATGCGCATGATGGATGCGCGAGCGATTCAGCCATGGAAGCGATAGTTCAGGTGAGTTGAGCATCGCGGAGCTATGGTCAAGGACGTGTGGGATGAGTTCAGGATTCTTGATCGCCTCATAAGCCCAAGCATCTGCGAGAATGCAGTGAATGAGGCTGCGCTGCTCAGGTGAGGTATCAGTCTCTAAGAGAGGTGAGAGTAGCTTGCGTGCCTTTTCCTCCTCTCCGATGCGTACATAGAGAGAGGCAGCACCGATGCAGGCTTCTTGGGAGTAGATACTGTCGATTTCATAGCACTTGATATAGAGTTCAATAGCTTGCTTGAGCGAGGCTAAGCTTGATAGTTTCTCTGCGCAGCGCGCGGCGAGGAGGTAGGCGAGCGCCTTCACCTGAATTAGTGGGCTAGACTGAGCATAGTGAACGTAGAGAATGAGAGCTTCATGGTACTTCTTTTGCTCGAAAAGGAGATCTCCTAAAAAAAGGGTGAGAAAGGACTGAGTCTCAATGTCGCGGCTCTGAAGTAAAGTCTCTTGAACCACCTTGATAGGGCTGGGGTAGAGAGCCTTTCTCTTTCTACGTTCCGCGAGAGTGAGTTTAGCTAGTTCATCCTGCTCGGTCTCAAAGAGCTTTTTCGCAAGAAGTACCTTTAGCGCGAAAAATCGCTGAAATTGTACTGTCGACCATGTGTCCTCATCAAGCTGCGCCAGTGCTTTGAGACCACTTTCAGCTCGTGTGAGCTCTCCCTCAAGGTCGATCTGAATGAGGTCCATACGTGCATCAATAGCCTGACTGGAGTCTGGGTACTCTTCTATAAGCTGCTGGGCATACTTCCGCGAGAGTTGAGCCTGTCGGTGCAGGTAGTGAGCACTCTGGGCACTGAGAATAGATATCTGAGAGAGCTCATTGTAAGTCTGATGAATCAGTCTCTTAGCTAGCTCCTCCTGACCACTGCGCATCGCACAGATGATCGCATTCATGTGAGCGGCATCACGGAGCTGTGAGTCGCTATCTGCAACGTGCTGGAAGAGCTCAGCTGCTTGTGCATATTGCTCCTCATCTGCTAGTAGCTGAGCGGAGAAGAAGAGTCCGTAGGGAGTGTTCTTGTCAATGAGCTTGATATACTGTAGGGCTTGGTCTAGCTGCCCTGTGGCAAGCAGTCGCCTCGCAGCCTCTTGAAGGATGAGCTGGCTGGCTTCCAGTTGAGGGAGTGCGGCTAGAGCTGTGTTGACATAGTTTAGATTAGGTTCTGGATCTAAAGGGTCTTGGAGAAGGAAGAGCATCTTGAGCGAGAGTGCCGCGCGGCGTGCTTTCATGAGCTCTTCAGGTTCTATCCAGCGCTTGAGTCTTGTGAGAGCTGTGTTGCTCTCTTGTAAGGTGTTTTGCTCATAGAGCATCTGGAAGGCATCTTCGATGAGCGGAGACTCAGGATAGGTGGAAATGAAGCTAAGAAGAGTTTCTTCAGCCTTTCCTCGGTCGCGATCGCGCGCACTCTGCTCTCCTTGCAGAGCTCTTGCATAGTAGACTTCTGCCAGTTTCAGCCTGATACGAGCACGTGTGTCCATGTCTAGAGACTCAGATTCAGAGCTCTCTAGAGCGCGCCCAGCGTTCAGTGCACCTTGGTAATCACCTCGTAGTCGAAGTATATCGATTTGATGAAGATCGCGTAGACAGGCAAGCTCATCTGGCAATTCCAGTGCACTAAGGCGTGTCATGAGTTCTTCCGCCTCTTCTAGGCGACTATCCTTGATAGCTAGCTCCAGCAGCATCACGAGAGCGAGTTGTTGCGTGTGAAGATGATCACATGTGCTGAGGTCTTGCAGAAGAATATTGAGAGCTGCTTCCCCATGCTGACGCGCGATATAGATGCGCAGCTTACTAGCAGATAAGAAGAGAGGGTCGGAGCTAGTAATATGCTGTAAGTGTGATAGGGCGCGCAGTTGCTCTCCTAAGCTGATCTCTGCTTGCGCCATCCAGAGAAGCTGCTCAGAGTTGTCGATCTGTGCGGAGGCGTTTTTCAGGTAGGCTCGCGCTTGCTGTGGGGTGGGGAGGAGAGAGGTGACTACATCATCCTCTCCTTGAGAAAGCAGGGGGGGGGATGCGAGAGAGGCGAGTAGTATGAAGGTGAGCGTACTAAGTCTCATGGAGCGAGGAGGCTGGGCTGACTGACAGCTGGGGGCTGGAATAAAAAGAGCTCAAGGTAGCGCTGACCACTAGCTGTTAGTTTCGCGTTTTTACTGCTGTGTTGGAGACGCTTGGCGGTGGCATTGCTCTGATCGGTTGGTACAGGAGTTGTTTGCACGACGGAGTAGTCAGTAGCCTCCACTTCAGAGGGGTATACTGCAATAGGGAGTCCTCCGTCGGTGAAGCTGATTTCGTAAGAAGCTGGCTTTGGGATAGAGTTATTGGGCTTGTAGAGGAAGGGGTAGCGTCTAATGAGATCGAAGTCCTCCTGGTAAGGAACTCTGACGCGGTAAAACTCTTTTAGCGTCGAGAAGTACTGGCTAAGCGATACCTTTTTCCCCCCCTTGCTGCGGTGTAAGAGGTCTGCTGGATTCATACCAGCGAGATTGAGCCCATTGAATCTGTCGTGCAGATTGCTCGGTGGGGCGTAGAGCTTGTAATGATAATTAATCATCAGCGCGACTTCCAAGTGGAGATGTGCGCGTCTGCGGTTGATACCTTTCCCTGTGTAGCCGAGCCCTCCGAGTGGGGTGCTAGCGTTGACCTTGTCACCCGGCTTGCAGGTGATATCCTTCATGTGAGCATAGAGGGAGAAGATAATGCCCTCAGGGACGCGATGAGCGACAACAAGGTAGCGTCCATAGCTACTGGCATGCGGATTGTCGTTCACGTAGACAACCGTACCTGGTGCTATCGCATTCACGAGATCTAGTGGTTCGTCCTCTGCATCACGGCGCAGAGGAGCGACATCCATACCCTCGTGGAAGCGGCTGTAACGCACCTTTCCATCGCCATCGCGAAAGGCGTTGCGCGTGAAGCCGTAAGTGCCTCCCTGCCATGGGCGAGAGTCCACACCTTCGAAGTGACGGTCGACATACATGTAATACTTCTCAGGCTCATTGCCGAAGAATCCACGATGCTCCGTTGGGAGGCTGTAGCTCAGATCATGAGAAGGAGGTACTCGGTGCTGAGGTGTTTCCTTTGCTAATACCATGCAAGACATCAGCAACAGAGTGAGATGGCGCAGAGGTCTTATCATCGAGCTGATGGTATTTGTGGGATGAGTCTCCCTTGCGCATCTTTCTGAATCTCTCCTGACGGCTTGAACTCTTGCTCTTTACGAGGATCTTCTTTGAGGTAGCGCTTCTCCTCTACTTCAGGTTGCTGTGCTTTCAGTTTCTGAGAAATGCGATAGAGATCGTAACCAGTAAGCCCTCCCCAGATGACTAGCGTACCATCGGTGATGGGTTTTGTGATGCGAATAGGGGTGTGTGCGAGACCTCCAGCAACGGGGAGGAGCAGCTTATTATGCTTTGACGTTGTAGCGGTGAAGAGACGCTGTGCGTACATCTTGTTCACATAGAGAGCTACGCTATAAGTGCCATCAGCTTCTGGTCGTGATCGGAAGCTGCTAAAGTTGTTTAGCGAGAGGAGTGGGAGCTTCTCATAGTAACGCCCCTGATACATAATCGTGAGCTTAGCTCCTGCATCAGCATTATCCGCTTCATTCAGGAACATAAGAGAATAATGAGGCTCAGAGCAGGAGCTAAACAGGAGCATACTGCTACCAATGATGCTTGCGTAGATTGCTTTAATGTAATTTGTCATAAGAAAGTATTTCGCCTGCTATTTTATCAGATACGCTTAAGTTTGACTAGGTAAAAAAACGTGAAATACTTCGAAAATGCGCTTGCCTGTGTCATGAGCAGGCGCAACGATGCTCCTTTTTCAGCACACGAGTGATGAGGCAGTGGTCAACGGAGAAACGTCCTGCTCCCAGCCCTATCATGGTCAGGTAGCAGACGAAGTAGAGTGCTGCTAGTTCGCGCTCTCCCCATGATGCCCCTGCATCAAAGATAAAGACAATCACCCAGAAGTTAATCGCTAGCACCATAGCCATCGGGCGCGTGAGCGCTCCAAGGATGAGAGCTATACTCGCGAAGAACTCTGCGAATACACAGAGAGTTAGTGATAGTTCCGCTCCTATGCCTAGTGGATTGAGCCATGTATTACCATGTCCAGATAGGAGTAACAGCATCTTGGGATAACCATGGGTGAGCATCATGCCTCCGAGGCAGAGTCGAAAGAAGAGAATGGAGAAGTCGCGCTTACTGCTCCATGAGCAGCGTGCAAGCTTGCAGAAGCGGCATCCCGTGCCAAACGCGTGAGAAGAAGAATCCTTGGTCATATTGATATGACCAAGGATGAGGATATTGTGCTCAATACCTGTTGGACAGAAGCATTAAGGCGAGGGCGTGTACGCCTGATTAATAGTCGCGATTCAGGAGGTAGTCATTGATAGCGAGGAGGTTTTCGCGCTTTTCAATAGGGAAAACTTCGAGGGCTTTTTTTGCCTGTTCTGTGAGCTGTTGCGCTTCTGCTCGTGCTTGGTCGAGGCCGACGAGAGCTGGGTAGGTAGCTTTTTGCACCTTGGCATCCTTACCGATGCTCTTACCCATCATTTCTGGGGTAGAGACGATGTCGAGGATGTCATCAATGATCTGGAAGGCGAGACCGAGACACTGACCATAATCACTGAGTGCTGCAAGTTCCTCCTCTGTGCATGCTGCCGCCATGCCACCGAGACGCAAGGAGGCGAGGATGAGGGCGGTTGTCTTCCCGTTGTGAATGGCGCGTAACTCTTCGATGCTAAGGCTTCGTCCCTCACCTTCTAGATCGAGTACTTGACCGCCTACGAGGCGCTGACTGCCAGTCTGGAAGGCGAACTCCTTCACGTAATCCCCAACGTGGTAGCGCTCATTAGCTGAAGTCTCAGCAAGCATGCTAAAAGCCTCTGTCAATAGAGCATCGCCAGCGAGAATAGCTATCCCTTCACCGAATACCTTATGATTCGTCGGGCGACCACGTCGTAGGTCATCATTATCCATGCTAGGAAGATCATCATGGATGAGTGTGTAGGTGTGGAGTGTCTCTAGAGCGCACGCGGCGCAGATAGCATCCTCTATGCTTCCTCCGCATGCTCGAGCGGCTTCGATGCAGAGGAGGGGACGGATGCGCTTGCCGCCAGCAAAAATGCTGTATCTCATCGCTTTATGAATAGTGCTAGGCGATGCGTCTTCCTTGGGGAGAAGTTCGTTGAGCTTTGCTTCGACTTGCTGCGCGCGCTCGCGTATGAGGGATTTAATATCAGTAGACATGGTAAATGGGGAAAAGGTGGGGTATCCTGTGTAATTGATCTGATAGAGGATAAACGATTTTCCATCATCTGTCAAAACAAGAAAGTACGTCTGCATTGAAAGGCTGGGAAATATATCATTGACACCAGAAGAAATATCGTTAGTATGGTTGAATACTCTTTTTTAGAGTTCTTGTTTTATTCCTTATAAATTTTCAATTAGTATATGAGCACTCCGCTTCTTCATTCTCCGCAGCCCGTGTCAGGGCTTACTGCCGGTATTCTTCACATAGGTGTAGGTAACTTTCATCGTGCTCATCAGGCATTTTATACCGATAAGCTTATCAAGATGGGGCTAGCGCAAGGCTGGGGGATATGTGGAGCAATGCTACTTCCCTCTGATGAGAAGCTGTACAAGGCACTCCGTGGGCAGAATAATCAGTATACGCTCACGATTTGTGGACGCGATGGTGCGGATGAAGTTTGCCAAGTATCCTCCATCGTCGAGCTGCTCTGGGCTGGAGATCAACATGAAGCTATCCTCAATAAGATAGCTGACCCTGCGATCTGTATCCTGTCGCTAACCATTACGGAAGGTGGCTATAATATCGATAAGTCCACGGGAGAGTTCATCCTAGATGAGCCACTCATTGCCGCGGACATCGCCGAGCCACAAGGGGTGAAAACCGTTTTTGGAACGATTGCAGAGGGGCTGCGCCGGCGCATGCAAGCAGCTGCAGGTCCTATCACTCTTCTGAGCTGTGACAACCTACAGCATAACGGTGACACAGCGCGATATGCTTTCAATCGCTTCTTTGAGGCTCAGGACGCCCAACTCGCCGCCTGGGCGCAGGAGAATGTTAGCTACCCCAATAGTATGGTGGATCGCATCACGCCAGCCACACGTCCCGAGGATATCGCTAGACTCAATGAGCGCAATGGTACGCAGGATGCTGCACCAGTATACTGTGAAGACTTCATTCAGTGGGTGATTGAGGATGAGTTCTTAGCTGGTCGACCTGCATGGGAAGAGGTGGGAGCCGAGATGACTGATGATGTGACGGATTATGAGAAGATGAAGCTGAGCTTGCTGAATGCTTCGCATACTCTGCTGAGCTACCCCTCCTTCCTGAGTGGCTATCGCAAGGTAGACGAGGCGATGCACGATGAGCGTATCGTGAGTTTTGTGCGTAGCTTCATGGATACCGATATCACACCTCTGCTCACTGCTCCAGCGCAGACAGATTTAGAACTCTATAAGCAGACACTGATCGAGCGATTTGCAAATCGCACAGTGAGCGATCAGATTGCTAGACTTTGCTATGATGGATTGTCCAAGTTCCCCGTCTACGTCATGCCTAACCTCGCTCGCCTCATCGAGGAGAAGAAGGATTTGAGTCGCGTAGCCTACCTTATCGCCGCCTATCGCCATTATTTAAAGGTTCATACCGATGATATGGGAGCTGACTTTGAGGTGGCAGAACCTTGGATGAATCCAGCTGACGAAGCCCTCATCTCATCTGATGCACCGCTAGACTTCCTTGGTCTATCTGCCTTCAGCAGTGTGGATCTGAAAGCTGTACCTGCCTTTGTAAGCCTGTATGAAGAGATGCTAGGCTCTATCGAGACCCATGGGGCAATGCGTACGCTCGAGGCGCGCATTCTATCCTAGAATCTTATTTGCAAAAAGCTCATTGATCTATGCCAGAACAGCTTAAGCGCGGACTAGGGCCCTTCATCATCCTGACGCTCATTTACTTCATCGTAGGCTTCTTGACGACGGTGAATGGGCAGCTACAAGGTCCGCTGAAGGTTTCCTTTCTCTCTGAGGTAGTGGGGCTGAAGAACACGCTCACAACTCTCATCTCCTTTTTCTTCTTTCTAGGCTATCTCGTGAATAGTACGCGTGGTGGGAAATGGATTAACGAGGTGGGCTACAAGCAGACGCTGCTACGCGCTCTCTACTTCATGGTGGCTGGGCTAGTATGCTATGCGCTTTCGTCGGTCTTTGCGATCTACCTGCCGAGCTGCATCGTGACTCTCGGAGCGGATATCGTGCCAGTCGGCTTTCTCGTTTTCTTGCTAGGTTCCTTCTTCATGGGAACATCAGCAGCAGTAGGTCAGGTGGTGATTAATCCCTATATTGCTGCCTACGATTTGCCTGGTACGCAGCCCGTTCAGCGTATGAATATTGTCTGCGCGATTAATTCGCTCGGGACAACGATAGCTCCCTTCTTCGTGACGGGAGTGATCTTTGCTGGCGTGTCGATGGCTCAAGTGAATGCGCATCAGCTTCTGATGCCTCTGCTGATCATGGCTGCATTCGTCGTGCTTGTGACCCTGATCACGTCGCGACTCTACCTGCCCAATCTTGAGGAGACGCGTAGTGAAGGGGGTGAGACTCTCACACGCAGTATATGGAGCTTCCGCCACCTGCGGCTGGGTGTGATTGCTATTTTTTTCTATGTAGGGGCAGAGGTCTCGATAGGGGTGAATGTGAATCTCCATGCGATGCAGCTCATCGATGATGGGGGGGCACTGAGCTTCTTTGGAGAAAATCAGATTGTGATCGCAGGGATGGATCTAGGGATACCTGCTCTGCTGGCAACCCTCTACTGGGGAGGTCTTATGATCGGACGTATTGTCTTTAGCATGTTTAACCAAGTGACACCTAGAGCTCTACTGACAACGAGTTCATTATGCGCCATCCTGCTGACATTAATCGCAATTATGACGAATAATCTTTGGGTGCTCATCTCCGTGGGGCTCTGTCATTCCATCATGTGGGGAGCTACCTTCACACTCGCTGTTGAGGGTCTCAAGCAATATACTTCGCGTGCATCAGGAATCTTTATGATGGGGGTTTTCGGTGGGGCTATCTTCCCAGTGCTCCAAGGTGTTCTCGCCGATCAGGTCTGCGGCTGGCAGTGGAGCTGGCTACTTGTCATCGCCTGTGAGAGCGTGTTGCTCTACTATGCTCTCTGGGGATCACGTGTCAGAGAAGGGGATGTGGCAGAAGCATAATTATCTAGCAATTTGAATATTTTATCTATTATGAATAAACCTGTAACGATTGTCGGTCTTGGAGAGATTCTCTGGGACATGTTACCAGACGGAAAACAGCTTGGAGGAGCTCCAGCTAACTTTGCCTATCACACCTCTCAGCTAGGTCACAGAGGAGTTATCGTCAGTGCCCTAGGGGCAGACGCACTCGGTGATGAAGTGCGCGCTCTGCTAGCAGAACGCGCGATTAAGCACCATTTGCCCTCAGTTGATTTCCCCACCGGGTCAGTACAGATCCAGCTCGATGAGCGTGGAATTCCCCAGTACGAGATATGCGAAGATGTGGCATGGGATCATATCGCATGGAGTTCTGAGCTCTCGACACTCGCCGCAGAGACTCGTTGCGTTGTCTTCGGTTCTCTGGCTCAGAGGCATGAAGAGAGTCGCGCTAGCATTCAGCGATTTCTTCGAGAAATGAGGCAGGGAGATGATGTTCTCAAGATCTTTGATATCAACCTACGTCAGCACTATTATAGCAAGGAGCTGATAGAGTCTTCCTTGATGCTCTGCAATGTGCTTAAAATTAATGATGATGAGATATTAGTAATACAGGATCTCTATGAGCTACAGCACATGAGTAGAGATGAGATCTGCCAGCATCTGATCAGGGTCTATGGACTGCGCTATCTCATTCTCACTTGTGGTCGACACGGCAGCTCTATTTATACAGCTGATTGTCAGGTCGCCGCAAGTTTCGTGCCCACGCCTGATACTCCGGTGGTGGATACAGTAGGAGCAGGGGACTCTTTCACGGCTTCACTCGCTTCCGCTCTACTCTCAGGAAAGATGAGTTTGAGTGAGGCTCATGCTTTCGCGACTGAGGTGGCTACCTACGTCTGCGGACATCATGGGGCGATGCCCATCCTGAGCGATGAACTCATCGCGAGGGTTCATTGATTGTCTGGGGCTTGAGCGCGAGGTGTATTCACCCCACCGATGAGGAGCACGATTTCTCCCTTCGGTGCTTGCTTGCTGAAGAGTGCCGCCAGATCACTAGCGGAGCCTCGGTGATAGCTTTCGAATCGCTTCGTTAGCTCACGTGCGACACAGATGGGGGCTTCTGCATCGAGCCCTGCTATCATGTTCACCGTCTTTACGATACGGTGAGGCGACTCGAAGAAGATGCTCGTATGCTTCGCCTCCAATGCCTGCTGGAGCATCTGTGTCTTCTTTCCCGACTTCACAGGAAGGAAGCCTGCGAAGAAGAAGGCATCACTGGGGAGACCAGAGCCTACAAGGGCTGTCATGACCGCGCTAGGACCAGGTAGAACAGTGAAGGCAACATCGGCTTGCTTGAGTGCCTGGATGAGCCGATAGCCAGGATCACTGACTCCGGGCATGCCTGCATCACTGACGACAGCAAATCGCTCTCCAGCTTGTGCTCGTGTGACGATCTCAGCTGCTCGGTGCGCTTCATTGTGCTCATGGAGACTCAGCAGCTTCTTGTCTCTGATCTCCAGGAGGGAGAGTAACATGCCTGTATGTCGAGTGTCCTCGCAGCAGATGATATCGACATGGTTAAGCGTATCAATAGCACGCTTGGTGATATCATCTCGATTCCCAATAGGGAGGGCGACGAAGCTGACGGGGTATTCGACCATATTAGCTACTCATGATGATGAACTGGAAATCCTCAGCCGTCTTCTGAGCCGCGTACCCTAGTGCTGACTCGCGCGCTGATTGTACATTCCCTGACTCATTGAAAAAGGTGACAGAGTTTTCCATCTTGCCGCTATAGATAGTCTTACCCGTGAGTCTGTTGACCACTTGGTAGTGAACAGTGAGGATGAGGTCTATCTCGGAGCTGATGTAGGTGTTGCGTGGGTTGGGGCGTACGGACTTAAAGGATACATTCGACACCGTGCCACGGATGATAACATCTGCTTGATTCGGAGGAGCTAGGGAGAGTGTGCCATCGCGCTGCATGGTATCAGCGATGGCATTGGTGACGAGGATTCCTGCGAGATGCTCCAAGGAGTTGTTGTCAAACATCTCAACTGAGACCGTCTTCGCATACTTGAGAGCAGCGGGCTTGCTGAAGCCGAGATTGTAACCGCAGCTAGATAGGCCAGTAAGCAGAGCAAGGCATAGGAATAATGACTTCATCTCGGTTCTGTGGCAGGGGTTATGATCCAGAGGCGCGCAGGAGTGCCTGCGCCTGAGGTAGCAGTTTGCGTGCAGCGGCGGCGGCCTTGGGATTAAGCTGCTCTTGTCGGATGACATCTTGGAGGGCGAACACGGCTGAGCGGTATTCCTTTGAACGCTCTAGGTAGTAACGCGCTACTTTCAGCTGCTCGTCGACCATGAGTATTCTTGTCTGGCGAGAAAGCTGCCTCGCCTTCGCAGCATCTTTATGCTTGGGGAAGAGAAGGGTGAACTCGTCGAAGGCTTCTTGCGCCTTGTTGAGGTTTACAAGGTCGCGATCACCACGCGAGGCACTGTTCATCCAGAGCATGCCTACTTTCATCTGAGCTGCTGCTGCATAAGAGCTAGTGGGATACTTGTTCACAAGCTTCGTATAGACATCAAGAGCGCGCTCCGTATCTCCGCGACTCAGTAGATAGTTCCCTAAGATGAGGGAGGACTCAGCAGCGGAGTCGCTATAGGGGGCGTTCTGGATGACTGTCATAAGCCACTTGATTACCACTGTGGAGTCCATGGCTGGAGTCCACGCTCCCCAGAGAACCTGTCCCTTAATTTTACCCAAAGCTGCTCCATGAGCAAGCAGACGCTGGCGTGCGATTGCCTGAGTGTAAAGGGGGCTATTGGGGTGGTTTAAAATGAGTTTATCGTATTGTTCGAACGCATCTTGTAGATCTTTCTCTCGCTCATAACACTGAGCGTAGTAGAAGCGTGCAGTAGCGGCGGTCTCTGTCAGGCGGAACTGGTCAACGATGATCTTGAAGCTTGAGCGAGCCTTACTAGTCTTTCCCTGTGACATGAGATAAATGCCTTGCTTGAGGATTCGCTGCGCTGTCGCCTCATCATAGTGCCTGTAGTTGATGGGGAGGGCATCTTCATTAAAGGAGCCGCACATGCTGAGAAGTGGGGCACTGAGTGCTGTCAGGAGGAGTCGATGAAGCGTTTTCATATCGATGATGAGCCGGAGAGAGTATAGAGAGGAGTAAAGTGAGGCTCACTCCAGTGACTGGAGTGAGCTAAAATGTGGGTTACTTCTTACCGTAGACTGCTTCAGCGTCGAAAGCACAGCCTTCGTCAGCAGCCTTGAGTTCGACAGGAGTACCATCGGGTACTTCTTCGCCAAGAGGGAGAGCGCGGAAGAAGCATGAGCCGTGTCCTGTGTGGCATGCACCTGCTCCGAGCTGGTCTACATAGAGAATGAGTGCATCCTGATCGCAGTCGATGAGGATCTCATATACCTTCTGAATATGTCCAGAGGTAGCACCCTTGTGCCAGATCTCCTGACGTGAGCGTGAATAGTACACCGCTTCACCGAGCTCAAGGGTCATCTTGAGAGATTCTTCATTCATGTAGGCAAGCATGAGGGGCTGCTTGGTCTTGTGATCCATGGCGAGTGCTGGGATGAGACCATCAGCATCGTATTTTGGCGTGAGGAGCATTTTTTGCTCGGCATCCTTGTATGAACCACGTGGGGCAAAGATAATGGATTTTTTCGACATATCGACACGTATTATAGTAGTTAATTGTGAAATTGCAAGCCAAGATCATGAATGCTATTACTTTTCTTTACGTCTGCCCTAGTGGATCAAACCTCTTTGCTTTGTAGTTACCATTGTGCTTTTTTAGCAACATCAGTATGCGTTTTATTGATGAAAACTCAAGCTTTTCATTTTTATTTTCTCTTGTCGAACTTTCATATAATGCTCCTGCTTTAAAGCTTTATTTGGGGCTGATGTACAAGAGGAAACGCCTTTTCAGAGTTGGAGCGACTGGTCACGACTTTTGATGTCGTACCTAATGATGAGGCGATCTCCCTGAGTGATGGTACTACCAACGGCTGGCCACGAGGGCATCTGATTGAGACGTTGCTTGGCTTGGTCAGTTAGTTGCGTCGAGAGGTGCTTCATACCGTGATGTTTAGCAATGCCTGTGAGTGGCGTCATCGTATCAGGCTCTCCGTTCGCATCGTAGAGAGCAATGGAGACGCTGAGTTCCCGCGCTTGCTGCATGGAGAGAGAGAGTCGATATGATTCAAGCTGCTGGAGCATGAGCTTGAGTTCCTCATAACGAGCAATGTCATAACGTTCTCTAGTAGAAATTCGATAGAAAGACTGGATGAAGAGCAGGGAGAGTAAAGCGATGGTCAGTCGTCGCACGATGAGCATCTGAGTGAGGCTTGCTGGAGCAGCTCGCCATGCCAGCAGCCAAAGAGAGGCCAAGGCAAGAGGCTCAGCTAGAAAAGTACGCGCAGGCTGCAAGGTGCCGAGAATGATCACTAGCACAAAGGGAAGTACCCAAACAGCCAGAGGTAGAGCCAATCCGATGAGGCGTGTGATGCCGCGCCACGTGCGCCATGCGTGGTACATCAGATAAGTCAGAGGAAGTAGTGCGCTTGAGTAGATCCATCTCCCGTCTTCTAGACCTCCGCAGGCACTCAGCAGGGCAAGCTTTGTGTAGTGTGCAAGATAGAAAAGTTTTGCTGTGAACCCCAGTTGAACAAAGAGCGATAGCTGGCTACGCGAGGCATGATAATCCCGCGCATAGTCGAGTGCCCATTGCGGGGCGTAGGCTTTGCACACGGCATTGATCGTGTACCAGATGATGACCGAGCCCAGTAATAGTGAGGAGAGCGTGATGACTCTCTTTATCGAAAAGGGGAAACGCAACGCCTGCGCCTCAATCCAATAGCGCACCAAGATCAAGATCGTAGCGAAGAATAGAATGGTCTGATAGCAACTAATTGCCAGCGCGAGTAGGAGTAGGGCAAGCAGGGTGCGCCATGGACTCTGCTTCTTAAAGTAGATCATGACCCCTAGTGATGACGCAAATAAAGAAAAGGCAACGGCATCTGCATGCTGCATAAAGTCGAGCATAAGCGCGAATTGAGCACAAAGGATATTCAACGCTCCAAAAATAACATACTCCACACGCGATGTAATCTCAAAGAGCCTGATCTGGCACCAATAAGCCAAGGCTAACCACACAGCAGCAGCTATACCCCCCGCCCAGATCGGAGTACCATCGCCAAAGAAAAAGCGGTAAGCGCTATGCCCCCATCGGTCTTGAGCTAGGTAGGTGGGTGACCATGCGCCAAAAAAATCTTGTATCTCATCAAAGCCTAGCCCCAGACAAAGAAAGCTATAAGCATGCATGAGGATGAATGCAAGAAAGAACAGCGCGGTAGCAACAAGCTGCTCATTCTTGGTATCAACAGATGCTCTAATCATGTTGTGTATTATAAAGCGTCAGGATATGATGTCAATGGCAAAGGATTCAGTCTATGTCAGTGCGCACACCTGCCCCAAATAAACTGAAATAAGAAATGCTCCCCAGTAAGCTTAATAGCTTATGAGTTCGAAATATCTATATTGGAAATCCCCCTCCCCCCGGTTCTAAAAAAGCATCAGCTGCGCATTCGGCTCTCGTGCTCGGTTGCGCGCTGTTGCTCATTACCCATTCCCAAAGGTCTCTCTTTACGAAAATATTAAGCCGCAAAAAAGAAATGAGCTTGCTAAAGCTCCATTTTCGCGTCGATTTATTTCTAATCACATAGAGCACCAGCAATGCAATCATCGCTGCCCATATTGGTTATGAGACCTATGCCCCTAAATTATCCGAAAGCTTTCCATCAGATACATATGATTTACTGTTTTCGAGGTGACAAAACATCATAGTGATAAGGTGATGTTATGTGTCAAACTTCTTCGCCTTGTAGTTACTATTGTGTTTTTTTTGCAGCTTTTTCTACAATATCGCGGGGGATTAAACTTGCAATTTGGGCAAATAAATGTGCGCTGGTCATGGAAGGTTTTTTGTTTTTTTAGCAGCATCAGTATATGTTTTACTGATGAAAACACAATCTTCCATTTTTATTTTCTCTTGTCGGGCTCTTTTTGGGGAATACCCTCGATTCATAACTTTATTTGGGACAGCGGTGGGCTGTCAATGCTTACTCCTTGACTGTACTTATAAAAATGTTATAGTGAAATTAAGAATATATTACTCCTTATGAAAATTACCTTATCACCCATGCTCTATCGCTCGCTACTCTTTGCTGTTCTGTCTGCAGTGTGTCTGACGGAACATGCCTATTCTCAAAGCCGAGAGGCGTCTGGTCGTCTTAATAACTATGACCCAGAACGCCAAGGTAGCACATCTGTCAAGAATAAGTCCTTTACCAATTTTACACACACGCCAGAAGCCTCTTATGGTGATCTAATCATCTATGCTAGAGGTGGTGGGGCTATTTTTCAGCAGCGCTTTATTGAATTAAAAAGCAGTGGTTATGGTGTGATTTCTGGTAGAGTACCCAGCATTGATGAGATTACCAATTGTGAATTCATCAATATCACCTATGATAATACTTGGCGAGCTAATGAGGGGCAGTATGATGGTGACGCCGTTTATGGAGGAGCTATCTTCAATAGCTGTGGAGATATAGGGTCGATCACAGATAGTATCTTTACCAACAACACGATTAGGAGTAGTACAAAAGCTTCTTATGGTGGGGCTATCGGTCATTATGACTTCCATGTAGATGCCACCACGAGCGACTCAGGGGTATTGACGTTCGATGATCATGAGGCAAGGATAGATCTCATTGTTGCCGACTTTTCGGGTAATAATGCTATAGGTGTCACCGGTGCTTATGGAGGAGCTATTGCTGCCAATTCTGTCGCTCTTCATAATCCCATGCCCGATGGCGGGCCCAGTGCCAATACTACCGTTTTTGGGTACAATGTGATTGATATCATCGCGGGTACATTTGAAAACAATAAAGCACAGGCTAGTTCTGGAAGGAGTGGAGGAGGGGCAATAAGTCTTGAGTACACGCGTGCTAATGAAACACTAGCATCAGGCATATATGGCGATTTTAAGAATAATTCCTCCATTTGCGTTGATTCAGGTGTGGCTACGGGAGGAGCTTTGTTTTTTAACTCGTCGCTGGTCAATACGATCCAGGGCAGATCTAGCGGTGAGGCAGCCCTCTTTAGTGGTAACAAGGCGCAGTCACTCAATGATATCGCGTATGGTGGTGCGATTTACTTTGCCTCATCGTTCACAACTACTACAGAGCTACGCACGGTGGTAGCTAGTTTTGAATCAAATCAGGCCATTGGCAAGCATGCCCATGGTGGTGCGTTTATGCAGGCACTAGGAAGCACACACTCATTCGGAGTGATGAGTGACGATAATAATAGATTGCTGGGAGATCTCTACGTCACCTTTGACTCGAATAAGGCTCAAGGAGTGCTGTCTGCTACAGGAGGGGCTGCGACCTTTTATGCTGATACGCATGAATCAGATATTGCGATGAAAATAGGGTTTGCAAGCCTGACTGGTAGTTTTGAAGGTAATGTGGCTTCTGCGACAGCTATAACCTCCACGGCAAAGGGCGGGGCTCTCTATGGCTACAACATGGTAGCTGGCGAGATAGATGCACTCTTTCATCAAAATACTGCAAGTGCTTATACAGCGCAGGGTGGGGCTATGCACATTGAGAATGGATCTCTTCTATACGATCTGTCCTATCAGGATGAAGAAACAAAGCTACTTTTTTCCTACAACAAGGCTGAAGGCGTCGATGCAAGTGGTGGTTTTTTGTATCTGACATACACACATCTTGAAGAGGAAGTAAGCGGGCAGGTCACGCATCCAGAAGCTATAAATACAAGTCGAATAAAGCTCATTAGTGGTAACACTAAACAAAATCAAGCAGTAGGTGTATCCTATTCCATTGCTGGAGCTTCTCAAACTGGCGACGCAAAAGGAGGGGGAGCTTATCTCGACTTATCGTATATTGAGCTATGGGAGGCAGACTATCATAGTACGAATAGAGCTGTCGCGATAGGGGAGGGAGATGCTGCGTACGGTGGCTTCATCTACATGACTGGGGGAGCCATCATTGATAAGTTGACTTCTTTTGCGACAGAAGAAGAGCCTAATCCGACGAAGCGCACGAGTATTGAGTACAATTTTGCTCAATCTGATCTAGGCGTTGCAAAGGGTGGGGCTATCTATCTGAACTCTTCAGGTACGAAGATCACGGAGCTCAATGCCAACTTTAGTTCTAACTATGTGAAGGGTGGGCAGAGTTCTTATGGTGGTGCTATGGCGCTGGATGATGGGGGATACATACATGAATTAGAAGTTACCTTTTCGGGGAACTACGCTCTAGGCGGGGCAAGTCATGGAGGTGCGCTTTCTCTACAATCAGGTCACCTTTATCAGATAAGTAGTACTTTCTTGAATAATTACGCTTCTTCCTCTCTCCTCGTCGATGGTGTAGCATCTGGAGGTGCTGTCTATATGGCTGATTCAGGAGGTGCTCCTAGATTTGATAACGTGACCTTCACTGGGAATTTTGCCGTGAGCTCTGCGCGGAGCTATGGAGGTGCAATGACGCTTATCAATAGCAATTTAGAATGGCTTGATGCTAACTTCTCTGAGAACTTCGCGAAAGGGGATCATGCGTATGGAGGAGCACTCCATCTCAGCGGAAGCAGCTTGAAGGCGAACCAGATTCATGGATCTGAGTTCGAAGAAAACAGTGCGCGAGGGGGTAGCTCAGCGCATGGTGGCGCTATCAGTATAGATGATGGAGCGACCATCACAAGTATCAATACAAGCCTGATTTCTAATTATGCGAAGGCTGATCATGCTAGCGGAGGGGGTGTTTATCTCCAATCAGAGGACGCATCCGTGGAGAGCTTCGTGGGTGTATTCTCAAAAAATAGTGCTCAGGGAGAATCTTCTGGCTATGGTGGCGCTATAGCAAATAATGGTGCTACGATCGAGGTGCTGCTAGGAGATATGCGAGATAATTACACTTCTGCTGCGGGGGTCTCAGGCGGCGGTGCTATCGCGAATACTAACGGAGGGCGCATATTGAGCTATCAAGGTAGCATGTACAATAACTATTCTAGCATCAGTGCGGAGGATGGAGTACTGCTAGGTGGGGCCCTCTACAATCATAATAGCGAGTTTCATTTTGATACTCGGGAGGGAAATATCACAATATCGGGAAACTATGTGCTCAATAGTGAGGGCGAAAAAGATGAAGTTGCCATTTATAACCATAGCACTGATGGTGAGACTTCGACGATATATATAAGCGGAAACTACTCCGACCCAGATGCTGATGTCTACACCTTCACCTTGAGAGACAAGGTGGATGGTAGTAGTGAAGCCGTTGATAAACAACTCATCGTCATTGATTATACGACAACGGCAGGGACGCAGATGTCAGTCTTTTTTGGGAATGAAATACGCAACCAGACGATCAATCTCAATACTGGTAGACTCGATCTCATCGATGGCCTATCTATCAATAGTGAAGGTGCTCTTCTGACGAACAGCCGCCTTAACATTGCCGCTGGCACTCAAGTATATGCGAAGGGTGAGGATTTTTCTACTACGAGTAGTTTTGATAATCAAGGTTTTTTGCGTATTTCAGGCGGAGTGCTGAATGTGAAAGAAGCGAGCAATACGAACGATATCTATTTTGCGTCACATGGTGGGGTGGGCAGTTTTATCAGTGGTGAAGGTCGTATTTTAGTAGGAACTTCAAATAGTGAGGCGACTAATTTATCTCTCTCAGGTGAGGCTCTCTATCGTGATCTTGAGGATGGCTCACGTGAGTTTACGCAGCAGGAGATCGTTATGAGGCATAATTATAACCGATCGATGACCGCGGTGAGTCAACTTCAGCTCGAACATAGCGATATGCTTAGCCATATCATCGGCTCGGATATGAAGAATATCAATCTGAGTGCTGTTGTTACTGATAATCAGAGCTTCGGAGCTATTTTGGGGCGGGGAGCTGAACCGTTTCGATGGACCGTCTTTACCTGGAGCGAAGGCGATGGATTGACGGACGAGCAGATAGCACAACTCAATAATCACGTATCTCTCAGCTATGATTTCCGCCAGCCAGTTACTCAACCTCAGTGGTATCAAACGGAATATGCGCTTACATTGACCACTGAGATCGTGGATGTAGTGGATGCCCAGTATGCTTTTGTGAATCAAGATTCAGAGGTGTCAGAGCACCCGTTTACGATTTCTCACGTCGACTTTGATCAAGAGACGGGCATGCTCACGAATAGTCGAGAGCATGTGCAGTACAAGGATATCCTAGGTGATGATGTTAATTTGACAGGAGGGACTGCCCATTATAAAGGGTACAATTGGAGCTCAGGTCCTGATGGTCAGCTGGTACTCTCGGATGCGAATATTACAGTAGATACTTATGGAGTTCCCGGCGAGAAGACCGATATCTTTGCCTATCTCCTAGGCGATGATCAAGTGGTGAATCCCACCGCGGATGTTTGGTATAGTTTTGCAGGACTGGAGCAGGATGGCTCTGGCGGAGCTATACTCAATGAGGACAATGTCATCAACAAGATTAGCGGTGACTTCATCGGAAATAAAATCGTAGATGTCTCCTCAAGCACGATCCTCGGTGGCGGTGCAATAGCAAACCTTGGAAGCGGGGAGATCAATCTCATTCAATCTGACTTTGTAGGTAATCGTATCGCGCCCGCTGGTAATACCGCCTCTATCAGTGGCGGAGCTCTGCTCAATGAAGGTCATGTGGAACGGATACAGTCGGACTTCATCGGGAATGCGCTCTATTCACAGAGTAATCTGGACGCCAATGGCGTGAGTAGTCGAAGCTTAGCAGGTGGTGCTATCGCCAATAAAGGAACGATTGATACGATACAGGGAGACTTCATTGGTAATTATATTTATTCTCGTGAATCCAACTCCCATGGTGGTGCTCTTTCCAATAATAAAGGCGTGATCGAGAGCGTAGAGGCTAACTTCTACTCAAACTCAGTTACTGACAGCATCGCTTTTGGAGGTGCGTTGAGCAATATAGATGGAGGTGTGATTAAGAAGCTGACAGGGGACTTTGTAGGCAATAGAATCATTCAGAAAATGGGCACTTACCTCGATTTTATGCTGGCGACAGGAGGAGCTGTTAGTAATACTGGTCATTCGTCTATCATCTTTGAAGACTCTAGCTTCATCGCTAACTATATTGTAGCTTATAGTGAGGCAAAGGGGGGTGCGATCTTTAATATTAATGCTAGCTTGGACTTGAAGGCTGTATCCAAGAATGTCTACATCACGGCAAACCATTCTCTACAATATGAGTCAGGTGTACTAGGCTCGGCAGTCTCTAACGGTATCTATAATGAGAGTAGCAGTCACAGTGCAGATGCGATCATCAACCTCACGGCTCTGAATGATCAGCATATTGTGATAGATGATGCCATCTCAGGTTCATCAACAGGAGGTAGGGATCATCAGATTATTAATATCAACAGTAATGTAGAAAGCTTGAGCTCATACGTCGCTATCAACAACAAGGTTACTCAGCAGACTCTCAATCTCAAGTCGGGCACTCTTATCCTAGGAGAATTCGGCGGTGAGACAGTCGCCCGTGCTGATGGTAGCCTCTATCAGGCACAATCCTCTACTGCGGAATTAATCAGTAGTCAGGTCGTGATGAGTGCGAACACAACGCTCGTCATCGCAGGTGCGGTGACGCTTAGTGAGGATTCAATTATCAAATCACAGCAGAACTTGGCTATTAATATCGTCGGAAGTAAGCAAAATCATGCTTCCTCTCTGAGTGGAGGCACGTTGGAGTTTTCTCGTTTAGATGGTATTAGTAATGTCAGCCTAACAGAGATAGAGGTTCGATCCCTAGGTAGCATTCATGTGGAGAACTGCGTGATAGGAAGTGGAGTTAGCTTCTCTGGTTCAAGTTCGCTGGTGCTTGCTAATAGCATGTTTACCGACCTAGAAATGGATCAGAGGCTTGTGACGCGAAGTGGTGAGGTGAACTTCAGCCTGACAGCTCTGGATATAGGTGTCGTGGATCTGGAAGGTGCAATTACACTCAATGCGAATATGGTTGATATGGGGGTATTTGATACTGCCTATGCAGCTGAATCACCGATTTATGTCTATGTCGCTGGCATCGATTTGGCAGATACTGAAGGTGCTTATTTCAATCTACTCATGGATGGAGATACGTATGGGCTATGGGATGCAACTCAAATGGGGAATGAAGTACGCTTCCTCATTGGAGATGAGATCGTGCCTGAGCCTAGCACTGTGACACTGAGCATGCTTGCTCTCATGGGGCTACTCATGCGTCGACGTCGCTCCGAGTAGTGGGGATAGTAGAGATGTCTAGTGAGGGGGCTTCACCTAGACTTCGTGTATGACCTGATTTTTGATGTTCAACGCCAGAGGAAAATGGTAAAATCCGGCATACCCAATGAACATTTCCACTTTTATATCACCATGTCTTGCATGCTGTGTGTTGAGCTCCTCTCTCTGCGCACAGGATGGCTTTACCAATAATCCTGAAGTTCTAGAGTTCTCTGGCGGCTCAGGGGTAGATCCCGTGTACAGCTCTCCCACGTCCCTATCGACTGGGGAGATCTATGTCTATGAGGATGCTCCCGATGTATCAGGGGCGGTTCCGTCAACGCCTGTGAGGCATACCCTCTATACGGCAAGCGTTTTTCGTAAGGCTGCTGTGGCGTTTGAATACTTCGCTCAGCAGGACTTCCGCCGCTCAGATGGGAAGTTCTCCTTTGCGAATGTCTATTTCACCCTTCCTATGGTAGACCCACGTCAGCATGTCTACCGTGGCTGGCATGTTGATCTGTCACTCAATGCGCGCGCAAGCTTCTTTGATGTAACAGGTACTGATCTGATCGGAGAAGATGCACTGTATACAGCTGGTGTGATAGGCTCCTTATTCTACAATGTCGATGAGAAGGCGCGCTTGACACTCGGCGTCACCCCTCAGTTCTCGTCAGACCTGGATCATCTATCCAGTAGTAGCTTTTATCTAGGTGCATTTGCAGCGTTCACTTACCGAGCTAATGAGAGGATTCGCATCACATTGGGCGTCTCCTACATGCCAGATTATTATAGTGAAGATTTCTGGCCGCTGGTGAATGTCAGCTGGCAGCTCGCCCCCAAGTGGGATCTACGCATCCAGTCGCAGCGACTCGGAGTCGTGCGTAAGCATGGCGTGAGGGGGAACTTCGAGTGGGGACCCTTTATCCAGTGGAATCACTTCCTCTGGAGTGTGAACCGTGATCGTCGTACTGAACTGATGCGCATGGAAAGCTTCATCATAGGTCTTCAGACTCAGTATAGCAAGCAGACACAGCGCGGTACTCATATGCGTTTTTATCTAGATCTGGGGCTCAACTTTGATCAAGAAATCCGCTTCCTCGGCAAGGATAATAAGTCAACATACGATATCTACAAAGCAGACGCCGGTCTCTATGGTCGGCTTGGTATGGAGTTTTCTTTCTAATTTTGGCATCAGCCCTATGTTTTAGCTCGCAATAAGTGGGAGAGATTGCTATAGTGAGCGAGAGAAATTATGAGTGAACAAGCTAGCAATAATTATCGTCGTATTCTTCTAAAATTGAGCGGAGAAGCCTTACGCGCTCCTGGCAGTCGTGACAATATCTCGCCTGAGATCGTTGCGCGCATCGCTGGAGAGATCGTCGAAGCTCAGAAGACAGGTCATTTACAGATTGCCATCGTCGTGGGCGGTGGAAATATCTGGCGCGGTGCTAAGGCTAGCGTACGGGGGATGGATAGACCTACCGCCGACTACGTAGGCATGCTTGCCACGGTGATGAATGCACTCTCCATCTGCTCCGCCATTCAGGAGCTTGGTGTAGACTGTCACGTCCAGAGTGCCATCGAGATGAAGAATGTTGCAGAGCCATATGTGCGCAACAGTGCGCGCGCACAGCTGCGTGATGAACAGATCGTGGTCTTCGCTGCTGGTACGGGTAATCCCTTCTTTAGCACGGACACAGCAGCCGCATTGCGCGCCTGTGAGATCAATGCTGAGGTTGTCATGAAGGCGACATCTGTCGATGGTGTCTATACCGCTGACCCCAAGATTGATCCTAGTGCGACACGCTTCGATCAGATCAGCTACGAAGAGTGCATTCAGCGCGAGCTCAAGGTGATGGATCAGACAGCCTTCACCCTCTGCAAGGATAACAAGAAGCCCATTGTCGTTTTTGATATGCACCAAGAGGGCAATATCACACGCGCACTTCTTGGCGCAAACATCGGTACCGTTATCACCGACTAATTAGCTATTTTACAACACATCATTCATTTACAACCCAATTAATACATTATGGACGAAGAAACACTCTTATTGGAAACTGAAACAGCAATGGAAAATGTCATGGAACGCATGAATGCGGACTTTGACGGTGTGCGCACAGGTAAGGCATCTCCTGCCCTCGTGGATAACATGGATATCTTCATCTCTAGCTATGGTAGCTCCATGAAGCTGAAGAGCATTGCTGTGGTTTCCACTCCAGATGCGCGTAGCATTCTTATCCAACCCTTTGACCACAGTACGCTGCATGATATCCGTAAGGCTATCGAAGAAAGCCGTCTGAATCTCAATCCTGTCATTGATGCTCGTTCCGTGCGCCTTCCTATCCCCGAACTCTCTGGTGAGCGTCGTCAAGAGCTCTGCAAGTTCGTCAAGGGACTCGCAGAAGATACTCGTGTACGCGTACGTGCCGCACGTAAGACAGGCATGGACAGTATCAAGAAGATGAAGGCTGACAACGTCTTGACAGAAGATGGTGCTCGTGGTGCTGAAGAAAAGGTTCAGAAGCTTACAGACAAGTTTGTCAAGATGATTGACGAGCAGGTTGCTGCAAAGGAAAAAGAGATCATGACTGTTTAATCAGTCGACAGATCCACCAAGAGAAGCTACAGTAAGATCATGAGTACTCAAGCCACTACAAATGTCCTCGCCTCAGGTATCGAGATCATCGGTACGATAGAGTTCCGCGAAGATATGCACATCGATGGTCGCATCGAAGGTGAAATCAAGTCCCAGTCAGGGAAGGTTACCATCGGGCAAGCCGCTCAGATCAAGGGTAACATCTCTGCAGGCTCGGTGAATATCTATGGAGATGTGCAGGGCAATGTCGAGAGTCAGAGTTGCCATCTTAACCAGCAAGCAATTGTGAATGGTGACATCACCACACAAAAGCTCTCCATGGAGCCAGGTGCGCGTCTCTCAGGACGTGCCAATATAGGCTAATCGCATAAGTAGATTTCTACGATAGAGGCTGAGTGCTCAATATGAGTACTCAGCCTATTGCTTACCTATTTGTGTGGGCGAATGCTGCGCCGCTGCGAGCATCTCGGATGAGTCCTCCCTCAAGACCGCTTGCAGGGCCCATCTCGACAAGGTAATCGGCACAGCTGAGGATGCTCTGATTATGCTCGATACAGAGGATGGTATGTCCTCGGTCGCGAAGGCGCAAGAGGGCTTGTAAGAGTAGTTCTACCTCGTTGAAGTGGAGACCAGTGCTGGGCTCATCTAGGATGAACAGAAGTTTCTCTTCCTGTTGTCCCGTTCGCAGTTGCTTCGTCTGGGTAGAGCTTGCGCGGGCGAGGTAGCTTGCGAGCTTGATACGCTGAGCCTCACCTCCTGATAAGGTGGAAGAGGCGCGATTAAGCGCGAGGTAGCCGAGCCCTAGATCGAGGAGAGCTTGGAGTATGCCTCGTGCTTGCGGGATATTCTGAAAGAAGTCTGACGCTTCACTGACGGTCATCTCAAGGATCTGAGCAATGGAGCGCCCTCGCCAGCTTACCTCCAGTGTCTCACGGTTGTAGCGTGCTCCATGACAGGCATCACAGGAGCTATGGAGATCGGCTAGGAAGCTCATGTCGATGTCGATATGCCCTGTACCTCCGCAGCGCTCACAGCGACCACCTCGCACATTAAGTGAGAAGCGGTTCTCCTTGTAGCCACGCTGCTTGGAGAGGGGGAGTGATGCAAAGAGCCTTCGCAAGATGTCAAGTAGCCCTGTGGCGCTCGCAGGCATGGAGTTCTTTCCCTTCGCGCCGCTCAAGGGGCTTTGATCGACTAGGACAGCTCTAGCTAGGTGAGGGCGTAGTGTCTCGATGCTTGATTCGAGTGTGCCTTCTGTTACAGCGGGTATGAGGCATTCGTGAATGAGCGTGCTCTTGCCACTACCACTGCGACCGGAGATGCAAGTGAAGGAGGCTAGTGGGAAGTGGAAGTCAATGTGCTGGAGGGTGCGTGCATGCGCATCGCGCAGCGTTACCCACAGCTGCTCATCTAGCTTCACTCTGGAAGCACTGGCTATGCTGCTTTTTCTCCCACTCAGCCATGCGCCCGTGGGGGAGTGGGGATGGGCACACAGTTCCTCATAGCTACCCATCGTGATGATCTCTCCTCCTAGCGGTCCGCTACCTGGTCCCATCTCAATGAGCAGATCTGCCACTTGGAGGATCTGAGGGTCATGCTCAACGAGAAGGATGGTATTCCCCTTTGCTTGGAGCTTCTTGAGTGCTCGTATGAGGCGTTCACATTCATCGGGGTGGAGACCAATGGTTGGCTCATCGAGGATATAGAGGACTCCTGAGAGACCGCCTCCGATCTGACTTGCTAGCCGTGCTCGCTGTAGTTCTCCTCCAGAGAGGGTGTTGGTCGCACGATCGAGGCTGAGGTAGCCGAGCCCTAGTTCTGCGAGGCAGCTGAGGCGCGATATGAGATCTTGCAGGGCAGAATCTAAAACATCCCCCATCCTCGATGGATAGTGAAGGCTGGGGAGGATGTCTAGGATTTTATCGATACTCTGGTGACTCAGTTCGCCGAGGCTGTACTCTTGCTCTCCGAAGAGGAGAGTTACCGCAAGGCTTGTGCTGTTTAAACGCATGCCATGGCAGCTAGGGCAGATGATGTAGGGGTCATGCCCCTTTTGTACCGTGTCTTTTTTTACCATGCCGAGCCCCTTGCAGGTAGGGCATGCACCATGTGAGGAATAGTGGGAGAAGCTTTGGGGGCTGAGATCAGGGAGTGTGAAGCCTGTGTCCTCATTCCTATAGCGTGTGTAGAAGTGGAGTAGTTCGGCTTCCGAGTCAGGTCGCTGGGCGAGAACTCGTAGCTCGTCGGGACTCACACGTAAGGCAGCTTGTACCGAGTCGGCGATGCGTGACTCAGCCTGAGGTTTCGCGATGATGCGGTCGATGACAAGTTCGCAGCTTTCATCCCCGAGAGGAGGGGAGCTCAGCAGCTCATCTAGGTCGTGGATGTCATCGCGCAGGCGAACGCGTATGTAGCCTAGCTTCTGGAGATCCATGATATCTGACTCGCGGCTCTCCTCCCATCGCGCAAAGTCCTGCGGTAGGGGAGCGAGGAGGGTGAGGCGTGTTCCTTCGGGAAGTTCGGTTATCTTCTTGGAGATTTCTTCTGGACTGAGCTTTCTTAGGACTTCCCCTGTGACAGGGTCGTGTGGCGCACCTATGGCCGCATAGAGGATGCGTAGATAGTCAAGCGTCTCTGTGATGCTTCCGAGTATGCTGCGACTCTGACCGCTAGGTACTTGCTGTTCGAGGCAGAGAGCTGGGGGGAGGCCTTCAATAGAGTCTAGCTGTGGTTTATCAGGCCGTGCGAGCAAGCGTCGCGCCCCAGTAGATAAGCAGTCAAGGAAGCGGCGGCGCGATTCGGCAAAGATGGTCTCGTAGGCGAGCGTGCTTTTGCCGCTACCGCTAGGACCTACGAGGGCGATGATCTTGCCTAGTGGGAGGGTGAGGCTGAGATTTTTCAGCGTATTCTGCCTAGCTCCGCGAATGGCGATATTCATGATGATAGAGGGGTTGTCCTAATCTTTCTGCCAGCGACCTTGGTGTATAGAGGTCTGGCTTGCGAGATTGAGCGAGGGGGTGTGGCAGTTTCCATGTAAGCTGCCTGTCGCTTCGATACTAATCTGTGCACTCGCTTTCAGCAAGCCATGAACTGAGCCATAGATGATGATGCTCGTCGCTTCTACCCTTCCTTGGATATGGAGGCTTACCCCCTTTTCAACGATGAGAGTATGGGTGTGTATTGTGCCCTTTATCGTCGTTGAGCATGCTAGTCTCATCTCACCATGACAGTGGATGTTGCCATCGATAAGTCCGTTGACAAGCATGCTGCCGCACTCGATACTAAGACCAGAGAGCTGCGCTCCTCGTGCGATACTCACCTTGCCATAGGTGCTGAGACGCGTGCGCTGTGATCCTTGCTTGAGTACGATGTCGGTGAGCATGAGATGCGTGCGACAGTGGGTGCAAAGTGCTGAGAGAGCTTTCATCGGCACTTCTGTCTCTTTCTGACAGGAGTAGCAGGTGATATGCCGCATCGTGGGCTGCACGGGAAGGCGCAGGCGACGTGTCCCCTCTACACGTGGTATCCACTTGCCCCAGTCTTCTGGAGGGAGTAGTCCTGATGACTCCTCGCAAAAGAGAGGTTTGACCGTAGAGCTATGTGTAGTCATGCGTGCATAGGGCGCATCTGTACTGAGCTCCTCCATCGCAAAGGCTAATTCAGGCTATCTCACGCATTAAGCGAGGAGATCACCGAGCTCAACAACTGGGGAGCTCGGCTCTGCTTTCACCTCCTGCGGGACAGGAGTGATAGGAGTGCTTTTCGCTGCTTTTTGCGCAGGGGCGGCACTCTTCTTTGTTAAGCTTTCAAACTCGCTGCTAGCCGCGCCAACAGCGCATCGACCGATGAAGACAGCTCCATCATGTACGATGAGTCGAGCTGCTGTGATATCTCCGACGAGTTCCGCGTTCTTCGCGAGCTCGACAAGGTCGTCTACAAGCACATTGCCTGAGACCTTTCCGTGAATGATAGCACTCTTCGTGTGGATAGCAGGCTTATCTTTCTTCTGTGAGATGATGGTAGCATTTGCACCTACGGTGAGGATGCCATCTGAGGTGATCTCTCCGTCGACGTTACCATCGACGAGCAGTTCATTGCTGAAGCGAAGGACGCCAACAACGCTTACATCGGAGTTGAGAACATTACGAGCATTCATCGTTCCGATAGGTGCGCTTGGAGCGATGTTGCTAGTGTTATCCATATCATCGCTCTCTACGGGGATGCCTCCACCAAACGAGTTCATGCTATCAGTAGATGACCAGTCAGCTTCTGGAGAGATGTCTTCAAAGCCTGTGTCGGTAGCTTCGTCTGTGTTCTTTGACTTATTGGATGATGGATATCTAAACATGGAAAATGGATGATGGGCTTAGTGTGCACATGGCAGCGTTCATTGATGATGCTGCGTTCGCTGGCTATCATACCGTTTTTCTACAGCATTGTCCATCTGAAAATGCTAGCAAAAATGGGATTTTATGACAGAGGAATGTTATGCAAGCAGCGCGAGATTAAGCCCCACTTACTGGACGATTTCTACTCTCAGTGTCGTATCCCCAAAGTTCACAATGCAGCCGTCATAAAGGGGGGCACGTTTCTCATATGAGCTGAGGCGATGCCCATTAATGAATAAGCCGTTGGTCGACTCATTGTCACTGACGACAAGCTGATCGTTAATGTATTCTAAGATAGCATGAGCTCGAGAAACTCCTATTTCAGGGATGACGATCTGAGCTACGGATGGATCACGACCTATGACCATCTGCCCCTCGGTCGCGATAGTGTTGAGTGGCAACTTGCACTGACAGGGCACCCCTGAGGGAAGAAGCCCATAGATGCGAACGTAGCCTGGTATGGCGGGTGTTAAATCTGGGTCGATAACCGGAGCGCTGGGAGAGCGCCGCTTGCGCCTTTTCTCCTGTGGGTGAGGGAGTCCTAAGCCCAGATTCCATTTGCTGCGCAAGGGGTCTTTAATGGAGAGAGGGCGCAAGAGGATGGAAGGTAGAGGGGAGTCCTTCTCTAGTGGAGCGATGATGGCCAAGCGTGAGATGCTTTCGTTCTCTTCGACCTCCTCTTCACTGAGAAGAGAGTTATCCTTTTCCAAGGGCTTGAGTAGCTGGCTATCTGGGGCTGATGAGGAAGCGAGTCGAGCAAGCTGCATACGAAGGGCATTGAGCTCGCGTTGCAGGGTGCGTTCACGCTGCAAGAGCTCAGCCATGCTGGGAGCCTGTTTTTTTTCTGCTAGAGCATCACTCATCTCAGGTGAGTATCATAGCAGCTATTTCACCTAATTCAATCTTAAAATATGCCTGTGCACTATGTATCTAAGCAACGATAGCTGGCGATGGCTCCCATGACACCAGCATGTGGAGTGAAAAGATCAATAGTAACGCGCCTGTCCTCGCAGAGAATGGTGTAATCGTCCTCGATGCAAAAGCGGTACTGCTGCGCTTGCCATATACTGCTACCTACCTGCTTAATGAGCGCTTCGCAGCAGCACCAGTAGGTGTAGAACTCACGAATAGTCGCACCTCTCTTGATGAAGCTGCTGTAGCCACTTTCTGTCATGATTTTCTTTGCGATACGTTGAAAGTTACGCGGCTTCATGACCTCGACATCAATGCCGATAGGGCGATGATCCATGGCGATAGCGATAAGATCTGCTGTGTGAGTGAGGTTAAAGTGGAGCTCGGGATGAGAGGCGAGATAGGGCTTGCCTTCAGGGTGGTAGGATAGATGTAGATCGGTGGGGTGGAGGTGTAGCTTTCGTGCTAATTCTTGCTTGAGCAGAACACGTGGGATGAGAAAAGAGAGTCCTGTAGATGCGTATCGGAGGCGTTCTTCCTCATTAAGGTAGCTGATGGCTTCTGGCAGAGGAGTGCTGAAATCATCTCGATGAAAAAGGTAGTATTCCATGAGAGGCTATCGGTGTATTTTTTTTGGGGGCTCTGTTCTAAAGATGGGAGAGAAGGGGTGAGCCTCTGCTAAGGCGTCTAGTCCTCCTACCTTGAGCTGCATGTCTTGCGCACCGATGAACCAGAGATGGTCTGTCTGGGCTACCTTGTGGTGGAAATGAGCAGTCCCGCTGCTGGTGATATATCCGATGTATTCAGGTTCATGATGCAGGTAGAGTCGCAGCATGCGGCTCATCTCCATGAGGTACTGACGCCCTACGCGTTCGCTAAACCATTGGTCAAATAGCTTTTCTGCACGCTGATGCTTGGGGTCTGAGTTCAGCCATGAGGTGTCGCTGAGTGTGATGCCTGCCTGTCCCTCTAGAGCGGTGAAGCTCTCTATATCTCGACGTAGTAAGGGAGAGAGTGGGAGTCCGACTTGTAGGGGCTTGCTATGCGTCGTTATGACCTGTACGAGTGTCTTGAAAATGCGCGCCTTATAGAGAGAGGAAATACTGCCAGATTTGTAGCTGAGCAGTTGCTCTAGCGTCTTTGCTAGGTTGCTTGTGAGGAAGAAGTCTTCGCGCGTTAGCTTGAGTTCTTTAATCACATGGGCGTAAGATAGCTCCTCAAGACGTAGCTGTGGGCTGGGTTGGATGAGTAGTGTTCCACTGTGACCTGCCTGAGAGCGAGCGTCGAGCTCATCTAGCGTCACTTCTAGTTGGTTTTTCTCATTGAGTTTGGGTTTTGTCTGGATGAGCCAGGTCTCTCCAAGAGCTGGGTTAGACAGACGATAGTATCGCTGGTGCAGGGGGCGTGACTGGAAGATGGACTCCATCAGGCTCACTTGAAGCATATTTGCAGGGTGCTGATGGGTGAAGGTGGGTGCTTTTCCTTCTAGTATTGCTTTGAGTGATTGAAGCTCACTTGGATTGAGGCGCACGCGCCCCAGTCCGATGATGCCACGCAGCATATTTTCTCGCGGTAGCTGCGAAGAGAGTTCTGCCGTGGAGATGCCGAGAGGGTAGCTGTTGGCTTGATAACAGCGTAGACGCAGCAGAAAGTCTTCATATTCTTCTGCCTTCAGTAGCTGCTGATCCATATCGATGAGGGCGTTTATTTCTCGCTTCAGGAGGCGGAGCTCCTGAAGTCGTGCGCGGATGCGGTTAGCATGGCGATGATCCAGCTGATGGATGCGCTGCAGAAGCAGGAACTCATCCAGACGCTCGCGCAGCAGCTCGGTTTCCTCTTGCACAGCAAGGAGACTCTCTGTAGGATTGCGGCTGAGTGTAGCATGAGGGGGTAATGCCTTCATGATGGCTCTGAGACTATCGCTACGAAGGGTGATTTTCTGAGCTTTGCGCTGCTCGATGAGCTGCCTCCATCGACGTAGTACGGCGAGACCTTCGGGAGTGTGCTGAAAGGAGGGGGTATGTATCAGGCGTATCTCCTCCGCGCCTAAGCTCTCCCACGTGCGTGAGCCTCCTTCTATCGCTTGCAAGAGACTGCAGGACTGGTTGAGCATGTGCTGCTGCGAGTCGACGTAAGCTTGAGCCTCACGGATGGCTCGGCGCAATGAAGGGTTGATATAGGAGTTGAGTCCTTGCTTCGCTCGCTTGACTTCCTCGGCAACTAGTTGGGGATTATTTGTGCTGATGGCACGGCTGAGGTTTTCTTCTGCTATATTAGCCTTGTTGTTGAGCGCGAAGAGCGCGAAGCATAGAGCTCCCAGTGTGAGTGTCAGTAGTGCGATGATGAGGATACGCTTATTGGTATGATGGCGATGGAGGAGTTCAGCGCGTATCTTCTCAGCCTGTTGGCTGAGCTCTTTGGCATCTTCTACTGTGATGACAGCATCCTGCTTGAGTTGATATTCTAGCTGGCGGAGGCGTGAGCGTAGGGCATCGCGCGAGAGCTGATGGATCGTGACAGGTGCGCGTGGTTTAGGTTTCGGTGATGGTGCGGGACGGTGACGAGACTTTCTCATGACGCAGTGGAAGTAGAAATCAGTCGGAAGTGCCAGATGAGGGTAGAGTTCTTTTTCTCTAGTTTATAGAGCTCAAGCTTATGTGGAGGAGTGCTTCGGTGAGTTTCCTCAATTTCTCTCTTCGCCTGTTCGTAGGTCTGGTAGAGTTTCTGGCTGATGTGGTTTCTTATGTGCTGGCGTATGAGGATACGCGTGTCTACATTACTGAGGAGTTCCGCGTACTGTGCTCGCATCATCTTGCTGCGCGTGCTGTGACCTCGTGCGTCTTCTGGACTCAGGAGTAGAGCTGGAGTGTCACTGAGGATGTTATTCATCTGGCGAGCCAGAGCATTCTCCGAGTAGCACTTAAAGTAGTCGAGCATGAGTTGCTCTACTTCTGAAATGCTGCTCACAGCATCTAGGGAGAGAAGGATGTGATAGATATTCGCCAGTGTGTAGAAGCCAGGCTCGAGGGTTTCTCTCTTTGTCGCGCAGCTGTTGGTGAGCGCGTAGAGTTCGCGTTGGAGGATGGTATCGAGATCTAAGTTGCGCATGAGCTGCACTCGATGTCCTGCTGGGCTGAAAAGAGAGGAGGGTTGGTTGTTAATCACAACGCTGTAGCTAATCGCGCTACGCCTCTCCGAAGATGGGTCGATGCTGATTTCAGGGCTGAAGCCTTCTATATGTGGGATGTGAATCTGAGGTGGATCTTGAAGCTCAATTTCATGCTTGAGAGTCTTCCACGGATAGCGTGAGCAGAACTTGTCAGCTAGGCGTAGCTGAGGGTAAGGCTGCCATGAGTCAGGTGGAAGTGAGTCAAGGTCGTTCTCACGGATGAGAAAATCAGCCGCGTTCAGATCGGGGAGGGGGATATGTGATCTTTTTGGTGTGATATTAAAGGTGATATGGGAGAGGAATAGATAGCGGTCTGTTGCTGTGGACGCACTGAGCTTGAGTAAGAGTAGCGTGGGCTTTCCTTGGAAGAGGAAGTAGCCGAACTTGCTGCTCGCCGCTAGACGCATCTCGATAGAGGGTTCAGCTACGCCCTTATTGATGAGGACAAAATCCTGAGCGTAAGGTGTGTTTGCGCTATTGATCAGAATAGTATATTTGCTACGCTGGAGTCGCTGGACAAAGGGTAATTCGTCGATGGGGTAGATGCCTATCTTGCCTTGATCGAGTAGGAATGAGGTGCGCTGAAAGAGGTTTTGTATGATGAGAGGGATGGTCTCATCTTGATTGATGATGACGAGACCACCACTGTTGAGGTGATCGTAGGTGGAGATGATATCATCAAGCTGCTGATCAGGTGCTTCATAATGCCTATTAATAGGATCATGACGATCAAGTGCGTGCAGGTAGGGGAAGAGTTGAGGCTCGTTGAAGAGGTGTTCAAGTTGTTTATCATGCAGCGTGTTGATGATGGACTGGCACTGAGCTTCTGTGAGATGGTTCGCCCATAGATGTGCAGGCACTTCTTGTGTGGCATGCAACAGGTAGAGGCGTATGATGGCCTCGAGATCCAGTCCTACATCAAGGCAATAGTTGACAAGGCTTGCTATGTTCTGACTATGTGCGCAACCCTCTTGTCGGCAGGCTCGCAGTTGCTGGATAATATGATGAAGGTTCTGTAGCTTTGGCTGCAGGCTTGGTGTGCTATGGTCTAGAGCGACAAGAGATAGGGCACTGAGTTCGCTTAATTCATCACTTGTTTGCTTCGAATCATAAGGAAGTGATGCCAGTATGCTAAGCTGTTCGTTGATAGAATGGATATCCTGAGATGATTGGGCGAGCGGTGAGGTGTAGTGAGGAGGGAGTGTCTCTAGCTTCTCTGTCTTAGTTGAAGCGTCATGTGCGTAATCGCTCGTCGTGTGTGGAGAGTGATCATCAGTGTGATAGTGATAGTAGGCTGCCACGGCAAGCAGTGCTGTGGTGAGCAGAGCGGCGCAGATCACGATGAGTCTACGTGAAGATGATGCTGCTTCGTGGTAGACTTTCTGATCCTTGGGCTCAATGTACTTATATGGGAGTTGTGAAATCAGATGCTCGTCGAGCAGTGCCGCACGCTCAGCTCTCTGTGAGATGGATGTAGAACTCGTGCTGCTAGGTGGGGAGGATCCCTGGTGAGAGAGAATGCTGGATGCAGCTGTGCCTGATGCTGCAGCGAGTTGCTGACTCTCAATCTGGGCGGCTAACAGCTCTTGCTCTCGTGTGATGAGTAGCTTGTGCTCTAGGCGTAGCGTGGGGCGCCCCGAGCGACGCGCCTTCCCCGCAAGAGCGGATTCTTCTAGTACAGCAATACGCTGTGTTTGTGCGAATGTATCCTGTACAACACCTGTCGTCGTGAAGGTGATGCCCCAGCCACGAGTCGTAGAGATCCAGTCACTCTCTGCTAAGAGGTGGAGAATATCCATACTGCGTGTTCCTGACTGGACGATGATGAGGCAGTCATGTTCGTAGGGAGGAGTGATGAGAGATTTTGCGTTATACTTATGACCCGTCAGTTCCTTCCACATCGTTTGACTGTTGATGTCGGGTAAGAGATCGGTAGAGAGGCGTGGCTCACTGCTGATTAGCTGAGGCTGCTGCTTCCACTCTGACTTCCAGAATTGGTCGCGATAAAGACCAAGAATGATGGAGGCAGGAGTGGGGCGTGCCTTGTTGGCACGGAGGCTTCGTACCTCTTCTTGTGTGAGGGCTAAGTGATGTGCTATATGGCATTCGCGTCCAGAATAGTCAGCCCCCGCGGATTGTACGCAGCTAAGAACATGAAAGGTAGCTCCTGCACAGTCGAGGATGTGATAGGAGAACTGAGCTCCAGAGATGAGCTTCGCGTCCTCCTTGAAGCCTGAGATCTTCTCTAGTTTCTTCTCTAGTGAGCGCGGCATGTGCTCACTACGCGCGACCACACCATAACCCGAAAGGCTAGGATCAAGTAACTGAGGTGCACTCGTATAGATCAGCTGGTAAGACATGCGCGTCGGAAGAGCTAGGTAAGATAGCTTAGGTAAGAGGGGGGGTGGGTAGAAGCGATGGTTCTACCACATTAAGTGCCCATAGCATCGGTTCTGTCACGTGTAGAGGCTTCACTTCACCGGATGCGGGACCTATCAGAGTGTGTCCAGCCTCATCGTTGAACTCAATAGGAGAGCTTCCCAGTGCCGATGCAGCAAAATAGCGAACCTGTGAGGATATCGCTTCAGCATTGATACAGATGTAGGGGCATATGTTGAATAGTAGCTGGCGTAGGCGTGCAGAGTTAGCATCCACATTCTGAGGATGAAAAATGCCGTGTCGCACGACTGGTAGGAGTGGCTCAGGACCCAAGAGGTGTTGCCAGATATCGCACTTTCCGATGATGAGCGCGAAGGGGATGTCAAGCTTCTGTCCTGGTGGCATATTGAGGCGTGTGCGTAGACGCATCTCCGTCTCCGCTAGTAGTCGTCCTTGTCGTCCTGCTGGGTGGAGACATCGCTGGAGTTGCGGATCTTTGTTATCCTGCAAGAGGCTGCGGAAGCCAGGGTTGGTCGTGGGGTCGAAGAGGTAGAGAACGCTGGAGGCAACCGCTAGATGCTCAGCACCAGGATGTTCTTCTCCCGAGCGTCCGGGCTCGAAGCTCTCACCCGCATTGTCAAACATGACGATGGAGTACGACTTCGCCGCCTTGTTGAGGTTGTAGACAAAGGGGCGAGGCATGCTGACCTCATGCCCATGGCGCCAGACATTCTGATAGAGGCTTCCTTCGAGGCGAGTCTTCCCTATGTATGCTTCCTGAGGTGTGCGTGCAGTGAAGAGGCGCGTGCTCATATCACTGAGAGCAGCATTTGCCTGAGGGTCAGCATCGCGGAAGGGGATGTTAAAGTCGCGTGACAGCTCTAATCCCAGCTGGTGGGCTAGTGCTGCAAGATAGTATGTCTTACCAGCGGCAGGTACGCCTACGAGAGAGAAAATATGCTGACGAGTCAGGTTGAAAAATGGAGGCAGCTTGTGATGGCAGAGGGGGCATGCGAAGTCTGTACAAGGTACGCCCTTGGAATCCAAAGGGAGACCTTGTGCATTGAGTGTCTGGGGAGTGAAACGCTGCTGAGCATCTTCACCTAGGTATTCATCACCACAGAGGTCAGGGTGAGACGCGATTGCTAGAGCTTGCTCAGGCATGAAGAGCTCCCAGCAGGAGGGGCAGCGATAAGGCGTCTCATCGCCAGAGCTACGCTTCTTTTGTATCTCCTTTTGCTGTGTCTTGTAGAAGGAGAGAGAGTCGTAGAGGTCTGAGAGGATAAAGGCTCTATTATCCAGTCCTCGGAAGGTGATGAGTGCCTCCTTCGGGAGATGCTCCGCCTCTTCTGTAAGTTTTAAGAATGTAAGAGGTCCCTTCCACTGCTGCTCGTCTTTGAGGTAGACGAACCATTGGCTTGCTTCAAATTGGCTAAACTTGGGCTTGCTGCTGTCAGCAGAGTCGCCGTACCAGCATACGAGTGTTGCGCCAGAGATGCAGAGTAGGTAGAGTTCCTTCGGGCGGATGATGACGTCTCCCGTGAGGCGTGTGCCGTTGAGTGAGTAGCTGTCGGTGTCGCTGTGGGGGAAGAATCGGCAGGTATCATCGCGCTGGGCAAATGAGCCTGCATTCTTCGCTCGCATAGCTAGGGGGAAGGTGCTGCTTTCTAACGCACCAATGGTCATAAAGGCTCCATCGGATACGACGAGCTTTCGAGTCAGGCAATCATAGATGTGGAGCTGCTTATTCATGATGTCAGCGCAGGGGAAGATACCCTGTTTTCTGCTGATATCATAGCAAAAGAGCTAGGGTAGGTCAAGGATGCTTCTTGCAAGAAGCGTTGAAGCTAGTTATTATTCCCCCAGTTCCACCTTGATACGTGGCGTGAGGATGCAGTTTGTGTATGATCCTGCCTCCACCACGGTGCGTGGCCAGACGATGCAGTTTGTCATCTCCGTGCCTGCGGGGATGCTCGCATCAGCCCCGACGACGCAGTCTTCGCAGAGATCAGCTAGTGCTGATATTTTAGCAAGTGGCGAGATGCGGTGTGCTGAAGGTAGCTCCATGAGGGCATCAAGATACTGGCGGGGGGTGCCAATTTCATGCCAGTTACACCAGTCGAAGACAGCTCCTCCTGCTTCGCCACGCTTGATGAGCTCAATCCAGATAGGGACGATGGAGAAGAGGTCTTCTGAGGGGAAAAGTTCCGCAATGCTAGGATCCATGATATAGATTCCTGCAAATTGGTAGCCACCTTCATCAATGCCAAGGGCGTGGCGTATGTCTGTGATGAGACCTGTAGCTGGGTCGAAGCCTACATTCTTCTTCCCATCCACGCTGCGCAGGGCGAGTGTGAGGCGATGCCCACTTTTTCTATGGATGGATAAGAGCTCATCGATGGGAATATCGGTGAGGATATCTCCATTCTGGACGATGAGTTCCTCATCGGGATTAATGTGAGGGAGTACTTTCTTAATCCCTCCCCCTGAATCGAGAGGTGACTGCTCATAGCTGAGGTGCACCGGGCAGCTGAGGTATGTCTCTTCGGGGAAGGCTCTCTCCCAGAGATAGTCAAGCTGAGAGATATTGATGGAGAAGTTTCTTACGCCAGCGGCATGGTGACGATCGAGAATATGGTGAATGAGAGGCTTTTGGAAGATTGGGGTCAGGGGCTTGGGTACAATAAGGCTGAGGGGTGCCATACGTGTGCCATGGCCTGCTCCGAGGATGAAAGATTGCATAGGAGGGGATAGGATGTGGGAGGATTACCAGAGCCCTGAGAGCCCGAGACAGACAGCGCAGAGTCCCATGATGAGGTTAGCAACAGCATGGTAGATGATGACTGGTGTGAGGCGTTTTGTTTTAACTGTGAGGAAGTAAGCTATTGTTCCAAAAATAAATGCTCCGGCATAGTCTTGAGGCTGGTGGATGAGAATGAAGCCTACAGTTGTAATGAGGTAAGCCTTCCATGAAGCAGTGCCTAGTGGGACGGATTGTGGTGCATCACGATCAACCGCCCAGCGCATAAGAAAGCCTCGCCAGAAAAACTCCTCAACAAGAGCCACGACGACAACTGCACGCAGAAAGCGCAAGATGTACTGGATGTAGAACATCGTACTCCCTTCTCCAAAGATGCGAGCAGGATCGAAGCCTTCTTGTGTCTCCACCCAACCGCTGAGATAAGGAATCAGCCAGATGCCTATACCCACCGCACCGAGGAGGGCAGCGATGAGGCAGGGCTTCCATGCCCAGTCCCATTCTACACCTCTGCGAGTCCACCAGAGATATCCACCACAGATGAGAGTCTGTAGAGGGTAGACAACCATCTCTGGCGCACGCTGCCACCATGCCGCCTCGGGGTGATCCCATGTGAAGAAGGTCTCCGCTACTGGGAAGATGAGTGTCAACAGCATGAAGATGATGAAGGGGGTGACATAGCTGCGATAGAGGATGCTATCGCCTTGCTTAATCTTGCTACTCTTCTTCATGTGTGGAGCTCAGTTGAGTGATGATTATCCCTGCTTCTTGAGTAAGTCTTCGCAGAAGCGTTCCATCTGATCGCATGCGAGTCTCAGCTGATCCATACCTGTGGCATAGCAGCAGCGCAGGTAGCCCTCACCAGAGCTACCGAAGGCCGTGCCTGGCACAGCGGCAACCTTAGCCTGCTTGAGTAGCTGGAGGGCGAAGTCAGCAGAACTTAGCCCGAAGCGCTTGATGCTGGGGAAGGTGTAGAACGCACCTCCGGGGAGATGGCAGTCCATGCCCATCTGGTTAAAGCGGTCAACCAGGTAGTCTCGCCGCTCATGATAGCTATCCCTCATCTCAAGCATGGCAGGTGTACCACGCTCTAGTGCTTCTATGCCAGCCTGCTGAGAAGTGATGGTGGGGCATATCATGGTGTAGGAATGAATCTTGCACATCTGCTCGATGAGAGGGGCTGGGGCGCAGACGTAACCGAGGCGAAAGCCTGTCATGGCAAATGCCTTGGAAAAGCCGTGAAGGAGCACTGTGCGTTCCTTCATCCCTGGGAAGGCGGCGATGCTTGTGTGCTCTTCTCCATCGTAGCGAAGCTCCGAGTAGATCTCGTCTGTGAGGACGATGAGATCGTGGCGTACGCAGATCTCGCTGATTTTCTTCAAGGTTTCATAGGGCGCAATCGAGCCTGTTGGGTTGGTCGGAAAGTTGAGCATGAGGACCTTTGACTTCTCTGTAATTGCTTCTTCGAGTCGCTCCGGATTGAGCGCAAAGAGGTCCTCTATCCCCGTCTGAATAGGGCGGGGTACGCCATCAGCGAGTAAGATGCTAGGGCTATAGCTCACATAGCAGGGCTCATGGTAGATGACTTCATCTCCGGGGTTAAGCAGAGCGCGTAGAGCGAGATCGATAGCCTCGCTGACGCCCACCGTAGGGAGTATCTCTGTGCGAGGCTCATAGTCGACATGGAAAAAGCCTGATACATACTTCGCGATGCTCTCACGTAGCGTCTCAAGACCGAGGTTACTCGTGTAAGTGGTTTGCCCCTTTTCTAAGGAGATGATCCCTGCTTCGCGAATATGCCATGGCGTAACGAAATCTGGCTCACCTACGCCCAGAGAGATGATGTCCTTGCTGCCAATGACGAGATCGAAGAAGGCGCGAATGCCCGAGCCAGGGAGGGCGCTTACCTTGTGACTGAGTTTGTTATCCCAATTCATATGATGCGATTAGGGGGAGACGATGAGGCGTTCGTGCGGGATGTCATCTTCAAAAAGGAGGTCATCCTTCTTGTAGGTTTTGAGCTTGAAATGAGTTGCTGTCGATAGAATGCCATCGATGTTAGAAAGCTTCTCACTGACGAAGCGTCCGACCGCAGGGAGGGTGTTTGACTCCATGAGTACTAATAGATCGTAGCCGCCCGAGATGAGGTAGCAGCTGCGTACTTCTTCAAAGCGAGCTATACGACGCGCAAGACGGTTAAAGCCATCTCCGCGATGTGGAGCGCAACGCACTTCGATGAAGGCGTAGACATGCCCCTCGTCTTCATCATCATTGATGATGGCTTGGTAGCCGAGGATGCGTCCTTCATTTTCTAGTTCGAGTCGCGCTTGTGCTACTTCTTCAGGGCTTGATCCGAGAGACTGGGCGAGGTCGGCATCGCTGAGACGAGCATTTGCCTTTAGCAAGTTGATGAGGGCGTCCTTGTTCATGTTCTTGAGTATTGTAGAGCTCTGTGTATTGAAGTCAAGTTTTTTGTGCCTATAGAGGGCGGAAGATCCCTTTCTCACCCTCTGGGTATAGACATCGTGTTCTCTCTGTGCTATAACAGCAGTATGCTTTCTTCGCTCTTTGGTTATGTGCGATATGCTCTGGTGGTGCATTTGCTCTTTTTTTGCGGTGTGCTCTGTCAGCTATCTGCGAGTGCTGCTACTTTGCACTCGGCGGAGCTGTACTTTTATGTAGAGGAAGAAGGTGAGCCGCAACAGCTTAGTGAGCAAGCGATGGTAGAGGCAGAGGAGCGATATGTGTTGGCTCGTACACTCCTAGAGCACAAGTCTGTTACGGATGTATCAGCCGTCCCTAACCTCTTGCAATTGTCAGCGAAAGCGGGCTTCATTCCAGCGCAGTTGCTCCTGCTTGATATGTGGGAGGGTAAGTTTAAGGGGATAGAAGCTGATCTGGAAAAAGCACAGAGCCATGCTCTGATCATGGCGGGTGAGGTGCTCCCCGAGAATGCGTCGCAGGAGCAGCGCGAGGCTCAGATTGTGGCGATGCTGCGACTCGTTCGTTATCTGGAATATAGTTCTCACGACCTAGAAGCGCGACAGGAAGCCTTCCAGTGGTTGAAGCGTGCAGCGGATCTACGGTCTCACGAAGCGCAAGCAGAGCTCGCTCGCTATTATATGATGGGGATAGGCTGTAAGAAAGAACCCTTAGTCGCCATCAAATTACTCAAGCAGCTTTCCCACGATGCACCAGAGACGAAGCATCTTTTCTTCTATTTAGGCTATATCTGCCAGTCAGGGCTCGGGCTCAGTAAGCCAAACTATCCATTGGCTGTGAAGTATTATGCGCGAGGAGTTGAGCATGATGATGCGCGTGCGATGAATAATCTAGCCATACTCTACGAGCGCGGTATAGGGGTGAAGAAAAACGAGCAGCAGGCGCTGCTCTATTTCCGTGAAGCGGCATCACTCGGTGATAAGTCAGCAGCTGTGAATATGCAGCGTCTACTCCATAGACTAGGAAGTGGCGAAGAAGAGGAGGATTACCTCAGCTACACTCAGCGACTGGCTCATGCGATAGAACGTGTGGCTCAGTATATCCCTTTCCTCCATGAATGATGCTCCTTTCAGTGCTCAGGCAGCGAGAGATGCGGTAAAGTATTTCGCCCGCGAGTTAGGCTTCTCTGCGCTAGGTGTCTGCTCACCTACCGCGGATCAGGGAGATACTCTGCGACTCTGGGTAGAGTTAGGCGCACATGCTGGCATGAGCTGGATGGAGCGGCATGTTGAGGCGAGGTTAAATCCGCGGCTCGTTTTGCCGGAGGTACGCTCTGTTATCATGCTAAGCTATGAGTACGCAAGTGAAGATGCACGTGAGCAGAGGACGAAGCAAGGCCGTATCGCACGCTATGCGCAGGGTGAGGATTATCATCTAGTTCTCAAGCCGAAACTTGCAGACCTCGACGAGTGTCTCCAGATCTATGGAGGGGTGCAGCGATGCTTCAGTGACTCAGGTCCTGTAAGTGAGCGCTTCTTTGCGCAGCAGGCAGGCTTAGGATGGATAGGGAAGAATGGGATGCTCATTCGAGAGAAGAGAGGGTCATATGCAGTGCTCGCTAGTATTCTCACGACGCTGGAACTCCCTAGAGATGAGCCTGCGGTTTCTCGTTGTGGGTCTTGTCAGCGATGTCTGGAGGTATGCCCGACGCAGGCGCTAGATGGGAGAAGCTGTGATGCGCGTCGCTGCCTCTCCTACTGGACAATAGAGGCGAAAGAGCCCATGCCTGCTACTATCGCAGAGGCTCAGCGCGCTCATTCTTGCTACTTTGGCTGTGACTTGTGTCAAGAAGTTTGCCCGTGGAATAGTTGGAGGCAGCGCGAAGGCGGTTGTCGTGATGCACGCATGCTCATGCCTGCAAAACTCAGAGATGTCGCTTTACAAAATTTCTCTCATCTTGATGAGGAGGCTTTTGCAGCACTGCTGCACGGCACCGCACTGAGACGCGCGGGGGTGGAGAAGCTGCGCGAGAGTGCCACAACGATAGCTGACGATATGTCGTAAAAGAGCGTTGCCACAGCTGCTAAGCTGTGCTATGTTATTGCGCATGGAACTATCTATTTCCTTATTATCTATCCTTGCGCAGTTTGCGCCTCAGGTGGAATCTGCCGCTCACAGCACTGCAGGTGGTGCGCAGGTCGGGTTCACGAGCTATGGTGGTATCATCATTTTAGGCTTCTTTATGCTGCTCAGTTTCCTCGTGCAGTCACGTATGAAGCACCACATGGAAAAGTTTAGCCAGCAGCCTGCTCCCATGACAGGTGCACAAGCAGCTCAGCAAATGCTTGCAGAAAACGGCATTCATGATGTGAAAATCATCAGCACCCCAGGGCGGCTTACTGACCATTACAACCCTCTCGATCGCACGGTAAACCTCAGTGAGATGGTGTATAGTCAGGCAAGTGTAGCTGCGATGGCAGTGGCTGCACATGAATGTGGGCACGCCATCCAGCATGCAAAAGGGTATGCCTGGCTTCAGCTGCGCTCTACTCTGGTGCCTATGGTTGGTATCGGGTCTAATCTCGGCTCTATAGTGCTGATGATAGGTCTCTTCCTCTTGATGGCAGGTTCTAGTCCAACTGTGGCGTGGATAGGTCTGAGCCTCTTTGGCCTGACGACACTATTTGCCTTTGTGACACTACCAGTGGAGTTTGATGCGTCACGTCGCGCCCTCCAGTGGCTTGACCGCACAGGTGCTCTGAACCGCACGATGCAGAGTGATGCGAGTACAGCTCTGCGGTGGGCTGCGATGACCTACGTAGTGGCAGCACTCTCTTCTCTAGCGATGCTTGCCTACTATGCGATGATGATACTCGGACGCAGTCGCGACTAAGTTGTTCAAGGCTTCTTAGCTATGAAACGCCAGCAGGTGATCGAGGAAGTGCGCCGTGCCTTAGGTGGGACGGCTACTGCTGGTGCTGCCGAGCTCGCGCTGGATGCGGTCTTGCGATCTATTCAAGAGGGCTTGCGCCGTGAAGGCGAGGTGAAGATAGCTGGCTTTGGCAGCTTCCGTGTTCATGAATCAGCTGGGCGTATGGTGAAGCACCCAAAGACGGGTGAGCTTTGTGCTGTTTTGGCTCAGCGTGTCGTCAAATTTCGCCCTTCGCCACAGCAACAGAGCTGGACATCCTCCCCTAATAGTGCCACACGCCCCTAGATTTTATGCTTTCGCTTAAAGGTTTTAAACACTTTCATTTGTTATTTAGTGTCACTTCTGTGATGACGCTACTCAGCTCTTGTGAGGGAGATGATGAGGCGGCTCGTGCACACCGTGCTCGTTTTACAACTGAAGTGAAAGCCGCGCCAAATCCGAGTGAGGAAGATCTAGAAATCTTAATACGCGAGGACTACACAGCTCCTGCGCTGCCCTCTGATATGATCGAGTTTGCCCCCTTCAGCGATTACAAAGGAGAGAGTATGAAGCAGCTCATTGGGGTATCAGGTCGTGCTTTGCTGCTCTGCTTTGCGACAGAATGGTGCCCCCACTCTCAAGCGATGCGCTCTTCTCTTGAGAAGCTAGCTCATGAGTCACAGGGCTCACTACAGGTGGTGGTTATCGACCCAGACAAGTATAAGAAGCTCGCGAGTGACTTTGAAATAGACCGTGTTCCCATGAGTTACCTCTATGCTGAAGGTGTGCGCCTACGCCGCATAGAAGGAGTCTATACGAAAACGAGTCTTCAACTCTACCTGAAGAGGGTTTTTACGCAAGAGCAATAGCTTTCTTGCAAGCTTCCTTGATGGAGGCTGTATTCTCGCTTGCCTTCGTGCGTGATTTTTATTATAATCGCGCAAGCTTATTTTTATCATTTTACTATGCGATTTTTAACAGGTTTACAGCCCAGTGGACAGCTCCATATCGGTAATTATTTTGGGGCGATTCAGCCAGCAGTTCAGCTTCAGGAGCAGGGGGAGGGCTATTACTTCGTGGCGAATTACCATGCGATGACAACCATGGAGACCGCGCAGCAGCTGCACGCGAATACGCGTGATCTAGCGTTAGACCTTCTCGCCTGTGGGCTTGATCCTGAGAAGTCCGTGTTTTTTGTGCAGTCAGCCGTTCCCGAAGTTAATGAGCTCGCTTGGATTCTTAGCACGGTATGCCCCATGGGCTTATTGGAGCGTTGCCATTCTTATAAGGATAAGGTTGCGAAGGGCTTTGCGGCATCTCATGCGCTCTTCGCCTATCCTGCATTGATGGCGGCGGATATTTTGCTCTATGATGCGGATGCTGTACCTGTAGGTAAGGATCAGAAGCAGCATCTGGAAGTGACACGTGATCTCGCTATTAAGGTGAATGAACGCTTCGCATCCGATGTGCTGAGGATACCTGAACCGATGATCAATGAGGTGACGGCGGTGGTTCCTGGCCTCGACGGTCAGAAGATGAGTAAGAGCTATGGTAATACGCTTCCTATCTTTGGGGAAGAAAAGGCGATGCGCAAGCTCATCAATCGCAAGGTTGTCACGGATACTACACCCTTGGAAGACCCCAAACCCACAGAGGGTTCTATTATTTTATCTCTTTTCAAGCTTTTTGCGACTGCTGATGAGTATGCACGCATGGTGCGCGACTTTGAGGCAGGTGGAATAGGCTATGGTCAGTTTAAGAAAGAGCTCTTCGAGGCTTATTGGGAGTTCTTCCGCGCTGCGCGCGAGCGACGAGAGGAGTTACTCGCGGAGGATGGCTATGTAGAAGCAGTTCTGCGCGATGGTGCTGCGCGTGCACGCGTCACAGCATCACAGGTGCTCGACCGTGTGCGCCAAGCAGCGGGTCTCACTTGGTTCTAATCTCACTTATCATCCCATTCTTATGAAATCACCACTCCTAGCCTTAATCCTGAGCTTGAGCCCTAGTTATGCTGCGCTAATCGGCGGCGTAGACTTCGGCGATTCGCGAGCTGAGGTGACTAAAAAACTCGAAAATGCCACGGAGCTTCAGCCCATCGCTGACGCGCCGCAAGGGAAGCAACTACAACGCTCACACCAGATGACAGGGCGCGTCGCGCATCAGGACTGGGTCGTAAGCTTTGAGTTTGACCGCAGCGGAAAAGAGCTACTCGCCATCCATGTCGATGGCATGGAGGCTATTCCTTTTGAGCAATTTGATGAGGCTCTAAAATCCTTTTACCTCTATGTGACAGAAGCCGTTAAAAAGGCTTATGGGATTAACACAGATCGCTCGGAGAATACCCCAAGCTTTAAGCCAAGCCCTGAATTGCACGAGGGTAAGCGTTTTCCTATCCATATCTATGATTTTAATGGTGTGCGTCTCATGATGACACTGCGCATGGATCTAGACACGAAGCAAGTCTATGTGGGCTATTCTCTCTACCCCGCAGCTGAGGAAAGCGCGTTGGGAAGTACGGAGCTGCCCAATAATGATGGAGATGCGTCTGACTGGGTCGATATTCCTACATGGGAGTCACTGAAGTTTGCAGAAGAGTTTCTCTACAAGAACGGACTAAAGGAACGCCCCAAGCCCAAGCAAGAGGGGGCAGAGGGTTCAGAGCCTAGTGAGGAGAAAGTCCCCGATCATTTTGATAAGATAGACACTAGTCTACCCAGCTCTGAACAAGCTCTGCTCAAGGGGCTCATCGTGCAGGAGCTAGGTAAGTATCAGGAGGCGGCCAGCTTCTATGCGCAGGCTGCGCGAGAAGATACGGGAAATGGTCGTGCCTTCTACCAGCTCGCCATCTGCTTTGAAACTGGTGCTGGAGTTGAGCAGGATATTGACAAATCTGCGAATGCCTATCTTAAAGCTGCACAGCTCGGCTATGCTCCTGCTCTCGTGCGCTTTGGACCAGAGTTTAAAGTGGCTCTTGAGGAGCTAGGGATGACACCAGAAGAAGGGGCTGCCATCCTCGACAAGGCGCATGAACTCGCAGCTGCGAACTCCGTCTGGGGACGTTACAATCTCGCTACATTTTACCGCTACGGCTATGGGCTGCGCAAGGATGTGGACAAGGCTCGTGCTCTGTTCGCTTCTCTCGCGCAGCAGGGTGATAAGGAAGCTGAGGTTGAGCATAAGAACTGCCATTAAGCGAACCGAAGTGAGAGTAGTGTGATGAGTGCTGAGAAATCAACGCCGCCCGCGACGAAGAAGCCGTCACCCACGCTCTTCCAGCGTCAAGTGTGCTGGGCTGCATTAAGCGGAGTTGCTATCCTCGTGATAGTTGCCCTCGTCTGTGCCCTTGTCTTTGGACTCGGATATCTCTTCATACAGCTGGAGGCAGTGCTGCTTCCTGTGATTGTCGCAGGGATACTCGCTTACCTCCTGTTCCCTCTCGTTAAGATCGTGCAGCAGAAGGTGAAGAATCGCCTCTACGCGGTACTCATCGTGCTCTTTGGCGCAGTGTTAGGTGTGCTCTCACTACTCGCGACCATCATTCCTCCCCTTGTACAGCAGACGGGAGATCTTGTGAAGAATAGAGATGCTATCTACCAAAGTGCAATCGCTACGGGGCAAGATCTTCTAAAGAAGCCCCTCGTTCAGAGTACTATTGACATGGTGTATGATAAGGCTCTGAAAGAAAGCATCCAGCAGAAAGATGAGAAGCTTGTCTCCGAGCTTCGAGGCATCGCTGATGAGGACTATAGGCAGAAGGTGCTGGCACTGCTCAACTACCATAGTAACTTCATGGTGGAAAAGGCTCTATCATACCTGACGGCTGGGACGCGAGCGTTAACTGGTGCGCTGAGCTTTGTGATAGGCTTTGTCCTTGTACCTGTCTTTCTCTTCTACTTTCTGTTGGAGAGTGAGCGTATCAGTAAGAACTGGCATACGATTCTCCCACTTCGTCGTTCCTATTTCCGCCATGAGCTGGTTGAGACCATTCAGCAGATCAATGGTTACGTGATTGCCTTTGTTCGCGGGCAGATGCTCGTGAGCGTTATTGATGGTGCGATGCTCTGCGTGGCACTTCTGATCCTCGGCTTGCCCTATGCGGTGACAATAGGTGTGGCAGCGGCTCTCATAGGGATTATCCCCTACATCGGTATGATCATGACAAGTGTGCCAGCGATGCTTATTGCATGGTTCACATGGGGAGATCCGACTTATGTTCTGGCTGTCGCGTTGATCTTTATCGCGGTGAGTCAGTTTGATGGCTGGGTGATTCAGCCTCGCATACTCGGCAATCAGGTGGGTATGCATGATCTGACGATCATGTTCTCCGTTCTTTTCTGGGGGATGGTCTTTGGTGGAATTGTGGGAGCACTCATCGCCGTGCCGCTGACGGCAGCGATCAAGGTGATCTTCACGCGCTATGTCTGGGCTTCCTATGTGAGGAAGGCGGATTCATCAGCTTGACCATGCTGAGGCTCACGGATGAGGGCTTTGCGCTTGAATGTGCTTTGCGGCTGTGTTATTGTCAGCGACGTGAATATCGATGCCTCCACTTCGCAGTCAGATCTAATGCGCCTCACGGAGGGTGCACTCCGCCGCCGTCTTGCACGTGCGCTGCCCTTCCATAAGGAGGGTATACGTGGTATGCTGCTCTTTTTGCTCTTTCCTGGGATGCTCTTTGGTTTCCGCGTAGGACTTCTCCTGACAGCGGCCGTAGCTGGGGCGATGGGGGCGACCCTTATCTTCTCAGCAGAAGGGCTAGGGACGAATATAGTACAGTCTTACTTCGTCGTTGGGGCTGTGGTGAGTGTCGGTGTTGCCATTTCTATTTTCTTGCAGGAGCGTAAGCGTGTGCGTGTTCTGCGCTCATTTCTGAAGCCTGATGCGGATCTCAAGCTAGATGCCGGTGTGCCTGCACCTGAGAGGCAGAGGATGGATCTAGCGCATGAAGAGAGCGGTGGTTTTCGCGCCTACTTCGACCTCTATGTTGAAAAGGATGGCGTGTACGGCTTTTTGATCGACTTAGAATCCTATGGCTGGGCGACGAAGCTGATGACAAGCGCTGGGAATGAGGCATGCCTCTTCTCATGGGGCGATGGGCAGAAGCCAGCACAAGCTATATGCTTGTTCCGCCTTGGGAGCGGTGTACACCGCCTCCAGATGAAGGTGAGTTCAGAGAAGCGCAAGAAGAATAGCTCATCAACACGCCCTCTCATCTATCTGACCCAGTTGACGCGCTCTTGAGAGGCGTAGCACCTAGCTTCCCAGCTTAGGCGCGGAGATAATATTGCTCTCGATGGCAAAGCGTCGCGCGTGCAGGATGTTATCTGCGATGCCGCTTACCTTCTCTTCTAGGATGTGAGAGAGGTGGCTTCCCTCACGAAAATCAGCTGGTGCGATGAAGTCGACTCTGTTTCGCACAGATTTGAGCGCATAGCACTTGCGGAAACTCTTTCGCGTGTTATCCTTCGGGTTGTAGACCGCGATACTTGATCCTCCCAGCTGACGCATCACGGTGAAGCAAGGGACATCAGTAGGACCATCGCCGACGTAGATCATGTGCTGGAAGGGGACAGGGCGAAGCGAAGCATCAAGGTGATCATTCACATCCTCGGTATACTTGAGCATCCCCTTGTTGATGCGGAAGAGGAACTGGGTCTTCGTGGTATGGGAAATGACGCGCTTCGGAAAATCGATGCAGCCGTTCTTCTCACTGAACTCACAGGCGAAGATCTCCCTCATGTAAGGGCTGATGATGGAGCCTTCGATAATGGGCTTGATCCCACTGGAGATGATGTAGTACTCGATCTTAATACCAGATGCGCGATGGTGCTCCGCAAGAGCGCGATCCGCAAACTGGGCGAAGAACTCCTCTACCCCAGGGAAGAACACGAGCTTGCTGCCCAGAGCTTTCAGTCCCTCGTTGCTGACGCCGTCGAGGCGTAGTGTGTCTAGCATCTCCTTGAGGTAGCTTAGTTCACCATCCCACCCCTCTTCTGCGGATCGTTCATTACACTTTGCCCAGAACTGATCGGCATCCACCCCGTACTCAGGAAAGATCGTGTCTTCCTGCATGCAGTGCGGACTCAGTGTGTGGTCAAAGTCGAAGACGAGAGCGATGGTGTTCTGAGGGATGGACATGGGTAGATAGTAACGCGGAATCGCTCAGAAATCAAGAGGTAAACAACATGTGATCTTTCTTCGTATGAGATCAGATCATGGCTTGACGAAGAAGATGCTCAGTGGTATGATTCACTCGCGGGTCAAAGGACACTCGTATCAGAATATTATGTCAACAGAACTTCCCAAGCGCAATCGCGTCAGCAGTAGCAAGCTCAAGATTACCATCGTCGCCGCTACTTATAATGAAAAATACACTAACGCGCTTGTGCAGAACTGCCTTGCGGAATTGAGTGAAGGGAGTCCTGATGCCCAAGTGGAACTGGTACGTGTGCCAGGTGCCTTTGAAGTACCTGTGATGGTGAAGCGCGTCATTGAGCTATCCGAAGTACGCCCCTCCATTGTCATCGCGCTCGGTGTCATTCTGCGCGGCAGCACAGCTCATGCGGATCTGATCGGCAGCTCCATTACCAATCAGCTGATGAGTATCGCATGCGATACGCTTGTGCCCGTCATTCATGAAGTGCTCTTACTTGACAATGAAGAGCAGGCATTCGCTCGCTGTGTAGCGGCCAGCCTTAACCGTGGTCGCGAGGCAGGTATGGCTGCGATATCGATGATGGATCTTGTGGATGAGAATAGGGATAAAGAGATCCTGCCACCGAAAACAAATCCCTTTGGCGATATACGCTAAGCCTCTGCACGCACCCTATCTAGAGTCCACTCCTCATGATACAACGCAGCAAGATACGCCAGAGCGCCTTACAGCTCATCTACGCCACACTCCAGTCTGGCGAGAAGTCAGTATCCCGCGATCTCTTCTGGAGCATCGCACAAGAGAAGCAGAGAGGTCACTTTATCCAGACCTTTGTGAAAGCTATCCTTCATACAGCACGTACCTCTACGACGAGCTTTGATCAGCTCAGTGAGCACGTCTCACACATCACGCGTGCTCTGGAAGGAGATATGATGACACTCTCACTGCGCGAAGCACTCGAGCGTTATTATACCGCTTCCCAGAAGTTTGAATCCAGCCTCGCATCGTTACAGCTGAAGCATGCGGATAAGCGCACCGATAGTGATGATGAGCTTCTGGATACAGCTCAGAGTATTGTCCAGCAAGCGGGGATCTGCTCCGTTTTCTGTCAGCAATACACGCAAGCAACCCTCGACTTTCCCGCCTACGGTGATGAGTTCACCGCCTTCCTTCCAGTTCTGAAGCGTCGCACACGTCTCGAAGAGAGTCTGCAAGCATTCACTACGATCAAGGATCTGCCTACCGAAGGTGAATACCGCGGTCTCGTGCAGTCCTACAACGAACTCGATGAATTACGTCCTGAAGTAGAAGCGATGGCTCTGCCAGCTCTCGACCGTCAAGCGGAGTGGGATGCTCTCATTTCCCCCTTATTGAAGCGATATTCTCTTGATCGACTTGATGTGCTCGATCGTGCCATTCTCTATCTTTCGCTTTATGAGCTGAAGGAGACACAGTTGCCGCTGCCTATCGTTATCTCGGAAGCAACTGCGCTGGCGAACACATACTCTGGTTCTAAGAGCGCACCCTTCATTCATGGTGTGCTAGCCGCGGCATCTCAGCCACAGAGTGTATCTTCTAGTGAGGGTGGAGATGTGGATGCTGAAGCGCAGGATTAATTCGTATTGCTATCTATTTCTATGGCTAACTTTTTCACACGACTGATAGACAAGTTCATCAGCGAGCCTGAGATCGACTGGGACGAGCTCGAGGCTGATCTCATCTCCGCTGACATCGGAGCGAAGCGCGTCATCCCTATGATAGAAGTGCTCCGCGATCGTGATGAGCAGGACGCACGCGATATTGCACAGTTTATCAAAGATGAGTTGCGCTCAGCCTTCCCAGAGCCTCTGCCTCAACTACCGCACCCCCAGCCTAACGAACCCATCGTGCTCATGATGGTTGGCGTGAACGGTACTGGAAAGACCACAACCAGCGCAAAGCTCGCCTACAAGCTTCAGAAGGAAGGTAAGCGTGTCCTACTCGCGGCAGCCGACACCTTCCGTGCAGCAGCAGTAGAGCAGCTAGAGAGCTGGGCGACACGTCTGAATGTTCCCCTCTACAAGGGGCGTGAGAACCAAGATCCCGCCTCAGTCTGCTTTGAAGCACACACACGCGCGATCAACGAAGGCTATGACTATCTTATCTGCGATACCGCAGGTCGCCTGCACACGCGCCACAACCTCATGGAGGAGCTCTCCAAGATACGCCGTAGCATTGCCAAGCAAGATGAGCGAGCACCTCACGCCTGCTATCTCGTCGTCGATGCGACAACGGGCGGGAATGCTCTCATGCAGGCAAAGGAATTCCACAAAACAACCCCGCTCGATGCCGTCGTCATCACAAAGATGGATGGCTCAGGGAAGGGTGGAGTCGCAGTTGCCATCCGAGACGAGCTCGGCATTTCCCCTCTCTACCTTGGTACAGGGGAATCTGCTGATGCACTGCTTAGCTTTGACGTGAATGAATACGTCGACACCATCATGTAAGGATCGTTACCATGAGTGACAACGAGATGGAGCTGCTAGCGCAAGCTGAGGTGATGAAACCCAGCTTGCTCTCCTATACTCATGAACAGCTCATTGAGCTGATGAAAGAGATGGGGCAGAGCGCGTTTAGAGCCACACAGATCATGGAGTGGATATGGAAGAAGCGCGTGGGCAGCTTTGAGCAGATGAGCAACATCGCGCCAGCTCTACGTGAGCGCTTGTCCTCGCAGTTCAGCTTGCTGACCATGGAGCTTGAGGAGGTCTCTGAGAGCACAGGTAACTCGCGCACGAAGAAGATGCTCTCAAGGCTCGCAGATGGTGAGCTCGTCGAGTCAGTTATCATTCCTGCAGCAGAAGGGAAGGGCGGAAAGCGCAGCGACCGCATTACCCTCTGTGTCTCATCACAGGTCGGGTGCGCCTTTGGGTGCAAGTTCTGCGCCTCTGGGCTACTGGGACTCACTCGCAACCTACGCTGCGATGAGATCATCGGGCAGATACTTCTAGCTGAGCAGGTTGCAGAGAAGCGAGTCGATAACCTTGTCTTCATGGGCATGGGGGAACCTCTGGCGAATATGGATCATCTAGAACGAGCACTAGAGCTCATCATGGATCATCGTGCGCTGCATATTGGAGCACGCCACATCACGGTTTCCACCTCGGGGCATGTTGATGGCTTGAAGCGTTTAGCAGCCTTTGGCAAGCCCATTCGCTTAGCTGTCTCCTTGCATGGAGCACGTGATGAGGTGCGCTCGCGCGTCATGCCTGTGAATCGCAAATGGCCCCTCACAGAACTCATCCCAGCCCTTCGCGACTGGACAGCGACGCAGAAGCACATGATTACACTGGAGTATATTCTCATTGATCAGGTGAACGCCAGCTTCGATGATGCACGTGAACTGGTGAAGATAGCGCGAGAGTTGAATGCAAAGGTGAATCTCATCCCCTACAACACCGTCGATGGTCTTAGTTGGGTGCGTCCCAGCGAGAAGCATTGTAAGGACTTCTGCAACATACTCGTGAAGGCAGCTATCCCTGTGACCATGCGCTATGAGAAGGGGCATGATATCAATGCTGCCTGTGGGCAGCTGAGACTTCGTAAGAAAAAACCTTGATATTCATTGCTTAGTTTTAATTTCTAGCGTTTTCATGTCTAATATGACACAAGCGTGGGATTATTTCCCTTGCAATAGTGGGATATTATTTTATAATGCTCGCCCCATGAAGTCACTAATCCTCATCACAGCCCTCGCTTTCTTGCTCCCTATGCAGTTACAGGCGGCTGTCGTCGTTGAGCTACGTCCTACGATTAAGAAAGTAGCCGCAGATCATGGATTAGATCCCGTACTTCTTGAAGCTATCATCCGTCACGAATCAGGGCATGCTCGTTCATCTGCTGCGCGTCGCAAGAATAATATCGCTGGTATTATGGGGCGTCGTGGGCAGCGTCAGTACGCTACGAAAGAAGAATGTGTTGAGCATCTCGGTCGCATCTTAGCGAATTATAAGAAGCGTGGTCGTGTCACGGTAGATCAGATCGGTCCCATCTACTGTCAGAGCAGTTCTCCGTGGGAAAAGCATATTAAGACCATGATGCGTCTTATTCGTGCTGGTCGCTATGATCAGGCTTCATAGCCCCTTTCCTCTCCTATTATTTCATTGTTTTTGTTTCTGGCTGCCTTCGGGCAGCCAGTTTTTTTGCGCAAGCATAAAGTAAGTATTTTGTTATTTTTATGTCAGCTGTTTTTTTTATGTTAGCTCTATGAGGAGATTACACGTGATAGATGTATTGCAAATATGCGTAATTGAAAATTAATTAGTTGAGATTCTTTTAGAGATTTTCTAGTTATTTGTTGACAACATAGAGAGAAATAAGTACTATTCGCGTCACACAATGCCTGCTTATATTTACAATAAGTAAGTTAAGTGATTCAACTACAAAACTAATATTACAATGAAAATATATAAGTATTTAAATCCCTATTCTTCTATCCGCTCGTTCACAACCTTATCAAGCCTTACTTTATTATCGCTGTCGACGAGCTACGCTGTTATCGTATCTGATACAATGACTGATCTGAGTACCCCAATCCTAGGAACAGATTCAGCTTATCAGCTTCTAGAAGAAGAGCCAAGTGGCGATGAACTATTCAATATAACGAAGTATCACCGAGATTCTTTGACGGATGAGCTCACACCTGTTCATTACAATGTCGTATTCGAAGAGGAGTTGGGTGATGCAGGAGGAGATACTTTGCTTCATTACAAATGGGTAGAAAAAGTGGATGCATTGCGTTCTTATATGGCTTTAGAAGTAGCGACTGAGCTCGATGCTGATCTTTCTGTGAGGGTGGACTCATCATTGAATAAGCCTTTTGATTATCTAAGTGTAGAAACAGATATTTATAATAGTTTTTCTGGGCAAGATTATACTGAAACCGACTTCATTGCCGTAGTGGATGTATTCGGCGCTAATATAGGAGATGTTCATGGAGATTTCGTAGCTATTCAAGGTCGAGAAGGATCAGCAATTCGCCTTTATGAAAGAGGTACTATTGATGATATTAAAGGCAATTTTGTAGGAAATAGCGCGCGAGGTTTTGGCGGAGCGATTTACGCTAATGGGGATATAAAAAATATCACAGGCGACTTCATTGCTAATTCTAGTGGGGAAGACGGAGGTGCTATTATGTTGACGAATCATACGATAGATGGGGAATTGGTGCACGGGAGGATAGATACGATTAAGGGAGATTTTATAGCTAATCACTCGGTCTACCTAGGGGGAGCTATTAGCGTGAGCAGTGCAAGTATAGGTACAATAGAAGGTGACTTTATTGCCAATACATCTGAAGGTGGTGGGGCAATCTCTGTGTTTTATTCTACAATTGCAAATTTGACAGGTGATTTTATTGGGAACTCTGCTTATGCCATGGGAAAAGATTTCTCTTATATTGGAAAAGGAGGAGCTTTGCTTGTATCATTATCAAGCTCTGTAGGCCTGCTCGCGCTCGATAAGAGTGTGGAGTTTACTGGTAATACTACTGAAGGTAAATCCTATGGTATTCACCTGAGAGGGTATGCAACAAAAGAAGCCAATATAAATATGAATAGTTTTAGTAATAATACTATCACTATTAATGATGGGATTGTAGGGGAAGAGCCATTTGCTGATTACAAGACAATCAATATCAATAACGGTATTAATGGTGTGGGTGCACAGTATGGACGTACAGATTACTCTACGGTTGCGTTTAACAATACAGTAACTGATCTAACAGTAAATGTACACAATGGCACACTCAAGCTAGGTGAGTTTGCTGGAATAACGCTAAATGTACTTGGGAATGCGAAAGAAGTAGCTGCCTCGCAAGCACTCTTAAATGGTATTGAACTCAATGTTAGTTCAGGTGCTACAGTGGAGGCATACTCTGGAGCGGCTTTGGGAGACAGCTCCACCAGTAATTTGATTACTAATAAAGGCATCATTGGATTTGGAAAAGGTGTACTGCTCAACGATATGAATATGCTTGATGGGGGTACACTTGCGCTAACTGGAACAGGTAGTACTGCTTCCACGATCAACGCTGCAGGTACTGGTAATAAGATTACAGGCACAGGACGTGAAACGGAAGTTGCAGGCACACTCAATATTGCAGCTGGAGCAACGCTTGATATTGAGAATACTGGATTCAGTGCGGATACTATAGTGAATAATTCAGCTGCAAAAGCAGATGTCACACTCACCAACGGGATCATCACTGATATCAATCTAGGCGCTCGTACCACCCTCGATGGAGTTGCTTCAAGCACTCTTGCAGGTTATGATGGTAGCGCAGAGATTATTGATATTCATATTTATGATATGCTCAACGTGGGTACAGAGCTAAATGCACTTACACTTGAGGGTAGTATCACCTTTGACATTACTTTGAGTGGAGATGATATTGCCCACTTCGAGTCCCTTCAACTTCCGGAAATAGATGATCAATACTTTATTTTCCAATACGGAGAGGGAGATGATGCTTTTGGCGATGAGTACATGACTTCTCTGGAAGGTTTGGATGTTTATCTGAATATCAATGGTGTAACTTACCAAGCAGATTACAATTTTGAGAACGGAGTGGGCAGTCTTGCTATGGCGTTTGCCGTACCAGAGCCCAGTACGGCTACTATGAGTCTACTCGCACTCGCTAGTTTACTCGCCCGCCGTCGTCGTCGAGTAGCCTAAGATTGCTGAAAAGCTAACACATATAACAGAGGCAGCCAAGTGGCTGTCTCTGTTTTGTATAGTGATATTGTCAGCATGGCTATGTTGTGTTTCGCATTGCCTCTATTGCAAGATTATGCTAGTATGCTCGTGCATGCTCGCCCCTCTGAAACTCTTTGCTACGAAGCTCGCGATCTTTTCGACCGTGTTGCTTTACCTAGCTTTGGATCTATGGGCGTTTCAAGGACCTGTGTGGAAGCTCGTGCATGAGAAGGCGATTCATGATGATTCTGCCGATCCTGTGCTAGCGCGTCTCTATGGAGAGACGATACACCAGAGTGATTGGCTAGCTCATGAGAAGGAGATGGCCTTTGCGCATGGAGTAGACAAGATGCCTTCCTCTGCTCGCACTTCGGTGTTGATGTCCTTGTTGCGCTCATCACTCCTGCCTCTGAGACTGAACTATAATGATAATAATGTCCCACGCTTTCCGCAGGAGGCTCAAGCGGAGCTGAAGCGGCTAGCCTCTCGCGCTCAGTCGCCAGAAGATTGGAAGGCTTTTTTACGTACTCATGAGCTCAGTGAAGAAGAGTTGCTAAGTCTTATTGAGTCGCGTTATCGCGAGGCTTTTCTATTGGATCGTTCCATAGCAAGCGCGAAGCAATTGAGCAAAGAGGAGCTTCTCCCTTATTACGATCTGGTGAAGGAGCAATTTCGTATTCCTGCCTCGCGAGAAGTAAAGCATATTTTCCTGCGCTCATTAGGGAAGGACGCAGCTGAGCTTGAGCAGCAAGCGAAAGCACTCTTATCTGAATTACAAGCAGGTGCAGACTTCACCTCCATGGCACGCGAGCATAGTGAAGATGCAGCGACTGCGGCTAAGGGAGGCTCACTGGGTATCATCTATGAAGGGCTGCGTATGCCTCTACCTGAGTTAAGTCTTTTTGGTTCTGAGGCGATCGCTTCCGATAAGCCTGTTTTGCTGCAGAGCCAGTGGGGCTGGCATATACTTCTCGCATCTCCGCTGCGTGCCTCGCACATCCCTGAGCTCAGTGTCGTAGAGCCCAGTCTCCGCTCCGCTCTCATCAGTGCACGTCGTGCATGGGCGGTGGATGCCTATTTTGAATCAAGTTTTAGAGCCTTATTTAAAGAAGAATTTTTACATATTTATGAGCGATAGTATTTTGACAGTTTGCCGTTCTACCCGCGGTATCCGTGGGGTGCTCACCGTGCCCGGTGATAAGAGTATTTCCCACCGCGTTGCCCTAATGGGTGCTATGGCAGAGGGGAGCATGAAGGTGCAGAACTTTCTCTGTAGTGAGGACTGTCTCAATACGCTCCGTGCCATGCTCCAGCTTGGAGCGACGGTGACGGAGAGTACAGAAGATGGGCGTGATTTCCGACTGACTGGTGTAGCCATGCTGCCTCAAGCCCCAGCGAAGGATATTGATTGCGGTAACTCAGGCACGGGAATGCGACTGATGGCTGGACTCCTCGCGGGCTTGCCCTTTTCCTCTCGTATGTATGGTGATGAGTCTCTGTGCTCGCGCCCCATGAAGCGTATCATAGATCCACTGGCTCTCATGGGTGCTCGCTTGAATGCCGTGGGTGAGAAGGCTGGTTGTGCGCCACTAGAAATTGATGGTACACGCCTGACTCCTATTCATTATGATCTGCCGATGGCGAGTGCTCAGGTGAAGAGTGCGGTGCTGCTCGCTGGACTGCTTGCAGAGGGGCGTACCTCTGTGCATCAGCCAGCCATCACACGTGATCACACGGAGCGTCTACTAGCACACTTTGGCGTGAACTGTGATGTATCCGAAGATGGTCTCGATGTAGCTGTAGAAGGTCCTGTAAGCCTATTGGCTAGGGATATCATCATCCCTTCTGATATCTCCAGTGCGGCCTTCTGGATCGTTGCTGCACTCATCGTGCCTGACAGCGACCTGATCTTGAAAAATGTCGGACTCAACCCCACGCGCGATGCTATCGTGCATGTGCTCCAGCGCATGGGCGGAGCGATAGAAATCACCCCAGCGGAGGAATCCCTCTCTGGAGAGCCCTATGGAGATATCCGTGTGCGCTACAGCCCAGAGCTGTGCGGAACTGATATCTTGGAGGAGGAGATACCTAATCTCATCGACGAGATCCCCGTGCTCTCAGTCGCGGCAGCCATGGCGCAGGGAGTGACTCGCATACGAAATGCGAAGGAACTACGTGTGAAGGAGAGTGATCGCATCGCAACGACCGTTACCAATCTACGCGCCATGGGCGCGCAGGTAGAGGAGTTTGAAGATGGTATGGAGATCACGGGTGGATCACCCCTTCATGGTGCTACGATGGATAGTCATGGTGATCATCGCATTGCGATGAGCTTCCTCATGGCAGGTCTCTGTGCTGAGGGAGAGACCACTCTGCTACACTGCGAGAATATCAATACCTCCTATCCTGGCTTTGCGCAGCACCTGCGCGATCTCACTTAGCCCTTCTTAGGCTGCGTAGGTAGCTATAGGCGAGGGCGATCTCTAAGACTCCGATGATGATGAAGAGTCCGCGGACGAACCCCGCGCTCTTCACCCCAGCGTAGCAGAAGTAGACTCCGAGGAGCGCGAAGATGGCAGCCTTGATGATGGTGGTACGCTTAGCGCGCGCGGTCATGCTTGCTCCTTTCTCTCAAGGGTGCGGAAGCAGTAGCCAACGAGGAAGGTAACCAGTGTGCCTATAGTGACGCGCCAAGTGAAGGATATCTCAGGAGCGAAGCCGTAGTTTTTGCCCACTTCGAGGTAGATGATAGTCAGGAAACCTGCTACCATGGCGATGATGTTGCCCTTATCATTGCCGCGCTTGCGCGTGAGCATGCCCAGCAAGAAGACGCCTAGGAGTGAGCCGTAGGTGTAGCCGAAGATGCCTAGGGCGAGGGGGATGATGCGTGCATTAGCATCATGCACGACATACCATGCAACAGCCACACCGACAACAATGAGGAGGAGTGCGAAGCCAACGGTCAGCCAGCGAGCCGCAGCGAGCATCTGCCTCTCATGAGCCTTGGGATTCCAAACATCGCGGTACCAGTCGCGAGCCGCAGTCGTCGCGAGAGCATTGAGCGCGGTTGAGAGTGATCCCATAGCTGTCGCGAGTAGGGCAGCGATGAGGAGACCTCGGATGCCGGCTGGGAGGTAGTGGATGATGAAGTAGGGGAATATCTCGAGCTTTTTCTCTGGCATGGGGATGCCATTCTTTTGGAAGAAGACAAAGAGGAGTATCCCGCAGGAGAGGAAGACGAGCACGACTGGGAGGTCGATGATGCCAGAGAGAATGACGGCGCGTGAGCCTGTCTTGCTATCCTTTGCAGCGAGCATACGCTGTACCATGTCCTGATCTGTTCCATGCGTCGCCATGGCGACAAAGGTGGCTCCGAGGACGGCACTCCAGATGGTGTACTCCTGCGAGAGAATGCTCTTTATATTATCCCAGACACCTCCATCAATGAGCCCAAAGCTGATGATCTGGAAGGGCCGTAGTTCTACGCCAGCGGGATTCCCCGATGTGTCTCCCATCGTCGTGACGATGTAGTTCCATGTATCCGTCCAGCTCGCGTCGCCGCGTATGTTGATGATGAGGATGCCTATGGTTGTGACGATGGCAATGGCGAGGATACTCGCCTGCAGTACGTCTGTCCAGACAACGGCCTTGAGCCCCCCTAGCGTGGTGTAAATAGCTGTGGAGATGCTGATGATCAAGAGTGCTCCGACATAGGCGATGAGGGTCTGCTCATCTGTCATGGTTGCCTGCCCAGTGATCGCCATATAGGCTACGACGAGGAGGATACCTGCGAAGTAGAGGCGTGCCCCGCTAGCGAGCACACGCGTGAGGAGGAAGGTGGCACTGGCCCAGAGTCGCGTGTGCCTGCCGAAGCGCTTCTCCAAGTACTCGTAGATGGAGATGACTTGGTACTGGTAGTAGGGCTTGAGAAAGAGTCGACCGACGATGATGCGCCCGAGAATGGCACCGATGGCGAGCTGTGCATAGGTGAAGTTGCGATGCACAAATCCCTCTCCGGGTGTGCCTAGGAAGGTCGCTGCACTGATCTCAGCAGCAAGGATAGAGGCGACAATGGCCCACCATGGCATATCCCTGTTGCCCAGAGCGTAGGTTTCTAGGCTCGTCTGCTTACGTCCCACGTAGAGACCGATGCCAAAGATGGCGCAGAAGTAGACGAGAATGACAATGATATCAGCAGTCATAGAGGAGGGGAGAGAAGAATGAGGGGCAGTGCTTTGTCGCACTGCCCCTCATAGGAGTGAATGGTTTACTTCGTATTCTTAGCAACGAGTGCCGCAGCCACAAGACCTGAGAAGAGTGGGTGGGGTGCATTCGGGCGACTCTGGAACTCAGGATGATACTGACAAGCGATGAAGAAGGGGTGATCCCTCAGCTCGACTACTTCGACGAGACCGGTCTCGGGGTTCGTGGCAGAGATGGTGAGCCCTGCTGCTTCAAGCTGCTCACGGTAGTCTGGGTTGAACTCATAGCGGTGGCGGTGGCGTTCGGAGATGGTTTCATCTGTGTTGTAGAGTTTTGCACAGAGGCTACCAGTCTTCAACTCAGCTTGGTAAGCTCCGAGGCGCATTGTGCCACCCTTGTTGGCGATATTTTTCTGCTCTTCTTGTAGGCTGATTACTGGGGCTGATGTGCCGGCAAAGAACTCGGTGGAGTTAGCATCAGAGAGACCGACAACATTGCGTGCATACTCAATGACTGCTACTTGCATGCCGAGGCAGATTCCCATGAAGGGGATCTTGTTCTCGCGGGCATACTTGACCGCCTCAACCTTGCCCTCAATACCGCGATCCCCGAATCCACCTGGTACGAGGATGGCATCGACGCCAGAGAGGTGCTTCTCAGCGCCATTTTCTTCTTGGAGATCTTCTGCAGCGACACGGACGATCTCAACGCGGCAGTCATTGCTCGCACCAGCATGGGTGAAGCTTTCGTAAATGGACTTGTAGGCATCTTGGAGGCTGATATACTTGCCCACGACGGCAATTTTCACCTGATGCTTCGGGTTGATGACGCGATCGACGAACTTTTCCCATGGTTCCATCTTAGGCTTTGGTACGGTGATACCGAGTACCTTGGTAACGATGCGGTCGATGTTGTCTCGACCGAGATCGATGGGGCATTCGTAGATGCTGCTTTTCACATCGCGGAAGGCAACTACATGCTCTGGTGCGACGTTACAGAACATGCCTATCTTGCACTTTTCTTCCTCAGTGAGGTTGTTGAGCTCGGTGCGACAGACGATGATGTCTGGCTGGATACCTATCTCACGCAGTTTTGCGACACTCTGCTGGGTGGGTTTGGTCTTCGTCTCACCAGCGGCTGCGATGAAGGGGAGGAGAGTGACGTGGATGAAGCAGCAGTTGTGACGGCCTACTTCAAAGGCAAACTGGCGTAGGGCTTCAAGGAAAAGATAGCCCTCGATGTCCCCCACTGTGCCGCCGATTTCTGTGATGATGAGATCGCACTGCTTATTCTTTTCTGTCAGATCATAGAGACGCTGCTTGATCTCATCGGTGACGTGTGGGATGTACTGCACGGTTTTGCCGAGGTAGACCCCCTTGCGCTCCTTGGAGAGCACTTGTTCGAAGACCTTTCCGCTTGTGAGATTATTCAGACGAGAGAGTTCGCAGTGAATGAAGCGCTCATAATGACCGAGGTCGAGGTCGGTTTCTGCGCCGTCGTTGAGAACGTAAACTTCCCCATGTTGATAGGGGCTCATCGTACCTGGGTCGATGTTGAGATAGGGGTCAAACTTCTGCATCGTGACTTCGAGTCCACAATGCTCGAGAAGTGTGCCTATCGATGCAGCTGCTAAGCCCTTACCTAATGAGGAAACAACACCGCCTGTGACAAAAATATATTTCATAATCTAATCTGAGAACTGTATGCGTACAGAGTAGCAAAGAATGAGCACTTCGTCCAGCTTTACCCCCAGTTAAGATGGGGGTTGTTGTTAGGTGTGTTCTGTAATGATTTAATAACCAGCGTGAAAAACAGGCTTGCTTTTTATCTTGGATAAGGGTAGACTTTGTAAAATGACTTTACAAAGTGTCGCTCAGTTACTCGCTAACACACCAATGACGGTTACGCAGATTGCCCAGCAGCTCTGCCTGAGTCGTATGCGTGTACATCAACTGCTGCGCACTATGCAGAACGAAGGGAAAGTTCGCGGCGCAGGCGTGCAGGGGTCACAGGGAGGGCGTCCCGCTCGGCTCTATGAGTATGTGCCTGAGGAGTCAAACTTCGTTTATGTGGAGCTTGAGCATGCATCGAGTTACGTGCAGATTCGACTCTATTTGCTTAATGAGCGGGGAGATGAGTTAGAGCAGGGTGGAGGTATGTTCGCACGGCTGGACGCAAATAGCCTGAACCAATGGCTGGATTCATGGCGGAGTAGGCGCATCGAGCGTATTGTGTTTTATGGTGATCTCTCGGTGTTAGCTCGCGGGACGCAGGATCTACTAGCCTCACGCTATGCCTGTCCGGTTCACCATGTGACAGAGGTAGAAGCCCTGCTCACACCACAGGAGGGAGGGCTTTGTCTATGCTGGAAGCAGGGTATGGTGCCTCAGGCCTCCATGCGCCAGCGTGATGGCGTGCACCATATACGCGGCATAGCGCAGTTGCCTATGCCTGAGAGTTGGGAGTCACTCAATTACGAGGACAAGGCTCTACTAGAGGAAATGGTAGCGCGTATCGTTCAACTGCTATCGTGCGTCTTGCATCCGAATGAAGTGACCCTCCATGCTGAGTGCTGGACAGAGCGGCTCTGTGAGCGCGTCCGATATAATGTGTCTACCAAGTTGGGTGATCTCAATATGCCACGTCTTGTCTTCGCGAAATGGGATGATGTCCAGGTAACACGAGCCTGCCGTAGCTGGGGTTGTCGGATCCCGCGAACGAGTGGTAAATAAGAAAGAACCCCAAGAGTTGCTCTTGGGGTTCTTCTGAAAAAAGCGTGAGCTTTCTCTCGGTATTAGCGGGAGTAAAGTTCGACGATGAGCTGCAGGTTTACGATAGGAGCGATTTCTTCTACCGTTGGGATGCGGCTTACCTTGCCAGTGAGCTTTGCGCTGTCGGCTTCAAGCCAATCAGGAGTGATGGCGGAAGCATTGATTTCGAGGAAGCGGTTAGCAAGTGCTTGTGAGCGAGTCTTGCCAGCTACAGTGATGACATCACCAGGCTTGCAGCTGTAGGAAGCTACATTGACCTTCTTACCGTTGACGGTAACGTGACCGTGTGAGACGAACTGACGAGCTGCAGCACGGGTGTTAGCGAAGTTGAGACGGTAGATGATGTTGTCAAGACGGAGTTCGAGAAGCTGGACGAGGATATCACCAGTGACACCGCGACGGCGGCTTGCTTCTTCGTAGTACTTGCGGAATTGACCTTCGAGTACACCGTACATGAAGCGAAGCTTCTGCTTTTCAGCAAGCATGATACCGTAGTCGGACTTCTTCTTGCGACCTGCACGAACACCGTGCTGACCGGGGGGGAATGGACGGCGGTTGAATGCCTTGCTTGCGCCGAAGAGTTCTACTCCGAAGCGGCGGCTAATCTTAGCGGTAGGACCTGTATAACGAGCCATAATGTTTTGATTTTTCTAAAAATTAAATTCGAGTTGAAGGCATTATGCGTGACGTGCCTTAGGAGGACGGCAGCCGTTGTGTGGGATAGGAGTCACGTCCACGATAGCGGAGATTTCCAAACCTACAGTTTGTACGGCACGTACTGCGGATTCGCGACCAGAACCTGGTCCCTTAACGCGTACTTCCACTTCCTTTAGACCGTGGCCCATTGCCTGACGGCAAGCGTCTTGGCATACAACCTGGCCAGCATAAGCGGTGCTCTTGCGGCTGCCCTTGAAGTTGAGCTTACCAGCGGAGGACCATGCGATCACGTTACCCTTAAGGTCTGTGATGCTTACTACCGTGTTGTTGAAGGTAGAGGAGATGTGAACGATACCTGTGGAAACGTTCTTGCTGCCCTTTGCCTTGAGGATCTTGATCTTGTCTTCGTCTTCTGCGAGACCGAGTTCAGCGAAGATGTCGCGACGAGCTTCTGGCTTCTTAGTTTCAGCGGGAGCAGCTGTTTCAGCAGCGGCTGGTGCTGTAGCTTCAGGAGCGATAGGAGCAGGAGTCTCCGTGATTTCTTCTTGGATGATTTCTTCTGACATGTTGTAACTATTCAGTTATGTGTTCTTAGCTATGCTCTGATTACTTCTTAGCACCTACAGTCTTCTTCTTGCCCTTACGGGTACGAGCGTTCGTGCGTGTACGCTGACCACGAACTGGAAGACCACGACGGTGGCGATAGCCGCGAACGCAGCCGATGCTTGTTAGACGCTTAAGTGCGAGTTGCTTTTCACGGCGAAGGTCACCCTCGATGAGGATGCTGTTGCTCGTGATTGCTTGTACGATCTTGGTGAGTTGAGCGTCCGAGAGAGTCCCTGTGCGGAGGTCAGGAGAAACGCCGGCCTGCTCAAGCACCTTCTTCGCTGTCGAAGGACCGATGCCATACAGATAGCAAAGGGAGGCTTCGATGCGCTTCTCATTAGGTATCTCTGTACCGAAAAGACGTGCCATGTTGCTTGTGCTTGTAGTGTTGTTTATGATTCGATCGCCACAGATTGTGACAGATCAGGAAAGGTAAGATAACCTTTTTTCAACAAGATGCAAGACAAATATGATAAAAAATTACAACTTTGGGTAAATTTGGTTTTTTTACTAAGCCTCCTCATTCTCATAGATGGCCGGTAGGACGGGTAGAAGAGGAAGCTTCACCGAGGGATCATAGGCTGGGAGATCTGTCGGAGAGCCTTGTTCTGTGTATTGTTCGAGTGTGGGAATGGCATTGAGTTCCAAGTAGACTTCATCTGTATCTATATAGCGAGCATCCTTATCATAGCGCGTCCATAGCCAGGATCTCCAGAGGCTGATGCGTGTGGGGATGAGGGTGCTAGCGATTTCATAACCATCCTTGATTGCGGTGACACTCAGATTCTCCTGTTGGGGTACATCTGCTGTGATGGGGCTGGTGTGGTCGAGCTCCTTGCCATTCACGACGATGGTGGCATCAGGTGGAGAGGTGACGAAGTGAATACTCTTCGTCGATGATGTGCAGGCCATGAGCAAGCAGCAGGGGAGTATGATGGTGATGGGTATACTCAAGCGCATAGGGCTATTTTATGCGAGCTAGGTGGTGACTGCAAGTGTAATCATGTGATTCAGAACGTGCGGACGTATTTTCTGCTAGTTTTTCGTGAGACTGTCTGCTACAGTGGCGTTGTGAGTGCTCATAGCATGAATCAGGGAATGCAGCAGCAAATGGTAGCTAGTGCCGCCATGCAGCAGACGATGCGCATCTTGCAAGCCAATAGAAGCGAGCTGCACCAGATTGTCAGCCAGGCTCTCCAGTCGAACCCCACGCTGGACGAGCTCGTCGCTCCGCATGAACAACTGCTACGAGAAGAGGCTTCCCATGATAGTGAGTATAGCTTCCAGCCGACAGTGGAGCAGGTCTGTGATAGTCCCAGTCTCAGCAGCCACCTGCGCGATCAGATCATGCAGGAGGATTTTTCCCCTGAGTTAACTAGGGAGTGCCTCCGTCTGATTGACCATCTCGATACACGCGGTTATCTAAGCGTCGAGGACATAGGTGATGGGCAGTTAGTGCAGAAAGCATTAGCGAAGATTCAGCAACTAGAGCCAGCCGGTGTCGGAGCTCGCGATCTGCGCGAATGCCTCTTAATCCAGCTCCAGCAGCGCGATGAGGAGTCGAGCCTAGCAGCTACACTATTGCGCGATCACTGGGAGGATCTCGTGCAGCATCGCTATGCGAGTGCCGCTACCAGCTTAGGTGTAGCAGAAGAAGATGTGCGCGGTGCTGCTGAGCGGCTGACTCGTCTACAAGCTCACCCTGCGATTGATTTCACCCGAACAGAATCAAACGTCATCCTACCTGATATCCTAGTAGAAGAAGGAGAGCAGGGGGATCTACTCGTCAGCCTGACGGGTGAAGATATCCCACAGCTCGCTATTAGCGCAGATTATCGTAGCATGATGGCGGAGAAAGCCGAGAACAAGGAGCTGCGCGAGTATCTGAGTCGCTGCTTCCGAGAGGCGCGCGATATGATATCAGCGATCCAGCAGAGACAACACACCATCCTGCAAGTAGCTCGTGCTATTGTCACGAGACAGGCGGCATTTTTCCATAGAGGCGTGCAGGATCTGCTCCCTCTCAAGATGGAGCAGATAGCTGAAGATACAGAACTACACCTCTCGACTATATCGAGAGCAGTTCGGGGGAAGTATGTGAAGTGCAGCTTCGGGGTATACGAGCTACGCTACTTCTTCCAACGCGATGTGGGTAGGGATCAGGATGACTCCGTGACACCCACGCAGATAAAGCAGCGATTAGCGCGCTACATAGCAGAAGAGGATAAGAGCTCCCCACTCTCAGATAGCGCCCTCATGTCACTGCTTGCTGATGAAGGCATCTACATCGCCAGACGTACCGTTGCTAAGTATAGAGATCAGCTAGGCCTCCTCCCAGCACAGCAGAGAAAATAACAGAGAATTGTAGATTCTGTTATTTCAATTCGTTCATAGGTACAGAGCCCATTCGCACAAGGTGAATGACTCTATTAAACCTAATACATATCATTATGAACAAGCTATTATTCCTCCTCCTCTGTGTCTGCCCTCTGGTAGCTAGCGCAGGAGTAGTCGATGGTCGCAGTAACCATCACAAGCAGCGCGGTGTGGTGCAAGTAAAGCATCATGAAAAACATCATGTGCAACACCACTCCAAGCATCATGGAAAACATCATGTGAAAAAGCATGTGGTACACCATCGCCCAGTGGTACACCATCGCCCAGTGGTACACCATCGCCCTGTAGTACACCATCGTCCTGTAGTACACCATCGTCCTGTAGTACACCATCGCCCAGTGTGCCGTCCTGTCTATCATCCACCTGTGCGTCGGCATGTGCATCGCCCCATCCTGCGCTTCTTCCTCTCGCTCTAAATGATGGATGCCATAGATGACTCTGACACCGCAGATGGCGGTATTACATGAGGCCCTTCTGGATAGAAATGATCCGGAAGGGCCCTTTTTTTTAAAAAAATTCTACTTACTTTCTCGTTCCATTCGTGACATTAGACCTGTACGGAATCTGGGTTTTATCAAGGCTAGACCTGTTCCTGTCGCGAAGACGGTTTGATTGGTGATGTTTTTTATAAGGTATTCATTTTCATGAGATACAGTGCGAATACAACGTCTGTTTTCTTTGCGTAAAATAAATAATAGCCATGTGATGTTTTTTATACAAAGAGGCGAAAGATAGCAAATATAAACTAACGCTACAAATGATACTAAGCTATTTAATTTTAAAAAAATAATGCTTGACCCTAACAAAAATGTCTCATATATTTCGCCTCGTACAGCGATGTACTTAACCACCCATAATAAATATGAAACTACATATACCCTATATTTCACGTCCTATTACGAGTGTTATCAAATCCGCGCTCGTGCGTCATGCTCGCTGCTTTGGCTATTTTGCTGCGATGAGCACCCTATGCCTGCTATCGACCCATGCAGTCTATGCAGATGGCGCTGGTCCATCGACCGCTAACTTCACGACACCTACCCTAGGAGCAGACTCTGCCTATAGCCTGAGCACAAGCACAGGTACAGGTGATATCACGATTAGCAAGTACGTGGTCGAAGAAAGCACAGGTGCGATCACATCGACGCACTCTTATGATGTCCTCATGAACACCGAGCTCGGTGATCCCGCTGGCTCCGATGTACGATACTACAAATGGGTCGATGATGAGAATGGGAACCGCGTGCTTGATACAGCTACTTCTGCTGACAAGGATGTCTCCATCCGTGTTGATCCTAGCGATCAATCTCGAGACATCATCGAAGCTGGCGAGAATGCAGTGAAGAATGTGGCAGGATGGTCTCACACTATTACTACGACTGAAGGCTTCAAAAGAGTTTCAGATACTGATCAGAATGCCTCAATTCAGCAGCCTTTACTCGGTACAAACTCAACCACAGATTCTGGCACGACGATTTCTGGTGATTTTGTGAATAATTCGACGAAGTTTAACATGGTCGACTTCTATGCGGATCATGCCGATCTCTATGCTGATGTTATCTTAAACGATATTTACGATAAATCTATTACTACTAGTGTTTTAGGTGGTGTTATTTCGCTTGGAAGAGATCATGTTGTGAATGAGATATCGGGTAGCTTTGTAGGGAATAGAGTGGAAACGACTTCTACCTACGCAGATGATGATTATTACATGGCGTCTGCTTCAGGTGGCGCTGTATATATAGGAAGGGACGAAAATAGACCAACTGAGACAACTGTTCTAGGGCTCCTCAAGGCTGACTTTATCGGGAATTCTATCCATGCATATGCTCAAGGTATTGATGGCAAAGATGGAGTTATAATCAATGAAGGCGCTGCTCTTGCTGCTAAAGGGGCAACATTGACAGAGGTGCAGGGGGATTTTATTGGTAATTATATCTATACTGAGTCACCGGGCTCACCTTCACGTCTAGATGCTAACGGAGGTGCTGTTTTCTTAAATGAAGTCACGATGGAAAACATGTCGAGTGATTTTCTTGGGAATGGGATCATCATGGGAGAGAGATCTGGTACATCAAACAAAGCTATTGGTCGAGGCTCAGGGTTGTATATGTTCAGTACGTCTATCAAAACGTTGACGGGAGACTTCATAGGGAACTACGGATGGCATACAGAAAAAAGTCACAGTATAGGAGTAGGTTTACATGTTAGCGGTAATTATTCAGAGATAACGAACCTGACAGGCAGCTTCATCGGGAATATATCTCTGGGTGACCATACTGGACTGGGCAGCATGAAGGCAACTCGCTCAGATCAAGGGATGGCAATGTATCTTTCCGGAGCCAAAGTTGGTCTTGTGACAGATGGTGAAAACATCGTGATAACAGGTAACTACAGCATCACCAAGCAAAATGCCTCTGGAGGAGGTGTCGAGTACCTCTATGATGCAAGTGATGCTATCTATGTAGTCAATACGACTTTGGCTCTCGATGCCTATGATGGTGATCGTATCATTATTAATGATGGTATATACTCATTTTATGAAAAAAATGCTATCATTAAAATTAATGAAGGCTCTGCTGATCATACAGGTACCAATGCTTCTGTGGTCGAGATTAATAATTCGGTCGATGATATTACGATAAATCATCTTGCTGGAACTCTTATTCTGGGAGAGTACGCTGGTGGTGAATCACTGACAACGAATGGATTCACCTACGATACATTAGCGTCTCACGCGGCTCTGTTTGATAGTGTTCTCAATATTGAAGCAGGAGCTACGGTGGATGCCTTCTCTGGTGAGGCCTTCAAGCAAGCAGGAGTTACTACTGTCAATACGAACACGATTAATAACTATGGAAATCTGATCATCCGCGAAGGCGAGATGAGGAATAAGACAACCATGTATGCTGACAGTACAACAGAGCTACACTCTGATGCCGCAATCCTAGAGGGCTTCGATGTCCGAGGCGCGAATGCTCAGGTCGTGGGGAAGGGCTCTGAGGCACGTGTCTTTGATAGTACGAGCACAGCAGAAACAATCACCATCTACGAGGGTAATCTGACCATGTCTAACCTGACCCTATCAGCGGCTGGAACCGTGGATAATCAAGTGACTTCACGTGCGATGAAGCTGGATGGTGTCACGATTGATGGTCTCAGTGTTGCTGCTACAACTAGCACGACGACTGCGGGAGAGGCGGGCATCGCTGATATGACGGCATCTGCCACGGTACACCTCTTTGATGTGGTGAATGTCGCAGACGAGATTAATGCTTCCATCGCGACGAATGGACTCACACTTGATATCCAACTGAGTGGAGCTCTGCTGACTGAGTTTGACGGTTATCTAGCCCAGATGATGATGGGTGGCGAACTGGCAGTGGGCTTCAAGCTCGACGGAGCTCTCATCCATGTCGGTGACATCTTCGGATCGAGCGAAGAAATGACTGCTCTAGATCAGCTCAGTGTGCTGCTGAAGGTGAATGGAGAAACATTCGCAGTCAACCACATGTACAAAGATACGACTGATAATAGCCACGTGTTCACGCTCGAATCGATTCCTGAGCCATCTACAGCGACGCTGAGTCTTCTCGCTCTGACGGGGCTTCTGGCTCGCCGCCGCCGCAAGGCTTGATCGTTCTCTGAAATATCAGGGTTGTTAGAAAATCCACCCCTTCCATATGATGGAGGGGGTGGATTTGTGTCGTGCCTCAGTCATGATGGCTGGCATCCATGATGCTTGACATTGGGTTGCTAGCTGATACACTGGGGAGTCGGTGGCGTGTTGTCCCCATGCTGCCGCTATGACATCATGAGTACGATCCTAGAACGGCAGGAGTTTTTGCGCAGCGAATTAGCTAAGCGTGTGTTGATTATTGATGGAGCTCTCGGCACGATGGTGCAGAAGTACAAGCTTCAGGAGCAGGATTATCGCGGTGAGCGTTTCGCAGATACGGTGCGCTACCCACGCGATGTGAAGAATAATAATGAGTGCCTGATCTTCTCTCAAGCAGAATTGATCAAGGAGATTCATGCCCAATACTTCGCGGCTGGCGCAGACATGGCCACGACGAATACCTTCTCCGCGACCTCACTAGGACAGCATGAGTTCTTCCACCATACGACAGTCGGAAAGCATGATCAAGCGTACTACGAGGCGGTACTCTCCGATGAGTCACTCGCCGCTCTGGTTCACGAGATGAATATAGAAGCCTGTCGCCTCGCGCGTGAGGCTGCTGATGCAGCTGAGCAATTGACAGGGCAGGTGAAACTAGTGGCTGGCTCTGTAGGACCCATGGCGCTAACAGCATCGCTATCTCCTGATGTGAATGACCCGGGGTATCGCGCGGTGAACTTTGACCAGCTGCGACGCGCGTATCGTGCGCAGGTGCTCAGTCTGGTGGAGGGGGGGATCGACTTGCTCTTGCTGGAGACCATCTTTGACACCTTGAATGCGAAGGCGTGCCTCTACGCGATCGAGGAGCTACGCGATGAGGGGGTGGAGCTGCCACCTCTGATGATCAGCTTCACGATCACGGATCGTGCTGGACGTACTCTATCGGGGCAGACGGTGGAGGCCTTCTGGAACTCGGTGCGTCATGCGCGCCCCCTCAGCGTGGGGATTAACTGTGCGCTGGGAGCAGATCTGATGCTGCCCTTTGCGCGTGAACTCTCCGCACTGGCTGACTGCGCTATTAGTATGTACCCGAATGCGGGCATGCCTGACCCGCTCAGTCCTAGTGGCTATGAGCATAGCGCTGAGGATATGGCGCGTATCATGCGTCGCTTTGGAGAGGAGCAGCTGCTCAATTTTCTCGGTGGATGCTGCGGGACGACTCCCGAGCATATTGCCGCGATGCGTGAGGTGATCCATCAGTTCCCCGTGCGTCCTATCACGGAGAAGAAGAAGGCAGGTCAGCTGCGTCTGTCAGGGCTAGAGCCTTATAATCATGATGAGACGCGCAATACGCTCTTCATCGGTGAGCGTTGCAATGTGGCAGGGTCGCCTATCTTCGCGAAGCTGATTCGTGCGGGTGAGTTCGAAAAGGCGGTTGAAGTCGCGCGTAAGCAGGCTGAGAATGGGGCTGCTGTACTCGACTTCTGCTTCGATGACGGGATGATTGATGGAGTGCCAGCCATGGTGCGCTTCTTGAACCTAGTGAGCTCAGAGCCCGATATCGCGCGCGTGCCTTTCATGGTGGACTCGTCGAAGTGGGAGGTGCTAGAAGCGGGGCTGCAGTGTATGCAGGGTAAGGGGATCGTCAACTCGATCTCTCTAAAAAGTGGTGAGCAAGAGTTCCTCCGTCAGGCACGTATCATCCGCCGCTACGGGGCGGCTGTCGTGGTGATGGGATTTGATGAGGAGGGGCAAGCTGCAGGTGTGGAGGATAGGATTCGCATCGCGTCTCGCGCCTATGACTTACTCGTCAATCAGGTGGGATTCCCCGAGGAGGATATCATCTTTGACCCGAATGTGCTCACCGTGGGAACTGGCATCGCGGAGCATGTGAATTATGCCAAAGACTTTTTTGAAGCGGTCGGTGAGATCCATCGTCGCTTTCCCCACTGCCATATCTCAGGGGGGATATCCAATGTTTCTTTTGCCTTCCGCGGGATTAACCCGGTACGTGAGGCGATGCATAGTGCCTTCCTCTACCACGCGCAGAAGCAGGGCTTGGACGTGTGTATTGTGAATGCAGGTATGCTAGAGGTCTACGATGAGATCCCAGCCGATAAGTTAGAGCTCGTAGAGGATGTGCTCCTGAACCGCCGCCCTGATGCGACTGAGAGGCTAACTGCATATGCGCAGCAGGTAGCAGAACAGAAGGAGGCTCAGAAGAGTGGAGCTGCTCCTGTAGCTGTACAGGCATGGCGTGATGCGCCCGTGAGCGAGCGTCTTTCCTATGCTCTGGTGAAGGGGATTACTGAGTACATTGATGCTGATACAATGGAAGCTCTTGAGCTCTACGAAGGTAGTGCCCTCCAGGTGATCGAAGGTCCTCTCATGGATGGGATGAAGCAGGTGGGTGAGCTCTTCGGCACGGGGAAGATGTTCCTCCCGCAGGTGGTGAAGAGTGCTCGTGTGATGAAGCAGAGTGTCGCCCTGCTGACGCCTATCATCGAAGAGAGTCGAGGATCCAGCGCAAGCGCAGGAGTCGTAGTGCTTGCGACGGTGAAGGGCGATGTCCATGATATTGGTAAGAATATTGTGGGTGTGGTGCTCGCTTGCAATGGCTTCGAGGTCGTGGATCTCGGCGTGATGGTCTCCTGTGAGGATATCATCGAAGCGGCTAAACAGCATCAGGCAGATCTCATCGTGCTCTCAGGACTGATTACCCCATCCCTCGACGAGATGGCGCATGTGGCCACCGAGTTGGAGAAGTCAGGGCTGCGCATCCCCCTCATGGTGGGCGGTGCTACGACGAGTGCCCTTCATACGGCTCTCAAGATAGCTCCTCATTACCCCTCTGGTGTTTTGGTGCATACGACGGATGCGTCCACAATCGTCCCCGCGGCATCGGCACTGGTAGGCAGTGATCGTGAAGAATACATCAAGGAACACCTTGCCAAGCAGCAATCAGCACGTGAGAGCTATAAGGAGAGGCAGAAGGGAGTGGAGCTCTATAGTCTTGAGGAGGCTCGCGGTCGTGCGCTACAGACGGACTGGGAGAGTACGCCTCAGCCTGTACCTAGTCGTACGGGGGTCTTTACCGTAGCGACACCTAGCTATGGTTGCGCATGCCATTCCTTCACCCCACAGGTGGAGCTCAGCTGGGAGAGTATCCTAGAGAAGTGTGAGTGGAGTATGCTGCTGCGCTTCTTTGAGATGGAGGATGTGTGGAATCCCGCTCGCCAGTGCTTCAAAGAGGGAGAAAATATCTCAGCGGAGAAGAAGCTAGAAGCACAGAAACTCATGGATGATGCGCGAGCTCTGCTCCAGCGTGGTATCAGTGAGAAGCGTCTGCAAGCTCGCGCCTGCTTCGGTATCTGGTCAGCTCAGTCACAGGGTGATGATATCCTCGTCGATGGCGGAGGGTCAGGTAAGGTGCTGTATACGCAGCGTCAGCAGAAGAAGGGGAAGACTACCTGTCTCGCCCTCGCTGATTATGTCGCTGCTGCGCCTCATGCTGGCTATGTGGGGGCGATGCAGCTGAGTGTTGTCGGTGCTGATGAGTGGGCGGCAGAGTTGCAGGCTCAGCATGATACATACACCGCGATGCTTCTGGGTGCACTGGCAAACATGCTAGTCGAGGCATTTGCTGATCTGGTGCAGCTCTGTGTACAGGATTACTGGCCTGTTGATCATAGCAACATGATACGCCCAGCATGCGGCTATCCCAGTCAGCCTGATCACACAGAGAAGCGTACGGTGTTCGCTCTGCTCAACGCGACGGAGTACACGACAGCAACTCTGACGGAGAGCGATATGATGAGTCCACAGGCTTCAATCTGTGCTCTGATCTTTAACCACCCTGCCGCTCGCTACTTCCGAGTCGGTGAGATGGGGGCAGATCAGAAGGCGGATTATGCTGCAAGGAAGTAGGATTTCTTTTACACACGAGGCTTGAACTTTCTTGTCATTGATTCTTTATTATGGTATATAAAGAACAATGATAAGAAAGCTTGCCGTAGATGGTGTGACCGTATTCCCGCGCCGTGAGGTGTTCGATCTCGTGGAGGGGATGAATGTGGTGGTCGGTGGGAATGACTCGGGTAAGAGTCATCTGCTGAAGCTCAGCTATGCTCTATCCCTCTGGATGAGTGAGAATAGCTCGCGCGAGCTGCCAGACAGATGGGCGGTAGAGCAGCGGCTGAGACAGGCATTTATCAGCACCTTTGGCGTGCAGGGGCTCTCTTCGCTCTCATCTCGCGCGACTGGGGTTGGGAAAGCGCAGCTGAAGGCGAGCTTCTCAGGTGAGCACGTGCCACTGGGGACTTCTGAGTTGACGTTTTACTTTCGCGCTCAAGAGGAGGAGAGGGGGCTGACGATTGTTCAGATGCCGGAGCGTTTCCTGTTGGAGAATGCTATCTTTATCTCGCCACGTGAGGTGTTATCTATTTTTCCCTATTATACGCAGGGTGCCAAGCATTTCCCAGAGTTGTTTGATGGGGTGAGCCGCCGTCTCTGTGAGGCACTGAGCCATCCCCCACTCAAGGAGCGACCTAGCGGTGCTATAGCAGAGGCGAAAGCTCACATAGAGACCTTGCTAGGTGGTGAGCTCGTGCGCCAACATGCGCGCTTCTACCTCAAGCGTCCCGAGATAGGGCTCGTGGAGCTCAATCTGATCGCTGAGGGCTTCAAGCGTCTCGGCACGCTGGCTCTCTTGCTGAATAATGGGAGTGTCAGGAAGGGGACGATGCTCTTCTGGGATGAGCCTGAGATGAATCTGAATGCTTCTCATCTACCAAGCTTGGTTCGCATCATGATCTGCCTCTGCCGCGCTGGTGTTCAGCTGATGATTAGCACGCATAGTCTCTTCTTATTACGCGAACTCACTATACAGCTGCGTGAAGCAGATGAGGTGAAGAGACGCTTCATCGGCTTGCAAGCACCGAGTGCCACGCATCGACTGGTGCGTGTATCTAGTGCCGATAGTGTGATGGGGCTAGAGCCTATGGATAGCTTAGAAGCTGAGGTGGCTCAGGCAGATCGTTACCTCGGGCTGGGGGTTACTCCACTAGAGCGACCTTATGAGGGGATGCTAAACGATAATGATGAGCTAGCATGAGTCCTAAGAAGCCAGATCCGCACTTCATCGAAGGTGTGTTCCGACTGGACTTCCCAGCTGGGGCAAAGGTGTGTCGCTTCGAATGCTCTGACTTTTACTCACAGCGAGCGCAGAACTTCTGCTCGGGGTGTAAGGAGATGGACTTTGTTCTCTATCTGCCTCAGTCGCGTGAGCTCTGGCTGATTGAGCTAAAGGACTATCGATTCAATGCTCGTCCGCGTATTGATGATCTCGCAGATAAGCTCTGCCAGAAGGTGAGAGATAGTCTCTTCGTGCTCCAGATAGCGGCTTGCTGCGCACCTGAGGAGCATCCAGACGAGGGGATATCTCTGCGAGCGATGGGTCGCTTGGCTGGTCAGGCTCTGCGTGTGCGCCTAGCCTTTGGCATAGAGCTAATGGGAGAGGCTTCTATCGTGGGTAGTATCCTCATGGGGATTAATGATGTGCTGATGCGCAAGCTGAGATTCATCGATCCACATTTACTGTGTATTCCTATATCGCGTTCCTCAGGTATAGGTCCATGGAGGGTCAGTGCTGCGAAGGGAGAGCTGAGCTCTAAGGTGAGAAGACGCCTCCTCATGGCAGAAAAGGCACAAAATAAGCAGGTTTCTGCTGCTTATCAAGCCCATGAAGATCAAGCTAGAAAGAAGAAAAAGTCTCGCTCTCGCAAGGCTCAGCATCGAGCTCTACCCCGCTGGAAGCAACGCGCCATCGAGCGTGAGCATGGTTACTCAGGTACTCATCACGATAGGGGGCGCTTCTTAGATGAGCTGGAATGATCAGTCCTGTGGGTTGTTCATGAGGTAGACTTCACCATCGATGTCTGCGGTATAGCGACCACCAGACAGGATGGAGATCTGGACTGTCTTGTCATGATAGGATGCAGTGGGGGTCTTGATACGGTAGCGACGGATCTCAGGGGCTCCCGGCTGATCGGGATCGCGTAGGACGACGAGAATAGGCGAGGCGATGGGGGCACCCTGCTTCACAGGTACGGTGAAGGCTTGCTTGGGCTGCGTGAAGCCGCAGGGGTAGATCGTGCCCTTTGCATCTTGTGCCTCAATGAAGAGGCGAGAGCCCGTCGTGTTGTTAATCTTGACGGTATAGTCCATAGGCCCCGAGTTCTCATCGTAGCTAGGCTGCTCCATGAGTGAGGAGGTAGATGTGTCTCCTAGAGGCTGAGAGCTTACCTGATCCTGTGGCATCCAAGCGTAAGCTGTCTGAGAAGAGGGGGTAGATTCTGCGTGTACTAGCTGAGTGCTGGAGCTGTTCTGAGTAGCTTGTTCGAAGGCGATGTCGTGCTCGCTCGGTGCAACTGGGATGGGAGCATAGCCTGGCAGGGTGAGGTGATTGCCATGAATATGGGGATTGATATATCCTGTTTCGTAGGTTTGGCAAGATTGTAGAAGGAAGGCTCCAGCTAGATAGATAGACCATGCTCTCATGGCGATATTTTAGCAGTCAGCTTACTGAGAGGCAAGCTATTTCTGCGTATGACGTGGTATGATGAGAGCTGCGGCTTCCGAGGGGATCTGTATATTGTGCTTGCAATGAAAAGATACTTGTCGTAGAATTTCTTCACCCCAATTGTTATCATGATGAAGAAATTATCGCTACTAATGCTTGCGCTGTCATGTTCGCTCCATGCGCAGGCTCACTTTGTCAGCTTTTCCGATGTGGTCAGAGATATAAAGGAAGGGCTGGTGCTTTATCAGGATGAAGAGAGCTTTGTTCGCGAGGTGAAGTTAGGAATCTTTGCGCAGTACCAAATGGCGCTCGTCCAACCCAGTGGGAGTAACGGACAGCATCTGCAAGAGGGGGCTAGCCCCTTTAACGATGAGTTTCGCCGTGTGTGGGCGACTCTTAAGGCGGATTTTGCTACAGATACCAGTCTGAATGCTATATGGAAGTTCGGAGGTATCCCTAGCATGGAGAGTTATTCTAATGGTCAGGCAGTGGATAACTATAGTTATGCAGGGCTTTTCACCCTGTATTTGGATCAGAAGATAGCAGCGGTAGATGGACTGTCTGTTAAGCTGGGTAAGGTGAAGACTCTCTTCTTAGATGAGTATATACGCCCGAATATGCACATTCCTACTATAGAGCGTTCCTTGCTCTATCATCAATACCTCGTGGAGTCAAACTGGGGGATAGAGCTGCGCTACGCTCCGACGAAGAATGACTACGTTTATTTCCAATTCCTTGCAAACGATCGCGCCTGTGGATTCTATGCACCGCAGCATTCAGATGCTTACTTCATCGGTGATGGTCTCAAGGGGGAGTTCGGATGGGAGGATAAGGCCTTCCTCGTAATCGGAGGCAAGCATCGCTTGCAAGAAGGTGAAAGCTCATTCCAAGATGTGAGCTTTCAGTATACGCATGACTTTAACAATGTTTATGATGGAGATCGTCAGGCGGGAGCTAATAACTATGGTGCGAAGGTAAAAGACGCGCTAAGCCTCGGTCATCAGCTAAGACGTGAGAACTTCTACTTGGATTCTGCACTCTTGCTCAACATGGAATTGCAGAAGGCTGATACGACGCGCGGCTCAGGTAAGAGCGTAGGTGTCTCTATCATGCCTCGCTATAGAATAAGCCCAGAAGTGGAGCTCGTCGCTCGCTATGCACTCGTATCGGGCAAGGGTGCGGTATCGCTCTCAGGAGAGCGATATCTCGTCAAGCAGACTACTGCTGATACTCTCGTAGATAGTGCCAATACCTTCTACGTGGGCGCGAACTACTTCTTCGTCCCCGAAGACCCCCATGCGGTCAAGCTCATGCTCGGAGCTGAGTATTTGACATCGCGTAAGGATGGAGAAGGAGCCTATTCTGGCTGGACATACAGTGCAGCCGTGCGCGTCTTCTTTTAAGAAGACGCTTGTCTCTCTTATAGATGGAAGCTTATTTTCCCATCATCGACACCTGCGTGTATGATGCTGCCCTCAGGGAAGCGTCCTTCGAGGATGGCGAGACTGAGTGGGTCGAGCAGGTCATGCTGGATGGCTCGCTTCAGAGGTCGCGCACCATAGATGGGGTCATAGCCATGTTCTGAGATGAGCTCCACTGCCTCAGAACTGAGGATGAGGCTAAGCCCACGATCAGCGAGTCTTTTCTCCACACGCTGGAGTTGGATAGGGATGATGTGTGCTAAGTCATCAGCTCTGAGCTGATCGAAGATGACGATCTCATCAATGCGGTTGAGAAACTCTGGGCGGAAGTGCGCGCGCAGTGCATCCATAGCCTTGCTCTCGCGCAACTGCGCATCACTCTCATGGAGGATGAACTGGCTGCCTATATTGCTCGTCATGATGAGTACGCAGTTCGTGAAGTCAACGGTTCGCCCTTGGCTATCGGTCGCACGCCCGTCATCGAGGATCTGGAGTAAGACGTGGAACACATCACTATGTGCCTTCTCGATCTCGTCAAAGAGGATGACGCTATAAGGGCGACGACGCACTGCTTCTGTCAGCTGCCCACCCTCATCATAGCCGACATAGCCTGGAGGTGCTCCAATGAGTCGTGAGACACTATGCTTCTCCATATACTCAGACATGTCGATGCGTACCATGGAGCTCTCATCGTCAAAGAGAAACTCTGCTAGAGCCTTCGCGAGCTCTGTTTTACCAACACCCGTTGGACCCAGGAAGATGAAGCTTCCGAGTGGGCGGTTCTCATCCTGCAAGCCAGCTCGCGCACGGCGTACGGCATCAGAGACCGCCTTAACCGCTGATGTTTGTCCGATGAGTCTTTTGCCCAGTCTCTGCTCCATGTGGAGGAGTTTCTCGCGCTCCGCTTCTGCGAGGCGCGTAGCTGGGATACCCGTCCATGTGGAGACAACCTTGGCGATATCGCTTTCTGTAACTTCTTCCTTCAGCAGAGCCTCCCCGCTGCGCTGCAGCTCTGCGAGAGCTGTTCTCGCGCTCTTCGCGTCTTCTTCAGCAGCTGGGATTTCTCCATAGAGGATCTCAGAGGCACGCCCGAGATCGCCCAGGCGCTGCGCGCGGTCGGCTTCGGTGCGGAGCTCGTCGATCTTCTTCTGAGCATCTGAAGCTCGTGTAACGATATCTTTCTCACTCTTCCAACGAGCGATGAGCGCATCCACGATCTCCTTGTTGTCCGCGAGCTCTTGTGTGATCTTGTCGAGTCGCTGACGTGAATCTGAATCCTTTTCCTTCACGAGTGCCTGACGCTCCATCTCAAGCTGCATGCCGAGTCGGCTGAGTTCGTCAATTTCGCTAGGCATCGAGTCGAGCTCTATCTTGAGTCGCGCTGCAGCTTCATCGACAAGATCCACTGCCTTGTCAGGTAAGAAGCGGTCGGTGATATAGCGGTGGCTCAGCGTTGCTGCAGCGATAAGTGCGCTGTCGGTGATGTGAACGCCATGGTGTGCTTCGTAGCGTTCTTTGAGACCACGCAATATGGCGATACTGTCTTCTACGCTGGGTTCTGCGACGAGAACGGGCTGGAATCTCCGTTCCAGAGCGGCATCTTTTTCTATATACTTGCGGTACTCATCGAGTGTCGTTGCTCCAATGGTGCGTAGTTCACCTCTGGCTAGAGCTGGCTTGAGCAGATTGGCTGCGTCCATCGAGCTGTCTCCACCAGAGCCTGCACCGACAAGGGTGTGAAGTTCATCGATGAAGAGGATAATCTCACCGTCAGAATCAGTCACCTCCTTGATGAAGGCTTTTAGTCGCTCTTCGAACTCACCGCGGAACTTTGCCCCAGCGAGCATGGAGCCTATGTTGAGCGAAATGAGCCGCTTTCCCTTCATGCTCTCGGGGACATCTCCGTCTATGATGCGGCGTGCTAGTCCTTCTGCGATGGCGGTTTTACCCACGCCGGGTTCGCCGATGAGGACAGGGTTGTTCTTGGTGCGTCGTGAGAGAATCTGTAAGACGCGACGTATCTCCGTGTCACGCCCGATGACTGGGTCTATTTTCCCCTGCCGTGCGCGAGCGGTGAGGTCGGTACCGTACTTTTCCAGTGTCTGGTACTTTTCCTCTGGGTCAGCATCTGTGACGCGCTGACTGCCTCGGAGCTCCTTGAGAGCGGTAAGATAGCTACTTTCGCTCACCGCGCACTTCTGGAGGATGTCACGCATCGTTGTGTCAGCGTGGAGGATGCCTAGTAGGACATGCTCTACGCTGAGGTATTCATCGCCCATCTTATCGCGCTGCTTGTCGGCTTCGTTGAGATTGCTATGCAGCTGACTTGATAGATTGGGTGGCTGTGATAAGGGGGTCTGTTGTCGAGCTTCTCTCGCTAGGTGCTCGTTAAGATGGTTTACTAAGGCTGGGATTTGTGCCCCCGATTTTTCTAGAACAGGGGAGAGGATGCCTCCTTCTTGGTTCAGCAGTGCAAGCAGAAGATCCGCCGTATGGATAGTAGCGCGCCCAGAGGTCTGTGCATCGCGCTGGGCGACCTGCAAGGCCTGCATGAGCTTTGTGGTCATTTTATCAGTCATATAATGACAGACACGGCAAGTGCTGTGTCTGTTCAATACAGCGGTGACGTCCCTTCGTGGGCACACCTAGCACAGTGAAGCCCAATCGACAGGGATTTGGGTGACTTCCCCACTCTTGCTTTCATAGAGGACGTAGCCATGCTCTACTCCATATTGAAAGACTTCTAGCGTCACCTTGACATCATAGCAGCAGTATGTTGCTATATCGAGGAGCTTTTGCGCGTCACCATTCTTTTCATATTCAGCCCACCACTTGAGTGCGTCTGTCCCTTTTGCTGTCTTGCTCAGACCGCCGAGGCTCGCCTTGGCAACCGAGTCGAGGCTGAGACGGTGACCGAGCTTTTCCCCTAGATCAAGACACATATCAAGGTTCGTCGTCATGTCTGCTATACTCCAGAAGCTGGATGGCTGGATGACCTCGTAGTCAAAGCCGATATGATTGAAACCCACGACGAGATCGGCAGCTTTCATCTCCGCGATGAGATCTGCTACTTGATCTTCGGTATAAATGCGATAAACTTGATCTCGTGAGGAGTAGGTGACTCCCACTGACATCCCCATGAGCCCCGCTTTGTCCCAGCCACCTACTTGGGCTGCTGAGCGGCGGGTTTCAAGATCAAAAAAAACGATATTTTTCATAGTATTATGAGCGTAGGTGCTGTCTGCGCAAGCCTTCATAGAGCATGATGGCAACAGCGGTTGAGAGGTTGAGGCTGCGTGACTGATCCCCTGGCATGGGGATGCGTAGAGCCGTCTCCGGGTGGGTGTGTATCCAGCTCTGAGGCAGACCTCGTGATTCTGCACCGAAGATGAAGTAATCACCAGCACGTATCTCTAAGTCATCATCCCAGATGCAGCGTTCAGACTTCGTGGAGAGGTACCAAAAGCGCGCTCCCTGTGGGGCGGCGCGTGTGAGCTCATCGAGAGAATCCCATACTTCGAGATCCACATGCTGCCAGTAGTCGAGCCCTGTGCGTCTGATATGCTTCTCCTCTAGGCTAAAACCGAGGGGGCGGATGAGATGTAGCTTCGCACCTGTAGAGACTGCCAAGCGACCAGCCGCTCCCGTGTTGTGAGGGATTTCTGGGTGATGAAGAACGATGTTAAACATAGAGGCTTCGCAGCAGCGTTACTTCGCCCCACGGCGAAGGAGTACAGAAGGGATGGTACGCAGGAAAAGGCTCATATCAAGCCAGAGAGACCAGTTGTCAATGTAGCGCAGATCTTGACGTATCATCTGGTCAAAGTCGGGATTGCTGCTTCTATCTTCCACTTGCCAATAGCAGGTGATGCCAGGCTTCACGCAGAGGCGACGACGGTCTGATATCTTGGGGAATTCTTTGGTCTCGTAGAGAGGTAGTGGACGAGGGCCTACGATGCTCATATCACCCATTAATACGTTAATCAGCTGAGGGAGCTCATCTATTGATGTCTTGCGTAGGAAATGCCCGAAAGGAATGATGCGAGGGTCGTTTGTCAGCTTGAAGATAGGACCTTCCATCTCATTGCCATATTGTTTCTTAATTTCATCTAAGCGAGCATCAGCATCACTGTACATGGAGCGGAATTTCCACATTTTGAAAGGCTTGCCAAATCGACCTGAACGTTCTTGAGAGTAGAAGATGGGACCTTTGGGGTCACTGATCTTGATACCGATCGCTGCGATGATCCACACAGGAAGCGAGGCGATGAGTACAACACTCGCGATGAGCTTGTCTAAGAGGAGCTTTGTCAGGTATTTCCAGCTATGCTCAGGGGTAGAAGAGACGACAAGCATGCGTAGATTATCTATCTGGTTAATGCTACTACGTGTGAAGGGTGTAGCATGGCTCTTGTCAGGGATGTAGATATCGATGCCTTGGATCTCGCAAAGGGTGATGATTTCGTTCTCCTCGACATAGCTACGTCTATCACCAAAGATGAGTACAAGATGCGGGTGTGCATCTTCGATGAGCGCTTGGAGTTCATCCGTGCTTTTCTTTTCGATACTTGCTGTGCCGACAAGCTTATAGCCACTGCGCCATTGGGCGGGGAGTTCTTCCCAGTTTTTCTCATGAGTGCCTTCAGGTGCAATGAGAAGAATGCGATTCTTGAATCCCTGTCCAAATGATGTCTTGAGCTGAATCATTCTGAAGAGGTAGTAACGTACAAATAGGAGGATGGGGACGCCTACCATATTCACCATCAGCGTGTGATTCATGATATAGATGCGTGGCTGTCGGCTCTGGTAGAAAGCGATGAAACTCAGGCATATGGCAGAGAAGAAGAGAATCTGCTTGATAGCCTGAGAGGGACGCTGTAAGTTGTTCTTTTTGTAGAAACCTAAGGTGGTAAGAAGAATGGGACAGCAGGCGAGACCTATCCCTACGATCAGTGGTAGGGCTGTGAAGAGGTTGAAATCAATCACCTTTTTCCAGTCAAATAGAGGACCTACGAGATTCGCGATATAAGGCGAATAATAGGAAAATAAGATGATGAATAAGAGGTCTAAGCTGGGGCTAAGACGCACGATTAAAGGCTTTTGGTGATTGGTCATATGATGAGGTGAGAAAGAAGTGTAAGAGATAAGATTAGGCGCAGATGCACAGGATGCGCGCTCGGTCGAAGTCAGCAGGGGAAATCGATACCTTTACGAGGTCACCAGGTTGAATGATGTCTTTGAGATGTTCCTCCTTTTTTTGGATGAATGCGACCGTTATTTTCCCATTGGGAAGGGTAGCATGGAAGGCCGTCTCCGCAAAGCGCTCTATTATGGTGCACTGTGTGGTGATGAATAGGGAAGGATATTTACTCATAAGCTAGTTGGTGAGTGGTTAGAAAATGCTATTAAGACCATCCTCAACGAGGTCGAGAGAACCTTCTAAGCCCTGCTCGATGATGCTGGGCTGCTTGGGAGTGGTCTCCTCTTTCTCGTCCTGAGGATTGGCGGGCTGGTCTGGTTGATTTATAGGAAGAATGCTCTGTGCAGCACTGCCAAAGATCTGGGTAATGTTCTTTCCTGTTTCTGTGAGCTGCTTACTTAAGATGGACTTCAGACGCGCACTGAGATCTTCCTGCGGTGCATCAAGCGTGCCGCTGATGTTTACCTTGGCCCAGCAGAAGCCATCTCTGTCCTGTGTGCCAAAAATCTTCGAATTAATCAGAAGTGCAAAGAGGGGGATCTTTGAATGAATCTGGCGTGGGATACCGATGTGAAGAGTTCCACTGAGTCCTCTGTTTTCCTTAATGATCAGGTTACCTTTAACCGTGATTTTGCCATCGGCTTGAATGAAAATATCTCTGATGAGCCATGCCCCATAGATGCCTAGCTTGTCGGAGTTGTAGGGGTACTCGATGTCGGCACTGACACGTGAGAACTCGAGAGAGCGATATGGGTAGCTATTCCTTATACGGAAGTCGTTTAAGATGGGCAAAGCCTCGGCGCGGGCATCGAGGAGAGCAACAGAGCCTGAGAGAAGTTTCAGCTTAGAAGACTTCCCGCGGAATGAGAGATTGGCATCGAGTTCTCCTGTAATGCGCTTCTTCCAGTTATTGTCAAGGAGCTTTGCAATGGGAGCCTTCTTCGCATGGAGGCGCGTGATCCAGTCTTTGGACTTTCTTTTGTAGAGTCCCTGCAGGGTCATTTCACCTGGTGAGAGCGAGAGGGATGCCTTGTCTAGTGTGATGCTGTCTGGCTTGATAGTCAGTGATGCGGAGTGGACGAGTGATCGTTCGAGTAGGAAGAAAGGCGTGTAGATATGACCACCTGAGAGTTGGACCTTCCAGCTGGAGTTGTCCTGAGAGAGAGGGGCTGCTTCGAGCTGGTAGTTTTTGTAATCAAACACCCGCTTCCCTATCGTGAGCTGCGTGCTTGTATAAAGGCTAGTCAGGAAGTCTACCCGCCATTTATTGGGCAAGAATCCAGAGGATTCTTTCTTGTCCCTTTCTGGGAGAGTGAGCGGTGGTAGTGAGTTGAGGTCTAGAGCGATGTCAAGTGTTTGGATTTTTAGCTTTTCAATGTGGACGAGGCGATCGATGAGGGCTAGTCTGTTTACATCAACTGAGAGCTCAGTGAGAGAAAGCTGCTGAGTTTCGTCTTTTGATCTGAGTTGGAAGGAGGGCAATACAAGCTCAGAGCCATTTACCTGTATATTGTCAGTGAGGCTAGCAGAGATGTGAGGGGTGATTGTGTTGAGCTTATTTTCTGACTCCTTGCGGAAGTCATCGCCTTCTATGTATGAGTTGATCATGAAGAGGGCGATAAAAATCAGGCACAGGACTCCTCCTATCCCGATGAGAAAAAGCTTCACCCAGCGAGATTGAAGAAATCCTGTGCTTTTCTTTCCTGACTGTTGCTTGCGAGTTCTTCTTCTCATACCGAAGATGAGTATAGCAGAGCCTTAGTCAGTTGCCAAGATGTTTTCACATAATAGCGGTCTTTTTTACAGGTTTAGTTAGAGTAACACCCACCATGTGATGAGCATAGGCCTCTGCAAAGGTACGCGCGGCGTCAGCGGAGTGGGAATGCTGGTCATGAAGCGGTGTATCACGAAGCTTTCCTTTCTCGCTCGGTGGTGATGTTCTGTACATCTCTAAGCATCTAAGACCACTAGGCTCTTCAAGTCCACGGATATTGAGTAGATTTTTTAATGTTGCTGGATGGAACCAACTTCGCATCAGCAAGCTTCGTAGTTGATTAATCCCGCGCCAGACATCGGGTGTACGCGGGACAACGCGTACGGAGCTGATGCCACGACGAGCAAGACTCTCGACATAGGAATGCCCATGAGGGTCACGATGCGCTGCATCATGGGGAAGGAAGTGCTCCTCAATCCGACCGTATCGCTTTTCCCATTGCTCGATATGATGAACGAAGTGATCTATTCCTTGCTGATTAACAGCATAGTGATCGATCCAGTAGAGCTCCCCTCCCAGTATCTGAACCAGCCAGATAGCCGTGTGGTCACTGAGCCCTAGATCCCATGAGCAATAGAGGGGGGCGTGGGGATCTGGGGTGAAGTTCGCACCGATGCGCCCTTGCTCCCGCAGATTCGATATCTGGCGTCCGTAGATCGATCCTTCATTTCCCGTGGCGAAGGCTTCATCTGGGGTGGAGGGATACTCCTGCTGCATGCTGCTGCCCATCGTGTGCTCCATGCGTGAGTACCAGCATTTCTGTTTCTGGCTAAGCTTGATGCCGCTCTCCATCTCTAGCTTGTGGAAGTAGAGTGAGAGCCGATCTGACCAGTTCCCGCGACCTTGTAGTTGATATTCATCATGGTCAAACCAGCTGAGGAAAAAGAAATGAAAATCGAGTGGACTGAGTACATCCTTCGATCTATTCTCCATCGCCTGCGCCATGAGCTCATAGTTCACCCCGAAGCGACCACCTTCATGTGTGCTTTCTAGGAAGATGCAGCCTGTTTGAGGGACTGTGTTAATCGCCCCAGTGCGTATCTCCTTCGCACGCCAAGGGCTGTGCACCGAAGTGTGTGCTAGCTCAGAGATATGGAGCATCTGCATCGTACCACCACGAAGGGTGGTACCAATGCGGATGTCACTACCATTACTATAACCGATGCGTGAGCGTGTGTCGGTGATAGGAGTAAGCTTGCCAGAGCGCAGCTGTCCTGTTTGCTGCTTAATGAGTCGCCCCAGTTGTGCGAGTGCCTGTTCTTCTAAGCTCGCGTGTGGAGGTTCGTAGTCAAGGTGCTCCCATGCGAAGCGAATCTTTGCGAGTTTTTGCTCTGCATCTGGGAGAGCCTTGTCGATGATGCCTGCGTGATAATTCGGCTGGAAAAGGCAGCGATCGAGCATGAGCAAGCTGACAAAGGTGGAGATACCAAGCTGTCTTGCTTTCAGAATAGCATTCCTGTTCTGCATTCCTTCATAGACGCGTCGTTGCGCGCGATTCATACTAAAACGCTGCATCTGCCCAGCCTTATTCTCTATCCAGTACAGATGACTGAGTCTCCAGAGTTGGTTATCGAGGCGACCGCGTAGGTGTGTTCGAAAGTCCATCATATTCTTTCTCCTTATATTCCCAGATCATACCAGAAGGCGCCCTGCTCGTACTTCTTTTTGAGGTTACGGAAGTCTCTGAGCTCAGGGCGGCGCCCAGGCTTGTTCTTATCTTCGATGAGGCCATCGCGTATGGCTTTTTCGCGTGTTTCTAGCGACTGTTTATTCTGGCGTTCGAGCATGTCAAATAAATTGAGTGCTAGTTTCTTTACCCCTCCTGGCTTATTCTTGATCTTGCTCGTAAAGTTGAGGAGATCCTTATACGCTGTTTCCTTATCAGCCCCATAGGCGAGTCTAGAGAGATCATAGCAGATCTTGAGCAGGGTAAGCTGCCCTGTGGTGAGATCGTCCAGGGTCTTGGTCGTGAGATCATAGGCGAGCCCCGTGTCCTCAAAGAGAGGGATCAGAAGCTCTTCTGCGACGGGATCTCCTTGCTCTATTCTACTCTGTATGTCGGGGTCTCTTAGCTCCGAGATGACGCGATTGATATGGTGGCTGATGGTAGATTTGCTCGTTGATGCATGCCTTGCCTTATTATGTTGCTTTATTTCGTACGGGGTGTAGTGGTTAAGGCTGGTGTAGATGGGATCTGAGTACTCATCTGAGGGATTAGGCAGATGCCTATTTTTATGAAAGTACACGCCACTGCGAACCTCGCAGTAATAGGGGGCTCTAGCCGTGTTGTCTGATGCTTTTGCATCGCCAGGCATGAGACGAATCGTGTGAGTAGGGAAGTGACCGTCGCGATAGATGACAGCATGCTGCAGGGGGCTTAGATCAAGCTGTTCAGAGATAGGCTTAAAGGCAATATCCATATATTTGTAAAACTTCCCTCCATTATCCTTGATGCGAGATTGGATGTCATCAATGATGGGCAACAAGCTTTCAAGGGGGCGTTCTGCTACCCAGTGATCTTCCATTTCTGGTAGCAAGTTATGATCTGCTCCATAAATCTTCCTATCCCAGATGATACCCATATCGCTGAGTACTGCTCTTTTTGCGCTTAGCTGGCGCAAGTCGAGGAGTAGTTTTAGTGAAGGTAAGACGCGCTCATCATCAGCGAGGTAGTCGGGGAGCTCGATCTCCTTGTCATAGCGGTAACCCAAGTGTACGTCCGTAGGTATATTCCATGGAATAGGTTCGAATTGAGCCTCCTCTATCATGCTTGGATACTCATTGATGTCCTCAAGAGCAAGTGTGATGAGGCGATTATTGCTGAGTGGGCTGAGATTCATGCGGTGGAGATCTGGGTAATCTTGAAGAGTATCGTCAAGTATACGTAGAGCCTTTGTCAGCGATTTTTTACTAGAATACATGTCACCTCTCGATGATGAATTGCCATAACTTTCAAAAAGCTGATTATAGAGCCAGTCTTGATTAGATGGAGTCATGTTCTTCCACATCTCGCTAGGAGTTAGCACGAGCTGCCCGAGAGCGTCATCCTGTGTGTAGATGATATGATCTCCACTATAGTAATGATTCCATGCACGCTCATAGTTGTGAGATTCATTTAATCCGAGCGAGGAGAGAATCAGGGGCATCAGATGGCTATTCTCTATGGGTGATGGATCATGTCGTATCTCATCATATCTTTCCGCGCGGTTCTGCAGGTTAGTAGCCGTCTGGCGGTTTGACCAGCGGAGAATATTCTCCCAGTTCTTGCCCAAGGGGACCTTCTCGGGGGTGTCTTTACGGGGCTCGGGAGGGCAGAGGGGGACGAGGTTAAGCCATGTCTTGAAGGACTTGGGAAGTGCGTGCTGATCTGATGTGGCGACGAGATAGTCCATAGAGAGGTCTGCTAGGATGGTAGCGAGATCTTCTCGTCTTTTTTGTGTTAGGCTGAAATTGTTCTTATGCGAGGGATAGATTGTTTTTAATGTTTCGTTATGCCGTGGCACTTCCTTCATGTTATAGTCTGGTGATGGAGTGTGTAGCAGCTGGGTCACCTGATCTGGGGTGATTGCCTTCAATGAGACGAGGTGATGTGCCGTTTTTTGAATATTGATATTTTTCAAGTTGAATTGATTCTTCCAATAAGCGTGAGAGCGAGCCCTCAGCAGGGAGTAGGGAGTCGTTGTCGATAGCTCGTTAATGGAGTACTTTTTTAGGTGACTAGTTGATTCGTCTACTGGTGTGAAGTTTAGGAAGTCAGCGGAGTGATTCATGCCAACGCGTTGTTTCATTCTCTTGTACTCAAGAGATGGCATGCCGGATGCTATAGCCATCACATGATGCTGGTAGAGATCAGAGAAGGCCTGTGCGCTGATGATTTCAAAGGGACTATACTGACTGTTCTCATCAGATAAGTACCCTGTCAAATTGGGGTTCTTCTTGTCTGCGATGACTGCATGCACATTCTCCCCGAGAGGACGGAAAATAGAGGCTGTACTCATGACAAGATCCCTGACAGCCATCTGCTCGGTCTCGTGCCATCGTGTGTATGAGCCGTCAGGGAGGGTCGTTCTATAGAAAGATCCCCCATCGACACCCTCAGCTTTCTCTAATTGACGTCCTGAGATCTTAGTGTAGCGTGTGAGCTTTTCCTGATGAAGTGTATCGAGGGCTGTGAAGTCTGTTGACTGGGCATCCTTCTCGATGAGTTTGAGCGGATATTCTGGGAACTCTTTAACGTCGACCTCTAGCTCACGACTAATGATCTCAGAGTACGCTTGAGCTGATGTTTTGCCCATGGCGATAAGTCTCTGATAATCGTCAAGCTGTGGAATCATTTCGTAGAAGAACTCGGTGCTTCTCTCCATGGCGAATAAGGTGTGGGCTGCTTGGTAGAACTCAGCGGAATACTTACTCTCAGCTCGTTTTTCTGGGCCGTGTAGGGCGTATTTTTCTAGATGGCTGAATGCTCCTTTATCAACCTTTCTTGCCCAGAGCCCTGTTACGGCATAGGCTCTATAATGTCGGTAAAACTCATTCATCTGCCATCGCAGCGACTTCTCACTATCCTTCTGAGTGCGACCTAGTGCTCGATGGATGACCTCCGAGGCAACGCGGTTAACGTGGTAGCGGCGCAGCTTCTCGCGTTTCTTGACGAGACCACTGAAGCTGCTACTATCACGTAGGAGGAAGTCGAGAGGATATGTGTTGAGTAGAAGCTGATAAGAAAGATCGCGTAAGCTTGCTGCTTGGTCTGCGACCATTAATCGACGCTCTTTCTCCGCATGGGGGTTGAAGAAGCCTCGATAGAGACTCAGCGGGACGGCGGGCTGTCCAGATAAGTGCCTCTGAAGCCTCTCGTCATGACGATCCTGTAATATACGATGAATGTAGTGAAGGCGCACGCCCGCACTAGACCTCTGCATCGACTGCGGCAGAAGCCGGTCTAAGTTGGATCGCTCCCACATATAGTCCCAGAACTGGAGAGCCTTTCCAAGGCGCAGATTCGACCCTTTGATCGGTCCGTGTTTGGCTTGCAGCTTCTCAATATCTGGCTTGCCCGATGGAGCCTCATCGCTAAGACTCATGGCAGGTATCTGCTTGATGCTGGCTGGAAGCTTGAGGAAGTCGATGACCGTATCATCGTCCTTGAAATCTTGGAAGTAATCTGAGTTTAGCAACTGAAGGGAGAGTTTTGCCTTTTCTAGAAACTCCATACCACTCCAGCTGGAGCTCTTTAGTAGGGCATCTTGAAGTAGATCATTTGCAAGGGGTAGCTTCTCTTCCTTCATGATGATGTCGATATCCTGTTGCGCTATGCCCCATGTTTCGAGGATGTTAGGACTATTTTTTAATGCGCGAGCCTGTTCAAAGTGCTGGAGCTTTGCGCGACCAGCGCCGATGAGAAGATAGGGTAGATTCATCGCAGCTTCGCGCATATTGAGTTCTATATCGCCGAAGTTTTTTCCATAGGACTCCCAGTTGATATTGGAGTTTGTTTTGTCGATCTGAGAGGCGAGCTCATGCAGACCTAGGTCACTGAGATTGCCCGCCTTCTGCTCAAGTGCCATTTTCAGCGTTTCTGCGGATGCTATCCCTCCACTGCGAAGAGCTGCGAGTGAATAGCCGCGAACACCTTTGCCCTTTGCCTTCATGAACTGTCCGAGTGACTTTTCAAATACTCGCCCTCCGACGCGTGTGAAGGCAAAGGAGATGCCTTCTTGTATGCCAGCAGCTACGATACCAGCGGCATTCTGCACCGCGATATCTCCCTCAGCATTGCGCTCACGCGCCTCTGAGACAGAAGAGCCTACACCGCTACCGATGAGGCTACCCCATGCTAGTGCTCCACCGAATCCCATTGTCGCTGCCGGAACAACTCCTGTCATGTCGATGAGGAATTGCTCTGCCAGCGGCGTGTTCTCTGGAATATAGAGAGGGGCTACCTGCTGCTGAGCAAGATTACGTATCTCATGCGCAACACGAGCTCGGAGATCAACATTCTCAGCCGACGATTGTAGATCGGTGCCTAGGCTCTCATCCACAACTGAACCGATTGAATCCATCGCAGCGGATCCTAGATGCATGGCACCGAGTCCGAGGTTGAAGCCTATATTCTGACCACCGCGCTTAGCCGAGCGCCAGAGCTGGGTTGCGAGATCCTCATCAGTCTGTCCCTTTTGCATCTTTTGTCGCTCTTGTAAGCAGAGGTGGTATACGATCTGTCGCTGATCCTTCGTGAGCTTTCTGAGCTGAGATCCAGCCGAACGTGCGCTACCTGCGGAGTCTACTATCTGCTCAGGACTGAACATGCGATGCTCGGAGGAAACCATCATTTCTATCCCCTCGGAGAGAGTCTGCGCCATGGGGAGGTACTTTTTGCGCATCTCTGCTCCCAGCTCATATGACTTCTTCGCGTATTCATCAATGCAGGCATGCTTACTGGGGTCGACTTTTTCCTTTTCCTTCTGCACATATCGCCTCCAAGCCTCTGGTGAATCTGCTGTGAGACCTTGCTGGAAGCCCTTGTCATAGAGATCATATGCCATATCCTGTACTTTCGTTTTCTCTTGGTCATCTGATAAGGCGTAGAAGAGCTCCTCCTCATCGGCAGAGATCAGTCTATCTTCGCTCAAGGCCTCTCGTATCTCCTCCCACTTCTCCTTGACCTCATGACGAGGCTTGCCTAGGTTGTCCGCGGCCCAAGACTGGTTCACAGTCCTGAGAATCTGCTCATCACGCTCCTCTGGATTGAGATTTTTATCTTGAGCGCCTGCGGCTTGTCGTATAGGCTCAGGTATCGTGTCGATTGAGCCGGTGAGTACCGTGCCCCAGTAGTCTTGCAAGTCGGAGTAGCGTGTGCCTCGTTCTAGGTTTTTCTGCAGGAGTTGCCCCCTGTCTTCACCCTCCTTGATGAGGACTGGGATGGCATCATCTAGGCGTGGGAGTTCCCCTTCAGGTACTGGGCGCAGTGCTGCGTTCTCACTAGCCTGAAGTTGTGTGACACTACTCTGCTGTTGATGATGCTTCTCTGGAGTACTCGCGATGCGTGACGCGTGATCAACTTGCACTTCAGTGTGTAGATCATCCGTTTCCTCAATCTCATCCTCAATTTCCTGTTCTGGGACTGGGGGAGGTGCTTGAACCTCGCTATCGTGGGGGGTATCTAGGGTAGGGTCTTCCTTTTGCTCTATGGCGTCGTCTTGTGTATTTATTTTGTTATAGTTCATGAGTGTATCAATGGGGTAAGTGTTTATCTGGTTTTCAAAATCTGATCGTCAAGGCAGACCCAGACCTGCTCTGGGAGGCGGTATTGCTCGATGAGAGCATCAAGCTTATCAAGACCCTCTTCTTCTACGATAGAGGGGGCGAGTTCCTGTAGCTGGCGTAGTCGTGCGAGACTGTGCTGTCCTCCACGTGTTCCGAAGTCTCCACGGTTATAAGCCTGCCATATATTGGAGCTCATCCGTTTTCTCTTGCTTGGGCTCAGCTTTCCTGTCTGATCGAATCGAAGGAGAAGGGATTTTTTCGCACTCTGGCTGAGTGGGGCGGTGGCGAGCTCCAGTTTGAGATTAATGAGGTCTTCCTCATCGTCGTTGGTCTGATCGATGCGCTTCTGCCACTGGCAATAGTCCAGCTCACTCTTCGTATTGCTTCTGACAGGCGAGTAGTTGAGATGCTGAATTTGCTGCTGACTGAGGATTCCTGCTTCCTCAACCTGCTTCAACGAAGTGGGTTTAATAGGTTTCCCAGCGATGATCTGTCGCGAGAGGTGGTCTACAAGAGCACTGCGTGCACCTCTCTGGGTATCTATATAGAGCTGCTGGAGCTCTTCTTTGTGGTCTTCGTTGAGAGGTAGCTCATCCTTCTTTGCATTTTTATAGCTTGCGAGAGCCTTGAAGGGAGACGCCTTGAACTGCTCGTCCCATTGGCGATATCTTGCAGCACTCTGCGCATTCTGCTTCGCCTCAGCGACGGAGTTTCGTGGGACAAAGATGTCTACCACGCTGTCTATCCAGCTCATTGCTTCTGCTTCATCACCACGATTAATACTGTGCTGAAGAGACTGATTCCAAGAGTTTCTCGCCTTTGCGATGCGCCCGAGTTTTCGCTGCTGCTTTGTAGCGATGAAGGACTGCTCACTGTAGTGTGATGCGATCTGTTCGCCTGCTGCGCGCGCTGTAGGGGAGAGTTGATTCAGCGCAGCGGTGAAGTGAGGACTCGCCTTCTGCTTCCACGCATATTCAAAGTCTTGATCGTGGGGGAGGTCACGCATCTCTTCTTGTACGAGGCGGTTTGCTTCTTCGAGATTGTTCATGAAGCTGGAGAGTTCTCCCGTGCTCTCTACTTCAGCCATGAGAGCATCCTGCTCATCCTGTGCTCGCTTCTCTCGTCTCAACCCCTCATCATGCGTGAACTCTCCAACGCCATCTGCTAAGTGTTGAATACTGCGCTCGCGTCGCTGAGCGACATTGATTTGATCTAAAATGACTCGTTTTTGACCTGAGCGGTCGACTTGTTGCTGTGCGGGGGCTAGCATGCCCCACTCTTTCATGCGAATTGCCATAACCATGAGCATGGCAGATGCGGAAATTTCACTCAAGATTACGATAGGCAGAGCTCACTCCGAATCGCGCGGTTCGGAGTGAGCAGAGCTCAAGAAAAAAAACATAAAGTTAGTCTAGTCAAACAATAGAGCTTTTTCACATAAGAATGCTGGAGGGTAGAATTTTAGTCTTGAAATATGCTGAATACAGGTGTTTAATAGTCGCGCACCGATGCAATCCCTGTGCCAGTGCTGAGCCGATGCTTATGAAGACACAAACCACATTTGAAATGCCAGATTCGACTGCTGCTCTTAACTATATGAGTAATGATGCTGTCGACGCAGGTGATCACATGACCCTGAATATGGGGCCATCTCATCCAGCTACCCACGGTGTGCTGCGCTTGAAGTTAGTCTTGGATGGTGAGCTCGTTGTGAGCTGCGACCCCGTGGTGGGGCATCTGCATCGTGGGATGGAAAAGATTGCTGAGAACTTCCACTATAATCAGTTTGTTACCTACACAGACCGAATGGACTACCTCGCCCCTATGAGCAACAACATCGCCTATGCTTGTGCGGTGGAAAAGCTCCTCGGCTGGGAGCTTCCTGAGCGTGGTCAAGCTATCCGCGTCATTTGCAGTGAGCTTTCTCGCCTTTCCTCCTATTTCTTGGGGATGGGTGTTTTTGCGATGGACGTAGGCGCGATGACCGTATTCCTCTACTGCTATGAGGAGAAGGAAAAAGTGCACAACTTCTATGAAAAGATCTGTGGAGCCCGCTTTACCAGTAGCTACACACGTATCGGTGGTATGACTCGCGACTTCCCCGCAGGCTTTGAGAAGGAGGTACTCTCATTCTGTGACAGTGCCTCTGTAGCCATCGACGAAATGGCGGCACTTCTCCTGCATAATAAGATTTTTATCGACCGACTTGTAGGTGTTGGAGTCATTCCACGCGAAATGGCTCTCAACCACGGCATGACTGGTCCCAACCTGCGCTCCAGCGGTGTAGCTCGCGATCTGCGCAAGACGAATCCCTATCTCGGCTATGAGCAGTATGACTTCGACGTGCCGGTAGCACAAGAAGGTGACTGCTACGCACGCTTCCAGCTTCGCTTAGAAGAGATGCGTCAGTCAGTGCGCATCCTTCGTCAGGCTGTGGATCGCCTTCCTTCTGGACCAATCTGCGTCCAGCTTGATAAGGGTATACTTCCACCAAAGGAAGCTGCGATGATGGGGATGGAAGAGCTTATCCGCCAGTTCATGGTATCCACGCATTCTGTGAATGCTCCAGCAGGGCAGGTCTTCTTTGCTGCTGAAAATCCAAAGGGCGAGCTCGGCTTCTTCATCGACTCCCAAGGCGGTGGTGTACCAAATCGCCTGAAGATGCGCAGCCCCTCCTTCTGCTCACTTTCCATCCTTCCAGATCTACTTCCAGGGCACCTTGTCAGTGACATCCCAGCTATCCTTGGCTCCTTTGACTTCGTGCAGGGCGAGTGCGACCGCTAATAGACCTGAACATCTTTCTATCATCTTTATATAACTATGTCCTCCGATACGATGAACCCCATAGACGCACTCGCGCATGAGCATGTCTCACCAGGTGAGAAGTTCTACCCCTCCTTTGCTATTACTCCTGAACTGACCCAGCGTGCTGAAGAACTCGTGGGACTCTACCCTGAAGGAAAGTCTCAATCAGCAGTTCTACCCATCCTGCACCTAGTTCAGGAAAAGTTCGGCTTCATCTCTGAGCCTAGCATCAAGTGGACAGCGGAGATGACGAAGACAAGCGTGATCCATGTCACGGGAGTCGTCACCTTCTACCCCGGTCTACACCGCCACTGCCCAGGTAAGTTCCACATTCGCATCTGCCGTACACTTTCGTGTGCTCTTGGTGGCGGTGAAGAACTCATGGACTACATCTGTGAAAAGACCAATATCGACCGCAAGGCGATCACTGATGAAAACTACGTTGGCATCAGTCCTGATGGAGTCTGGAGTATCGAGGCTGTAGAATGCCTCGCTAACTGTGGCTTTGGGCCGAACTTACTTGTTAACAGCAAGCTCTACTCCCAGGTGGACAAAGAGAAGGTGGATGCCCTCATTGCTGAATGTACCCAAACACTCTCCTAAGCCTCACTACATTCCTTTTTTAACAATACCCCATCTTGACCAGCATGAGCGAGATACAGTACCTTCCGGGCAAGGAACCCCACGAAAAAGAAACCCGCCGCATCTTCCGTAACGTTGATCGCGTCGGCTATAATCCTTCCATCGAGTGCTACCTTGAAGACGGAGGCTACGAGATGCTCAAAAAAGCGCTCTCTATGAAGCCTGCTGACGTCATAGAAGAAGTGCGCAAGAGCGGTCTGCGCGGTCGCGGTGGGGCAGGATTCCCGACAGGTCTGAAATGGACATTCATCCCGAAGGGGAATACGAAGCCCGTGTACCTCGTCTGCAACTGTGACGAATCAGAACCCGGCACCTTCAAGGATCGCTACATCGTGCACCAAGATCCGCACCAGCTCATCGAAGGGATGATTATCTCTAGCTATGCAGTTGGTGCTAAGTTTGCAGTTCTCTACATGCGTGAGGAATTCCCCGAAGCCGCTGCCATCATGACAAAGGCACTAGCAGAAGCAAAGCAAAAGAACTTCCTCGGTAAGAATATCTTGGGTTGCGACTATGAGCTTGAAATCGTGCTGCACCGCGGAGCTGGCGCTTACATCTGTGGTGAAGAAACCAGCTTGATTAACTCCATCGAAGGCAAGCGACCCTACCCACGCATCAAGCCCCCCTTCTTCCCCGCCGCCATTGGTCTGTATGGCTGCCCCACCATTGTTAATAACGTAGAGTCTCTCTGCCAGGTGCGCCAGATCATGCTCATGGGTAGTGAAGGGTACGCCGCCACTGGAGCACAGCGCTCACCAGGTACGCGCATCATTGGAGTTTCTGGCGATGTGAAAAAGCCAGGCTATTACGAAGTCGTTTCAGGTTCAATCACATTTGGTGAACTGCTCAATGACCTCTGCGGAGGACCCAAGGATGGGCGTAAGTTTAAGGCCATCATCCCCGGTGGCTCATCATCAAAGGTAATGCGCTGTGATCAGCCACTGCCTCAGCGTATGCCTGACGGCACGATGGGTGAGATTAGCGTCTTTGACATCCCCCTAGACCTTGACTCCATCGCAGCTCATGGATCGATGAGTGGCTCAGGTGGTGTCATCGTTATGGATGACAGCCGGAGCATGCCCCATGTTCTGAACAATCTCAACCGCTTCTACAACTGGGAGTCCTGCGGACAGTGTACGCCCTGCCGTGAAGGAAACCCATGGATGTACAAGCTCAGCAGCCGTATTGTTAAGGGAGAAGGAGCACCAGAAGATGTCGACATGCTTGTCACTGTGGCAGACCAGATCTGTGGTAAGACGGTATGCGCCTTTGGAGAAGCCTGCTCATGGCCCACACAGGCCTTCGTAGGAAAGTTCCGTGAAGAATTCCTCGCATTGACCGATCCCTTTAATGCAAAGAAAGCGCACAGCGCTGAAGGCAAGGCTGCACGTCAGTATCTCGGTCGTCCAGATGGACAATAATGATCACCATACCCATACCTTTATATCTCGCTCATGAGCACAACACCGACACCACTTCCTAAGGACGCCGCTTCTGCGGAGGGCATGGTTAATGTCCAGATTAATGGCACTTGGCATCGTGTACCTCAAGGTGCACGCATCATCGACGTATGCGATAGCGTAGGTGCGACAGTCCCCCGCTTTTGCTACCACCCGAAACTAGCCGTCGCGGGTTCATGCCGCATGTGCCTTGTTGAGCAAGGCATGCCACCACGCCTTGCTCCAGGTCAGAATCCTCAGTACGATGCTGCAGGTTACCAAGAAATCCAGTGGATGCCGCGCGCCGTCATCGCATGCGCAAACACAGTCGCTGAGAACATGGGTATACGCACGACAGGAGCTCTCACAGAAGAAGCACGTCGCAGTGTTCTGGAATTCCTCCTGAGTAACCACCCGCTTGACTGCCCCATCTGTGACCAAGCAGGGGAGTGCAAACTCCAAGAATACTCCGATGATCACGGATCAGGTACAAGCCGCTTCCAAGAAAGCAAGACAAAGAAAGGTAAGAACCTACCAGTAGGTCCGCGTGTGAACCTAGACCAAGAACGTTGCGTTCTCTGCACACGTTGTGTGCGCTTCATGCGTGACATCGTTGGAGAAGAGGTATTGGGGGTAGTCGGGCGTGGCACACACAACGCCATCTCCTGCTATCCTGGTCTTGAGCTCACGAGCAACTACTCGATGAATGTTGTCGACCTCTGTCCCGTAGGTGCACTCACGAGCAGTGACTTCCGCTTTAAAATGCGCGTGTGGTTCCTCAAGAGTACACCCAGCATCGATGTCAACTGTGGCACAGGCACGAACATCAACATCTGGTCACGTGACCAGCAGGTCTACCGCTTCACCCCACGTCAGAATGATGCTGTCAACAGCAACTGGATGGCTGATAGCCACCGCTTGAACTACCAGTTTATCAATAGTGAAGATCGTGTGCTTAACCCCATGGTACGCACAGATGCGGGTGCTGAGCTACGACCCACCGTATGGGACGCAACGCTGAAGCTCGCTGCCGAGCAACTCCAGAAGTGTGAAGCTGCCAAGACAGCCATCATCGCATCCGCCCGCATGACGAATGAGGAGCTCTACCTCGTGCGTCGCCTCGCAGCGCAGCTCGGCATACGTGAAGTTGCCAGCGTAGCACGCATGGAAGAATCTGATGGTATGCTCATCAGTGCCGACCGTAATCCTAATAGCACAGGTGAGAAGCTCATCATAGGAGAAGCCTCCACCACGCTCGAAGGTATCTGCTCTGGAATAGAAAGTGGACGCATCACTGCTGTACTGGCTCTCGGTGAAGACCTCCTTGATGGATTAGGAATATCCCCAGAGAGCTTGAAGAAGCTCGACTACCTTCTCACCCTCACGCATACAACAAATGCGACATGCGAGCTCTCCGATATCGTTCTTCCCGGTGTCACCTTCGCTGAGAAGTATGGTACCATGATCAATGTCGCAGGTCGTATCCAGCGCCTCAACCGTGCGTTTGAGCCCATCGGTAACTCACGTGAAGACTGGAGCATCCTACGAGACCTCCTGCTTAATCTCGGCTGCGAAGATGAGCGTCTCGCACTCATTGATTCAGCACGTAAGATCGTGCCCATCCTCGCAGAAGAGTTCGAGCCACTTGCTGGTCTTACATGGGCAGCGATTGGCAATGAAGGTAAGCCCGTCATCGAGACAGGTGTCACGATCCCCCTCCTGAGCCGCGAGGCATAATATAGCTTTATCCCCACATTTTCATCATGATACAATATCTCATCGATTGCTGGAATACTGTGATGGGCAACCCTACGTGGTTCTATCTCATTACAACGCTGATAAAGCTGGTAGTCATCTTTGCCGTGCTTCTGCTCTTTGTCGTTCTCTCTGTCTGGACGGAGCGACGTGTCGCAGGTTGGATACAAGATCGCCCCGGTCCTAACCGCGCAGGCGTGCCCATCCATCTGCTTAAACGCTTTGGCAGTAAGCAAGAGCAACCACTCAAAAAGTGGCTCGACTACTTCGGCATCCCTGCAGATAGCTGTGTAGGGCGCGTGCTGCGTTTTCTACGCCTTGACCGCGAGATTCCTCTTTTCGGCTTCATTCAGCCTATGGCAGATGGTGCAAAGCTCTTCTTAAAGCAGGAAATGACACCTAGCTTTGTGCGCAAGGGCTACTTCATCGCCGCACCTATGCTCGTGCTGGGACCACCGCTCATCGCAGCTACCGTCATTCCCTTCTCCTCCCATGTTGACACCGTCTTTGGAGGTATTAATATGGTTGTTTCTAACCTGAATGTGGGGGCTCTCTGGATCTTTGCGATCTCTGGTCTCTCTGTTTACGGTCTGACGCTGGCAGGCTGGTCTTCGAACTCGAAGTTCCCCTTCATCAGTGGGCTTCGCGCAACCGCACAGCTTATCTCCTATGAAGTAGCCATGGGGCTCTCCATTATCCCACTCCTCATGATGTTCTCCACGCTTAACCTGCAGGAAATCGTCATGAACCAAGCCGCGAATGGCTGGACTCTTGCTCCATTCTGGGGTGAGGGGCTTAGCGTACAACGCTGGGTGCTACTCGCGCCACTTGCGATTAGCTTCGTTATCTTCGTCACTTGCGTTTTCGCAGAGGCAAACCGTACGCCATTTGACATGGCTGAGTGCGAAACCGACCTCGTCGGTGGCTACCACACGGAATACTCTTCGATGAAGTTTGCCTCCTTCTTCATGGGTGAATACGTGGCTATGGTCGTAGGATCGGCTCTCGTCGTTACCCTCTTCCTCGGTGGCTGGTCCATTGGCTTCGGGGCTGACACAGCACTCGCCAACTGGGCAGCGCAGGCTCAGACTTGCGGCGCATCTGCATGCGCTAGCTGCTGCGAGCAGTGGCTCGGTGCAGCGGCTGGCTGGATCGTCGTCATACTCCAGTTCATTGCCTTCCTAGTGAAGCTCGTCGCCTTTGTTTTCTTCTTTGTTTGGGTTCGCTGGACATTACCTCGTTTCCGCTGGGATCAGGTGATGAAGCTCAGCTGGCTGGTCTTCTTTGAAATCGCCGTTGCGAACATCATCCTCACGGCTATCATCATGTACTTTGTGAAGTAATCCTTCGAATCAATATCCATTTTCCTTTCTATGTCTTATACCCCTATCAAACGCCCGAAGTTTTCGCTGGCTGACAAGATCTACCTTGTCGCCTTCGTGAAGGGTCTCGGACGCACCTTCATGCACCTTGTGCTTTCTCTGCTCGGCCGCAGTCGATCTAAGGAAGACTTCAATGGTAAAGGCATCGGTGTCTGTATGCCTTATCCCGATCAGAAGTGGGATGACAAGCTTCCTTCTTACTACCGCGGAGCACCTACACTCGTGCGCGGTGAAGACGGACGCGAGCGCTGCGTTTCCTGCCAGCTCTGTGAGTTCATCTGCCCTGCACGCGCTATCGAAGTGATCCCTGGTACTGTTGACCCAAACTCAGCTAACGCGAAGCAAGAGAAAGCGCCTCGTGAGTTCACCATCGACATGTTCCGCTGCATCTACTGTGGCATGTGTGAAGAAGTCTGCCCAGAACAGGCAATCTTCCTGAGCAAAGAATACCTCATCACTCTGACTGATCGCGCCAGTGGTATACGCGACAAAGACACCCTTTACCGCCTCGGTGGCGTTCGTAAGGGTTTGGTCAACAAATGGAATCAACATAAGTAAAACACTCACCATGCTGGAAGAATCCATTACACAATTACTGTTCTACGCCTTTGCGCTCTGCGCTATCATCGCAGCCATCGGTGTCGTTATCATGCGCAACCCTGTTAGCAGTGCCATGTGCATGGCCATCTGCTTCGGCTTCGTTGCGGCTATCTTCTTCGGACTGGGAGCTGAGTTCCTCGGCATCATCCAGATCACTGTTTACGCTGGAGCTGTCCTCGTGCTCGTCCTCTTCATCGTCATGATGCTCGACATCAAGTCCGAAGAGAAGGCTACGACCTCACTGCCAAAGTTCATTCTCTGCGCACTAGTTGCGGCAAGCTTTGCAGTCATCGTCGGTAAGGTAGCCTATAGCCTACCTGGTGCTGCTGAAAACCGTCCATGCCCGATGATTGGTCTCGTCGATGGCATCTGCGCGAAGGATGAGAGCTGCTGTGAAAAAGGCAGTAACAGTGCGAAAGAAACTCCTAGCACCGAAGCTCACGTCTGCGCGCTCTACGCTAGCCATCTTGCAAGACAGGATGCGCTCAAGACCTACGGCAGCACTCTCCCTGAGCTCAAAGAGCAGGAAGAAAGCAATATCGCCGCTATTGGTTCTGTGCTCTTCACGAAGTATCCCATCACCTTCGCCATCCTATCGCTGACGCTACTCGCTTCATGCATCGGTGCGATTGCCATCTCTCGCCAATTACGTAAAGACTAAGATAGAAACCTATTATTATGCCCCCGCTTATTCATTACTTGATCTTATCAGGCATCCTTTTCTCCATTGGTCTCCTCGGTGTTCTCATCCGACGCAATGTTGTCGTGGTCTTCATGTGCCTTGAGCTCATGCTCACTGCGGCTAACATCAGCCTCATTGCCTTCTCACGAGCACAGGGAACAGAAGGAGTTCCCGTCTATGATGCACAGATACTTTCACTCTTCATCATCACCATCGCTGCTGCTGAAGTAGCTATAGGTCTGGCACTCATCGTTGCGATGTATCGCGCGAGCAAGTCAGTCGATAGCGCAACTCTCAACATCCTCAAGGACTAATACCCACTAGTAGAACATTATGAATCCTAATCTTGCTTGGATATTCCTCCTCCTCCCCCTCGTTGTAGCTGCGATTAACTGGCTCTTCTTAGCGCGACGCCAAGGGCTCGCTGCGGCTCTCTCTACAGTATCAGTACTCGTGACCCTATTGCTCTGTGTTGGATACCTCACGGGATGTATCGCACTCACACAGCCAGAAAGCTATGTATGGCTACCCAGTATCTCATCGGAGAGCTTCAGCATGGGGCTGATACTCGATGATATGGCGATGCGTATGATGCTTGTTGTCACCGCTATCGGTGCATTAGTCCACATTTTCTCACTAGGCTATCTCAAGGGAGACTCATCTAATCTCACACGCTATTTTGCAGGTCTGAGCATCTTCATGTTTAGCATGAGTACCATCGTGCTAGCAGATAACCTTGCCATGACCTTTATTGGCTGGGAGATGGTTGGTCTTTCTTCCTACCTACTCATTGGGCATTGGTTCAACAAGGACAGTGCTGCTGATGCGGCCAAGAAGGCCTTTATCACCAACCGTGTGGGAGACTTCGGCTTCCTCATTGGTATCGTATTGACATTTGCAGCCTTTGGTACTCTCAGTTTTGCCCAGATGGGTGGACTTGCTAGTGGAATGGATACGAACCTACTGAGTGTTCTCATCATCTGCCTATTCTGCGGTGCTGTGGGTAAGTCTGCCCAGTTCCCCCTTCATGTATGGCTGCCCGATGCAATGGAAGGTCCTACTCCCGTCTCCGCTCTCATCCACGCGGCAACCATGGTGGCTGCTGGTGTGTACATGCTCGTACGCCTACAGGTCAGTATGGGGGCTGAAGCCTTCACCCCACTTGCATGTAATGTCATCGCTGGCGTCGGCGCGATTACCGCTCTGCTAGCGGCTCTCATGGCGATGCAGCAGGACGATATCAAGCGTGTTCTCGCATACTCTACCCTCTCCCAGCTTGGTTACATGGTTATGGCGGTCGGTCTCCTCGCTGGCGAAGCTGCGATGTTCCACCTCTTCACGCACGCATGGTTCAAGGCTCTTCTCTTCCTTGGTTCAGGCGCGATCATCTTCGCTTGCCATCATGAGCAGGATATCTGGAAGATGGGTAATCTCAAGAAGCGTATGCCTATCACGGTGACTTGCTTCACACTTGGTACGCTCGCACTGATTGCTGCACCTGGATTCGCTGGCTTCTTCTCAAAGGAAAGCATCCTCATGGCTGCTTGGGATAAGAATGCACTCTTCTTCTGGGTAGCTGCTGCAGTCGCTGCGATGACCGCTTTCTACATGCTGCGTGTCTGCTTCATCGCCTTCCTTGGAAAAGAACGTAGTGAGAATGCCTCACATGCCCATGAGGTGGGCTTCTCGATGAGTATTCCCCTTATCCTGCTTGCCGTGATGGCAGTCATCTCCGGATATGGATTTGTGGCGAATGCACTCGTCCCCTTCAATGGATTCGTCGCAGAGGGCTTCCATGTCGGTATACCCTTCTATGTTGGCACAGGTGCGATGCTGCTCGGTGTTATCATGGCTCTGCTCATCTACGGACGCTCACCAGGGAAAGATCCCCTCGCAGGGAATGCCTTCTCACGTGCTCTGCGTGCCCGCTTCTACATTGACTGCTTCTACGACAAGGTACTCATCGGTGGCGTTCAGTATGTCTGCTCTCAGATCATCGACTTCATCGACGGCTTCGTTATCCGTGGTCTCATCGTGCAGGGTTATGCCTTTATCGTAGCTAGCCTTGGAAAGCTCATTACTTGGTTCCGAGGTTCTGACCTGCGCTCGAATACCTACTTGACACTCATTGGAGCGATCATCCTCCTCTACATCCTCCTGTTCTTCTAATCTACAATCGTAATATTTACTATGCTCATTTGCCTTATCCTCGTACCCCTGATCGCCTCTGCCCTCATCGGCTTTGCGAGACTGCCGGGGCGTCCCATTGCGATCGCAAGTGCCCTGATTAGTGCCTTGCTGACGATTGTGCTACTCACAGCTGACTCCCTGCCTCCCTCCGAGAACCTGCAGCTGACGCTCGATCTGCCACTCAGTCGCATCATGATCGTGCTTACAGCTCTCGTAACGCTCGCAGCAACCATAGGTCTTCGCGCTCCAGATGCGCAGGCGTCACGTAGCTGGTCTATCTCAACGCTGCTCATCTCAGCAGGCGCAACTGGTGCGTTCTTATCAGACGATATGATTAGCTTCTTCGCCTTCCACGAATTAGCACTCATACCAACCTTCATTATGATAGGCTGCTATGGACGGGGTGATCGTCGCACCATTTCATGGACAGCCACAATCTACTTGGGGCTTGCCTCGATGGTATTGCTTGCAGGTATCATGCTCTTTGCTTACGCACTGGGGCTTCCCGACTTCAACTTCTCTAGCATTGCACCCGCAGTCGCTGCTGGTACGATCTCAGTTACTGAAAATGCGGGGCTACTCAGTATAGCTGGTTTGCTACTGCTTATCGGCTTTGGTACACTCGTTTCCCTCTTCCCCTTCCATTCATGGGCGGGACCTGCGTATGCAAGCGCACCAACTCCTGTGGCGATGATGCATGCTGGTGTACTCAAGAAGTTTGGTCTCTACGGACTCTTTACCATCGCTTCCGCACTAGGAGGTATGAATGCTCATATCTTCCAGCCATGGCTTCCCTACCTCCTCTTCTGCCTTCTTGGTAATGTTCTTTGGGTAGGCTACGTTACTGTCAATAAGGGTCGACTGGATGATATGCTCGGTAATTCGTCCGTCATGCACATGGGGTATCTCTTCCTTGGCTTTGCAGCTTATATTGCTTATGCTCCCCAGCATCTTGAGCTCGCTTTCAACGGAGCGGCTCTCCTCATGCTCGGTCACGGTCTCACTATTGGTCTTCTCTTCCTTCTGACAGGACAGATCGAAGCGCAGACACGTACGCTGGAGCTCGACTCCATGGGTGGGCTCGGTTCTAAGCTGCCTAAGCTTGGCTTCCTCTTTGGTCTCGCAGGTATGGCATCTATCGGTCTACCTCTACTCGCGAACTTCCCAGGCGAGTTTGCGATCTTCATGTCTTGCTTCCAAGATGCAGCTCTCGGTTGCAGCAAAGGTGGCGGCTGCCCCTTCTCTTGGATTGGGGTACTCTTCGGTGGGGTCGGACCTGTGCAGGTCGCCGCTATCCTCGCCATGTGGGGTCTCGTCATCGGAGCGATCTACATGCTACGTGCCTTCCGTCGTGTATTCAAGGGAGAAGTAGCGATGGCTAGCCAACGAGCAAGCAAGCTCAGCTGCTCTGATATACTCGCTGCTGTTATCCTCGCTGCTGCACTCGTCTTCTTCGGTATCTTCCCGCAGATGGGAATCTCTCTTCTAGGTTGAAGCGTGCACTGAATAATTTCTACTCAGAATCTTTACATTCCTAAGTTCATGATTACTTTTCATTATACATGGTCAGATTTCGGGGCTAGTATCGCCCTGATCATCGTCGCTGTCCTTATCCTGATGGCTGATGCCTTCTGCAAGCGCATCCCACGTCGTGGCTATGCCATGCTGGGTGGTATTACCGCCATCACTACAGGTCTTCTATTCGGTCTACTCGATAGTGGTGCCTCTTCTTCTCTGATAGAGACTATGGGACACGTAGCCTGCATCGCAGCGGGTCTCTGCATGCTCATCGCCTTTGACTACAACAAGGTCACAACTGCATCTGTATCTGGAACAGAGAACGATGAAGGCACCGGTGAACTCTATGCGCTCTTCCTCATCGCAACTGCAGGTATCACTGCACTCACACAGGCAAAAGACCTCATTACACTCTTCGTAGCTCTAGAAGTCGTTACCCTGAGTTCATACGTCATGGTCGGCTACTACCGCCGCAACCGTGGCTCCATTGAAGCAGGCGTGAAGTACCTCGTCCAAGGAGCCCTGAGCACAGGTATACTCGTCTTTGGTGCGGCATGGTACTTCGGTGCTACCGGAAGCTTTGCTCTGATCCACCCAGGTGAGGTGATCTCAGAAACAGCCTTGCTCTTCGCGTATATACTCCTTTCTCTAGGTCTCATCTTCAAGGTGGGTGGTATCCCTATGAGTGCATGGATTCCTGATGTCTATCAGGGTGCACCTACACCGGTGAGTGCCTTCCTGTCTACCTGCTCAAAGATAGCAGGTGTAATCGCGCTGATCCTACTCTACCAGCCACTGAGCATGATGATGAGCGATGTTGAAGGATTTTTCGTAGGGTCAAGAGCTGATGCCCTGCCTAGCATGATGGACAATGTCACAGACAACGTGAACAGCCTCCTGCTTCTTATCGCAGTTGCGACACTGTTTATCGGTAATATTGCCGCTATCAATCAGCGTAATGCAAAGCGTCTCCTCGGCTACTCCTCTATAGGACAAGCAGGTTTCATCCTCGTTATCTTTGTAGCTCTGACATCTGCGATGGTCGGTACAAGATCGTACAGTATCCAAAGCATCGTGGTCTATGTAGCTGCCTACAGCTTGGCTTCTATCGGTGCATTTGCCGCGATAGGTCTTGTACGTATGGCTCGTCAGAGCGAAGAGATCAGCTCTTTCCGAGGTCTCGCTAAATCGAATCCCTATTTTGCCTTCCTCGTTACAGTATTCATGGCATCTCTAGCAGGGGTACCTCTGACCGCTGGTTTCCTTGGAAAGTTCCTCAGCTTCTACGTGGCGATTACCTACACACACCTCAGCATTATCCTGCTTCCAGCTATGATCTTCGGTGCAGCAGTGGGCTTCTATTACTACTTCAAGATTATCCGCGCTATGTACTGGGAAAAAGCCATGCCTGAGGATGCTCCTGTCAAGATCCCAGTTCTTACTGGAATCGTGATGTCCGTGCTTGCTATCACGATCTTAGCATTTGGATTCCTCGCGATGCTGTGATGAGCTGAGCATATCTGATATTCTCGAAAATCCCCCTGAGTTCTGCCTCTAGGGGATTTTCTTCTTTCCTAATACGATGGGTTACCTATACGAGATCTTTTCACCAGTGGGCATACGTTTACGCCTGCTGCTCACCGTTGCGCTGATCGTGGGGCTTCTGCTGAGTCTCGCATTTAGAGACCTGATCATACTACCAGTAAATATCAAGGTGGTGCTGGCAGTCATTGTTACATCTCTCATATACACCATTACATCAGGAAAGGAGAAGGTCTTCTTAGCAACAGCTGCAGTGACGATCACACTTCTCATAGGGGCATCCAGCCTACCCATCATTGAGTTGATACGGCCAGAGCTCGTGTGGAAGGAGAGCAATATTATCTTCTATGCGCGACCACGTCTCGGTGACTACCTCTTGCTGCTTCTCTACCTACTGCCAATATTGCTCGCCCTGAGCTTCACCGTTCATTGCATGCGTGTGAATAAGAGTCACCAGCTTGCATCTATTCTCCTCAACAAAGCACCTGACCCCAGTAGAGGGATAGCCCTAGGCGCGCAGAGAGAGAGAGCACATACACACTCATCCTCTCCCTTTCTTTATCAGGACAGAGAAGCGGAACTCGCAGAGAGTTTATGTGGAAGCCGCATGCGCACGCGCTATTGGCGATCTCATCTTTATCTCTGGCTGAGCCTTGTTCTAGTCATAGGAGCTGTGATGGCTTGGCTATTAGGAGTTCCTTATATTTTTGATACCCAGAGTCACCGATATGAGAGAGACCGCAGCATTCTGCAGTCATGGTGCCGTGGAGAGTGCAGCGACTATACAGCTATTCACGCCCTAGAGCGTCTTGTAAAGCTCTTGCAAGAAGAAGGGGAGCTCAGCCGCTATACAGTAGCACAGCTTGAAGCAAAGCTCGGATTGGATAATCTGCATGATGATAAGAAGCAGGAGTATGCCTCAATGCGTCTTAATACGAGTGCAGCTCCCCCCATCCTTAGTATCGTCATTCCTGAGCATTTCTGGCTGCGACTCTTTATCGAAGAGAGTGGGGGAGTGGTCAGCAAGCTCCGGTTAAGCATCGATGAGAGCCGTATCTATGACATCTTTATAGAGATGAAAAAGAAGCAGCTCTTACACGTTGACAAGGACCCTACCACTGTGCCATAATAAGGATGCGCAAGCTCCTTTTCCGCGCTGCGATGAAGACCGAAGTAAAACTAAGCCGTTGGCGCCCCAATGTGGCCGCTGTCATCATGGACAGCTGCGGAAACCTGCTTCTAGCAAGCCCCACGAACCCTGTTAAGAACTGGCACTTTCCCCAGGGCGGGGTAAACCGCAGAGAATCGCTTAAGGATGCCCTCATGCGCGAGGTACAGGAGGAAGTCGGACTGCACCCCAGCCAGTACCGTATCATCTGCTCTATTGGAGGTTATCGCTATCAGTACAAGGACAGCAATGAGAAGAGTAACCGCTGGAAGGGGCAAGACCAGACTTATTTTTTACTCCTTTGCTACGACGAAAAGCCCCAGATTGACCTCAGCCAGACCACGGAGTTCGTTCACACGATGTGGATGCCAAGGAGAGATGTCACAGCAGATTTATTCGTTCCTTTTAAGAGAGAAACCATCAAGCAGGTGCTAGAAACCTTCTTCCCCTCAACCATGGGAGATCAAGGATTACAAAGCTACCAAGAGCACAGATTATCACCACGTCGCTACCTACTTGAAGATGGTGAAGCATGCTCACTATCAGAGCTACCCACCGATGATCGCTCCCTCTTCGCAGGGGGAAAAGCTCAAGCCCGAGCCCAGCTCAGCCATCTTTACAAGGATATCCTGCGCCTCCACCAAGCTGTGGTATCGAAGTGCAGGGGGCGTCTATTGATCCTCTTCCATGGGGTAGAACGCTGTGGATGCGAAGGAGTTGTTCAGCGGCTTGCACATCACATGGAACCCTTCGGGCTACGCGTTGAAAGCCTCTCACTTTGTGATGATAGAGAGCGCAGCAGCTATGACTTCCTCTATCCACTACACAAGCGAGTACCTGCACGTGGAGAAGCTGTCCTCATGGATAGATCGGTGTACAACTCGTTGCGCGTTGATTATCTCGAGGGGAAGATGGAAGAAGACGTACTCCTGCGTCGTCTAGCTCGACTCAACGAGTTTGAGCAAATGCTCGCGGAGGAAGCAACGACCGTCATCAAGATCTATCTCCACATCTCCCATGCAGAGCAACAGAGGCGCTTTTCCAAGCAGCACTTTTATGTACAGCCGCACCACCTTGCTGAAGAGCAGATAGGTAGTGACACCCAGACTTGGAAACGCGAGATGAAGTTCGCCGAGACCCTTCTAACAAGGGTGAACTCTCCCTCCTGCCCATGGTACATTATTCCTGCGGATAAGAAGTGGTACCGCGACCTCTGCGTTACCCATATCGTTATCGATAGCCTTCAGCAGCAGCTTCATGTCTAGAAATAAAGTTTTAGGATCGAAAAATAGATCAGATGGTAACCAAGTTGTGGTGTAATAATAAAGGACAATAGAGAATAGAGTCCTGCTTGAGCTTGTATCTACGTAAATGTGCACCTCATAATTTCTAGTTTCTGTGTGAGAAATATTTCATGAGAGTGAATTAGCTTTTGACAATCACAAGAGAGTAATGTATATTTTCCGAAAGAAGTAAATATTCAATATCTTATGATTAAAAAAATCCACTACTGTTGGCTAGGCGGTTCTCTCCCTGATGGAGTACGCCGGCAGATTGATGAATGGGTTGAGCTATGCCCCTCTTATGAATTTATAGAATCAAACGACAGTAATGTAGATTATCCTGAGTTTAACTATTGGAATCGTATGATTGCTGAAAGACGCTACGGTTTTGCATCTGATGTAGTGCGTTTTTCTAAAATTTATGAAGAAGGCGGTTTCTACATGGACTGCGATGTAGTGCTGAAAAAATCATGGGATGAACTAAATGTTCCTGAAGATCATTTAGTTATGGGGTATATGTATGACTATGCTATCTCAGGTGGTGTCTTTTACGCTCCACCGAAGCACCCTCTTGTGGGGAAGTTACTTGATTATTATAAAGATATTTCTCCTAGTTATTATCCTGTTAGTAATACGATTATAACGCATTGTATCAATAATAATGTTGATGATTTCCTATTGAATGGGCGCTATTATTCGTCTGAAAAATATAAGCTTACTATATTCCCCAAAGAATTTCTTTGTCAGCCTTCATTTATTCGCAGCAAGCCCTTCGCCGTTGATCAGTTCGCAGGCTCTTGGCGGAATGCTGGTAAGTCTTTCAAGGCTAACCGTGGTGAGTTCTCAACATTACGCATCATTCGTCGTAAATTGGGCATGCTGAAATCCCTCAGAAAGAGTGAGTTTCGATCAATTTATATAAATGCACTTCTCGGAAAGAAAAAACTGTGCGTTGAGCATTGGAGATCTCAATATGGGATGAAGGGCGGGGCAATTAATCCCAATTAAAAAGTGTTATTGGATGCATTATGTCATATTTGATCAGGTTGAGATTTTTTCATGAATAATCATAACCTGAATGGGTGTATTTCATTACATCTCAGTTGTCTCCAACATTTTGCAAAAAGCTGAGCTATTGTGCTCAGCTTTTGTTTTGTGCATTTCTCCTCATTCGTGGGAAAGTTTTCTTTAAGACTTAGTATCTTTTGATATGGTTTAGATAAAATTGTACTATTGGAGCGGGCAAGAGGCGCACAGCGAATTTGATGACATTTCTTGGGAAGCATGATGTAGCACTAATATACCAACGCCATTTTAATAAGAAGTTATTACCACACTGTGCGTCTGGAAATAGACATATTCTACTTAAGTTTTTATTAAGCTGTCTCGCGTTGGATTCGAACTCTAGAGGGCTATAGTCACTATCGCTTTGAGTATAGACGAGAATGAGGTCTTTGAGAAATTGTGCTTGAGTCTTTATGTCAGCGTACGCTATCTTGTTTAACTGATCATGAAGTGAGTTCGAATTGAAATTACATAAATTCGACGAATGAATGCGGTAGTATACGAGGCGCTTAGAGCTGATAGCAAAGCCGTGTCTCTTTAAATAAGTTCGATAGTAAAATACCGAATCTTCTGCACCTGCCATAGAAAAAGATCCAAATGAGCAAATTGTCTCTTTATGCCACATAGCAGAGCATCCACTTATCATGGGAATACTTCCAAAACGCTGTTTAGGCTTGTAAGGGTAAAATGTGTCTCCCTCTCCGTCAGGGAGCGCTTTATGTTCTCCCCCTTCCTGCATGGATGTATACGCAGACTGGAACGCCCGTGCCTCAGGGTACTTACGCTGTAAGGCGATGAGCTCACGCACACGATCAGGTCGGCTGACATCATCACCTCCGCATCCGATTAGATATTCACCTTTAGCATATTGTATAGCATTCCAACAATTGTCAGCTATCCCGAGATTCGTTTCATTTTTAATAAAGGTAATGCGTGATCTCCAAGGATGATTTTCAATAATAGATTCGATAACTTCGACAGAGCGATCTGTAGATGCGTCATCAGCGATGACGATATCAAAATATTCATCAGTGTCTTGATTAAGAATAGATTCAATACATTCTTTTATAAACTTTTCGTGATTATAGCAAAGAATGACTACAGAGAAAGTAGAGTTTGAGTTAGGCATTTTGATGTATAAGTTATAGAGTGAATTGGTTGACTAGATCAACAACGCGCTGCACCTGCTCATCCGTCATGACGGGGCTGATAGGCAGCGAGAGTATCTCGTCATGGATGAGCTCTGTGAGGGGGTAGCTGCGCTCATTCCACTCTGTATAGGCTTCCTGCTTGTGCGGAGGGATAGGATAGTGGATTGCACACTGCACGTCGTTTTCGGACATATAGGCCAGTAGTGCATCGCGCATGCTACAGCGTAGCGTAAAGAGATGCCAGACGTGCGCCATCTCATCCTTTACCTGAGGGATGCAAATTGCGGGGTTTGTGATATGCTCTCTGTAGTACTGGGCTATCTCACGACGTTTTGCATTATCCGCATCCAGCCCCTTGAGTTTGACATCGAGCACGGCGGCTTGTATCTCATCGAGGCGAGAGTTTACACCCTTGAAGATATTAACATATTTTACATTTGAGCCATAGTTTCCGAGAGCCTTGAGACGCTTGTAGAGCTCCTCATCATTCGTCGTGATCGCACCACCGTCACCGAGTGCCCCGAGGTTCTTACCTGGGTAGAAGGAGAAGGCTGCGGCGTCTCCGAGATTCCCCACTCGCTTGCCCTGATAGATAGCTCCATGTGCCTGCGCGGCATCTTCGATGATCTTGAGCTGATATTTCTCGGCAAGAGCCCAGATGGTCTCCATCTCTACAGCCTGACCGTAGAGATGAACTGGCATGATAGCCTTAGTACGTGAAGTGATGTGTGGCTCAATGAGCTCAGTATTGATATTCTGCGTCTGCTCATCTGGTTCGACGAGTACAGGCGTGCATCCGTTTGCAGATATGGCGAGGATGGACGCGATGTAGGTATTCGCAGGTACGATGATTTCATCACCTTCACCGAAGCCGTACGCTCTGATAATAAGGATGAGAGCATCCAGACCATTCGCCACTCCCCACGCGTACTTTGTACCACAGTAGGCTGCAAAATTCTGAGAAAAAACATCATTTTCTTCTCCTTGTAAGTACCAGCCCCGGTCGAGGACGGTTTTGATTCGCGCATCTATATCAGCGCGGTAGCATTCATTTATCTGGTGAAGGTCGAGGAATTTAATCATTGGATGTGAAGCTTGGAGCTAAAGTTATATGCTTCTGCCTCCATCGACGACAAGAGCATGTCCTGTCACCCAAGCGGAAGCATCAGAAAGGAGGTACACGGCGGCATAGGCTATCTCTTCAGGTTGACCGTATCGCTTTAGTGGGTAGCGCTCTATATCCGCAGCTGTATCTTCCTCCGACAGTGCTGAGATGTTCACAAGCTTTGTGTAGACCATACCAGGGCGAATACTATTTACTCTGATTTTCTTATGTGCATATTCGCAAGCCGCAAACTTCATGAATGAGTCAAACGCGGCCTTTGCAGCCCCATAAGTGGAATTCCCATGAGAATGAACCGTTGTTCCTGCGGTCGAGGATATAAAGACTATAGAGCCACCTTTAGACACTATCTTCTTTTTGTTTAATAAGCGTATAAACTCAACTTGGGAGAAGTAATTCAGGTCAAAAATACTTTCCATCTTCTGTTTCGTTACAAACGCTATAGGTAAAATCAAGCTGACTCCCACACTCATCACAACGCCATCTAAAGATTCCAACTGTGAGATAAGTGATTTTCTATCTTCTTCGAGTGTAATATCTGCAGGTAAAACCACATGACCTTCACCAGTTAGCATGGTTCGCGTCTGCTCTAGCCCATCGACGCTTCTTGCCGAGAGGATGAGACGCGCGCCCATTTTAGAGCACTCGACAGCTATAGCCTGGCCGATGCCTGAGGATGCTCCGACGACTAGAATCGTTTTATTAGTAAGAGCGAAAGGATTACTCATATTTAGATTTCTATGAGTTGTGGGATGACGATATGATCAGCTTCCCAGTTAACACTTCCCCAAGAAAGACCTACGCCAAAACCACAGCAAACCATCTGCGCCTTCTGCTGAGGTAATTTATCATGAAGTTGCGTAACAATGGTCAGCGGAATACTCGCGGAAGAGGTGTTGCCGAAGTTTTTCAGGCTACAGGGAGTTTGAGACTCGCTTAGCTTGAGCTTCTTCCTGATTGTTTCGTTCATCTTTAAGTTCGCCTGATGAAGCACGACATAATCAGTATCTTGAATATTGAAATTAAACTCCTTTGCCAGGGTTTTAATCGACTTCGAAGGAACGGTGATTCCGAATGCGAACACATCCATCCCCTTCATGCGAATTTGCGTGCGAGGGATGTCTAGTCCCTCTACATTCTCAGCCTGATCAGACTTCTCGGAGAAGGGATAGCGTGCTGCACCGTCTGGTATGATGATAGCTTCATAGCCGCTACCATCTGTACCATGGTGGAAGTTAAGTGCGCCGCACCCCTCTCTGTACTCTAGTGCCGTCGCGGTACCCGCGTCGCCGAATAAAAGTCTGCTGGGGTTTGTGTTCTCTAGCGTGCTGCGTCTTGTCGCATTTGCATCGCCAGCGAGTAGAAGAGCTTTTTTAATAGAGCCAGTCCCCATGAGAGACGCGAGGCTGCTGAGCCCGTAGACCCATCCTGAACAACCGAGAGCTATATCTATAGCGTAGCAGTCTTTCGATAGCCCTAGCTTGCTCTGCAAGATGCAGGATGTCGCAGGAAAGATATAATCTGCGGTCTGCGAGACGAAGAAAAGGGCAGTAATCTCACTTTTCTCCCAGCCCAAACTCTCTATTAATTTTTCAGCCGCTGATAAGCAGAGATCAGATGTCGTTAGCGAAGAAGAACTACGCTTCTCTACAACACCCGTTTCGGATATGAAAGCCTCATTTTCATACCCGTCAATAGATAGTTTTACCTCACTATTGCGCTCTATGTTCTCTGGTACGCTAGCAGCTATTCCTGCTATGCGTATATTAGGAATGCTTAAAAGAGGCATACTTATCTTTTACTGTTTTTGTGTTACAATCTCAAAAAGCTCCCCTAATGTGCTGGTGTTGCGAACATCGTCACCCATTAGTGTCACCTCGTATTCTTCGTCTATCATGGCGATTAACGAAAGCGCGAGAAGAGAGCTCCATTCTTCAAGAGATTTGAACTCCGTTGTTTCATTGATAAGAGTAGGGTCAGTATCTTCAAAGAGATCTGCAATATTCGCGATGAATTGTGTTTTATCCATAAAATATTATTTTGTAGTGAAGGTATTATAGCAGTATTAATGCTGCTGTCAATGATGAATAAGTCTAGCTTAAGTAGTTATTAGGTATAAGTACGATCTAAACTTAAATTGAGTTAACGAGCCTAGGTGTGATGAGTTTGCCCTCTCCCTTAGCTTAGCATTCAACCAAGGGGGAGATGCTGCACTTTTCTAACTGAAGGATGGCACTTCCCCATGTCATCCCGATGCCAAAGGCGCTAATGAGAATGCGCTTTCTGTTCTCGCGGCTTAGCTCAGAAGCTAGAGCTTCAGTCATGGTCAAAGGCACGGAGACACCACCTGTATTACCGAATAGCCGTATCGTTGAGGGGACTTTGTATGCTGGTATTTTTAGCTTTTTTGTAAGGTGGCGTATCATGTAATCGTTCGCTTGGTGAAATACGACATGATCTATATCTTCTATAGTAAGACCATATTGGGATAAAATCGCTTTTATATTACGTGGTACAGCACTAAGAACGAGAGAGAAAACTTCTGCGCCTTTCATCCAAGCCTGTTCTAGAGAGCGCATGTTTCCATGCTCATCAAGTATAAGCTCCTTCATGGTGTCGGCTGAGCTAGGCATGCGGCTAGCACCTGCTTCTACCATGATGTAGTCGTGCTTAGAGCCGTCAGATTTTATTAAAAAATGACTTTCTCCGAAAGCTTCGTCACCTTCTACAATCATGGCTGTAGCTGCATCACCGAATATGAAGGCACTCGATCTATCCTTTGGCGAGTATACGCGTGAGTTTGTTTCTCCGAAGAGGAGAAGCGCGCGCTTCAACCCACTGTTCTGAATCATGCCAAAAGCTACAGATAATCCGTAGAGTGAAGATGAGCATCCCATGGGGAGGTCAAAGGCCATGCAGTCTTTTGAAAGACCGAGTCTATCTTGTAAGAGGAGAGATGTTTGTGGGAATTTGTAATCGGGCGTTTCAGATACAAATATAAGTAGATCTATACTCTTCGCGTCGATGTTATTATCGAGGAATAATTGCTGCGCGGCTGCAAAGCAGAGATCCGAAGCGCAGACATCGGGCTTGGCAAAACGTCGCTCTTCAATTCCTATTTTGTCGACGATGTCATGAACGGCTGCTTTACCAAAAAAATCTACTTGGTATTCTCGGTTAATGATCTTGCGAGAAGGAACAGATGAACACATCGCCTTGATGCCTACGTTTTTAAAGCTGAGAAACGCCATAATATATCTATAATGTTCTATTGGATATGGAGTAATCTTTTGATTTTTGGTAAGAAGACATCTCGTTTGCAGATGAAATAATAATTAAACTCATCCTCCGATACTATTTGCGAACCAAGAGATTTATGATACTGAACGACTTGCTTATTCTCTTTGCGGACATCGAAATGCCCTTGCTCAAAGCCTAGGACTTTGAACGCATAATTCTTGACTAAATAATCACTTTCGACTGCTGCAAACATATCAACACCATCAACTAATAACCAGCTACCGCTGCCGTAACTATCGCCACGTACATCGTATATTCTCGCCGTACCTAGCGGACGAGAAGAAAGATCTTCAATGATGAAGTACCACTCATTTTCTAGAGACTTGTAACGCTCTAGATAGTCAATTTGCTTTTGAAGATCGTACTCCGTTTTATTGAGATAAGCATTCTTCGCGGGATCGCATCTGAGAGCTAAGATAAACTCGGCATCAGAGATCTCTACATCACGAATCCTGACGTTTTTTCCGGTTAAATACTTTGGATCTAAAGGTTCTTTCATGCTCGAACCTCCTTGATGAATTGATCATAATCGCGTATGTAGTCTGCTTCATCGTACAGATGCGACGCTATAACCATGAGTACGCAGTCAGGGGAGAAATTCGTAAATTCTCTCCATATATTATGCTTGATGTAGAGCCCTTGCGCTGGATTATCTAGGCGCAGCTGCTCGCGGGTCTGCCCATCATCTAGTATGAAGTCACAGCTTCCTGACATGCAGACGATAATCTGCTCAAGAGCATAGTGAGAGTGCTTCCCTCTTACCGTGTCCTTAGTTGTGCCCCAGATGTAGTAGATGCGCTTGATGTCAAAAGGAATATTGACATCTTGCTCCAGAGCTACTAGGCAACCTTCGTGATTACCATGTATGTCAAAATCAAGCAGGGAGTAATTCATTGATGAGTATATTCTATTGTAGCAGAAATTTCAGTGCTAAGGTTTTAAGTAGCGCGTTAGCCAGACTTGCTTTGTAGTATGAATGCGTAAATATGTGACACGGTTCTCCAGTTAAGAGATAGCTTTCGCATGACCCTTTTGCTTTGAAATCTATGTTGTAGGTGTGGAAGTAGCTGCATATGCAGTACTAATTAGAGTATTATAGCTTAATTCTCTGTCATTGCAAGTACTATCGAAAAAATAGTAGAGCACCCTGTTTTTTATCAATTTCTTATTTGCTTGCTGCATGACAGGTGCTGTGCTAAATTCTCTCATGCACCGCGCTAGTGGTTGCTTTTTGCATCATGCTGCTGAGTGCTCTTTTGATTCTCAAGTTCTCATTTGAGAGATCTTAGACTTGCTTCTTCTTGAAAAGCGAGGCTGTGTAGTCGCGCATGCGTGCGAAGATAGAGTAGAGGGCTGGCACCATGAAGATACCCCAGACCGTGGCGAGGAGCATACCGAAGAAGGTGGTGATCCCTATCTCTTGACGACTTGCAGCACCTGCTCCTGTAGCGATTACCATGGGGAATACGCCACAGAGGAAGGAGATAGCTGTCATGAGAACGGCGCGGAATCGCTGCTTAGCCCCACGGATGGCTGATTCTATGATAGGTGTTCCCTTTGCATGCTCATCTTTGGCAAACTCAACGATGAGTACCGCATTCTTCGATGCGAGACCGATGAGCATGAGAATGCCCAGCTGCACGTAGATGGAGAAGCTTAAGCCAAAGAGCTGAGCCCCCATCAGAGCCCCCAGCGTCGCGACACTGACAGAGAGGAGTACGGGAACTGGGGTTGTCCAGCTCTCGTACTGAGCGACAAGGAAGAGATAGGCAAAGATGACCGCAAGGAGGAGGAGCGAGCCAATTTTTCCCTCATTTTGTCTCTCCTGATAGGAGAGGGCTTCCCATGCTGCCTGCCACTGGATATTGCGCCCTGCGGCACGTTCGAGTTTATTTTGCTCTGCGAGCAGGTCGGTAATAAGGTTCATCACCTCCCCTGAGCTCACACCAGTGGCAGGGATAACACTGACGGAGGCACTCATCAGCTGCTCGAATCGCTCGTAGGTGGGAGGTCCCATCTTGTAGGATAGGGTGCACACAGCACTGAGTGGTACCATCGCACCGCTGTCGCTTCTGACGAGTACGTTCAGGATGTCATCAGCAGAGCGGCGGCTATCTGCCGAGGCTTGCATGATGACCTTGAAGCTAAATCCATTCAGGGTGAAATCATTAATATAGCTTGAGGCCATGAGGCTCTGGAGGGTGTTGAAGATGGACTTCACCGGAATGTTGAGTGACTGCGCCTTCTCCCTATTGATATCGAGATGGATCTGCGGAGTCTCCGCGGTGTAGTTGCTGCGTGTCATGGAGACGAGCTGGCGACCACTGGTATCTCTATACTCCTTGAGTTTCGCATCGAGATCCTTGAGCATGTTGCTCAGATCCTGAGGTGTTGCTTCTCCAGCTGCTTGGAGCACGAGTGATACACCACCAGCGATCCCTAGACCTTGAATAGCGGGTGGCGTTTGTGCGACAACGAGGGCTTCTGGGATATCGGAGCAGGCCTTGTTCACCTGTGCCTGAATGCTCTTCACATGGAGATCTGCGCTGCTGCGCTCTTCCCATGGATCGAGAATCACGATGCACATGCCCGCATTTTCACCCGAGGCAACGAAGCTAAAGCCAGCACTGGCGAAGACGCTTTTTACACCGGGTATCTGCGAAATGCGCTTTTCCACCTCTCGTACGACACCATCGGTGCGCTGCTTTGCCGTTGCTGTACCTTCAAGCATGATCATGACGAAGAGGACGCCTTTATCTTCTGTTGGGACGAAGGAGCTGCGTAGTTGTGAGGGGAGTATGAGGCGTGCTGGGTTCGCCGTGGCATCGACATTTTTTTGTGCTTCTGCCATCTTAGCCTTCATGAAGGCTTGCTTCTCCTGTTCGCTCATTTTATCCATGCCTGTGATCTTGGCGAGTGTCTCTTGGGGGATGCCGTTGAAGTAGAAATAGTTTCCACCTGCGACTAGCAGCATGATGATGACGGTGAGCCAGGCATTCTTCACAAGGAGGCGTGTACCTGCCATGTAGACCTTGCGACAGAAGTTGAGGAAGAAGTTAAAGGGTGCAAAGACATAGGCTGAGATCTTGCGCTCTCCCTCCTTTGGCTCACGAAGGAGCAGTGCACACAGAGCAGGCGAGAGGGTGAGGGCGTTGAAAGTAGAGATGCAAAGGGCAATACACATCGTCACTGAAAACTGGGTGTAGATCTGCCCTACCATGCCACCATAGAATGCAATGGGTACATAGACAGCGAGGGTGACGAGGGTGGTGGCGATCACGGCACTGGTAATCTGCTGCATCCCCTTGATTGTGGCATCCCTTGCGCTGAGCTTTTCCTCGTGCATGAGACGCGTGACGTTCTCAACGACGACGATGGCATCATCCACGAGCGAGCCGATGACGAGAATGAGACCGAACATGGTGAGCACGTTGATACTATAACCTAGTATGAACATGACGGTGAAAGCTCCCAATAGAGAGACGGGTATGCAGACAACAGGAATGATGGTTGCACGCCAGTCCTGCAAGAACACGTAGGTGACGAGGACAACGAGGGAGAGAGCAAGGATGAGTGTGATGATGATCTCCTTCATGGTCGCTTCAATGGCGAGCGTGGGGTCATAGGACATCGACCAGCTTACGCCGTCAGGGAAGCTGCTCTTGAGACTGTTGAGCTCAGCCTTCACACGCTCGACAGTTTCCAGCGCGTTGGCATCATTTGTGCGTGAGATACGTATCCCCACGGCATCTACACCATTGAAGCGTGTGTAGGAGTTATTCGCCTCTGCACCTAGCTCGATGGTGGCGATGTCGCGTAGGCGCGTGACATGCCCCTCCGCTCCACTTTTTACGATGATGTTGCTGAACTCTTCTGCCGTCTTAAGGCGACCTGTGGCTGTGATGGTGAAGGTGGCGTGCGAGTCGGTGTCTTGCGAACCTACTGAGCCAGCTGCCGCTTGAATATTCTGCTCGCCTATGGCCTTGCTAACATCAGCATGGGTGATTCCTAGAGCACTCATGCGAGTTGGGTTCATCCAGATGCGCATCGCGTAGCTGCGGTTGCTCATGATGCCTGACTCAGATACACCTGGTACTCGTCCGAGGCGGTCGCGTACATTCGCGCGTACCCAGTTCGTGAGCTCTAAATCGGTAATCTTTTCTGGGTCACCCATGAAGGTGAGTGTACAGAGCATGTCACTGCTGCGCTTGTTAACCTGATAGCCCGTTTGCTTGATTTCCGCTGGTAGCTTTGATTCGACACGGCTGATGGCATTGGTGACATTTACCTGTGCCATGTCGTCATTAGCGCCAGCAGCAAAGCTGAGAGAAAGAGCGTAGGTGCCATTACTGCTGCTCTCTGAGGAGAAATATTCGAGGTCTTCTAATCCGATAAGTTGTTCTTCTACGGGTGCGGCGATTACCTGAGCTAGCTCCTCGGAACTAGCCCCCGAGTACGTCATACTGACTCGTATAGAGGGAGGGGAGACCTCGGGATATTCTGCCACGGGAATCTGGGTGACACAGATGATACCTGCCAGCATCATGAGAATGGAGATGACGAAGGCGAACTTAGGGCGTGTGATGAAGAATTGTGAAAACATGGGTGTCGTGGATGCGAGGGTAAAATGTAATGGAGTGGAATGAAGTGTCAGCGCGCGATGCTGACTTTTGCCCCGTGACTCAGCTCGGTGAAGTTGGAACAGATGACTTCGTCGTCTGGTGATAAGCCTTTGTAGACTACGGTCACCCCTTCGGCATTCGTTGCACCTGAGACGATGGGGGTCTTCACGGCACGTCCATGCTGAAGGAGGTAGACATAGTGCCCATGGCTATCTGCCATAATGGCTTCTGATGGAATGCCTAATTGTTTAAACTCGGGTTTACGCTTCACTTCGATGGTGACGACCGCTCCTGATTTCAGGATTCCATCTGGGTTGTGGAAGACAGCCCAGCAGTTCTGTGTGCCTGTTGTTGGCTGGATCACATTGTCAATGAACTCGATGTCTCCGGTGCTTTCGTATCTCTTACCTGATGCACCGATGAGGGTGAGCTCTACTTCCTTTTTCATTTTCTCCGCGCTGCCGAAGTAGGAGAGAATATCTGTCTCGCTGAGCGCGAAGCGTGCATACATAGGGCGCACCTGCAAGAGTGTTGCTAGTTCATAATCGTCTTTGATATAGCTGCCTTCAGGGTAGGAGATGCGTCCGATGATCCCATCGATGGGTGCCTCTATGGTGCAGCGGCTTAGATCATCGAGAGCGATGGTGAGTTGTGCTTCAGCAGAGAGCTTCTGCGCGAGCAATCGGTCATAGGCTAGCTTCGCCGTATCAACCTCGTTCAAACTGGTGGCTGCGCGATCGAAGAGGTAGATCTGACGCTGCCATTTTCTATCCGCTTCCTTGATCTGCACATTAATCTGAGTGATTTTTGCTTCCTGTGCTTTCACCGCAGCAGCGTAGCGCGTCTGATCGATGACGAAAAGAACATCTCCTTGCTTGACCTCTGCGCCCTCAAGAAAGGCGATTTTTTCTAATGTGCCTTCGATCTTTGGGGTGATGGCTACCTGACGTACTTCTTCGAGACGCGCACCATGGCTGATGAGGATGGTAGGATCTTCGATGAGTCGTGGTGACTCCACCTGAGCCGCTACAGGTGGGAGTGTATCGTTTAAGGTGGGCTTGCTGTTGGAGTCTGAGCTGACGCCAGCCTGCATCTTGGGGTTCACTCTGCTACCCTCGCGTACCTTGTGTGCTCCATCAATGATGACGATCTCACCTTCCTGTACCCCATCGTAGATGGTCTGGTTCATTCCCTGCGTATTGCCTACGGAGACTTGGCGACGAGTTACTTTGTTATCTGCATCTAGTACATAGACAAATGCTCCGGTAGAATCATACTGCACGGCGGTAAGAGGGAGCATGCCTACTTCTTGGCGTGTGTTGAGGCTGATGATAACTTCTCCCACACCAGAGTCAGCAAGCTGCCCCTCGGAGTTGGAAAACTCAGCCCAGAGGGTGTATGAGTCAGTTTCCTCATGCAGTTGGCTGTCGATGATGGAGATCTTCCCCTGATTAGGCAGAATGAAGCCATCTGCTGCACGAAGATGGATATGGGTAACATCCTTGATTCCATGATGCCCATGGAAGACACCTTCCATGTCATTCTGGCTGAGTGGGAACTTGACATAGATGGGGTCTATCTGCTTGATGCTTGCCAGCTGCGCGGCGTAGTCGACATAATTACCCACTGCATTCTGGATACGTCCGACGCGCCCCGTGATGGCGGCACGTATCGTGCAGTCGCTGAGATTCTTCTCCGCTAGAGTGAGCATCGCCTCTGCTTCTAGCATGAGGGCTTTTAGCTCTTCTCGTTCGTGGATATAGCGTTCGAGTTCTTCTTCCGAAGTGGCTTGCATATCAGCCAGCTGCTTGAGGCGTATGAGATGCTTCTCTGTGTAGCTGATGCGCGCTTCTAGCTCAGTGATGGTGGCTTTAATTTTCTGAACTTCTGCTTCGTAGCGCGTGGGATCTACCTCGAAGAGGATGTCTCCTTTCTGGACATAAGCTCCGTTCTCGATATGAATTTTTTGCAAGTAGCCCTGAACGGCTGTCTGAACGCTGACGGTGCGTATTGATTCTGTATGTCCTATGCTACGACGCTCCACGGTATCAAATCCTGTCGTGACTGGTGACACAAGAACAGATGGAGTGTTACCGCCAGGCATCTGCGCGAAGGCGAGATGAGGAAGGGTTGTAATTGTTAGAATGCAAGCGTTAATCTTACAGATAAAAGGGTATGAGGGGAGCGGGGACATAAAATGAAAGAACCAGAAAAAAAGTACGCGAATCAGCGTGTTCAGGCAAGCTTTTATTCAGTCATTGAAGGAAGAAATTGTAGATGAAATGCTAGATTGACCCATGCGCTCTACTCTGCTATATATAAGAGCATGTACGGGCATGTTCGCATTTTGCAGCCTTATCTCATATTGATCATCCTACTTACTACTAGTTGCAGTAAGTCGCTCGTGTGTGATCCAGTTGAGCCTGAGTACTACGAGTTCGATGATGAAGCGAGCAGAAAGCGTGATTTCCTCGACTGGGAAAAGCAGTGGAGGATACTCACAGATGAGGCACACCCCATGGAGGAGAGATTAGCCGCGGTGAAGAGATATAATGCCTACCTTCTCGACTTCATGCGCTATCTGCGCGAGGAGTTTCATGATGCACAAGAAGAAGGTGAAACCTTTCATACCGACCTCGTAGATATCGTCTACGAGGATTATTCAGGTAATGAGCTCTCCCTGGCTGAGGTCTATAGTGATTTCCTCCCAGCAGCGGATGTAGAGGTTGATAGTCTCGATGATGAGTTTTCTGTGGAGGCATTCGGTGTGACTATGGTGGGGCTTATTCCCGAGGATAAGACGGAGCTGGCGGGGATAGACTACAATATTCGTTCCAAAGGAACGGCACGCACTCTGACGGCTGTGATGGACTTCTCTGAGGTGAAGCCGCGCCTCTTGCTCTTACCCAGCTTTGAGCAGGAAAGATTCTCTTACGGGCGAAGTCGCTACTTGCTGAGTACGAACTTCAGTGCAGCTCTTGAGGTTTATTGGCGTGTGATTGATCCTACTAAATGGCGACTTCTCGGGCTGCTGCGACCTGACAAGATTCAGGATGTCGAAGGGCTCTCCTGCGTGGAGTCTTACGATCCTGACCGTATTCCTGTCATCTTGGCACATGGACTCTTCTCCACGCCACAGACCTTTAATCAGATGGTGAATCGTCTCTTGACTGACCGTCGCATTAGGCGGCATTATCAGTTCTGGTACTTCACATATGCAACGGGGGATAGCTGGGTGCATTCAGCGGAGAAATATCGCAAGGCATTGCAAGATATTCGAGCACATGTAGACCCTGAACTGAAGAATAAGAACTGGGATAGAAAGGTGCTAGTCGGGCACTCCATGGGAGGACTCATCACACACTATTCGCAAACCACAGAACCGTGGAAGATGCTCGATGATATCGTCACAGATGACTACCAGAAGAGATATCTGCATGCAGAGTACCTAGACAAGCCTTTCCCCGACCCCGATTATGAGGTGATGAGAGATCGCTTCTTCTTCCGACCGGTGAAGGCAGGGCGCGTGGTCTATATGGCAACCCCCCATCAGGGAGCTCCGCTAGCTGATTACTACATCGTAGAGCTACTCAGCCGCCTCATTCAGCTACCTGAAGACCTCATTACAGAGTCGCTGAAAGTGTTGACACTGCAGAATGATATCTTACTCTTCCAGCCGAAGCGTCTGACCGACTGGTTCACCAGCACGTCTCAGCTCTCTGTGGACAGCCCCTTTATCAAGGGCTTACAGGGAATACCTGTGCAGGATGTTTTTACGCACTCTGTTATAGGAGATAAGGGAGACAATGACTCGCCTGATAGCTCTGATGGAGTAGTACCTTACTGGAGTAGCCACATCGATTGGGGGACAGAGACAATAGTACCTAGCTCACACAGTGTGCAGAAAGACGAGCAAACAGCTGAGGATATGCAGAAGCTGCTCCACGGCTATCTTGATGAGCTAGGTTTAAAGTAAGAGAACTTCTGATTGACTTTTAGTACTAATTTCGTTATAAAACTGCCAAGAATAGCCCGTCATCTACAATCATGCCAGCACGTAAGAAAACCCCCATTCGTCGAAAAGTAAAGAACTGGACAGCAGCAGACTCTGCCGACCTCTATGGTGTGCATGACTGGAGCAATGGATACTTCGATGTATCGCGGACGGGCGAAGCTACTGTGCAACTCCGTGATGATGATGGAGCGACGAAGGATATACGACTCTCTAGCCTCATGAAGGGGCTCGTAGATCGTGGGACAAATGCGCCGGTTCTCTTGCGCTTCCCTGATCTGCTGCGTGCCCGTATAGATGAGCTTAATGATAGCTTCAACCGTGCTATTAAAGATGTTAATTATGAAGGTGTCTACCGCGGTGTATACCCCGTGAAGGTGAACCAGCAGCGTCAGATCGTAGAAGAGGTTATCAACCACGGTAAGCAGTATCACTATGGGCTGGAAGCAGGCTCGAAGCCTGAGCTCATCGCCGCCATGGCTCATATGTCTGATCCAGAAGCCTTCCTCATGTGTAATGGGTATAAGGATGACGAGTTCATCGATCTTGCGTTGATGGCTCAGAGTATGGGGATAAATATCTATCTCATTCTCGAGATGCCTAATGAGCTACCAGCTATTATCCAGCGTGCTCGTCGCCTGGGTATCGAGCCTAATCTTGGCGTGCGCGTGCGCTTAGCGGCAAAGGGCTCGGGGAACTGGAGTGAGTCCGCTGGTGATAAGTCTGTCTTTGGTCTGAATACAGCTCAGGTGATCAACGTCGTGGATAAGCTGAAAGAAGAGGGCATGCTCCACTGCCTCAAGGTGCTTCACTATCATCAGGGTTCACAGATACCGAATATCTCTGTCATCCGCGAGGGTCTTACAGAAGCCTGCCGCATGTATATAGATCTCGTACGTGAAGGAGCTCCGATGGGAACGCTGGACATGGGCGGTGGTTTGGCTGTAGACTACGATGGTTCGCAGACGAACTTCCATTCTTCATGTAACTACTCGATCGCTGAGTATGCTCGCGATATCGTAGAGGTAGTCGGTGAGATGTGCACGAAGTGTGAGATAGCCCATCCGACTCTTGTGACCGAGTCAGGGCGTGCCGTCAGTGCCTATCACTCTGTTCTTGTATTTAACATTCTCGATGTGACGAGTGCTCCAGGTAACGAAACCGCCATTCCTCAGCTTCCTCCAAACGCGAGTGAGATTCTCAAAGCTCTCGATGAGACCCTGCGAATGATTTCCAACAAAAATCTACAAGAATGCTATAATGATGCTAATTACTACCGCGATCAGCTACGCATGCAGTTTTTCTACGGGCAGAGCAGTCTACGCGAGCGTGGCATAGGTGAGGCTATCTATTGGCGTATCATGGGGCTGATCTCTCGCCGTATCGCAGATATGAGCGAGATACCAGAGGATCTAAAAGAGGTGTCTGATAACATGGTGGACTTCTACTATGGAAACTTCTCGCTCTTCCAGAGTATGCCAGACTCATGGGCGATAGATCAGCTCTTCCCCGTGATGCCCATACAGCGACTCACAGAGCGCCCCACGCGTCGCTCTGTTCTCGTAGATATCACTTGTGATTGTGATGGTAAGGTGGATAAGTTTATTGATAAGGAAGATGTCTCAAAGTCGCTTGAGCTCCATGAGATCGAGCCAGATGAGAACTATTATGTAGCCATCTTCCTCATCGGAGCTTATCAAGAAACACTCGGTGATATCCACAATCTACTGGGTGATACAAATGTCGTCAGCGTACATCTAGAAAACGGTCGCCCCGTCTATACCCAAGAGGAGGAAGGGGACTGTGTAGCCGATGTGCTAGGCTATGTGAAGTATGATACGAAGGATCTTGTCGCACGATTCCGAGGCTTAGCAGAAGATGCTGTAGCAGAAGGTCGCATCACCCCTCGCCAGCTTCGAGGCGCATTAGATGCCTACCGTAATGGGCTCAACGGCTACACCTACTACGAGCTGTAAGCTTCTATTTCTCCATCAGCCACCTTGAAGATAGGGAGAGGAGGTAGCTCATCTCCAAGCCAGCCCAACTGAGTTGTTGTGATGATGACTTGCGAATCTTGCGGTATCGCACGCAGGAGTGCTAGACGACGCGTGACATCGAGTTCACCGAAGATGTCGTCAATGAGTAGGATGGGTGCGCGACCCGTCTCATGGCTCAGCAGGTTCGCCTGTGCGAGCTGCAAGGCACAGGCTAATGTGCGCTGCTGTCCCTCAGAGGCATAGCTGGAAGCTTCCTTACCGTGAATAAAGATGTGCATGTCATCACGATGAGGTCCCTTCGTCGTGTGCCCTAGCCTGCGGTCTTCATCCAGACAGGACTCGAGAGTATCTGACAATTCGCCATGGGGGCAGTTCGCATGTAGAGTGAGTTCTACCTCCTCTTGCTGCGAGCTAATGGCGGCATGAATCTGTCGTACATAGGGAGTGAGACGACGTAGAAGCAGCTCGCGTAGTGTGTGAATGATCTCCCCCTGCTCTGCGAGTACGTGCGAAAAGCTCTGAATAGAACTGAGAGAAGAGCGAGGATTTTTTAGCAAGGCATTACGCGACTTGAGCGCCTTCTTATAGCGCAACAAGGCCTGCCTGTAGCCGGGGTGCCACTGAGTGCCGAGGAAGTCTAGGTACTTGCGCCTCTCATCGGCGCTACCATGGATGAGTGAGATATCGCGATTACCCAGCCAGCTGACAGGCGGTGCATCGTGCAAGAAGTCTCCGTAGTCGCGCCTCAGTTCGCCATTGACACGTAATTCAAGCTGGCGTGCCTTCCATGTGACGCGGCGCGTGTGCTCACCTGAGCTGAGGGATATACCGAAGTCATCAGCTCCATGCTGAGCGAGTTTATCCAAGCGAGAGCTACGAGGTGAGTGTAGGGTTAAGGCGAAGCATATCGCCTCGAGGATGCTGGTTTTCCCCTGTGCGTTATCGCCACAGAGTATAGCTCCCTGAGCTGGTATAGACCAGCTCAGACCTGCATAGCAGCGAAAATGCTGGAGTCGCAGGGAGTGAAGCATCGTGGGGAGAGGTCGTGAGCTTAAAATGCTGTTTCAAGCTCCTTGATCGAGTCCATGATCTTCTCACCCAAGGCGCGCTGCTCTTCGCGACTGCGTGCGTTGAGGTCCTGTTCAGTCAGATAGAATGGCTCACCTATAGACAAAGTGATGGGGCGGAAGCGCAGCTTCTTACTATGAATGGGAAGGCAATCGTATGCACCCTCGATGCGAATGGGCTGGATGGGGATGCCTGAGAGCTTGCTAAGGATCAGACCGATACCAGGCATAGCCTTTTGTATCGTACCATCTTCGCAGCGCGATCCTTCGGGGAAGATGATGACGCGCCCCCCAGCCTTCACGGTGCGGATGACCTTGATCACAGCTGCGGCATCTGGGCGTGTCTGATTAATAGGGATGCACTGGCAGAAGGGGAGGACCTTTCCCATGACATAGGGCTTCCAGAGACTATGGCGTGCGAGGGCGTGCACATTTGTCTCATAGAGCTGACCTATCATCGGGGGATCTAAGAAGCTCTGATGATTCGCCACGATGACGCATGGACCATCATCGATGAGGCGGTCACGGTTAATGATCTTCAGCTTAAAGAAGCTTCTTGCTACATGATAAGCGAGCGTGCGAATGATGAAATAGACGAAGTTAGGAGCCATGATGAGAATGATGGTTAAGCCATTTTGTTGCGAATATCAGCAGCGATGAAGCTAACGACCTCATCAATGCTCATCTCGGATGTATCGACGAGTATGGCATCTTCTGCCTGAGCTAGTGGTGCGCAGGCGCGCTGCGAGTCCTTGCGATCGCGCTCGGCGATGGAGTCAGTGATGCCTTCTGCTGCACGACGCGCAGCACGAACTTCTTCCGAGGCGGTAACAAAGTACTTGAAGGGGGTGTCGGGGAAAACAACTGTACCTATATCTCGCCCTTCCATGACGACAGCCTCTTGCATATTGTACTCGCGCTGCTTAGCGACGAGGAAGCTTCTCACCTCGGCTATAGCCGCGATGGTCGAGACCTGATTATTCACCTCGGTAGCACTCAGCTCACTTGTAAGGGGGGTTCCGTTGAAGAGAACGCAGGACTGGCTGCCTTCGCGACCGAAGCTAAGGGGGACATCTGGGAGTAGGGCGATGATCTCTTCTGTCAGCGATGGGGAGATGCCCTTCTGGAGCGCGTACCATGTGATGGCGCGATACATGGCACCCGTGTTGATGAAGCAGAATGATAGCTCAGCGGCGATGCGCTTAGCTACGGTTGACTTTCCAGATGCAGCTGGACCGTCTATGGCGATGGCGGGATATGAAGTGGTCATAGTGATGATTAGTGAAGATGGTGAGTTACTGACGAGCGTTGAGGTAGTTAACAATGCCACGTGCTAGGCACTCTGTGAAGTAGATGGCATTCTGGTGCTGGGTGAGGAACTTTACGTGGTCGGGGTTATTGAGAAAGGTGATTGATGGGGCGACGGCAGGGGTGTAGGATAGATCACAGTGATTGAGCAAGACTGCATCCCTGAGTGTTGGATCCTGTCGCCGAGTAATCGCGCATGTCTTACCACGGTTGGGTAGGGCATTATTCATTAAGCGGCGATTCAGAGAGCGCGCAATGTAGCTGGCGAGAGTCACGCCGAATGTGTTGCAATAGATGCTGGAGTTTTGATTAGGTACCCATCCTTCATGGGGATTGTACTCATGATGGCGCAGGAAGATGATGCAGGCAGGATTGAGTGTTGCTGCATAGTTAAGGCTCGCCATCCCTACAGCCTCGAATTGAGAGTGGTAGGAAGAGGGGGTGGGGCTTTCTGGGCTAGGGCTCTGGAGATGGACGATATCAGAGAGCTTCGCATAGGGTAAGAGGCGCGTGTCATTAGGGATGTCTCCATGATTCACAATGATACAGCGATAGCCTTCTTCTTCAATCTCCTTTTTGAGGTAGAAGGAATACTCATACCAAAAAGTGAGCTCATCGATGAAGCCATGACGCGAGTCAGGAGTCTGACTACTATTCTTAATCCCCGTCGGTGCATCAAACTGAGGCAGGATCAGGACAACGAGTCGTGAGCTGCGTACCTTCTCCTCTAGCCTCTCCTGCGTGCAATGCGCTTGCAGCAAGAGCCCCATGATGAGGATCAAGCGAATAGCATAGCGGTGAAGGATGCGATAGATCATGAGTTTGAAAAGGCGTAGAGACTAGAGGAGCATGCCCTGCTGTCCAGCTGGGCTTATCCCCAGCTTCTCGTAGGCCGCTGGCATCGCTTCTCGCCCACGGGGCGTGCGCTTGATGTAGCCCTGCATGATGAGGAAGGGCTCATGTACATCCTCGATGGTGGATTCATCTTCGCCGACGGCTACCGCCAGAGATGAGAGACCTACAGGACCGCCAGCGAACTTCCCAATCATCGTCTCCAGCAGACGCTTATCCATCTCATCGAGTCCATCTTCATCGATATCAAGCATGCTGAGAGCGAGCTGTGCTATCTCGCCTGTGATGCGTCCATCAGACTTCACCTGAGCGTAATCGCGAACCCATCGTAAGAGAGAGTTCGTGATTCGAGGTGTGCCGCGCGAGCGACGCGCGATGCCGAGTGCTCCCTCATCGTCAAGGGGGACTTGGAGTAGGTCGGCAGAGCGATGTAAGATGTGACAGAGTTCCTCAGCTGAATAGTAATCAAGGCGGTTCACCATGCCGAAGCGAGAGCGCAGAGGTCCAGTGAGCTTGCCTGCGCGTGTGGTTGCGCCAATGAGGGTGAATTTTGGCAGATTAAGCTGGATAGAACGTGCGTTAGGGCCCTGGTCGATGATGATATCGAGTCGAAAGTCCTCCATAGCGGGGTAGAGATACTCTTCTATTGCAGGATGTAGGCGATGGATCTCATCGATGAAGAGAATATCTCCCTTCTGAATATTGGTTAAGATACCTGCGAGATCACCAGCCTTCTCTATCTGAGGACCTGATGTTGTGTGAAGCTTCTTACCCACTGCATGCGCGATGATATTTGCTAGTGTCGTCTTACCTAGTCCCGGAGGACCGCTGAGTAGCACGTGGTCGAGCACATCATCTCGCATGCGGGCTGCCTCCACCATGAGCAAAAGGCGTTCTTTGATCTTATCCTGTCCGCAAAACTCGCTGAATGCGGGGGGGCGAAGTGAGAGATCAAAGGGGCTGCTGGGCGATTCTGCAAGGCGTGTGTAGAGGGTGTTATCCATGGATGATGAGCTGAGATAGCCTAGCACAGATAAGGGTGAGAGTCAAGAATGTGAGGAGGCTATTATCGCGGCATGTCTTTACTCATATCACCGCAAGATCTATTTGTTTCAGACCTGTGACGTAGAGTAATAGAAAAGGGATGAATTTTCGAAGTATTAAGTCGTTGAAACCTATCTAAGCTAGATTAGCATAGATAGAATACGGGGTCAAGTCTGCTAGCATTATCTTAGATTTAAGCAAAAGAGCACACATCCAGCAGGATGCGTGCTCTTAAACAAAGTGATAAATACGTTGCTTATGCTCCCTTGACGAGAAGTTCCGCAATCTGGACGGCGTTGAGGGCAGCACCCTTGCGAACCTGATCACCTACAACCCAGAGGTTGAGTGCGTTGTCTATAGCCTGATCCTTACGGATACGACCGACGTAGCAGGTGTCTCCATTTGTTGAGTCGAGCGGGGTAGGCCAGATGCCCTGCTCAGGATCGTCCATGACGGCGATTCCTTCGTGACCATCGAAGCTAGCGCGAGCACCTTCTACATCAATGGGCTGCTCGAACTGAGCAATGCAGGAGATGGAGTGGCTGCGGTAGACGGGTACGCGTACACAAGTGCAGCTGACATTCAGATCAGGGATGCCCATGATCTTACGTCCTTCGACAAGCATTTTCTGCTCCTCCTTGGTGTAGCCACTCTCGGTGAACTTGTCAATCTGAGGGATGAGGTTGAAGGCGATTTGCTTCGTGTAGGTAGAACAGGTGACGGGATGTCCATCTACGATGGCACGCACCTGATTCTCTAACTCTGTAATACCCTGCTGACCACTTCCTGAAACTGCTTGATAGCTGCTAGCGATGATGGTCTTGAGACCATACTTCTTGTGCAGAGGGTAGAGAGCCATCAGGGTGATGATGGTCGTGCAGTTGGGGTTAGCGATGATGTTGCGTGGGTGATTGAACGCTGCCGCACCATTAATTTCTGGCACAACGAGAGGGACATCTTCATCCTGACGGAAGGCGGAGGAGTTATCCACGACAACACAGCCAGCAGCAGCAGCGGCTGGAGCGTATTCGAGGGAGATGCCACCACCAGCGGAGAAGAGTGCGATGTCTACATCACCGAAGGAGTCTTTCGTGAGCTCTTCCACGGTGATCATCTCGCCGCGGAAGGAGACCTGTTTACCAGCGGAGCGTTTAGAAGCAAGAAGTTTCAAGGAAGCCAGCGGGAAATTGCGGCTCTCAAGGCAGGAAAGAATCTCGACGCCAACTGCTCCAGTAGCGCCCACGATAGCTATTCTTGGGTTCTTCATAACTGATATTTGATCTATATGGATGATGTGACGTGTACGCACATGCATACACGCGCAAGAGTATAGCTAACTTGTTCAAAATAGCAAGAGTTTTTTCTCATCAAAGACACACACATGCAGATAGCAAGCTTGCTAAATACTGAGACCTTTGAGGAGCAGTTCTGCATTATTTTGCGTCTTATTGATCTCTCGCAAGAGGGCTTCTAGCCCTTCCCATCCTGGTAGAGAGGCAAGCTGACGGCGAAGCTGGAGAATGCGCTGCATCTCATCAGGGTGATAGAGGCGGTCATCATTGCGCGTGCCGCTCTGGGGGATAGAGATGGCAGGATAGATGCGACGCTCTGAGAGCTCGCGATCAAGTCGTATTTCCATATTGCCCGTGCCCTTGAACTCTTCGAAGATGATATCGTCCATGCGTGACTCCGTCTCGATGAGGCAAGTAGCGATGATCGTAAGGCTACCGCCTTCTTCTACCTTGCGCGCAGCACCGAAGAACTTGCGAGGCTTCTCAAGCGCCTGAGAACCGAGACCTCCAGACATGATGCGCCCCCCTGTTTGGTTGGCATTATAACCGCGAGCGAGTCGAGTGAGGGAGTCAAGTAAGATGATGACATCCTTTCCTTGTTCGACGAGGCGGCGAGCTCGTTCTAGGAGTAGATCGCTGAGCTGCGCATGGCGACGCGAAGGCTCATCGAAGGTGGAAGCGTAGATGTTCACGTTCACAGTGTCTTCGAAGTCTGTCACTTCCTCGGGACGCTCATCGAGAAGTAGAACGAGGAGTTTAGCTTCAGGATAGTTGCGATGGAGGCACTTTGCGATGGTCTTTAAGAGAACGGTCTTACCACCACGTGGTGGAGCGACAACGAGGGCGCGTTGACCCTTCCCTAGTGGGGTGATGAGGTCAAGAACACGCATCGAGGGGAACTTAAGCTTCGGGTGCTCTAAGATGAGTCGCTCCGAAGGGATGAGAGCGGTAAGCTTGTCAAAGTGAGTTTTTTGGACGAAGTCGGCTACGTCGATGCCTTCTATTTGCAGTACTTTCGCGGCACCGAGATAGCGATCCATTTTCCCTCTGGGCTGGCGTAGCTCTACGGTGACTTCATTACCAGCGCGCAGTTGGTGGCGGTGGATGAGGTCTTGCGAGAAGTAGATATCATCAGCTAGCTGGCGGAAGCTACGCTTGGCATCACGGAGAGTATAGAAGCTATCTTTTGACTTCTCTAGGATGCCTGTAGCGGTGATGCTTGCACCACGGCTGAGATAGTAGCGGCAGAGCTCTTGGATGAGTTCGGCGCGTGGTAGTGAGCGGAGTCCTTGCTTGGGAAGTGAATCAGCAATGACTTGCAGCTCTTGAAAGGGGAGTTCACGCCAGTCATTGATATGAATGGACTCTGGGATAGAAGTGATACTAGATTCTCCACTTGCGAGTTCTTGCTGGTAGAAGAGGGTAACCTGCTCCTTGAGCGTTTCTCTATCTCCATCATTCCAGAAGACGAGATCTGCGCGATCTACCTTCTCTTGCGTGGACATCTGTGTCGCCATGCGAGCCTCTGCTACTTCAGCTGTGCATGCATCACGTTCCATGAGACGTGCGCGCTGTGTGCGTTCGCTTGTGGCGACAACGCAGATCTTATCCGCCTTCAGGTCGCGTGTGCTGAGACTTTCATAGAAGAGGGGGATGTCAAGAATGTAGGTGTGAATCTCTCCAGAGTTTTCGGCTGTTTGCCTATCCTTGCGACAGAGCTCCATGAGGCGGGGGTGTACGAGTTCTTCTAGCTTTGCCTTAGACACGGGATCCTCAATGAGGATGTTGCGCAGAAACTCCTTATTGACATGGCCATTTTCTTTGAGCACCTCTGCACCGAATAGGGTAACGAGATCTCTCGAGAGTCGCCCATGATGATAGAGTCGTGCTACAGCTGCATCGCAATCAAAGACAGATACGCCCTTGCCTCCAAGTTCCTGTAAGATCTCGACGACGCTTGACTTTCCTGAGGCTATGCCTCCTGTTACGATGACAAATTTCACGTGCTGATTGTAGCCTGTCGCAGAGCATTCATCAAGCCCTAATTCTGATAGTCATTAGAAACTGGAATCCTTGCGCTCCAGAATGAGGCGGAAGCCTGTGTGGTCATCGCTAGTGTCCTTGCGCTTCGGTGTGCGAGAGAATGAGGATATCTGAGTGGGGTGGAATGAGTAGAATGATCCACCTCTCACGACACCGTAGTGGAGGAATCGGAAGTCAGGAGGACCACCATAAGCATCACTGACCCATTCCTGTACATTGCCTGCCATGTCATAGAGACCAAGCTCGTTGGGGGTAAAGCTGGCAACGGGAGAAGTGTAGGCGTAGCCATCCTCATAGTTCTCGATAACGCGGTTAAGTACTACGTGTTGGATAGCGGCCTTGTCGGCAAAGTTTCCAGTAGAGTTAGCAGGTGGCCAGCGGTCACCCCATGTGTAGCTAATATGTCCTTCTCTAACGTGGTGGAGGTTGCGCTCAAAGGGTTGATCTCCTTGCTCATAGCTCACACCTGCCATACGACTCCATTCTTGGTCCGTAGGTAAGCGGTAGTAATCTGATGAGCCGATAAGACCTCGCTCACGCTCACGCGCCGTGAGCCATTGGGCGAAGCGCACAGCTTCATCACAGGTGATGTTGACAACGGGAGAGTGCTCGTTGAAGGGGTAGGCAGGTTTAGTTGGAGTTGGTGTGTTGGTGCTGTTGCAGTACTCTTGGTAGTCACCCATGCGGATTTCTGTAGCCGTTGACATGAGGTTGTTCCCCAGAGGGATGAGGTTGAGTCCGAGGCTATTAAACCAAGGAGAAGTGAAGGAGACGGCATTCGTAGGCTCTAGTTGGAAGTTGAGCTTCATCTTCTCAGGCGAGAAGCCACTGCTGTAAATGGTTTTGTGACGTTGCAGTCTTATCTCGAGGTGGTAAGGGGCGTGCGGAATAGACTTGTTGACAATAGGGGTAACTCCTATGTATTTTCCATTCAGCATCACCGATGCCCCAGCAGGATTGGTAAAGATGGTAATGGGAGTATGCGGGAGAAGGGTGACGAGGATGCGGTAGGCGTGATGCTTATTCACGGAGCGTATCTGATCATCTTGTTTGGGGAGGATAATGAAGCTTTCATTGAGCAGCCCCTGCTCTTCGCATTTCTTCATCAACCATTCCGCATAGACATTAGCCACACTGATGTCTGTTAGGATGATTTCAGAACCACTGACTTCGTCAAAGAGGCTGGAAAATCCGCTAGGATCGATGAAGGGGTTTTCACTGAGGAAGTTTTTAAAGTTCTTCTTGACGATAGGATCTACGGAGAGATGCTGCTTGCCTTCGCTCTTGTAGAGGTTACCAAGAGCATCGCGCCATTCCTCTCCTGCTGTGGGCAGTTCTAGTGGGTAGAGGTCGCCTCCTAGGGAGAGAACCTCCCCAGGCTTGATGTTGCCTTCTACAGCCATGTCTGCGTAGCCTTCTTTTCTCAAAATGAGTCGCACGGGCGTATTAGCCTCAAGTATCATAGGTCCGAAAGGAGTCTCGCTGAGGTACTCACCATTGAGCCTATAGATGGATGCGCTCGTCGGATTGCTGATGACATAGAGCTGTCCGCTATCCGTATAGGATTCTTGCAGAGGTGGAGGAGATTTCTGCGTTGAGTGACCATTAGCCTGAGGATAGCTTAATTCGCTGTCAGGGTGAGTGAGCAGGATGAAGGCCTTCTCTAGTCTGTGTTTGAAGTCAGAGGGTAGGTGTGTAAATGCTGCTAGCAAGGTAATGAAGAGGAGAAGGTAGAAAAAGAGTCGTCGGAGTCTTAGTTCTTTAAACCATTTTTTCAAGGGTGATTCTCGCTGGTAGACCCCCATGCGTATCTGTTCGAGCTGAAGGAGTAATTCATCAGCTGTCGTTATGCTTGAGGGGGTGATTTGTGGGCTGGCTGCTTGGCAGATCACCTGATTAAGAGCGAGCCATTTCTCCCGATTGTCGCTATCGGGAACCTCATCAGGCAGATCAGGGAAGTCCATGCGGTCGCGACCAGAGATCATTTCATAAAGAACCATAGCGAGAGCATAGACATCTGCTCGTGGAGTTCCTGAGCCATCGGGTGGAACGTAGCCGAGTGTGCCCGCGTAACCTTGCTTTGCTCCTTGAGCGATGAGACCTGCATCAGCGAGTTTTGCCCTGTCATGGACGAAGACGATATTCGCGGGTTTGATATCTCTGTGGGTGAGATCCTGGTCATGTAGGTAGCGCAGAGCACGAGCGAGCTGGCAGCCAACATGGATCACGATATCGATGGGCATGGGCGTATGGTGATAACGCTTCATGTCATTGAGCAGTGTACGCGGGCTATATCGCTCCGGCTCGATAATAGCTCCAGTGAGAGCATCGTCTGCTAGCTCCATTACGTAATAGTACATGGGTCTATCTCCCTGCTGCTGACCTATGTGGAGGATGTGCACTAGACCTAGATGGCTGCGAGCGATTGGCTCATAAAATAGTAATCCTTCGTACTCCCGCTTGAAGCTAACCTCGTCAGGAAAGTCATCTCTCCATATAGTCTTAATGGCACGATATGTGCCTGTGATGGATCTCGCGAGCCAGACCTCACCGTATGAACCATATCCGATACAGCGCACGATCTCGTGATCGGGCACATTGAGCGCATTTGCGCGGATACGGGCGCGTTCCGTGTCGCGGTCGATGGGGAACATGACTGCTGATTCAGCTGGTGGTACGGGACGTGATAAGGGGACAGAGCTCATAGTAGGTGATAGATCATTATAAATAGATATGATGATAGCTGCAAGCATGAAACAAAAAGAAGAGAAAATAAAATATGAAAAAACTATAAAAAAAGCTTGCATGCACTTCTGTTTTTTTGTAACATTTCCCCGCACCCGCTGAAAGGCGGATCGAATGGGTAGATTCCCGAGCGGTCAAAGGGGGCAGACTGTAAATCTGCTAGCTATTGCTTTCGAAGGTTCGAATCCTTCTCTGCCCATCCCCCTAAAAAACCTGCAAGTTGTTAACTTGCAGGTTTTTTGTTTATGATTGTGGCACGATTATATTTGTGTAAAATCCACGTGCATATAATCGCGATCGTTATACAAGCCAAAGGGGCGAGCTCCGACACTCAGCCACGCAAGCCACCAAAAGTCATACTCAGGCGAGGCGAACAGAGCTTCCTTACCGCGCGTATGATTCCCATTCTTCGCTGCGTTGAAGTCGAGCGCGATCCCCCATGCGTGCATGCTGGTAGACGTACCACCCCGCACAGACCTATTGTTATAACATCCGTCATAAACATCTAGCCCAAGCTCATGGACGCGCTCCGCACCATAGTGAGCGAGCACGCGAGACAGAGCCTTCTGCACCGCTGGCACGATGCGCTGATGCACACTGATACTCTCTACTTGCTTGCCTGCATAATAGAGAGGGTAGGGAGGCTCAACACGCTGGAGCGTCACCTGTCCAGCCACTCCGAAGATAGAACGATTCGTACGGATCTGCCCCTTGCTAGGATAGATAGGCAGACTATCCTCACCGAAGTACTGAGCAATAGCGGCACGTGTCTGCTTGCCAATGATACCATCAGCCTCTACTCCGACCATGCGCTGGATGCGCTGAATGATAGTACTAGCCTCGCTCATCTGCCACCTCCTTTCGCAGTTGATAGATCTCTTGACGCAGCTCATCGATCTGCACCTCGCGCTTCTCGGATCGCTCCTTGGCTTCATCCAGACGCTCGGTTAGTCGTTTGATTTCAGCTTGTTGATGCTTGATGAACCAGCCAACAGCCCCCACGCCTGAGATAACCAGCGCGATCACCTGCCAGCTGGGATTCGTCATCACCGCCGCTGAGCCCAGCATGCCAGACCCTAAGATACCTGCATTCATTTTACTTCCCAACTGTCACAGTTAAGCCATAGATCTTATGCAATAGCTCCAAGTTCGCTGCCTGCTCAGGCGTGATCGTGCAGCTATTGAGACACGCGATGCAGAGCACCGCGCCAACGCGTAATAATGTTTTTTTAATCATATATTTTTTATTGTTAATGAGTCTTCCTTATCCCCCCAGAATGCCCAGCCAGCAGCACGAACACCGAGAAAATAAAGCGGTTTTGCCCAGCAGGGCAGAAGTTTACGGAACGCCACATCGGCTTGACGTTGTGAGAATGGAGGAGTCCAGCTACTCTGCTCACTGAGCTGGTAGAGGAAGTCATGGAGCAGAGAGGCGATGAGTGTCTCTAGCGTCTCAATGATAGACCCTATAGACGTGCAGCCATCCCAGCGGAAGCCCTTGTAGAGGGTTAGTTTTCCGTTGTAAACTTGCGCTACGAGTTTGCCTGTTTTCTTGTTATAGAAGCGCAGATTAGACATGCCGAGCTCAGGTACTCGAAAGCTCACCGCACGCGTCAGCTCGTACTTGTAGCGCGGATGTTCGATCTTTTTGAACCAAATGATGTTTTTAGTTTTCATCGTATCCGCCTAAAAATGTTCCATAATTTAGCAAATCTGCCCCTGTAATAACGTCATAAAACTTCGCAGTACCGTCTTCTAAGACGCGAGGACGCGCATCACACGCGAGAGCTCCATCAAGACCATAACATGCTACGCGATAGATTTTTTTTGTCTTATTGTAGGTTTGGTTGGCATAAGTTCCTACTGTTAATCCGTCAGCCGCGTCGCTACCGTTGGTATAGTTCAGCGTTGCAGTATGTTTCGATCCATCGCTCATTTCCGCGAAGGTTGGTGCTGTTACGATTGGAGATGGCGAGGCTACTCCAGCCGAGACTGGATACCCACTCGCGAAATAGGCAAAATAACCACTCGTCGGTGTCCTACCCAGCAACATGTCGTAGGGAGCTTTGTTCGTTGTGCTGAAGGTCAGCTCAACGCGCGTAAACTCACTCCACTTACCAATAACAGCATACGTAGTATTATCATTCGCGGCAAATGTTGCGTAAGCCTCACGCTTGGAGGAAGCTACATTACCCAGCGGACTCATCGGGTTAAGACTCCCCATCGCTACCTCCCTTCATCGCGGAAGCCATAGCCTCCTCTACCACCACTGTGAAGTCTGCTCGACTCCACGCGATAGAGGCGATCTCCGCCACTGTGCTAGCCGACTTGATAGCATCTTCAAGGCGGAGTGAATAGCCTGCTAGGCAGCCATTGATCACCTTCCCCATCATGAGGGCAAGAGAGAGTTCCTGCGCTTGCTTCTCCACTGGCACGCCACGAGTAGCCGCCATGACAGCAATCGCCTGATCGCTGCTATCCTGCGCTACGGCAATCTCAGCCGTGGAGTAGATAGCCATCGCCTCAGCGTAAGCATTATTACAGCTCGTTACGATAGCCGCCCTCTGTTGAGTACGTGCCGCTTCTAGATCGAGCTCCACCCATCCGCGCCGTATCTGCTTCTCTGTCTCGCGGTATTGAGGATACGCGAGATGATGAGGAGCGGACTCCTCGATCACAGGCTTGTAGCCCTGCTCGCTTGCTCGCTCTTTTACGAGCTCATCAGGCTGATAGACTATGTTGCTAATTCCCTTGAATAGATCAAGAGTGCCGTCATTATTTAATTTTGCGTAAGTAGTCATTGTGCGTCACGTGTGTAAGAGGTTGCAACTAAGGGGCGTGTGACTCCATCCATGTAGAGGACGGTGAAGCAGTAAGTTTTACCAACTTCCCATGAGCTAGGTTTAGGAGCTTGATCAACAAATTGCCATTCTGGTGTGCCAACTTCACCCCCGAGCCATGCTTGAGAAGTTTCTGCTAATGGTGTGATTTCGAATACCATTTCGTAGCTTTTTCCCTTCGAGGGGAAATCTAGCACAGGGGCGAATGCCTCGTCAGCTCCGACTGATACTCGTACGACCGTGCCGTGATCCGCCTCAGAGTAGTAGTGGTACATCTCAGACTTTTCTAGCGCGATGACTTTTCGCTGGAGTACAGATGCATCGAAAATACTGCCCCCACCCTGCGACATAAGGGCAAGGGCTGAGTTAAAAGCTTCTTGAAGAGCGTAGTCTCCATCACAAGTGATATCAACGCTCGTGCTAATGGCAGTGAAGCACATCTCCTGCTCATCACCTGGGTGAGTCACGAGAGGGTACTCCACATCATTGCGCGTGCATGTGACATTGGCGGGAGCTTTGCAACGGATGACGTAAGTGCGTCCGGGTATGGTTGAGTGATTCATATATTTTAGAAAAGTGTTCAACTTGAAACGTTTCTGTATGCGCATGGTACTATGATGAAGAATGCGATATAAGGCGAGCCATTCTATCTGGGAGCTCGCTAATAACCGCACTGAACAAGAGCGAGTTTCATACAGGCGCTTGATCGTCATCAGATTTCTGCTATAATGCATGAAGATTCGTGTGTGAAATAATATGCAAGATGTAGAAAATCAGAAATCTAGATCTAATGGAGACCCATTAGAAGAGTCGTTTTTTCTCTACTTACAGGTGGAAAAAAATGCCTCTCCACACACCATTTCATCCTATCAAATGGCGCTACGGCTTTTTCGTTGCTATATGGGGATAGGTTTCAAGGGATGGGGTGTCTGTAAGGAAGAAGATTTTCGTAATTGGCTCTACGCGTTGATGAGTAAAAAAATGAAGCCAGCAAGCATACGACTACGTTTTGCCGCACTGCGCTCCTTCTATCAGTATCTCATCGAGAGACAGGGATATACGCAGCATCCACTAGCTGAACTAAGTCTTCCTAAGAAGTCAAAAGATCTACCCCTTTACCTCAGTGTAGCTCAGATGGAGAGCCTGCTACGCCTGCCTCTGAGCATGGGAGTGGATAAGAAGTTCCCAGCGTGGTTAGCCCTGAGAGATGTGGCGATACTCGAGCTTTTTTACTCCTGTGGATTAAGACTTAGTGAGCTCGTTTCTTTACAACTGAGTGATATACGTACCCACGATGGCTGCTTACGTATCATGGGGAAGGGGAGAAAAGAACGTCTCATTCCCTTAGGTGACTACGCGCATGATGCCTTAGTCATCTATGCTGCGGCCGCGGAGTTACGAGATGAGGATCCTCTATTCATCAGTAGACTGCGTCGCCGCATGACGGGGCGTGCTATCCAACAGATGCTCGATAAGTATCTCCTCTCATCGGACATCCCCTTCAAGATATCTCCTCATAAGCTGCGCCACAGCTTTGCGACACATTTATTAGATGCAGGAGCTGATCTGCGCTCTGTGCAGGAGCTACTAGGGCATGCCTCACTATCCACGACTCAGATCTACACCCACTTGACAAAGCTGCGTTTGAAGAAGGTATACGATGATGCCCACCCGAGGGCTTGACCCCCTTAGCCTGCGACTTCGCTTAGAGCCTCAGGGAAGAGCGTTTCACCTGATGTCGCTGCTGGGCTGGCGAAGTCACTACCTATTTGGATCAGTCCCTGCTGAATAGCGCAGCTAGGAAGCCATGAGCGCAGATCGTCACGCTCTCCCGCTAGTGCATAGGCAAGTTTACTAATCTTACTCGAGACTTGGGTTTCTCTCTGTTGCTGATAGAGAGACCATGCGAGATCCGAATCGTCAAATACCAATAGGCTATTGATGAGGAATGCTTTCATTCGCTGCTGGCCTACGAGAGATATTGCTCTGCCTAGCCTTTTTGAAGGAAGCGAGCTGTGGTGCTTCCAGTAGCTGTGGTCTAGTGAGGCGGTCGAGTGGAGCAGTTCTTCAAGCTGATTGGCTCGCAAGAAGCTAGCCCACTCATCCCAGCGTTGAACCGTGGATGCGAGCGCCGCCACGCGTCTATGCGGATGATTTGCAGGACGTGAGCTCCCCTTGTGCCATTGAATGCAGTGCCTACCTTGTAATTCCCAATCATCACGGAGCATCCACCACGAATCCCATACATGTCGATGATAGTGGCGCACCTCCTCGTCACATGAGTCGGGGAGAGCGGGGCTGAGGAAGCCTGCGATACCGAAGAGAAGAGCTTCAGTATTCTCTCCTTGTACGAGCTGGAGTGGTGCTCGTTGAGCCAGCACGCGCATGGCGAAGCGGTTTTCATAATAGCCCAGAGCTTCTGCCCATGCTTCATACCAGCACTGATCTTCTCCAAGCACTTGTGCGCGTTGGGTAAAGCGCAAACGCTTGCGTAGAAGACGATGAGCAGCAGCACTGAGAATAGTCGACCTTAGCTGCGCTGCTGGCAGATCACGCAGGGGCTGGCGGCAGAGAGCCAAGAGCTCTGGATCGAGAGCAGGTGGAATCTGTAGGATCTCCTTCCAGCGCGCTTCCTCAAGAGCAAGATAGGGAACATGCCTCTGATTACTCGTGCGCGTGAAATAATTCCTAGGTGCAGGGACTAGACCTACATGGAGGATGATGTCATCAAAGCGACTATCTTCTCCATATCCGAGTGTATCCCAGTCTTCTGCATGCGTCGTGAACATCACCTGTCCACTAGCCCACTGTCCCTCTATTTCAATCTGAGCACGCTGAATATCATAAACGCCATCACGTGCCCATGTCCCGAAGTCCAGGATGCGTACAGCTCCATGATGAGCCGTTTCTCCCTCATCACCGAGTAGGCCGAGAGTCCATGCAGACTGCAGCTCTTGTAGCCGCTCCGGTGCGAGTTGGAGTATATTGCCTAGCGAATCCTCGCTAGCTGCAAGCTGCTGCACCCCTCTGAGGACACGAAGGTAAGGGGAGGCAACTTGCTGGATATCCTGATTCATGAAGGATTCTCTTCACGACGCTTGATGTCCTCATCAAGGCTTTCGCAAACATAGCCAAAACTCTCTTCATTCTTCTCATTGAGTCCACGCAGTGTTGTATGAGCTTCAAGAACATGCTTCGTGCGCTCCAGTTCGCTAAGCATCTGGGTGTCAGCTGTGATGGAAGGGTCAGAGTCCTCATTCTCGATCAGGGTGCGTATAGCAGCGAGGTCTAGCTGCCAAGGGGCATCACTAGGATTAATACTGAGCAGGGCATCAAGACCTAGATTGAGCATCGCTGTCTGGGTGCGCTCCGTCGGTGAGGCGATCTCGACACAACCACCGGTAGCCATGCACTGTCGGGCTATACCTGCTAGTGTCCCCATGAACGTGGAATCCACCCCAGGGCAGAGCTCTAGGTCGAGAACGATGTGGTTGCCTCCATCAGCAATATAGCGATCTGCTATCGATTTGATACTAGGACTATTGAGGAAGCTGCCGCGCGTGTTGCAGCGTATCCAGAGGGTACTTTCAATGAGGCGGTAGTGTAGTGATGTGTCAGGAGTCATTGTGATTAAAATGAGTTTAATATGAAGCCTGCTTCAGGGCAAGAAAAAATCCTGTTCTGTATGAAAAATCTGCGCCTTAACTCATCACTATTTTCTTACTGTAGAGGGGGAGGTGGAGGGAGGTCTGGGATATTACTAGGCATGAATGAGCTTCTCTGATGCTTATACTCTTGTACATGCTCTATCCATTCTTGCTCTTCCTTTGAGATGCGTCTGATGAGTATGCGAGGCATGGAGATAGAGAGGAAAAGTGAGTTAAGCAGCAAGAAGAGCATCAACGACAGTGTGATTAAGTCACCATGTTCTTGTATATCGGCTACCCATGACTGTGACGGGCTCAGTATAGTAGTTATGTAAGCGATAGAGTCACTGAGAGTACGCCAGATCAGATAACTTCCACCTATGATGAGAATGAGCGCAATGCGTGATTTTCCACACCAAAGGGAAATAGTAAATAAGAGAGGGTAGAAGATAAAGATGGTTTCATATTGCCACAGCTGCTCGCTCATGCTATCAAGACCATAGAGAGAGGCGAGTGGAGCAGGTAAGAAATAGTGTAGCTTTTGGCAGGCTGCAAAGAAGAAAAAAATAGAGCAGTAGAAAAAGATTACAGCGAGCACATTCCAGCTCATCCATGCAGCCTTCCAAAAGGAGGGTAGTGCTAGTATGAACGCGAGTACTAGCACATAAGGGTCATCTAGTAAGTGATGGCGTAGTTGATAAGAAGTGAGGCATTCCCAGAGCTCCGCTATGCTTTGCTTGGGACTTCCCATAGCGATCGCTTCAACGAGCCATATGATGAGAAAGAACAATAAGAAATGGATGACAAGCCTCTTCACGTGAAGTATAGATGTTTTCCCTATACTTCACGATGATGGTGAGAATGTCAAGATGAAAGAGCTTGATGCGACCTCATGAATGTCATCATCCAAAGTAGAGGCTTCAAAAAACGCCTATCGCCTACGACGTAGAAGAAATGCAGTTAGGGCGAGTAAGCCTAGACTTACGCTTGATGGTTCAGGAACCACTAGGAAAACCCCGCTACCATCCTGCGTTTGGATATGCATTAGTGAGTAGTTCTTTCCGCGCAACGACAGGCTAGCAGAGTTGATGCCAGCATTCACGATTTCATTTTTGCCAAAGTCGAGCCCGAGTGGTGCATCCGTCAGCATGGATTTAAGAAATATTTCATACATCTCATCATTGAGATCAAGTTCTAGGTTGAGATCCCCAAGTATATTGAGTGTGTGACCTGACAGATTCGAGTCCACTGTGAATACACGCCCCACGCCGAGGCTACCTTCTGATAGATCCATGATTTCGCTTATAGCACTACTGGTAGATGAAGCGTTAGACAGAGTGACATCCTCAAGACGGATAGCGGAGACGTTACCCTGTATGTTTGAGTTCATATCAAATATACCACCTTCGAGATAGAACTCAACTCCCTCTGCTATGCTTGTACTTGCTAGCAAGACGCGCGCGCCATCACCAGCAGTGATGTGGACATCATCACTTATGTGCACCTGCTCTATTGTTAGTGTAGCTCCACTTGTGAGATTCATGCTCAGATCATCTATGCATAGTTGCGATAGAAGAAGTGATGCTGACTCACCACTTGATTCGACATCGATAGATCCTGAGAGGGCACTATTCGCATTGATACCCTGACCTGTAATTGAGATATTCTTACCTGATGTGGTGATGGCTTGATTCACAGATATATCCCTCGCAAGCTGAAGCTTGGCTTCAGTACCAAGGTGGACTTGTCCAGCACCTTCCAGAAGATTGCTCGATAGTACCCCACTACTCAGGTATAAGTTTCCATTATTAACAATAGAATTACCTACACCGAGGTACTCAGGCGCGGCCACGACATCACCCGTTGTGATGTGTAAGCTTGAGTTAATCAGAAGTGCTGATGAAGCAGGTGCGAAGTCAGATCCTGCATTGCTACCGAGCTTCATATGAGCTCCCTCGACGTGTACTGTCTGGTTTTCGATGCTGTTATTTATCATAACGCGTGTAGAGGAGCTTCCGTCACCGATGAGTAGCAGCTGCTTCTCCCTATGCGTAGAGGAGCCGTTGATCATATCGTTAACCGTGATGCAGCTCTCGTCGCTGCTTTTAAAAGTGATGCTACTGGCGTCTGATGAGCTCCCCGCCGTATTGTATATGCCTTCGTATACCTTCTCTTGATCTGCTCCGCGTAGCACGTAGTTACCCGTGATGGTGATACACTCATCTGTGGCGTAGAGAGTGATACTTCCTCCATCTGTATTGTAGATAGCACCCCCGTGCGCTTTCTCAGAGCCGGACTGTGCGTAGTTACCAATGAAGCTACCCGTAATCTGCTCTATTGTACCTGCATTGTAAATAGCACCACCATAGGCAGTCCCATTTGTGGCGTCGGATACAACACGGTTATTGTAAAAATCGCTGTTAATTGTATTGATGCTAGAGTGTGTGGTGAGAGCGATTGCCCCGCCGTGAGAGTTACCCCTAGAGTATGTGTAGTTTGAGTTGAATTCACCTGCTATGCTACCTATCGTGGAAGAGTCTAAGTAGATAGTCCCGCCATAAGCTCCACCACCATCGCGATATGCATAGGCATAGTTAGAGATGAAATCACTCGTTAAGCTACCTATGCGCGCACCGCCCTCTTGGTAGATAGCCCCACCGTAAGCACCATTTGCACCTTCTAATGAGTCCGCATCAGCCTGACCGTATGCAGTATTTCCGATGAAATCACCATGAATGCTACCTATCACGGTGTCTGCATTTAACTGTGCTATAGCACCACCGAGTGCACTACGATTAATATAATCGCCGTGAGCGAGATTGCCGATGAAGTTCCCCTTGATCGCATGTATGCTCGATCCGTTTATATTGTATATAGCTCCAGCATAAGCATCGCCAGCTTGCCCGACCGATTGATTGGAGACGAAGTCAGCAGTGAGTGTGCCTATGGTGCTGTCAGCAGTTGAGCGGTTGATCGCTGCACCGTGTTCCCAGATGTGATCATCTCCGTATCTGTAAGTTGTGCTTAGACCCGCGAGTGTATGCTCCATATCCTCTATGATATCAAAAGACAAGATGCGGGTGTTGTGTCCTACGGATACAGACACTGAGTTTTTGGATGCAGAATCACTGTGTTCTAAGATGCTGATCTCTTCTCTATCTGGTGATGATAGCACCCAGTCAAAACTCGATATATATTTTTGCTGAGAATCTGCCACACCTAGAGGGTCAACAAGAACTTGATAGGTGGTTTTTGTAATATTTAAACAACCATTATCATATGAATATGATACGTATTCAGGGAGAAGAGATTCTTCATCATTGATTAAGCTGTAAGAAGGGGAGTACTCTTCGGATGTCGTGGCGTAGATACTTGTCGTGAGCGCGAATGCGATTAATATTTTTGCAAGTTGCGAAGTGATCATGCCATATGATCACACATGCTAGTATTCGCATCAATCTATATATTAAACAGTTATTTAATTTTTGAAGCTTGCTATGATGGCGCAACTGGTGAAGACAAGAACATTCATCACGACGATGGTAGCACCCACGGGCGTGGCATAGGCGATAGAGATGAGCATGCCACTGAGAGCACAGCAGATAGAGAAGGTGAGCGATGTCAGTATCACTCCTTTGTATGTGTGACAGAGACGCATAGCAGAGAGAGCTGGGAAAACGACTAAGGCACTGATGAGTAGAGAGCCTACAAGATTCATAGCTACCACGATGACAGCTGCTATGGTGACGGCGATGAGGAAGTTATAGCATGCGACCTTCACACCTGTAGCGCGTGCGAATACTTCATCAAAGGTGATCGCAAAGATGCGGTGGTAGAAGCTTATAAACATCGTCATAACGAATAAGGAGAGATAGAGGCTCATTTTGACATCATCTTCGGTCAGTGTCAGAATGGAAGTAGCACCGAATAATGTCGTACACACATCACCTGACACATTCGTCGAGACTGAAAACACATTGAGCAGGAGGTAACCCACTGCAAGAGACGCTACCGACATCATCGCTATAGCGGCATCACCATGTATTTTCGTGCGTTGAGTCAAGCAGAGTAGGAAAATAGCCGCAAGAGCAGTCACGGGAAAGACAAGCATCGTTGCATTGGTCAGCTTCATCACGCTGGCAACAGCTATAGCTCCGAAGGCGATGTGCGAGAGACCGTCACCTATGTAGGACAGGCGCTTGAGCACGAGGGTAGCTCCTAATAATGAGGAACACAGAGCGATGAGTACCCCCACAATCAGGGCGTACTGAACGAAAGGAAAGGTCAGATAAGTAAACAGATCATCCATAGCTATTAAGGGAGTAAGTGGTAGTCTTCGACAGTGTGGCAATTCACCCCACACTGATCGAGGCAGATGACATGATCCACATGATCAAGTATCTGCTCAAGATGGTGGGTGATGATAATGATGCTGATTCCCTCATCATGGAGAGACTTGATGAGTTGGTAGAACTCGATACGAGCGTGTGAGTCGAGGCTAGCTGTTGGCTCATCCAGGAGGATAGCCTTACTCGTTGCACAAAGAGCTCGTGCTAGGAGGACGCGCTGCTGCTGACCGCCAGAGAGCTCGCTATAGCTTTTTTTCGCGAGGTGGGATATACCGAGCTTTTCTAGCATCTCGCGCATTCGCGCCTTCTCAGCCCTGTTATAAAAGGGACGCCAGCCCATCTTGTTGAGACATCCCGAGAGAACCACCTCCCGTACGGACGCAGGAAAGTCCTTTTGTGCCTCAGACTGCTGAGGAAGATAGCCTATATCCGAATAGCTTAGCCCCTCGCCCAGCTTGATGCCGCCACTGATAGGTGGAATGAGCCCCAGGATAGTTTTGATAAGGGTGCTTTTCCCAGCTCCGTTATCCCCTACGATAGCCGTGTATGAGCCGCTTGGGATGGAGAAGTTGATATCGCTGTGCAGGATATGCTTGTTATAGCCGAGGGCGAGGTGCTGGCAGTGGATTTCCATTTACTTACTGAGAGCTGAATAAAGTTTTTTGAGATTGTTCTCCATCATGGCATAGTAACTAGATGTGCTGAGATCTTTCACCGCCTGCATGGCGTTTAGCTGATCTATCTGCACGCTAGGCAACTTGCTGTTGCGAATCACAGCCTCAGCAAGATCATTCATCCCACCCTTCACGATGAAAAGCTTGTGTGGTTGTAGCTGCTTTACTTTCTCTGATAAGAGCGCTATTGTTTGGAAACTTGCCTCTGACTCAGCGGAGCACCCTTCAAATGCGGCATAGTGCTTGATGCCATAATCGCGAAGAAGATAGCGGAATGGGAAGCGGTCACAGATGATGACAGTGTCGCGCGGAGCTGCGGCAATGAGCTCCTTGTACCTCGCGTCTAGCTCGCGGAGAGACTCGATATAATCGTTTTTATTCTTCTCGTAGAGTTCAGCATGAGCGGGGTCGAGGCGCGATAGCTCATCTTCGATGCGCTCACAAGCAATGACAGCGTTCTTCAGGGAGAGCCAGATATGCTCATCTCCTGCTACGAGATCTGCATCCGGAGTGTGATGATGAGAGCAGCCATCTGAGCAGCTGTGCTCTTGTGGGGTACTATGGTCGTGCGAGCATGTAGCAGAGCAGCTGTGTTCGTGAGAGTTAGCATGATCGTGTGAGCAGCCAGCAGAGCAGGAGTGATCATGTGTGTCATGATGGACGTGAGAGCATGCAGAGTCTTCCATGTTGATACCCTTCGACTCGATGGCTTTCATGAGACTGAGACTTTTTACCTGATCTCGGTTAACTTGACGCAGTACATCTTTCACCCATGCGTCAGAGATACCACCGTTGTGAATGAGGAGATGTGACTTTGATATTGTCGCGATATCACGCACAGTTGGTTGGAAGCTATGGAGGTCTGTTCCCTCATCGATAAGCAGCGTGAGATCGAAGGCATCTGCACGATCACCGAGAATGTTGCGAACCCAGTCGTACTCAGGGAAGGACGCTGCAACGATACGGGGTTTCTCCTTCTGACCTGAACTTGAACTTTCTGGTGTGCATGATGGACTGAACACGGCTGCTAGAGCGGTGCAAGTGATGACAATGTTCTGAATGATGTTATTCATAAGCTTATTTTTTGAGAACAATTCGCACATTTTCCGTAGAGGAAGGCGGTGCTGCTGTTGAGGTGAAACTGAAATTCCTCGCGTGCCAAATCAAGGAGCATGCGCGAGATGCTTTTGTTTAGATGAAGAGTGCATTCGCAGGCCTCGCATTTGAGATGAATGATGTCCTTGCACTCATTTGGTGAGACGTATCGGTATGCGCTACCCTCTTTGTGGAGGAGTCCATCCTGCTCCATGAGGGCAAGGTTTCTATAAATAGCGCTCAAGCTGATACCCTCTCCTTCTAAGAGATCATGAATCGCTCGTGGAGTTAACGCTTGGTGAACACGCGCTTCAAAGAGAGCGATGAGCTTCTGACGTTGCTTTGTCTGGTATTTCTCCATAATCAATTTGCGAAAAAATCGCAAATTGATTATAGCGTAGCATACTACTAGTGTCAAGATTTAATATTAGACAAAACTAACTTGTAGTGGGTGTTTCTCACTAATAGGCGAAGTGATGCGGATGGGGAATATAGTCTACATTCATCATGCCAGAGCTTGGAGATGAGCTATGCGAGCTACCTATAGACATGAGATTAACAGAGAATGTGGCCAGAATATGCTGCATCTCGGGATCCTGATTATAGGTGTAGTGGATGATATCCGTGAGTAGCTCTGGAGAGCAGCGTATCTGATCATCTAGGATGGCGAAGTGGCGGAAACCTAGATCGTAGAACTCTGCTAAGCGCAAGTGACTCAGGTTCGCTCTCTTTCCCTGGAGTGTGTGGATGATGCTGTGGCAGTCACAACGCTTGCAGAGCTCTTGTATATGCGCGCGAATGTTGCAATCATAAGGATACTCGCGACGTAGCGCTAGTTGCTGGAGATGCTCTCTGCGCAGGGGGCAGTTGGCGAGACAGCGGTCATTGGTGATGATGATGTAGCGAGAAGCATCAGCGGAGAGATGCTTGTAGATATCAGCCCTCTGCCCATCGCGTGGATGGATGGCAACCCGATCGTAATGCTCTGAAAGTTGCTGGTAGAAGAGCGGTGTTCGTCGCTGCTTTTCGATGGCAATACGGTTAGGGTGGGCATAGATAGGAAGCTTAGGGAAGTGCTCACGTAGATGATCTCGCAGCATATCGCTTGCTACCCAGAGGCTATTTTGAGGGGACTGACTGAGTATACTGACGAGCCCCATCCCATAGTCATCATTAGCGAGTCGCTCTGGGATGAAGGGATTATCGAAGCTTAGAGAGATAGCTATGCCTTCATGCTGATAGCGCTGTAGCGAGGTGATGATACGGTCGTCTGGAAGTATCCCTCTCTGAGCAAGCCAGTCAAGAGACCAACTGCATGGGGGAGTCGCGGTAAGATGTCTGAACTGTCGCTCTGGTAGGTATGTTTTGAGATATTGGTGAATCAAGAGGAGCTCCTCATCAAAGCGCAGAGCCCCACCTATCATCCACTGAGCATCGCAGAGTGGCGCGAGGAGTTGGTCGATGTTTTTCCTATTTGGGGTGGCTGTCATGTGTGGGTAGGTGGGTTATGACTTCGCTGGTGGGTAACTTTCCCAAAAAAGCTGCTTAATTCCATGCATGGTAGCCTCATCTGCACGATCAGTTCGCAGCATCAGGCGCATGAGATCAGACAGGTAGGGGACTGCATTCACCATACCACGCCCCTGCACCTTAAAGTGGCGGAAACCCATATCATGGAGTCGTGCGAGTTCATTGTGGCTTAGAGCAAGCGTGCCCTTTGATGGGTGGAGAAGAAGCTGATAGAGATTACTACACCCATTCTTCATCCTCATTTGATCGAAATTGCTGGAGTCGTGACTGAGATAATGAAGCGAGTTTTCACTGAGATCTTGATAGTGCAGGTGACGGATGGGGCACTGGCGGATACAATACTCATTAACTAGGGCAATGAAACGCTCTGGCTCAGGCAGCAAGGCAAGAAATTCAGGGTCGGTCACATCATCTGGATGAAGCATGACGAGATCATACTCATCTAGATAACGCTTGTAGAGATCTAGCTTCCCCTGCCCACGATCATGAGTGATCTTGAGGATGGAGGAGATGCGCAGGAGGCGTGGATACTGACTGCGAATATAGTCATTGAGGATATCAGTACCGATGATGACCCCATTTTGTACGGGATAGTCTTCTTGACTGAGAATGCTGCAATAATGATTCGATTTTTTATCATTCAGATGCTCGCGGTTCAGTATCGTATTACTCGCGGTGAGCAGCACGCTGATGCGTCGCTGTGCGTATGCTTGTAGAGATGCGATATGCTCTTCATGAGGGGTTATCTGACGCGTTACACGCCCACTATTCCAGATGAGAGCTGGTGAACCGTGCACATACTTGATGGGATTTGAGATACTGAGAACCTGCTGAAGAAAATCATGAAAGGCCAAGATCTCGCGATCAAAGATAAATGCACCCGATATATCCCATATCGCGCGAGACCAGCGCGGAGGGAGAAAATCTGCTGCGATGGGAGATGTCATGTTGGTATTATGACATATTTAAGTTTTTTTTGTCCAGCGAATTATAGATATTAGATAAAAATTAGATGTTTGACCGCGCGGATTTTAAACTTGAAGCTCGTATGATGGTTTGATACAATATATTTGTTTTAATACATTGATCTTTACACATATGACAAAAGCAATACTTCTTCTTCTATCAGGGCTAACAGCTCTTCAGACCTCAGCAGGCGAGCGCGAAACTTTCGACTTTGGATGGCAGTTTAAGTATTTTGGCGCAGGGAATCCTCCACGTATCAGTATGGCAAGTGCCAGCAGCAGTGAAGATGCTAACCCAGCAGCTAATGCCATTGATGGTAATGAACAAACACGATGGTGCGCTGCAAATGGAGATCAGGGGCATACACTTAAGGTTCAATTAGGGGGAGTGAGACGCATAGGTTCTATTGAGATTATATGGGAGAATGATAAGCCTAAATCTGTATCGTTGAAGCCCTTTACGAAATCTAAGTCAAGTGTGATTAGCTTGAAGGATCAAGGTGCGAAGAGTGTATTTGAGCTCCCTAGAAACGCTATCAAAGGATGTGAAGTCCGCGTGACTGACTTGACAGCTGGTAGCTGGGCAAGTATACGAGAGATCATCTTCCGTGATATGGATGGGAATGTAGTCAAGCCGGTGATGCAGCCACACCATGCTCCCATGGAGGCACGTGTCAGATTCTACGCAGAGGGCTTTAAGCCGGTGCAGCTTCCGCATGATTGGGCTATCGAAAGCCCCTTCCTCAAGGCTGAGCCCAATGAAACAGGAATGCTTCCATGGAACGGCTACTCTTGGTATCGCAAAAACTTTGAGATCCCAGCTGACTTCTCAGCTGAGAAGGATCGCTATTATCTCGACTTTGATGGTGTGATGGCTAATCCTATGGTCTATGTGAATGGGATGCTAGCAGGACAGTGGGCTTTTGGCTATAACTCTTTCCGCATCGATATCACCCCTTATTTGAAAGCTGGTGAGAATGTTATAGCCGTGGAAGTGAGCAACAAGAAGCTCTCCACACGCTGGTATCCAGGTGCAGGTATCTACCGCCACACATGGTTGGAGAAAACAGGTCCAACCCACCTCGCGCACTGGGGTGTCTACGTCACCACACCTGAGATCAGTAAAGATTCGGCCACTGTACAAGTACAGACGACTGTGGATAATACAGATGATAAAGAAGTTACTGTAGTTGTCGCGCAGAGTGTGGGTAATGTCAAGGCAAAGCCCGTAACGATCAAACTAGCAGCAAAGAGCAGTCAGACCGTCACGCAGCAGCTTATTCTTCCTCAGCCACGGCTCTGGGATATGGCTACCCCGCATCTCTATGAGTTAGCGACAACTGTCACACAGGATGGCAAGCAGATTGATCATAAGGAAACGACTTTCGGGGTGCGTACTGTTGAGTGGAAGAAAGATGGATTTTACCTGAATGGACGTCATGTGCGCCTCCATGGTGTTTGCGAGCATCATGACTTGGGAGCTCTCGGAGCAGCTTTCTATGCTGATGGCATGGAGCGAAAGATTGAAATACTTAAAGAAATGGGCTGTAACTCCATCCGTACCGCCCATAACCCACCAGCTCCAGAGCTCCTCGACCTCTGTGACAAGCATGGTATTCTCGTCATCGACGAGCTCTTTGACATATGGAAGAACCAGAAGTATGACAAGACCAATGGCTATCATGTGTACTGGCCACAGTGGTGGAAGAAGGATGTAGAGAACTTCATCAAGCGCGACCGCAACCACCCCTCCATCATCATATGGAGCGGCGGCAACGAAATCGATGAGCAAGGCTCAGCCGCAGGCGCTCAAGTCAGCCGCGAACTGCGTGATGAGATCAAGAAGTATGATCCTAGCCGCCTCTATACCGTTGGTTGTAACTTCGCCCATGCCGCGTGGAACGACTTCGGTAAGTCCATGGACAGCTACGGTTATAACTACAAGCCAGGTCATTATCCTGAGTTCGTCAAGCGTCGTCCCGATATGTCCTTCTATGCCTCAGAGACATCCTCCTGCGTAGGAACACGTGACACCTACTTCTTCCCCGTTAGCTGGGACAAGGGGCAGGGATTCCGCAACTTCCAAGTCAGTGCCTATGGTCTCTATTCCCCTGGCTGGGCAAACTGCCCAGATATCGAATTCAAAGCTCAGGATCTCACGCCGCAGGTAGCAGGTGAATACGTATGGACAGGGCATGACTATATAGGTGAGCCTACACCATACAACCAAGATGCTTCCAATATTGGTAACTTCGCGAATGCCTCAGAGGCTGAGAAGAAAGCTGCGATGGAAGAGCTCAAGCGCATGGGCAACAAGGCGCCTAGTCGTAGCTCCTACTTCGGCATCATCGATCTTGCTGGTTTCCCCAAGGATACATTCTATCTCTACCAGAGCCGCTGGGCACCCGAGGTGAAGCAAGCACACATCCTTCCTCATTGGAACTGGAAGGGAAGAGAGGGTGAAGTAACCCCAGTGATGGTGTTCACCTCAGGAGACGAAGCAGAACTCTTCATCAACGGCAAGAGTCAAGGCGTACGAAAGAAGAGTCCTACTGAAGGAGGTACCTTTACTCAGTCGAATGTCACTGTTGGTAAGAACGAATATCGTCTCACATGGGAAAATGTCAAGTACGAGCCCGGTGAAGTAAAAGTCATCGTGAAGAAAGACGGCAAACCATGGGCAACAGCTACGCGCGTCACGACCGGCGATTCCGCAAAGGTCGTAGCAGAAGTTACGCAGAAGAGTGTCATCGGAGACGGTCGTGATCTCTCCTATATCGAGCTAGCGCTGATTGATTCAAAGGGGAATGTTGTTCCCACTGACAGTCGCAAGGTTAGCTTCAGTGTAGACGGGGATGCCGCGACATTAGTAGGCTTCTGTAACGGTGATCAGCTTGATCATAACAGCATGCAGGACTATAATCAACGCTTCTTTAATGGGCGTATGATAGCCATCCTTCGAGGAGAGCGCGAGAAGTCAGGCCGCGTGGTTGTCAAGGTGCAGGCCGAGGGTCTACCTGAGCTGAAGATACCGTTTACTGTCACCGCAGCCAGTGCAGAGCAGTTGAAAAAATAGACTCTGAGCTTATACAAGCATTTCATACCCATGGTAGTATTTACTTGCCATGGGTATTTATTTCTCTTATAATCTTGCTACATAGCTACTCCATTCATTAGAAAATAAAACACTGTTATGAAAAAGAAACTAATATCACTAACTGGAATCGTGACGCTCACGGGTGTGATGAGCTCATGCTATTACAATCCTGCCCTTTACCCCTCCTATACCCCTGCGGTAACCGTGTCATCAGCTGCTGTAGTCCCAGATGCAAGTCAGGCATGGGTATCGGCTACTTACGATACAGCTGGTATACCTATCTACGGATACTCCTACGGACGACCTGTCTATGGATATACTACAGCTGGTGCTGCTATCTTCACACTCGCAGCTATCACGGCACTTGTATGCGTTCCTGACTGGGGCTACGCCTCATGGTACCGCGGGACATGGCGCTATCCTAGCCATATCAGACGCTATCACGCGCCACCGCGCTACCCGAAGGCTCATCACCCCAATGTGAGACCTAGCCACAGGCCACACAGTCCATCACACCATCCCGGGTCTAAGCCATCGCATAAGCCATCATACAAGCCATCATACAAGCCATCGCACAAGCCTGCAAAATATTCCTCATCTCACAAGTCATACCAAAAGAATACCACGATCATCAACAATAATACAACCGTTGTTAATCGAGGTAACAAAAATGTGAAGTATAAGGCACCCACAACGAGGCCAGCAACGAGACCGTCAACGAGCCGCAGCCCAAAGGGATCTAGCAGCGTGAAGCGGAGTTCGCATACACGTCCATCAAGTGGACGCGGGCATAGTGGTAAGCGCTAAGCATGCCACATTCATTTACAAAGCCATCTGAGTAATCGGATGGCTTTTTTATTATATTGCCGATATGAGCCTTTCCAGCTTGCAGCACAAGATACCAGCACGCTACATGAAAAAAAGACCTCACTCATCATAGAGCGAGGCCTTTTTGTAAAAGGAGTTGATTCCAGCTGGTGATTTACATCCCCATGATCTCGTAGCCACCGTCGACATAGATGACCTGACCTGTGATACTAGCAGCACCTGGGCTGGCGAGGAAGGTAGCAGTAGCACCGAGCTCTTCAAGTGTGCAGGAACGACGTAATGGGCAGCGCTCTTCATAGACCTTGAACATGGTGGAGAAGCCGCCGACACCGCGTGCTGCGAGTGTCTGTACAGGACCTGCAGAGATGCAGTTCACGCGAATGGGTGCTTCGCGTTGACCGAGAGAATAGGCGAGGTACATGCTGCTGGTCTCAAGCGCTGCCTTAGAGACTGCCATGAGATTATAATTTGGCACGACCTTCTGGCTCGCATAGTAGCTCAGTGCGGTAATAGAACCACCCTCTGTCATCAGGGGAGCAACACCACGTGCGAGTGCGATAAGTGAGTACGCAGAGACCTCCAGCGAGGTGTTAAATGCGTCGCGTGGGATATCGGAGAAGTCACCTCCGAGTGTTCCTTCTGCCTTCGGCGCGAAGGCGATGGCATGCAAGAGCATATCGACACGGTCAGTATGCTGGCGTACATAGGAGAAGAAGTTGTCGATGGACTCATCGCTGCTGACATCAAGATCACAGATAGGAGTATCTGCACCGAATGTTTCTTGGACAAGCTTGATGACACCATCCTTGAGGCGTTCGCCCTGATAGTTGAAAATAAGCTTTGCGCCAGCTTCATGCCATGCCTTAGCGATGCCAAAGGCGATGCTACGCTTGTTTGCGACACCAGTGACGATGCCTACTTTTCCTTCGAGTGGTTTTGCGAGTGACATAATAATAGATATGGGGAAATAAGTTGTGTATGGAACTAATAAGTAGTGAACTCCTGAGCGATGATTCGTGCATAGGTTTGGCACATGCTAACTCCTGTCTTTTCCATCTGCTGAATCTGTTCTTGGATGATCTCAGGCGTGGTTGTATCACTAGATGGGGTATAGTTAATGCGGAAGTAGACAAAGCCACCTTCAAGGTCGAGTAAGAGCTGTCCCTCTGTGATATTCGCGTTGAGCGTTAGCAAGAGCATACTGAGCTCTTGACGCTCCTCAGGGATGACGCGAAGCGCAAAGTGAGCATCAAAAACAAGCGTTGCTGGCTCTTCGAGTTCAGTGAACATGAAGGTTGAGGGCATACCTGTCTCAGTGCTGGGGAGATAAGCTAGACCAATGCGCTGGTTGCCCTCTCCCATGGTGATCCATTCGTAGTCCTCATTGTTAAGTATGAGGTATTGGCGGACTTGAGCGAGAAGATTAAATGGGTTCGACATAGGGGGAGATATGTTTAAAGTGCAGAAGAGAGCACCTGTTTAGATATACTTAGAATACACCTAGTAATTGTCAGAGTCAAGTAAATCTAAGTATACTCTTTTACTTAGTCTGAATGTGCCCCATGTCAGGAGTCCATTCGATGCGATTTTCTGGCTTCCAGAGCTCTTCAAGCTCGTAGAACTCGCGCACTTCACCAGCCATTACATGCACCATGATATCGATGTAGTCGAGTACAGACCAGAGAGCCTGCGGGGTACGCTCTGCATAGACTGCACTGATATCATACTTTTCGTAGACTTCTTTATCGACGTCGCGTAGGATAGCGCGAAGATGCGGGACAGATGTCGCTGTACATACAACGGCAAAATCGGTGATCGTGGAGCTACCACGTAGGTCAAAGATCTGGATCTCTGTGGCTTTTGTATCGGCTGCTGCCTGTGCGCAGGCAAAAGCTAGTTCTTGGCTATTCATGTGAAAAAGTTAACTTCTGGGTGAGATGATAGAGGCTTCGAGGGTGATTGTCAAGATTTCTATCTCTCCTGTATAGTGAAAAAACTAGCCCTTGCGTGTACAAGGGCTAGGCTATGAAAGGGGAAGAGGGTTGTGTGACTATAGAGTCAGTGCAGCTGTGTCCTCTTCGTCTGGAATAGGCGGTGGTAATTCCTTCTGTGGGGGATTAAGCATTGTTCCTGTCTCGAGTAGCTCCTTGACGTGCTCGCCGCTGAGGCTTTCGAACTCCATGAGCTTGTCTGCGATGAGGAGCAAGCGCTCGCGCTGTGAGTTGAGGATCTCTTGGGAGCGCGCGTAGTTTTCTTCGATGATACGCTGGATCTCTTCATCAATGATCTGTGCCGTACGTTCGGAGAAGTTGCGTGAAGAATGAGCCATGTCACGAGCGAGGAATACTTCGCCCTGACTAGATCCATACTCAACAGGACCGAGCTTATCGCTCATCCCATAGACGCAAACCATCTTGCGGGCTATGTCAGTAGCACTCTTGATATCACCACGTGCTCCACCGGAGATATCCCCGAAGATGACCTCTTCGGCTACACGACCTCCCATGGCGACAACGATGTAATCGAGTAGCTCGCTTTTATGCTCACTGTGTTTATCCTCTTCTGGTAGCATCATGGTAACTCCTAGAGCGGGTCCACGTGGGATGATGCTGACCTTGTGAAGAGGTAGAGCCTTACTGAGGGGAGTCTGGAGGAGGCAGATGGCGTGACCAGCTTCGTGTACTGCTGTCATGTATTTCTCCTTATCAGAGAGCTCCATGGAGCGACGCTCACGTCCCCAGCGCACCTTTTCGCGAGCCTCTTCGAAGTCGCTCTGTTCTACCTCTGTCTTGTTGAGTCGTGCTGCGATGAGGGCAGCTTCGTTGACAAGATTTGCCAGCTCCGCACCAGAGAATCCCGTAGTAGCACGAGCAATAGGAGCGAGATTGACATGTTCACTCATTTTGATCTTGCGCACATGGACACGCAGGATTTGCTCGCGACCAGCAGCATCGGGAAGATTCACTACGACTTGGCGGTCGAAGCGACCGGGACGAAGAAGGGCGGGATCGAGTACGTCGACACGGTTTGTTGCAGCGATAACGATGACATTCTCATTCGCCGTGAAGCCATCCATCTCCACGAGCATTGCATTGAGCGTCTGTTCACGTTCATCATGACCTCCACCGACACCATGACCACGATGGCGACCGACGGCATCGATCTCATCGATAAAGATGAGGCAGGGTGAGTGGCGCTTCGCCTCTGCGAACATATCACGGACGCGGCTCGCGCCAACACCGACAAACATCTCAACGAAGTCAGAACCAGAAATGGTGAAGAAGGGGACATCGGCTTCACCAGCTATAGCGCGCGCAAGAAGTGTCTTACCCGTGCCAGGTGAACCTACCATGAGGATGCCCTTGGGAATTGTACCACCGATATCGTGGAATTTCTTGGGATTGCGTAGGAATTCAACGATTTCCCAGACTTCTTCCTTTGCCTCTGAAACACCGGCTACGTCCTTGAAGGTGACGCGGTTTTGCTTCGGGTCTAGCAGGCGTGCGCGGCTCTTTGCAAACTTCATGGCGGAGCTAGGTCCACCACCCTGTGCTCGGAAAATGAAGAAAAAGAGAAGGATGATGATGGCAATGGGAAGTAAGTTAATAATCAGGGAGAACCACATGTTGCTATCCACCTTATAAACAGCGCGATCACCCAAAAGTTGCTTCACCTGAGAGCCTTCAAACTCATTGGAGAACGCCACTTCAATGGCGGTGACACCCTTTCGCTCAGCCTTCGTGGTGGGAATCTTGCGATAAGAGCCGACAAGTGTATGCCTTCCCTGATCTACGTAGATGGTGGGCTGTGTGTCTTTGTTCTTCAAGAGTCGACCTTCTTCACCGAACTTGATGAGTGAGCTTGTCGATGTCAGCTGCTCGCTTGTGATGTCTTGGGGGGGCGCACTGTTCACGATCTGCGTGATACCATAGCGATTGAACGCTTCATTGAGCTTTTCGCTAGGTGTATAGGAGATGTAGAACTTCGCGTACTCCGCTTTAGGAATCGTATTGTAGCGATAGGCTGTGATGACACCCTCTTTACCAGAGCTATCAGTAGTTACAGTGATGGGGAATCGCTTCTGACTATTCTGAACGATACCACCTTCACGGTAGAGGTCTGCAAAGGCATCAAACTTGATCCTCTTGCTTGAGCCTCCAGCACCGAAGGCTAGCAGTAAGATGCCGCCAATGACACTGAGAAAGATGATGAGTCCCCAGTTCGTCTGTTTAGTAGGCTGGGGGCTATTTTTGGAGCTGTCAGGGGGGGGAGGGGATTGTGACATGTGAATGTTATATAATAATGCGCTAATTTTATCTGAATACCATGACCATAGCAACGATTTGTTGAGACATCATAAAATTATGTAAGATTAGTTAGCCCTGGTGTAAGTAAATAGTGAGAGAATGAGTTAAAATGTGTGCCCCATGCGCTCCTTCTTTGTCGTGAGGTAGGCGATATTGTCTTCATGGGGGCAAGAGGCGAGAGGTACCTGTTCTGCGATGGTGATACCACAGCTTTCGAGACCTTCGATCTTGGCTGGATTATTCGTCATGAGACGCAGGGTCTTAGCTCCGACATCGAGAAGCATCTGAGCTGCTGGGCGGTAGTCGCGTAGATCAGCCGCGAAGCCCAAGTGGAGGTTCGCATCGACCGTGTCGAGACCCTGCTCTTGAAGCTTGTAGGCGCGTAGCTTAGCCGCAAGACCTATGCCGCGTCCTTCTTGGCGCATGTAGAGAAGGATGCCATTTTCCTCAGCGATTTGCTTCATAGCGAGATCGAGCTGGCTACCACAGTCGCAGCGTCTGCTGCCGAACACATCACCGGTCAGGCATTCACTATGCAAGCGACAGAGAACAGGCTGTGAGAGATCTACATCGCCGTGAACAAGCGCGAGGTGCGTCTGTCCATCCAGTGATGAGTGATAGGAATAGCAAGTGAAGTTTCCGTAGCGCGTGGGGAGCTTAATCACCTCTTCACGAACAACTAATGTCGTTGCTGTATCGCGCTGCTCGGTGCGTATGCGGTAGTCGATAATCTGATCGATGGAGCATGCTTTGAGTTGGTGCGTCTTCTGGAATGTGCCCAGATCGCCGAGTCGAGCCATCGTGCCGTCGTCTTTCATGATCTCACAGCAAACGCCTACAGGCTCTAGTCCACAGATCTCCATGAGATCAACTGTAGCCTCGGTATGCCCCGCGCGGCGGAGGACACCTCCTGCCAGAGCGCGCAGAGGGAAGCTGTGACCTGGCTGGACGAAGTCATTCTGCGTTGCTGATGGATCAGCAAGTTTCATGGTAGTAATGGAGCGTTCAAAGGCACTGATACCCGTCGTGATGCCATCTTTGGCATCGACACTGACGGTGAATGCTGTGTGATGCTTCTCCGTATTGTGCGCAGTCTGCATGGGGATAGACAGCTTTGCAATGCGCTCAGCAGACATGGGCACACAGATGAGACCACGAGCGTGTGTGGCCATGAAGTTGATATTCTCTGGGCTGGCGAACTCACCCGCACAGACGAGATCTGCTTCATTTTCGCGAGCAGGATCATCGGTGACGAGAATCATTTTACCAGCCTTAAGCTCCTCTAGTACTTCCTCGAAGGGAGAGTAAGTGATAGGATCTACCCCCTCGGCTACTGGAATAGACAGCTTCTGCGTGACTTCTGATGTAGTGGAGGCTGGTATAGGGGTATTATCGTGACTACAGCAAGCGCATGCAGAGGAGGTATCCTCTGGGCTCATGCCACTGACAGCGGCGTCACATTCGGTGATGAAGCGACTCATATCGAAGCGATCACCGTTACTATTAAATTCTACTGTTTTGCTCATGCTTTTTGTTGTTTCGCCCATGAGTCACGAAGACCGACCGAGCGATTAAATATAGGGTGTTCTGGGCTATGGTCGCAACGGTCGGCGACAAAGTAGCCGAGGCGTTCGAACTGGCAGAGGTATTCGGGAGATACCGCTGCAAGTGCAGGTTCGACAATAGCATTCTTGATCGTGGTGAGAGAGTCAGCGTTCAAGGAAGCAAGGAAGCCTTCTGGATGGGCGTCAGGAGCCTCATCGACAAAGAGTCTATCATAGAGTCGCACCTCGGCTCGTACACCATGTGTTGCAGATACCCAGTGGATAGCGGCCTTGCACTTGATGCCTTCAGGAGGAGGCTGACCTATTGTGTCAGGGATGAGTTCTGCGCGTACTTCTGTCACATTACCTTCTGCATCTGTGTCATATTCTTTTGCGACGATGCAGTATGCACCACGAAGTCGGACGCATGCGCCAGGGCTGAGACGCTTGTACTTCTTATTAGGTGGCTCGATCATGAAGTCATCCTGTTCGATATAAACTTCCTTCGTGAGAGTGACGGTGCGTTTGCCTAATTCGGGTTGCTCTGGATTAATGACGAGCTCGACCTCTTCTTCGAAATCGTCAGAGACATTAGAGAGGACGAGCTTCAGGGGTGCGAGAATAGCCATATTGCGAGGCGCATTGTGATTGAGCTCGCTACGCACCGCATTTTCAAGACGCGCGACATCGGTGTTGCCGTTGAACTTCGTGATGCCGACTCCTTCACAGAAGGAGACAATAGCAGGTGCTGGGTAGCCGCGACGACGCATTCCGCAGAGAGTAGGCATGCGGGGATCATCCCAGCCGCTCACGTGCCCATTCTCTACTAGCTCGCGCAGTTTTCGCTTACTCATGACCGTATAGGTGATGTTGAGGCGTGAGAATTCGCGCTGCTTAGGAGTAGCAGGAACGGGGCAGTTTTCGATAGCCCAGTCGTAGAGAGGTCTATGATTCTCGAACTCTAGCGTGCAGAGTGAATGTGTGATATGCTCATAGGCATCTTCAAGAGGATGTGCGAAGTCGTACATCGGATAGATGCACCATGAAGTCCCTGTGTTGTGATGCGACTCGTAGGAGATGCGATAGATGACGGGGTCACGCATATTCATATTGCTACTAGCCATGTCTATCTTGGCGCGGAGGACAGCTTCGCCTTCTTTGAACTTCCCATCCTTCATGGCCTTGAATAGTTCAAGATTTTTTTCGATATCGGTATCGCGATAGGGGGAGTGCGTGCCAGCGGTAACGAGATCACCGCGCTGTGCGCGAATCGTTTCTCTATCCTGCAGGTCGACATAGGCAAGGCCATTCTTAATCAGATGTATCGCACAGTCATAGTAGAACTGGAAAATGTCGGATGCAAAATAGAGGTGGTCGCCCCAGTCAAAGCCGAGCCACTTGATATCCTCTTGGATGGAGCGGACAAACTCAACATCTTCTTTACAAGGATTGGTATCATCGAAGCGTAGGTGACAGCGTGCTCCCAGCTCTGCATATTCTTGTGCTAATCCGAAGTTGAGGCATACAGCTTTTGCGTGTCCTATGTGGAGATAACCATTGGGCTCAGGCGGAAAGCGTGTGATAGGAACTTGACAGTAGCCCTCAGCAAGGTCGTGAGTGATCATGTCGCGAATGAAGTCGCGTTTTGTGCTGTTTGTCGTGTCTGACTCGGTGCTCATGCGCGCGATTCTACGCTCTTGTTGCACGAGAAGCAAGCATTTTTCCATGTGAGTGATGGTGAATGACACAGCGAAGACTTTTTGAACTTGCTATTGCTCATTAATTGCGCTGTAATAGGCGCGTTGCAGCACTTGGCCTCGTAGTTCAATGGATAGAACGACCCTCTCCTAAAGGGTAAATGTGGGTTCGATTCCCGCCGGGGCTAGAAAAATGATTTTTATTTATTTTTTCATAACACCTCATAGAGAGTCTCTTATGTTGGTATTCGCTATGGCTTGTCTCCTTTTTTTATTTTTTCTTTGAACAAGATGCGTATGTGGTGCGTCTATACATTATCGTCGCTCCCAGAGGCTAGTGAAGGAGAGAGCATGATGCCTCAATTAAAACGGGAAGACGAGTTTCATAGGTAGTAAGTTGAAGCGGGCGTAGAAGAGATTCTACGCCCGCTGTTTGTTAAATACGAGGTGTGTCATTTTGACACAGTGTGCGACATTTTGTCAGTTTATCTGTGACAAGGTGTCACACTGAGTTCAGTGCGATATGCCTCTTAATTTTTTTATTGTTGCTGATAAAGAGTTGTTTATGTTGTTTTTCTTCTCTTGGAGAAAGTTGGCACACTATTTGCATACTGAAAAGTAGCTGGTGCACTCTAGATCACCTGCTCAGAACATTCTCAAAAAACACAAACCCAAGAAAGAAACAACATATTATGCCAAAAATCCTCGGAATTGACCTCGGCACAACCAACTCTTGCATGTCTGTCATGGAAGGTGGTCAGGCCACAGTATTAGAAAACAGTGAAGGTGCACGCACCACTCCATCCATCGTCGCTTTCACCAAGTCAGGCGAGCGCGTGGTCGGTCAGGCTGCCAAGCGTCAAGCTGTCACCAACCCTCGCAACACAGTTTACTCCGCAAAGCGTCTCATCGGTCGCAAGTTCTCTGAACTCACAGAAGATGACAAGAAGGTACCTTACGAAATCGTCGCTGCTGCAAATGGCGATGCCCACATCAAGGTAGAAGTAGGCGGAGAGGAAAAAATATTCTCCCCACAAGAGATCAGTGCGATGATCCTTGGTAAGCTCAAGGCAGACGCAGAAGACAAGCTCGGAGAAACAATCACCGAAGCAGTGATCACAGTTCCTGCCTACTTCAACGATGCACAGCGTAATGCCACAAAGGCAGCTGGCGAAATCGCTGGTCTCAAGGTACGCCGCATTATTAATGAACCTACAGCCGCAGCTCTTGCATACGGTCTTGACAAGAAGAGTAATGAAAAGATCGCGGTCTATGACCTCGGTGGTGGTACCTTCGATATCTCTGTTCTTGAGATCGGTGATGGTGTCTTCGAAGTGAAGGCTTCAGATGGTGATACACACCTCGGTGGTGATGACTGGGACAACGCGATTATTAACTGGATTCTCGCAGAGTTTAAGAGCAGTGAAGGCATGGACATCTCCAAGCAGATGGACGCGCTCCAGCGTATTAAGGAAGAAGCCGAAAAGGCGAAAATTGCACTGAGTTCCACACAGAGCTATGACATTTCTCTTCCCTTCATCACGATGGATGCTACAGGACCTAAGCACATCATGATGAACATCACTCGTGCTAAGCTTGAGCAGCTCACCGCAGAACTCCTTGAGCGCACAGCACGTCCTGTAAAGGAATGCATCGATGCTGCCGGCATCAGCTCTAGCGAAGTGAACGAACTCGTTCTCGTCGGTGGTATGACTCGCATGCCTGCCGTTCAGGATATGGCGAAGCGTCTCGCTGGCAAAGAGCCTCACAAGGGTGTGAACCCTGATGAAGTAGTCGCCATCGGTGCTGCTATCCAAGGTGGCGTTCTCATGGGTGATGTGAACGATGTTCTTCTTCTCGATGTGACACCTCTCACGCTTTCCATTGAGACGATGGGTGGTATCGCTACCCCTATGATTGACCGCAACACGACCATTCCTGTTCGCAAGAGTCAGGTATTCTCCACCGCTGCTGATAACCAGCCAGCTGTTGATATCCAGATCTGTCAGGGTGAGCGCAAGATGTTCTCCGATAACAAGCCACTCGGCAACTTCAAGCTCGACGGCATTGATGCCGCTCCACGTGGTGTCCCTCAGATCGAAGTAACCTTCGACATCGATGCCAACGGTATTCTTCAAGTCACGGCCAAGGATAAGAAGTCTGGTAAGGAGCAAAACATCTCTATCCAAGGCTCATCTGGTCTCTCACAGGATGAAATCGAACGCGCCAAGAAGGATGCAGAAGCACACGCTGAAGAAGACCGCAAGCGCGCAGAAGATATCGACACTATCAACAAGGGTGACTCACTCGCACACAACGTAGAACGCCAGCTCAGTGAGCAGGGTGAGCAGATTCCAGCTGAGATCAAGCAACCTATCGAGGAAAAGATCACCGCGCTCAAGGCAGCCGTCGAAGCGAAGGACATCGAAAAGACAAAGTCTCTCACCACAGAACTCGAAGGCCTCCTCTCTAGCCTGAATCAGGCAGCCCAGCAGGCACAGGCATCTGGAGCAGGTTCTTGCTCTGGTGCAGGATGTGACAGCTCGGATGCAGACGCAGACGGCCCACGCAAGGCAAAAGGCAAGGTCGTAGACGCAGAAGTCGTCGATTAATCAATCTAGTGGCAAGCATCTCAGGATAAGGGGTGCTTGCCTCTCCTATCATTTCTAGTATACAAAACTAACCCCCCACATATAAACAATACCATGATCAAACCATTAGGACAGCGCGTACTCATTCAGCGAGTAGAAGCCGAGACTCAGACAGCCAGCGGACTCTTCCTCCCTGATTCCGCACAGGAAAAGCCACAAGAAGCCATCATCCGTGCCGTTGGTACAGGTGGTCGCGACAAGGACGGCGCACTCATTCCTTTCAGCGTACAGGTCAATGATCGCGTACTCATCACGAAGTACGGCGGCACAGAAGTCACTGTAAACGGCACCGTTTACACCATCTTCAATGAAAGCGACATCCTCGCTGTCATCGAAGACTAATTTTCACACACATACATTTCCCCCCCCCTTTATAGAACATAATCATTATGGCAAAACAAATTGAATTCGAAGAAAGCGCACGCCAGAGCCTCCTCAACGGTGTCGTTAAAATCGCAAAAGCAGTCAAGAGCACACTTGGACCTGCTGGTCGCAACGTCGTCATCGACAAGAAGTTCGGCTCACCCACCATCACAAAGGACGGTGTAACAGTCGCCAAGGAAATCGAACTTGAAAACCCATACGAAAACATGGGAGCTCAGCTCGTTCGTGAAGTCTCCAGCAAGACAAACGACATCGCTGGTGACGGCACGACCACAGCTACCG
>CAYJML010000004.1:0-193151 GCA_964371515.1 uncultured Akkermansia sp.
GGTCTTGCTGGTCTTGCTGATCCTGCTGATCCTGCTGGTCTTGCTGGTCTTGCTGCTTCTTTTCTTCTTCTTTAAGACGGTCTATCTCTTCTTGTAGGACTTTCAAAAACTCTTCTATTTTCGCGAGATCCGCCTCAGTAGCTGGATAATCGGACTGAAGCTTCAGCGCATCATGATAGTGCTTGCTGTCTTGTTGGAGCTGCTTGTGTATCTCCTCTAGCTCTTGTGAGGTAACCGCCTTTGGCTCACCTTCATTCACTGGCTTATAGAGCGTGCGTAGCTTCTCAAATGTGGACTCGACATTGAGCTTGCCTAGCTGATGCTTAGCTGCAACTTGAAGAGCAATATCCTCGCTCAACATCGCACGTGAGAATGCCTCACGTGCCGCAGCCTCATCTTCCAAACCCACCTGCGCACTCCCTAGTGCAAAGGCGAGAGCACCATCATCTGCAAGACTCACATCACGCGCAACAGCATCATCGATAAGATCTTTCACCTGCTCATACTTCTGATCTTTCAGAGCGAGCCTCACTCTCTCATAGAGGTCATCATCGGCACGCAGCTCTCCTCCCATCCCCACACCTACTAGGGCACAGAGTGCAAGCATACTACTCACAGAGCCTTGCTTCCATCGGGGTAGCCTCCACTCAGTGCCTAAAAGAATAGCAAGCAGCAAGAGGAAAGCAGAGGGGAAGATAAAGTAGCGATAGAGGTCTCGCGGCGACTTGGTCAAGGAGGCCTCATTCTCATGGAGGTCGAGCTTCTTTGTCGCCGCCTTTGCGAAGGCAGCTAGATCTGACCCACTCCCCATGGAGAAGTAGTCGCCTCCTGTAGCCTTGGAAAAGCGGATGAGGGATTGCGTATCAAGTTTACTGATCACATGCTTACCAGCCGCATCTTGGTAAAAGCCATTCTCCCCTCCCTCATCGGGGATGGCAGCTCCGATTTCTGTCCCTACTCCCACGGTTATAACGAGCAGTTTCTTCTCTCGAGCCCTCTCTGCGATCTCAATACTAGAGCCAACAGTATCTTCACCATCGCTAAAGATCACCACAGCATTCGTCCCAGTTGGCGCACTCCGCGCGAAGTCTTCCATCGCTTTCTCCAGAACACGACCATAATTCGTCCCTCCATAAGGAGCCCAGCTACGGTCTACAGCAGCGAGCGTCTGCTTGAGAGCCTCATGATCATACGTTAGAGGAACCACGAGCTCACTTTCTCCTGAGAAGATAATGAGCCCTAGCTTATCGCTAGGTAGAGCCTCGATGAGTTCATAAGCTGCCGCACGAGCCTCCGCAAGGCGTGAGGGGCTAATATCGTTCGTCTCCATCGAGCGCGAGATGTCTAGTGCTATGAGAAGATTACGACTAGCACTTATCGTGCTCTGCTCTGTATATCCATTAAAGGGGCGAGCGAGCCCAACGATAGCACCCACAAGTGCTACGATAGTGAGGAAGGCTGGCAGGCTGCGTCGGTATACTGGCAGACGCGTGATTAAGGAAGCTTCATGCTCACGCGAGATCAACTGCCTCCAACCCTTCTTACGACGACGTTCCGTCACTACAATAAGGATGAGCAGCGATAGTGGGATCAACAAGAAAAAGAGCAAATAAGGATACAAGAAACTCATAATAATCAAGGAGCTGGTTGTGGTTGAATCTTACTAAGCATCAGGCTCAGACTCAGCAGCAACGCGGCTAAAGCAAGGGGGTACATGAACAGAGCCTCATAACTAACAACGGTGCGGCGTTTCACATCAGACTTCTCCAGTTGATCAATACTAGTGAATGCTTCACTGAGCTGTCGCCCACTACTAGCGCGATAATAGACCCCCTTTGTGATCGATGCGATCTCACGCAGCGTCTTCTCATCCACGCCATCGCTCACGACATTCTCAGAGAGACGCGTTGTCTGACCTATAGCAATAGGGAAGATACGAATCCCCAGTGCAGCCGCCTGCTTCGCTGCTGCCAGAGGAGGGATAAGCCCAGCATTACTCTGACCATCAGTCACTAGAATAATCACCTTGGACTTCGTCTCTTTCCTATCCTCAAGACGTGTAGAAGCGGAGGCGATCGCTGAACCTATCGCTGTACCATCCTCCTTGATATAGCCTGGTATACCTCGACGAGGATCACCGAGATAGAACTGCTCGATGATATAGGAGAGTAGACTGTGATCAAGCGTCAGCGGGCAGCTCAGCTTCGCTTTACCCGCAAAGGCCACGATACCGATGCGATCATTGGGACGCCCCTTGATGAACTCGAGAATCACAGACTTAGCTGCGGAGAGTCGATCAATATAGCGTGAGCGTGACCGTCCACGCTCATCGCGGTAGGCAAACATCATATCCTCAATAGACATTGAGCCTGACAAGTCGCAAGCGATCATGATATCTATACCACTCACACGCTCCTCACGCAGCTCGCTGCGAAACTTTGGTTCAGCCAGTGCGATAATCAAGCTTGCTAAACCTAAGACTAATAATATCGCCCCTAGGCGTCCAAGCAGTGTACTAGGGGATGAGAGGCGCGAGGCAAGAAAGCGCATCCCCGGATGGGAGAGTCCAGCATAGGTTCCCTTACGGCGACGAAGCAGCAGCAGAGGCAGTAAAATGAGCAGAGCCCACAACCACGCTGGTGAGGCAAAGATAAACTCACGCGCTCCAGAATCGAGACTCTCGATTGGCTGCTGCGCAAGGATGGACATAGGGATCAAACTAAGCATACTTTAACGAGTTCTATGAATTTTGAAGTGCATCAGATCGCTCCGCTGCAATGCGCTGGATCAACTCACGTGTCTGACGCAGCATATCCTCTGCAGCCTCACGACTCTGGCTTTGTGGACCAGCATACTTCTTTTTCGCGAGATCATCGAGTAGCTGATATGTCGCTTCCTGACAGTTCTTGGGAATACGTGTCAGCGCATCAAGTCGCTGATGAAACTCCTGATGCGTCTCATAGAGAGCAGGGTCATCCGTCTCTCCTGTGATATACTCACGCAGGATAAGTGAGAGCTCAATACTCAGTGCTGCGGAGTTCGCCCATGGCTCACTCTGAGCTAGAGCATCCAGACGCAGGAGTGCTATCAGCTCAGGTTTAGGCGCGTCAATGGTAGGGTGATGACGCGTACGTAGCCAGAAGTATACTGCAAGGAGGATGAGCAGAAGCAGCAACACCGCTCCCACTATCCATATCCAGAGCATATTGCTGGATAGGAAGCTTTCTGCAGAAATCGCTGGCTCGAGTTCAGGTATCTTGTCGAGAAGCTGCTCACCTACACGATCAGGGGTAGCGGCATTCACAGGAGCTTGGGCAAGGACAATCATCATATTCTTAAAAAGCAATCAATGAGCAAAAAAACGGCTACGACGCTGGAAAAGCCTTCTCAGCGGCAGGATGTAGTCCTCATCCGTGACGAGATCGATGAAATCGATTCCCAGCTGCGTGAAACTACGCGCCCAGAGCTCTCGCTGGGCATACATCGCCTTTTCATAATCATATCGTAGCTGACGGTCATTCAGATTCGCCATCCATTGCTCACCCGACTCAGGGTCTCGGAAGTTAATCATCCCACTCGCAGGCAGCTTCAGCTCACAGGGATCAGCAATGCGGACAGGAATGAGCTCGTGCCGGAAATCTAGTCGCCCGAGGGCTGCCTTGTCAGGCTCACTTAGATAATCACTCATCATGAAGACCATGGCACTTTTTCTCTGAGTGCGCAGAATCTCTGTTGCGATCTCATCCATACTCATATCCTTCCCTTCGCTAGAAGAGCAGACGATCTCGCGCACGATGCGTTGCGTCTGCTTCATCCCCTGAGCTGGGGGGAGGTAAAAGTGAGAATCACCGCGCCCAAAGAGGAGCAGCCCCACCTTATCACCATTCAGAGCCGCACTATAGGATAGCACCGCCGCTATATGCGCAGCATACTCCAGCTTCGTGTAAGAAACGCGCTCACTCGCATAATTCATCGATGCACTCGTATCGACAGCCAGCAGAAGCACCTGCTCTCGCTCCTCATAAAACTTACGTACATAAGGAGTTCCTGTTCGAGCTGTTACCTTCCAGTCGATGAAACGCGGCTCATCACCTATGCTGTACTCTCGAAAGTCATCAAAATCAAGTCCCTGCCCTCGAAAGCTCGAGCGATACTGCCCCGCAAAAGCGGCTGTCGCGCGTTTACGCGCCATCAGCTCAATGCGGCGCACCTTCTGCATGACCTCTTGACTCTTATCCATCATGACCGCATGTGAAGCAAATAAAATAAAGCGTCAATCTCAGACTTTAAGGCACATTCACCTTCGCTAGGATCATCTCGATCACCTTCTCGCTCGTCATCCCCGATGCCTCTGCTTCATAGGAAAGCAGAATACGGTGGCGAAGAATATCCTCTGCGAGATCCTTGATATCCTGCGGTGTGACATAAGAACGTTGCTGCGTGAACGCGAGCGCGCGCGCTGCGATAGCGATATTAATCGTCGCACGAGGGGATGCCCCAGCACGCACCATCCCTTCAAGGCGACGATCTAGCTCACCAGGCGCACGTGTCGCACGCACGAGGTTCACGATGTACTCCTCAACCGCTGGATCGATGTAGATTTGATTCATCAACTCACGGGAAGCCTCAATCGCCTCGACACTCACGACGCTCTGCGTCTGGGGAGGGGGAGCTGTACTGCTCATCATCGCAAGCACACGTCGCTCCTCTTCATGTGTGGGGTAGTCTACGACCACCTTGAAAAGGAAGCGGTCCAGCTGGGCTTCTGGCAGTTGGTAGGTACCCTCTTGTTCGATAGGATTCTGAGTCGCAAGCACGAGGAAGGGGGAAGGGAGCGGATAGCTTGTCTCACCCAGTGTGACTTGTCGTTCCTGCATCGCTTCAAGTAGTGCGCTCTGCACCTTCGCCGGAGCACGGTTAATCTCATCAGCTAAGACGAGGTTCGCAAACACAGGACCACGCTTGGCGATGAACTGACGCTCGTCTGGATTATAAATCATCGTACCCAGCAAGTCAGCTGGCAGCAGGTCGGGCGTGAACTGAATACGAGAAAACTGCGCCTGCAAGCTTCCAGCGAGTGCCTTCACAGACAGTGTTTTCGCGAGCCCCGGGACACCTTCGAGAAGAACGTGCCCCTTACAGAGAAGACTTAAAATGAGGCGGTTAATCAGACCATACTGACCGACAACAACCTTACCCATCTCTGCCTTGAGTGCCTGCACCCATCCAGAGCTCCTTGCAATTTGTTCATTAAATTCTTGCGTGTTCATCTTGATACACGCCTATAGTAACTGAGGTTGAGGCATGAATTCAAGCATTAATGCAAGGATGACAAAAAGTTAGCGAGCATTTCACCCCCTATATAAAATGTTAACTATCATATACAATTAAAAATCTTTCAAAAAAGTATGTCAATTTCTAATTTTTTCTTGTATCATCACTAACGAAAGTTTACAGTAGTAGAAACACATCCGCATGAACACACGCAAATCACAGCGCAATGGGATCTCCCCCTCCTACATGAGTACGAGCGTACTCGCGCTCACCCTTGCTGTGGCTCTATACCCACTTCACGCTAGCGAAACTTCCGCGGGAAGTAGCAGAAATGAGGCTCAAGAGCCACCCCTGCAGATAGCTAGACGCATGACTAGTGAGTTCATCCAGCAGCTCGCAAGCGTTCAGTCACTAGAAGAGGCCGACGCACTCGCCCAGCGTATCAGCGAGAGCCTTCGCACAGAGGGTAAGATCTGGGAAAGCCTGAGGCGCGAGGGATTCATGGAAGTAGACATTTTCTGGGATAAGACCAATAACAAACCTACCTTTCTCCACATTATCAAGACACTCAAGGAGAGAAAGCTCTGGACGAACAAACTAGCTCAAGCTCACGAAAACTGGCACGCGAGACTAGGTCACCACATCTCCGTTTGGACGAACCGCCACGCACTACGTGACACAGAACTTGCATGGCTGCGTCAGGATCTCGCCCACGAGCTACGGCTCTTCCGCGAGCAGCGTAGCCAGACACTAGGAGCTGGCGATGCTCTCAGTCAGGATACCCCCCTTCTTTTCTTATCAACAGATGAGCACATCATGCACAAACATGTAGCGGACTTTGTCAACCAAGTGGGGAAGTGTGGCATGGCAAACTATGCCATCTTCACCCAAGAAGAAGAGAAGCAGACACGCTACATTCTCCACATCTACGGGATACATCGAGAGTCAGGAGAGGGACACATCTTCTACTTCGACGTCTCGCAGATGATACGTCACAAGCAGGCGCAACGAGATAGCAATAAAGGTTAATAGGTGTACGGTGTGTTTGGATTGCCGCCTCCCGCACAGCTCGCGACTTCATCACGCTTACTATGCGCGGATAGAAAAACGGTGATTACACCAATAGTATAATCACCGTTTCGCAGTACAAAGGATAGGACTCGAACCTACGACCTCCACCATGTCAAGGTGTTGCTCTACCAACTGAGCTACCCCTGCGTTCTATGCCGTGAAGCGGGGGCATTATAGCGAAGCAAGCTGAGAATGGCAAGTATTTTTTATCGTTTAAACAGATTTTTTTCACTCTACTCTCGATACATTGTAAAAGCTAGGCATCACCCGCGAAGAAAAGCACTGTAGCCTTGAGGGCTACAGTGCTTTTACTAATTTTTCTCTGAGAAAAGTTATTAAGCTTCCTTTGTGCTTGCCTCTTCTGCAGCTTCGCTAGGAGCAGTGTTACCTGTACCGGCGGTAGCTGTAGGAGCAACAGGTGCCTGAAGCTGAGGGAGATCGATGATCTCGATGAGCGCCATAGGTGCGCTATCAGTCTTACGCTGACCAAGTTTCACGATGCGTGTGTAACCGCCCTGGCGATCCTTAGTTGCTTCTGCGATGACGCTGAAGAGCTTTTCGACAGCCTTGGGCTGTGGAAGCGTAGCGAGTGCCTGACGGCGTGTGTGAAGAGTAGCTGTCTTACCGAGGGTAATGAGCTTTTCTACATAAGGACGCAGTGCCTTTGCCTTAGCAAGAGTCGTGGTGATGCGGCCGTGGAAGATAAGGCTGCATGCTTGGTTAGCAAGAAGAGCCTTGCGGTGTGAGGCCTTGCGCTGAAGCTTAGGCTTTTTTACTCCGTGTCTCATAATATGATTTTAATGTTTTATGGGTTAATAGTGAAAGGGGATGTAGGTCTTTATTCATCATCATCATCGAAGCTATCGATGTTGTGTGAGATGAGGGCTTGTAGTTCGGAGGAGCGGAGCTCGTCTGACTCAGCGCGCATCTTGGATGCTGGTGCAGGAGCAGCGAGAAGCTTCGCGTCGAACTGCATACCCAGTGAGAGACCGTGCTGAACGAGCTTGTCCTTGATCTCATTAAGCGACTTCTTACCGAAGTTACGATACTTGAGCATTTCAGCTTCTGTCTTCATCGCGAGCTGACCGACAGTCGTGATGTTAGCGTTGTTGAGGCAGTTAGCAGCACGAACAGAGAGTTCGATTTCATTAACGCTCATGTTAAGAAGCTTGCGAAGTTGTGCTGTATTCGCATCCTGATCTGCTCCAGATGCCTTATCAAAGGCGATGCTGCGTGATTCGTCTTCTACGAAGACATCAAGGTGGTGGCGCATGATGCTAGCAGCCTGAAGCATCGCTACATTGGGGCTGACGCGACCGTCTGTCCAGATATCGAGGATGAGCTTGTCAAACTCGGTCATCTGACCGACACGAGCGTTTTCTACATCATACTTCACACGTGTGACTGGTGAGAAGATGGAGTCAATAGGAATGACACCGATAGGGCGATCCTTCGAGTTGTTATCATCAGCAGTGTAGAAACCACGTCCAACGTTGATTTCGAATTCGCAGTCGAGGATGGTGTTCTGGTCTAGGTGACAGATCACTTGATCCTTGTTCACAACAGAGTACATGGAGTCTTCCTTGATGTCACCAGCGGTGACGACACCCTGCTTCGTGACACGAAGAGAGAGGGTGCGGGGTTCTTTACCTGTATGGGAGAACTTCACCTTCTTGAGGTTGAGGATGATTTCTGTAACGTCTTCTACGACGCCAGGAAGTGAGGAGAACTCGTGCTGTGCACCAGCGATGCGTACGCTTGTGATAGCTGCACCTTCAAGGGAGCTAAGCAGGACGCGGCGCAGGGAGTTACCGAGTGTGTGACCGAAGCCTGTTTCAATAGGCTCAGCGATGAAAGTAACGTGATTCTCGTCATTGGGATCCGTGATGCGCTGAAGGCTGCTTGGGATTTCGAAATGAGCGAGTTGAATGACTTCCTTTTCTTGTGTTTCTTCTGACATGATGATGTAGAGTTTGACCGGGTTTCCCTTCGTTGCGAGCTCTGCTTCCGTAGAAAACGAGGACCGACGATCAGAGTTTTTTAATAAACTCGCGCTGCGAAAGAATACTACGCAAGATCAGCATTGACAAGACTTTTCTACATCAATGCAGTATTTTGTTCCAGTTCTCCCTAAAATTCGAATCTAAGAAATAATTTTCTCCTCGACTATCAAGACTAGGAAAAGCAGAAAAAGCCCGCGCATGACGCGGGCTTTTTATTTGTCAAAAACGTTCGTGTATGTGCGATTAGGCTTCTGGGTATTTGATAGAAGGACCATACTTATTAGTACCTCGCTGGCTATCGCAGAAAAAGACGGTCACTAACATCCAGAGTCCAGCTACACCTGCGATGACTAATGCTGTCGTCCCAAGCCACATGAGAATACCAAAGTTGGCACAGAAGCTATAAATAATACCTCCCACGACACTGATGAGAGCAGCGATGCTGGATTGCCCCACATCATGACAGCGACGCGCCATCACCCCAAACAGAGGGATACCTATAATAATATGAATAAGAACCAACAAACCCGCAATCAATAAGCATGTAGCCCCCAAGTCAAAAGCGGTAAGCTTTTCAGCTAAGGCATCTTGTATAAGCTGCGTATTTCCAGCGAGAACCTCTGCTCCCAGATAGGATTCTATAGCCTTCTCCTGGATGCTACCTAAAATCATACCGAGTACAGAGTTAATAATCATAATGAAGAGATAGAATGACCAGTATTCCTTTCGAGTTGCGCGACCTGCAAAGGAGGCGTAGCGCTTCAATGCACTCAAAAAGTGCGCGAAGATACTTGAGGTAGGGTTAGGAGGAGCATCTTCACCAATGACGAATTTAAAGGGGCAAGTTTTTGTATTCATAGTAGACTAATTATAGAAATCTACAATATGAAGTCAAGTGAAATCCCCCGCCTCAGATGAGGAAGAGGGCTTAGACTCATCACTAGCCCGCATTACGCGCGGTAGGTACCCTACTAACTATCGGTATACGACTTCCACGTCGACGCTTGCTCGCGAGCGCACGCATAAAGGACTTCTGCGAACAGGTATCAATCAGCACCGGTGTACCAGGCTTAACCATGCGGTATAGATCGATGATGTCACGACTGCGCATACGAATACAGCCGTAGGAGGCGGGACTGCCTATCTTGCGCTCCTCTGGCGTGCCATGTATATAGATGCGTCGCTGATTGGAGTTGCTATTCTTCTGCTCATGCCCATCAAGAAAGATAACACGTGTGACAATAGGATCACGCCCCTTTGCGTTGACTGGCACAATCTCACCAGTAGGTCGCCCCCCCTTGAAAACGGCACCTACGGGATACCCCTCTCCCACCTTCGAGCGCACAGAGTGCAGACCGTAGGGCGTGTGATAACTATCATTTACACCACTAATACCATACTTCGAGGAACTAATGGGGTACTCTCGCACCTTTTTCCCATTTTTAATGTAGGTAAGCTTCTGATCACGCAGCGTGATCGCTACTCCATTACTCACCAGAGCGCGAGGTGCTGTATCTGGACCTGAGATATAACTCAGGGATCGACATGACGTGAGTGCCAGCATACTGCCCAAGAAAAGCAGCATAATGAGAACTCTATTTTGATAGCTCATAAATAACTGTTTGAGTTTAGGTGTAAGATCACTCATTCAGAAGATCGAGCTGCTAGGGGTGACCTAACTAGCAGCTTTCGCTTTCTTCCCGAGGGAGAAGGTGTCAATCAGACGACGCAGCGAGCAGATGCCCGTATAGAAGAATCCGAGGAAGGGAAGCATAAGGAAGAAGCCAAGATAATCACCTGCGATGAGCTTCGTGACTTCAATACCAGCAAAGAAAATCGCAAAGCTCAGCTCCAAGACCGGCACGATGATAGACTTGATCGCCTTGTACCCTTGTGCGCGCTTCTCAATCGAGAGTGTACCCTCAGAGGACTCACCAAACTTTGGCGTACGTACGAACTCACTAGGTTTGCCAAATACCGCTTCTATCACAGCCTTCGCATTGTTCACCGCCATACCCACACCGAGTGCAAGCAAGGGGATAAGATAGAGGAATACCATACCCCAACGACGTGGACGTACGATCATTTCCGCTGTGACATAGAAGAGGCATACCGAGAAGGTCGCAAAAAAGAAGAGCGAGAATGTCACGAGCATCATCTGCCATGACTGCCAGTCCCATGAGCCAGTGGGTGCGACAAGGTTTGTCGAGATAGGCATCACAAGGAAGCAGAGAAGGATGAGCGCGAGGTAAGAGTAGTTACACGTGAGGTGCGTGGTGGCTTCCATCTTAGCCTTGAGCGGAGCCTTCGAGCGCCATATATCGAGAAGCATCTTTTGACATACCTGTATACATCCCTTTGTCCAGCGGTGCTGCTGCGCCTTGAATCCATCCATATCTTCCGGAAGCTCAGCTGGTGTCACGTAGTCATTCAAGTAGACAAAGTTCCAGCCCTTCATCTGCACGCGGTAGGACAGATCCATATCCTCAGTAATGGTATCATGCTCCCAACCACCACCATCGACGATAGCGCACTTGCGCCATATCCCAGCTGTACCATTGAAGGTAAAGTAGCGACCGGAGCGATTACGCACCGTCTGTTCCAGAGCGAAGTGCCCATCAAGGAAGATACTCTGCAAGCGTGTGAGCATATTCTTATTACGATTAATATGCCCCCAGCGAGTCTGTACGAGTGCTACCTTAGGATCGGTAAAGAAGTCCATGCAGGCCATGAGAATATCTGGCTCAGGGCGGAAGTCCGCATCAAGGATGAGAAGGAACTCACCCTTCGCATGCACAGTAGCCTCTTCCAGAGCACCTGCCTTGAACCCAGTGCGATCTGTACGATGAATGCAGGTGATATCAAATCCTTCTGCACGGTAGTGTGCCGCCCACTTTTCACAGATCTCTGTGGTATCATCCGTCGAGTCATCGAGGAGCTGCACTTGAAGTTTATCCTTGGGATACTCGATAGCCATGACAGACTTGAGCAGACCTTCGACAACAAACTTCTCGTTGAACATAGGTAGCTGGATGGTGACGAGGGGGAGCTCATCCCATTTTCCAACTGGCTTAGGGATATCCTTGCGATAGATCAGATAGAGAAAGACCAGCATCAGGCGATGGAAGCCATAGCCCGACATTCCAAGAAGCACGAGAAAATACGATACAAGCCAGAAGAAATTAAACCATTCCATATTCGTTAAAGGGGTATTTGCGGGGAAGATATGAGTGCAGAATGCGTCATCATATGAGGCTAAGCACACCTCTCGGCCATTTAACAAACTCGTACTAAGGCTGTCATAAAACAGCATATTACGAACTCTTTACACAGCCCCCAGATGATTACCTTGACGCGTGCGTCATATTAGGGTAGACTACTGTTAAAGTCAAGCCATAAAATTACTAATTAAACGAAAACTTTTCTCATGCCTTCACCCTTTTCTAACTTCGGCAAAGCTGGCGCACTCAGTGCATTAATCGCCCTCCCCACTCTCGCCATCCCAGAGAGCGAGGACACAGCAACAGAAATAGCCGTACTCGGTGAGGGTATCCCCGAGTTTCTCCTTGAGCCGAGCGAGGAAGAAGTACGACCAGAAGGTGCTGTACCTAGCATGTTCCGCGATGATGCCTTCCTTGATGACTCTCACGCCAATCAGGAGCTAGGCATCAATGTCTACACCGCCCCTTCTATCAGTAAGATTTTTGACCAGCTTGACGGTCTCCCCTCCATCCCTGATGATTACGTTCTGCGTAACCGCCCAGAACAACTCCCCACTATCGTTGGCAAGCTCTCGCTAGAGCTCGGCTTCTTGCTCGCAGACGGCTTCATTGCCGTTCGTAGTGGTCGTATGAATGATATCAAGCCCATCGCGCTCGATCTCTCCCGCTACGGCAAGGCTCTGGGTGTAGGAGAGAAGATGAATACCCATTCGGCCAGCCTCTTAGAGCAGGCCGAAAAGGGTCTACAGCGTCAGTTCAAGGAGACTCTCACATCTACACAGCTCGATGTCAACGAGGAGCTGCGTTCCCTGCGCGATCCAGACCTCTCTCACCTCATCGCTCTCGGTGGATGGGTGCGTGCACTGACTGCCTCATGCGCGGCTCTCGAGGCTAGTTTCAGCAGCGAAAAGGCGCTCCCCATCTTCTATCCTGATGCTCCAGAATACTTCGCCGAGGTACTCCAAGGACTCAATCCACAAACTGCCGTAAGCATAGACGCAGATAGCATGCTCGTTGAGCTGCTAAAGCTAGAGAAGATCATGCAGTCCACGCAGCCCACTCTAGAAGAGATGAAGCAGCTCCGAGCAGCAGCCGAGCGACTCTCCTCCCTCTGTGTGGGTGAATCCTACGCCTTCTAATGCAACTTATGAAGCTCTCCCTATTCCTCATCATCCTTGGCTACTGCGCCCCTTTGTCTCTGGCGCAGCCCCGCATAGCAGCAGCAGAGCCTAGCTCTACCGTGGACACGCGTGTCATCCCCCAGCATCCTGAGCTGCGACGCCTGATCTTTCTACTCATTGCTGATGGCTTTGAGGGGCACATGAAGATGCTTGAACGAGGCGAGAACCAAGACGCTACAAGCTTCTTGCGCCACATGACACAGGCGTACAAAAACGCTCAGTTAGAGAATCTTCCTCGCCAATACCAAGCCTATATATCTGAGATGCTACAGTGGCTGGAGCAAGAACTGCCTCTCATCGAGGGCGAGGAGGCTATTTTCACGGCTTATGAGGAGAAGCAAAAGCAACTCGCGGAGAAATACCGCCAAGCTCACGCCACCTTAACCAGCCAAAACAATGAGTTCAAGAATCTGCTCGATGAGTCTGGAATCTCAGCTCTGATGCAACAGGATCTCATGGAGAGACAAGATGCTTATCGCGCCCAACCCAAGGAGACTCTCATTGAGCACTATCGTCATAGCATCAAGCTGCTCCGCAATCATGCAGAGCAGCTGAAAGAACATGAGGCGTCTAATTAGATCGCGCTTCTGTCAACAAGATCTCTAACCGTCATGCCACATTCTGGCGACGGCGGCGATACAGTGCCGCTGGAAGCAGCACAAGCGTCAGCATGACAGTACTTGGCTCTGGTATATAGTCAGCCACTTCATAGCCCATCTCGTAGAGAATAGCTAGCTCTGCCGCATTAAAATGATCATTGATTCTCAAGGGGCTTGTCGCATAATAGGTCAAGGCACTAGGATCATCTAAATGAGATATACTAGATCCCTGCCTCCACTCAGCGGGATTATAAATCTCATATTCTTCGCCTAGAGCCGAGAGCGTGATCTCTGCGCCTGGCTGATAAGATGCAACACCGTTCAAGTCTATATTCAGCATCGCATCCCACGCCGACATGGCATAGTATGGATTACCATCGATATCGTGCCCTTGGTGTACTGAAGTCACTCCCTCTGCCGTCGTAAGTACAAGGTTCAATGGGTTGAGCGTCGTGGGCGAAGGTATCAGCTTATCAGGATCATCCGGATCTACCACCATACCAGCATTTGAGAGCATATGGCTACTCACTCCCATACCATGGGAGATCTCGTGGAGCAGAATAGTAGAAAAATGATAAGGAAGCACGCTATCCGTTATCGTGAAACTATCCGTATAAGAGTAACTAAAGGTGGAGTTAAACTCGATGACAATATCATGACTCAAGCCACCTGTCCCTAAGGAATTATGCCCCAAGAACTTCGCCTGCGCTGGTTTCAAGAAATTGTATTCCAACCCACCGCGAGTCGTATAAGTTGGTGCAGCTGTAAGAATCAGCTTACCATCCTTGTTCAACCCACCAGCATATTGATTAGAATTAACAATACTCGAAGTAGCACCACCCAGCTGATTCTTCCCTAGATCATCAGCAAAGGAGAACTGAATCGTTACCTTATTGGTCAACTCAGGCGTAACGAGAATCGTCTCCCAGTAGCCCAACACCTCCTCAAAGGAGGCGATGAAATTATTATAATCCTCTGTCCCAACAGCACCCACAGCATTCGTCACAGAATCGGCATCGATGTCCACAGAAAAATATTTACTCTCAATCGATGTAACGGTCGTCTGAGCAACAGCACAGAGAGTGCTCAGCATCATCGTGGCGAGAGCTCCACAAGCATAGAGTAAGTTAAGTTTCATCACTACATACAACTTAACATATAAAAGTATTTTTAGCAATAATAAAAATTAGCACACACCACTAATCCGTTAATATGACACTGGCTTGCCCTCGTTTAGGAGATATGGTACAATCTCTCGCAGAGACGATGATTCACCGCACAGATTACCATACGCACACTCCCCTGTGCCTTCATGCAGAAGGCGAGCCAGAGGCATTTGTCCAGCGTGCCCTCGAGCTAGGGCTGACAGAATACGGCATCTCCGACCATGCACCTGCCATGCCGGAGATGGAGCCATTCGATGAATGGCGTATGCGCTACGACCAGCTCCCTCTCTACTGGGACTGGATAGAGCGCGCCAAGGAAGCTGCACATGGCACTGAGCTGACGATACGCGCCGGTCTTGAGTGCGACTGGATCATCGGCAAGGAAGACTGGATAGAGCATCTGCGAGGGCTCTATGGCTGGGATTACCTCATCGGCTCTGTTCACTATCTCGCACTTGGTGCTGCTCTTGACGATCCCGTTTATGCGGATCGCTGTACCACAGGATCGGTGGAAAAGGACTGGGAGATCTACTGGAGGAACGCTCTCACCATGGTGCAGAGTGGGCTCTTTGACATCTATGGCCACATTGATATCATGAAGATATGGGGTCGCATTCCAGCGGGGCGTGACCTCTTCCTAGATTACAATCCTCTTCTTGATGCCTTAGAGGGGCAAGGAGCCGCCGTGGAGCTGAATGTCGCAGGCTGGCACAAGCAATGCGCTGAGCAGTACCCCAGCGATTCACTCTTACGCGCCCTCATGGAGCGAGGCATCCCACTCTGTATCAACTCTGATGCTCACCACCCTGAGCAGGTGTCACGCGACTGGGAGCGAGCCCTCGCACTCCTCACTGAGCTCAGCCCGACTGGAACCTTACGTCAGTGCCCTGCTCTCACACAGCACCAAGCGCGCTTCCTCACCCTTCTCCCCTAGTCTCATGGATCTCTTCGATTTTTCTGCTAACAAGCAGCAGAGCCGCTACGATGAACTCATCGCGCTCATCACGCATCACAACGCGCTCTACTACGCCGAGGCCTCCCCAGAGATCTCTGATGCCGAATATGACGCCCTCTACCGTGAGCTAGAAGAGATAGAGCGCAGAGACCCCACCATCCTACGCGATGACTCACCCACACAACGTGTGGGCAACGATCATAGTGAAGGCTTCAAGCGCATCCACCACGCGCTGCGCATGCAGAGCATCGATGATATCTTCGAGCAGAAGGATGGCGAAGGAGTCAGCGATGTCGAATTAGTCGCCTTCTACGAACGTCTCATCAAGAATACACAGCGCACGGAGCGATGCAGCATCGAGCCCAAGATTGATGGCTGTGCTGTCACGCTCATGTACCGTGAGGGCAAGCTCATCTATGCCGCCACCCGTGGTGACGGTGAGCAGGGAGATGATATCACGGAGAATATTCTGACCATTGCTTCTATCCCACAGCAGCTCCCTGCTGGCGCACCAGCTGTTCTTGAGGTGCGCGGTGAGGTATTCATCCGCTGGGCAGATTTTGAAGTGATGAATGCGCAGCGAGAAGAGGAAGGACTCGCCCCCTTTGCCAATCCTCGCAACGCTGCCGCAGGAAGCCTGAAGCTTCTTGACAGCAAGGAGACGGCGAAGCGACGACTCGACTTTTTGGCGCATGGACTCGGGCTCTATGAGGGTGAGCCACTCCCCGACACAGAGTCCTTCCAGCACTTACTCATCAGCATGGGTATCCCGCACAACGCCCCCATGCTCTACGCAAGCGATCTCAAGCAACTCCAAGCCCAAGTCGCCCACATCGCCAAGATACGCCATGAGCTAGGCTATGGCACAGACGGGGCTGTAGTGAAGCTAGATGACTTCACACGTCGTGATGAACTAGGCTCTACAGCGCGTGCTCCTCGCTGGGCTGCCGCGTACAAGTTCCTCCCCGAGCAACGCGAAACCACCCTCCAAGCCATCACGATACAAGTCGGACGCACGGGTGTACTCACTCCAGTAGCAGAACTCGCCCCTGTCTTCATCTCTGGCTCTACAGTGTCACGCGCTACTCTTCACAATCAGGATGAGATCACGCGCAAGGATATACGCCTCGGTGATACGGTCCTCATTGAAAAGGCAGGCGAGATCATCCCCTCCGTGGTGAAGGTCAACCTCAGCATGCGCCCACCTAAGGCTACTCCCTACCTCATCGAAGAGGCTCTGGGCGGAGTATGCCCCAGCTGCCATGCTCCTATCTCCCAAGCCGAGGGGCAGGTCGCATGGCGATGCACGAACCTCACCTGCCCTGCGCAAGCGGTGATGCGCAGCGTCTACTTCTGCCGTCGCGATGCACTGGACATTGAGAGCATGGCGATCAGTGTGGTGGAGAGCCTCGTTGAGCAGAAGTACATTGAGAGCCCACTTGATCTCTTCACCCTGACACTCGATGAGCTCGCTCCACTCAACCTCGGTACAGACGAAGAACCGCGTCGCTGGGGAGAGAAGAACGCGAGTAAGTCCATTGCTGCACTCCAGACCGCTAAGAGTCTCCCGCTCTCACGCTGGATTGTCGCACTCGGGATTGCACAGGTAGGTGTCACAACTGCACGAGAGTTAGCAAGCCTCCACCCCGATCTCCACTCCCTGATGCACTCCTCCTACTTAAAGGACTACGAGCGAATTAGCGAACTGGTGCGTCAGTACAACGCCATAGACAACTCCTCTCGCTATGAAGAAGGCTCTGAGCTGCGCGAAGAAATCTTCAGCCTTGCAGCCCCATGGCAGGCGCGTGGTTATCTAGACTGTCAACCCGTAGGCAAGACAAAGAAAAGTAAACTTGGGCTCAAAAATGACCTCGGCCCTGTTGTCTCTGCTGCCGTACTCCACTACTTCCAATCCGAGGCAGGTCAGCAGCTACGCGCCCGCATCGAGGAGCTCGGGATCAACCCCCAGTCAGACAACTATGTCGAGGACAAGAACGCTATCCCCGAGGGTGCTAGCCTCGCAGGACTCAGCTTTGTCATCACAGGAAGCCTCTCACGACCACGCCCAGAGTTCGCGAAGATGATCGTAGAAGCAGGAGGAAAAGCTATCACCAGCATCAGCGCGAAGACCTCTTACCTCCTCGCTGGGGAAGGCGGAGGCAGTAAGCGCAAGAAAGCAGAATCTCTTGGCATCCCCATCATCGACGAAGACACCTTTTACCACATGCTTAACAACGAATCATGAACCACGTCACACAGAACACGCACGCCCTCATCTATGGCACCATCGCCATCGACACGCTCATCGCCCCATCAGGCACCGCTGATGCCGTCCTCGGCGGCTCAGGTGTCTTTGCAGCACTCGCCGCACGCCTCATCACCGACAAGGCTCATCTCATCGGAGTCGTTGGCACAGACTTCCCACCCAGCTACCGTGCACAGCTTGAGGAAAAGCAGGTCTCCATGCAGCATGTGGACACTCTGGAGGGGCGCAGCTTCGCCTGGACTGGTCGCTATGAAGATGATATCAATATACGCGAGACTGTCGAGACCATCATCGGGGTACAGGAAGAGTGGCAGCTCTGCCTTCCAGCGCCGCTTCAGCATCCGGCTGTAGCCGTCGTGTGCAACTCCTCGCCTGAGCTTCAGATGCGCATGATAGATGAGTGCCGCTCGGCGCGCTTCATCATGCTCGATACGATGAAGCTCTGGCTCACCCTTGACCGCTCAGCCGTATGTCAGCTACTTTCCCGTGTCGATCTCGCCCTCATGAATGAAGAGGAAGCTGAGTTCTTCGCTGGTACAAGTGACGTCATCGCCTCAGCGCGCGCCATCCTTGCAGAGGGGCCCCGCTACGCGATTGTGAAGCTTGGAAGCAAGGGCTCTGTCCTCGTTTACAAGGATGCAGAGAGCATAGAACATGTCATCGAATGCCCTGCATGGGAACTAGATAACGCGCTTGACCCCACAGGGGCAGGCGACTGCTTCCTCGGAGCACTAGCCGCTTACTTCTGCGAATATCTCATTGATGTCGACCACCCACAAGAAGAGCAGCTACTGACCGCTATGCACCATGCAGCGACCGTGGCAGCACGCGTCTGTGAGGGGATGGGAACGACCAGCATCATGGAGTTCAGCACGGAGGAGATGCGTGAGCGCGTGAAGCGATTCACCCAGATCTAATCTAGTGCGTTTGACTTTACGGCACAATTCTGTTCTAATAGTCACATCTCTGCACCATGTCTTCATCCACTCCTCATACTTCTCGCTGTCTTGTCTTCTTCGGCTCTGATGAAGGGCAAGCCAGCGCTGCTGCCCAGAAGGCTTATACCGAGCTCACAGTGAACTCTGAGGGATGGGGGGATGAGACCATAGACGGCACAGCCCCTACGGTAGATGAAGCATTGAGCATCATTAATCGCACCATCTCAGGACTAAAAATGGTGAACATGTTCGGAGGAGCCAAGACGATCTACCTGAAGGGTGCGAGCTTCATGGGAGACTCTGCTCAAGGAACCAAGAGTCAGTCCATCCTTACCGCTCTCGATGAGCTGCTCCTCTGCCTTGAGAACCTACCTGCCGACACGAGCTTCTGCCTCCACGCGATGGAGATGGATAAGAGACGCAGCTTCTATAAAAAGCTCACCAAGATTGCGAAGGTACAGGAGTTCGCCAAGATTGATATCTCGCGTCAGGGATGGGAGCGAGAGCTCTCAGCCATCGTGCTCACGATGGCTCGTGAGCGAGGACTCTATCTGAGTGCCGATGCGATGGATCTCTTCGTCCACCGTGTTCATGAAAACTCTCGTCAGATAGGCAACGAGCTCGACAAGCTCGCGGTCTATCTCGGTGGTGTCGAGAGGCGGCTAGAGTCTGATGATATCGAGCGCATGGTACCTGTATCGCGCAAGGGGGGTATCTATGAGATCTCTCGCGCTATTGAGAGAGGGAATGTGGCTCAAGCCATCGCTCTCATCGATGCACAACTAGAAAGTGGCGAGGCTGCCATAGGCATCATTCGTGGAGCATTCATCCCTACCTTTAGCAACCGCTATCGCGCCAGCCTCTTGATGAGTAAACATGGCGTGCAGGTCTCCAGCACCTCCGCACTAGAATCCTCCATGCGCAGTCTCCCCCAAGAGCTCACAAAACTCATCCCTCTCAAGAAGGATGGACAGCCAAATTACTATGGATTCTCCCAGAATGCTATGCACTGTGCGAAGCTAAGCCCAGTCAAGGCTCTACAGGCACTACGCGCTTGCGCTGAGGCGGACAAGCAACTTGTCTCTACTTCCATCGACCCACGAATCTTGCTACACCGTCTAGCTGTCTCAGTCGCGATCTGAGTTTTGACCTTTATTTTCTATGAGTGCTTCTAATTCAGGTAATACGCAGTTTGATGTCTTGGTAATAGGTGCAGGGCATGCGGGGATAGAAGCCGCGCTAGCTGCAGCCCGCATGGGGGGAGAAGTGGGACTACTCACGCATAATCTTGATACGATAGGTCAGATGAGCTGCAACCCTGCCATCGGAGGTCTCGCAAAAGGACACATCGTCCGCGAGATAGATGCACTCGGTGGAGCGATGGGAGTAAACACTGATGCCACGGCCATCCAGTTCCGCATGCTCAATGCCTCAAAGGGACCAAGCGTACGCGCCCCACGAGCCCAGTGCGACAAGCTCGCCTACCGCGCTCGTATGAAGTGGCTACTGGAGCGCGTGGAGAACATCCAGCTGCTCCAAGGTGATGCACTAGAGCTCCTCGTTGAAGACGGAACCATCTGCGGTGTGCGCTGTAGCTGGGGGCAGAGTTTCCGCTGCCACCGCCTCGTTCTCTGTAGTGGTACCTTCATGAAAGGGCTACTCCATCTCGGGCATAACAGCATCGCGGGTGGACGTCTCGGCTGCGCCGCTAGCGCCCTCTCTACCTCCTTGGCAGAGCTAGGCTTCCCCCTCCAACGCTTTAAGACTGGCACCTCCCCTCGCCTGCGTGGTAGCAGCATCGACTTCTCTGCCTGCGAGCTCCAGCATGGCGATGATCCCCTCCCCCTCTTCAGCTACACCTCACGTGAGACCCTGAGTTCTCAGAGCGAGCCTGCCTGCACGCTGAATCCTCTAGCCGATGCTAACTGCACCGTAGAGCAGCTCCCATGCGCGATCACCTACACCTCGGAGCGTACGCATGAAATCATCAGGGAGAATCTCGACAAGAGCCCTCTCTATGCAGGTATCATCGAAGGTACAGGTCCACGCTACTGCCCTAGTATAGAAGACAAGGTCGTGCGCTTTGCCGAAAAGCCACGCCACCAGCTCTTCCTCGAACCCGAGGGGCGCAGTACAGATGAGTACTATATCAATGGTCTTTCGACCAGTCTACCCTATGAGGTACAATGCGAGATGGTACACAGCATCGCTGGCTTGGAGAAGGCAGAGATCATCCGCCCCGGTTATGCAGTGGAGTACGACTTCGTGCCTCCCACCGAGTTACATCCTAGCTTAGAGACGAAGCGCGTGCGTGGTCTCTACTTCGCAGGTCAGATTAATGGGACGAGTGGTTACGAAGAAGCTGCAGCGCAAGGGCTACTCGCTGGGGCTAATGCCATGCTGAGCCTCCAGCAGCGTGAGCCACTCATCTTACGCCGTGATGAAGCTTACATCGGCGTCATGATTGATGATCTCGTGACGAAGGGCACTGATGAGCCTTATCGTATGTTCACCAGTCGCGCAGAGATGCGCCTACTTCTACGTCAGGACAATGCTGATCTACGCCTCTACCAACGAGCTGCAGAATGTGGTCTCATCACCGCACAACGCGCTGAGCAAGTAGCATGTAAGGCTAACGCAATAGCTGAAGGAGTGGAGCAATGCCGCCACCTCATGGTAGAAAAGGGCGTGAGCCTTGAACTCTGGCTACGTCGCCCGAATAACGACTGGCGTAACTTACCCGCCGACATCCTCTCCGCGCACAATTCAGAACTCTGGGAGCAAATTGCGGTCGAGGTTGCCTTTGCTGGCCATATTGAGCGCATGCGTACCCAAGCGATTCGCCTACAGAAGCAAGAAGAAAAGCGCATCCCAGACGACCTCAACTACGAAGATATCGCAGCACTAAAAACAGAAGCCCGTCAGCGGCTCAGTCGACTACGCCCACGCACCGTCGGACAGGCCTCTCGTATACCCGGCATCACCCCTGCTGATATCGCTCTACTCGTCGTCTGGCTTAACAGGCGCAAGAGGACTAAGGCTGAGCCTAGCACATGATATCCACGCGCATCCCAATGTGGCAGTGATCGTAGAGTGCCAGCACATCATCTGGCGAGAGTCTGATGCAGCCGTGTGAGGCTGCTCGCCCGAGTCGCTTCGTCTGGCTCGTACCATGGATATAGATGTAGCGCGCGCGTGTGTTCTGATTCCCCTCATCGAGTCCATCTAGGGTGAGAATGCGCGTCAGGATATAATCCTCCTCATCACCATCATCGAGCATGCTTAAACAGCTCACAGGAACACGGGCGCGAAAGACGCAGTAGCGCGGAGCATTCTCACCGTGGCGAGATGCGATACGAAAGCGACCTACCGGCGTTTTCCCCGAGCCTTCTTCTGACCCTACACCAGCCTTCCCACTGGAGATAGAAGCGGACCATAGCAGCTCCTCTCCTTGTAGCAGATCTAGCCTCTGGTGCTGAAGATCGATACGCAGTCTCTTATCCATCTACTCGGCGTGATTCTTAATCATGCTTCTCAGAGAGCATCTGCGCTATACGAGACGCCGCGTCGGGTATACTCATCTCAAGCATTGCCTTTTCCATCGCTTGGCGCTTCTCAGGATGGGCGATGATGCCCTGTGTGAATCCTAGAATAGCCTCAACCGTCAGTTCGCTCTCAGCACAGAGCTGTGCCGCATCACGTGTGCTATAAGCTCGCGCATTATAGCTCTGATGATCATCCGCCGCCGCTGGATAGGGGACGAGTAAGGAGGCCTTGCCTAAGAGAGACAGCTCCGTGAGCGTGGAAGCTCCAGCACGGCTAATCACCCCCTCACAGGCAGCGTAGGCTTCTGCCATCTGAGCGCAAAAGCCCAGCACGCGCACGTTCTCATACGAGCGTGCCTGTGCTTGTAATGCCGCCTCATGCGCCTTACCTGCGATGATGAGATACTGGGTCTGCGTGTCTTGAGCCGCAGCTTCTAGTACAAGTTCATTGAGCCGCTTCGCGCCTTGTGATCCACCGAGCACGAGGATAGCAGCACCCTCTGGCGAGAGCCCAAAGCAGGCGCGAGCATCGGCACGACTGACTAATAGATCAGGCTGAAACTCGACACGCGTAGGCGTACCAGTCAGCACACAGTGACTCTGAGGGAAGTGACGCTGCGCATCGGCTAATCCGAGCAGTACGCGATGACACCAGCGTGCAGTCAGACGGTTCGCCTTTCCAGGTAGCGCATTAGAATCATGCACATAGCAGGGGATCTTCATATGAGCCGCAGCCATGATGGGGGCAAGTGAGGTGAAGCCTCCCATACCGATAACGACATCGATTCTCTCACGCTTGAGCAGCTGACGGCTCTTCCAGTAGGTAGATGCCATCTTGAGCAAAAAGGCTGGAGTCCTCAGCGAGAGCAAGGGAGGCTTTGCCACTGCAGGAATAGTGCGAAACTCAAGGGTATCTCCATACTTATCAGATGCATCTCTATCCACCTGTTTCTTCGAGATGAGTAAAAGTGGCTTGTGACCACGCTTCAAAAGATCTTGCGCAACGGCAATACCGGGGAACAAATGTCCGCCTGTGCCGCCGCAAGCGATGAGGATGTTTAAGGAGGCTTGCATGATGAGAGAATATGAGGATTAAGATTGATTCAGCGGAACATAGTCAGAACGCTCAGGTAAGTGTCGCTGTATACTGGTAATGATACCTATGGACGCAATACTGAAGACGAGGTTCGTCCCACCATGGCTGATAAAGGGCAGAGGGAGACCCGTGTTTGGCAAGAGGGAGGTCACGACCATGATATTGAGCAAGGCCGGTGAAAAGATAGTCATCGCCAGACCTATACAGAGAATACGCCCGAAGAGATCCTCTGTCAGAAGTGCGAGATTCACCGCTGCGACCGTCATCACGGTGAAGAGGAGAAGAACGCCCATCGTCCCAACAAAGCCGAGTTCTGAGCCTATCTTCGCATAAATAAAATCTGTATGAGCGACCGGTAGAGAGCCATACTTCTCTACCCCCTCACCGAGCCCTACTCCCGTCGTTCCGCCTACCTGGAATGCTTCCCCTGCGACCCATTGTTGTTGAGCCTCTTCTTGCTTGTATAACTCAGGCTTCAGCCACGCTTCAATACGCGCCATACGATTAGGGTTATCCGTCGTAAATTGGAAGAGAACGAGAGCTCCCAGCAGCATTGAGAGGAGCAGAGCCCACCAGCGAACCCCGCCTATCAGCATCACAAAGAAGCCCGCCATACCGAGGGCTGCCGCCGTCCCCATATCCTTCTCCACGAGGATGAGAATGAGTGGGAAACCGAAAATGACTCCTGGCACGAGAAAGCCCTTTGTCATCGTCTTCGCATACTCTCGATAGCGCGCATACCAGTGCGCCAACGCGAGCATGAGGCATATCTTTGCCAATTCGCTAGGCTGAAAGCGGATGCTACCAGAACCTATCCAGCGTGCTTCTCCATTAATTCTCAAGCCTATACTAGGAACAAAGCAGAGGATAAGTAAGATCACGCACCCTCCCCAGATCACCCAAATAAAGTGGCGACTTATTCTATAATCTATCTTACAGAGTATCAGCGCTCCTGCTAAACCCAGAAGAGCGTACCTAATCTGCCCATAAAGCAGAGAGTAGGGACTTCTGCCTTCACCTATCGTCATCACCGTACTGGTGCTGGCAACCATCGTGATGCCGAGACCCAGCAGCATGATGAAGCACACCCAGATGGTGATGATGGAGATACGTGAAGACATAGCCAGTATAGCATGCGGCTATGCCCTTTAGTCTGCCTTGATTTTAATCTTCTGACCGAGTCGGAGGCGGTTTGCCTGCTGGTCACTAAACTCGTTCAAAGAGATGATCTGCGCGAGCGTCATCTTGTGCCGACGCGCAATACCACTGAGAGTATCGCCACTAACTACCGTGTAGGTCCTAGATGCGACAATCTCAGGCTCAGCAATCACTTCTTCTACGGGACGGCTGCCATCTGCCTGTGGGATAGACAGCCATTCGCCAGCGTAGAGAACCTCACGTGAAGCAGCGCGCGCATTTGCCTTCTTAAGATCGGCGATGCTAACGCTGTACTTCCTTGCGATGCTCGTCCAGCTATCACCAGAGACGATATGATATCTGAGAGCCGTTGCCTGCTGCTGATTAGAAGCGGCCTGAGTAGGAGTAGACGTTGCCTTTGATTGGTGAACAATCATCTCATTCACCTCGGCATCAACCCCAGAATCCACGACTGCGAAGACTTCCTCTAGCTCCACTTCAGGCTGTGCAGCCTCAGTACTAGGGGCTGGTGAGGGCTTACTGCTCTCCCCGCCTAGACTATTGAGGGCAGAGACTAGATCGATGGGACCTGCAGGTTCCTCTTTCTGTACGACAGCAGGCGCTACCGCGATGGGCTGTGTCACGGTCACGATAGTTGACGCGGTGGGCTGAGGTTTCGGCTGAGGTTTCGGCTGAGGAGGGGAGCTGGGTGCTACTGCTGCTGGCTTTGGCTCGACTTGTGCGAGCGCGAGTTCTGTTTTTTCTGCGCTTTGAGTTGAGCTGGGGGGGGCATGATTCGTCACCTGCGACTTCTTGTCATCTTTCATGTATCGCTCGAAGACAACATAGCCTCCGACTGCGACGATGTGTAGCAAAACTAGCCCCATGATGACACGGCGTGATGAGGTGGTGCGATGCGAATCATCGACCGATGAATGCAGGCGCATAGGTTGGCGCGTGGACTTTATCGTCTTCAAACGCTCGAAAGACATTTTACCACTGGGACTTTTACGCCCTAGCTTCGAATCTTGAAAGGATTGATTATTATTGAACATGGGAATAAATGGGGGTTGAGCTTATGGGCGAAGTGCTTGTTGTACGGCATCGCGGAAGCACTGCCCTCGTGCTTCGTAGCCTGAAAATTGATCAAAAGAAGAGGTGCCAGGGGAGAAGAGGATCACATCCCCTTGCTTCGCGAGCTTGCAGGCACGCTGCACGCATTCATCTACTGTCTCTAACTGCTCACAGGGGCAAGCCTCACTGAGGCAGTCCACCAGTTGCTCCCCTATCTGCCCGAAGCAGAGGCAATGCTGAGCCTTCTTCGCGAGAAGAGGGATGAGTGGTGCGTAGTTGAGCCCCTTATCCTTCCCTCCGACAATGAGCACGATGGGACGTGTCTGTGAGTGTATCGCGGCAGCGGTTGAATGGAGATTCGTGCTCTTCGAGTCATTCAGCCAGAGAATACCATCCATTTCTGCTACCATTTCGCAGCGATGACAAGGTGGTGCAAAGCTGCGTACCCCTGATTCTATCTGCTCCAGACTCAGCCCAAAATGACGGCATGCGAGCATGGCCGCCATCGTATTCTCGGCATTATGTGCCTGCTCCATGCGCGTCCCACGCAGCGACATCAGGCATGTTGCACCTTCATAGATAGAGCTATCATGATAATGGACAGTTGCATCTGAGCTCACGGAGCTAAAGGTATCAATCGGACTTACCAGCGCGCCTAGATCTTCACCCGCGCGAGCAACGATGTACTGTTGCTCTCCCATATTCTCAAAGGTACGTCTCTTCGCCTCGTAGTAATCCTCCACGGTCTTGTAACGATCCATGTGATCTGGGGCAAAGTTCAGCCATATCGCGATATCAGGGCGGAACTGTTCGATGGTCTCCATCTGGAAGGAGGAGACCTCAAGGACGGCTATTTTCTTTTCTGAATGAGACAGGACGACATCACTCAGAGGTAAGCCATAGTTGCCACAGGCAATGGCGGGATAGCCTGCTTGAATGAGAAGATGCTCGATGAGCGCTGTTGACGTTGTTTTCCCATTAGTACCCGTGATGGCGATGATCTTGCCATGGAAGTAGCGATAGGCGAACTCCGTCTCCCCAAGAAGGGGGGCATTCTTGGGCGAGCAGAATGCCTGCGTCCATGCGATATCAGCTTCGATACCGGGGGAGAGAATGACGAGATCGGCAGCGTATGCTCGTGCTTCTGCTTCACCAGCAGCAGCAACGCACCCTATACCGTCCGCAGTGTAGGTTGCCTTCGGCGAGCTATCGAAGATGCAGACTTCGAGCGCACCTTGAGCTAGTGCTAGCTTCGCCGCAGCGATTCCACTGCGACCACAACCGAGAACGGCGATACGTTGTTGATTGATATTCATGTATGGGGAAAATGATGGATGATTAATACTGGATAACGGCGACATACCATGCGAGAGCTCCTGTCAGGCCAAATAAGAGCGAAATGATCCAAAAGCGAATGCAGACCTGCGTCTCCGACCAGCCCAGCTTCTCAAAATGATGATGAATAGGCGCCATCAGGAAGATGCGCCGCCCTGTCCCTGTGATCTTGCGCGTCAGCTTGAAGCCCATACGCTGGATGATCACGGAGGAAGCCTCCACGACGAAGAGACCACCAATGAAGATGAAGATCAGGTGGTTTCCTGTGCAGACTGCCACTGTACTGAGTGCCCCGCCTAGCGACAGTGAGCCTGTGTCACCCATAAACACCTTTGCAGGGAAGGCATTAAACCATAAAAAACCGAGACACGCAAAGGTGATACTCGCGAGCAAGATATTCATATCCGAAGACTCTGCCACGATAGTGAGCAGTCCTGCTGCTATTGCAACGCTACCACTAGCTAAGCCATCGAGACCATCGGTGAGGTTCACCGCATTCGAGCCTGCGATGATGACAAGCATCGAGAGAGGGATGAACCACCACCCTATATCCTGCCAGCCGATGAAGGGGATCACGATCTCAGAAGCATTCGCCTTCACGGTATAGATATAGTATGCAGCTATCCCAGCGGCGAGGGTCTGGATGAGTATCTTCACCCATCCATTGACTCCATCTGTCCCCTTCTGTTTGATCTTCGCGAAGTCGTCGAGAAAGCCGAGTCCTGCCGTCATCACGAGCACGAGTAAGCAGGCGTGAATAGAGGGGCTGCTTAGATCGCCAAAGAGGAGTGTGCTCAGGATGATGAGTCCGATGATCATGAGTCCACCCATCGTTGGAGTACCCTTCTTGCTAGAGTGATCTGGAGCATGGGCACAGGCTGTTTTCTCACGAATGGGCTGACCTGCCTTCAATCGACGCAGAACAGCGATGAAAGGTGGCCCCACGATGAGACTCATGATGAAGGGGAAGAGGATAGCGCAGAAGAAGAGCAGGCGCATCGGGATATCGAAGAAGTAATGGAGCATGTCGGTTATAGGGGTGTTGGTTGTTGAGTATTCGTAGCATCGAGCTGTGCCTTTAAGGCGTGCAGGACGCGCTCCATCGCGGCAGAGCGTGAACCCTTGAAGAGGATGGCATCGCCTGACTGGCAGTAGCGTGACAGCAGCTCACCTATGGCTTCGTGAGACTCGTCATGGTGAAGCTCCACGCCAGCAGCACCCTCGTGGAGGGCGTTCATATTCTCACTGGTCGCTCCGACGGTAAAGAGGGCATCGTATCCACGAGCGCGCACACGTTCTCCCACCGCGCGATGGATGTCCGGTCCGTGGCTACCTAGTTCACCTATAGGACCGAGGACAGCGATACGACGGCGCGGCTCACTCATGTCGGCAACTGTATCGAGAGCAGCAAGCATGCTTTCTAAGTTCGCATTATAGCTATCGTCGACGAGGAAGAGCCCTGCGCGCTGCTCACAGCTGAGGCGTCCCTGTGTCAGGCAGGACTGCGAGAGTCCTGCGGCTATTTCGTCGAGTTGACAGCCAGCTTTCCAAGCGGCGGCGGCGGCTAAGAGGCTGTTACTCACCATATGACGACCGGGTGTAGGAAGCTGAATGCGCACACTAGCTTCACCAGCGATACTCAGCGTGTAGTCACTACCCTGTGCGTGATAGCTCACATCATGCGCCTGAATCAGACAGTCAGCCTCGCCGAGGGGCATGATATGTGCGGTCGTCTGCGTCGCGATGTAATCTGCGAAGTCATCTGCCGCTGGGTAGAAGAGCCAGCCAGTTCGCGGAAGGCTGCGTGCGAGTGTGCACTTCTCCTCAGCAATATTCTCGCGAGAGCCCATGTACTCAATATGCGCTGAGCCTATGTGAGTGATGATACCATCATCGGGCTGTGTGATATCACAGAGAGGAGCGAGTTCACCTATATGGTTCATCCCCATCTCCCAGACGACGACTTGTGTGTCCGAATCGGTAGAAAGAACACTGAGCGGGACTCCTATATGGTTGTTCAGATTACCGCGTGTGGCTTGTGCACGATACCGCTGGCTAAGAATGCTCAGCAGCATATCCTTCGTGCTTGTCTTCCCGCTTGAGCCTGTCAGACCGATGACGCGCAGCCCTTCTAGCTGTGATCTCCACCAGAGAGCAAGCTGCTGCAAGGCTATGAGCGTGTCTGCCACTCTGATGATGCTACAGGCAGGATGTACACCTGTAACATCTTCTGAAACGATGACGGCAGCAGCACCGAGCTCTGAGGCTTGCTCAGCAAAGCTATTACCATTAAAGCGTGCTCCTGTGAGGGCGATAAAGAGGCAGCCCTCAGCAAGCTGGCGCGTGTCAGTGACGACACCTGAAGAGATGACACGAGACCCACGCACCACGAGTGATCCACTGGTGGCGGCAACGAGAGTATCTATATCTATGCTCTTCATGTGATTGCTTAATTAAAAAGTAAAGGGTTTACCTGACCCACGATCCTCTCTCTCCTCATCGCAGCTAGAGTTATACCCCTCAGAGGGGCTATCGCCTGAGAAGCGGTCAGATGAGCGTCTCAAGGGACGTTCCTGCTCGCGGTCGAATTCGCGCGGCTTACGCGATGGTACACTGATACCCTCAGGATTCTTCTCACGGTAGTATGCATTGATAGCCCCTATGTCAGAGAAATGGACGGTCTCGTCAGCAAAGATCTGGTAATCCTCATGCCCCTTCCCACAGATAAGGACGGCATCACCTGGGCGTGACATATCCAGAGCTGCAGCGATGGCTTCTCTTCGATCTGTGATGCGCTGCTGCTTAGGTTTAGGGATACCAGGCATGATGTCGTTAATGATGCTTTCTGGATCTTCTGAGCGCGGGTTGTCACTTGTTACGATGCAGATATCACTGTAGCGTGCAGCAGCTTCACCCATGAGAGGACGCTTGCTCTTATCACGATCTCCACCACAGCCGAATACGGTGATGAGACGACCTGCACGGCAGAGACGGCGCATGGTTGAGCAGACGTTCTCCACGGCATCAGGCGTATGAGCATAGTCGACAAAGCTCTGTACATTGTTCACGCTGCTCACGAGTTCTAAGCGACCAGGCACCTGTGGTGAGTGCGCAAGAGAAGCGATGGCATCTCGCAGCGGAATGCCCGCGGCTGAGCAGCCAGCAAGGGCGGCGAGGCTGTTTGAGATGTTAAAATCGCCGATAAGAGGGGTACGCACGAGGTATTTTTTCCCCTGATAGCTGAGCTCAAACTGACTTCCTTTCAGTGAGACGATGCTGGGGTTTGCCTGATAGTCTGCATCTTCAGAGAGACCAAAGCTGCGAACACGCATCAGCGGGGAGAGTTCCTCATGGAGACGACGACCATAGCTATCATCGATATTGATCACAGCAGTTGCCTTACGCGCGCCCTCTGCAATCATGTCGAGGAAGAGCTGCTTCTTCGCCTGATAGTAGTTCTCCATATCCACATGGTAATCCATATGGTCCTGCGTGAGGTTCATGAAGACACCCACAGTAAACTGCGTTCCAGCTGTACGACGCTGATCGAGCGCATGGGAGGACACCTCCATGGAGACGGCACGACAGCGATGCTCAAGCATGCGCTGGAGCATGTGCTGGAGCTCATGTGAACCTGGGGTTGTGTTCTTTGACGCTTGACGTCTCTCACCATCATCAGTGATGATGGTACCGATCAGTCCTGCGCGCTGCCATGAGCTGCGGAAGATGTGGTTACAAAGGTAGCTGACGGTAGTCTTACCATTCGTCCCTGTGACTCCGAGCATGATGAGATCCTTGCTAGGTTCACCGCACCATTGGCTGATAAGCACACCATTAGCCTGTCGACTATCAGGCACTTCCACCCAGTAAACTCCTTGCTCCTTAGCACGTGGTGACGCTGGGCACTGAGCGACGATGGCTACAGCTCCAGATTCAATCGCACTGTCGATGGCATCATGCCCATCAAAGCTAGTCCCCTTCACTGCGATGAAGCAAGAACCAGCCGTCACCAGTCGGCTATCATCAGTCAGCTGGGTGATCTCTGCTGGAGCGGCGCCTGTGCAGCTACACTGACTAAGGCAGGAAAAAAGAGTCGTACTATTCATGATATAAGGGATGGGGAGATATTATTACGGACTGGTAGTGGCTGTTTTCTGCTGCTTTTCGCGGTATTCACGATAGGCGACAGGATCTTCTGGTATGATATGAAGGAGCTCGACTAGACGCTCTGCCACAGCGCGAAAGATAGGAGCAGCTACAGTGCCACCACCTACGCCACTTGTGGCATGAGGGAGGGGTTCGTCGATCACAGTCATGATCACCAGTTCGGGTTTGTCCGCGGGAATCATACCAGCAAATGAGACAGTGTAAAGACTTTCATGATAGCCGCCACCACCTTCTTTCACCTTCTTGGCCGTTCCAGTCTTCCCCGCGATCTTAAATCCAGGGATAGCGGCCAGTGTGGCTGTGCCTCGCCCATGCTTACCAGTCTTCTCTGTGACGCTCACCAAGGCTTGACGCAGTTGGCGTGCTGTCCGTGGCTTGATCACTGGCACTCCTTCACCCGGAGGGCAGTCATCGAAGATATTACCACTCGAGTCGATGATCTTATTGACGAGACGTGGTTCATGATGCTTTCCATCATTTGCGATAGTAGCATAGACCATCGCCATATGAAGCGGGGATAGATTAATAGAATATCCAAAAGCGAGGCGTGAGAAGTTAATCGGCTTCGATGCATCAGCCACCTGGCAGCCTCCTCCGTTGGAAATATCCAGCTTCATGCTCTTCGTCACTCCAAAGGCGTCCATGTAATCCCTAAATACCTGCCACCCTACCGTTCGCGCAATATTAACCGTACCAGGGTTACTCGACTTCTTCATCACAGCCCACGCAGGGAGGATGCCATAGTTGTATCTCCCATCATTGACGGGCTTACCACCAGGGATAGCGATAGGGCTTGTATTAATAGGTGTCTCCAGTGTGATTTTATTTTTATCCAGAGCTGCTGCCATGGCGATGACCTTGAAGGTTGAGCCCGGCTCATAGCGAGCCTGTGTAGCGAAGTTAAACTCACCTGTCAGTGCTGATCCCTTAGGTCCTAATGTATTGACGCGCGATATATGTCCTGCGGGAGTGATCACATCTTTCGTATTGAGATTAAAAGAAGGACGACTAGCCATCGCGAGAATATCACCTGTCTTAGGATCAACAACGATGATGCAGCCACGTGGTGACTCGAACTCACGCAATCCACGATCTAACTCCTCCTCGACGATGCTCTGGATGCGCATATCAATCGTCAGCTGCACATTCAGCCCTGGTCTTGCGGGTAGGTAGCGGTCATCGATATGGGGCACATTCTTCGCTTGACTGTTATTTCTATACTCACGCAGACCGGGTACACCTGAGAGGTGGTACTGATAGCGCGCCTCAATACCGCTAACTCCCACATTCTTTGAATTGACAAAGCCCACCACATGAGCCAGATGCTCTGGCTCAGCGTAGGATCGCTTAGGGCTCATCTGGATCACTAGGCCACGGATGCCATATTTCTTCAAGCTTGTGCGCAGAGCATGCGCCTGATCTTGTGAGAGCCCATTCGCGAGCGCGAACTCTTGCCTGAGTGAGCGTGTGGGTTTTCCCTGTTCACGAGCCTGATTGTTATAAGCGATGGTCTCTTTCTGAGCGATCATCGCGATGATATCTTCCTTCTGAATAGCACGGCGCATGGGTCTCCCCGAGGAATCTTTGCCCACCTCGATGGACTGGTGCTTGATATGGGGATAAATCAGCTCAGCGACCAATTGATCGTGTAGATCGAAGTAGAGATCTCGCATATCGGACTTGTACTCCTCTATTTCCATCTTCACATTCTGGGCAGCCTGTCGTCGCCTCTCCGCCTTTTCCTCATCGCTAAGGGAACGTTTCGCTTGACTCTTGAGTTTTGCTCGATAGAGTTTGATGAGAGCCTCTCTCTGTTTATCGCTTGATTCCTGCCATGCAGCGTCGTGGATAGCCTGATTATAGCCCAAGGCATCGATCACAAATGCAATATCACGCAGGTGGTATCGGTCTGCCATAAGATCACAGCTCTGGATATTATTCGTCAGGATCTCTTCATTCCTATCCATGATAATTCCACGCTGAGCAGGGATATGCTCTCGGTTTACCCTGACTTCACCAGTATAGGCGCTACTCTCTTCCTTGCTTTGAAAATGCAATTTAACCAAGCGATGCGCCGCTACTGTAGCGGTTGCAAGAATGCATCCGCACAGCACGAAGAATCGAAAGTGGCTCTTGGGTGATCGCATAAAAAAAGAGAAGCGCGGTAATCGTCACGAAAGCTTAGCGAGCAGCTGGCTCATCGAGCCTCGTTAACGTGCTCGTATCAATAGGGGAAATAGTCTCAATCTGATCAAAGTAGATAGGCTTGAGCGTCGACCCCATCTGATTGAGTCTATCGAGAATGATCCAGCGATGGGTATACTCATTCGCACGCGCCTGATACATATTAGCCGACATGCGTGCATCAGCCGTGAGGCGACCTACCTTCTCCACTTCGCGTCGGATAGAGGTGATGTCATTTGTGACGGTTGCATAGTGCACACAGGCGGTGGTGATGATGGTGGCAGCGCAGATCATCCACAGGCATGTGGCGATACTCATTTGCTGGCGCGATTTTTCTTGGGAAGCTTCTAAGGACATATGATTAGATCTAGGTGTTAAATTTTTTCTACAATACGTAGCTTAGCACTACGTGAACGGGAATTCATGGAAAGCTCTTGCTCGCTTGCAACTAGAGGCTTACGCACAACGAGCTTTGCGCAGTAATCAGGATTAGGGCGCGGGGCAGGCCACTCTGGACGATCAACTTCTGGCTTCGTGATACGCTCGAAGAATCGCTTCACGGCACGATCTTCAAGACTATGGAAGGTAATGATAGCCATACGACCACCAGAACGCAGACGTTTAACCCCTTCTTCAAGCAGGGATTGCAACGCACCGAGCTCATCATTCACAGCGATGCGCAGTGCCTGAAAGCTTCGTGTCGCAGGGTGCTGCTTACCCTTACGCGGAAGGACAGAAGCGATAATATTTGCCAATTGACTCGTAGTCGTGATGGGGGTCACTTCTCGTTCTCGGACGATGCGTCGGGCTATGGCACGGCTTGCGCGCTCCTCTCCATACTGCCAGAGAATATCCGCCAATGCCTGCTCGCTTTCTTGTGCGATGAGATCAGCCGCACTGAGAGCTGCTTCTGGGTTCATCCGCATATCAAGAGGACCATCCTGCATGAAGGAGAAGCCACGCTCAGCGCAGTCTACCTGTGGGGATGATATCCCGATATCCGCGAGAATACCATCGACTTGCTCCACACCCTGCGAGCTGAGTAGGTCACCGAGGTCACGGAAGTTTCCAGCGAGCACACGGAATCGCTCACCGAAGCCAGCCAGTCGCTTACGAGCAGCTGTGCGAGCCACAGGATCTTGGTCAATGCCCCAGACCTCTGCCCCCTTTTCAAGCAGGCGTTGCGTGTGGCCTCCACCTCCGAGTGTGGCGTCAATGAGCAGTTTACCTTCGCATGCCAGTAGCGCATTACTAGCCTCTTCTGCCATGACGGTAAAGTGCTCAAATCGCTCTGCTAAGTGCTGCCACTGAGCTTCTTCCTCTGACTCTTTAGCTGAGCTTTCATGGCTCATCCCCCACTGAGTCTGAAGATCATAGGACATCTCAGCTGAGAGCGCCTTGATGAGCGGCGCATCGCACCAGCCCTGTGGCAAGTCGAGTGCGAGAGCTCCGAGACAGGCTGAGATGAGATCGGGCAGGCTCTGCTCTCCTTGAAGCTCCAGCAGCAGGATGAGAGCATCACCGCGCAGCTCATAGCCCAGCAGCCCTGCTATTGAGCGCATCGCTTCCGCGGATGCGCTCGCGCGCGTACAAAGAAGCTCATCATAACTCGCTGTAAGCAAAGGCTTTTCTATCAACTCGACAGTAAGAGACTCCAGTTCAGATTCCACGCTTTTCAGACGACCACGAGCGCCCTTCACCCCAGCATCTTGCATGCTTTGGAGAAGACTCTTGCGCTTCTGTTGCCACTGGGCTAGAAGCTCATCAGGGAGGCTGCCCTGCCCCCAGAGAAAGACGCGGTAGGCGGTACTTTCGGCAGAGACATCAGCACTCCAGCTCAGGCTGGTCGAGGTCATTGGTAATGGTTATCCTTCTGATTAAATAATAGTTTTGTTAATTGAGAATATCGAACTGAGCTAGGATAGGGTTTGGCTCGGCAGCCTTCGACTTGGCGATGTATTCTTCATAGTCTGCCAAGCGCCAGATACGGAAGAAGCGACCATAGCCCACCACTTTCACAGTACGTTGCTCGTTACTAGCACCAGCTGCGCCTGAGCATCCTATATGCTCGAGTGCATCTTTAGGAATGACGACCTTCCCCTGTGAGTTGAGTGTTGCTGTTTGGCAGCTTGAGGCGATCACTTCGACATTTCGCGCTACCGCACTCGCATCATACCCACGCGAGATGAGCTCCTTTTCCTTCTCTTCCAAGAAGGCAGACAGCCATGTGTGCGAGTAGCATTTTAGAACATCGTACCCATCTAAACTACTGCGTAGCAACGCAATATTCGCAGTAGACTCATCTCTCCAAGACACAGGTATCGTGACCCTATTCTTAGGATCTAGGGTATATTTGGCTAAGCCAAGATACTTGAAACCTACCTCATTGGACATAAAAATACACTTTCTGTCACTTTTAATACACAATCTGACACCCTTTTGTCAATGAGAAAAATTACAAACCCTTAAAAAAATGCTTGATTTTTTTAAAAAAGCTAAATTGCAATTATCTTAAAGGAGATAAGTATCGAATCTAACCGATCACTAACTCAGAAATCAGCGGACTTCTCCGAGCACTGCTCGAGCATTCTTTTTACACCTAAAAACTATTTTAAGCTTGCTAAGTGACTATAACCTAGTATCATTTCGCCTGATGAGTGAGTGGGCTTGAAAACTACTCACCACGTGATACTTTGGTAAAACTTACATCATAAGTCACTTACCTACATCCATATCAAACACATTATGTCAGAACACCACACGAAAGGTAGACAGGGCCAAGGAGCCCGCCGCCGCAAGAATCGCTACCAAAGCCGCGGCCGTTACCAGCGCATGCCCCGCCCCGACAAGGCTCCCGCCTCCAAGCCATCATTGCTGAAGCGCATCTTAGGCTTCTTCGGTATTGGCAAAAAGAAGCAAGCCCCAAAGAAGGCTTCCCAGCTGAAGCAAGACAAGAGCACACGCACACCTCGTCAGCCTCGCCCTGCCAAGAGCGGATCTGGCGAACGCCGCCGCCCGAACTCCACCCCTCCTACTCGCAACGGTCGTCTCTACGTCGGCAATCTCTCCTATGAGGTCAACGAAAGCGAACTGGAAGATCTCTTCAAGGGATTTGGTGATGTAAAGAGCATCGAGATCATCTACAATCCTCGCACCTATCGTAGCAAGGGCTATGCCTTCGTCGAGATGCGTCACACCAACGACGCGTGTCAGGCCGCAGAAGTACTCCATGGACAGCCCTTCATGGGACGCGAACTCATGGTCAGTGCTGCCAACGACAAGCAGGCTACTGATGAAAGTAGCTCTCAGCAAGAGTGGCAGCCCGTGCCTATGAACAAGTCAGAGCAAGAGGCTGGTGAGAACAAGGCTGTTTAAACAAGCTTAGATCTAATTCTAGGTGGCTTAGTCGGTGACTAAGCCACTTTTTTATGTTTACAACTGAGGAATAATCTTGGCATAGTCGGTGCACCTTGCTATGGTATGGGCATGTATATTCCTGAGCAGCTTTCAGAGATCCGCCAGCTCATCACAGATGCAGAGCTGCGCTCACAGCGTCCAGCTGGCAGTGTGAAGCTCCTCGCCGTTAGCAAAACCTTCCCCTGCAGTGATATCATCCAAGCCTACGAGGCAGGGCAACTCCTCTTTGGAGAGAACAAACTACAGGAAGCGATGGAGAAGATACCAGAGCTACCGCATGATACTAGCTGGCATCTCATCGGACCTCTCCAGAGAAACAAGGTGCGCAAGGCTCTACAGCAAGGCTTCGCGCTCATCGAAGCTGTCCACTCGATGCGCCTCGCTGAGACCATCTCTCGTATCGCTACAGAGCTAGGCACGTCTGCTCCCATTCTTTTAGAGGTAAACATCGACAACGAAGAGAGCAAGCACGGATTCAGCCCAGAGGAACTACTCACCTCATGGGATGCACTAACCACCCTCCCCTCACTCGATATACGTGGGCTGATGTGCATCCCAGCACCCAGCGAGGATGCTCAAGACTCGCGCGCCGCCTTTGCCTCTCTACGGGAGCTGGCAGCCGAGCTCCGTACACGTGGTCCGCTAGACCTACCGGAGCTCTCCATGGGCATGAGTCACGACTTCCCCATCGCCATCGAAGAAGGTGCAACCATCGTCCGTGTCGGATCAGCCATTTTTGGGCGACGCGACTACACTCTTCGCTGAACTCCTCAACCTATCTAAGCTTGCCAGACGCTGGGGCTTCTGTTATCATCACTTCTATGCAACAGGAGAGAACTCCCCTACGTTTCGTTGATAGCATCTGGGGTCGCGCTGCGGCCTATCTCATGCTGTTGATATGGATCGCCTCGATGGCCATCGTAGACAGTCAAGCGTATAGCCAAGCCCCCATTCTCATCGCCACCTCTATTCTCTGCATCTTAGGTCTCATTGCCCTATCGCTGAGACTGAAGTTCGTGCAGACCCCAGCCCTCTCATGGGTCACCCTAGGGGTAGCCGCTTACATGCTCGTACGCGCATGGACTAGTTACTCTGTCTTTGAAGCCTACTCAGACATAGGCATCATTCTGGGCTGCATCGTCTTCTATTTAGCTGGTATCTCTATCGCGCCTACGCTGAGGGCTGGCACCACACTCATTCGCGTTCTCTGTCTCGCTGTGATCCTAAACATAATCTTCTGGATCGTCATGAATAAGACAGAGATGAGTATCAGCATTCTCGGTCGCCCAGAGATAGGTCTCGCAGGAGAGCAGTCACGCCACATGTCGCTGTTCCTCTACAAGAACTTCGCTGGCGCATTCTTCATCCTAGGTGGGGCATTGCTCATCTGGTTTAGCATCTGGTCACGACGCTTGTCGGGGATTTTTTACGCGCTCATTGGCATCATATCGCTCATTTTCTCCTTCTACTGCGCAACTCGCGCTGTCTTCTTCCTCATTCCCGTAGTAACTCTAATTGGCTGGTTTTTGTGGTTCTTACTGCGCATCTTTACAACGGGGAAGATCAGCTGGTTTGACGGCATCTTCGGTCTCGCGTTCATCATTGGACTCGTGATGCTCATCTATGACTTCTTCTATGGTACAGGAGTGATGAGCTTCATTACAGGTATAGACACCCACCTACGCACCGAGATATGGGGACTGCTACTTCAGGTACTGCCTGATGCTCCACTCTGGGGCTACGGATCAGGGGCATCCCAGTGGGAGATCGCCCCACTGTTCAACGACTGGGCTAGCCCGAATTACGCGCATAATGAATACTTCCAGCTCTGGACTGATTATGGCATCATCGCCCTATTTGCGACACTCATTCTCCTCCTCCTCCACGTGATAAAAGGAGTGATCCTCCTAACCGCTGAAGAGCCCAGCCATGAGCGTCGTCTCGTCACCGCTATAGCCATCTTCACCCTGCTCGGGCTCGCGGCCCTTTCCATCACCGACTTCGTGTGGCATCAGTACGCACTAGCGACCGCTACAGCATTCTGCTGCGGCATCATTGCTGCCCCCGTCAGACGCAAGCATGGCAACATCTTTAAACAATGGCTCGGTCAGGATCGCCAGTGGATACGCGAGCAAATGATCGAAGTCAAGGCTCAGGGCACAAAAGGAAGCATCCTATTAGCCCTCAGTCTCACCCTCGTACTCGCTATGAGTGTCTATGAATCATGGGTACTCACTCCCCAGTACACTGCGCAGTGGACGCTGAATAGTCAGGCAAAGGAGTTCCGCCCCTATACAAGTGAGCAGTACGAGACGATCCTAGACAGATATCCTGACTATCTCATCCTAGAGCGCTACCTCATCGCCCACCCCGTCATGGAGCGCGACGCGCACGCCCAGCGAGCCAAGCAGTACCTCGCCGCCAGTTTAGAAAAGAACCCAAAGAACATCTACAATCTCCTCCACCTAGTCGAGATGAACAACTATCTAGGACATTTCACCGAGAATGAACACCTCATGCGACAGCACCTCCCCAGAGGTGGCTCTGATCCAGTACTCGTGGTACAGCCGCATGTTGCCTATGGACTTAATATCATCTCTCAGGGACTACAAGCACTCAGTGAGAACAAGCCCGAAAAAGCACTCTCCATGCTCGACTACGGTCTCAAAATCCACCAACGCCAAGCCCTCTACATCAACAACGCGTACATAAAAGACGCACCCAAGCACCTCGCAGGCCCTCAACGCCCAGGTCTCCAAGAACTCCTGAAGGCGGCAACTACGCAGCGCGACTTCCTCCTAGGTCTTGGTATCCAGCCAGACCATCAGTGGAAGGCTCCCCTCCCCGGCGAGAAGCAAGGAGCGCTCTATCAGCGCTACGTCAAAAAAATCGAGTCCGCTGAGAAGAAATCCAACTAATACGTGTGGCGTGCCTTCATCGCGCGAGAAGTAGTCACACGCATTACCCCATAGATATCTCTAATTCCATGATTGCCATTAGAACATTTTTATGCTATTAATGAAATATACACGTTAGCACGTTTCTATCATGAGTACCTCTTTCAATAAAATTCCCAAGTCACGCGTCCTGCGTCCTAGCACCTTTGCTGCTATACCTAAGACAAAAATGCGCCTTCTAAGCGCAGACGGCAAGCCTATCGCACCTCCAGCCAGTGCCAATGCAGCAACATCGCCTAGTAACGATGAGCAAGCCGAATACAATAGGCAGATGGAAGAGTACAACCGACAGATGGAAGAATATAACCGCCAGATGGAGGAGTACGAAAAACAACAATTCGCAGTACCAACACCTGAACCAACACCTGAACCAACACCTGAACCGGCTGCTGCTAACCCAGTTGAAGTCCCAGCAGCAGCCCAGGTACCCAACATCCCAGAATCCATGGTAGCAGAAACAGCCTCTGAGCCTACACCTGCTCCAGTGGAAGATCCCACACCCCAGCCCACTGCCGCACAAGCAGCACCAAAGCCTCAGCTGCGTGTCAACCGCCCCAAGCTCACCCCCAGCACCACAGGTGCAGCCAGAGCAGCGAAGCCCGCAGCCGCGCCCTCACCTACAGCTACAGCTACAGCTAGCCCAGAAGAAGCCGAGCAAGCAGCCTCCGACCGCCCCAGCTACCTCGACAGCCTAGAGCCACAGAATGTTGTCCCCTTCTGGAAGTCAAAGATCTTCATCTTTGGTCTCAGCTTCCTCGTTCTTGCAGGTGGCTATAGTGGATACAAATATTTCCAAAACGAAGCCCGTGAAGAAGCGCGCCTCGCTCATGAGAAGAAGATCAATGGTCTCCTCGAACGCTCCTCTACCATCAACCGTGCTGGGATAGAATCCCTCGCTGATGCCAAGGCGAAGAAGGTCGATATCGTCTGTAGCCCAGAGGATGCAAAGCTCCTCCTCAGCGTTGTCATTAATCCCTTCGTGAAGAACGAACACGGTGACCCTCGCTACGGTGGCAATGCCGAAAGCGTCGCACAGAACGCCTGCCTTCTGCTTGGCATCGCTGCTGAAAAAGATCCCACCATCGCAAAGCTTATTTTTGATGAGCTAGCAGCAAATGCGAAGACGATCAAGCCCTCGCTGCTCTCTTGGCTTCTCCAGCGCATGGCAGTAGCCGAGATCAAGCAGTTTAACAAACACCTCTCCGTGCTCGCGAAAAGGGTTTCCGACCAGCCTAGCTTCAAGAGAAAGGCTGAGATTCTCGCCTCCATCTGGGAGGTAAAGGGCATGCGTGTCACACCAGCTGATATCCCAGAGATCACCGATCTGCTCAAGGACAAAGACACCTCCCCCACGCTGAACCGAGCCCTCATCACCTGCCTGATCAACATCATGGACCTCATCACCGATGAGAAAGAGAAGCAAGAAGTTGGCGATCAGCTCTTTGATCTACTACCAGAAGGGCAGCGCAGCAAGCTCATCTCAAGCTTCGGCGCGTCGAAATCTCCAAAGGCGCGCGCCTACTATGAAGCACGTGTGAAGGATAAGAAGAACTGGCGCAGCGATCTTCGCTTCTTCGCCTCCTGGGGCGATGATAGCATCCTACCCTTCATCCTCGAACTCGACGCAAAGGCCTCCACCGAGCAGGAGAAAAAGCTCATCAAGGGCGCTCTGGGTAACCTCTTCACACAGGCACGCGACCGTGATGACGCAACTGTCGACCTCCTCATTAACGCCCTCTTCACAAAAGTGAATAACGACAGCGGAGACTGGAACAGCATTCTCAACAAGACAGACCCCGACGCTGTCGACTTCGTCGGCAAGGACGCGGCAAACTATGAGTCACTCATGCAGCGTCGCAAGGAGCTCGAAGAGATCCGTCTCGAAAAGACCATGCTTCTTGGCTCACTGGCTCGCCTACGCGAGTTCCCCTGGGTGATAAAGCTCATCGAACGCTACGAGAACGATGCAGACGAGGACATTCGCGATCATGCGAAGAAGGCTCGTAAGAGCGTGCAGGCGAACACCGTTCAAGACGAGGCTATGCGCGCGCGCTACAAGAAGCGTACGGGGCAGTAGTAAGCCAAACACATCCCTCTCATGCAGCACCTCAGTCATCAAGATAGAGGTGCTGCTTTTCTGTCGAGCGAAGCGAAAAAAACATTTTCCTGTCATTTTACACTTGACCCATCGAGTATTTCAGCGTAGAATCTGCGCACACAAATAGGGCTATGGTGTAATTGGCAACACACCGGTTTCTGGCACCGTTATTTGGGGTTCGAGTCCCTATAGCCCTATCTCTTTTTATCAGAAGGCTTCATCCGAGAGGATGAAGCCTTTTGTTGGCTTATAAAACCAAACTTTGTTCACTTTTTAAATATTATATACGCTACATTCCTAGTTTAAGTGGGGTCAACGCCTAAAATTCTATGAGGCAGTAGCTCAAAAAAACAGTGATAAATTGGATATCCTTTTATTCGGGAGTTTATTATTCAGACGTGTGGAAAATCAGTAACAAAACAGGAAATTAAGCAGTACTTTAATCTTACTAAGATTGACGATGCTTAAAGAAATGGGTATCAAAGGTAGCCAAGCTCCCCAAAATCTACGGTGCGGTGTATATCATGTTTATAATTGCAGCGCAAACAATCTATAGATTCTGGAAACAGGTGCCATGAGGGATTGATCCGGTGCGAAGAATACCCATATCAACAGATCTAGAGCAATATGAAAGATAAAGTGCGCGCACGCTGAACGCACCATGAAAACACAAATCGCGCCCCCTCATCAAGAAAGCTCTGCTTGCATGCATGAGCATCCTCGCACTACGCCTCACCTTCTCCCCCCCCTAGCGGCGAATTTCATTTTAGGCTGTCCCCGCACCGCTTGCTCCGCGTATGACATAAAGATGCTTTGCTAAAGAGCAGATAAAAGGATAGGCTGAAACTAATCCCTAATTCACCACTTTATTTTATCATATTTATACAAGTTGTGTCAGGAAATAAGATTCACCTCATAACAGAATTAATATACAATATGCATTACATTAAAAATTTAAAAAAAGGATTTTTCGTGTCGATCTGTTTAATTTTTTCACACATCATCAATAGTTCAGCTTTAGGCATGACCTGTAGCCCTCTTGAAAATGAAAAGTCAATGCCGTTTCCTATCTCTGAATCTCGCAAAAAAATTGAAAAAATCGTTGAATCCAACGATAAACTCTCTCCTTATATATTAAAATGGTATGGTGATAGGTGGGTTTTGCACTGCTATAATCGCGAATTGAATAAAATAATTAGCTATGAATTAAATGAGAATATTGATAAAATTCTTAAGACTTCTATATCGCAACCGCTTAGTAAACCTATAGCTGTATATCCAAAAAATTTACCTTGGAAATTGGTAGCTAAGTTTGAGAGCAACGAAATTCCTGATTTGTATGAAATCATATTTGAACGTATAGATGATAAAGGTACTGAGTATTGGATGTTTATTGGGAAAAGTAAAATTATGGTATTTGCAATCTCTTTGGATGGTACAATCCGTAAACATTTAGATCACAATAGAAGCTATAAGGAATAAAACTCACCATAGATGCGTTACACCTTCTGAGGCACCAGTCAGTACGCCTTCTTGGGTACCTTCTGGGGTGCCCCGATTAAATTTGCAAGTTCAATGTTAAAACGCTAAGCTACGCGGCTATTTTTATTAGCATTTTTTGGATAGGTTAAGCTTCTTTTTGCCTTTTCAATACTGCGTTTTTATTTCATTTTGCTTTATACTGCAGGTTCTTAGGTCCGTCAAGCTCAAAACGGAATACAGTCTATTTACCAGTCACCGAGTCGTTGACGTTTTTCTACGACTTCGGGTCGGCGATCAATCATGACGTGGGCTTTGATATGGCTTTCTTTTGTTTTATGTTTTCTGTATTTTCTCTTTCTTCTAAGGTATTTATAGAGCATGCCTCCATTTTTCGTATCCGTTGCAATGAGGTTGGAAATGGATTGGTGACTGATGTTGTATTCGTTTTTTAGTTTGGCTCGTCCCGCAATTTGCTCAGGACTCCATCTCTGTTTGAGCTTGGCGATAATTTGTGGTTTTATTAACTCTGTGATGACTGTAGGTTTTTTGCCTTGATACGTCTCTGCAAGGTGAGATACTTTCCTCGCTCTGGCTTCCCATTGAGTCGCAGGTTCCTTTTGCGAGAATGCTCTATTAGTTCTTGTTTGCTTTTTGTGCTCATATCGCGATGCATGGTTTGAGCGTCTTTTATTTTGAGGTAACCAGAAAGCTTTTTCTTTCTGATTCATTTCAACGTCCTGTATCATGATGGAACACGCCAAACTATTGATTCTCATTTTTGAGCTTGCTTACGGTAAAAAAATAAAATAGTATTAATTTCTCAACGCTCCCCCACTCCTAACTCATCTTTTGCCGTAGGTGTGCAAGGAGCAGCTCACACCTAGCAAAACTAGAGAGTACAATCCTCCTAGCCTTTCAGACTCATGAATGCCTCTACTCCACGCTACCATATTCGGCTTGCACCTATCGTTTATGCCGCTCTGCTTTTTATTGCCAGCGGCAATGTGCTTTTTTTCATCGGCTGGTATGAACCTCTCGTGGCGTTGCTGGCTAGCGCTCTTACCCTTGGAAGTATTGTTTTCCTAATGGCACGCATCTCTCCCAAACTAGATGAACACACCCTTCATTTATCTCGTCGCGATATTGTCTTTTTTGCTCTAGCGGCGCTTCTTCTTTTTCTCTACGTGGCTTCTTCTAGTGTCATGGGGTACTTCCCCACTGACATGGATCACGCTATCATGCGACAAGCATTGTATCTTAATTTAATAGATGCGCCTTGGCCTGTAGTCCTCCCCAATGGAAAGGAGTTCACTTATTATATTGCCAATATGCTGCCGCCCGCCATTATTGCGCGTTACTTTGACGAAGGTGCTAGGCAGATCATACTGGTGCTCTACATTTACAGCATGTTTCTGATCGTGTATATCTTAGCATGTTTTTATGTAAAAAAAGTTTCTCTCTTGCTTCTATTGCTCTTGTGCTGCTTTGCTGACCCTATCCAGCAAATCTTTATTCGCGTTTATCTCTTCTTGATCGCGAACAATTTCCCATCACTAGTCGAGGTGGGCAACCAGTTCATTGCTCAGATTAGCTTCATTGAATTCACTGCGCTTGGCAACTCCATAGCTCCCTATAATTCTTCTTTGGTAACACTGATGGCAGCAGCAGTGATTATCATGATTAAGGAGTCTCGTCACATCACTATACCACTGTGCATAGCATTAATCTTCCCCTCATCTCCCATTGGTGCACTCGCGCTTATGCCCATCGCCTTGTTCTACTACCTCCCTATACTCAAGAATAAGAAAAAGCTGCTCACTTGTGCCATCTCACTAATAGTCCCAGTACTACTCGTTCTACTTACCGCTATTTACTATTTCCGCGCAAGCAACCCTATCACCTACATCCGTTTTGCATGGCAGGTGATGGAAAGTGCAGACTTCTTCACATTCTTGGTACGCCAACTGGCTGCAACCGCCTTCTTTGTCCTGCCTCTGATTTTGTGCCGCTCCATAGGGAACATCAAATACTTGTTTTTACTGCCGCTGGTGACTTCAATGATTTATTACGGTTTCATTGTGCCTAAGGATTACACACTTATTATTAATGAATTTTATTTCAAAGGCGTGCTCACTTACAACTTCATCATTGCCCTCTATTGGGTGAAGCATTGGGGGGACTTTAAATATTATAAGTACCTTATTTTAGGCTGTGGCTTATTTGCTCTTGCCTTATTATGCAGAGAGCGTTATAGAACATTCTCCCCTGACATGCCTGTGTATGATTGCTGGAATGGGCACTTGAATCACGATGATCCTTTTTTTGAACGCGCATGGCCACCCCTGAAGGAGACATCCTTGCTCTCTGAGATCATTATGGATGAAAGCGGAGAATCCGAGAAGCGCTTCCCCGGCTTACTTCTTCCAAAAGCCCCAGGATGCGACTACAGTAGGCCGAAGGCTGATCCTCCCCCCAAGAAGTGATTCATTGATAAGAGAATGTGGCGTGATCTAAAAGCACCGAATACATATGGTCGTTCATCATAAAATGACTCTAGATAGCTAGAAAGTACCTGCCAACCTCAGATCTCGACATACCAAAAGCATTGCTCACATCCATTATCCATTTCAGTATGAATATAATTAATCTTGCACGCAAAATACTGTTTACTCATTCCGTGTGGACATTTGGTCTACTTTATCTGCTACTATTGGTTCTATTCCCTCCAAACTTCAGACAGTATGATAACATTTTTTTCACTCAGGTTCTCATGTGGGGAGAGCCTGGAGTTCATACACACTGTGTATCATACTTCTTGATGTATCCCCTCAGTTGGATTGCTGCGCTCAAGCCGCCCTTTGATCCCTATACACTATTCATTTTTGTGCTTAATGGCTGCACCATACTCTTGGTAGCGCGTCTTCTCATTCATACAAAGGAATCCCCCAGATTCTCACACATCGGAGCATGCCTTCTCGCAGTACAGCTCTTTTATTGCCCTTTTTTGTTTGTAGAATTTGCTGTCGTGAGTTGTGCCGCAATGGCGGCAGGACTGCTCCTCCTGATACGCGCATCTCGTCGTGGTAAAACGCTCATTTCTTGGGCAGCTGTTTTATTCATTCTCCTTGCAGCCACACTGCGCTTTGATTCATGCATCCTGTTATTCCCTTTCTTAGTCATTGCATCATGCATTGAGTGGATGCGAGGGAATAAGAAAATCCTCATCTACTGTGGCGTCGCGCTAATCGGTATTCTGACAATCTACTCAACGCAGCACACAATGGCAAAAACAAGCTTCTGGGGTAATCAGGAAATGGATTTGTCAGTGGTTCATCATACCAGAAGTAGCTATTTAGACTATGCAGATGTTTCCTCAACCGAGTTTCAGAGCAAGAAGCAAGCTCGCTATGATGAAATTGGATTCACCCCTGCATTGAAAGATCTTTTTGTGAGTTGGAACTTTCAAACTCCTTTGCGCAAGGATAATGAATGGTGGAGTGCTCTCTATGAGATCTATCAAAGTCATGATTATACGACCCCAGAACTGGTGTGGGCCAGATTGAAGCAGGGTGCAGATATAGCTCAACAATTCTTAGGATCACTGTTTAATCTATACTATCTTGCAGCAATCTTTCTACCTGTGGTGCTAGCTACCTTCTTTAGTGTCGCAAAGGAGGGCATCACAACTGGTCTTATGCGGAATTCTCTAGGATTACTTTATCTGGTCTTATTTGTCGTACTGGTTGCCGCATTGTGTTATACGGGACGCATCAATAATGGTTCTTTCTTGAGTGTATATTTCTCGTGCTTTATTTTTATTTTATTCAGCATCAGTAATACAAAGCTTAAAATATCGGGGTATAGAAATCAAGCTCTCACCTGTGCAGTCATGCTACCCCTTTTCGCATTTTTACCTTATACTCAACGCTCATATATCTCCAAGCTATTTTCTCCTCTACGTGCCAGTTACGCTAATCCGGAGCTCATTGCTCTTTTAGAGAAAGAGATGAAACAAACGCCAGATTTGTACTATTTTGCATTTGCTCAGTCTTATCGCAGTATAGCTATACCTTCTAATTTGTTCTGTGCAAGTAATATCAGACGTTATGATCACTTTTTACCCATGGGTGACTGGGAGAGCTGCCTGCCCTATTATGAGAATATGTTGCTCGAGGCAGGGTATGAAAGCGATATAGATATTATCACGGCTGATAATGCGCGTTTTGTTCACACAAAGAAATACCCCTTCCTTGATAAGATTCAGAAAATCGTCAATTACCACAACGAGATAAATAACAGTAATCTGCAAATCGTTCTAGACAAGAATCTAGGCGACGACTGCAAGATATATCGTATTGAATAGTATACATGAGGGGCACTTTTTTGAGAGCCCCCTTTTTAACTAGCCTAATATTGGTACCGCGCTCTGTAGCGGCGTAGGAAGTAGAAACTCACGATAAGACCTATCAGTTCAGCTAGAGGTACGGCTAGCCATATCCCTTTGTCTCCTATGAGCATAGGTAGCACATAGATACTCGGTGCCAAGCAGCAGAAGGTGCGCACAAAGGAGAGTAGTCCCGAGAGTATCCCATTCCCCAGTGCGGTGAAGTGAGCCGAGGCGAAGACATTAAACCCAAGGAATAGATAACCCCATACGTAGAGATAGAAGCCACTCTGCGCTATACTCAGCGCATCCCCATTCTCTTCGCCCTTTGAGAAGAGTCCCAGTATGCCTTCTATACCCATCAACGAGATGAGGAGCACCAATAAACTCAGCATTGCAATCACTCTTATATTATTGCGATACAGCGCACGCAGTCTTCCTGCTGTCTTCGCGCCCCAGTGGTAACTCGTAATAGGCGCGACCCCCTCTGCATATCCAAAGAAAAAGGCGCTAAAGAGGAACTGGAGATAAAGAATGATGCTAATTGCCGCCACCCCATTCTCCCCATAATAGCGTAGGCAGACGAGGTTGAATAGGAAGGTCGTCACCCCCGATGAAAGGTGAGTCACCATTTCTGATGCGCCATTAGAGCTAATCGCCACGAGCTCTTGCCACTGGAAGCGAGCCTGCGTCAGGCGAAGATTACTCCCCTGCCTACAGGAGAAATAAATCAGCCCCCCTAGGGCTGGCACGGCAGCCCCGATGCCAGTTGCCACTGCAGCTCCTGCTATCCCCATTCCTAAGAGATCTAGCATGATATAGTCCAGTACGATATTCATCACTCCTCCTATCCCCGTAAAGAGAAGCCCTAGTGAGGGTCTACCTGCTGCCACGAAGAAGGTCTGAAAGCATACTTGCAGGAAAAAAGCGGGCGCGAAGAGTGCGCAGTAGAATCCGTAGTCGTAGCTATAGGCATGCTGCTTATCAGTACTGCCCAGCAATCTGATGATTTCATCCAAGTAGCTTATCGAAAGGGCAGCTCCTATCACACTAATTCCGATGAGTAGATATACAAGCATGCTGAAGGTCTGCTCTGCCTGCTTCTGTTTTCCTTCCCCTATCAGTCTCGCACAAACTGCGCTACCTCCTATGCTCAGCATCAGAGAAATCGCCACCATGAGACTGAAGGCAGGCATGACCATATTCAGCCCAGATAGGGCTAGCGAGCCTAGATACTGCGCGATGAACATGCCATCCACGATGGTATAGAGGGACATGAATACCATCATGATTACATTGGGCGCAGCGAAGCGGAGGAGTTGCCCCATTCGTGTCCCTGTATCGAGAGGATTATGTGAGAGGGCTTGCATCTGTTTCTATTTCTTGGGTGAGGTATTCATTATAGAGCTTCTCTAGCGCGATGGCTTCATCTATGCGGCTGGGCTCTATGCGACGAAGCGCTTTGATCTCTGCTTGGATCAGAGGGGCGATGAGCTCGGAGATGAAAGATGCACCCTTCTGCGTGAGCTCTATCTGCTTGCTTCGAGCATCACTAGGGTGGGGAAGAAGGCTTAGATGATTGAGCCTTTCTTGCTGCCTGATGATGTTGTTCACTGTCTGTTTGGGTAGACTCCACTTGTCGGCAATACTCTTCGGTGTACACTGCTCTTCGGTGTGTAGTTCATAAAAGAACATCAACTCTGTTGCCGTAATCCCTCGCGATAACGCGTAGTTGCTATAGATGCGACTAAGCTGCTGTGATATAGCCAGCAGCTGGAAATTACGCTCGTGATAATACTTTTCCTGATAGGGCATGACTTGAATATAGTACTATTTAATACTATATTCAAGCATTATTTGCTCACTCAGGAGAAACTCGTCATCAGATTGTGCAATTCTGACACTTTTTCCTTTCACAAGAGAGAGAGGGCCTCTCCTTTAATAGCCTGAACTCCAACTACAGCTCGCCGTATCTTGATAGCAAAAAACAGTCTCAGCAAAATAATCTGTAGAAAACATTGCTTCCTTGCGTTCTTAAGAATAAGGAGATCATCTCTTAGAAAAATCAACCCTAAATACACATATCATCATCATGAAGACATTACTCATCACATCCCTCATCTTCGCTAGCGTTGGACTTGCTTCCGCCAACACAGAAACTCCAGCTTCCGATAAGAAGGCTGCTATGAAAGCCAAGATGCTCGAGCAGTTCGACGCGAACAAGGACGGTAAGCTTGACGAAACCGAGCGCGCTGCTGCCAAGGCTGCACGCCCGAAGGGTAAGGGCAAGGGCGAACGCATGAGCAAGGAACAGAGAAAAGCTAAGATGCTGGAGAAGTTCGACACGAATAAGGATGGTCAACTCGACGAAACCGAGCGCGCCACCATGAAGAAGGCTATCGAAGCTAAGCGTGCCGCTAAGGGCACTGATTCTGCTCAATAAGTATACACCTAGTTAGAAATCGTGCTGACACCTGGGAGACTTCGTTCTCTCAGGTGTTTTTTCTTCCCCACTGGCGCAAGGCATTCTTGACCTGAGGCTCGAAAGTAACTAGTATGACATCAAGCATGAATACACATCCCTACCTCGACCCCTCCCTGAACATCGCATGGGCAGCGCTCACCCCACAACGTGCAGCCGAAGATGTGCGCGAAGGCATCAAACTCGCTCAGTCCTCTATCGACCGCCTCTGCGCTGTCACTCCAGAGGAGAGTAATTATGAGAATACCTTCGCCGCACTCGAAGAAGTATCGCGCCCACTGGAGCGAGCATGGCACAGGCTCAATCACCTGCTCAGCGTGAATAATAGTCCTGAGCGTCGTGAGGTGATTAACGAACTGATGCCCGAGGTGGTGATGTTCTCCTCCTCCATCACGCTCAACCCCCAGCTCTATGCTGTGCTGAAAGCCGCTGCCGCGGCTCCATGGGTGCAGCAGCTCAGTGCGGTGAAGCAGCGGTTCATCTCAGAGACGATGCTCGATTTGCGCGAAAGCGGAGCGGAGCTGTCTGATGAACAGAAGCTGCGCTATACAGAGATCATGACGCGTATGGCAGAGCTTTCTCAGAGTTTTGGAGAGCGCGTTCTTGACTCCACCAATGCATGGGAATACGTCACAAGCTGCCCTGAGGAACTAGCAGGTCTACCTGAGTCAGCACGAGCCGCTGCGATGCAAGATGCCCTCGACAAGGGTTATGGTAGTACTGATACCCCACAGTGGCGTTTCACCCTACAGGCTACGAGTGTCATCCCTGTGCTGAGCTTTGCCGATGATGCCTCACTGCGCGAGCGCATCTGGCGCGGTGGTAACACGAAAGGGACAGGTAGCTATGACACCTCAGAGCTCATCACCGAGATCTTACAACTGCGCGATGAACGCGCAAAACTCTTCGGCTACTCTTGCCCCTCAGATTACACACTGAGTCGTCGCATGGCTCGCACAGGCAAGCGCGCCCTAGACTTCATCAATGACCTACATGCGAGGGTACTCGATGCCTTCCGTGATGAGCAGGAGGGTATACGCCTCTTTGCAGAGCAGACGACAGGTGAACGCATCCCCGTCATGAAGCCGTGGGATATCGCCTACTGGAATGAGAAGCGCCTCAAGGCTCTTTACGACTTCGACAGCGAGCAGCTGCGCCCCTATTTCTCCATGCCACGCGTGATATCAGGTATGTTTGACATCTACTCAGAGCTCTTCGGCATACGCATCGAGGAGATGCCTAGCTTCTACCGTGAGAGTGATGCAGAGCCCCGCCCAGAGGGCGCTACTGAGGTGTGGCACCCAGAGGTGCAGTTCTACGCGCTCTACGATGAGCAGAGCGGTGAGCACTTAGGGTCTTTCTATACAGACTGGCACCCACGAGAGAGTAAGCGCGCGGGGGCATGGATGGACTGCTTCGTCTGCGGTATGCCAGCGACTGCTACGAGTCCGCGCCAGCCCCATCTCGCGCTCATGTGTGGGAATATGACGCGTCCCGTGGATGGGAAGCCAGCTCTCCTAACGCATCAGGAGGTGCAGACGGTGTTCCACGAGTTTGGGCACCTGCTCCACCAGCTACTCAGTGATGTTGAGGTACGCGCCCTTGCAGGCACGAATGTGGCATGGGACTTCGTTGAGCTACCCAGCCAGATTAATGAGAACTGGACATGGCAGCGTGAGGCTCTCAATCGCTTCGCTCTGCATTATGAAGATGGTAGCAGCATCCCCACGGACTTACTCGACAAGATGCTCGCAGCGCGCAACTATGGAGCGGCTAGCTTCTGCATGCGCCAGCTCGCATTTGGCAAGATAGACCTAGAGCTGCACAACTTCCCCTCACGCATTCAGGGGCGCGATATCGAAGATTATGATAGAGAGGTTCTCAGCGACTACCGTATCGCTACCACAGAGATGGCGATGAGTGCCTTACGCGCCTTTAGCCACATCTTTGATGGGGGCTATGAGTCGGGTTATTACTCCTACAAGTGGGCAGAGATGCTGGAGGCAGATGCCTTCTCTCGCTTCGAGAAGGAAGGTATCTTCAACCCTGAGACAGGACGCTCCTTCCGCCGCTGCATCTTAGCGGCCGGTAACAGCCGCCCTGCCGATGAGCTCTACCGTGACTTCATGGGACGCGAACCTGATGCGAATGCCATGCTGCTACGAGACGGTATCATCTCATGATGAATCATAAAAAAGGCGAGGTGCTCATCACCTCGCCTTTTTGTTTACTTAGTTCTTCATAGCTCACTATGCGGGCGATGAGGCTCTAGTGTCTGCCTCATTCTGCGGTCATGCGTGAGGGCGCGTTCCTTTGCCTGTTGCTGCAGGTACTGCTGCATACGAAAGGGCGCAACGATGGGTGAATCATCTCTATCTGCGAGGCTCACATAGCGACCATCAGCTTGGAGGAGGAAGGACTGCTGATTATCTCGCAGGCAGGCATCGAGTATGTCTCGTGCACGCTGTGCGAGGCGTGGATCTTCCAGCGGAATCATGAGCTCGACTCTCTTATCGAGATTGCGACTCATCCAGTCGGCACTAGCGATGTAGGTAAGTGGGTGCCCCCCATTGTGGAAGCTAAGGATGCGTGCATGCTCCAGATAGTAGTCTAGGATGCTGGTGATACGAGTATTCTCCTGAGCCTTCGCACTGAGGGGCTGCCAGCAGCAGACACCGCGTATGTTGAGCTCTATCTTCACGCCTGACTCAGCAGCATCATTCAACGCTTCGATCACCTCTCGCTCGTTCAGGGAGTTCATCTTTGCCTTGATCTCAGCATATTCTCCAAGCCGAGCTCGCGCGGCCTCAGCATCGATGAGCTCGATGAGTCTACGCTTCATCATCGCTGGCGAGGGGAAGATGCGGCGGAAGCTTGTCAGCTGGGTCAGACCTGTCACGGAGTTAAAGAACTGAGAGGCATCTGCTCCTAGCTTATCATTACAGGTCAGAAGCGACATATCCACGTAGATACGCGCTGTTGATTCATTATAATTCCCTGTACCGAAGTGGCAGTAGCGGCGTAAGCCGCCTGCCTCTCGTCGCACGATGAGGAGCACCTTTGCATGCGTCTTAAAACCTTTCACACCGTAGACAACCTGCACTCCTGATCGTTGCAGCACCTCTGCTTGGTCGAGGTTATTCTGCTCATCAAAGCGTGCTTTGATCTCGACGAGCGCGGTGACCTGCTTACCAGCCTCTGCCGCGCGGCAAAGAGCCTTCACAAAGCGTGAGTTCTTCGCGGTGCGATAGAGCACCTGCTTGATGGCGATGACTTGCGGATCGGCGGCGGCTTCTTCGATGAGGCGTACCACTGGCTCGTAAGATTCGAATGGGTTATACAACAAGATATCTCCCTGCACGATGTTTTCAAACATGCTAATCTGGTTATCGACACTTTGTGAATCAGAGCCTTTCCACACTGGTGCTTTTAACTGATCGTGCCCAGCCTCTAACGCCATGGACATGAAGTCTGAAAGGCGCAGAGGCCCTGGGATCAGGTAGATAGAATCGGGCTGTGCCCCGATGATAGAGGCGATGCGCTGACGGAAGACAATGGGAGTGGATACGGGTATCTCAAGACGTACACAGTCAGAGAACTTGCGAGCGACAAGTACTTCAGACATCTCCTGTACCATATCACCCTCTTCATCTTCTAAGATGATGTCTCCGTTGCGTGTCAGTCGGAAGGCACTCTTATAGAGAAGCCTCTCTCCGGGGAAGAAGTGATCTGCGTACTCAAGTACGAGGTCTTCTAGTAGCACGTAGCTATCTCGCCCCAGTGCTGGCAGGTGCACACGGCGCGGTAGTCCCTCTGGGAGCACGATCGCAACGAAGCGTGACTCCTCTCGCTCTTCATGAGAGAGCTCAAAGCCGAGAATGAGCTTCAGCGAGGGTAAAGGAGTATGAGGATGATCACCAAGAGCGATCAGTGTCAGCGCAGGGGCTATCTGGATGAAGAAGGTCTCTTTTAGTTCACGTTGCTGTTCTTCAGTCAGCTGTTCTATATTCACAGGGTGAAGAGATGCTTCCTGCATGCGTGTGAGAAGATCCTGATTATAGATCTCATACTGACTATTCACCATAGCGGTGGCTCTATCATGAATCATGTGTAGCTGCTCACGCACACTCAAGCCGCAGATATCTAACTGATGGTTGCCTGACTGCTCCATAAGCATGAGCCCCCCAACGCGCACTTGGAAAAACTCATCAAGGTTACTCGCTGAGATGGCGAGGAACTTCACACGCTCCAGCAGAGGAGTCTCCGTGCGTCCCGCTAGCGAGATCACGCGATCATTAAACGCTAACCATGATAACTCTCTATTAATATACATAATGCCAGTGTATCGATATAGTGAACTCTTATTCTGTGAAGTGAGGTAGAGGCATCACTTCATTCCCTGCTAAGGGGGCTCTTCTCTGATAGACTCTGGGGGCTAGCTCTGGACTGGTCGCATACGCGTCACGGAACATCTCTAGCTTCGCATCGATGTTATCCAGATAGTGTAAGAGAATGGCTTCTGGTGTCTTCGGCACGACAGGTGAGCCAAAGGCGAGCTCACCATGATGCGAAGCTACGAGATGAATCAGGTGCAGGCGTACACGATCGGACGCAGGCTCAAGTGTACTCCATTCCTCTCGTCGTTGCGGTGTCATTAAAAAGCCCCAGATCTTGTTAATCATCTCGATGCCTATAGGTATATGACCTAATAGCTCGGCAGCTTCCGAATGGGGCATGGAGAACCCCTGCTCCTCGTACTGGTTCTCCCACATCTTACCACAGTCATGGAAGAGTACTCCAGCCAGTAGCAGGTCTTCATTCACCTCGGGATAGACTGCGCAGAGAGCCTTTGCGGCTCTCATGATAGCAGCTACATGCTCGACGAGCCCTCCTCTACGTGCATGGTGAAATTGACGTGCTGCCGCGCAGCGACGGAAGCGCGCTTCAAAGGTATCCAGCAAGGCTCGGCACAGCGACTGAAGACGTGGGTCTCTAATAGCTTGAACATAGGAGGTGATATCTGCCCAGTCGTGCTGTTGCTTCTCTAATAGCTCAGTATTCCCAGCGAGAAGTCGCTGTAGCTCATCGGCGTTCAAGGGGCGAATAGAGAGCTGCGCCGCCTCCATACCGTAGCTGCCCAGCTGCCATGAAGCTGACAGCTCAACACAGTCTCCGTGCTCAAGGTGACTACAGGCGTTATAAGCATCCGAGTTATCCCACACCTTCAGCGAGAATGATGAGCAAGTGTCTGCAAAGCTGAGATCCAGATAGGGCTTGCCCGTCTTAGTCATCTTCGCGACCTTCTCCGTGAGCTGCACATGCACAGCCCCTTGCACAACTGTGCTCTCAGCCTCCTTTTTCAGTTCTGTAATACTAAGCCAGAGCATAAAACAACTTTTTCTCTATGCTAAAAGTTAAGCGCACAAAAGTCAAGAAGAAAGAGATCCTAGCCACACACATACGCACAAAGGATCACTTCACTACGCGATAGATCAACCAAAGTGCAAACAGCGCGATGAAAAAGGGGAAGAACTTCCAAACGATCCCGCCAATGAGTAGCAGCATCGCTATAATGAAGACAACAACGCAGACTAAGCCAATGATAGCACTAAGCGGCAGGCTCTTCCAGAGCGCTCCCCAGAAGCTCGTAGTCTGCTCACGCTGCTTCTCTTCACGCAGATCGACATTCTCCAGATGGCGCCACGTGGAGGACTCCGCACGGCGCACCCATGTGTCACTCTGTATCTCTCCTGCGCTTAGTAAACGCAAGAGATCGCGACCTGTGACAGGTCCTATCTTCTGCTCGCCTGTGTCGTAATAAAACTTTCGTGCCATAGAGGTGGATGAATAATTCCCAGCGAGACATGAGCTGCTGAGATGAGAACATTCTAGCTGACTGAATAGGGCATTGCAATGAAAATAATCATATCCCTCTTGTCTAACGCGTCATCATCTATCAAGAAAGACAGCGCAGAGCCCACGTGGAGCTCTGCGCTGCAAAATCAGTAAAGCGTCACTCCGCTTAGTACTTATAATCTGCGTAGAATTGGAACTGTGCTCCTTTATCAATCGCATTATCGCTCGCCACGGGGATGGCGAAGTCAGCTGCTAGTGGTCCCATAGGCAGGTTGAGTCGTATACCCACACCTACGTCTGCCGCCCAGAGTTCTGGTGCGAAGTCGAAGCTATCAGCGTGGACGAAACCAGCGTCGAAGAAGGCCGCAAAACGAATACTGTCTATCACGGGAACAGAGACTTCGAACTGCGCATAGAAGGAGCTGTTACCGCCCATGGTCTCATTACCAGCGAGCAGCTCATTGACGATACCCACATCGCGGTAGCGGAAGCCACGCAGGTCATGAGGCCCACCGAGGTATGCTGCCTCGAAGATGGGGACAGTCTCATCGCTGTTGAGCGCTTCTACAGTCTTCATGTTAAAGCGCACGCTAAAGATGGTATCCCAGAAGCTGTTATAGTAATAGGAGCCAGAGAGATCCAGACCATAGGTCTGCACGGTACTACCAGGTCCACTGTAGCCTAAAGCAGCTTCGAAGTGCCCACCACTGCGAGGAGTGATCGTGGCATTACGCGTATCATACTTGTAGGAGAGCTCCAGATGGCTGCGGTTGAAGTCACCGACACTGTTGATAAAGTAAGTAGGAGCTCCTGCTTCAGGCTCGAGCTCGTAACGCTCGAAGCGGTACTCAAGCTTCACCGAAGATGCATCCCCGAGACCGTAGCGTAGGGAGGTGGCAAAGCCGTAGTTCTTCTGCGTGTAGTAATCACTCAGGAAGTTCGCACTGCTGTAGAAGATTTCATTACCAAATGCAAGCTTACGATCAAGGAACCATGGTTCGAGTAAGAAGATGGATGCTGTCTGGTACTCCGTACCAATATTCGCAGAGATGGTCAGTCGCTGACCGCCACCGACTAATACGCCATTCGTTAAGCCACGGATATCGAAGTTCGACTGCGTGAGATTCACGAAGAGCGAGACATTCTGCTCTGAGGAGAAGGATACACCGAAGCTGAGATCCCCTGTGCGACGCTCTGCCACATCAATGTTCACATCACGATAGCCTGGAGTGGATGAGGTAGCTTGAGATACCTGTACACCACCAAAATATCCGAGATTGGTCAAGCGCGTGCGTGCCGTCTCAAGGTCAACTGAGTTCAGCGGTGCTCCTGACTTAATAGGAAGTTCGCGCAGAACGACATGAGGGCGTGTTCGTGTGTTACCGCGCACATTGATACGTCCAACGCGATAAGGCTTACCCTCTTCAAGCTTATAAGTGATGTCAATGAGGCGCATCCCTTTGCCATCGACCCCTACTTCCACGATGTCGGGGCGCACATAGGCATCGGCATAGCCCTTAGCCCCATAGTATGAACGCACGAGACGCACGTCATCAGAGACCTTTTTGAGTGAGTAGATATCCCCTGCAATCATACTCAGCGCAGGTTCGAGCTCAGCATGGTTAAAGACCTTATTGCCTTGGAAGGCTACCTGTCGAATGCGGTAGCGTGGCCCTTCATCTATGGTAACAACCATGCGCAGCTTCTCATGCGACTTGGTGCCCACGTTATAATACTTTACATCAGCGACACGGGCGCGAAGGTAACCAAAGTTACGGTAATGATCAACAATGGCTTCGAGATCGTCTTCTAACTCGAACTCACTGTAGCGACCAGAGCCTGTAAGGAAGTAGAGCGTCCCTTTCTCTTTCACCTTCATCACCTGACGCAGCTGTTCGCTATCAAACTGACGATTACCCTTGAAGACGATATCGGTGATTTCTCCACGAGGACCCTCATCAATTTTAAAAATAATATCGCGGTGCTGTCCCGATGGGGTGGCACGCTCTTCCCATGTGATGCGCGTGCGTGGGTAGCGTGCTTCGTGATAATACTTCAAGAGGTCTTTTCTTGCCTGAGCAAAGTCCTTATCGTTGATCATGGTGCCTGACTTGATCTTCGTCTGCTCGCGCAGCTCTTCGTCATCAAACATCCTGTTACCTTCAAATCCTATCCCACCGATGAGAGCACTAGATCCAACCTCATAAACGATGCGTATGCTATTACCAGAATCAGGGTAGACAGCAAGACGAGCATCCGATGAGATGAGGCCTTCTGAGATCAGACGCTCCAAATCAGCGTTCGCGCGAGTGCTCGAATAAGGCTGCCCCGCCTTCAGGGAAATCTGGTTGAGCAGTCGCTGCTCTGGGATATGCTGGCGTGCGGTGATGAACTTCACCCCGACGGAAGAAATGCGCTTCCCCTCATGAACCAATTCGTTGGAGAAGATACCAGTATTGCCTGCGAGCTGGTTTTGTGCATGCTGCATCGATGCTAGCGATGGGTCATACAACTGAGGACTTGCAGTCTCAGCACCCTCCGCTGATGACTGGTTACTAACGACTTCAACCTTCGTTTTCTCAGCTTCTTCTTCAAGGAGAGCATCGATGAAGGGGTCACCCGTCTCCGTCTGAGCCATAGACATAGGAGTCAGTGATGCGATCAAGCCTAGCATAGCGAGAGAACCTCGCTTCTTCATAGGTGAGTGGGACATATCATCATCAGTATAGCTTGCGTTTCCTCTTAGGTCAAGCCTCTATCAACTATTTACAGCACCAAATTAACAAAAATTAATAACAAGGAAATCCTAAGCATTTAGCCTCATACTTATACAATACCACGAAAACAGAGCATCTGTTCTAAGTATCATTTCATTATGACAATATAGAGAAGCAACACCCGAAAAGAAGCTTGCATTAGAAAGATTCATCGGCTACATTGTTGACGTGCATCAGATCGTTTTTAATGAAATCAGTGCGGCGGAAATTTCCGCTATTCCCACACAGGATCAGCTCAGCCTCCTCGACTCTTTTCAAGTAAATGAGTCGAGCCTAGATGCAGCCAGCTCTGAGCACCCCTTCGGGATTGTCGAGCGCGAGGGAAAGAAGCTCTACCGCTTCCGCTCTCAGGACTACCGAATCTACTTCACCGTGGAGGGTGATGACACGGTCATCGTTCAGCGCATTCTCAGCGCCAACTCTCTGAGCGATTTCTTATTCCGCTCAAAGATAGGCGGATCTGAAGACCAGAAACTCAGCAATTCGCGCTCCTTCTGGAAGCTCATTGAAGAGGGCGAGAAATCACCACGCGCCTAAGCTTCATCTCCACATGCCAGCCTTCTTCGCTAGCCTCCCCTCCCCCTTCCGTGTACTAGCACTTGCCTCAGTCACACTGACGCAGCTGGTGCGCATGCGCCTCTTTATCGTCCTAGCGGCTCTCATTATCGGCTTTCTGCTCCTCCAGTTTATCCCCTACCATGGAGATCTCAGCATTGAGTCAAGTGGGGTAGCGCAGTTAGAACTCATTAAGAACATAGGAACTGGCAGCATGCACCTCTTTGCTGTCATCTTCTGCGTTTCTGCCACGGCATTACTCATTCCTCGTGATGCAGAGGATCGCATCCTCTACACCATCCTCTGCAAGCCTGTACCACGTCTCGACTACCTGCTTGGAAAGGCTCTGGGTGTACTCTTTCTCATGTTCATCATGTTCCTCCTCATGGATGGGCTCATGAGCCTCACGCTCTACCTACGAGAGCAGCAACTCAGTGCCACAATCACAGAGGTGCTGACAGCGAGAGGCTTCTCCCATGACGAGATACAGCCTCATCTCCACACCTTATCTGAGGCTGGACTCACGATGAATCTCCAGCGCTCACTCATTCTCTACTTCATGGGCTGGTGCGTGCTCACCAGCATGTGTCTGCTCATCTCCTGCTTTACGAGTGGCACCATCGTCAGCATGGTGCTCAGCCTCGGGTTCTACTTCGTAGGCACCTTCCAATCACAGTTCTTTGATGCTATGCTCATCGGCACAGGCGAGCTAGGTGTGAGTTCTACTCTTCAGTCAGCTTCAGAGATCTTCGCCCTCCTCATCCCTGATTTCAGCCTCTACACAGCAGCTGATCAAGCGAGTGCTGGGCAGCTACTCAGCTGGAGCATATTAGGAAACATAGGACTCATCACGCTCGCATACTTTAGCTTCCACCTCCTCTTAGCTGCGTGGCTCTTCACGAAGAAGGAGTTCTAAGTTTTCACACTCACCTGCTGCATGTCCACCTCGACACCAGAGCCCAGCGCACACGAGTACAGCCTCTTTGCTTCTCGATACCTTCGTGGTCGAGGTGGATTCCCACGCGACTTCGAACGCGCTGCACACTACTACGATCTCGCGGCACAGCTTGGAGATGTCGATGCTCTTTACCAGCTGGGAAAGCTCTATCTCAAGGGGGTGGGATGCATCCGCGATGAGGGAGGAGCTGTCAGCTGCTTTGAAAATGCGGCTAATCGTGGACACACTGCTGCTGCGCGCAAGCTTGCAGCCTGCTTTCGCTCAGGTGCTGGTGCACCGATAAGCGAAGAACTCGCCCGCTACTGGGAACTAAAAGCACAGGCGATGGAGCAGTCATCCTGATAGAAAGGGGATGCGAGAAGAAAGCCTCTACTCGCGCTTGACAAACAAGAGCTCACTAAGCTATCATTCCCCCCACATGAAGACACACAAGATCGCTGTACTTGCTGGTGACGGCATAGGCCCAGAAGTCATGCAGGAAGCACTGAAGGTTCTCTCTGCACTTGAAAAGAAGTTCTCCTTTAACACAGAACTTACGGAATGCTATGTTGGTGGTGCTGCCATCGACAACTGCGGCAAAGCCCTCCCTGAGGAGACACTCAAGGCCTGCGAAGAAGCTGATGCCATCCTCTTCGGCTCAGTGGGAGGTCCTAAGTGGGACTCACTTCCTGCCGATGAGCGTCCAGAACGCGGTGCCCTTCTCCCTCTGCGCAAGCACTTCTCCCTTTATGCAAACCTACGCCCTGGCATCTGCATGGCAGAGCTAGTCGATGCCTCTCCCGTGAAGAATGAGCTCATCCAAGGCGGCTTCGATATCCTTTGCGTTCGTGAACTCACTGGTGGCATGTACTTCGGTGAACCAAAATTCTATGGCGAACGTGACGGGGAAGTCATCGGCATAGACACCCTCATCTACAAGAAAAGCGAAGTAGAGCGCATCGCACACGTCGCCTTCCAAGCCGCACAGGGGCGTGGCAAGCGACTCTGTAGCGTCGACAAGGCAAACGTCCTCTCCTCCTCCATCATGTGGCGCGACACCGTTGAAGAAGTCGCGAAACAATACCCCGACGTAGAGCTCAGCCACATGTACGTGGATAACGCCGCCATGCAGCTCGTGCGCAATCCTCAGGCATTTGACGTCATGGTGACGGAGAACACCTTTGGAGACATCCTCTCCGATGAGATGGCTATCATCTGTGGCTCTCTCGGTATGCTGCCCAGCGCCTCATTGAGCGATGGGAAGTCCGAGAAGAGCTTCTTTGGCATGTATGAGCCCTCTGGTGGCTCTGCGCCAGACATCGCTGGTCAAGGCATCGCCAACCCCATCGCGCAGATCCTCTCACTGAGCATGCTGCTTCGCTACTCTTGCCTTGAAGCAGAAGCTGCAGATGCACTCGATGCCGCTGTGAAGAAGGTTATCGCTGCTGGATACCGCACTGGTGATCTAGCCCGTGGGGCGGAAGGTGAGATCCCTGTCGGCACGGCTGGCATGGGAGATGCCATCGTTGCCGCTCTCTAAAGACAGCACGTAACAATCACAACAACAAGAAGCCGTGGTATAAGTACCACGGCTTCTTGCGTCTCAGTCTCGCTAGAGATGTTTATCTTAGACAGGGATTATCTCTTCGTAGAGCTCACAGATGCGCCCCCAGTGCTCAGGGTGATCATCACTCTCAGGGTGTATATTCTTCCTTCCCAGTCGCGCGTAGCGCAGTGATGCCTTCTGATGCTCCAGCTCGCGTAGTCCTACTGAGAAGCTCGCACCCAGCGCGAGGAATTCACGCGCCATTTCCAGCGAGCCATTCCACGCATGCAGATGCACCACAGGCAGTGTCCCACAGCGGAATCGCTCACGCAGAATATCAAGAATGCTAGACCATGCACCTGATCCATGGATATGAACACGCCTCTCATGTCGGAATGCTGCGCCTAGTTGGATGTGAAAGAGTGATAACTGTGCATCCCAGCTATCTTGATACTTCTCATGTCCATCCAGACCACACTCACCCACCCCAGCAGAGGGATAGCGTACAAGCCAATCATCCAAATCGAAAGCGAAGCTAGCCATATCATCTAGCTCATGAGCCTTCCATGGATGCACCCCAAAGCACGGAAGCATGCGCGCGGGTGCTGCTGCGATACGCTCCCAGTCATCGCGGTTAACAGCATTCAGGTAGCCACCCTGTTCGACAACATGATGGGTATGGTAGTCAAAATAACCTGTATTCGGATTAGATCGTGTGGACATCGTCATAAAGAGTTGATCACCGTGGCATCTCTCCATGCTCTTGGAAGCTGTAGTATGGCAGATGACCTGCACTCGACTCAGCTCCGATGATCACATGGTCAATGATACGGATATGAAGGATAGCGGCAGCGGCAGCCAACTGCTCTGTGAGCTGTCTATCTGCCTTGCTCGGGGTGGGATCACCACTAGGGTGATTGTGCGCGATGACGATACAATGAGCACTATGCTTGATCGCTTCGCGGAAGATATCACGCGGATGCACAATGACGCGCGAGAGAGTCCCCTTGCCAATATTCACACGCCTGATGAGGCGGTGACGCACGTCCAGTAAGAGGGCTACCATGTTTTCCTGTGGCTCATAGCGCAGATCTCCGATGAGGTAGTCATAGACGCAGCGTGCACTAGTCATATCCTGAGCCGATAGCTGCTCCTTCACCGCGCGTGAACCTAGCTCAAAAACAGCAGCCAGCGTTGCTGCCTTGGCAGGCCCTATCCCCTTGCATAGAGCGGCTATATCGCGAGCCTCCATCGCACCCAATGTAGCGAGTGAGCCCGCAGCGCGCTTCATCTTAGCAGAAAGTTCCAGCACGTTACAGCCCTTGATCCCAGTACGCAAGAAGAGCGCGATGAGCTCCTCGTCAGTCAGCTTCGCGCGCCCATAGCGCATCAGCTTCTCGCGTGGCAGATCTTCTTCTGGGAGATCGCGCAACTGAAGAGCCGAAGCTTCGTGAGGGGACTGCTTATCAGGATAGGACATAGAGAAGCCCTATTCTACGATAAGTCCATAGTTATGCGCAAGGATAATGTAAAGCTCTTTCAAGAAAGAGTAAGCATACTCTCTTGGACATCGAGCTCGCAGATGCAAAATCCTCCCTCCACGCACACTCTCTCTGGACGCAAAAAAGCCGCAAGTTGAACTTACGGCTTTTTGCTGCTCGAAGGGGGACTCGAACCCCCACGGATCGCTCCACTAGATCCTTAGTCTAGCGCGTCTACCAATTCCGCCATCCGAGCTTGGATGCTTACCTGTGGAATCAGGGTGCGGGGGAAATATACACGTTTTTCACCTCTCATGCAAGCTTTAAATAGCTTTTTTTTCATTTTTTTTTGAGACACATGAGAGGCAAAGGATTATTCACCTGCCATACAGGCCTCTATCTCAGCCACTGTGATGGGAACAAAGTCGAGGAGATCTTCGACTCCACCTTCTCGTACGACAACATCATTCTCGATGCGTATACCTATACCCTCCTCCTTGATATAGATACCAGGTTCTATCGTCCAGACTTGGTTCACCGCAAAGCTCGTATCCATCGCACCTACATCGTGAACGTCAAGCCCTAATGAATGGCTAGTACCATGCATGAAGTAGCGGCGTACTGCTGGGGGATCTTCTGGCTTCTCTGCTATCTCCGCCTCGGTGATCAGACCGAGTGAGAGGAGCTGCTGCGCCATGTAGCAGCGCACAGCACGCTCGTAATCTGACTTGAGTACACCCGGCATCATGAGTCTCTTCGCTTCATTATGAACTGCTAGGCAGGCTTCATAGACCGCCTTCTGTCGTGGGCTATATTTCCCATTCAGAGGCACGGTACGCGTCATGTCACCAGCATAGCCGCCATACTCAGCACCTATGTCAAGAAGGACGAGATCACCCTCCTTTGTTTCCATATGATTGGTGATGTAGTGGAGGACACAGGCATTTGCCCCACCTGCGATGATGGGGGTGAAGGAGAACTTGCGCGAGCGACGACGGATGAATGCGCTAGAGAGCATCCCCTCTATCTCCCACTCACCCATGCCCGGCTTCAACTGACGGAGCACCTCGATGAAGCCCTCACCTGTACTACGGCAGGCCTCACGTATCTGTGATATTTCTTCCTCCGTTTTAACCATGCGCATCTCTGAGATGATGGGATACAGACTCTTGAGTGATGCATCAGGATAGCTAGCAATCAGAGCTGCCGCCATACGCTCATTGCGCGTCTGCACGTAGGTGAGGCGGCGCGGATGATTATCGCGCTCAAGCCAGACTTCTTTTGCCTGAGGGACGAGACTAGCCAGCAGTGCTGGATACTCATCTGCCCAACGCACATCGGAGATACCACTGAGGCTTGTTCCCTCTGGTTTCTCCAAGCGAGCACCCTCCCAGATGGCTATCTGGTCGTTTGTCTCGCGTAAGAGCAAGATATCCTCATGGCTTCCATTCTCACCTACTTGCATGAGGAGGATACTCTCTTCCTGATCGATACCGGTGAGGTAGAAGAAGTTCGCATTCTGATGATGCGTGAACGTACCATCCGCATTTGTCGGGAAAACGTCATTGGAATGCACGATGACCAGCGACGAGGCTGGTAGCTGACGCGCGAGTTCATCACGCTTCTGCTGATAGAAGGAGGCTGACAGGGGAGTATAACGCTGTGATATCATAATATGGATTCTCTCTCCTTAGCTAGGTTCTACGCGGATCTCGAGCGAACGTCCATGGGCATCCAGCCCCTCGATCTCAGAAAAGACCTTCACATAGGGCAGACTGCGCTCGGCAGACGCCTTGTTCATGCGCACAATGCTGGTGCGTCGCTGGAACTGATCGGCACGTATACCTGAGAAGGACTTCCCAGAACCTCCAGTGGGCAAAGTATGGCTAGGACCCGCGAGGAAGTCACCACAAGCAACAGTCGCATAAGTGCCGACATAAATTGCTCCCGCTGTATAGATAGCATCGAGCATATCGTCCTCGATCGCTTCATCAACGACGAGCACCAGATGCTCCGGAGCGAAGTCGTTACAGATGGCGCAAGCTTCTTTGATCTCATCGACAAGGATGACATGGGTATTCTTCTCGAGCACTTCTTGGAGGTAGCTGCTGCGTGTGAGCTGGGCTGCTTGAATGCGTATCTCTTCTTCAACAGCGTCGATAAGCTCCACACTATTACTAATGAAGCTAATGGCACTATCACCACCATGTTCAGCTTGACCGAGCAAGTCTGCAGCGATATAGCGTGCGTTTGCAGTTGCATCAGCGATCACCATGATCTCACTAGGACCGGGGAGCAAATCGATGGAAACAGCTCCAACGAGCTGACGCTTCGCCTCGACTACAAAGCGGTTCCCTGGTCCAAAGATCTTTTCTACTGGTGCGACTGTCTCTGTACCGAGGGCTAATGCAGCTATAGCCTGAGCTCCACCGATGCGGTAGATCTCTGTAGCTCCTGCCTCAACAAGTGCGACGATGACTGCGGGATTCACCTTCCCATCGGGACCACAGGGAGTCATCGCAATGATCTCAGGTACACCTGCCGCCATGGCAAAGCCGCCTGTCATCAGTGCGGTGGAGACCAAGGGGGCTTTCCCACCGGGAACATAGATGCCAACGCGATCATAAGGGACGAAGCGTTCTCCTACCTCGCAGCCTTGGGCGTTCACACCACTCCAGTCTTTCTTGAGGCTATTCTTGGTAAAATAGCGAATATTGTGTAAGGTCGCAGCAATCGCTTCCTTCACAGTTGATGAAACAGCGGCACGCGCCTCGTGAATCTCTTCGGGAGTGATACGTAGCTGGTCAGGACTCAGTTGCACAGAGTCAAAACGCGCAGCATACTCGCAGAGAGCCGCATCACCGCGCGTCGCCACTTCTGAAATGATATCACTAACAGCCTGCTGTACACCCTCTTCAGGGATAGCTCGACGATTCATCGAGCTGAGAATAGCAGGGTAATCGGGGTCACAAGGACGGCTTATTTTCATATGCGCTGGATTGTAGCAAGTTCTCTTTACGCTGTCAATGCTCGTACGTGTTACTCATAATAGAGATTATAAGCCTTGTCCTTATCAACGCAAGCGAGCCCCTGCTCATCGATGCGGAACTGCTCCTCGTACTTCTCCACCTGATCTTTCTTGATGATGTAGCGTAGCGTTTTCCTGTTCTTGTAGGGTCTGTATCTCAAACGGATGATCTGCTTGTGCATATCGCGTAAGAATGGTGTGGTGCTCACCAAGCAGGCAGGAACAAGCATCGTCACAATACTAAAGGTCAAGAAAAGCCCAGAGAACACGAAGCCGTTTATCTTACTCGATCCGAAGTCGCTGAGTATGTAAAAATTCACACAAAGTGCCAGTGTCGACCAGCATGCAAACCTGATATTAGGGGTCTTGAATGCTACTTTCACCGACTGCCAGATGCTCTGATCTGGGTACTCATAGTGATGTGGAGTCTGGTATGATGGCTCGCTTGAGGTCGCTTCTGTGCTGTCCAGCGCGCCTTTGTAGACCTCGTAGCGTCGTTTCCCCCCGTCTCCATCCCTGACAACCACCGCTTCGATGACACCAGGGTGGATGAGGTTCTCCCTATCGTTCGAGTACTGCACATTCACCGAGAAGACATCTTCGAGGGCGGATCTCTTGCCCATGATGAAGGAGAAGAGTCCTAGCAGTATGAGATAAAGATTCAACCCCTCAGTAATGCTCGAACGAATGTCAATATAGCTACTGAAGATGAAGAAGGGCGCGGTTACGCAGATGTATATCAAGATTCTAAAGATGTACGCATGCATCATTACTAGATAGGTAAATAGTGGATAATGTACTTAGCGAGGCAGAACGGGTGCGAGCTCAGAGACGCCGTAGCAGTCCTCCGAGAGGATGCGCTCGCGCTCAGCGTTGAGCTCACGACGCAGCGCGTCCCATCCATTCCTATAAGGTGTGCGGATGTATTCCATGTCTTCTCGTGTGAGGTAGCTATCACCAGATGCGATGAGTGCCTGATCAGCTTGATCTACTCTGACGCGAGATTCGTTGAGTAGTGCAATTGCCGCTTTCGCGCTCTGCGCATCGTTGACCCCCTTGAGGATATCGCGCTGGGAGGCAAAGGCGTTGAACATCTCTAGAATGAGAGCAGCCTTCACATCACGTCCCGCGAGGCGTTCTTTCTCACTGACGATTTCGATGGGCAGTGTCTCCAGCTGCTGGCGCAGCGTGTCGCTTAGCTTGCTAGCGTCAGCGAGCAGCTTCTGCCGCTGCTGATCGATCTGCACATAGAGGCTACGCTTGTCAGGAAGCTGAGCACGCGACATGGGGACAGCTGCTTCTTTCGCCTGCTCCATGAGGGAAGGTCGCTTCTCCATAAGCTCGTTTAATTCTCCTAAAACAGCGTCTAGCTCCTTACTGAGATCCATCTTGACGGGCTCTGCAGATGTAGCAGAGGCGAGAAGCGCATGAAGCTTTTGGAGGATAGCTACTTCCTTTTGTAAGCTATCGCCCAATATCTGTCGTGACATCTCAGCCGTGCCAAAGCGCGGCAATCCGCCTATTCCCAATACAGGCTGGGGCTTCTCTGATTGCTTCGACTCCTCTGCGCGTGTCTGCTCAAAAAGCAGACACGCACCCAATGTAAGTAGAACAATGTGTGCGTGTCTCATCAGTTTAATTACTGTAAGGGGTGTTATTTGCTCTTCATGATGTCCTCAAGAGGAATGCGCAGGAAGCTAATACCGAAGTTGCGGCCATTCTGCACATGCCCTTGCGATGTCTCATAGTAGACACCGACAGTATCCTCATCAATGAGAGCGAGCGATGAGTAGCCTGCACCATCGCGGGTATCATACTCGTAGCCCTTGCTCCATGTCTTACCTTCATCCAGCGAGAACTTGATGGTCATGTTCTTTCGGCTACCAGCGTTCGGGTTGGAGAAGAGGAGTACATTGCCATACTTCTTCGAATCAATGGAGATGAGGGATGCCTGACAGACGGGCTCACGGAGATCCTTGAGGTTGGTGCTGTGGGCTGTCCATGTCTTACCCAGATCCTTTGTGATGAAGACGGCACGTGTACCGCTGCGCTGCTCATCACGAGCATTGATCATGATGGAGCCATCCTTCAACTCAACGATCTGGCTCTCCGATGTACGACGTGGGAGACCTGTGCCATAGACCCAGTTCTTACCGCCGTCCTTGGAGTAGCAAATGGTGGAAACAGCATTGGGAGATGCGTCACGGTTCCAAATCTGAGCAGGGAAGACAATTGTGCCATCCTTCAGAGTGATACCACTACCTGGACCTGCGAGGATGATATCCCACTCGTCCTTCTTGATCTGCTTGGTGGGGTTCACGTACTCACCGGGCTGCGTCCATGTCTTGCCATCATCATCACTGTAGCTCATGTACCACTGACCAGTCGTCTTAGGATCATTGCCCTTCTTGGAAGTGAAAAGAGATGCACCACCACCGAAGTGGGTGCCGAGTGCCTGTACCCAGATACGGCCGTTATCGTCTTGGAGAATGCAGGGGTCACCACATCCATTGGTCGCACCTGTACCGATGTCCATATTCACCTCTGGAGCAGTCCATGTGAGACCACCATCGGTGGAGCGCATGAAAGCGACATCGATGTCGGCACAGAGGTCACCTGCGTGATTGTAACGAGCATCTGTGACACCAACGAGTGTACCATCCTTTGATGTGATGAGACCGGGGATGCGGAAGCACTTGCTCACGCGCATGCTGCCATCAGCCTGCTTGACTTCTTCGCCGCCAGTTGCCACGAGATAACCAACGCTCTGATCGATGATGTCTGAGCCCTTGAATACCTTGCCACCAGCCTTGATAGCGATGTCAGAGAAGTCGATTTCTGTACCGACCTTCACATCCTTTGAAGGAGTAGCATCGATCCAGATGTAGGCTTCACCGGGGGGGATTTCTATAGGTCCTCTGAACATGACATTACCCTCCGCATCGGGGGTAGCTGTTGCAAGTGGCTTCTGTCCATGGAAATTGTAGCCGAGCTTGTCGCTGCTGCGCAGGGAGATCGTGCTGACTGCGGAAGCTGGTGTCACCTTGAGCTTGAGTCCTTCGATACCCTTACCCTCTGCTCCCTGTGAGTCGATACTGAGACGCACTACACCATTCACCTCAGCGCGCTTCATGATAGGATAAGCACCTGGATCTTCGACGCTGATGCTCTTGATTACTTGCTTGCCTGAGTGAAGCGCGATATCATCAAGAATGATACCTCCGCCATCTGGCGTGTTCGCGGAAAAGATAATAGCACTCGTACCCTTGGGGATAGTCAGCTTGTACTGATGGTTAAATCCGCCTGTGCCCTGCTTCGTGTGCTTCACGAGTTCAGTGCGCTTGCCGTTCGCTTCTGCGAAGACAGTCACCTCAAATGGTCCACGACCTGTCCAGCGCTCACCCCATGCTTGGAACAATGTATCCTTTGTCAGGGGCTTATCTAGCTTTAAGCTGAGCTCTTTTGCGGCACCACCGAGAATACGGATAGATGAGTTACCTGTACGGCCTTTGTTTTTGAGAATTTCGGCACTGCCAGCTTCTGCGCTCAGCGTACCATAGCTTGTCTTAATCTGTCCGACAGCACCCTTCGGAGCTTGTTCAAAACTCTCTGCAGCCCATGCGGAGCTCAGAGTCATCGCGATAAATAGAGAAGTGATCTTCATGAAATAATATATAGTGTGTCTTCACAGCGTAGCATATAGATCACGTCAGGTGAAGCAAATTTTACGCCCTGCCACAAGAGAGCTACAATAAAGAGAAGGCTAGGTGACACTAATGATCGTAAAAAAATGGCGAGCGCAGAATTTCTTCTGCGCTCGCTCCAACTTACTACCTATGAAACACAGATCATCCATAATGAGCTCTCCTGCTCTCTCCTTCATTCGAGCTCGGATGGTTCTGATATGTTTATGACATCAGAGAATGCTCTTGTGTTCAAAGTTTTTGAAAAAAAATCTACTTTTTTTCTTTTTCCCATTCTGGGAGAGCGCGAGAATCCACCTCATCCAAGCGTTTACCCCAGAGATAGTGCCTCGTTTGACTGATCAACAGACCACTCAATGCCAGCATGCAAATCACGTTCGGAAGTGCCATCAAACCATTCGTTAAGTCGGCAAAGTTCCAGACAAAACCACTCCTAGGAATCACGCAGCCCACGAACACCACAATCACCCACAGCACGCGGTACGGAGTAATCAGCCTCTGACCTCCAAGGTACTGGAGTGAACGCTCCCCATAGTAAGACCAGCCCAGCAGAGTGGATACCACAAAGCTCGCAAGACTGACGGTCAGCAGAATAGATCCCAGCGCCCCTATTGTCCCAAATGCTTGGAAAGTGATCGCGGTATTCGTCATCGCACCGAGCTCGGGGAACTTCAACTGGGTCGCTGTCAGCGCTAGGCCTGTGAGAGTACAAATCACCACCGTATCCCAGAAGGGACCGGTGGAGGAGATGAGTGCCTGCTCTACTGCGTTATTCGCCTTGGCAGGAGCGGAAACGATGGGAGTTGAGCCCATACCTGCCTCATTGGAGAAGAGCCCTCGCTGCACACCTGTCTGCATTGCAATCATGATACTGCTACCGATGAAGCCACCCATGGCAGCTTGCGGTAAGAAGGCACTCTTCACGATGAGGCAGAGAGCTGGCCATATCATCTCCATATGCGCCACGAGCAGAAGAAGGCAGCCAGCGATATAGACGAGAGACATGAAGGGGACAAAGGAGCTACAAAGGCGTGCGATACTCTTAATACCACCAATAAGTGTCGCAGCTACCAGCACCGTCAGCACAAGACCAGTCACCCAGGTCGGAATCTGGAGCTGCGAGTTCTGCAAGACCTGTGCTACGGCATTACCCTGAGTGATATTACCTATACCGAAGGCGGCTATCGCGGTCAGGACGGCAAAGGTCTGCCCGAGTCGCTTCATCTTCAGCCCACGCTCCATGGCATACATGGGTCCGCCTACGATCTGCCCCTTGGCATCTTTTACACGAAAATAGTAAGAAATCAGACTCTCGGAATAGCGAGTTGCCATCCCGAGAATACCCATCACCCAGCACCAGAAGATTGCACCTGGTCCACCTGCGAGAAGAGCTGTCGCCACGCCTATGATATTCCCAGTACCGACGTGCGCAGCAAGCGACACCATGAGGGAAGAGAAGGGGGAGATGTGCCCTTCACTACCCCTATCACCTTTAGAGAAATAACGTTTTAGTGCGAGCAAGAGGTATCGCTGGGGGAAGCGCAGGATAAACGTTAGGTAGAGATGTGTTGCCATGAGGACAAAGAGCAACACATAGCCCCAGAGAAAGGAGCTAGCAGAAGAGACGGCAGAATCAATAATGTCAAACATAGGCATTCTTGTATTTGATAGAATTCAATGATGGGTGGTGCAAGCTAATCACTAGCGTACCATTCTATTTAGCAGCATCCACTGGTTCAATATGAGACTGGTTCACCAGTTGGTGAAAAGTAAGAAAGGCCTGCCTATCGGCTTGCTCTGCTGTAGATCCTTCATCAAGAGCTCGCTGACGCGCATCTGCTACACGCTGAACTAACAGCTCATAACGCTCAGTCTGCGGTCGCATCTCTGGAGATACACATGTTGCTAGATAGGAGATCTTTGGCGCAATACTCTCCGCCCATGACAGATGCCCATGCTCAATGAGAACCTCCCCCAAGCGCACAGCCCCATGCAAGGCATAGCCTATCTGGAGCGGCAGGGCAGCTAAACTCGCAATGACAGCTAAGGTACAGGATATCCATGTAAAGCGCATCTTCGTCGCTACGCCTAGAGCACCTAGGCATATCCCCAGAGCAAGCGTGAGCATGATCGCCACAATCCCAATGTAGGGAATGAAGCAGCAAAGCGCAAAGAAGAGGACAACGAAGGTAGTGATGAAGATGATGAGGTGCATGGATAAATAGGGGGAGGCTCTATAAGTGCGGGTTACAGGGAAAAAGAAGTCGGCGCAGTCTATGCGCCGACACCATTATTAATTCAAGTCTATCATATCGCGGAGAATATGCAGGCATTCTCGCAGTTCAGGATCGAGATCTGTGGGATAATCTGGGCTCTTCGAGAGCTCTTCTTCTGGAGTCTCCTCGCGGTCGATATACTCGCTCTTGCCATCGGCAATGACGGGCTCTAACTCGGGCTTCTTCACATTCTCAAGAGTCAGGCGGTACGCCTTGATATTCTTCTTATCATCCTCTTCCATGGCAGCATAGCGAATCTTACGAGTCTCGTCTATGCTCTTCTTGCGGGCGAGGAGTTCATCATTTTCCTTCTGGCGCGTCTCCTTATCAAGACTGATTGAATTCTTCAGCTCCTTCTCACGGAAGCGCAGGATACTCTCACGCATAAACTGCATATCAGGATCAGCTGCGACACGTAACGCACTGCGATCGCGCAGCAGGGGAATGAGCTTATCAAGAGTCTCACTGCGAACGTAACCGGGAGCTCTCGCGATCTCATCATAAGGAAGGGGATAATCGGTCTCCGCTTCCCCTAGCTTGAAGCCCGCTGTCGCGACTGGTAGCACGATGTCACTAGACACCCCCTTGAGCTGAGTAGACGCACCGCCTACACGGTAGTACTTCTGCATGGTGAGCTTGAGCATGCCGCTGCCTTCACGTGGGCTAAAGTAGGATAGATAATCACCAATCTCGCGCGTCACCTGCACCGTTCCTTTACCATAGGTCGTTTCGTCCCCTACAATAATAGCACGACCATAGTCAACCATCGCTCCTGCAAAAATCTCGGAAGCCGAGGCACTGAGCTTGTTTGTCAGCACGATTGCATCACCTGTGAAGAGTGGCTTGCCACTAATCGTCAAGCGATCAATATTCCCACGTGAGTCCTTCACCTGCACAACTGGACCTGAACCGATGAAGTAACCGACAATCTTGCGCACCTCCTGTAGAGATCCGCCACCATTCATGCGTAGATCGATGATGATACCTTCAACCCCTTCTTTAATCATGCGATCCAGAATAGCCTTTACATCACTCGCACAGCTACTCTCTCCCTCTGCTAAGTCGATGTAGAAGGAAGGTAGGGTGAGGATACCGAGACGGTACTCACGCATGTTACCCTCCATGTCTTTAGCCTGCTTGATGATAATCTTGCCATTGGCGAGCTCATCATTCATAGGGATCTTCGCACGCTTCATCATGACAAGCTTTTCTGCCCCTGTGTCTGCATCCAAGACGCGAAGATTCACTTCTTGACCTTCCTTGCCACGAATATGCTCGATCACCTTGTCAAGACTCATGAAGAGTATATCCACCCACTCCCCTGTGTTATTCCTATCCACAGCGATGATACGATCGCCGAGCTTGAGCTGCATACTCTTCTGTGCAGGCCCCCCCTTCACGATACCTGTGATCTTGGTCGACCCATCATCATCCGCTTGGAGCTGGGCTCCTATTCCGATGAGCTCGGCTTTGATCATATCGTAGAAGCGTTGCTGCTCACGCGCGCCCATGTAGCCGCTGTGCGGATCATAGACGCTAGCAATAGAGCTCAGTAGGGTTGACACCATCTCTTGCAGATCTGCTTCTTGGATCGTGTTGCGAAGACGCTTGATGCGAGCGAGGATTTTCTCATCGATGGGAAGTTCATTCTTATTAACGGTGCTGAGATCTTTCCCCTGCTCTATGGCGAGCTTCTCGATATTCTCACGTCGTAGCACCTCACTGAGCAGCATGTCAGTTACCTGATCATCCCATACCTGATCAAGCTCGGCATCATTCTTCGCCCATGCGACTTCCTTACGGGAGCGAGGGATATCGCGCTTCTCATTAAAGGCAGGTAGCTCCCCCTGCATCGCGCGGACTTTCTCCTCCACCTTAGCGATACGCATCAGTGCACGCTCGTTAAAGTAGCTATGTATTTCCTCCGCTAGTGTAGCAGCTTCTTCTGCGAGAAGGTAATCACCGAAGCTAGACTGGTACTTCTTTCGCAGTTTATCAACATCTTCTTGTGTGAAATAGAGGCGAGCAGGGTCAAGCGTATCAAGGTAATGCTCGAAGAACTTCTTATACATCTCTGAATCAAACCCCTTACGAGAAAAATGCCCATTTTGCAGAAGAATAGAGAACTGCTTGCCTATTTTATCATAGTCGGGGGAAGCTTGGCTCGTAGAGGTGCATGAGAGGGCACTAGCGGCGGTGATTGCCAATGTGCCGATGCGGCGCAGCCAAGGGGAAATCTGGGAATTCATGATCAGGGGTGATATCTTTTTGATAGCGTATGGGGGAATCTGGAATCATTTTAAGGCATCTCCTCGGCTCTCTTTGCTAGGAAAGAATTATGAGAAGTTCATTATAAGGAAACTGTAGAATCCTGCTCTGGGGCTTGATGGTTATTTTACTCTTTTTTTCCCTCTTGTCTATAGAAAAATAGGGAATCACTGGCATTAGAACACAGCTTCACTCTTGCTCGCTGGGGTGGCTCATGCTAGGATGATGCCCATGGAGGAAGAGCAGATGTATCAGAAGATGAATCATCTCTTGAGCCGATTTGGAAAAAACACATGGCGAGAGGGGCAGCGAGAGCTCATCCAATGGGCAGTCGATGGACATTCATGCTTAGGAGTTTTACCCACAGGCTACGGGAAAAGTCTCTGCTACCAAATCGCCTCACAGCTCACCGCTGGGCTCACCCTCGTCATCTCGCCTCTCATCGCCCTGATGCGAGATCAGGTACTGAGCCTAGACGAGCTAGGCATAGCTGCCGCGCGTTATGATTCCACCCTGAGCGAGGATGAAAAAAACGCGATTATAAACCGTATCGAGCGCGCAGAACTCTCCCTGCTCTACCTCGCTCCCGAATCCTTGGAGCAGCCTAGCCTCCTCTCGCTGCTGGATAGAGTCCAGCTTGGACTCCTCGTCATAGACGAGGCACACTGCGTCTCTGAGTGGGGGCATAGCTTCCGACCTGATTACCTCCAGCTAGCTGAGTTTGCCAGAGTACACCACTTCCACGCCCTGATGGCAATGACAGCCACAGCTCCCCAGAAGGTACAGCAGGATCTCCAGCACTACTTCCATATCAAGCCAGAGCATAGCTACAGCCTCCCACCTTACCGCGCGAATATCACACGCCTCGTCGCATGGAGTGAGCAAAAGGACGCGGATCTAGCGCACTTTCTCTCCTCACCTGAGCACCTTCCTACCATCGTCTACTGCCGCACGCGTCAATCGACAGATGAACTCAGCTACCTCCTCCAGCAGCAGGGACTTCACGCCATCGCTTACCATGCAGGGCAGAGTGCCCAGCAGCGTGAACAGATACAGGATAAGTTCATGCAAGGAGAGGTAGATATTCTCGTCGCCACCATTGCCTTCGGCATGGGAGTCGATCAGGCAAATATACGCAGCGTCGTTCACTACCACGCTCCATCTACTCCTGAAGCCTACGTGCAAGAATCAGGTCGCGCAGGGAGAGATGGCAAGCCGGCTACTAGTCTCGTTCTCATGAACCATGATGATGACAGAGAGATACGCAACCGCATCGCCGCCAGTCAGCCGGAGTCTCAGGCTCTGCTACGCTGCACACGATGGCTTCTACCCGAGATCACTCGACTCATTTCACTATGGGAGCTCACGACGCAATGCGATCTTAATGACGATGTCCCCGAACGCGCTCTACGCCTCATGAGTGGCTCCATCACCAAGCGAGCAACTCTCTACAAGCATTACAAACTACGCCCACTCTACCCTATTGAGACTATCTTAGATGGTCGCAGTGATGAGGAATGCCACCGCCTGCGCTGGCTCAACGACCATCGCGACGGCTCACTAGATGAGCTCGTCGATGCTTGGGATTGCACCTATGAGGAAGCCTTCACCCAGCTCCAAGAATGCGAAGCAGCACAGGAATGGAGTCTCAAGCTTCGTCAGCAGGCATGGCTCATCCAGCGCGACAATGATCACATCCAGCCACGAGAAGCCGCTCAGCAGCTTGATACCTACTACGAGCAGCAGAAAGAGCAGGCTCTGATGCGATGGGAGCAGATGCGAACCATCCTCATCCAGCCCCATGGGAACTGCATCAATCAGGCCTTAGATCTCTACTTCTCGCCGCGCACTCACGCAGAGCGTGCCTCATGCACCCATTGCCAGACCTGTCATGATCAAGCCGCACTCCACATCCCCGCACCTAGACTTAACCCCGCACCTAGTTACTGCGAAGCAGATATCCCTAGCTATCTGACTGAAGTGCAGCGGCGCAGATTCCTCCTTGGCCTGAGCTCCCCGGCACTTATCAGAAAGAGACTCTACTCGCACAAACTCTACGGCTGCTGTCGCCATCTATCGTGGGACTGCCTGTAAGGAGTCCCCTAGACACTCACCTCTATTTGCTTGTGTGTTGGGGGGAGCTTATGATAGAGTAATAGTATATGAATATGACACGCGCTTCCCTGCTATCACTATCGCTGACTTGCGGATTCCTTACAGCAAGCCTTGAGGCGAGCCCCTCCAGTACTGCCTCGTCTGACGCACCTTGCGCATGTAGTACACCCCCCTCCAGTATACTAGAGGCTCTTTACCCTAGATGGAATACGCTTGATGCGAAGCAGACTGTGGAGCAGATCGCAACTGAGATTAATATTAATAAGAAAACCATTTACCAGATCACCTGTGTGCCAGATAGCGAAATGTGCTTTGCAAACACCTTTGGCGCACTTGAAGCTTGCGATCAGAGGGTAGATACGCTCTCGCGCGGGCTCTACCACCTCAGTACGGTGGCTGATTCTCCCGAGATACGCCAGTCACTAGAAGAGATGCAGCAGCTCACTACAGAGTTCGGCAACTGGGTGATAGCCAACAGACCACTCTGGCAGGCACTCAAGACAGCTGCCGCTCAAGACTGGGTGCAGGATCTCTCACCTAGCAAAAAGTTCCACGTGGAAAACACCATGCGCTCTTTCCAACTGAGTGGAGCTGACCTTCCCGATGATAAGAAGGCTCAAGTAGGCGATCTACGCAAGAAGCTATCTACTCTAGGCGTACAGTTCAACAAAAACATGCTCGACTCAACGAATGCTTGGGAACAGGTAATCACCGACCCCGCTGCACTAGCTGGCATGAGTGAGGCCTGGATGAAGAGCCGCGCTGCCATGGCATTAAAAAAGGGCTATGGCACAGAAGAGAAGCCTCAGTGGCTACTCGGACAGGATGATGCTTGCCTCATCCCTGTACTGGAGTCCTGCGATGTCGAGGCGACACGCCGTCTCGTCTGGGAAGGATCCAATACCGTGGGAGCAGTCGCCCCCTATGACAATGCAGAGCTCATCGACCAGATCGTCTCCACGCGCCAGCAGATTGCGCACTTACTAGGCTTTGACAACTATGCTCAGATGGCGACAGTGGAACGTATGGTGAAGTCTGAGGTTGCCGCGATGAAGTTCATCGATGAGTTCACCGCACAGCTCAAACCCTACTGGGAAAAGGAGAAGCAGGTGCTCTTTGATTTCATCGCACAGCAGACAGGTCAGACAGTGACAGCTGTCTCTCCATGGGATGTGCGCTACTACCGCACCCAGCTCAAAGAGACGCAATACAACTTCGACAGTGAGACCATGCGCCCCTACTTCCCTGCGGACAAGGCGATTTCTGGAAGCTTAGACATCTTCGAACAGCTCTTCGACATCAGCATCAAGCAGATTCCGACAGCGAGCCCCAAAAACGGTGCCCCACTCGCAGAGGGTAGCCAAGAGGTCTGGGATTCTGAGGTGACACTTTATGAAGTGCGTGACAACAAGACTCAGGCGCATCTCGGCTCTTTCTACCTCGACTTATACCCTCGCAGCAACAAGCGTTCGGGCGCATGGTGCATGGGACTGCGCCCCGGTGATCCCGCAGCTGATGGGAATCCTCATAGCCCCCATCTCGCTGTGGTAGTAGGTAACTTCACCCCGCCATCTGAGGGAAAGCCCGCCCTGCTTAATGACTATGAGATGATGGTGTTGCTCCATGAGTTTGGCCACCTCTTCCACCAGATGCTCAGTGATGTCGAACTGCGTAGTCATACAGGCACAGCGGTGGCGCGCGACTTCGTCGAGATGCCCAGCCAGCTCATGGAGTTCTGGCTAGACGACAAGAAGATCCTCCCCATGCTCTCGGGTCACTTCGAGACGGGCGCACCCATGCCAGATGAGATGATGGATAAGTTTCTCGCTTCACGCTACTTTATGCCAGCTGATGCGAATATGCGCCAGCTGGGTCTCGCCAAGCTCGATATGGAGATCTATAGCAACTATGAGGAAATGTTCAAGGGCAAGGATATCGATGCAGCTACCTACGAGATACAGAAGCACTTCATGATCCCTGTCACCCAACCAGCGCGCTCCATGATACGTCAGTTCTCTCACATCATGAGTGGCGGCTATGCCGCAGGCTATTACTCCTACAAGTGGGCAGAAGTACTCAGTGCAGACGCGTACTCGCGCTTCAAAGCCGAGGGCATGCTCAACTCAACAACGGGGGGCGACTTACGCCGCAGTGTCCTCAGTCAGGGTGGCAGCAAGGATGAGGCGCAGCAGTTCTATGACTTCATGGGACGTGAGCCCAAGCCAGACGCGCTCTTAGAGGTACAGGGGCTGAAATAAGCCCCTCATTACCACATTACTCCTTATCCTTCGCTCCTTGCGAGCGAAGGTAGGCAGCGATGTCTTCGCGCTCATCACGCAGCGCGATCTCTAAGGGGATACCACCGAAGGGATCGGCCGCGTTAACGTCGACACCTTGCTGGATAAAGAGCTCTATGAGTTTTCTATCCCCCATCTTCACAGCGGCGCAGAGAGCTCCACTAGTGGGCTTAGCCCCTTTTTCCAGCAGGAGAGCGACGAGCTCTTCTTGATCGCGGACGATAGCATGCGCGAGTGGGGTCGTCCCATATTGATTCCCCTTATTCACGTCCGCGCCTGCGTTAATAAGACAACGCGCAGCATCCCAGCAGCCGTTTAAAAGGCTCGCGAGCAGAGCTGTCTCTCCACGCTTATTACAGTGATCTATCAGCGCGCCTCTCTCGAGCAAAAAGCGAATATCATCCACACTATTAGATGGAACAATCAGCATCAGCACATTATTCCCATCCGCGTCCTCAACCTTGATGTCTGCTCCCCATAGCAAGTACTGACGCATCCAATCCATGCGCTTAAATGCCGCGGCTTGCAGGAGGTTCTGACGACTGCTATCTGAGTCATTCCTAGGGGCACTGATGGCTCTACTCTGTCGTGGAGCTATCTCCTGTTTGAGGAGGGAAACCATGCGTATCTTACCCTCCATCACGGCGTAGCGCATCGGAGTATGGCGCGTCGTCTTGAGGTAAGGATCAGCTCCTAGCTCGATCAGGAGTGCTACAGCTTCTTCCTGATCTCTCATCATAGCTAGATGCAGGGGGGACACTTTCCTATCCAGCTCTGCATTCACATCCACTCCAGATCCAACAAGCTTACGTATAACATCCAGCATTCCAGATGAGCTAGCATACATCAATGACCATCTAGCATGATGGCTCTTCATCTCATAGCCGAGATCCATCAGAGCGAGCGTCATCGCCTCATTCTTCGCATACATACTCTGCTCAACGAGCTTTTCTAAGGCCTCCTGAGAGAGATCACCTTTCTTCAGTTGAGCCAAGAGGTAGTCAGCAAACTTGAACTGTCCCTTTGATAGAGCTACCCTCAAAAGCCTATCCGACTTCTCTCCCCCTAGGGCGATCTGCTGCTCATCTATCATGCGCTGCGCAGTCTCGGGATCCCCCCTGAGCACGGTAGCCATGAGTTCCACATGCGCATCAGCTCCGAGCTCTTGCTCCTGTGCTCCGAGAGCTCTGAGGTGTGCAGCCATGGCGACTTGACCGTTCACAATCGCTACGGTGAGCATATTATCCTCATTGTGGGAATGGAAAGCGTGTTGAGACTCCCCAGCTTCTAATAGCTGCATGAAGCACTCCATGTCTCCACTCTCAATCGCGCGCGCAAGGTCAAGCGAGCGCAACACCACCTGCTCTGGCTTCTCCTGCGCAAACCCCATGAGGCAGAAAAAGGGTACTAATATAAATCTGTTCATCCTGACTGTTTATCGTTTAATCTTCACTTCCTGCTGATACCACCTCGCAAAGCTCCCTGACGCACCGAAACGCTCCAACATAATCGCATGGATACGCCCCTCAGCGATCTCGTGAGAATAGAGTTCTATCACCTCAGCTAGAGCATCAGCGAGTGCCTGCTCGTCCTGCTTGCGATCTGCTTTTTTCTTATACCGTTGAATAATGAAGAGCGTACGCGCGAAGGGAGCGGCCATGCGACCTATCACCTGCTCTAGCTTATCCTGAGCACCTTTTGCCTTAAAATAATGGAAGAGGTGAATAGCGATATTCTTGATACTATTCATACGTCTTTCCGATACGATATTCGTCGCACTATCGAGTCGGGACTCACGGTAATAGTAGAAGGGGATATTCAGATGCATCAGGCTATGCGCTTCATAGCAGACCTTCATATTGAAGAGGACATCTTGCGTAGAAGGGTAACTCGAATCGATGGAGAAAACCTCATCACCTAGACCTCGTAAGAAACTACTTCTGTAGATCTTGTCCCACACACTTCCCGACACTATATGGTGCGAAAAGTAGGTGAATATATCCTCCCCGAAGATGAAGTAATCATCGCTCTGCGACACGCAGCGAAGCTGTGGCTTGTGACTGCGAGGATCATCTGAGAGATTCATGAAGGAGAAGCTAAGGATATCTACTTCGTACTGAAGCATCTGTTGAGCGAGTACTTCATAAGCATTCAGCGCGATGTAGTCATCTCCATCGATGAAGTGGATGAACTGCCCCGATGCTGCCGAAAAGCCCGTGTAGCGCACGATATTGGTCCCCTTATTCGTCTCATGCTTGATATACTTGATGCGACTATCACGTGCAGCATATTCCAGACATATCTTCTCATCCTCTAGCTTGGGCGAGTCATCATTAACAAGAATGATTTCTATATTATCCAGAGTCTGGTGAATCAGGCTTTCTAAGCAGGGGCGTAGATATCTCTCGCCTAAGTTGTAAATAGGGACGATGGCGGAGATGAGAGGCTTCCCCTCTTGCTCAGCTCGCGCTCTCTTCTCACGCGCGGAGGCTGACAAGAAGAGAGGTTCTGATAGCGCTCGATGATGCCCCGCACCAGAGCTACCCTGCATGGAGCTCATCTTCCTGAGAGCTGCACGCACGGCTCTTCTGAGCCTAGGGAAGGGTATCCAGAAGCATATCGCCTTTATATCACTATCGTTCATAAGCTTGATATCATACTAGCGTATCTAGAGCTGTGTGTCGACTCTTTTCACCCAGAGAGGTCTACCCCGCTACGACTTCCTAGGTGGGTGAAAACAATAATAGGACGCATCGACATATCGTTCGATGCGTCCTATTAGGATTGGAAAAAGCTCTTTCTCTGTTTCTTAGATCAGCCCTAGCTCACGTCCCGCCTTCGCAAAGGCGTCAATCGCGCGATCAAGCTGCTCTGTCGTATGGGCGGCTGACATCTGTGTACGGATGCGTGCCTGTTCACGTGGAACAACTGGGAAGAAGAAGCCCATCGCATAGACACCTAGTTCCAGCAAGCGCGCACTCATCTTCTGCGAGAGAGCCGCATCTCCTATCATGACTGGCACGATAGAGTGACCTGCCCCTGCCAGCTTGAAGCCGCACTGTTCCATGCCACGACGGAAGTGCACCGCATTCCCCTGCACGCGTGAGACGAGTTCATTAGAAGATTCGAGGATGTCGATCACCTTGATCGTTGTCGCAGCGATGGCTGGCATGATGCTGTTGGAGAAGAGATAGGGGCGTGCCTTCTGGCGCAGCTGTGCAACAACTTCAGAAGGACCTGAGATATAGCCACCCGATGCACCGCCGAGCGCCTTGCCGAAGGTACCAGAGGTGATGTCACTCTTACCGAAGAGACCACAATGCTCATGAGTACCACGTCCAGACTCACCGAGAACACCTGTCGCATGTGAGTCGTCGAAATGAACGATCGCACCATACTGATCAGCGAGTTCATGAATCTTGTCGAGCTGTGCTACGATACCATCCATGGAGAAGACACCATCTGTGGAGATGAGAATCGTGCGTGCCCCAGCAGCTGTTGCCTCCTTGAGCTTCGCTTCGAGGTCTTCCATATCATTGTTATTATAACGATAGCGGGCAGCCTTACAGAGGCGTACACCATCAATGATGGATGCGTGATTGAGCGAGTCAGAGATGATAGCATCTTCCTTCTCAAGAAGTCCCTCAAAAAGACCACCATTGGCATCATAACAAGACCCAAAGAGAATAGTATCTTCCATGCCTAGGAAGGCACTGAGACGCTCTTCTAATTCACGGTGGAGGGTCTGTGTACCACAGATAAAGCGCACAGAAGCCATGCCATAGCCCCAGCGATCGATCGCCTCCTTCGCTGCTTTCTCAAGGTCGGGATGGTTAGCTAGACCGAGGTAGTTATTCGCACACATATTGATCACCTCAGTGCCATCTTGGAGCTTGACCTGAGAGGACTGGGGAGTGGCGATGTAGCGCTCGTTCTTGAAGAGTCCATTCGTTTGGAGACCTTCAAGGTTAGCGATGATACGTTGCTTAAATTCTGGATTATACATAGATGAGTAAAATGGTTTGCTCTGCGTTCATACTAGCGAGATAGAGCCACGCTGTCAATGAGATTTCCCACATCTTGCCTAGCTTTTTATATGGGAACAAAGTGCGGCACACAGCTGAGATCTCCTCAGCTTGTCGCCAACAAGAAATTATAAGTACACGAAAAAAGAAAATCCTTGCGATGCAAGGGGGAGATAAGATAGAATCACCAACGTGAGTTATCAGGTTTTTGCCAGAAAGTATCGTCCCCGCACCTTCAAGGATGTGCTCGGACAAGATCATGTTGTCCAGACACTGTGCAACGCCATCGAGCAGCAGCGTCTGGCGCACGCCTACCTCTTCGTAGGTCCACGAGGGACAGGGAAGACATCCACCGCGCGCATCTTCGCAAAGGCACTTAACTGTAGCGATGGTCCAAAGGTAAACTTCGATCCCGATGAAGATATATGCCAAGAGATCGCTGAGGGGCGCAGCCTCGAAGTACTCGAAATCGACGGCGCATCGAATCGCGGCATTGATAACATCCGCGACCTGCGCGACAGTGTCCAGTTCGCGCCAGCACGCGGGCAGTTCCGCATCATCTACATCGATGAGGTACACATGCTCACAAAAGAGTCCTTTAACGCGCTTCTCAAAACCCTCGAAGAGCCCCCCGCACACGCGAAGTTCATCTTCGCGACAACAGAACCGCACAAGATACTCCCCACCATCCTCTCGCGCTGCCAACGTTTTGACCTGCGCCCTATCCCTGCCGATGTCATTGCCAAGCATCTGGTGAGCATCGCTGCAAATGAAGGAGTAAGCCTCAGTGATGAAGCTGCCATGGCAGTAGCGCGTGTCGCCGATGGCGGGATGCGCGATGCCCAGTCCATGCTCGACCAGCTCGTCTCCTTCTGCGGCACAAGCATCGTAGAAGAGCATGTAAACGACATCTTTGGAGTCACCAGCCGCGAAACGGTTGCGCGTGCACTCAGCTACATCTTAGATCGCCAGCTTCCTAGCCTCCTTCACCTCGTGCACGAGATCGCGCAAACGGGTGCAGACATGGGGCAGCTTCTCAATGAGCTCATGAGTGCTCTTCGCGAGTTACTCGTCAGCAAGGTCTCTAGCCACGGCTCACTCGTAAGCGTACCTGAGGCATGGCGTAACAGCCTCGAAGAACTCCTCACACGCACCCCCTCCGACAAGCTCATCCGCCTCATGGATCTGCTAGCACTAGCAGAAGAGCGCATGCGCTGGAGCACGAACAAGCGACTCCACTTAGAAATGGGACTCATCCAATCGGTGCACGCACTCTCCGAGGCAAACATCAGCGACATTGTCCGTGCGCTCAATGGAGCTCCCCTGCCAGATACCCCTATTGCCACCACGGTCTTACCAGCTGTCAGCTACCCCAGCATCAGCAGTGCAGACAGCACGCCCACACTCAGCCCTACTGCTACAACCACAGCTGCAAGCATCCCTGTCCCAACTGAGCCCATAGCTCACATAGCCGCAGCGCAAGAGCCCACCCCCTCTATCGCTCAGCCCGTCGCCCCTTCCATCCCCGAAGAGAGTCCTGAGGAGGAGGACATCCCCGAGGACATCGAGGAGGAGCTCATGGAAAGTGACACCCTCAGCTCCGCTCATGACTCTAGTTCAGAGTCACCAGCAGACCTAAGCGTGCAAGAAGTCCCCACCCGTGTCAGCCAGTTTGAGCCCATTGACGATGAGCCCCCGAGCTTCACCCCTGCTCCAAGCATCATCCCCGTGGTAGAGCGTCGGCAGCCTCTCCCTATGGATGCCTCTCTATGGCTACGCTTCCTAGACCTCTTCGAACAGCGATTCCCTCTTAACGCAGACATCATTAAGCAAGCCCGCTTCGATAACTGCCACATGGGAGAAATCACCCTCGCCATCCACCCAGAGGACAATATGACGCGCGATGCGCTGATGAATCCCAACACGCAAGAGGACATACTCAGTGTAGTAGAAGAACTCTGCCTCCAGCGCTTCCGCATCCGCCTCACGGCAGATGCTAACATGGCCGCTCCACAAGCCGCTGACATCTCAACTCGTCTCCCCCTGCCTGAGCCCCCACCACCAGTAGAAAAGGTGGTCGCACCTCCAGTCGCAGAAGTAGACCCAGCCATTGAAGCTGCACAGAAGCAACGTGAAGAAGAGTTCTACAACGATCCTCTCATTGAAAAAGCGCTCAAGGAATTCCACGCACGAATCATCACCTAAGTATCACCCCTCATCATGAATATACAGAAATTAATGAAGCAAGCGCAGGCCATGCAAGCTAACATGGCACAGGCACAAGAAGCTCTAGCCACAAAGGAGTTCACCGCTGAAGCTGCAGGTGGCAAGGTCAAGGTCATCGCCGATGGCACAGGCATGATCAAGAGCCTCAGCATCGACCCTGCTGTCATCGACCCCGATGACGCTGAGTTCCTCGCCTCCCTCGTCCTCAAGGCTGTCCAAGATGCCATCAATGGCGCAAAGGATCTAGCCGACGGTGAGATGCGCAAGGTCACAGGCGGCATGGGTCTACCTTTCTAAGCCACAGAGATATCTCTCCCCCTAGGCAGAAGTTCGCTTCTGCCTTTTTTTCACCTCCTCATGTCACTCCCCATCCTCATCGTAGGGCAAGGGCTCGCCGGATCGAGCCTCGCATGGCGACTTCTGAAAGCAGGTCAGCCCTGCATCGTCGTGGATAGACCTCTCAACGAGACCGCCTCGCGTGTCGCGGCTGGGCTAGTGAACCCTCTGACAGGTAGGAAGATCAAGCCAGAGTGGAGACAGCAAGAATGCCTCCATGAGGCACATCGCTACTACAAGGAGACGGAGGAAGAACTCGGTGGTAGCTGGTGGCAATGCACCGAGATATGGCGCGAACTCAGTGATGAGGATCAGCACTACTTCTGGAATGAGCGCGCCCAGCAAGAGGAGACCGCCTCCTTTGTCGGGCCTCTCCTTCCGTGGCTACCCAGCTGGCAAGGGAAGGGGCACGCAGCCATCACCTATGGAGCGGCTGTACTCCACTCTGAGCGACTGGTCAACGCCCAGCGCACATGGCTCATCCAACAGGGAGCTTTCCAAGAAGGCGAAGTCACCCTCAGCGACATAGAAACGCAAGCCGATGGCAGCCTCCTCTGGGATGGTCATCTCTACAGAGCCATCGTCTGGTGCACGGGATATGAGACCGCGCAGAGCCTAGATGCTCCCTGGCTCGAGAGCAGACTCTCTCAGGGCTGCATCCTCGACATCAAGCTCCCCGAGCTCGATGCTCCCGAAGCTGTCCTACACTTCGGGCACTGGCTTGTCAAACAGCAAGACGATATCTGGCGACTCGGAGCGAGCTATGACTGGGTATGGAGTGATGCCGCTACCCCCTCCCCGACAGCGTCCATAGAACTCCTCCATGGACTCATCGAGCGTTATCATGGCTCGTATGAGATCTTAAAAGCACGTGCTGCCGTACGTCCCATTATCCGCTATTCACAACCTGTGGCCGGAGCTATCCCTGAGCGACCTGGACATTATATGCTAGGAGGGCTCGGCAGTCGCGGATGTACCACAGCTCCGTGGGTCAGCGCACAGCTTGCCGCGCATCTACTAGATGGCACGGCACTCCCAGCAGACCTCATCCCTACGCCTCTCTACGAGCGGTACTGTAAGAAAAACGCAGCTTATTCTTACTAGTTTACATTGCATTATAGCCCTTTCTCTACGGGCTAAAAGTAACATGATAAAATAAGCACATTACGATATGCTTATTTTGCAAAATTATACCAACACTCAGTGTATCATCATGTTGTATTTGTAAAATAAGAAGTAAAAGAAGTAATTTTGAGGATTTTTTTCCTTATTTTACAGCAGATGGAGAGCGAACAAAGAGAAGACCGCAGGGCTCAGTGAGCTGAGTAGAGCTCATCCTGCGAGAGACCGCCATAGGTGGTGCGAGGGTATTTTTTTGCCGCTTCGCTGAAGAATCGCTGCGCCTCCTGCTCATCATTCCTATGCTCTCGGCAGATCATGCCTGCACGATAGAGTAAGAGTGCTTTATCTTGCTTGCTGCGCACACGAGAAACGGCTCTCTCCAGCAGCTCGCATGCGGCAGGAGCATCTTCAAAGAGTTCCAGTAAAAGTCGCGCATATTCCTGCCACGCACGCAGTCGTCGCGGATTGCTCTGACAGTACACCTCTAGCTCCTCCATCATCTGGGCATCCCTGCTCGCAGAGATGCGCTTCACGATCTGCTCTAATTCATCTTGATCAGAGTTATAGAGATTCTTCTCCCCGACGATGAAGGCGCGCATGCGCTCAGCAAGATTGCCACAAAAGCGTTGAATCAGGTAACGAAAGAGGAAAAAAAGCCCTAGGAGGAGTAAATAGCTAGGCCAATCAGCTACTGCACTTCTTATTAAAAAAGCTATCGTATTTTCTATCATCTTATTCTCCTTGTCGTTGGATACTCCATAGTTGCGGTGCACGCCCTGATGCGTTAAAACAGAGGCTGTGCATGACGGTATATTTCTTCTGCGCCATCTCGCGAAGAAAGGCATGTAGTGCCTCATACTCCTCGCTCCCTCCCACATGCGCGGGATAGCTCATGATGCTCACCAGTCCGCCCACGCATATACGCTCAAGTGCGACGCGTACCGCTGCGAGAGTGCTCTCAGGCTGAGTGATGAGCTGATGATCTCCCCCAGGAAGATAGCCTAGGTTGAACACGACAGCTCGTAGGGGCACAGCTTCTGGCAACACTTCTTCCATTCGCTCGTGGCTAAGCAGGTGCAGTTCTACGGTCGCGGCTACAGCCTTTTCTTCCAGTAGCTTCCTCGTCTGATCGAGTGCGTCCTGCTGGATATCAAAACCGATGACACGACCCGTATGCCCAACGCACTGAGCAAGAAAGAGCGTATCATACCCACCTCCTACGGTAGCATCAACCACGCAGTCTCCGACTTGTATCGCGCCGCGTAGAATTTGCTGATTAAAGGGGATGAGGCGCATGATGAAACGCTCTGCGGTGGGGTCAACTTTCGGGGATATCGTCCATCTCAAGATAGTTCACAGCGATGGTACGATTCGCATTATTCGGGTCGCGCACTTCGAGCTTCATCTGCTTGAAGAACCACGTCCCATCACTGAGACGCTGCACCGAGGTGATGCCAAAGCGCTTCTTGAGCTTCCCATCCTTTCCATAGCCATCTATCTGCCACGTCGTACCATTTTCCTTATCAATCCATATGCGCACCCATGCAAACTGACCTGAGTTCGGCGTAGGGTTAGCGACTTCCACGATGTAGCAATCGCGCCCCTTGATGCGGCTATCGCTGGTATTATCCAGCACCTTGCCGCCCTTCCAGTAGAGGAAGCGCAGGGAGAGATCTTCATAGCTGACATCAGAGCTGCCTATCTTGGCGGCGTACTGCTTACTGGGCATCTTCGTCGCACGACCTTGTCCGTCGACGATGAGAAGGTCAGCAGCTCTATCCTTGATACGTACATCAAAGCGTCTCCATGCCTTGTCTTGATTGTACTGAAAGACGAGAGTATTGCCTCGTGCGCTGATGCTGAAGGGAGTCTTCGTACGCCCCTTGCGGATCTGACCCATGACATCACGCTCGCCTTGACTGACTGTCGAGCGGCGTACTGCTTCCAGTATCTCATCGGCTTGAGGTGCGGCGATCAGAGGGTTTACAAATGATGTGAGAGCGAAAAAGATGCTTAGGGTGAGCCATTTCTTAGTCATAGAGAGATGTATATCACAATTTTCTAGCCTTGTGGAGACTTTTCTTGTACATGCTGAGAGAAAAGACATATGGACTCCGTTCTACTCTGCAGACAAAAAATAGCCTCTTTGATCATTCATCAAAGAGGCTACTCACACACTCCGAATGCGGCTCGAACGCATGACCCCAAGCTTAGAAGGCTCGTGCTCTATCCAACTGAGCTATCGGAGCAAATGTGCGGAGATATACTAGCAGCTTCATCAGGTGGATGCAAGACATTTCATCCCACGCTGAACGAGAAAGATAACTTCATCACTTAGGCGCGGTAAGCATGAGTCGCATGCGCAGTTTCCCCTGACGCTGCACGTTTACCCCATAGAGAACGGCATCTCGATCTGCCAGTTTCTGGAGGAGAGTTCCCTGATCCAGCGACCAGCCCGCGCGCGACAATATCGTGTAGAGGGGGGCAAAGCGCATGAGATAGACCGAGCCATTAAAGGGACGCTCTATCCTCTCTCCGCGCTTAGCATGGTTTTCTTGGCTATGTGTCCCTATACTAGCGTAGTGCGCCGTGATATCTGCATGGGGTGGCAGCATGAGGCTCGTCTCTGCCGATGTTCGCGTATAGTGAATACTGTTTGGCTCTACGCCCAAGACACCTTGATACAGACCATTGGGATGCGCTCTACCATCCTTGATCTCACTGAGCTTTGCGAAGCTTGCCAGCACTTGTGACCATCCAGATGATAGGGGGGCGAACTGATCCACAGATGAGAAGGCGTAGTAATCTAATAGATCTTCTTCTTTCTCCGCCAGACGCAGCTGCAGTCCCGCCGCTGTCCCCATCCCTCGCACGATATCTCTGATACCTGTTGTGCACTGAACGATGACTGGGAAGTACTCGTATCGTAAACCATCCCAGTATGATAAGATCTTTTGCTGGCTTGAGGCATTGAGACTCGTTGCTATGCCCTCCATGACGTGATAGGCATTCATCGTGTACTTCACGATACCCATACCAGCCTCGCGCGGAGCAAAGGGGCTTCCTTCGACATAAAATGCTGTCTGACTATCATTTGCAAGGTCAAGCTGACGCAGCGTACCCTCCTGGTGCAGTTCTCCTATGCCAGTGCTTATATCCGCGTGCAATGCACCATCAGACCAGATAAGTCCGCTAAACTCATATTCCATGTCAGGAATCATATTAAAGAAGGTACGTGTCACGACTTGCAGGGCTAGCGAGCCTTGCTTGTAGAGGCCAGATACCACCTCATCTTTCGTTCCTTCTGATAAAGTGCGCAGCATATCCGCTATAATAGCGAGTTCGCGGTGAAAGGGGCGCATGGGGCTACAGCCCAGCACCGCTTCAGCATCTGCCCAGAGCATTGCATAGGGCTGCCCATGTAGGCGCGTGGTGAGAAAAGAGAGCTGAGGAGCCGCCAGCAGGCTATTCTGTATCTGCACAGGGAGTTTCACCTTCTCTAACTCAGGCGTGATGATAAGGTGTAGCTGTGAGTCTATGCGCGTGATGAGAATATGCATGACATCCTGTGGGATGCGCTGAGCCCACGCATGAAGAACAATTGGAGAAGAGCTTTTCTCACGACACTTCTTGAGGTCTACCGTGAAAATGGTCTGGTGCTCGGTCTGCTTCACTGTCGTGGGCAGCCCAAGTCCACTGAGCATAGCAGCTCTTGCTTCGGCAGATTCTGTCAAGATGGTGTAGAGCTTCTCAAAGCCCTCTGTGGATGTAGAGTCAAAACTCGCTGTCAGATACAGCGGTTCGCCCAGTGGCAGGCTGGTAGGGACTTGTCCCCTCTCATGCTTCGCCAGTATCTCTTGATTCTCTGGTGATAGAATCTGCTTGTAGAGTTCGGAGAGTGATTCATAGCCAGCCTCATTCATTAAGAACTGAATGAAGTTCATCCATTCGACCAATCCCTTGGAAGATGTCGCTACTGCTATACCTGTGCAGGAATACACATTCTCAGGTGAAAAACCTGCGTCCTCCCCCACAAAATGAGCGAAATCTGATGCTACCTTGTGGGGGGAACTCAGCGCGAAGACACAGCCGAGATCAGCAGGCAGCTGTGCAAGGGCTGGGAAGGCTTCTCTTCTAGCGGACACATTCAGCGGGATCTCATCCCCTTGCTCCGCTAACTGGAGAAGAATATTACTCGGTTTTAGAGCTCCCCGAGCTTGCTGAATCGCCGCAAAGCAGAGAACAATACATGTTAGAATCAATACCTTAGGTAGCTTCATCATGAAAGAAATACTATACAAAATATATTCTTATGTAAACATTTTTTTCCGAAAACCACTATGCAAAGTACAAAAATACCCCTGCTACTCAGAAGCGCAGGGGCATGAAGATTCGTGAATGAATATAAAATTGCTATCTTTACTCCCACTCAATCGATGCAGGAGGCTTCGTCGAGATATCGAAGAGCACGCGATTGATGCCACTCACCTCATTCAAGATACGGTTAGAAGCTTCACGGAGTAAATCGTATGGAAGCTCAACCCAGTCAGCTGTCATCGCGTCTTCTGAGACAATGGCGCGTATATTAGTCGCCCATTCATAGGAACGCTCATCACCCTTCACACCCACCGTCTTCACAGGAATGAGACCAGCGTATGCTTGCCAGCATTTCTCATACCAGCCCCACTTGCGCAGTGTACCGATGAAGATGGCATCACACTCACGGATGATATCGAGTCTATCCTTTGTCACCTCACCAGGGCAGCGTACAGAGAGACCTGGACCGGGGAAGGGATGACGCCAGAGGATGTCATGGTCGATGCCCATTGAGGCTCCGAGCTCGCGCACCTCATCCTTGAAGAGGAAGGCGAGAGGTTCGATAACCTTACCCTGTTCTTGCAGTTCGAGCACGCGCTCCACGCGGTTGTGGTGCGTCTTGATGACGGAGGCTTTACTCTTCGCGTTCGACGCACTTTCAATCACATCGGGGTAGAGTGTACCCTGTGCGAGCATCTCTGCGTCACCTACGGCATCCCAGAACACGTCGAGGAAGAGATTGCCGATGATGCGACGCTTCTTCTCAGGATCTCCCTCACCTGCGAGGGCGTCTAAGAAGCGATCAGCGGCATCGATCGTCTCGATCTCAACCCCCATGGCCTTGAAGTTTTTTTGCACCTCTTCTGCCTCATTCTTACGCAGAAGCCCATTATCCACGAAGATGCAGCGCACATTCACCCCTGCCTCATGGAGGAGGACGGCTAGCACGGTGCTATCCACACCACCAGATACGCCGCAGACAACCTGCTTGTCACCCACCTTCTCACGAATATCTGCTACCAGCTCCTTCTTAAAATCGCCAATATCAAAGGCTGCCAGATCACTAGCGAGGCTGAGGAAGTTGCGAAGAATCGTACGACCCTCATGCGAATGCGTCACTTCAGGGTGGAACTGGATGCCATACATACGATCACTCCACTGGAGAGAAACAGGCACTCCATCCGTGTTACGCGCGATGACCTTGCAGTCGCTTGACAGCTGATCCACCGTATCTGAGTGACTCATCCACACCTGAGAACGCTCGGACATGTCCGCATAGAGACCACTCTTGCAATCTTCTGGGATGAGGTCAGCTGGACCATATTCGCGCTTGTTGCTGGACTTGACCGTACCGCCATGCTTGATATTGAGCAGCTGCATGCCGTAGCACACGCCCAGCACAGGCACGTCAAAAGACTTCAACCATTCAAAGTCAATATCAGGTGCATCTACGTCCGTCGTACTGCGAGGACCGCCCGAGAGAATGATCGCACCGGGCTCAGAAATCTCATGCAGATCTTCGAGCGCATAAAGCTTTGCTAAATAGCCTATCTCACGCACGCGGCGAACGATAAGCTGCGTATACTGTGAGCCATAATCAATGACTGCTACGATGTTTTGGGGTGTCATAATGTCGGGGGCTATGATAACAGCTTTCCAACGAGATGACAAGCATGGATACGTGAGAAGTTCGCTTCTTCGTACCTGACTTCCCATCACGGCATAGAAATACCGCACGAGAGATTGCAGCGTGTTATTGGAGAGCTTGTTTTAGAAGTCCAGCTTATAGCCAACGCTTGCTCTGTAGTCCTGCTGCTTCTCTCTCATCTCTACCGAGGTATCGAGGAAGAGCGCGGAGCTATCACTCACGGGCATGCTTGCACCTATGCCGAGCTCGACTCCGAAGGAGCCTGCCTCTGTGCCTTCGATGCGTGCGCTGCTGCCACTGACGCTGGCGATGCTGACATCTGCCTGCTGCGTGCGATCTCCTGCATCCGCCTTGAAGAGGGCGCGTGCACCTACTTGTAGACCAAAGTCGAGCTTACTTGCCACGCGTGCTCCGATGCCAAAGGTGGCGATGGTGTTATCCTGCGCGTCCACGCGCAGTGCCGCGTCACTGCCTGTCTCGGTGTAGCCATCAAGATAGCTGTGGATAAGGGCAGCATTGAAGATGGGGGTCAGCGTGCTGCTCTCACTGAGCTTGATGTCATAACCCAGCTCATACATGACTCCATAGCTGTAGCCATCGGTCTCTGCTGAGGTGGAGTAGCTGCCATTCGCATGGCTGATATGACGATCGAGGCTCGCATCCATGAGTCCCCAGCTGATGGCTGCTTGGTGTGACCACTTGCCGCTCTGATGCTGGGTAGTGAGGCTGAGGTAGTAGCTGTCGAGCTCTCCGCTTGCACTGTCGACACTGCTGGCGTTGAGATCGCCGTAGAGGGCGGTGAAGGCGAAGCCGAGGCTGCAGTGCTCTGCCACCCCCCAGTCTGCCCCTACGCTGCCGCCCCAGTTGTTGATGTTGTGCCCTGCAGCAGTGCCCGCACCTGAGAGCTCGTTTCGTCCTGCTTCGGCTGATATCCAGAACTGGCTCTCTCCTGCGGGGATGAGGCCAGCTGCGCGGTTGCGCATGCGTGTGAGTTGCCCTTCGATGTTGCTCAGTGCAGCAGAGCCGAGGCTGGTGACTCCTGCCCCTGCGACGGCGGCGAGGAGGCGATCGCTTTCGGCATTGCCGGTTTCGCTATCTTTGAAGATGTCATCGAGGGTGGCGAGAACATTTTGGATGTCGGTGCTGGGTGTCTTGCCCTGCTGGATGAGCTCATCGAGTAGCTCACCACCTGCACCGCCGTTACCCTGGCTGCTGAGTTGTGTGTAGCTATCGGGTGCGGGCTTGGTGTTGGTAATCGCGTAGCTGTTATTATCCAAGCTGAGGTAGAGCCCTAGGTCCTCCAAGCTGCTTCCGTTGATAAGTAAAATAGCTGCCAGCGCGTCTGTGCTGAGTATGTCAGCTCCGCTCTGCCATGTGATGAAGGCCTCAGAGGTCCACTCGGCACTGCGAGGCAGCGCGCTCTCAATATTGATGCTGGCATTGCTGCCGCTTTCGACAAGCAGGCTGCCTGTCATGGTGACGTAGAGGCTCTGCCCCGCTTGTAGGGTGAGTGAATCTCCAGCACCGAGGGTGAGCGCATCACTGAGCTGTACTGTAGATGGGCTAGTGCTGCTGTAGAGGGTGAGCGCACCGCCCAATTTGCCATTGCGCACAATGAGCTGGTCTCCTAGACCCGTGGTAGTGACGTAGGCGTTGAGCTGGCTGAGGTCAAATGAGCTGTCAAGTGTCGTGCCACGCAGGTCGGCTCGCTCTATTTGGCTGGCAAGGATGCCTGTGTCCGTGAAGTTTGTGCCTTGTAAGTTGAAGCCCTGCATGTCAAGACCATCCAAGTTCACGCCTCTGAAGCCCACGTCTGAGAGATCCTTGTTCTGATAGCTAGCGGTGCTGCGGATTTGATCCGTGCTGATGTCCTCATCATCCGCGCGGGTGCTCGAGAAGTTCGCACCATTGATGATGGCATTCTCAAAGCTGACCCCCACGAGATAGGCATCAGTAAAAGTTGCGCGTGTTAGGTTCGACCCTGCAAAGCTGGCGTCCTTGAGGAACAGGGTTGAAAAATCGGCGCGAATAAGTTCTTTTTGAGAGAGATCAGCGTAGCGTAAGTCGAACTCTCTAAAGCTCACATCCGTATAGCTTGATTCATTGAAGACGCTTGGCTGGAAGGGGGTGTTGAGCTCCAGCACATAGCTATTGCCCGATTGCTTGATGCTGTAGTCGCCTTTGTAGAGCTCTTCACCATTGACGGTGACAGCATTCATGAGCTCATGGAGTTTGAGCACATTCGTCCCATCGTCCCAGCTGAGCAGCGTCCAACTGTTGCCAGATAGACCTGCCACTGTGAGATCCCAGCTTCCGACAGTGGTTCTTGCACTGCTTTGTAGCTTGAGGCTATCGCTCATGGAGCTGCCAGTGTAGCTCATGCTGAGGGTGTTGGTGGCGATGCTGGCATTGCTGTTCACAGCTCCCTTGATGTTGAGTGTGCCCGTACCAAAAAGCGCAGCAGTGAGTGTATCTGCGCCTATCCCATCTGCGTGAAGGCTAAGGCTGCCGCTGAGTGTGACACTTGTGCTGCTTGCGATGTAATCGGCATCGGTGATGACGTGTCCCTTTTCCTTGATATCAAGCACGCTGTTTTCTAGCAGTGCATGAGCTGCAGGGATTTCCCCTTCACCTGCAAAGCTGCCCAGCACTAGCTCGCCCGCGTGGACATTGATGGTGTGGTTCTCGACTTTGTTGTTGAAGTACACGGTGGAGAAGGTGGTGGCACTGGGATCGATGAGGGTCTCCGTACCCTCCATCACCTGATTGATGTGGAGTATTTGGTTCGCTATAGCATCAGCACGTTCATTCCCACCAGAGATGGCATCATTGAGTACGATGCTGTAGCCCTCATAGGCGTTAAAGTGGATAGCGTTTTCAAGACCATTGAATTCATTATAAATAGCTTCGTAGCTTTTTGTCACCCCCCCATCAGTCGTGGTGTAGTTACCTGTGATGAGGATGTCGCTTTTGTCAGCGAGGAATTGGATTTGCCCTTGATTGTAAATTGCTCCCCCCGTTGCATAGATGAAGCCCGAGGCATAGTTATTAATGAAATGAGCACGAAGAGCTTTAATTTCTCCCCTAGTCCAGATCGCACCAGCTCTGGCATTGCCGCCGTTGCTGACATAGTTACCTATAAAGTCACCTGTAATGCTGTCAATTGCGACCGTGCTATTGATTGCCCCACCATGGACATTAGCTGTGGCATTAGCTAAGTCAGTGGTTGTGGCAGCGGTAGTGGCATAGTTTGCGATAAAATCACCTGTGATGTTGGTGATTTTTGCACTGCTATAAATTGCCCCACCTCTAACATCGGCAGAGACTTCGTCACTGGGACTGGCAGTAGCATAGTTTGCGATAAAATCACCCGTGATGGTTGTGATGGTAGCTATGCTGTGGATTGCCCCTCCACTGACATCGGATTCGGCATAGGCATAGTTGCCGATAAAGTCGCCTTTGATACTGCCAATTCCTGCCCTGCTGAAGATTGCCCCTCCATAGGTACTGGCATATCTACCAGAAAACGCAGAGACCGAGTTACCGATAAAATCGCCCGTGATACTGCCAATTTCTGCACGGCTGAAGATTGCCCCTCCATAGTTATGGATACTGCTTGAGCTAAAGACGGCAGACGAGTTACCGATAAAGTGTCCTATAATATCAACGTCAACTAAGCGCGTGTACGTATGCGAAAGAGCTCCGCCATAGGTGTGGAACGAGTTAGAATCTATCGTAAAAATATACTCAATGCCTACGAAGTTACGGCTGACATCTTCTTCGAATACATCCAGACGCCTGAGCGAAGCCGCATCAACACGTACATCAGAGGTGCCATCATAAGGGAGTTGTTCCACCAGCGTGAGCTGCCCTGTTTCTGTATCCTTCTCCCAGTTGAAGGAGGCATCACTACCCAGTGGCGTGATGTTCACATTGTAGACCACGGGGGTGAGCGTGAGGTTGCGTTCATCCCAGAGGTATTTGGTAATGTGCAGGATATCTGCTTCAGCTGTGGTCTCCTCCAGTGTATAGGCAGATTCTATAGGGGATAGACTAGGAGTCTCTTGAGAGAGCTCCGTGAGCGTGGTGCGCTCAAGCTCAGCGCGCGTTTCTGCCACGCCCTTTGCCCATGCTACGGGTAGTGTGTAGCTTGAGCATGTGAGAATAGTGGCAAGCAATGCCGCGCGTAATTTGAGAGATAGACGAAGTTTCATAATGCCAATTGTTAATTAGGCATTATTCTACTAAAAAGATAACTATATAGCAAGCTATATAATAACATCCTGTCCGCAAAAGCCTTGGGATATCAGGCGGATCATCGCTAAAAACCTAGTTTGTCTCCTCGTCGCAGAAGTTGAGCGTCTTCACCCAGCCGTCACGCGCGGTTTTCGTGTGCTCAAAGTGACGTGTTGCCTTATCCAAGTATGCATGAGGGTTCGGCATGGAGGGACTATAGTGCGTTAACCACAATTCCTTGACCCCTCCTGCGTCACGAGCGAGCTCTGCCGCTTCACTAAAGAGCATATGGCGATTCTCCAGTGCCTTCATGAGCATCTCATCTTCTCCGTACATCCCCTCGCAGATGAAGAGATCAGAGTTCACCGCCATCTCCTTAATGAGAGGGATAGGACGCGTGTCAGTACAGTAGGTAAGCTTCAGCCCCGAGCGCGGGGAACCAAGCACCTGATCTGGCGTGTAAGTGATGCCTTCATATTCGTAGGTATCACCAGACTGGAGAATCCCCCATGCCTGCACAGGTATAGGAAGAGACTTCGCACGAAGGGGATCGAACTTCCCCTTACGCTTCAGTTCAAAGCTGTAGCCATAGCAAATCACACCATGCAGCAAGCGGAATGCCGTGACCTCCATATCGAGAAACTCTACCCTCTCTACCTCCTCACTCCACTCCTCTATCTGAAGCTCAAAGCCTATCCCCTGAGCTACGCAGCAAAGCGACTCTACGACACGCCGCGTTCCTGCAGGTCCCAGAATGCGCAGTGGGCTCGTCTTGCCCATATTGCCCATGGTGAGCAGGAGCCCTGGCAGACCACTGACATGATCCGCATGCAGGTGGGTGAGCAGGAGCATATCCACAGGCTTAAGTGACATACCTGCACACTGGGCAGCGATCTGCGTACCTTCTCCACAGTCAATGAGGATACTACTTCCTCGATAGCGTATCAAGAGGGAGGTAAGCCAGCGTTTTGTCAGAGGAAGCGTTCCTCCAGTACCGATGAGGCAGAGATCAAGCATGCCCGCAGAGTATGACACAGCATCTAGCTAAGGTCAAGCATAGCGGACAGAACATCTCGTGTAAGAGAAGTCACTTATCTCAGATACTTAGCTAGATTTAATCATTGACCTCTTGATAGAATCACGTTATCATGGCGGCACTAATGACTGCTATACAAGCCATCATCCTCGGAATCGTTGAAGGGATCACAGAGTACCTCCCTGTTAGCTCAACAGGGCACCTCATCGTCACACAATATCTTCTTGGCATCACTAGCTCAAACGCAACTAACGCCTTCTCCGTCTGCATCCAAGGAGGAGCTATCATCGCAGTAGCAGGTCTTTACTTCCAGCGCATGAAGCAGATGCTCGCTGGGCTCTGCGGCAAGAGCGAAGTCGGGCTACGTCTACTCATCAACATCATCCTCGCCTTCCTACCTGCCGTCGTCATCGCTCTGCTCTTTGGCAAGATGATCAAGGCGTACCTCTTCAGCGCAGAGACTGTGGCATGGGCATGGCTCATCGGCGGCATCGTCATCCTCCTCTTCACACGCTGGAATAAGCGTCGACAAGAAAGACAATTCGCAGGTGAGCAAATCACCGCAGAAACAGGTAAATCCCTCGAAGAACTCAACTGGAAGCAGGCTCTCTGCATCGGTCTCATGCAGTGCATCGCCATGTGTCCAGGTGTCAGTCGCAGCCTTACCACCATGCTAGGAGGCATCATCACAGGACTCAGTCTGAAGGCTTCTGTAGAGTTCAGCTTCCTACTAGGACTCATCACCCTTTCCGCGGCTGCTGCGCATGATGCGTGGGAGCATGGCGGAGAAATGGTGCAAGAGCTAGGCATGATGCCCATCATCGTCGGCACAGGGGTTGCATGGCTGAGTGCTGTTGTCGCTGTACGCTGGCTGGTAGGCTACCTCCAGAAGCATAGTCTAGACATCTTTGGCTGGTATCGCATTGCGGCATCCATCGTGATGTTTTTCCTAATTTTCCAAGGGGCGCAGATGATTGACTAATCAGCGTGACCACCCACAATTCCCTCCCACCATGACTGCTATCAAAATCATTCTCAACTTCTTCATCGACACAATTTTTGCGTGGTTCAGCCCTAGCTGGCGACGCGAAGGACACGCCCTCGCATCCAGCACACGTCGCTATCTCAACCACTTTTCCTCAAAGATTAGCGTAGAGGCATTTGAGCAACTAGACAAGCCGCTCGGTGAGCTCAAGCTAGCCCTGCTCCACTGGGATAAGCCCCGAGCTCTTGAGCTCATCGCCATCATCCAGCAGCGTAGTGAGAGTTACCGTGGCTTCCGCCGTCCCTTCGTCGCCGAGATGGTAGAATCCCTCTTCGTCATCCTCGTCATCTTCCTCGGGATTCGCACCTACTACGCACAGCCATTCCGCATTCCGACGGGATCGATGCAGCCCAGCCTCAACGGCATCATCATCCACCCCATTAAAGAAGTACCAGCCATGCCTGAGCGCATGTGGAATATGCTCACAAAGGGCAGTAGCTACATCGACCTCGTAGCGGAGAATGACAAGTCAATCGTCAACATCAGCAGCCGCTCCAAGTGGATACTCTTCGTCGAAACCGTCATCGAGTTCAGCGACGGGTCACAAGCTACTGTCCCCTCTGCCCCGGGAGCCTTCATGCAGTACCTCAAGGACACAGGCAAGTACCAGCCCAACCCCATCACAAAATCCATCGCAAGCTTCCGCGCTGGAGAGAGCATCATCCGCGCACGTGCAGACGCTGGCGACATGGTCATCGTTAACCGCATGGCTTACCACTTCCGCCGCCCTGAACTAGGCGAGACCTTCGTATTCGACACGCGTGGCATACGCACGGACGCGGCTACCAACCAAAGTATGAGCGACCAGAGTGAGGGCACACACTACATCAAGCGACTCTCAGGTCTCCCAGGACAGGTGATTAGCATCCAGCAACCACAGCTCTTGATCAATAGTAGCATCCCCCACATAGCCACCTTTGAGCGCATCAGCAAGAGGCAACCCCCCTACAATCCCTCTGGCTACATCCCTGCCAACGCGAAGCAGAACCCCTACGCTTTCATCACCCAGAGCTCATCACTCCAGCTCAAGAAGAGCCCTCTCATCCCAAATCTCAATGAGTATGCAGCACTCGGTGACAATACAGAGAACTCTCTTGACTCTCGCTACTGGGGTTCAGTCAAGCAGTTTAATATACTCGGTCCTGCCACCCTAGCCATCTGGCCCTTCACCGAGCACTGGGGCTACATTCCTTAAGAAACTCCCCCTTTCTCACTCGCACCCACTTTTCATCTCGATGAACGAATCTGACAACATCACCAAGAAGGCGAAGTCCAACCTCGCCTTCACCCTCATGGACCTCCCCCAAGAGAGGCGCACCCACATGGCACAGCTCTACGCCTTCTGCCGCATCGTTGACGACATCGTCGACGAGCCAGGCATGAGTGACGAGGCGCGACACAGCGCACTCGACCGCTGGACGCAGATTCTCCATCAGGAAGACAGCCCAAGCGCAGGGCTAGAGCAAGAAGTCACCGAGCTCTTACAGGCGACATCCCTCGACATCGCCCCCCTTCTTGAGTTAATAGATGGCTGCCGCTGTGACATCCAGCAGCAGCAGCCACGCACCATCCAAGATCTACTCGCATACTGCTACAAGGTTGCCTCCTGTGTCGGCATATCCAGTGCCACAGTTATGGGTGCCTCGCCAGCGGCACGCGACTACGCGATAGCTCTCGGCTACGCTCTTCAACTAGTCAACATCCTGCGAGACGTCTCAGAAGATTGTGAGAAGTATCATCGCCTCTACCTCCCACAGCAGGACATGGAGCTCTTCGGAGTAAGCACAGAGGACATACGAGAGAAGCGATACTCCTATCGCTTCCGCGAACTGCTGAATTACGAAGCATGCCTTGCAGAGAAGTTCTTCGGCGAGGCTGAAGAGCTCTATAGTCAGCTGAGTTCCGAAGACAAGAACGCGCTCATCCCTGCACAAGCGATGAGCTTCATCTACCATAAAATTCTCGATAAAATGCGCCTTGATGGCTTCCTCATCTTTGAGAAGCGCTACCGCGTCACCTCCTTCCGCAAGCTCTGGTTCCTCCTACGCGCCCGCATCAACACCGTAGGACTTCCCGCCTTCCCCAGTGTTGCTGAATGGGGATTCTTCAAATCCGACGCGAAGTCAGAAAAGAAAATGGACTGACACATACTGTTAGGCTCTACGCTTGACAAGAGTCTAAGCTTCATGCACAATGCAAAGCAGCTGGACTAAATCCATGGGACACACCCCAGCTATCCCTCTATCGTCATGAAAAAAGCCCGCAGCATTACCCGTACCCTTACCCTTTTAGCCCCCTTTTTCTTGGTGGCCTGTGATGATCTACCCTTCGGCTCAGATGATCAGAAGTCCGAAGCGTCAAGCCAGTTTCAACAAGTAGGAGCCACAGCTCTACAAGAAGCTGTCACCAAGCTACTCGAAGCCTACCCCCAAGTAGAGCTCGTTGCAGATGGCAACAAGATACAGCCTGCCGTCATCGAACAAGACGGCAGCCAGCTCATCCTCGCAGAAGTCCCCGTCCGAGTTCGTGAACGACTCCTCCAGCTTGAGGAGACGCCTAGCGTACTGAATGAACTGCGAAAGGCTAGCAACGAAGCGATCAACAACTCCGTGCGCCCCGATTCAGGCTACCTCATCCAAGCAGGTGCCCCCACCAGCGTGCTCATCGATGAGGATCGTCAGGCCAAGCCCCTCCCTCCTGAGCTCGACAGCATCGCCAAGCAGCTCAAGTCACTCGCTGAAGAGAGCGTCTACGTCGTCACCTACGAACAAGATGCCATCATCCCTCTAGAAGCAAAGATACGCCTTGTACAGTCACCGAACAAGGTATGGGTCATCAGCGATCTTGATATAGACGACAGACCACTCATCGCACTCAAGGACAGCGTACGCGTCACCGCACAGGACGGGAAGCACACCATCCTAACTCCCGAATGGCTAGAGAAGCGAAAGGCTGCTATCTCCACGCTCTGTGAGCAATTCAAACAGCTCTCCACCCCCTACATCGCGCAGCGCGAGGAAATGGCACGCAAGCTACTCGTGGAACGCATCAGCAACTATGAGGAGCAGAGGCTCGCAGTCATCGAAAAGGCAACCCAGCAAGAGCAAGCACGTCTCGCGCGCAAGCTCCACATCGCCAATAGTCTTCAGAGTGGAGGAAACTACACAGGCGAGTGGACACGTGACACCCAGTTCGGGAAACTCACGCTCCAGATCGACAAAGCGGAGCTCCTCGATGAATCCATTCAGTTCGTCGGTGCGATCTTCGACACCGATCTGCCAGAAGCGCGCCTCGATGTTGCAGGGCGCTTCGACCTCGCACAGCCTGATGGGAACGTCCCTGTCAGCATCACCATCTATGATGGACAGTACGATCCTGACCAGCCTACAGCAGAAGTCTATGATGCAAAGGATGGGGCACTTAGTCTAGAGCTCAACGAGAAGAACCAACTCGTCGGCATCATGAACTGCCTTTCATGGGGGAAGGACTCCGAACGCAACTTCACCGTAAAGCTCAGCCCCTCCATCACAAGCAGTGATGAAGCGAGTGAGGCCGCTGGCGAATGATCCCAAACGCGCGAAAAATGCACAGCTTGTAGAAATAAGACTTGCATCCCCCTCCAAAGCTGCTATGATGCCCTTTCTTGTAGGTCGATGCCGCAGCCACGAAATCAACCCACAAAAAATACATAAATACACATGAGCGAAATTAACCTCAACGACTTCAAGACGAATGACAAAGACACCGGCTCCACTGGTTTCCAGGTAGCCGTACTTACAAAGCGTATCATTCACCTTACCGCCCACCTTGGCTCCAACAAGCATGACTTCGCATCACGTCGCGGTCTTCTCATGATGGTAGCAAAGCGCCGTAAGCTGCTCAACTACGCCAAGCGCACTGACCTCGCTCTCTATCAGAGCCTGCTCAAGAACCTTGGTCTCCGTCACTAATCTTCTAGTCAGCTAACTGGGCACCGCCTAGTAGCATCGCTTTTGCGATAAGCCGCAGTGTTACACACACTGCGGTTTTTTTGTACTGCAGACAGAGAAGCAGAAACACCCCAACCCTCAGCGAAAGAGAACTAGGGTGCGAAAACTAAGGCTGCGCGTCATTTAAGCGAATCGACGGCGCCGCAGCAGCAAGCCACCAAGCGCGAGCAGACTCAGAGCCGAGGTACTAGGCTCTGGGATATAGAAGATAGCATGAGACCCGCCTCCACCAAGAGCGGTAATAGAGCTAACGCCATACACCTGATATTCTGCCTCACCTATCTTGAGCATGATATCACTGTAGTCGATGCCCGATGCTAAGAACTCCGCCAGAGAGACCCCTAGCAGCTCAAATCCGATAATATTGCCAGCTGTATAAGCCAGCTTGAAAAGATTAAGCTGCTCCGCTGACATATCGAGTACTAGTGTAAGGCTATCATTAACCATACCCTCTGCAATCGTGATCCCCGTCAGGGAATACACACGATCTGCACTACCTCCCTCTGTTGTGGTAAAGGGACGCTTGTATGGACTATGAACGTCAACTGCGATCTCTGCATCTGCGATAGGTGTATTGAGCTTCCAGCCCATGGCTTCGAGCACCGCCAGATCAGCCATGGTAAACTCTCGCTGAGATCCATCTGTGAGGCGTATCGTGGATCTCATGAGTGGCGCTTCTTCTCCATCGATATAATCAATATGCACGATATCTTCTCCCTGCGAGAACTCTCCTCCAGTGGGATTAAGTAGTGTCGCGACCTTGACCAGTGTACCCTCTTTATTATAGTTCCATACCGCCAGCTCACTGCCGCGATCAGCTCCAATAGAGCTTCCCATACTAGCATCAAAGGCAGTCTTATTCGTATCACCAGTATAGCCATCCTTTCCATAAGCATCGCTCTCAAAGCCCATTCCGTGTGTCATCTCATGAAGGAAAATCGTTTGAAAATCATAGCCACTCCCAGCAACTCCATCAAAGCTAAACCCACCATCAAATCCCTCATACGCAAACTTAATAGACATATCAGTCGTTTCATCAGAATAGAGGCTCAGCGGAAAATCCCCCTCCGTTTTAAGTTTAAACTCAGCGCGACTCACTTTATTATAGGATGTACCATTGGGAACAGCAAGCTGGGTAGCTGGGTAATTCTCATCAGCGTAGATCATCGTGGTCACAGCTGTCGACGCAAGTGAGGTAATCGCGCCAAAAGAAAAATCAATCACCACACGACGCTCCCAATCAGGGACACTAAGACCTGTTTCATGATGTATAGGATAGTCACCTTCTATAGGATGGTGATTATCCCCTAGTAGTGAACCCCAGTAGTCTATAGCACCTTGTACACCAGCTTTTACCTGTGCCATATTCTCGACTTGGTTGAACTGCCCCCAGTTTTCAGTATCGAGAAAGTTCACAACGAAGTGCTCATTTTCCACCGTTATATTGGCCTGTAGAGTTGGAGAAAGCCCAAACGCGAGGGCGAGCATGCAGCAAAGAGATTGAGATATTTTCATAACATTGAGTTCTTATTTCTAACATAACATAAAACAAACTCAAGGCAAGCATCATTTTCCGCTCAACTAGGACATGACCCCTGTTAGACAAAAAAAAGCTTGATACAATCCCCCTAGGTCAGGTAGAATACATTTTATTCATGTTAGACTTGCTACGCAGAGCAGAGTCACGCTCGACCCTCCTTCTCGGGCTACTACTCGCAGGACTAGGTGCCCCCACTGTGGCACTAGCACAGACCGACCCCATCGCTGCTAAAAGGCAGGCGGATGCCCTCGTGCAACTGGACAAGGACATAGGTGACCGCTACCTGACTGCCTACCAGCTCAGCAAGAAGTCAGAGCAGCTAGCTGCGCAGAAGAAATGGCACGAGGCAATCAACCAAGCACAGCAAGCTGAGCGCGTCCTCGCAGGTATCGTCCGCGACCATCCCACATGGAAGGCAAACCTTGTCAGCAATAGGCGGCAGATCATCGCAAACAACCTCATCAACTATCGCAAACTGGTGAAAGAAAGCGGCTCTCGCAGCCCTCGCCAACCACTCGCGCGTGAGCCCCAGTACTTTAACCCAGAGGGCAGTGAGCAAGGCAGCAGCGTCGATCTCTCACGCACACCTGATATCAATTCAGGAACAATCAGCAACAACCGCCAGATGTACAATGAGCTGATGCGCACTCGCGAAGAGCTCCGACGCATGGTTGTCGCCTACAAAGACCTGCGCACCAAACAGAATGAGATGCAGAAGAAACTCATCTCCGCCGAGCTCAACCGCGATTCCTACCAAGAGCAGCTCGCCAAGCTCAAGACCAGCCTCACCAACGAGCGCAGCGCAAGCAACGAAGTCATCTCAGCCCTCAGCAAGCAGGTGAAGGATCTCGAAGCGAAGTATGAGCTAGAGCAAATAGCGCGTCAAGAAGCACAGAAGCAAGTCGAAGAGCTCACCCTCGCACTCACGAGCCTCGAAGCCGAGCATGAGCGCGTCATGCGTGAGCACAGCCAGCTTCTCGCTGAGAATGCCCAGCTCAAAGAGATTGTAGAGCTCAACAGCCCCGAGAAGACGAAAGCTCTCCTCGATCAGAACATCACTCTAAGCGCCCAGCTCAAGGAAGCAGAAGCGCGCGTCGCCGAACTCAGTGGACAAATAGCCGCTCACGGTGACGAATCAAGCATCCTCCAGCAGCAACTCGAACAGGCACGCGGTGAAGGCGATCGCCTCCGCGAGGAGATGGCACGCATCTATGATGAGAACCTCGGCTACCGTCGCCGCATCTCCGAGCTCACAGAGACAAACACACGTCTCGAAACTGAGCTCGTAGCAGAAGCTGCGAAGCCCTCCATGGATCCAGCCCTACAGGAGGAGAATCAGCTTCTGCGCAGCATCGTCGCCAAGCAGAAGGAGACACTAGACACCCAGAGTAAAGCGCAGTCACTCGTCCTAGACGCATACCGCCAGATGGTGAATCAGAATCCGCAGCTCCTCGCCTCACTTGAGCAACTAGAAGCAAACAAGAGCGTCAACCTCACCGACCTCGAACACACACTCATCGAAGCGGTCGAAACGAGCAAAGACAGCGCGCAGGCGAATCAAGAAAGCATTGCCGCCATCCGCGAAGGTCTCGAAGTGAAGGCTCTCGCCACCGGTGCGCAGAAGGCCTTTGCAGCGCAGCGTTACACTGCAGCAGAGCAGCTCTATCGAACCCTTGTAGATGCTCATCCCGATCATCTTTCGGGGCTAATCAACCTCGGATCTATCCTCCTCTATCGCAACAAGCACGAAGAAGCCATCGACTTCCTCGCGCGCGCGAGCCGCCTCTCACCAGAGCAAGCAACCAGCTATCAACTCGCCGGCACTGCCTACTACCTCTTAGACCAGCTTGAAGCTGCGGGCGAGCAGTTCCGCCATTCCCTTGAGCGTGACCCTGCGAACGCGGAGAGCTTCTTCTACCTCGCAAATATTGAGGTCATCACTGGAGATGCTCAACAAGCCTTAAAGTATCTCGCCGCTGCTATCAAGCTAGAGCCCAGCCTCGGAGACGCACATTACAACATGGCGCGCATCTACATCGACCTAGGGCAGATGGCTGATGCCTCACGCGCCTATGATCGCGCTGTCCACCATGGAGCACAGCCCGATCTCGATCTTGAGAACTACCTACGCGATAGACCCGAGAGCCTCGGCATACCTGGCGAAGATCTCATCGCCTTGGTAAATCCTGAGCAGGAAGCCCAACACCATGTAAAGGTAGTAGAGCCACAAGCTAAGCCAAACGCAGAGAAGCCTTCAGAGAACCAAAGCATGGAGAAGGACAAACTCAGCGAGGCTGAAAAAAAGAGCGCCAGCAGCACCGCTGCACAAGCAGAGTCTAGCAGTGTCACAGAGCTTCACGCTCGTATGGCAAAGGAAATCCAAGCCGCCCCCACCCCTTCGCCAGCAGGTAAGGGGCACGCACTTGAGCAAGATCTCTTCCACTCAAAGGAAGTCCTCGTGCAAGGCGAAATCGTCCAGCTTCGGGTAAAGCCCCAGCTCGCCCAGCGTCTACGCAGTCGTGGCGGTCCTCTGCCTGAAGCCTTATTGAAATAGGTCTCTTCTAGCAGCCTAGTAGCTCCATCATCTCTCGCAGCGAGGTGCAGCGACGCAGACGATGCTCGCACTCAGCGGAGTTTAGATTAGGATAAATATAGTTCAGATACTTCTTTACCCGGTTGCAGTGCCCACGCTCAGTATAGTGATGAAGGATGCGCCCCGTCTCCTCAATGAGCAGCCCATAATAGCGACGCATCTCGCCATCACTCGCCTTTGCCCCACCGCGAATCTCGCGGAATAGGTAGGGGTTTCTCACAGCACCTCGCCCTATCATAACCCCAGCAGCTCCTGTCTCATTCATCCATAGCTGCGCATCAGCAGCGCTGAGGATGTCACCATTCCCTATCACGGGGCAAGGAGACACCCAACTCTTAACAGCCTCTACTGCCTGAGTCACATAACTACGCTGAGCTTCGCCTCGGTAGAGCTGCTGGCGTGTACGTGCATGGATGAGGATCTCATCAGGCTGCGCGAGACGTAGCTCCTCAATGATAGCTGGAAACTCGCTCTCCGCATCACTCCAGCCAAGTCGGCACTTGATGCTAAACTGCCCTAGAGGTGCATGCTCACGCATGGCATGCGTGATGCGACGCAGCAAAGGAAGCTCGCGCAGCAGTCCCGCCCCAGCGTGATTTCTATTCACCAGCGCAGAAGGACAACCTGCATTCAGATTAATCCCTGCTATAGGGTACTGCTGGAGCATCTTCATATCGCGTACGATCGCAGCAGGATCATTACCAGCGATCTGTGCCCAGATGGGAACTCCCGTCTCATTCTCCGTCAGGCAGCGCACATTCTGCTCAACAAAAGCGCAGGTGGTCGGCGTACTACGGAAGTAAGCTGTGATGAAGTAGTCGGGCAGAGAGCCTATCTGCGCGAGCACGCGCATGAAGGCGAGATCTGTCACATCCTGCATCGGTGCGAGAGAGAGCTTCATCGGGTTCTGATATCCTTGGTTTCTTCGGCTAAAAAAAGCCCGCACTTGCGCGCGGGCTTTTGATGAATGTTCTTGCAAGAAGTCAGATCTTACGCTCCGAGCTGGAAGCGGAAGAAACCTTCTACCTTGATCTCGCCGCCGAGCTGCTTGCTGACAGCTTCAACGAGCTTTTCAACAGAGGTGCTAGGATCCTTAACGAAGTCTTGGTTGAGTAGGCAGCTCTGCTTGTAGAGAGCGTTGAGCTTACCAGGAAGAATCTTGTCGAGGAGGGCTTCTGGCTTACCTTCAGCGATGAGCTGAGCCTTCGCGATTTCCTGCTCTTCTGCTACGAATGCAGCGTCGAGGGAGGAGGAGTCAACGCTCTTGGGAGCGCAGGCAGCAATGTGAAGTGTGAGATCCTTGCTAAGGGTCTGGAACGCGTCTGCGGAGACGGTTTCAGCCTTATCAGCACCGAGGAGGAGGAGAACACCTACCTTACCACCCATGTGGATGTAGGAAGCGATCGAACCAGCTCCAGCAAGTGTGTAGCGACCGTACTTGCTCAGCTTCATGTTCTCACCGATGACAGCGCACTGCTCAGCGATGTAGGACTCGACTGTCGTGCCGTTAATGGCAGCTGACTGTGCTTCTTCGAGAGTTGCAGCGGAGGAAGCCTTGAGAGCTTCACCTACTTCAGCTACGAGTGTGCGGAACTTGTCGCCCTTGGAGCAGAAGTCAGTTTCGCAGTTGATTTCGAAGATGAGGCCGTCTGTGTCGTCGACGAGTGTGGAGATGATACCTTCCTTAGCTTCGCGGCCAGACTTGGCTGCTGCCTTAGCGATACCCTTCTCACGGAGGAACTTAACAGCTTCTTCCATGCTGCCGTCGCATTCGATGAGTGCCTTTTTGCAGTCCATCATACCAGCGTCGGTCTTCATGCGAAGCTCCTTGACCATTTGTGCCGTAATTTCAGCCATGGTGTTTATTCTCTATTAAAGTGTTTGTGTGATTCGAATTATGGCTTAGCCTTGTTGATAGCATCGACCATTTCGGAGAGGATGAGGCGAATGGAGCGAACAGCGTCGTCATTGCCAGGGATGGGGAACTCAACAGAGTCTGGGTTAGCAGTCGTGTCGGTAAGAACGATGACTGGCACACCGAGGATGTGAGCTTCGCGGATAGCGATATCTTCGTGGTCTGCACCGATGGCTACCATGACGTCTGGAGTGCCACCCATGTTACGGATACCCTGAAGGTTGCGCTGGAGCTTTTCGCGCTCACGGGAGAGTGCTGCAAGTTCCTTCTTGGACATGGACTTGAACTCAGGCTGCTTTTCGATATTTTCAAGCCAGTCGAGGCGAGCGATGCTCTTCTTAATGGTGCTCATGTTGGTGAGCATGCCACCGAGCCAGCGGTGGTTCACGTAGAACTGACCTGTCGCTTCTGCTGCGTCCTTGACAGCTTCTTGAGCCTGACGCTTGCAGCCAACGAAGAGGATCTTCTTGTTCTTTGCAGCGAGACCGGCGAGGAATTCAGTAGCCTTAATCAGGCACTTTTCAGTTTCCTCGAGGTTGATGATGTGGATGCCATTCTTCTGAGTGAGAATGTACTTCTTCATGTTTGGGTGCCACTTGCGGGTCTGGTGACCGAAGTGTACGCCAGCTTCCACCATCTTAGTAATGAGTTCGTTAATCATTTTTTTATGTATGTTTGTTCTACCTTATGTCAGGCAGAACGTTGAGTGAAAGGAGCTGCCTTTTAGCCCGCAGCCCTTCGTTGTTCTGAGAGGCAGCTTTCGCGGGTGCGGCATTATAACCACAATTCCAAGGGCTGTCAAGTAGGAATTCTACCGCATTATCCACAGAAAGCGAATGTGACAGCAAGAAATATTAACTTGTCACTTAGAAAACAATCTGCTATGCTGCCCTCGCAGAGTATATTTTCTGAGCATGATGCCCTACTATTATTAGGGGCATGTTCGCCCTCTGCGCGTTTGAGAAGACACACGCTGGCACCGCTTCTCAGATTGGAAGTCAAGGTGCTGGCACATAGAAGAAATATATATAATGAGTATTCATTCCGTTACTTGCGCCGTTGGCGCAACCCCTATGACCATTGAAACAGGTAAAATGGCTCGTCTCGCTGACGGCGCTGTAACTGTACGCTGTGGTGACACTGTTGTCCTCGTCACCGTGGTGAGCGCAACCAAGATCAAAGATGGTCAAACCTTCTTCCCTCTCTCCGTTGAGTACAAGGAAAAGGCAGCCGCCGCTGGCGTATTCCCAGGTGGCTACTTCAAGCGCGAAGGCCGCCCCACTGAGAAGGAAATCCTCACCTGCCGCATGACGGATCGTCCTCTGCGCCCCATGTTCCCCAAGGGCTACCTCTACGACACGCAGGTTATCTCCCTTCTTCTCGCCGCTGACGGCGTGAACGAGCCAGACATTCTCAGCATCAATGGTGCTTCTGCAGCATGTGTGATCTCCGACCTTCCTTTCTCCGAGCCAGTAGGTGCAGTACGCATCGGTCGCGTGAACGGTGAGTTCGTCGTGAACCCTACAAACCCACAGCGCGAAGAATCCGACCTCGACCTCGTCTACGCAGGTACGAAGGATCAGGTCATCATGATCGAAGGTTCTGCTCTGGAGCTTCCAGAAGCTGACTTCATCGCCGCTCTCCGTTACGCGCAGGAGCAGGTCGCTATCATCTGCGCCGCTCAGGAAGAGCTCCGCGGTCTCTGCGGTAAGGAAACACGTGAGTACGAACTCGTCCTCGCTAAGCCAGAACTCCTCGAAATCGGCTACCAGATCGCTGGTGATCGTATCGAAGAAGCTATCTACGCTCCTAACAAGCTCCAGCGCCAGAAGCAAGTCGGCGCACTCCGTAAGGAAGTAGAAGCCGCTATCAAGGCAGCTCACCCAGAGTCCACAGACTTCGACGTCGAGCAGGTCTTCGAATACATCCAGAAGAAGGCATTCCGCATCTCCATCATGGAGCAGGGTAAGCGCGCTGACGGACGTGACATCCACCAGCTTCGTCAGCTCGTCGGTGAAGTGAACACCCTTCCTTCATCCGTACACGGCTCCGCTATCTTCGCACGCGGTGAGACCATGGCTCTCTGCCTTGCGACGCTCGCTCCTATCGAAGAGAAGCAGTATCTTGACAACTACACAGGTGCTGTAGATGAGAAGACATTCCTTCTCCACTACAACTTCCCTCCATTCTCCGTCGGTGACACAGGTCGCTTCGGTGGTCAGAACCGTCGTGAAATCGGTCACGGTGCCCTCGCTGAGCGTTCCATCGCTCCTGTCATTCCTGACAGCGAAAGCTTCCCTTACGCCATCCGCATCTCCTCTGAGATCATGGAATCAAACGGCTCTACCTCCATGGCATCCGTCTGCGCAGGCAGTATGTCCCTCTACGCAGCAGGTGTGCCTCTCAAGCGCCCTGTAGCAGGTATCTCCGTCGGTCTCGTCACTGAGTTCGCAAACGAAGGTGATCGCAACCCAGCTCGCCACAAGACTCTCCTCGACATCATCGGTTCTGAAGACTTCTACGGCGACATGGACTTCAAGCTTTGCGGTACATCGGAAGGTGTTACAGGCTACCAGCTCGACCTGAAGCTTCAAGGCGTCTCTCTCGACATCCTTGAAGAAGCAGTCGTACTCGCGACAAAGGCACGCGCAGACGTCCTCGCGACGATGAACGCTGCTATCAGCGAGCCACAGCCACTTAGCCCAAGTGCTCCACGCATCGAAACCGTCAAGATTCCTCAGGATCGCATCGGTGAACTCATCGGACCTGGTGGTAAGAACATCAAGGCTCTTCAGGCTGAGACCGCTACCGACATCAACATCGGAGAAGACGGTACAGTACGCATCTACGGCAGCCGTCAGGAAGGTGTAGCACGCGCTCTCTACCTCATCGACCGCATGTTCAAGGAAATCGAAGTAGGCGAAACCTACGAAGGCAAGATCGTCTCCACAAAGGACTTTGGCGCATTCATGGAAGTACTCCCAGGTAAGGATGGTCTCATCCACATCTCCGAGCTCGCCGAAGGCCGCACAAACAACACCGAAGACATCGTTAAGGTAGGTCAGATCGTGACCGCCAAGTGCATCGGCATCGATGACAAAGGACGCGTCAAAATGTCTATTCGTGCCGCTCAACGCGACCAAAAGGCCGCAGAAAGCAGCGATGAAGGCTAAAAGACGACGCTGAAAGTTAAAAAAATAACAGTGCCTGTTCACGTTGATGAACAGGCACTTTTGTATTATATGAACGCCTGCTTTAAAAAAAAATTATGCATATGGCTTTTTTTGATTGCAATCGGGCAAAAAGTAGTATAAAAAGTATGGACAACTTTCTGCAATCTAACGCATTCAAATTCAGCCGTCATACGCCATGTGGAACAAAATTCTAATCGGAGCTCTCGTCCTATTTCTCTTCGCAGCATATCTCTTTTACAATGCCTTCCAGCTCATGGTCGGCTCAGGAGGTGAAGTAGAAACTATCCAAAAACAATCACAAGCCGTCATTGATGAAGCAACCCTCATCGCCGTCGACGAGCGCAACAAGGTATACGCCGAAATGCGCAGCAACTTCTTCAAGTCAGAAGAGACTCGCTACATCGACGAAAAGGCTAAACTCGATGAAGAGACCGCCGACGTCGAGCAGGATATAGCCACCACCAACGCTCAGTTTGAAGAGCTGCGCGCCCAATACGAAAAGCTCCAAGAAGAGATCGCCAACATGATGAAGGATGTCTCACAGGCAGCAGGTCTCGAATCACAAGCCGCTGACGTATCCGTCATCGTAGAAGAAGTCGTACGTCTAGCCACTCGCTCTAGCGAACTCAAGGGGCAACTCGCAGCAGAAAAGGCGAAACTCGCTGCCCTGGAAGCAGAAGAACGCCGCCTCAACGGTCTCATCAAAGCAGGTCGCAAGCTTAACTCAGATCGCCAGTCACGACTCTCTCCACCCGACCTCAGCTGCCATATTCTTCTCGCAGATGCTAACTGGGACTACATCATCCTCGACGCAGGTCTCAACAAGGGAATGGTCGTTGGATCACGACTCGCAGTCATGCGTGATGGTGTGAAGATCTGTGAACTCGCAGTCACTATGGTAGAAGAAAACCGCGCAAGTGCTGACATCGTCTACGATACTCTCCTCCCTGGCGAAACTGTACGCCCTGGCGACCATGTCAAGTCCGTCCGCTACAACTAATCTTCACTCTTCCAATTTGCTATGAAAATATCACATCTCATTTGGGCTCTCCTCGCACTTGGCTTAGCTATCTTCGGTATCAAGTACTCACTTGACCAGCAAAAAGTTCTCAACATGCTTGTCGCCACACACGGTGGTCATGACCAAGCAGAAACAGGTGGCGGTCTCCGCCAGCTTCGTAAGCAGCTCACAAGCGAAGCCTCTGAAATGGCAAAGCTCCGTGCAGACGCAGTCTCCGCCAGCGATAAGAGCCGCCTTCTGATGCGCGACGCTCGCGACAAGAAGGAAGAGTCCGCAGCTATTCTCGAAGGCAAGAAGAGCGACCTCTCTGATGCAGAAACACGCCTCGCTGAAGAAACAGCACGTGTCGACCAGATGAAGCTCAATATCCAAGCTGCCATGGACAGCCTGAAGGCTGGTCTCGGTGACAGTGTACCTGATGTCTCTGCTGACGCTGAGATCAAGGACTTTGTCTTCGCCATCTCTACCTACGTGGAAGAGACCTCTGCTGAGATCAAGACCATGGAAGCACAGCTCGAAGAGCAGCTCACTCTCGTCGCCGCAGCTACCACCCGCGTCGCAACTGCCACTGGGGATCTCGCTGATGTTGAGAAGATCAAGGCTGACTTCGTCGCTGATTACAAGCGCAATGACGACGTCTTCATCGTACGCGCTGTGAATCCTCGCTGGAATATCGTCGTCTTTGAAGCTCCACGCTCTAGCGCCCTCATCCCAGGCGATCAAATCCCTCTCATCGTCAAGCGTGGTGATGCTGCGATCGCTGAGCTTCGCATCGTCTCTGTTAACGGCAACAGCGTTGTAGCTGAATACAACCCAGACAATGTTCCAGCTGGTCTTCAGATCACTGCAGGTGATCAGATCATCCGCAAGAAGCCAACTCGCGAATAAGAACGATCTGTCAAACAATTTCATCAATGGGAAGCGGTGTAGAGCTATTAGCTCTGCACCGCTTTTTTATGCCTCTATGCAGTCACGCGACGATGATAGATGAACCTTAGGATGATGAGTGCATGCTGCATTGTCTACAAGAAGCCCAATAGCTCCCTCGCGTCCTCGAACGTGAGCTAGAGCACATACAAATAAAAGGAAGCTCTAGCATACAAGCTAGAGCTCCCCACTGAGAATGTATACGATGCTATTGCTTATCGCTCCCTATTGACGAATTCCTCACGTCCTTCAGAATGCATCAGCATCTCATAGACCTCTTCCAGTGCCTCCATCTGCTCGGGGAAATCTTCCTCGAACTCAGGGATAATATCTTCTTTGAGCACCTGAGCAAGGTCTTCTAGCTCTTCGACTGACTCTGCGAGCTCGACGATTGCCATGGTCTGCATCATATGGACAACCACTTCCGCTTCACGCGAGAGTTCCTCACGCTCAAGAACCTCATTACAGTAGTCAAAGATTGCCTCTTGATCTCCATCTAAGCTTTCGATCTTTTCCTTAATCTCAGCTACATCTCCTGCTTCATCTGATGCATCATCTTCGCTACCTGGCAGGGTGCAGACTCCATCGACACAGTTAAGCCCCTCGGGAGCTGTGCCAGTCACGCTGGAGAGCTCAGACTGAAGTCCACTCAATCCAGCCACACCGCCCACGACACGGGCGAGCTCTTTCCCCTCGGGGGATAGTACAAGAATCGTAGGGAAGCCACGCACCTTATACTGATCTGAGTATTTGCGATTTGCTGCCTGCTGGGCGGCTGGCAGCTTTTTATTACGTGGGAAGTCTAGCTCCACGAGCACAAAGTTCTCATCCGCGTAGGATGCAAACTCTTCTGTACTCAGCACGGAGCGTTTCAGCTGGATGCAGGGACCACACCAGTCAGAACCAGTGAAGATCACAAAGACGTTTTTCCCAGCAGCTGCAGCTTGTTGCTGGGCGGCTGGAAGATTAGTCCCCCAGCTGGCTGCTTGGACTGAGGGAGCGATGAGTGCTGCCGTTGTAAGGCTCGCAAAAATATACTTGTTCATAGTAAATATACTGTTTCTTTATTGTAGCAATGTTGATATTAATAACAAGTTTTATCACTAACAGTTCTGCTCAGTGACACAGTTTTTTCGATACTTACCGTATTATCTGATGTGTAAAATGATAGTGGCTTAGAGCTTATTTACCACAGCCTCGGTGCTGATGATGGGTTTTCCTTGCTATAGTGAATGGAGTTCGCTATGATGTTAAGCGTTATTTCACCTCAGATTCTCTTTTCTATGCGTCCAGTTATTTACCAACTCTTTGTCCGACATTTTTCTAATTCATGCACAACTGGAGTTGAGGGTGGCGATCGAGAAAAGAATGGCTGTGGCACGTTTGACGGTGTGTCTGATGCTGCACTCGCTGCACTGAGTGACTCTGGTGTGACGCATCTCTGGCTCACAGGAGTGCTGCGCCATGCGACTTGTAGCTGCTATGGTGGGCAGGAGTCATCATCGCAAGCCCTTGTGAAGGGAAAGGCGGGTAGTCCTTATGCGGTGAGTGATTACTTCGATGTCGATGCTGATCTCGCTGTGCAGCCTGAGAATCGCATGCAGGAGTTCGAAGAGCTACTCGCACGCGTGAGACGCTGGGGGATGATACCCATGATCGACTTCATCCCGAACCATGTATCTCGTGACTACAGATCTCACCTCTTCCCCGAGCTCGACTTCGCACAAGCAGGCGAGCCTCATGGCTTTTTCCAACGCGATCAGGCCTTCTATTACCTAGAAGCATCGTCAGATGGTCCTCCCCTCACCCTTCCTCAGGGAGTGTATGCTCCCGAGATCATTCATGGGCGTGTGACAGGGAATAATGCCGCGACGTGGCAGCCATCTGTCTATGACTGGTACGAGACGGTGAAGCTGAATTACGGGGTGGATTATCGTCTCGGGGCACATGCATGCGACGAGCTACCGCCTGCCTTAACTGGCTCGTCAGATGTGCCCCGTACTTGGCGCATCATGGATGCAGTTCTCTCATACTGGCAAGAGAAGGGTGTGGGTGGTTTCCGATGTGATATGGCGCATATGATACCGATAGCATTCTGGGCGTGGTGCACGGCGCGCTGCCGCCAGCGCGATGCGACCACTCTCTTAATTGCAGAGGCTTATAATGATCATATGAAGATGGTGGAGGGTGATGTACAAACAGCCCTCCTGGATGCTGGTTTTGATGCGGTGTATGATGCTCCTAGCTATGAGGGATTACGCTCACTTTATGAACATGGAACATGGGCTAATGATCTGGACAAGTATCACCACGCACAGTCGCCTCTCTATCGTGGAGGGGTTCGCTATCTAGAGAACCATGATGAGCCTCGTCTATGCTCGCCTCTTCATTGGGGTGCTCTGGGGGAAGTGGTCAGAGAGGGGCTGATGCTGGCTCAGTACGCGAGTAGCCAAGGGCCTATTCTTTTTTATAATGGACAAGAGTTTGGCGAGCGAGCAGAGGGTGCTGGTGGCTTCGGTGGTGATGGGGGTAGGACAAGCATCTTTGACTACACCACTCTGCCTCGTCTACAGCGATGGGCTCATGAGGGACGCTTCAACACTGACTTACTCACCGAAGAGGAGCAGCGTCTTCAAGCATGGATTGCAAGCCTACTTCGCGAGATGCAAGAGCCCGCCTTTGGGGCTGGAGACTTTTACGGCTTAAACTGGGCGAACCAGCAGACCCTTCTCTACGGTCGCGCTGAGGGGGATACCCAGTCTGGTCACTGGTTTTATTCCTTCCTTCGTTATCACAAGAAGAGCAATAGCTGCTACCTCGCACTCTGCCATCTAGGAGCAGAGTCTCAGCATGAGTATGTGCAGGTCCATATCCCCCAGCATGCACAGCAGTGGTGCAGGCGCGATAGCGGGATGCAGCGCTTCATCTCTGTACTTGACGATGGTTCTGCCCGTGAGGAAATGATCGTATCGCCTGAGATTCTAGGCTCAGAGGGGCTGCGCTGCCGTATCGCCGCGGGGAAGGCTCTGCTACTGCGCTGGGAGCTAGCTTAGGGCTCACATTCATGATTCACTTATAACAATCTGTCGATTATGTCTCGTTTCTCCATCCTTACAATCCTCGCTTCGCTTCTGGTGACTTCCTGCATCAGTCCCAAAATAGGCTATGCCAACCGCCCTTCCTCGCACACACGGCAAGCAGCTCCTACTTGGAATGAAGCTCTGCAAGCCGCGATGCAAGAGCTCAGCTCACAGAAAGATGCCTGCTCGCGTCATGCCTACAGCACGAGCCGTGCGGCTCATGATGCGCTACGCAGCTGCTTCGGCTTCACGCGAACGCATCAGCTCTATTACTTCCCTGAGCGACTCCACCCTTCCTATTGCTCTGGCGCGGTGCACGCGGCTGTGCTCGCAGCTCTCATCGACTGGTCTAGGGCTCGTCCTGATGTGATCACCTTGAGAGAAAATGACTGGAAGAACCTCGTACCGCGCTCTGTGGATGATGGAGAGCGCGTCTGGGGATGGGCAAACTCGAATGGCCCTGGCTATGCGGTGCTGGTGCATGAGCTAGGAGCTGGCTATAGCTTCACTAACTGGTCTCAGGCTCGCCCACTTGATATTGTCAAACTCTGGTGGACGGACGAGATAGGTGGTAGGGAGCGTGGGCACCTCGCTATTCTCCTCAAGGTGAGGGAGGATGATATTCTCATCTGGGGCTCTCATGAGCGGGATGCTTCAGGTAGGGCTGGCATCTATGTGAAGAGTGTCGCTAAGGAGAAGATAAGACGCGCTCTATTCACGCGCATCACGAAGCCTGAGGCCTTTGAAGAGGCATCAAGCATCGGCTATCATGAGTGGTTGAACTCCCTGCTACGCACGCGCGTCACTTGGGAAGAGTGCCTCCATCGCTCTGGTGTGAAGCGATAGAACATCACGATGATCTCCATCTAATAGAGAAGCCACCCTTCCATGGGAAAGGGTGGCTTCTCTCATTTTTAAAAGGATCTCTTACTCAGAGGCGTATGATGCGTGCAGATCCGCTACGACGCTGAGAGGCACTGAGCATGCGGCCAGAGGTACTCTCGGGCATGCTTGCAGCAACAGGGGCTTCTGCATCGTCATCCTCATCAGAGGAGCTGATCTTGGCTGGGGCAGCTGGGTGAATGTTAGGATTCTCCAGTGCGTCTTCATGCAGCTCGATATGCTCCACGGAGTGCTTCGATGGTAATTGGTAGGTCAGGTCTTCTTGGGACTGGAGGAATACCTCGGTCATCTCTACATCTTCGTCTGCTCCATGCTGATTTGCGTAGTCTGCTACATACTTCCTATAGTTTGCGACAATGCGCTGAGCATGCATCGCTGTCCGAGCATTTTTCGGGAACTTGGATTCAACTTCATTGATGACGTGTACGCGTGTACGTCCCAGAGTAGTGAGTCTGAACATTCTTGCAGCAGCTTGACGTGGCATGCGGATGCAGCCATGGGAGAGCTTGCGACCAGGAACCACGCGTCCAATATGCATGCCTATACCATCCCAAGTGAGTCGCTGCCAGTAGGGCATGGCAGAACCGACGAATTTACCGCCTTCGGGGACGGTAACGACGCGTGAGTCAGCATCGCGGTTAAGCAGTTTACCGTCGGCATCGTAGAGACGACCCCAGAGGGTGGAGGCGTGGTCTTCTTTTTTCTCCAAGATGCGATAGCTTCCTGTCGGTGTGGGGCGGCTGCTAATGCCCGTAGAAACTGGCCAGTCTGCTGCGACCTTACCTTTCACATACATGCGCGCACGCTGTTGGGATAGGCAGATGTAGATGGTGCTCTGAGAGCTTACTTGGCGCAGCAGAGCCTCATTGAAATAGATGCGAGGAGAGGCAGGATAGCCAGCCTGAGTGACAAAGTACTCGAAGCTATCGGCCGGGTGCTGTGCGATTACTTTCAGCGCGTGCTCTTCTGATGTAATCTCAGGCTCGACGCAGGAACTCAACAGAAGGAGACTTGAGGAGATCAGGCATCCAAGACGTGTAATGTGTTTCATATGTATTCTATAGTGAGTTTATCGTACGATCACAAGTGTTCCAACGGGAGCGTTTTCATAGAAGATCTTCGCCATCTCGGTAGGAACGCGTATGCAGCCGGCACTTTCTGGCGCGGAGGTAACGATACCTTCGTGCATCCATATTCCCGTATGATTCAGCTGTAACCCATAGGCCATGCTCGATCCGATAAACTTACCGCCAGCAGGCATCTTGTCTTCTCCGACAACGAAAACTGGCTCTATATCATTACCATCTGCATCGACTACCTTCCCGTATTTGCTGGATCGGTGGTCAATGTCTTTTGAAAGGACTCTGTAGGTTGCACGTGGAGTCTGCTTGCCCTCCTTACCTGTTGATACCATGGTGTAGCCCACCTGCGTATCTCCTATATAATACTTCGCATTCTGCATCGAGATATCCACGATGATCTTATGCGTCCCCTTCACATGTTCTGGTCTATCCCAGTACCCATCACTTACGGTCTGCACTGCTTCGACTCGGTAGGATTCAGGCTTGAAGGCGTAGCCCCCCATGCTCGTACTCTCACAGGATAGCAGCAATAGGCTACTTATTACACTTATAATAGGTAAAAGGGATTTCATAATGGGCAGAGAGCATGAGATACTCTGATAGATATCTGTATTGGCTCTATGGGGGTTAAAGGGTATTGGTGCGGTGAATATAACGAAAAGCCACTTGCTTGTCAACATCAAATACGCTATCATGACCGGTTAATTTAGATCTCTTACAAATCCACACATACTCATCGGCTAACAAAGACAATCTCTGCAAAGCTCTGCTTGACTTAGTAGCACAGTTCGCTACAATGCCATCATGCACGTGTGCTTAATCGGATGTGGCAACATGGGGTCAGCTCTTATTCTTGGGATGGCTCAGAGTGAACGCATCTCCGAGTTCTCACTCTGCAATCGCAGCCCTGATAAGGCTACTGCACTAGCTCAGCGCCTCCATGACATGGGATATACCGCGACGTCACATGCAGATGCCAAGAGCTCCATCATGAACGCTGATATTATCATCTTAGGCGTGAAGCCCTGGGATATTCTCCCACTCTTAGCTGAACTGCGTGATGAACTAGCCCAAAGATCCTGCCTCATTATCTCTCTTGCTGCAGGTGTGAGTCTCAGCAGCATGCAAGAAGCTCTCGAGCCATGTGCACGATTACTTCGCGCGATGCCGAATACACCTGTAAGTGTAGGCGAAGGCGTAACCGCTCTCATCCGTGGGGAACATGCCACAGATGAGGATATGCAGCTAGCTAATGACCTACTCCAGCCCACAGGACTCGTCGTCGAGCTAGAACAAGAGGAGCAAATCCATGGTCTCATTGCGCTCTCTGGAAGCTCACCTGCTTACTTCTTCGACTTACTAGATAGCATGGCAGCAATGGGTGGAGAGCTAGGAATCCCTCGTGAGCTAGCTCTACGCATCGCAAGCCAGAGCATGCGCGGCGCGGCTACGCTCCAACAACTAACTCAACAAGACCCGAAGACTCTTCGCAATGCTGTCACCTCGCCCAATGGCACCACACTCGCAGCCCTGAGGAAACTGCACTCCCTCGGTGTAAAGGATCACTGGCAGGATGTCTTACGCGCAGCGCACGGACGCTCCATTGAAATGGAAGCTGAGTGGCAACAGTGATCGCTCCCCCTCGTCATCGCACTTTTTTTCATTATGCTTAACCAAGAAGTACTCCATCAGGCACTGCGCGACACGCAGATGTGGAATCAGCACTGGCTTTTCTTCCTCTGTACCATCGTCGCGACGATCGCGGGAGCTCTTGCTGGGGCTACTGCCTCTTCACGCGTACGCATGGATGCCTTTGGAGTGATATGCTGTGGCTCTATCGCCGCTCTTGGTGGTGGTACTCTGCGTGATATCATGCTGAGTGGTCATCACAATATCGCGGGAGAGTCGATACGTGTATACTGGACGACCATGAGTGGCTATATTTATCTCTATATAGCAGCAGGCACATCACTAGTTGTCTTCTTCCTCACGCGCTTCGTCACTCTGCCTGTCGGCACGATTCGTGTGGCGGATGCCTTTGCGATGGCTCTCTTCACCATCATTGGGGTCTCTAAGGCGCAGCTCGCGGGAGCTGATCCGCTCGTTTGTGTCGTCATGGGTACCTGCACAGGCGTGGCTGGTGGCATCCTACGCGATGTCCTCACGGGGAATGTCCCCTTTGTCTTCCGTCCGGGTGAACTCTATGCAACTCCCGCAGCTCTAGGCAGCATCCTCTACATCGGCTTACAGCTCACACACTGCCCGCACTGGATTAGCTACTTCGGCTCTGTCTTCGTCATCTTCAACATGCGCATGGCAGCCGTGTATCTCAACTGGCAGCTACCTGCCTACCGCCCTCTCTTCGATAGCTCAGTGGTGGAGAGCGACTCTACTCAGAACAAAGACGACTAACTCCCCCCTTCCGTTGTAATAATCAAAAAAGCATTACCCCATTATTCGGGGCAATGCTTTTTTTATCAATTAGCAAAAGTGTGTTATCTTACTTCTTAGAGCGCAGCTTCGTCGCAGCATCACGGAGAATGGGGGCAACTTCCTTGATCTTGCTTGGATCTTCTCCAGAAGCCATCATCGCTACGAATACAGCGTTCATCAGGCTTTCCGCCTCAAGCTCGTCTCCTAGAGCTTCGGCAGACATGGCTAGCTGCATACCGAGAGCTACAGCCTCGGGATACTTCGATACGATAGCCATCATGGGCTGCTCGTACTTCATAAAAATAGCCTCTGCCGCGGCATTATCCTCCGCATCAACGAGCATCAGTTCATCAGATGCCTTCTTCGCAAGTGCGATGAACTCATCCATGAAGCCCTTCACCTGTGGAGGGAGAGCATCGGTGGGATTCTTCTCAAGGATTTCCATCACGATAGGTAGAACATGGCTAGGCTCGATATCCTCTACAGTCTTACCCTGCTCCAGCATCTTATCGATGAAGCCCGCTGATTCATCGAGTACACAGGCAAGTGTTTCAAGGAGGTAAGCTCGAACGGCAGGATCAATATCAGCAAGCTTCAGTGCAGCTGGGGCTTGTGCTTCAGTTGCCTCTGGTGCTGGTGCTGGTGCAGGTGCTGCAGCATCCTGTGCTGAGGCGCTGAATGTCACGTTCGCTGCAAGAGCAGCTGTAAGAAAAAGAGATTTCGTCTTCATAGACCCCTATGAATAACATCTTTTCATCCCCATAGCAAGAAAAGAATTCTTTATGACTGATGCCCATTTCTATCGCGATTCAGGGTGTTGAAATGCTAATACCTCTATAAAGGTAGAGATCTAAATATATCTAATTTAAAGAATTAACTATTTACAGCAGAGCGTAATTATGACACTATCATGTATACATTCGGTTAAATGACTCCCTATCAGCACCATAGTGTTATCGAGTCATAAGAACCGACCTACTCACATCATCACACCTATTATAATCTATGAATATAGCACGATTATCCCCATGGGGGAAACTATTATTGCTGGCTCTTTCGTCAAGTAGTCTAATTACACCAATAGCACAAGCAGCTTCTCTAACATGGGGCTACGATGGAACAAGCCAAGGACTTTGGGACACGAGTCGTGATAACTACTGGTTAGAGACGGGAACGTCCACGCATAGAGTTTTCGCTTCGGGCGATGATGTCATCTTCACTCCAGAAAGCGGAGAGCTCGTGTGGTTCAAGTTAGCTGAATCGATACAGGCAGGCAGCATCCTATTCACAGGTGATGGCACGATACAATTCTCTGACAGCAACGCGTACTCACTTCAAGGTAATGGAGCTATGATAAAAGAAGGAGCAGGCACCCTCTACCTCTATTCTTCTAACCACGATTACACAGGTGACGTATCACTCAATGCAGGTCAAGTATACTACAATGCGGAGAGAGCACTGGGAATGGGACACATCACGGTGGCATCTGGTGCATCACTCTATCTCAGCAATACCGCAGGTCTTGATGAGGGGCAGATCACGGCAAACTCTGGGTCTACTATCATCTTAACTGAGAACTACAACCCTCTCAGTATATATGGCACCTACAAGACATACAGCTATGGGATAACAGGCTTAGCACAGGGGGCTAGCATAATAACAGGGTCGACAACAAACAGCCTACGTATCGTCGGTGAAATCGCCTCTGGAGCGGTAGAGAATGCAGATTCAGCAGATGCGATACACAATGCCGGCTACACCCGTTCTGAGCAGGGTTATACCGTCGATACGTCAAGAGCTTACATCCAAGACGATGTCCGCCTCGTGCTCAACGGTGATGTCACCACGATTAAGGGGACATATACTAACATTGATCTGTCTGATAATTTAAGCCAGCAATCTACATACTATGTACACAGCCTCGTCATGGGGAATGGGGAGGAGCAAACGGTGCTCAATATTGACAGTGGCAACATGAGCATCGTCAACACGACCGCTAGCTCAAACGCAGCCACGGCCGCATTCATGCTCTCCACGACAGAGGGATCGCATAACGTGATTAATGTAAGTGGAGGTCTGACCCTTCATTCTGCTATCTCTGATGGAGCAGGCAGCGGAGAAATCAATGTAAAGAACGGTGGGTTTCTACATATGCGTCAAGGTCTAGTCACGACAAATAGTGGAGGGACTAAGGAAATCAACGTTGAGTCGGGCGGTACACTCCACCTATCTAACCAGCTAGATACGACTAATTACGGTATAGGAGATCATGCGCTTATTGTTAATATCGCAGATGGTGCAACACTGGCAGGTCGCAGCCTGACTGGATTCTCTGGTGAAGTCAACGTATACACGCAGCTTAACTTCACTGGCGAGACAAAGAAGCTTAGCATTGATCCAGGGCTCACGGATCTCTACATCCACCAGGCACTTCAGCTAGGAGAACTCCATGTGGAGTCCGACTACAGCTCAACCACATTCTTAGGAGGTGCTGGCACGACAAATACGATTAGCACGATTAATATGACACAGAGGTATGAGTCTGCGCCCTATATCTCGACACTGGGCACACTTCATACAGATAAGATTACGGGACGCGGGGTCATCGCGATGAGCCGTGACACGCATGTGATCGTAGCGGAAAATGCCTTTGACTTTGTCACGGCAAAAGGTGACCAAGCGATCAGTATCCGGCAATCAGCATACATGGAAGCTGATTCGCGATCCTCGTTTTCAGCTGGATATGTGAGCAATATCAGCCTCAGTAACGCTCACTTCCTAGATGGTTTTACCGCAAATGGTGCTACCGAACTCGATCATATCACGATGGCAGCAGGCGAAACGCTTCGCATCTCTGGAGGTCAGGCACGAATAAGCAACTCCGACCTGACAGGAGTGAGCATCAACTTAACGAGCACAGGAAGTGCTCTCGTCTCGAATACCATTCTAGGCGAAGGCACAAACTTCACAATAAGCGGTGAAAGCAACTCTCTGACATTCAGAGACATCACAATAGATACAGGCTTGCTTAGCATCAGCCTAGGAGGAGAGATCGCGAGAAGCCAGTCTGTGGATAAGCGCTACCTCGCCAGTGGACTTATGAGTGCACTTGTTGAAACTCAGGTGGAGGGTAGCCTCACCCTCAATCTAGGTGATCTTGATGGCCTGATCACAGACTTCAATTCAGCATACGCCAGCGGTCAGAGCATCGGGCTGGAGCTAGTCGGCGTGTCAGAGTTAGAGGATATCCTAGGTGCTGGGATGGATCATCAGAATATACTCTTGCAGATAGAAGGATACAACAACCCATTTTCTATCAAGAGTACAGAAATCTTTACCCCAGGGGGGAACATCACCCTCGTGCTCAATTCTATGGTGCCCGAGCCTAGTTCTGCGACACTGAGCCTTCTGGCGCTAGCTGGGCTCGCTCTGCGCCGCCGACGCGCGCGTGACTAAAGCAACACTCTATTTAGAATTAATACAATTATTCTGAATTGGCATTGACTCCCCCCCCATCTTTCGCTACACTAGCTTGATGAATCCGCTGGCTTCTCCTGCTAAAATCAACCTCTCCTTACGCATTCTTGGTAAAACTGATGAAGGCTACCACGAGCTAGAAACCCTCATGGCGAGTCTTGATCTATGCGATGAGCTGCACTTCCACAACTCGCGCACGAGCACCATCATCTGTGATGATGAGAGCATACCCACAGGAGAAGAAAACCTCATCATGAAGGCCATTCGCGTGTTTGAAACCGCCTATGGCCGTAAGGCGAAGCAAAAGATCACCCTCACGAAGCACATCCCCCATGGTGCAGGACTCGGTGGAGGCAGCAGCAATGCGATCAGCACCCTCCTCTATATCAATAATCAACTGGAGACAAACTACGATGAGAGCACCCTCCAGACCATGGCAGCGCAGCTAGGCAGTGATACCAACTTCTTCCTCAATCCCGTGCCTAGCCGCTGCACGGGTCGAGGTGAGATCGTCACGCCAGTTGTAGAGCTCGCATCATGGACATCACCCATCGTGCTATTGAAGCCCGATTTTGCAGTGTCCACCGCCCTAGCCTACCAAGCCTTTGCAGACTCTGTAAGGCAAGAAGGCTTCTTCTACGATGAGCAGCAAGTTGATGGTCTCACACTTTATAATGACCTCGAACGCCCAGCCTTCCAGAAGTTCCCTATCCTAGGCATCATGAAGAACTGGCTACTCCAGCAGACTGGCACACGCGCTGCCCTCATGAGTGGATCTGGCTCTAGCATGTATGCGCTGACAGAAACAATAGAACAAGCGCACGCCATCGCCACCGCAGCCAAGGAAAAGTTCGGCGCAGAACTCTTCACCCACTGCGGCTTCGTCAACCCTCAATAAGCTCACCCCCTCCTACCCTAACATCATGAGCACACTTAGCTCCCCCTCCGAAGACATCATCGATCTGAACGATGAACGCAACCGTCGCATCCTCAGTGTTGCGGAAGATCAGCTCACCGGATTTCACCGCCACCCCTTTGCTCTCATTGCAGAGCGCACCGACCTCAGCGAAGAGTTTGTCCTCACTCGCCTCCGCGCGATGCTAGCTGCGGGCATGCTACGACGCATACGCCAGACGCTTCTCTCCACCAGCCTCGCAGAGGGTGCGCTCGTCGCATGGCAGGTCGCTGAAGACAAGCTAGAGAGCGCCTACGCGTGGCTACGCGACAACGACCCCTTCTCTGGGCATGTCGTGCTGCGCCACAGCGAAGACCCTCACGCACCAGGAGCAGATTATCGCCTCTGGACTACGCTCAAAGTCCCCACAGGCATTGGTACGATGAAGGAGCACTGCGCCTTACTCATGAAACATATAGGAGCTACCGATGTCGTCCCTCTCCCCGTTGTAGGCATGTTTGCGCTTGCAGTAGGGCATGTGCGACGAGCTGGTCTCCAGCCTGGGGATAGACTCCCCTCACTACCAGTTATGCAAGTTCCCGCCCAGCCCTCTCTCAACGAGCAAGAATGGGATGTCCTCCTCAGCCTAAAAGAAAGCCTCCTCCCCGAAGAAGTCTGCCACGACCCCTGGTCAATACGCGCGGAGAAGCTCGGCATGAGTACAGAAGAGTTCTGCGCTCGTGCACAGGCTCTCGATGAGAAAAAAGTCATCGGACGATTCGCCTGCTTCCTCGATCACCAAGGGCGCAGTAGCCGCCATACTGGCACTGGCGCTAGTGGTCTCTTCCACTGGAGCGTCCCCGAAGGCTGGGAGGAACGTGTAGGAGCACTCTGCGGACAGCATATCTGCATGACCCATTGTTACTGGCGCAGTGGTGGGCAGAAATTTGGCAACGCACAGATCATGGGTGTCGTCCACTCCACCACAAAAGAGCGCGTCTTAGAGCACAAGGCCGCCATTGATGCCTATCTCGCTGAGATGGAAGTCCCCATCCTACACACGGCTGTCTTCTGGAGCGACCGCTCCGAAGTGCGCCCCAGCGAACTCCACCCGCAGATCTACCGCGACTGGTGGAAAAAATGGGCTTAGTCACCGCTTTGCTTTTTCTCTCTTTTTTCTATCAATTTTTTGCGACATAAACCGCGCTTTATCCTTGACAAAACGCGACTTATAGCGTAGAATCGCGCCCAACGAGCAGAATGATCCTCATTCCCGATACCCCTTCTGAGCTGAAAGCGTTGAAGCTCAATTCCCGTGAAACGGATGAGTGCTAGATGAGCAGAGGAGAATCCTCGTTACTTATCTTTAAACTTTTTATACAAATGTTTCGATTTCTCAAAAAACTAGGTTTCATGCTTTCCTGCGATGTAGGAATAGACCTTGGAACCGCTAACACACTCATCTACATTAAGAATGAAGGCATCGTCCTTCGCGAGCCCTCAGTGGTCGCCATCAAGGGCGATCAGGTAAAGGCCGTCGGTGAAGAAGCCAAGCGCATGGTAGGTCGTACTCCTGGCAGCGTCGTAGCTATTCGCCCTCTTAAAGAAGGCGTTATCGCTGACTTCGAAGTAGCAGAACAAATGATTCGCTACTTCATTAAGAAGGCTAGCCAGAAACGTCGCCTCCGTGGTCCTCGCATCCTCATCGCTCACCCTAGTGGAATCACTGAAGTCGAGCGACGCGCGATCGAAGACTCCGCTTACAAGGCTGGCGCGAGTCGCGTACAGCTTATTGAAGAGCCCATGGCAGCCGCCATCGGAGTTGGACTCCCCATCACAGAACCCGTTGGCAACATGATCGTTGACATCGGTGGTGGCACAACAGAAGTCGCCATCATCTCCCTCTCTGGTATCGTCTATAGCCAGTCGGAGAAGTGTGGTGGCGACGCCCTAGACGAGACTATCATCCGCCACATGCAGACCGCGCATAACCTCCTCGTCGGTCCTCGCACAGCGGAAGACATCAAGACAAACATAGGCTCAGCACACCCTCTCCAGCAAGAACTCACCATGGAAGTCAAGGGTCGTGACCGTGGAACAGGTCTCCCGAAGACAATCACCATCAACTCTCAAGAGATCCGAGAAGCCCTACAGGACAAACTCGACATCATTGTTAACGCCATTCGTCAGACGCTCGACCATTGCCCACCCGAGCTCGCGAGTGACCTCTACGACCGCGGTATCACCGTGGCTGGTGGTGGTGCACTCATACGCGGACTAAGCGATCTCTTGCATGAGCAAACAGGCTTACCCATTTTCATCGCTGATGATCCATTAGGAGCAGTAGCAGAAGGAACAGGCAAGTTCTTGCAGGAGAATGATAACGTCTTTGACGACTAATCTATTTACCTCCCTGAGTGATCCCACCAGCAGCCATCGATGCATATGCACCCGATGGTTGCCTGTAGGCGTTCACTTGATTGGAAATTCATTTTCAATTTAACCATTATTAAAACCTTGTCCTTTATCTCCAAAATGATTCATACAGTAAAGCGCTTGTTTGGGTTTGGCCAATGCGACCCCATGCAAGGCACAACCATCGTCATTAACTCTGAAAAACTCGAACGCCGCGTAGCAACCTTAGAAAATGGGGTACTCGAAGAGTACAGCATTGAACGCGAAGGCGAAAACAACATCGTAGGCGGCATCTTCAAAGGTCGCGTGAAAAACATCGAGCCGGGTCTCAAGGCCATGTTCGTCGACATCGGCTATGAGAAGAACGCCTTCCTCCACTTCTGGGATGCCCTACCGCTCGCACTAGACTCCTCGCTAGAGGAAATCCAGCGCGAAGGTCGCCCGAAGAAAAAGCAGAAGAAAATCACCAGCAAAGACATCCCTGAGATCTATCCCATCGGTTCAGAAATCATGGTACAGGTCACCAAGGGATCGATTAGCTCAAAGGGACCGCGCGTCACGACGAACATCTCGCTAGCAGGGCGCTACATCGTCCTCATGCCCTTCACCGACCAATTTGGCATCTCTCGCAAGATAGATGACCCGAAGGAGCGACAGCGTCTGCGCAAGATTGTCCAAAAGCTCAATGTACCTGAAGGCATGGGTATCATCATGCGCACCGTTGCACAGGGGCAGCGATTCCGCCACTTTGTGCGCGACCTCGCCATGCTCTTGCAGCAGTGGAATGAAGTCGAGGCAAAGGCGAACTCCAAAGCCGCTCCTCTAGCCGTCTACCGTGAGCCTGATCTCATCGAGCGTACAGCGCGAGACTTCCTCACCGACAACGTAGACTACATCATCTGCGACAACCAAGAAACCACCCAGCGCATGCAAGAAATCGCTGGTGGTATATCCCGCCGCTCGAAGCGCTACATCCAGCATCTCTCCACGCGCAACCCCATCTTCGAAGAGCTCGGTGTGCAGAAGCAGATCAACGAAGCCTTCCAGCGTCAGGTACTCCTCCCTTGTGGCGGCTACCTCGTCATTGATGAGACTGAAGCTCTCATTTCCATCGACATCAACACAGGTCGCAACAAGGGCAACAAGGATCTCGATAAAACCATCCTAGAGACCAACCTTGAATCCGCACGCGAAATCGCCCGCCAGCTCCGACTGCGTAACATAGGTGGACTCGTCGTCGTCGACTTCATCGACATGAGACATCGCAAGGATCAACTCGCGGTCTACAAGGCGATGAAAGAAGCCCTACGACGTGACAAGGCTAAGACTCAAGTCATGCCCATCACGCCCATAGGCCTCATGGAAATGACACGTCAGCGCATCAACGAGTCACTCCTCGACTACGTCAACGATCACTGCCCCTACTGTCATGGACGTGGCCGCATTAAGAGCGTCATGACCATGAGCGTAGAGATCCAGCGTCAAATACGAGCCATGATCATGAAGCACCGTGATAGTGCAGGTGACATGGTCGTCGTCGTGAACAGCGATGTCCTCTCGCGCTTCAAGAATGAGGATGCGAGCCTCTTAATGGAGCTCGAGCGCCAGTGCACAGGAAGACTCTTCTTCCGCTCCGATGCATCGATTCACCGTGAGGCATTTGCCATCATTGACCACGCGACGAACCGTCCACTCTATCAGCTCAACATGCCAAGCTAAGAGCTGAGCCCTGACAATATTCACAAAAGAAGCCACCTTCATCTTGAAGGTGGCTTCTTTCTACCATCAAGCGTAGAAGATAGATCTAAAAGTTAAAAAGCCCTAGCCTGCGAGGGCTAGGGCTTTTTCAGTGAGAGATTAAGCTTCTCGCTAAGAAGACCAGTGAGTCTAGGCTCGTGTCTTCAGATTGAGCAGCATCTGAGCGTTTGTAGGCGACTTCTGCATGAAGAAGAGCAGTCTCTCCATCGCCTCTATTGGCTTGTGACCTGCTAAGGCACGACGAATGAGCTGCACCTTCCCCAGCATGAGTTCGGGTAGGATGAGCTCTTCACGCCTTGTTCCACTTTTGAGGATGTCTACAGCAGGATAGATATACATTTCTGCAACACGTCGGTTGAGCACGAGTTCCATGTTACCTGTTCCTTTAAACTCTTGGAAGATGAGGTCATCCATACGGCTGTTTGTCTCGATGAGTGCAGTAGCGAGAATGGTGAGTGATCCCGCGCTGCGCGTGTTACGCGCAGAGGCGAAGAGACGACGAGGCATCTCGAGTGCGCGAGCATCAAGCCCCCCACTCATCGTGCGCCCACTGCCACGGTCTGCGTTGTTGTAGGCTCGCGCAAGGCGCGTGATGGAGTCGAGCAAGAGGATGACATGTTTACCCTGTTCGACGAGTCGCTTCGCGCGCTCGATACTCATCTCCGCGATACGGCAATGATCGCGCACATGGCTATCATTGCTCGATGCATAGATCTCTGCTTGTGGGAGTGCACGGCGGAACTCGGTGACTTCTTCTGGACGCTCATCAATGAGGAGGATCATCAGGTGCATGTCATCTTCGTAGTTCGCTTCCACTGCTTCTGCGATGTTCATGAGCAGCGTGGTTTTTCCGGTGCGTGGGGGTGCGACGATGAGCCCGCGCTGACCTCTGGCGACTGGGGCGATGAGGTCGAGTGTGCGCGTAGTGTATCGTGTACTCGCTGTCTCGAAGCTAAGTCGGTGTGTGGGGTTCACCGCCTTGAGATCTTCAAAGTGGGGTGCCTGTGAGGCGAGCGCTGGGTCTTCTCCGTTAATGGCAGTGATGGAGATCATCTGGTGTCCTCGCTCATAGCGCTGGGACATACCGGTCACTTCCACAAAGGGGCGCAAATTGTACTGCTTAACGAGGTCAAGTGAGACGTAGACCGCCTCGTCAGAGGGTGCCCAGTTGTTCTCCGCGGTGCGGACGAAGCCAAAGCCCTTGCTGGTGATTTCTAAGATGCCAGTGAGGGCTTCTGGTTCTCCGATAGGGACGTAGGCGCGCCCTTGTTCTGCACCATCTGCGGCTGTTTTGGGACGCTTTTTGTTGAAGAAGGGACGCTTCTTTTTGAAGGGTTTTTTCTGCTCGCCTTGTCCGTTCTGCGGACGGCTATCAGGGGTGGGCGAGCCACCACCGCTACGCTTGTTGCGCGGTCGGAAGTGCTTTTTCTTCGGTGCAGCTGCGCTGCCCTGTTCTGGAGAACTCATAGAGATGGGGGGGTGATTTTTTTAGAGCTGCTCGTGGAGCTCTTCTGCAATTTCAAAATTGCTAAAGACGTTGAGCGTATCATCGTAGTCGTCGAGCAGCTCATAGAGTTTTACCACCTTACGCGCAATAGCTATATCAGTGATCATGGTGGGGTTTTGTGCGACGTAGATGAGCTTCATGCCCGTAATGGTTTTCCCCACTTGTTGTAATGCTTCAGAGACGTCGGGCATTTCTGTAGGACCGCAGAGGAAGATCCATTCTCCCTCTTGGTCGCCTGTGAGGTACTCCTCCGCGCCTGTGTCCATGGCGAGCTCCATGGCGGCGTCTTCGTCTAACTGGCTATCAATGAAGCGGAGCTCTCCCTTACGATCAAATTGGTAAGAAACAGAGCCTGGTGTGCCGAGGTTGCCGCCATTTTTACCGAAGATGGTGCGCAGGTCTGAGGAGCTGCGGTTTGTGTTGTCTGTCGCCATTTCTACGATGAGGGCTGTTCCATCAGGTCCATAGCCTTCGTAGGTGATTTCTTGGATAGCGTTTCCCTGTAAGTCACCGGTGCCCTTTTTAATAGCGCGTTCGATGTTATCCTTTGGCATGGAGGAGGCTTTTGCCCCTTCGATAGCGACACGGAGGCGTGGGTTGGTATCAGGATCACCGCCGCCACTCTTCGCGGCGAGGGTTATTTCATGTGAGAATCGCGCAAAGACCTTGCCTTTTTTCGCATCGTCGATCGCTTTCTTAAACTTGATCTTGGACCATTTGTTATGACCTGCCATAGTAGTGGTAGATGATGAGGGATTATGTTCTGATGTGGGGGATGAATATCCGATAGGGAGATGTGCTTACGAGAGTCATAGAGCATGCATCATAGCTATGCCGCGTCATCGTAAGCGGGATGCGGTGGCTCAAAGCAACGCCCAAGAGATGGGCTCATTCCGCTAAGTGCATCAGTCGTGTTACAAATAGTAGGGATGTACCATACGCTGCACTCAGAACCAGTAGGTTCGCCCCTATGATAGTTAAAAGCAGAAAGATTGCAAGGATAAAAAGTAGGTCGTTTAAAAAATCAAACTTACGTAGTACAGCTCAGCCTTCTTTGCTATACGATGATCGCGCCTTGTAGGTGTTGTGTTTTTTTCCTTGCCAAGCACCTATAGCCAGCTTAGAATGTCACATCATGAAACGACTCGAAGGTAGAACAGCCATCGTAACAGGAGCTGGCCGCGGTATCGGTCAAGCTGTCGCTGAACGCTTCGCACAAGAAGGTGCGAAGGTCATCCTCATCTCTCGTAACCCTGCCTCATGTGGCGGTGCTGCTGATGCGATTAATGCTCAGTACCCTGATTCCTGTGTCGCATTCCCCTGTGATGTGGCTGACGCTGACGCTGTAGAGAGCTGCGTGAAGGAGATCCTCGCTCAGTTCCCCAGCATTGATATCCTCGTGAATAATGCAGGCATCACAAAAGATGGTCTCCTCATGCGTATGAAGGAAGCTGACTGGGATGCTGTCATGGACACGAATCTCAAGAGCGTTTTCCTCTTTGTGAAGGCTCTCATGCGCACGATCACGAAGAGTCCTGCTGGGCGTATCATCAACATGGGCTCCGTCGTCGGTATCACCGGCAATCTCGGTCAGTCGAATTATGCCGCTTCTAAGGCGGGTCTCATCGGCTTCACGAAGTCTATCGCTCTCGAACTCGCCTCTCGCAAGGTAGCTTGTAATGTCATCGCTCCAGGCTTCATCGCCACAGAGATGACAGATGCTATCCCAGAAGCGGCTCGCGAAGCTATCCTCTCACGCATCCCGATGAAGGATATGGGCAGCCCCGAGGATATCGCTAGCTGCGCGGCCTACCTCGCCTCCGACGAGGGACGCTACATGACGGGGCAAGTACTCGTCTGCGATGGCGGCATGTGCATGTAAAACCTCATCACACAACACTATTACTCCTCCGCCTGCTGTGCTAACACTGACACAGCAGGCGGATTTCTTGTATCATGGCGTAATATCTCCTTGCCAGCTTATGTGCTCCTGCTAGAATAAGCCCTCATGATGACTACATTTAAATCCCTTTGTCTACTCGGTCTATCAGCAATGATGGGCGCCAGCGCTATGGCAGAAACCATAGTAACTCTTCCAGCTCCTCAAAAGGAAGGCGGCATGCCCCTCCTTGAGTCTCTGAGCAAGCGTCGCACGGTACGTGCCATGGATAAGCAAAAGCCCCTCGACATGCAGATGCTGGGCAACCTCCTCTGGGCGGCAAATGGCATCAGCGATGATGTAGGTCATCGCACAGCACCCACCGCTTCCAATAAACAGGAGTATGAACTCTATGTGGCGACGGAGACTGGTGTTTACTATTACGATGCGCCCAAGCATGCGCTCAAGCTCGTCGTAGAGGGTGGTGATGTGCTCAAGGCTGCTCGCTCCTATGGCTCTGCTGAGATCCTACTCGTCGTCGACAAGAAGAAGCAGTCCAATGAGGGTCTACTGCACTGCGACTCTGGCTTCATCGGACAGAACATCTACCTCGCATGCACGGCGTTTGATCTCGGTACAGTATACCGCGCCTCTTTCCCTAAGAAAAAGCTCAACGAGATGGTACCTCTCCCAGAAGGAAGCGAGATCATCTACACACACTCCGTCGGCTACAAGGCCGCTAAGTAAGGTGTGAGCTTTTCACCCAAGTTCCCAAGGTCAGCCCTCTCACGGGCTGGCCTTTTCTCATGGCTGAAACTCGTATCAGAGATGCCTACTCTATCATTCGTCCGTCTGTACGGGGATTTCTCCTTGATTCCCTTGTTGGGATATGCTAGGATGCGCCTAATCATGAAGCTTTCTATTATCGCCAGCCTCGCACTCTCACTCTTCTCCTTCTCTACGGCGAAGGTAGTGGAGGCGGATTATCCACGCCAGTATATCTCTGTAGATACGAATCAGGAGACAAAGGAAAAGAAACTACTCATCCCCATCGCTTCTTATAAGAATGCGGATGGACGCATCATCGATCTCGTCGGGGTCGTGCATGTGGGTAGTTACGACTATTATGAGGAGCTCAATCGTCGCTTCCAGCACTATGATCGCGTCTTTTTTGAGATGATCGATGGCGATAACCTCGTACGCTCAGAGATATTAGCAAAGAAGCTCATCGATGGGGAGATCACAGACGAAGAGAAAGAGGAGCTCGATTCCTTAAAAAAACCGATATCCTCGATGGCAAACCCCCTTTCCATCATCCTCCAAATTGTAACGACCTACCTCATCTCTCAGACGGAGCTCGATATTCAGCAGAACTGCATCGACTACGGTAACGAGCACTTCATCTTCGCCGACATGACCCAAAAGGAGCTATCCGCTGCTATGAAGGCTCGCGGAGAAACCATGCTCGGCTTCGCTCTCTGCGAGTTTCTTCTTGGCAAGAATGCGGAGCAGCAGAAGGCCTCCGCGGCACTCATGGAGCGCATGAAGAATCCAGAAGCAGAAAGCACAGCCCTCGTCCGCGAGTTCCTCATCGATGGCCTCGCTATCAATATGGAGAACGATAGAATGAAAGATTCCGCTATCATCGTCTCTCGCAATGAGAAGGCTATGGAGGTACTCGATGAGCACATGAAGGATGAGTCTCTGAAGAAGGTGGCTCTCTTCTACGGAGCTGCCCACATCCCCGACTTCCACATGCGCCTCCAGAAGCGAGGCTATGAGGTTCAATCACTCGAATGGCTAGAAGCCTTCTCCACAGATACAGATGGAGATGTCGAAACGATCTCTCTCCCCGAGCTAGAGGCGCACCTGAGTGACGCGAAGAGCTAGGCGTCATCGCTAGATGAGTGGGCTTGAGCCCCACTTCCAACCCCTCCAGAGCTTCACGGTTGCAGGAGGGGATTTTTTTTGCTATGATGTGCCGCATGAATGATGTTAAAAAGCTCTTGTTATTCGGCGCGACTGGGCGCACGGGGATGGTTCTGGCACAGGAGGCTCTGCGTCAGGGCCATGAGTTGATTACACCTTCACACGCAGAACTAGACCTAGCAGACTCGGAGGCTGTCAGTGCCTTTGTCCGCGCTCAGCTCTGTGATGCGGTGATTAACTGTGCCGCCATCAGTGATGTGGAGCGTTGTGGACAAGACCCCGTCCTCGCTCACAAGGTGAATGCGATGGCACCCGCTGCTATGGCTCTCGCCTGTCGCCACACAGGGGCTCGCTTCATCCACCTCTCGACTGACTATGTACTGGACGGTCGTAAAGCTGGCTTTAAGGATGAATCCACGAAATGTCGCCCGATCAATCTCTATGCAGGCAGCAAGGAGGAGGGCGAGGCACAGGTCATGGAGGCATGGGATGAGTCTATCATTTGTCGCGTATCATGGGTCTGTGGGAATCCCGCAAAGCCTAGCTTCATCGAAGCAAACTGCGCTCGCGCCCTCGCTGGTGAACCTCTCGCCGCCGTGGGTGACAAGTATTCTATGCCGACCCACGCGCGTGATATCGCGCGTGTATGCCTCTCACTGACATCTCATGCGCAAGCGCGTGGTATCGTCCACCTCTGCTCGCGTAGCGATACTCCTCTTTCATGGTGGGACTGCGCGAGCCTCACGATGGAAGAACTTCATGAACAGGGAGCTCTCAGTGAGTTGCCACATATCACCAGCCAGCTGCTAGAGGACTTCCTCGTGGGACGCGATGAGCGACCTAGACACACAGCCATGCGCTGCACCAAGCTTGCGGCTTGGGGGCTAGAAACGATGACAGCTCGTGAGGCTATAGGGGAGGCGGTGAAGAGCTACCTTGCCCAGCACTGAAGCATCAGGGAGCTAGACTCTGCTTGATGAGAGCATCGCAGGAAGTAGAGAGTAGCTCTACAACCGTGTCAAAGCCCCTTTCTCCACCATAATAGGGGTCTGGCACCTCATCGAATCGCTCGCGAAAGTCTCCGACAAACCAGTGGCTCATCGGCACGACCTTTGCACGATCCTCTTCACTACGCGCAAGAGCGAGGATGTCTGCACGATTACTCTCATCTTGAGGGATAATGAGATCGAAGTCATCAAAATCCCGCACACGGAACTGTCTCGCCCTATGCCCATCGTAGTGGTATCCTGCACGCTCCAAGGACTGTAGCATGCGCCTATCTGGCGTTGCTCCGACATGATACGCGGCTGTCCCGCAGGAGTCGATATGGTAAGTGGAGCTACCGCTGTTACGACTTAGTTTCTGTCGCAAGATGATTTCTGCAGAGGGGGAGCGGCATATATTGCCAAGACAGACGAAGAGAATGTTCTGGGGTGAATTCATACTACGAGGAGTTATACCATAGTTGGAGGCATCATGCCAGCTTTCTAATCGCCCGAGATGCCTCATATAGAAAGGTCGCACCAAGTCAGGAAAAATAGGTTTTTTGCAGAAAAAACCGCACTGAATGGACACAATACCATTTTTTTGCTTGAATACATCAGATATCTATGTTAAGTGTTAACTTGTCTATGAAAACCCTCCTTTCAACTCTTGGTCTATTGTCAGCACTCGCTGGCACAGCATCCGCAGCTCCCTATGTCCTCCCATCTGATCAGACGGGTAATCTCAATAGCTTCGACTGGCAGCCTGTCTACTCGATCGAAGCTGTCGCAGCTATCGCAGATGAAGATGGTACTCCCGACATGTGGGGACCACGCTTCTCCATGGGGCTCTACAGCGCAAACGAAGGCGACTTCATCCATGAATTCAACGTCAGCCTCGCCGCCCTCTTCGGTAACACTACGGTAACGGATATCGAATATGGTAGTGCTGACCAAGACGCTACTATGGTTCCCTTCACCATCGGCTATGATCTCTATGTCAACATCATCGGCGATCTCTATCTCGATCTTGGCGCAAACGTCGGTTACTCCTTTGGCTCTTACACCATTGATAAGTGGAACGTCGATGAGACAGACAGCGGTGCCACATTCTCAGTAGGAGCTGGTCTCCTCTACAAGCCTAGCGAAGATATCTATGTCAAGCTTGGCTACGAATATGGCCGCACATACTACGACCGCCAGAAGGCAGGCATCGTTGACCAGCACATGATCACTCTGGGAGTCGGCTGCCAGTTCTAATACGGCATCTCTCATACGAATCATCATTTCTAAGAGGTGGGGCATGAATATGCTCCACCTCTTCTCGTTTATCACGATGCGTTCATAAGCAAGCTAGCTCATCGAGCACCTCTACCCTCAGGGGTACAGAAAGAAGCACCATCCCTTATCAGGATGGTGCTTCTTTACGTGCGTATAAAAAAGATAGCCTCTTAGCTAGCAGGAGTAGGCGCTACTGGCTGCGCAGGCGTGAGAGGCACAAGTGGTGTCGTCTCTGCAGCAGGTGCAGGCGCTGCTGGCTGCGCAGGTGTGAGGGGCACGAGTGGTGTCGTCTCTGCTGGCGCGGCAGGTGCAGGTGCTGGTGTATGAGGAGTAGCCGCTTCTAGTTCCTCTACTGTACGGATGAGCTCTGTCTGTGCCGCCGCTTTCTTCTCATCCTCAGTCATGACTACTTGTGGTGTAGCTAGTGTTGACTTCTCACGCTGGAAGCGTGCATTAATCAGGACGGAGAGGGTGAAGCAGAGTACGCCGAAGAGAACTCCAAAGAACACTGTCCCTTTCTTCAGAACATTGGATGTCTGCGCACCAAAGGCTTGGTCTGTCATCTGTGAGCCGAAGGATGCACCGAGTCCTTCCTGCTTGGGACGCTGCATGAGGACGACTAGGAGGAGAAGTGCGCTGACAATGAGAAGTAGCGCGAAGCAGAGGTATATGAAGAAATTAAGCATGATGTTATGGTTATCGTAATGATGGATGGATGAGGTGTGGTGAGGTGAGTGGCGGTTTAGCCGATGATTTCGTTAAATTCGTTGCACACGATGCGCTTGGGCTCAATAGGCTTGTCAGACATGGCAAAGCTCATGATCACAACGCGTTCTCCGGCTCCGATGAGATGAGCCGCACCACCATTGATGATGATCTGACCTGTCCCTGGAGGGCCTGTGAGCACATAGGTCTCTAGACGATTCCCCGATGTGATCGAGGCGACTAGCACCTTCTCTTGAGGCCAGAGACCTGCGGCTTCCATCATATCCTGAGGGATTTCGATACTGCCTTCGTAGGCAACGTCGCCACGTGTGACCATAGCGCGGTGAATCTTTGACTTAAGCTGGGAAACAAACATAGAAATGAAGCTTCTAATCGAGCGGCAAATATGAAACTATGAAATGGCTAAAAGGTCAAGCAAATTCACTCTCAATTGTATACTTATGCTCACCCTTGCGTGCTTTTTCATTTTTTTATAAAAAGGGAAGCACCTCAGCAATGGCATCTCTTAGTTTCTCTAACTAAAAGGATACCCACCCCATCTGATGATGACACTTTTTTTATGGATACTGATTTATTTGTTTTTTTGATAGATTCTGTTCCATAATTCAAACTCGGTCAAAATCTAATATTCGTTATCCTATTGTATTGATAGGATAACGAATATTAGATTTTTTCTTAGCAAATGATATTCTTTTTGTTTTTTTATTGATAATTATTATAATTAAAGTATATTTTCACATATTCTTACTTCTTACACTCACTTACCATTCAACTCATGAAAATCAGTTATCTACTTAGATGCCTCTTCTCTCTTCTTCCTATTCTGGGCTATCAATCACATGCCCAAGAAGTAGAGCAAGAAGAAATTACAGAGCTCATCTTTCAAACCGTCAAAGGAACAAATGGGCTTAACCAAACGCTTGTCCCCAATATTAACGAAACAATCACGACAAGCTCATTTACAGATCCTGCTGGTCTAACTAACAAGATCACAGGGCTAGAGGTTCTTTCCGATGTTACCATCAATGGACAAACCCTCGCCGGGATTGTGAACCTTACTGTGGACAAGGATGTGTCATTTTCCTCCTTGGAGGGCATCGTCTTGGAAGAGAACGCTACACCTGGTCCCTATGCAAACCTGCTTAATGCGCACGGTCTCTCCATGACGGTACGTACCACAGCCGGCGGGGCAGGCGTCGCAGGATCGATCACAGGTTTCCGCTATACAGGGAGCTCCGACCATCTCAACCGAGATCTCGCTTCCAATGTGGCCATCTACGCCCAAGCAAATCACGGCGAGGGTAGTACCATCGTCGGTGCCGATATTGCGAATACGAGAATAGCGCAGATTATTAACAGTACCATGTTCATCAACGCAAGCCATGATACCTCCTATACAAACGCTTCCAACTTGAACGCCACCATCAACCGTGCAGCTACCACAGCGGAGCAATTACAAGCGTTCCGCGATCAAGCAGGCAGCTTCCGTAGTGCTGATAGCATCGTTGGTCTGCGTGTCGGCAGCAGCACGACGACAACGGGGAATAGGGTGAACATCATCGCGCATAGCGCGGACACCGGCACTGCTATAGGCTTTCAGATCACGGGGAAGCAATCGAAGGAAACCGACGTCTACCAGACAGATGTGAATATCATCAACTCTGGAGGTCAGAGTACCGCTGTGCGTATCAGTGATGCTCTTCTTTCCTCCTACACAGGGGCGGCTACTATGACAGCGGTGAACTCCATAGGCTTCCATGTGAGTAATTCCTCTATAGGTGAGCTTAACACTCGCGGGGAGATACGTGATGATACGAAGCAAGTCTCTGGTATCTTACTAGACCCACGCAGTGATGGACAGCGTAACGTCACAACACTGAAATCAACGATAGGGCTCTATAATGAGTACGAAGGCGTGGATAACGACTCTGCCCTCATACGTGCGAACATAGATGACTTTGAATCATTCGTCGATAGCCATGTCAAGTTCTCAGGAAAGAACTCTGGCATAGGGATGGATCTCACCGCAGACTTCTCGGAGACAAAGGAGCGCAGCAGTGGGCTCATCAATGGCATTGTCGAGGTCAACTCTGCATCCACCTATCACATCGTTGACAATGATCCCACGGGAAGCACTCCACTCAACTACATCACCGTGAATAATGAGCTAGAAGCCCAGCGCGAACCCAGTGGAGCTATCACCAAGACCACCATAGGTATCAAGGTGGACTCCACCCCCACTGCCGATGCTACAGCCATCCTAAACTTCGGTACAGATGCTAATATCTCGGCAAATATCATCGACCCTGGTCAGCCCAGCATCACTCCTGCTTATGGTGATGTCATCAACTACGACACAAACAGGCTGGAGCTGACGAGCAAAAAGCTAGCGAGCTCGAGCAATACATCGACCTCCCTGCGAGGCGATATCAGCTACTCAGGCGACGCAAAAGAGAGCACAGAGCTCCAGTTCCGCGAGGGGAACTTCACTGTCTCATCTGATCGCTGGTATGCCTCACAAGTCGAGTTCGGTGACGCCGCAACACAGCAGGTGACCCGCGTCGACCTCATGGACTCAACGGCACTCGTCGATGCCACCACCTTAGAATTCCATGTGAATGATGTGGATGTGCACTCCATCCTCAACGTCGCCATGAATGAGACGGTGGATATTTCGCTAGTGCGCAATATCGATATCACTCTCTCTGTAGACTACCTCAACGATAATCCCGAAGCACTTGTCACGCTCATCGACGGTGATATCCTAGATTCCGCAGGCGCATCCATCACATTCTCGCTCAATCTCGTGGATGAGACCGGCACGATCGTATCAGCTGCCGACAGCGACTACTTCATCACCTATGGCGGTGCTAGCTACCAATACAAAGAGAATCTTAGCATCTCGCTTCATGGCGGATCGACCGATCTCATCATAGGTGGTAGTGGCATATCCAGCGCCGACTCCGTACCTGAGCCCAGCAGCACGCTGCTCAGCCTCCTCGCTCTCTTCAGGCTCGTGGCTCACAGGCGTCGGCGCACAGCTAGCTTCTAGTCGCGCGAGAGAAGCCTTCTCGCATACTGAAGATATCGTCTAGCTGACGTACCCGAGGTGCTTCTCCTTCATGGAGGAGCACCTCGATGATATCAAAGCGATAAGGTATATCATCATCATCCAAGAGTGACAACCACGCGCGAGCGGCAGCACGTAGCAGATCTCGCTTCTGCCTATCCACAGCACGCGCTGGCGCTCCCCCATCCCTGCTACGACGCGTCTTCACCTCTGTGAAGACGAGCTCATCACCATCGCGGCTGACGATATCAATCTCCCCACCCCCACGGCGGCGGAAGTTCTGACGCAGAACGCGATGCCCATGCGCTCGTAACCACGAAGCCGCCACATACTCACCATATTGCCCGAGAAATTGATGATCAGAAGTAAACGCTGCGTCAAACTGGCGAAAAGACAAGCGGTGAAAAAAGCGCAACTTCGCTGCAAGCCGATGATAGAGCTTCATAGTGTTGAGCAGATTAAAAAAAGCCTAAATCGAGGCTACGCTGCGACACCGGCCCAAAGCTACGCCTATGATGGGGGGTAATTCCATGCTCCCTGAGCGCACGAAGGTGCTGCGCGGTGCCATAGCCTGAGTGCTTGGCAAATCCATATTCAGGATACACCGAATCAAGCTCCAGCATGATCATATCTCGTGTCACCTTTGCTAGAATACTCGCAGCTGCGATACTGAGATCACGTGCGTCACCCTTCACCAAGGGGGTATGCGGGAAGGGAAAGTCACGCACCGCAAGTCCATCTATGAGACACATATCCGGCGCGGTGCGCAGCCCCTCAGCCGCACGGCGCATCGCGAGGTGGGTCGCGCGTAAAATATTGAGCGCGTCGATCTCCTCTACACTGGCTTGAGCAACTGACTTGATGACACCTTCATCATCCATGAGCTGCTGGTAGAGAGTTGTGCGCTTCTTCGCGCTGAGTTTTTTCGAATCTGTTAAGCCGACTATTTCATAGCTCGGTGGCAGGATGACAGCAGCGGCGACCACTGGTCCTGCCAGCGGACCGCGTCCCGCCTCATCAATGCCACAGATGATAGCGTAGCCCTGAGCGCGTAGAGCTAGTTCGTGCTGCCTATCGGGTCTCTCTGGTATCTCTATACTGGGGCTGGGAGGACGTGGGCTCATTGGCTTGAGGGAGTGGTATTGGAAGAGCTAAGGGATGGGATGGCTTCCTTTTGTATCACTGAAGGGAGGGCTTCACCTTCACTGAGTTCCATGAGCATCTCAATGTCTCTCAGATAACGACTCATATGGGTCTCTACGGTATCAGGTTGACGACGTAGCTGTTCGCGCATACGTAGATACTGCTGGAAGTCAGCACTCATCTCTCCTCCGAGATGCGTCATCTCATACCAGTCGAGGTAGTCGCGCGTCCGTGTGGAGACCTTTCTATAGTTCTCACGCAGTGAGCGCAGCATGCTCAATGTCTCACGGTATTCATCCAAGTCATCGTCTAGCAACAGTTCGTTGAGCAACTCTTGGTACTCTGCAATGATGGGGCGATAGCCAGGGAAGGATCGTAGATAAAGTGTCTGAAGCTTGCGCTGAATAGCGGGGATGAGGGCGCGCCACTCGGGGTGCTGTGTGAAACGATCGAAGTCATCGACGGGAAAGTTTGTCATCTGCCCTGTTGCGCGATCGACATAGTGCTGCTCCATGATTCCTACCAGTTGTTCCTCGGTCTGCAGGGGAGTCATGCTCTCGCGCATCGAAGGACTAGCCATATTAGCCAGCTCAAGAGCCCACCACTTCTGGAGGGCATTATCCTCAATCCCCATCGTATGGAAGTGAGACATGAGTATCTGCTGGGCTGTGCGATCAGCGTTGAAGCCTGAGTCGAGCATGCTAAGCACCGCCTGTTTACCTCCCTCTTGATTCAATAAGGCGAGCATGAGAGCTGTACAGGATGCATCAAAGAGCTGCTGCGTCGTTCCATCGAGAGCACGTCCCTGAGTCATGCTGAGCATGGCTCGTATACTCAGCATCTCCGACTGTGTAAAGAGCTCACTGAACAAATCGCGATCCAGTCGCCCGCCTCGCCAGAGAACAGCCTGCTCTATGCCAGTGGTCAGCCAGAGGGGGAGGCTCAGTGCCATGTCATCCTCATCCGCGTAAGCATCCATTCTCATCTCCCTGAGTGCATACTCATAGAGGCAGGCACGCACGATGGAGCGGTGGAGCTCTGCCACCTGTATCCCACCTCCCACGTGGACGCTTAGGCGCACGACTGGATGCTCTCCTAGTAGATCAATGCTCAGCTGATGGGAATGAAGCTCAGGGGCATCTTGGGGTTCTCCTACCAGCTCGATGAGCACCATATGGCGAGGTTTTGAAGGCAGCCCGATGAGTTGTTCGAGATGCCTGTAGATATCATCGGCGCGACTGGCGACGGCACCAGCGCGCAAGCTATCGCGGCTCATGACGGTAAATGCTCCGAGCTCGGAGGTCAGTCTGATTGGCTCTGTGTTCGAGGCTCTCGTGGTCGATGCACGCTGAGACTGCAAGCGGCTCTCCTCTTTGAGTAATGCCTGCTTCTTCGCATTCGCAGGCTCAGCTAATAGACTCTCATGAGAGAATATGAGCACTACCAGACTGAATAAACGCAGCTTCATCTATGACAAGATAGCATAATATCGCTCCACCTGCAAGCTAGCAGTCTTCGTTCTCACTTCTGACACGCTGCCTGAGCACAGCGCATGCCATCCAAAGCCGCCGAGACGATACCACCAGCGTAGCCTGCACCCTCACCGCAGGGGTAGAGGCCTTCGAGATCTGGATGCTCCAGCTTCACCGCAACGCGTGGGATACGTACAGGGGAGCTCGTACGCGTTTCGCAACCGATGAGTAGAGCCTCCTCTCCTGCAAAGCCACGTATCTTGCGCTCAAAGAAGCTCAGCCCCTCCTTCATTCGAGAGGTGATCTGCTCACTGAGTAGACTATGGAGATCCCATGGCTGAATACCAGGCTCATAGGTGGTGGCAGGTAGTGTGCTAGAGACACGGCCTGCTAGAAAGTCGAGTACACGCTGGGCAGGTGCTTTCTGCTGCCCGCCTCCAGCCTGTGCGGTGGCGATCTCGAGTGCCTGTTGATAAGCGATACCAGAGAGTACCCCATGCTCTGCCTCATAGGATAGGCTATCATCTGGATCTACACTGACGACGAAGCCCGCATTGGCAAAGGGGGAGTCGCGCCGCGAAAGTGACATCCCATTCACAACCACTTGACCATTCTGCGTGGCAGCAGGGACGATGTGCCCACCGGGACACATGCAAAAGGAATGCACCCCTCGCTCGCGTATCTTTGTCGCGAGTGTGTAGCGTGCCGCTCCGAGCTCGCTCGGGCGGGTCTCTCCTGAGCGTAGATGATACTGAGCCTCATCAATAAGCTGCTGGGGGTGCTCGATGCGAACCCCAACGGCAAAGGACTTCTTCTCCAGTAAGAGACCTGCCTCGTGGAGCATGTAATAAATATCGCGTGCACTATGCCCCGTGGCAAGAATGAGCGCGCGCCCTATGTACTCTGTCCCATCAGCACTGCGTGCTCCTCGAAGCGACTTCTTAGAAGCATCATGATGCACAAGCAGCTCCACGACACGTGCGCCGAAGTGCACCTCACCGCCAGCCGCGATGATGCTCTCACGCATCGCCTTCACGACAGCTGGAAGTTTGTCAGAACCTATGTGAGGATGAGCATCAGTCAGGATGCTCGCGTCCGCGCCATGAGCGACGAAGCATTCATAGATATCACTGACAGGTCCTCGCTTCGTGGCGCGTGTATAGAGCTTCCCATCGGAGAATGTCCCAGCTCCACCTTCACCGAAGCAATAGTTGGACTCCTCATTGATGACTCCCCCGAGATGCACCGGTGCGATGTCGAGTCGTCTCTTATCCACATCATAGCCTCTCTCCAACACGATGGGCTTGTGCCCGAGCTTGATACACTCCAGCGCAGCAAAGAGCCCTGCAGGACCGCTACCTACGATAATGATACGAGAAGCATCTGCACTGAGGCGTGGATAGTCCCACTTGATAGCAGGTAGAGCATCTAGGGGGGTATCGATACCAACGAGGAAGCGCAGCTGCTTGCTAATAGGCTGTCGACGTGCATCTACACTCTCCTTGAGCAAGCGGAGTTCGTGGATGCGCTTTGGGGAGATCCCTAGCTTGGAGGCCACAGCCTTCACGCGAGCGTCATGCTTCGCTGCTTTTTTGAGAGGGAGATGGATATCGACAGTTTCGGTCATGATAGAATTCTAATGGTGAGGATTAATCCCCTAGCTGATGGGTCATGCTATGAGCTGGGCTACCAGAACACTGAGTCTCAGCTACAATAATGGCTGGTACGCCTGCGACAGTCTTGTGCGATGGAACATCCTGTAGGACGACGGAAGAGGCGGCAACCTTCGCGCACTCTCCGACTACGACGCGTCCCAGCACCTTGGCACCTGCTCCTAGAAGCACACCAGTACGCACGATGGGATGACGAGCATCCCCCTTCTCCTTACCTGTACCACCTAGCGTCACTGCGTGAAGAATAGAAACATCATTTTCAATGATAGCAGTCTCACCTATCACACATCCCGTCCCATGGTCGAGCATCACGCCACAACCGACACGAGCAGCAGGGTGTATATCTACGCTGAAGATCTCACTACAGATACTCTGAAGCATCAGTGCTAGTAAGCGCCTGCCCTGACCCCATAACTCATGGGCAATTCGATGGATTGAGATCGCATGAAAGCCCTTATAAAATAACAGCGGCTCTAAGTAGCTACGACAAGCCGCATCTCGCTCCATGTAAGCGCGCAAGTCCATCGCGATCGCCTCTGCGATACAAGGCTGACTCTGGAGCACATCGAGGAAAAGTGGCTCTAGCTCCTCGCGCTTCATATCGCGACGCGAGAGCTTCCTGGCCAGTCGCACCGCTATACAGGCGGAAAAGTCAAGACGTTCCAAGATGACATCCTGCAACAGAGGGTGCAAGATACGGTCTTCCAGATAAGCTTGCTGTGCTTCGGCACGGAGAATCTCCCAGAGGCTCGCGCTGTGGCTACCCGCTGGTGGCTGCATGTACTCAGGTCGGTATAGACTGCTCATGATGTGTAAGAAAAGCAGATTGTCATGGGCTAAGCTCTCCTCCACCATTAGAGAAAAGAGCTCATGAAAAAAATATTACTAGGCGAGACAGTTGTCTATCATCTCATCGAGCTGGAAGCTCAACTCACAGAGTGCCTCACGTGCCGCAGACTCGGGGAGATCCCAGAGCAGGTCGCGCACCTCAGCATTGCGGTCCTTCGCATCGCGGCTAGAGGCAGAGAGTGCTGCATAGAATGACTGACTCTGACGCAGGCGTTGGATATCAATCTCCTCATGCTGCTCGATGCTCTGGCGTATGTAGTCGACGAGATCGAGGTCATCAGACTCCATCATATAGAAGAATGGCAGGGTGAGCTTTCCCTTCGTTGCGTCTGTCCCGAGAGTCTTGCCAGCTGCTTCATCCTTCCCCGAGAGATCGAGGATATCATCATAGATCTGGTAAGAGATGCCGAGCAGGTTGCCGATGCGCTCCATCTGAGCGATCTTGTCATCACTGAGACCTTGGAGCATAGCTGCACCCTTGGATGCAGCAGAGAAGAGAGTCGCTGTCTTCATGCGTATGAGCTCGAAGTATTCCTCACGTGTCATCTCAGCATCCCAGATGCGTGCACTTTGCAAGACCTCACCCTGACAGAGCTCGCGTACGGTATGAGCCATGTGACGGCAGAAGTCAAGATTACCTATCTCTGCTCCAAGCATCATCGCTTGAGCGAGGAGTACGTCCCCGAGCAGTACGGCTAGATTATTCCCCCAGAGCTTATTAGCCGTAGGGACATCACGGCGTGTATCTGCCTTGTCCAGCACATCATCGTGCACCAATGAAGCGATGTGAGTCATCTCCAGCAAGGCCGCGAAGCGGATGTGCTCATCCTTGATTCCTCCAGTTGCCTGAGCAACGAGCAAGACGAGCCCCGGGCGCAGCATCTTTCCCTGTGTTTTACAAATCTCACGGGCATAGACTTGCACGGATGGTTCTAGCTGATCAATCTCAGCTAGAATCTGATCACTCACGCGCTGCAGCTCATTCTTAATAAGTTGACTCTGCTCTTTTTTCTGACGCAGTTTACTGAAGGAAAATAGGCTCATTAGCTAGGGCTTCTCCCGAGATTAGAGAAGTGAGCAGCTTAGCAGAAAGGCGGGATAATAGCAATACTTTTATGACTGCCATACAGATTATTAAGCGATGACGCATGATAGTCTATACCTAGCAGTAGTGGTGAAACGTAGCCAAAAAAATGCAAAAAATCATTTTTTGCACTGGACAACAATAAGCATCTTCTGTATACTGCCCTCGCAACACATGGCAGGATAGCTCAGTGGTAGAGCAGAGGACTCATAAGCCTTTGGTCGGGTGTTCGAATCACCTTCCTGCTATAGCTAAAAGCGCAGAACCTAATACGTTCTGCGCTTTTTTTTATTCTCTATCCACACAACAAGAAGCGCGTGCCTCCATCTAGGAGGCACGCGCTTGTCGTAAGGGGATAACTAAGATTTCTTAGAACTCCAGCTGGTAACCGACGCTACCACTGACGCTGTTCATGCCTGAGCGTAGTTCCAGCCCTGCATCCATGAAGATGGAGCCTGTCTCTATGCCCACAGGGATATTCAGACCAGCACCCAGCTCGATGCCAAAGGCACCAGGCTGTGCACCTGTGACACCTTCTGCGATCGCCGCATCCTTGATCAGAGCGACATCAGCACTTGTGTAGCGATCTCCTACATCAAGCTTCATCAGAGCACGTGCTGAGAGGATAGCTGAGCGGTTGAAGGCGTTCTCTCCTACGGTTGTCTCGATGCGACCACCCAGACCGAAGCTAGCGTAGGTACTGCTCTGATCTCCTACTAGGAGGGCCGCATCACTAGCTGTTTCTTCATAGCCGTTCATCTTGCCATGCACGATAGCAACATTGAAGATAGGCTGCCATGAGGTGCTACCCTCGTCGCCTATTCCATAGGTGTATCCTACTTCATACATCAGACCCAGACCATAGCCATCCGTGCTACCCTCTGCTGTATAGCTTCCATTTGCATGGCTCACAGTACGGTTCAGAGTGGCATCAGCGATGCTGGCAGAAGCGATGAAGGTGTGACTCCAGCGGTCATCTAGAACGACTGCATAGGCTGAGACACCATAGGTATTGAGATCACCTGAGGCGATGTCTGCTACATCACTGCTCAGAGTTCCGCTCAGGGCACTCAGCGACATACCGATGGTGAAGTTCTCCGCGACATCGCTATAGAAGCCCAGAGATCCACCCCATGTGTTGTAATCGTGACCTGATGCCGTGGCATCGTGATCCAGTGTGCTGCGCCCACCTTCGGCACTGATCCATGCACTATAGATAGGACCTTCTGCAGCGACGAAGCTGTTGCCACCCATCGTGGTGGTACGATTGCGCACGCTTTGCAGTTGCTGCTCTACCGAGCTGAGCATGGAGCTACCAAGAGCCGTCACAGATGAACCTGCGACAGCAGCCCCGAGCTTGTCGGCAGCGGATGCATTACCCGAGTTGAGGTAGCTATCCATACTCTTGACAACAGCGGCGAGATCCTTGTACTCGGGGCTCGTACCGGTCAGTTTCGCATTCAGCGAGATGATTGCATCACCTACCATGCCTAGACCTGCAGCCCCGTTCTCTGTCTGAGCCAATGAGCTATAACCATCACGATTGAGATCAACGATGATAGATCCATCCGCAAGTAGCTCGATGTTCTTGAAATACTTGTTCATGGTGACACCATCAAGACTGATGGTCGAACCATTGTTGACCATGCTGTCGTGAAGAATACCGATGACAATATTATCCGAACTCGTAATACCACTGAGGTCCAGGACACCAGTATCCTCTCCTCCAGAAAGCGCGGAGACGAGAATGTCCACACCTGTCAGAGTCAGTGAGCCTCCAGTCGATCCACTCGTCATGAGCTGCTGGACACTTGAACCTGCGACTCCGTTGAGCACATTCTTCATGTTATCAGCATCGAGTGAGACCTTCAGACTACCTTCTGTCATGGAGGAATCTGTGCTGAGAACGAGTGGCGTAGTGGCGGTGTTACCTGCGAGGGTGACATCTGTTGCTACGGTGCTGAGTTGTTTGAGCGTGGTGCGGTCTTCATCTGGGTTGAGTTTCAGAGTGAGCTTTGAGCCCTCTTGCCCGATCACACTGAGATTTTCATCAACAGTGAGTTCTTGCTGCGAGTTCTGCTCCAGAAGGATGACTGTATTGGTCACATAACTTCCTTCAAACTTACCACCTGTGCCGACGACGTGTATCTCACCGTCGACCTTACTATCCACTCCACCTGAGAGTGATTCCACCGTGACACTACCTCCTGCTTGCTCGACGAGTGAGGAGCTACCCAGTAGATTCACATCCTTCATGACGGCGCTACCAGCAGACTGGACCGTGATACTGGAGTTATTCATCGTGAGGCTATCTTTCAAGATGAAGCTGCCACCTGAATGGACAGTCAGCTCAGTGTCAAGCATCTCGCCTGTCACCACTTCTAAGCTAGCTCCAGAGCGAACGAGGATATCAACCGCATCGGTCTGGAGATTTTCAAGTTCGGCAGCGGTATCATTCACGCCCGTCACCTGAAGTTTTGTATCTCTAATGCTGAGGGTGTTTTGCGCGAAGGTGTCCTTCGAGTTGAGCAAGGTCACCAGTGAGTCATCGACTCCATTACCGATGATATCCATCGTCTTACCAGTCATACCACCAAGATTACGAATGAGCAGTCCGCGAGTATCTGAAGGCTCAAGAAGGAGACCTCGAAGATCCACCTTGACATCACTGGTAACAATGATGCCTTGGACTGTATCCATAGCCGCATAGCTTGCAATGCCTCCTGTCGCATCGATCACGTCTACCTTCATAGTGGGGAGAACACTTTCTAATCCTGGAGTGACGGCAAAGGAGTTCGCCGTATCCCAGATGCGACCATCAGCCTTAGTGATCGCAAGCTTGAGCTCGCCATTCTCTTCGGTGAGAACCACATCTTTACCGCTGAGCCTCTGATCGTTGAAGGACACCTTATCATCATCGCTCAGCTCGAAGCTATCCCAGCTATGATCGACACCACTCGACGTAAGCTTACCAATGATAGTATAGCTACCTACAGCCGTGGTCGCGTCAAATCCAAGCATATCTAGCTGGATAGCTGCTCCACTTGCTGAAGTGATCTCATCCACTTGGAGCTGTGCCACACCTGCCTGAAACTCGCCTCCCAAGCTCATCGTCTCCACAGAGAGGCTACCCATCGTATTGCCACTACTGCCAAGCGTGAGGTTCTGAGTGGAGATGTCACCTGTACCTGTCATACCGGTGCTCACTGTGATCGATTGGCTGCTCAGCTCACTTGTACCCATCAGGTTGAAGTTCGCGGCAGTGATTGATTCTATAGTCGCATCACCTGTGACAGTGAGACTACCAGTGCCACTGACTGATTCGACTGCTGAGTTAGCTCCCAGTGAGAGCGTGCCCATATTATTCACATGTACGCTACTTCCCATGAGAGCGCCAGCCACGGTAAGTTCACCACCCTCGGCGATCGTAAGAGCTGCAGTTTCTGCCATCTCCAGGGTTTGTGTGCTGATGACACCATTCTCCCCGATATTCAAGATACCTGCACTGCCCACCGTGATTTTACCAGTAGGATTGAGAGGATCTGGCTCAGGCGTCTGCACCTCCACTGAGGTAGCAAGGTCGAGTGTCAGGCTACCCTTGTTCACATTGATGCGTCCTGTGGTCAGTGTCGCATCGCTTGTGCTACTCAGGGTGTACTCACTTGTCGTTGCACCATCGGCGATGTCGACAATGATGTAGCTAGCTGCTGCGTCTGAGGATAGGCTGACACTGCTCGTACCCTCACCGCTGAAGATGGCTTCTTTTGCGCTACTAGGTGATGTGCCGCCTGACCAGTTTGAGCCCTCACTCCATGCAGTCGTGGTGCTAGTCCAGCTATTGCCCTGTAGTGTGGCGAGTAGCTTGATGTCAGAACCTTCTTGGCTGATGGTGTAAGAATAGCTACCTGATTCATATTCATCCACATTATTCAGAAGAACGCTTGTCAGAGTATGATTCAACCCACTCATCAAGATATACTCCTCCGATGAGGTGAGATTGAGAGCGGCAATATTCACATCAGAGATGTTAAACTTGATGTTTTCCATGCCTAACACTCCATTTCCCACCGTGATGGCTGATTGTGCTTTGTTTAATTCATAGTTCAGATTCACATTCAATGTGCTTGAACTCTCAAATACACCACTCAGGTTGAGCACCCCTCCCAGTGTAAGAGTATCGCCTATAGTGAGATTCTTCGCACTACTTGACTGAGCGAGGGTCAATGCCCCGTTCAGGCTTAAAGAACCTCCTCCCGACAAGCTGTTGAGATTCGTTTCTGCAGAGCTAGTCACTTCAAGTGTCGCAGTTTCACTTAATATCAGATCAGTGATGCCTGAGAGGCTACCAACCTCAGAGATGCCCTCTAGTTGCAGAGAACCAGAACCAGCGACCTCACCCGTAGACTCGATAGAGTTGAAGATATTATCCCCTGTGAGCGATACACTATCAGCGATCACTGAACCTCCTTCTGTCGTTGCCTGAGAGAGTGTCAGTGCTCCGTCAACATCAAGTGTGCCCTCATTGGATAGATCGCCTGTAACGCTCAATGCAGAGCCTATCTCCAGGGTTCCTGTGCCATTGGTGAGGCTCGCTTGGCTATTAGTAACGCTACCTATGTAGGTTGTATCACCAGAAGTGCTCAGGCTAGATCCCGCAAAAGCACCTTCTATACGAGAGTCATCGGTGAGAGTCAGCGCCTCTACACCTAGTACATCACCGCCTACATTCAGAGAGCTGAATGTATTGTCCTCAACAAGTGTCAGATCACCTGTTACCGTGAGAGCTCCCCCCTTTGAGGTAGCAGCGCTAATAGTAAGAGAGTGCGTCGTAGCATCACCTACTGTACCAACGGTGACTGCACCTGAGTTATCTAGGTTTGCCATCACGACATCATCCGTAATGCTAAGCATACTATTCTCTGCTACAATCACACCTGCACTCGAGAGATCTACACCGGTAAAGCTAGCCGCAGCACCATCAAGTACGCTGAGTGTGTCACTCACTGTGAGGACACCTGCGCCTGAGAATGAGTAATCAACCCCAGTTCCAGTTAGCAGGACATTCTTCGCCTCTACATTCGAGGCGATTGTCACATCACCCGTCCCTGTATTGAAGCTTACGTTATCGTTATCTTCGAAGGTTTCGTTCTGAGTTAGATCTGATGCCTTCTCCCATATGTCAACAGCTGTCCACTCTCCATCTCCACCTGCCCAGACGAGGTTTGCATTAATCTCGTTGGTCAAGATCAGCTCACCATTATCTGCGTCAAAGGCTAGATAGAATCCTGAAAGGTCTTGATCAGATGCAAAATAGCTTGTGGCCAAGACACCCTGCATACCATTAGAGAGCAATTCTGCATCCCAAGTGATACCCGTGATCGTCGAGGCAGTGAGCCCCGTGAAGAGTGTCTCAGTGAGATCTACTCCTGCTGCTATACTCAGACCTGTAAGAGTGATCTTGCTGGTTGTAGCGCCTACCAGTGCGAGTGATCCGCTAGCACCAATCTGAGATCCTGCAACCCCTGCTGTCATGAGCAGCGAGCTGCCCCCATTCAGCGTGAGCGCCCCATTGATACCCGTAGAAGCCGCACTCATATCGAGTGTTGCACCGCGAGCTACATTGATGCTGGTGATGCTGTTAGCCTGACTGTTCGAGGCGAGCCTCAGTGTACCCTCTGAGATGGTGAGTGCACTAGCGTGATTGACAGCTGCAATTTGGAGCGTCCCAGCACCTCGCTTCTCAACAACATCAGCGAGATCTTCCATAGCATGGGAGATACTGACAATACCTGTAGCTTCACTGACATCTACTATGTTAAAGCCTGTGAAGCTCGCATTAGCCAGATTCATATACTCACCTGCATCTGTGAAGCTAAGTACACGATCTGCTAGCACTTGGCCGGACGAAGCCCCTGCACCGCCAAATCCACCTGAAATCGTGTTCCCTGATGCTGACAGAGTCACAGCAGACGACATACTAATCGATGTACTCTGCACTTCACTCGCGACTGTTTGAGTCGCCGCGAGGAAGCCAGCTGCGTACACGTCACCATTCACAGTTCCACCCAGCAACTTGATGGCTATATTCCCTGCGGAGAGGGTAGAGCCAGTACTTGAACCTGATACATGATGACCACCGATGATATCACCAGAAATCGTGGCACTACCGTCTAGTGAAATATCAACATCTCCAACAATATCCGCAGAACCCCAGTGATTTCCTGAGATGCGTGATCCACCAGCGACTACACCCGCTATCGTACCACCTGTAATGCTCATATTCACGTTACCTTCCACCGTATTCACGGAAGCAGCATTGAGATCGAGAGTACCAGCGTAGACATTCTGCGTGAAGCTGCCAGCTGTGATGTTCATAGACACATCACCAGTATTAGTCATACTGCCAGCTGACAATACACCACCACCAGCGACATTCGCATTGAACGTACCACCTGAAATCGTCACTTTACTACCACCTATCGTAGTCGCTCCAGCATGTTGGTTATAGCCAGCCATGACGAGCTCATTGAAGCTTCCACCTGAGATATCTAATATCGTCTCACCTGAGATCGCACCCGTACCTGCTACATGATTAGCAGCAGCGGTGACACGCGCTGAGAAGGTCGAGTCACCAGAGATGCTTACATTCGTATTACCTGAGTGGGACGATGTAGCTGAGTTTATGTGCGTCGTTGCACCCATGACCCAGTCGTTGAATGTCACATCTGTGTGACCTTTAATCGTCACATACGTATCACCCACATGAGTATACACAGAGGAATCACCGACGCGACCGCCACCGATGATAGACTTCACCATCGTAGCTTCTCCGTCCGTGTAGGAGGAGAGGTCTATCGTTACATTCGTATTCCCATTGAACGCGAAGCCGACTGTACCATCACCCCAGTGGTGACCACCAATGATAGAGTCATTCGTCAACACTTCTCCACCTGGAGATGAGGCGTCACTTACTGTCAGAGGTGTGTAAACGTAGATATTCGTATTACCGGTAAAGGTAGTCCTGCGACTCGAAATCGAACCATCAGCGTGACGCGAAGAACCTGCACCGATGATGCTACCTGTCACTGTATTGGTGAACACGGAGATGTAGGAATCCCCTGTCATCAGGGCATGACCACCCTCACGAAGATTGCCACCGACAATATGACCTACGGCTGCACCATCCACTTCGATGTGGGTATCACCACGTAGCTCCATCGTATTGGTGTTTTGCCAGTTATTAACAACACTACCACCAGCTAAAAGCAGGAACTCACCACCAGTCGCCTTGATCCAGACATCCGTCACGATGGCTTCAGCTCCGTCATTACTACCATAAGTCTTAATACCAATCACCTGAGCAGCAGCACCGCCCCCATCAGTCAGTTCGACTCGTGTCACTGCTCCATCAGTATAGAAGGGATCAGCAGTTGCTGCATCATAGAGATGGGTGATCTCATTAGCGAGATCTGCCACTTCTGGCACTGTAATAGGTCGAGTGGCGAGCACAGCCTCTCCCCAGTTAGCGTCCCAGCCCACGTCTACGAGAGAAGTGGCTGTAAGCTTATAATATTCACCGTCTGCGACAATGTTGTACTGACCATCATCCAGCCCAAGCACCTGTATCTTTGTCAGGTCGCCGTCTGCGTAGTCCTTGGATATGCCCAGTGCTATACCTGCCTGTAGATCTTCTAATGAGTAGCCTAGGACACTTACAATGATACCTGTCACGCCTGTGAGTTCTGTATCTGCTATGTTAAGCACATTAGCATACTCTTTCAGGTAGTTAAGGCGCAGTGAGCCAGTGAGTGAGTAGTCTGTTATTTCCAGACTACCCGCATAGGTCATCTGTAAGCTACCTCCATCAATGAGTGTGAGAGAGTTAATGATGGCTGTACCTGTACCCTTCTTCGCGAAGTTGATAGTGGAGAGATTCCCCTGTACTGTGAGATCGCCGTCAGTAATCAGAACGGAGCGAGAAGCATTAAGATCTTGCTCGATGATAAGCTTACCTAGCCCCTCCTTGATGAAGTTCACACTATTTACGTCTGTACCAGCGATTGTACCAGTGATTCCTTCTTGCTGAATTGCGCTAGTAACGTTGAGGTTAAACAGCTCATTATCAACCCCCGTGAAGGTTCCTGAGAAGTTTTCTATCTGCCCAAAGTTAATGTTATAAGCATTATTCGCTGTCGCAGCTCCCGTAATGGTCATATTACCTGTCCCTGTCAGAGTGCCGAAGGTGTAGCCAGCCTTAAGCGCGAGATTGAAGGTATTATTCCCTTCTAAGATGAGGCTCTTCATGGCAATATCGTTATCATCACCATCACCGAAGTTTGTATGGTTCACCGTCGTGCCCTGAAGCTCTAGATTCACAGAATCGAGTACGGACAAGTTGTCCATACCGAGGCGCAGGGTCGTACCACTACCCATGACGATCTTGTCAAACTGCACATTCACCAGCCTATCATAGCCATTCGCAGTTCCCAGATAGAGAGTACCTCCATCGATATGAAGCTCACCGGTATGGGTGTGCGTTGCGCCTGTAGCTGTTGATAGGTCAAATGAGCCATCACCTGTTACTCTGACGATTCCCGATCCAGCGAGACCTCCGAGCAGCTGCACTACAGCTTCATTTGATGTGTTGAAGGTCAAGTTTCCATCACTTTGCAACTGGGTAGAAAGATAGAGCACATCGCTTACATTAATAGCAGCATAGCCCGTGCTGGTAATAGCGCCTGCAAAGGTCACATTCCCCGTATTCCATGTTGCCTGCTGGGTGGCATCATTTTCTGATCCCTGAAGGAAGAGAGGGATATCTGCGGCAGCCTCGAAGGTAGCAGCAATCGTCGACAAGGCGGCTCCCGCTTCCACGATGATAGAGTTCATACCCATTCTCTTCGCGCTTGCGTCATTGTCAATAACGAGTGTACCGCTACGCACGATGACATCCCCGAGGAGACCCTCCAGTTGATCGTTGCGCGTGATTGAGTTTCCGTCACCTATATTCACGATGAAGGAAGTGCCGAGCTCACCTAAGAAGTTCGTTTCCTCTGAGATGGTCGCATCATTCATGATGAAGCTAGCACCATCCACTAGCGAGATACTAGATGTAGCCATGAAGTAACTCCCACCCGTATAGTCAAGCTCTATGCCGATGACACGGATATCATCTACACTCACACTTTCTGCGAGGTTGAGCTGCGTGTCCATGGTCGTGAAGGTGATAGCGTTTCCATTTGCGAAAACAGCTCCTCCATTGAAGCCTGTAGCATCAACACCCAAGATCAAATTACCACCAGCAGAGTAGATGAGTGTATTCGCATCTATTGCACTCGTGATTGTACCATCATTGTTCAGCGTCCAGAGGAGGCCTTCCGTCGTGACACCCGTGATACTGCTTAAGTTTAATTCACCTGTTGCAGTTAAAGCGGAGAAATCAAGCATCCCTGTATTATTGAAGAGCGTATAGGTGGTCACACCTCCTGCCTCAACACCTGTCAGAGCACTCAGGTCAAAGACAGTATCTGCGTTGAAGACCACGTTCCCAGAGTTTGTGATAGCTGAGTTAAGAGAGAGTGTACCACCAAGCGTCAACGTGCCTACGTTGTTCACGACCTGCCCCGCAGCTTGGGTGAATCCAGCAGAAGCAGTCACCGAGCCTGCAGAGGTTATAGACAGAGATCCTGTGCCGTGTGCAGCAGCTGTTTGTAGAGTGAGAGCTCCACTGACAGTAGTACCACCCGAGTAGGTGTTGGCTCCCTGCAAGACTGCCATTCCAGTGACCTCTACTGCACCCTCACCTGTGATCTCATTGCCTGTTGCTAGCTGAACAAAACCCTGATTATCAGTACGAGAGATAAGCAGCTTGCCTCCCGACTCGATAGTGATATCATCTGTCCACTGCCCGCCTGAAGTAGCAGCATCATTCGTTGCGAGGTTCATCGTGGTGCCACCCTTGATGAGTAGCTTCGCGTTCGTTCCAATACTGCTCGCCCCCGTGCCATTCGTCGAGATACCAGTCCATGTGAAGGTGTAGGCACCACCAATGGTGACAGTACCGAAGCGTGTATCACCTCCACCGTTTGCTTCATGAAAATCGCCATGATAGGTATTATCCGCACTCATCAGGATATTGAGCCCACGGTTCATAACATTCACGTTATTCGATGAGGAGATATTACTGTAGCCAGAAAGTCCACTAAGGTGGAGTGTCTGATTGCTATTCCAACCTGCACCACCAAGCACAATAGCTTGCTGTGCGGTAGCGCCTGCTTCCGTAGCCGCGGTATGCAGCATGAAGCGATCAGCCTCCGTGTTATGACGGTTGAAGGTGACAATCTGCGCACCATTAGAGGCATTCACCGTCCCTGTAAAGCCTGCTGTCTCATGGACAACATAGTTTGCAGTATTGTTGATGAAGAGAGTTCCTGCGCCCGCCAACGCGAGGCCTGCGGCATTTGATGACGTGGTGGAGAGTAGGGTCACATTAGCCGCGATCGTCACTGTCTGATCGACGAAATTATGGGCATAGCTAAAGGTCGCGTCAGCACCAGAGTTTTGCAGTGTGAAATCAGTAGCTATAGCAGCCCCCCATGTGATGTCATTGCCATTCACATCGAGGGTGAAGTTCGTCGCGGCTGACTCATAGCTAATCTTGTCATGCAAGCTATCTGTCATACCAGCACCGTACTGGATCGTACCAGCTGTATAGATGATGTTCGCGGCCCCAAGTGCTGCTGCGTCCGTCATACTCAGGAGGGTATCCGCACCAGTCATTCGAATCGTGCTCGAGCCCGCCGCATTATTAGCGGCGAGATGGAGTGAGCCTCCCGCGAGTATCGTATCTCCAGCATAAGAGTTCGATGTCGTAATCGTCAGCAGACCTGTACCTTCCTTTGTCAGGCTACCAGCGACGATGCTTCCTGAGCCTGATAATGTCCAGTCACCCTCACCTGTCACCGTCACGGTGCGTGGAGAGACATCAGTTGCGATAGTAATCTCACCACCCAAGTCACTCCCTTCACCAATGATGACGAGATCACCATCATTGAACGAAGCTGCAGCACCTTCAGAAGTCCACGGATCTGTGCCAGCATCCAGATCCCATACCAAGTTCCCCGAGGCGATGGAAACGGTCTTACCCGTCACATCAGCGACCGTGAGTCTGAGCTCATTGTCCACCCACTCCAGTGAGGAGATGCGCAGCGGGTCGCCAATATTGGCAATCGTGATATTCGACAAGGCGAAGTCAACGGTAGTAGCATCACTTTCTCTCGTGAACAAAACATACTCACCATTTTCCACTTCACCCACCACTCCGAGGTCAAACTCGATGTCTGCTCCTAGCGTGAATGAGCCATTCAGTTTCAGATTACCTGAATCAGCGGCATAGCTAATACTGCCGTTGAGGGTCAGACTCGTGCCGCTTATTGTACCTCCGCCTGCACCAACGAGGATATTATTTGTCAGGGTCTTATTAGCGGCTTCAATCGCCAGAGTACCACTATTAAAAGTCATCACGCCTGTACCCAGCGCATTCGTGAGATTCACACCATCACCCTGCATATTCAACGTACTCGACCCTGAAAGATCCCAATTCATCGCACCTGCATTATAGGAGCCGGATGCAGAGTGTGTATAGTTCATCGTACCGCCACCTAGGAGGTAGAGCGTTCTATCTGCTGTACCGTTGAAATTACCAATTACTGTGAAGGTTTTTTCTGCAGCTACATCAATATCCGCGTCTGCAAGGAGATTGATATTTTTGCTGCGTCCGCTGTTATTTCCATTCACATTGAAGATGAAGTCTTCGTTAATATCAAAAGCAGCATGACTCTCGGCATCCGTCGAGTCTTCTCCATACAGATTGAAATAACGCTCAGCGGTAGTACTCTTCCCAGAGAAGCTATACCCCGTAGCACCCACATCGACCGTGATACCGCCAAGACATACATTATTCGCATCAAAGGTAGTTGCCTTCGTCGCCCCTATTGCCTCGCCGCTCAAGGCTAGGTAGTTATCTGCGCTTGTGAAGCGTATGACGTTATTCATTGTCGCATTGGTAGCGCCATTACCAGCGACAAACCATCCTGCCCAAGAAGCCCCACCTTCGCGTATATCTGTTATGGTCCAGCTGCCATCTTCTTGTTCGACAAGAGCATTACCCGCTGCAGTAATCGTATCTGTAGCACCTGTGTAGATAAAGACCTTATCGGTCGCCTGAGCCTGTGGCGAGAGCAGCAGAGATGCCGTGCCTACCAGCATAGTAGAACTCGCTACTGTCGTGACGACAGATGTGACAAGAGAGCAGCATGCCATGAGAGCGACAAATAAACGCTTCGGTAAATGGAGTTTCATATTTATTTAGTATAATCTAGTATTGAGAAATGAGGAAAGAGTATGATCCAAAAGGATTTTTTCTATGTATAAAGAGTACCTCAAGCCTCACTGGAGTACCAGTCTAAAATCAGTCTACAAGTTATTTTTTCGCACCCATACACTAAGCATTTATTATCAGACAGAAAAACGCCCCTACATCTATCATGCAGGGGCGTAAAGAGTAAAACAAGCTATATACCTCGTTAGCAGGAATAATTCACTGGCTCTTCTGTAATGGTAACATCATGAGGGTGACTCTCTTTCAGACCTCCCGATGTAATACGAACGAAGCGCGCATTCGTGCGCAGCTCTTCGAGGTTACGCGCACCTAGATAGCCCATACCCGAGCGTAGACCTCCGACGAGCTGGAAGAGCACATCGCCCAGCATACCCTTATAAGGCACACGAGCTTCCACACCCTCAGCTACCATCTTGCCACTGGCATTCTGCCCATAGCGGTCACCAGACCCAGCCTTCATCGCGCCCAGCGACCCCATGCCGCGGTAGGTCTTGAAGTAGCGTCCCTGATGATGCACGACTGCACCGGGGCTTTCCTCACATCCCGCGAGCATACCACCCATCATGATGAGATCAGCACCAGCGGCGAGAGCCTTCACCACATCACCTGAGTAGCGGATACCGCCATCAGCGATCACAGTGACACCTGCTGGGCGAGCTATCTTCGCCACCTCTTGAATAGCTGTAAATTGAGGCATCCCCACCCCTGCAATAACGCGTGTCGTGCAGATAGAACCAGGTCCTACGCCCACCTTAATCGCACTTGCTCCAGCAGCGATGAGATCACGTGCACCGTCCTGAGTGACGACATTACCCGCTACCACGGGCTTGTCAGAGAGCTCACGTAGCTTCGAGATGACCTCTAACACACGTGATGTATGCCCCGTTGCAGCATCGATGAAGAGCGCATCGGCACCAGCTTCGAGCAATGCCTGCGCTCGCTCCAAGTACTCAGGACCAGGACCGACAGCCGCACCGCAACGCAGGCGACCGAACTCGTCCTTCGTTGATTCTTGGAAGATCTCACGCTTGCGTATATCTGTCTCGGTGATGAGACCCGCTAGCACGCCATTCTCATCGACGAGAGGTAGCTTTTCAATGCGGTTGCTATAGATAATCTTACGCGCCTCTTCAGGTGTCGTACCAGGGCGACCCGTGATCAGACGATCCAGAGGAGTCATCGTATCTGAGACAAGCATCGCTTCGAGATCTTTACCCTCAAAGACGCGCATATCACGTCCCGTGATGATGCCTTCCAGCTTTCCATTCTCATCAATGACAGGGAAGCCTGAGAAGCCGTACTCGTTCATGATGCGCTTCACGCCACTGAGGCGCATGTTCTTCGTCACAGTGATGGGCTGTGTGATGACAGCGTTTTCAAAACGCTTCACACGCGCAACCAGTGTCGCCTGATCTTCGATACGGTTGTTACGGTGGATGACACCGAGCCCCCCTTCGCGAGCCATAGCGATCGCCATCTCAGCCTCCGTGACGGTATCCATCGGAGCTGAAAGAATAGGCAGGCGCAGGGAAAAGCCATTTACCAATTGGGAGGTAGGGTTTGCTTCACTGGGAAGCATCGTGCTCAAGCAAGGCAGCAGAAGCACGTCGTCAAAAGTTAATCCGAGCTGAATAGCGTCCATGTCCTAGACTAGCTCATCTCTCACATGGATGCAAGCCCAAAGTGGGAAATTACAAACGGCAGAAAAGAAAAAGAAATCCAGTCTCCTCTCCGCAAATTAACGCAAAGGGGGGAGCAGAAGATTAGAACGCCTATCCATCTCACCCAAGCGCGTCTCCCAGATGATCGCGGTATCCTCGTAAATAGCGAGCTGAGCGTAGCCGAGAGCCATATCGCAGCTGGCTAGAGCACGAATGACGAGTGGATTCTTCCGACTCGCCTCATCCAGAGCGATACTCTGGCGCAATTTCGCGTAGAGCTCCTGAGCTTCTTGCAGACGCTCGGAGGCTAGTGAATGCTGCCCCTTCTGCTGGCTCAGACGCGCCTTGAGCGTCAGTTCAATCAGAGCAAGCACCTGTCGATAAATCTCATGATCAAGCTGTAAGGGGTAAGTGCGTGCGTGCTTCATAAGCGTGTTAATCCCCGCCTCTGAGAGCTCTCTTTTACTCGCCACCATCTGCCTGAGTGGAATGAGACTCCATTCCCAGAGGAGCAGATCAGTCCCCGATGGCTGAGATCTAGCTAACGGCACCGCACTGCTCGACTCTCTAGCATCAAGCGTACGAGGCATCAGCCTCCCCACCTCTCGGAAGAGAGCCAGAGCCTCTTTGGGCGTCACTTGAAGCATCAGAGTGATGCGATAAATCCGTATACGCAACCAGAAAAAGCTTATCAACTCATCCCTATCCAGCTGAGAATACTTCTCATCGAGATAAGCGCGCGCATAGTACGCTTCCGCCTCTTCGAGCAACTCCAGTGCCTCGGCACGCAGCTTCGCAACATCTGCCCCATCCCTCTCCATCGCTCGCACTAGGTGATGCGCTAGTACCAGCTGCACCATAGGCTCACCAGGAAGACGCTTCATCGCCTCACGCGCATACGCTAGCGCCATCTCATTGGGTTGTGGAGCATCCGCCTCGACGTAGGCTAGCAGGTAATAGAGCAGACCATGATCCTGAATATTCTCATCTCGCAAAGGAGCATAGAGCAGCTCCTGAGCCTCAGTCTGAGCATCGCGAGGCTGCCCGAGCTCATCATAGCCATCCTGCATGAGTAGCGCCGCCCAGAGTCGACTAATTAAGTCGGCTCGATACTGCTTGCTGAGCGTAAGAAAGTGCTCCTTTGCGCGTTCCTCCTGCTGGCTGATGAGCAGATAGAGCCCCTCCATATACCTCCCCTCCTGAGGAGTAGGCGTATAGGCATCATCTAGCTCTGCGAGAGCCTGAGCATAGCGAGTGCGCGCCGCCTCGTCCACTGTGCAGAGAATAAGTCCACAGAGTGCTAGTGGATGCGCTTCATCGAGTTCCAGCACCTTCTGAAAGTCTCTCTGCGCTGCGAGAAGATCCCCGAGCAGGAGAGCCTGCACTCCGTACTCCACCTCCTGCTGCAAGAGGGGAGAATCGCTAGCAAGCGGGATACTCAGTCTAGCCTCGGGAGGGCGACGAGCAGGCTCATGCTCTGCCCAGACCACATCAGGCAGGAGAGCAAGAGCCACACTGGCTAGGGCTCTAAGAGGAGAAGAAGGCATCGGCACAGCTCTCCTTACATGCGCTCAGGCATCTCGATACCAAGAAGCCCCATCCCCTGCTGAAGCACACGCGACGTGAGTTCACAGAGCAGGAGGCGAGATGCGCGTGTCGCTCCCTCGCTACGCAACACAGGACATGCTTCATAGAAGCTATGGAAGGCGCGAGCGAGGTCATAGAGGTAACTCGTCAAGAGGTTCGGACGGCAGTCATCCAGTGTTGCAGGTACTGTCTCGCTGTAGCGTGTGAGGAGACGTGCAAGATGGATCTCAGCGGCATCTTCTAGTAGGAGAGCCGCGGAGCTGTCGCATGCATCATCACCCGCCTTGCGGAAGATGGAGCGCACACGCACATAAGAGTTTTGAAGATAAGGAGCGGTATCACCTGAGAGCGAGAGCATACGATCCCAGTCAAAGACATAGTCACTGAGACGATGCTGGGAGAGCTCTGCAAACTTGACCGCACCGATACCGACGATACGAGCCACACGCTGCTTCTCCTCTATGGGCATATCTGGGCTCTTCTCCTCGACGACCTTTGTCGCACGTGAAACAGCCTCATCGATGACATCCTGAAGGCTTACTGTATCGCCAGAACGCGTCTTGAAGGGCTTTCTATCCTTCCCGAGGATAGAGCCAAAGGCAACATGGCGATAGTCGCCCGTGACACCTCGCATACGCTGGATATCAAAAATCTGCTGGAAGTGCTTCTCCTGAGGAATACCGACCACATACCAGATAGAATCGGCTTGGAACTGCTCCTTACGATAGTCAAGAGTCGCGAGGTCAGTTGTCGCATAGAGGAAGCCGCCATCCGCCTTACGGATGATAGCGGGCACGCCTACCCACTCACCATCGCGCTGCATGAGGAAGGGGTCTTTCTTCGGCTCTAACTGACCATCTGAGAAGACGCAAATAGCACCATCACTTTCTCGGGCTATCCCATCAGCGATGAGCTGATCAACAAGAGGTGCTAGCGCGTCATTGTACGCACTCTCACCCAGCCAGTAGTCGAAGCGAACATCTAGCTGCTCATAGATCTTATCCAGACTCTGACGCGAGACTTCGATGCAGCGAGTCCAGATACCGAGGTTCTCAGCATCACCAGCCTGCAACTTGACGAGCTCCGCCTTGCAGGTCTCTATCAAGCCAGCTTCCGTCTTGCAGCGTGCATTCACTTCCTTGTACACACGCACAAGCTCATCGATGCTGTTCTCTTCAAGAGCCTCTGTATTGAGAATGTTCTTCCAGCCCCAGAGAATCATCCCGAACTGAGTGCCCCAGTCACCGATATGGTTGTCGGTAACTACCTGATGCCCCATGAAGCGCGCCAGACGTGCCAGTGCATCACCAATAATGGTGCTGCGAATGTGCCCGACATGCATAGGCTTCGCCACATTAGGCGCAGAAAAGTCGATAACAATATGCTGTGGCTCATCTACAACGGCAACACCGAGTCTATCATCCGAGAGCATCACCTGCATCTTCTGTGCATAGTAGCTAGGCTTCACGCGGAAGTTAATAAAGCCAGGACCGGCAATTTCTAGCTCTGCGATCTCATTGTCACCGAAGCTCGCGATGAGAGCTGCCGCAAGCTCACGAGGCTGCTTACCCAGCCGCTTGGCGAGCATCATGGCGACATTACTCTGATAGTCACCGAAGCGCAGGTCCTGCGATACCGAGATAGAAGGCTGGAAACCAGCAGGAAGGCTATCACCGAGCGTTGCTTCGAGAGCCTGACTGAGCTTATGCGTGAGGGACTGGGGAATCGTCATATCGGAGACCTTTATACACCATTCACTAGGCACTTGTCAAAAACTAAGCCCACAGTAGCCCTGCATGTGCCGTTTTTTCCTCTAGACAGGAGATGGAGGATCAGGGAGTATATCTTCATAGAGAGCTGGCGTAGAGTCCTCGATAGGCGTCGCACCCACCGCTCGCGCATAAAACTCAGCAGGTCCTACACCACCCACGACAGCATACGCATAACCCTGAGCTCGCAGAGATTCCAACGCCATGAGGAGAAGCGCCTTCCCCAGCCCTGAACCACGTTGCGACTCATCCACCCCCATCGGCCCTATATAGCCGCGAGCCGTCACATCGCAACAAGCAAAGCCGAGAACCTGCTTCTCACGCGTCGCGATAAAGCAGCCTATAGGCTGGCGAGAAAACGCAATCTTACACTCACTCACCCACTTCGGGCTGAAGTGCCTACCCACCCAGTCAGCGACGATGTGTCGTTCATAGGCGCGTGCCGCACGCAGGATGATACCCTGCTGCTCTAGCTGAGCACGTAGCTCCCACTGTTCCTGCGCTGACGGGAGACGATACAAGCGCACAAGCATATCCATCATGGCTGCTAAAATAGATAAAATGTTCTACAAAAGATGGGCTCGATCATCACAATCGAGCCCATCCAAAAAAAGCATTACTTACTCCCCTGCTTAGCAGGACCGAAGTAGAACTCCAGCATCTTGTTGATATCCTTATCACTGAGTGGTTCCTCAGAGTAGATACTCGCCATATAGGCCAGAGTCACCGCTTCGCGGAAGTTCGTAGGTGCGCTCTTCCAAGTGGCGGCAGTCATCTTCGCATTCAGTCCGATCTCGACGAGATACTCATGGGCTTGCTCAGTGCTCCAGAGCAGCTTAGCTGCGCGGGTAAGCGCATTGATACAGAACTCGCGGTTCGCACCATGCTGGCTCACGACAGCTTCACAGAGGAGGTCAACAGCCTGCACCGCCTTCTTCGCATTTTCCCCCTTCAGAGAGGAGCTCTTGATCTCAGCGGCTGGGAGCTGAGCAATGATTGCTTCAGCGAGCGCATAGCGTAGGAAGCCATAAGCCTCGATATTCATCGTACTTGCGTTCTTCTTATTCGCCATGAACTTCTCCACCTTTTGCTGCAAGGCTGCTCCAGAGGTACTAGGGCTAGCGAGATCACCAAGCAGACCTGCCACCTGTACAAAGAGCTTCAGACGATCTGTATTAGCCGCAGCACGAGGATAGCTAGCAGCCAGTGACTTAACTGCCGACCAGTCACGGAGACGGATCGCGCAGAGCAGCTCGTAATAAGCCGCCTGCGACGCAGGATCTTGGGGGAGACCGAGTGTGGAAGCGTACTTCTTCTTCACAGCGGCTAAGCGAGGTTTCGCCTTCTCCAGATCATTCGCGCGATAGCTCGTGAGAGCTGCGGCGAGATCAGCAGGAGTCACAATCATGAAGAGATTACAGTTAGCCAGCTGCCCCTGAGTGGAGCTACCGCCACGGATGTAGGTGAACTTACCCGCACCATTAGCTGAGAGGAGCTCCACCTGAGCAGGGCGACCCGTCTTCAACTCGAGAAGGAGGTTAAGCTTCGCTTGATTTTCCTGTCCAAGTGCCAGTCCGCTTAATGCTAGCAGGGCGACTGTGAGGGATTTTACTACGTTCATATGTCTGATCTATGTCTAAAATTAGTTGTTAGCGTTAATAGCGCGTTCAAATGAGCGCTTATCATTATCTTCCTTTTGCACGGCAGCATCGGCTGCGTACTGCTCGACAGCACGTGCAACAGCGCGATACTTATCGCGGTCAGCAGGTGTCATCTTCTCCTCAATCTTACCATCGACAACCCACTGCACGTAGGTCTGACCCATGTTCCATGCGTTCCAGCGATCCGATGGCTTGAATGTATTAGCCAAGCGGTCACCTGTGGAGGGATTGTTACGCTTCCAGAGCAGCTCCATACAGGCTACGCAAGCTGGTGCAGAGTAGCTGACGCGAGCGCGGTTCTGGTTGTAGAGGTTGAGATAGGTGAGCAACGCATTACGATCATCACCCTTCTTCGCATAGGCTTCAGCTAGCAGCATCAGCATCTCAAGACGAGATTCATTATTAGCCGCAGAGCGTGTGTACTCCAGTGCAGAAGTGATCGCACCATCGTAGTCGTTCTGAGCCATCTGAAGGCGTGTGAGTCCGAGCAGCGCGCTTGGTGAGAGATCAGCATCTTGCATGTTCACCACCTGCTGGAAGAGAGCCTGCGCCTGACCACGTGCATTCGCATCAGTAGCCAGTGAGAGCGCGTTTGCCTTACCCAGAAGAGCAGCACCACGCATCGAAAGATCGTTTCCACTAATCACATGATCGAAGTAACTCACTGCAGATGCGCGATCCGCCTGACGTGACTCAGGTAGAGCACGTACGTAATCCACGAGATAATTACCAATCTCGACACTACCGTAGGCGGAGAGGTCTGTTGGCTTGTATTTACGCACCATCTCACGGAAGGCCTGAGCAATCTCGCTCTCCTGTGCGGTGACAGCAGCAGTGTCCGTGGGTTCGAGACTCGAAAGTTGCTCATTCATGAGACCGATTTCATTGATATCAATGATGGAGCGCATGATCTTATCATCAGCAGAGATACCGGGGAAGTTGCGATGGAACGCCAGCTTATCCGCATAGCTCATCTCCTTGCCCAGTTGCTTGAGTGTGTTGAAGTAGAGATCCACATAGCTGGGGAATGTATTCTGAAGATCTTCGTTCATACGACCCGTTGACGCACTATGCGCAGCCTCACGAGCGTAGAGCTTCTTCATACGATCAGATGCCGCTTCGAGCTGTGCGAGATCACCCGTCTCAGAAGCACGCTTCATCGTGAGATAAGCCATCATGAGCACATAAGGATCACCTGTCTGATCTGCCTTTGCCCAGTACTCATCATAGTATGATGCGACACGCTTAGCCGCGGCTTCAGGTGACTCATCAGGCATGGGGATCTCGGGAGAATAGGAAGCGAGCCAGTAGAGCGCGTTAGAAGAAATACCCTTGGAGTTATCCGTATTCGCCTCAAAGCCAGCTTTTGCCGCATTTTCCAGCAGCTCAATACCCTCCACCTTACGCTTCTCATCATCACCATGGATGAGGATGTTACCGGCGAGGAGATAGGAAAGAGGCGCAAGATTATGGCTTGGCCAGTTGCCTGTGATCTTCATGCAGCATTCATAGGCTTCCTGCAAGTCTTTGGCACGCTCTTCTCCAGTCTTCGTGTTAGCACGCTTGGAGAAGGTATCAATACCACAGTAGTAAACGGAGGGAAGCATGCCCTGATTCTCAGCGAGGTCGGCTGATGGATACTTCGAGATGAACTCACGCACCAGCTCAATGGCACGGTCATAATTCTTCGCATCGATGCGTCCCAGCTTATTATAGGCATCCATCATGAAGTAGAGTGCCTGGGTCTCTACCTGCGCGGTGAGCTTGCCATCAGCATGCTCTGCCTTCAAGAATACTTCACCTGCCTTCACGAGATCTTCATAACGCTGCAAGCGATAGAGAGCTGCGAGGCGGAAGAAGAGAGCATAGTTATAATTCGCGTGCTTCTTATCATTCTCATAAGCGCGCTCAAGCTCTGCCGCATCAGCGAGCACACCCTCATAGTTACCCTCACCCAGATAGCGCTGGGCACGGCGCAGGAGGATGTCATTCTTATCATCAGCCGTGATCGCACCACCGGAGACAGTGCCGAGAGCCTTCTCGATAGCAGCTGCCTGATCATGCTCACCGAGCATGCTATGCAGACTCATGAGCTGGAGAAGATTCTTGTCATTATAAGCGATCACCTTGCCAGCTGAATCACGTGTCGAGTAGTTCGGGAATTTGTCGGTGACCACCTGATACGCAGCCTTCGCCATGCGAGTTGAGCCGAAGGTGTTAGCCATCTGAGCTGCACCTAGCAGAGACATCGCTTCAAATGCCATGTTATCCTTCTTGAGCGTTTCAAAGATACCCAGCACCTTCTTCTGATGATCAGGTGTGTAGGTGATACCCCATCCCGCATCAGGAAGCTTATTGCTCTTGGTAGCTGATGAATACTTCACCTGTGAGCCGAGCTCTTCGAGTGCCGTCTTTGAATCAGGAATCAGCGAGAACATCGCCAGCGCACTACGGGCAGCACCGACAGCATCGGCGGTCTTACCCTCTTTCAGAAGCTTGCCTATCACCTCTGTCGCATCAGCCCCCTGCTTGAGGAACATGCTTGCATAGCGACCTGAGCGCAGTGCACCAAGATCATACTGCTCAGGAGCAGCGGATACAATCTTGTCCAGCCATGCTGTATACTGCGGCTTCTCCTTTGCCACGCGTGCGATAGCACTCAGAGCACTCATCACCATATCATCAGGGATGGGGGCGCGTGACTTGCGGCTGATATCGAGATACTTCTTCGCTAGTTCAAAGTTGGGCTCTTTTTGGAAGAGGGCCGACTGGATGATCAATAAGCAGATCTGACCATCAAGCTTGAGCTTCTTCTCCTCAGCGGAGACCGCCCCCTTGCTAAGCAGTTCGTAGTACTTCTCCAGCTGCTCGATCGCCTTGGGGTAGAAGCTGGCATCACCAGGCTTTTCCTCTGTACCAGCCGCACGACGATAGGTATTGTGTGCGCGCTTGAACATAGACATGGTGAAGAAGGGGCGATAATCGAGTGCCTTACCAGGATTCTTACTCGCGGCTTCAATCAGCTTAGGATCGCGGAAACGCTTCTCATCTACAATCGTCTGATAGGACTTATCAGCCCCATCGAAGTCACCGAGTGCTTCCTGTACGCGAGCCTGCTCCCAGTAGAAGAAGGGCAGCAAGTAGGCGAACTGTGAGCCCACGCGGGACTTGGGGTTCGCGAGGAACTTAATAGTATCTTGGCACACCTTGAGAGCCTCTTTAGGCTTTCCAGCATTGAGTAGCTGGCCTATCTGTGCATAGCTTTTTGTCGGATTCTGTGCCTGACACACCTCGGGTGCAACAAAAGCAGTGAGGGCTATCAGCGCAAGAGCGGTCTTTGTGTTATTCATATCGGATATCTTGGTCGAGTGTAAAAAAGGTTGTGGAACAGGGAAGTCAGAAAGGGCAGAGGATGGCAGAGGGCATCACTTGCCCATCTACATCATACTCTACCCTCACTCTAATTACTGTGAAAGAAATACGGCAACTTATTCAGTCGTTGTGCTTAGACCAACGGAGTTAATACCTGCCTCAGCGAGAGCTGCCATCACGTCAACAATACGCTGATGTGGTGCGTCTGCATGCCCAGAGAGCAGGACGATGGGAGGTGCATCAGCAGCCATAGCTTGATCCTTGAGCTGCTTGAGATTGTTCACCAGAACATCCATGCGACGCTGTGCGGCATAGCCAGGAGTTCCAACTTGGAGGTTCGGCTCAAAGGCCTGCCCCACCTGAAGATCATTGTTCCAGTAGACCGATCCATCGGCATTCACATTAATACGACCGGGGTCGAGTGGTGGGTGCTCCGTGCTAGGAGGACCATCACCTGGGATGGAGATGTCGAGCTTCTTCTCCGTCACCAGTGTGGTCGCGACGAGGAAGTAGATGAGAAGCAGGAAGCAGCAGTCAATCATCGATGAGATATCCATCGCTGGATCTGCCTGATCTTCTGTCGTGCGTTTTCTATGTCTAGCCATGAGAAAGAAAGTGTTGAAAAAATAAGATTAACCCGTTGGCAGTGTACCAAAGACGATATTGTTCACACCAGCGGCTGCACCACAACGAATGACAGTTGCCGTGTTATCCCACTCAGCATTGATGTCACCACGGAGGTAGAGGCGTATCATCTGCTTCTCGATACCAGCAGCTTCATAACGTTCGCGCTCCTTGCGGATGAAGTCGACGAGATCAGACTCCTGAGCCTCGGTATAGCCAGATGTCTTACCAGATGCGTCGGCAGCACTCCAGATTGTCTGCGAGTTGTAGCCGCTATCAGAGAAGCTAGTCAGCTCCTTGGCGCTCATCTTCTCCGTACTCTTGAAGATATTCACCACGATGCAGCCCTTCGCATCCTTGAGATCAGAGCTAGCCATCGCACTGGGCATTTTGACGTTCTGATCCTTTGCCACGGTGATCGCTGTTGCATTCACAACGAAGAAAATCAGCAGCAGGAAGCAGCAGTCAATCATGGGCGACATATCGACTGTTCCGTCGACTTCATCGCTGCCACGCATATTCTTCTTTTTGGACATATGAAATTGTTTGCGGTGGGTTGAGGTGGAAAGCCTGCCCCCTCATGAGGAGGCAGAGCAGGCTTAACATACTTTTCTAGATAAGATCCTTAGCAGATTAGTGCTGCTCGCCACCCTCGATGTACTCAGGATCTTCGCCGAGACCTTCTGGGATACGAGCGAGCTGGGCTTCTGCATTGATCACGTTGATGGAGGTGTTCACCATTTCGGAGATCGTGTTCACACAGTCTGCTTCACGTGCCTGAGCTACCTTCTTGAGGAAGAAGAATGCAGGAATCGCGATAATGGATACGATCAGACCCCAGAATGTAGTCAGAAGAGCCACAGAGATCGAACCTGCGAGCTCAGTTGGGTTAGCCTGACCCGTATCAGAGAGAACAGCGAACGCACCGATCATACCCTGCACCGTACCGAAGAGACCAATAGAAGGAGCGATCTGACCGATGAGAGCAAGCATATCGATGAACTTCATCGTCTGTGGACGCTCATTTGTCGTGAAGTCTGCAATAGCATCTTCGATAGCATCCTTACCGAGATCCTCGGGGCGGTTCGCATCGATATTTGGAAGAGCATAAGCAACGAGACGACCCAAGAAGGTAGGACTCTCCGTCGCGAGGTGGATGGCAGACTGCACACGACACTCAGACATCAGGCCGATGAGCTGGAGACGCATTGGCTCAGGGCAGAAGCGCTCGCGCTTCAAGGCCATCAGATTGAAAACAACCAAGAAGATAGTAATCGCGAAAAGGATAACCAAAGGAATCATGGTCCAGCCACCATCGGTGACCCACTTTTCAAGCATGGACTTCTTCGAACCGCCAGACGCAGCTTCCTCAGCGGATACAGTCGCAGCGAGAGTGTAAAGGGCGGGGATAGCAAGCGCTGCCGTACGAATAACGGAACGTGTGATGATTGTTTTCATAATGATAAAAAAAGTCTAAAAAAGCAATGTTGCTTTCCCTATTTAAGCAGATTTTCCAGAGATGGCAAGAAAGATTTACACCCAAGACAAAAAAAGCCTCACAAGCAAATCAACCATGACTATATATATTTTTAGCAGTCAAGCTATAACGATTGATATCTATATTGATTATCAAGCTTGAACTATTCTCCTTTTTCTAGTCGCGGTAAGCATGTCCAGAAATCCTGAGCTGCCTTTACCGTAATCCCATTAAGAGCAAGATAGCGGGTACGGAGTAACTCTGATGTCGCATGACCCATCTCTAGCTGAAGAGAGGATAGATCGCGAAAATGCTTCAGGTGATACGAGGCGAAGGTATGGCGAAGGATATCTGCCTGCCATTCTGCGAATCCAGCACTGCGCCGCAAAGCCCGCCAGCGTCTATCCCACGCGCGTGGCGCAATAGGAGCGTCGGGGAAGGTGTAGGTACTTACTCGCCGCAGCCACACCTTCAGCGCTGGCTGCATCGTTACATGCCTATGCCCACCCGTCTTGGAATGTTGTGGCTGTATCTCAATACAGTTCTCCTTGGGAAACACATTCCCCCATGTGAGTCGCTCGATCTCGTTGGGTCTCACCCCCGCCCAGAGCATCAGCCCAAGGGCAGGAGCGCAGGGAAGATGCTCCGGCATGAGAGCCGTTTTAATGAGGCGCGTGAGCTCACGCATCGTCAGCGACCTGATACGCCTCTCCTGCGGTCTGGGGATATCGATGAGAGCTATAGGATTACTCGAGCACCACGCGCGGCGCATCCCGAAGTTGAACACACCATGGAGGATAACATAAGCCTTGCGCTGCATCACCGGAGAGGAAAAGACCGCTGACACCGCCTCCTTACACATCTCCTCGTTAAAGTCGCGCATGCTCCTATCTCTCCACTCTGGATAGCTGCGCATCAGGCGCTCACAATACTGCTTGATCTCCCCGATCGTCCTACGACGCCTATGCACCTTATGAAGCAGCATCTCGCTGACCACCTGAGAAAAGGGGCGAGACTGTCCCACCTTGCAGAAGGCCTCTGCTCCCAGCTGAATCACCTGCCTACAATGACTGACAAGCTCCTGCTTCTCCATCCCCTCATAACCTCCCCCAGCATACTCGAGCAGCTCCAGAACGAGGCGTGACGCATCGGCAGGAGACAAATTCACCCCCTCTAGTAGCCCTGTCGCCAGCAGCTCAGAAGGCATCACGCCAGACTCCCCCGCACAGTGAGGCTGCGTCATCACTCCCTGCGCGGTTAATGCCCGCCTGAGCGTAGAACGCTCTGTTAATTCCTGGAGCAAGATCGACTCAACACCCCCCTCAGCTGCAGCCTCAACATACGAGACCGCATCTTCTAACACAACACCTGATAATTCCTCTTCCGTTCGCACGTATCAAAGCTACAAAAAGTGGGTAAATTAATCAAATACTCTAACTATTAGATTAACGTAACATGCTTATTACTATATGTTAGCATCCGCTTAAGCCGGGGAATTAAAAAAACACCCGAAAAATGTCATATTTTTCAGGTAAAATTTAACGTTGATTTATAATCACCAACGACATACACTTGGCTGCTACTCGTTAATTTACGGTAATTATTATCAATCGCGATCTACACATACAACCGATTAACGAAGAGATGTTGACGTACTGGATCTGACGCCACCATATGCGCATAAGCGATAGCCATCGCATCGGCTGCATCTGGCTCGGGTGACTCTTGCAGCTGGAGAATAGCGCGCATCATAAACGCCACCTGTGCCTTCTGAGCCGCCCCCTTCCCCACTGCTGCTAATTTCACACAACTCGGAGGATACTCCATCACAGGGCAAGCATGAGCAGCTGCTGCTGCCAGCACCACGCCACGCGCAGAACCCATCGCAATCGCCGTTGAGCGCGACTGCACATAGATGATAGCCTCGATCGCCAACTCGTCCGGAGACCATCGCTTGATCAGATCATGCACCAGCTGATGAATACGCGCGAGACACTCGCTCTGCTTCAGTCTCGCTGGCAGCATCAGAGTACCATAATCCAGAGCCCGAGGCTCGCGGAAGTCTCCCTCCAGAACCGCAAAACCCGTATGACGAATCGCAGGATCTATACCAATGACACGCATACGGGAAAAGCGAATAAATAGGAGCAGAGCACACTATCGACGACGACGCCCAGCAGGACGCGCCTTGCGCAGAGGACGCACTGGCTTATCATCCAGCAGTGCCGTATACGCATAGTCAAAGCCATCCAACTTCCTGCGCTCGATCTTCCTATCGATGAAAATCTCAATACTCGTCGCAAAGTCAATCTCATCCGCAGTCAGCAAGGTGAACGCATCACCCGTCGCCTCAGCACGCCCCGTACGCCCGATACGATGCACATAATCCTCGGCATTCTCAGGAACGCGATAATTAATCACATGCGTCACACCATTGATATCAATACCACGCGCCGCCACATCAGTAGCAACAAGGATACGGTACTTATCCTGCTTGAAGCCCTGCAGAGCCGCTGTACGATCACGCTGCGAGATATCCGAGTGCATCACTGCCACCTCATCACCCCAGCCAGCACTCTTCAGCAGATACGCAATCGTATCTGCCTCCTTACGCGTACGGGTAAACAGCATCAAGTTGCGGAAGTCCAGTGACTTAATCAACGCTATAAGGAGCTCATCGCGCTGATCAAGACCCACGGGGTAAAACGCATGAGAAATCGTTGCTGCCACCTCGCTGCGTGCTATCGTCACCTCCACAGGATCCTTCAAGCACCACTTCGAGAAGCCCTGCAAAATCTGCGGCATCGTCGCCGAGAAGAAGAGAGTCTGACGCGTCTCCCATGGGCAGAGATTGACAATCTTACGCACAATAGGCAAGAAGCCCATATCCGTCATACGATCCACCTCATCAAGCACCAGCGTCTTAATCGACTTAAACTTCATCGACCCGCGGTAGAAGTGATCCACCAAGCGGCCGGGAGTCGCCACTACGACATCCACCCCGCGCTTGAGATCCTCCACCTGCTTACCATAACTCACACCACCATAGAGCAGGCCCACCTTGATATTCGTCTTCGCCGCATACTTACGGAACGACTCCGCCAGCTGATCGGCCAGCTCGCGCGTTGGCTCGAGCACCAGCACCTGCGGCTGCCCAGTAGGCTCAATCATCGAGAGCAGAGGCAGCGCAAACGCCGCCGACTTACCCGTCCCCGTCTGAGAAGCCCCGATAATATCCTTTCCCTCAAGAATAAGAGGAATAGCCTCAGCCTGAATAGGAGTAGGAGACTGATAACCGCAGGCCTCAACAGCCTCTAAAATAGGAGTCGCGAGACCCAAGTCTGAAAACATCGTCATAAAATATAAAAAGATAAAAAATTAAGAAAGATAAGGATTCGCCACAATCTCCTCGCCAATCGACGTAGAAGCCCCATGACCTGGATGCACCTTCGTATGCACATCCAGCGTGAAGAGATGCTCGCGAATACCACTGAGCAACAGATCAAGATCCCCACCGGGGAAATCCGTGCGCCCAATAGAGCCAGAGAAAAGCACATCACCCGCGAAGAGCTCCGACTGAGCAGGCAGATGATACACCATACTATCTGGAGAATGCCCAGGCAGCGCGTACAAGCGCCAGTCCAGCCCACCCCAAGAAGCCTGCGTAGCCCCCTGCAGCACATCATCCACGGTGAACTCCTCTATTCTGAGACTCATCCCCCATGACGCATTCGCCAGATCAGCCAGAGACAGAGCGGGAGAATACGCAGAATGAGCATGAATCTGGCAGTCAAAGGTCTCCTTCATCACAGCCACATCCTCGATATGGTCGAAGTGCATGTGCGTAATGAGCAGATCCGTCACCGGCTTATTGGGAAAGTTCTTCACCAGCCACTTCGTCATCCCAGCGGGAGCATCGATAGCGATGAGACCCTGAGGAGTCTCAACAACATACCCCTGACAGAGAACCAAACCACCTTCATAAACACACACACGCGCTGACATGCGCACAGTATACACCCCTCTAGCAAGCTTGGCGAGCTTAATAATTTAATAAGACTGAGACCACACGCTCCAAACCGCTCAACACACAGCAGCGTGAGCCACCACGATACGAAAGCTGCCGTGGCATATGCCGCGGCTGCTTTCGTGTGATCATGATAGAGGACAGCTTAGGCAACCTGACGGCGACGACGCGCGAGCAGGCCTACGAGTGCGAGTAGGCTCAGCGTCGCGGTGCTAGGCTCAGGGATGTAGAGGTAGAGATCACTGACTGCTGCCATGCCATTAGTCGTCATGCCCATAATCTGGTAGTCAAGCCCATTCACACGGATAAAGATATCACCATATGAGAGGCCAGCGAGATCGCGTATGCCTGTGAGGCGTATAGCGGTGAACTCCCCGGCATCGAAGAGCAGCTCATCGCCAAGGTCAAGTGTGAGCCTGCCCTCGAAATCGAAGGCTGACAGGACATCGAGCTGCGTGAGCGTGTAGACAGATATAGGACCTGAGAAGATGCCACCTGTGGGGTTCTCAATGAGCTGCTTCGCAGAGACGCTCAGACCCGTGAGGGTGCTGTCTTCAAACGTCACTCTATTCTCTCCCATGCTCAAGCTGGAGCTATCAAGATCGAGCAGCACCTGATTCATGAGCACCTGATTGCCCGTTGCTGCGTCGAGAGAGAACCCCGATAGGTACACGTCACTGATGGTCAGCGATGTGTTCACCCCCATCGCGATGTGCGCGTCACTGAGCTTATTCTCGGTTAAGGAGCGTGTCGCTGGCATTCCTGCGATGACTGAGGTGCCGCTATTCTCCCTTAGGATGAGCGAGGCTCCCGTGCCATCTTGGGCGAGCATGAAGTTCATTGTGCCACGCAGCTCGATGGTGCCGCCTTCTAACTGGATATCATTCGTCAGGTCACCGCCAGATGTGGCGAGTGTAGCACCCTTTTTCACGGTGATACTATTGCCCTTACCGAGGCTAGCAGCGGAGCTTTCTACACGTGCGCCATCTTGGATGTTAAGTGCACTGTTCTCCAGTAATGCCGTACTGTTTTCTGTGCTAAAGCTACTTCCGTCTGCCATCGTGAATGTTCTGCCTGTGTACGCACCTAAAATGAGTGTGCCTGCCTGAACGTTGATCGTCTGGTCTGATACGAGATTGTTAAATTCCACACTCGAGAAGCCAGCTCCATTCGAGCTGATAGATGCACCCATTCCATCGCGTCCGCTGTTAATGTCGAGAATCTGTGTGCTCATGCTCGCGCTCAGACCACTGATCGTGTCATTGACGATGATGCGATTCTCCCCATAGCTATTGAAACTGATGGTAGAATCCTGTGCATTATAAATCGCGTTGAATGTAACGGTTTCCGATGGATCATAAGCACCCGAGGTGTGGTGCGTGGCTATCGTGCGATTCCCCTCGAAGATGATGTCTCTTCCTCGTGCGAGAAGACCGATGTTCCCATTCTCATTATAGATAGCGCCTCCTGCCACGAGTATAGGTGACTCACTTCCTGTCACACCTGCATCGGTCGAGGTGTACTCATTGACCTCTACCTTCGTGTAGTTGGCGATGAAGTTGGAGCTAATGGTGCTAATGGTGCTGTTTATGTTGGCGATAGCACCGCCCACGGCTGTGAGCTTTGCTGGGTCGCCTTCATTGAGCACATTGTAGTTCGTTTTGTTGTAAATCTCAGCATAGTTGCCATAGAAGTCACCGTCAATTACTGTAATCGCGCCACTGCTATCCTTGTGATAGATAGCTCCTCCAGCTACGTAGAGTGCTAAGTCGCGATCGTCCGCAGCCATGGTATCGTCAACCTGTGCTTTTGCAAAGTTGGCGATGAAGTCTGCCTTATACTCACTACCACCCGTCACGCCCTCACGATAGATCGCCCCACCTGCCGCACTCAGAGACTCGCTGCGATCAGCGCGATCTATCTTCGCTGAGGCGTAATTCGCGTCGAAGACACCATCAACAGACACGATACCCGTGGATGCCACATCATAGATAGCACCACCGAGGGCTGCCTGCCCTTGGACGAAATTGCTGTAGAATCGCCCATTGATCTCCTTGATCGTTGCGAGACCTGTATTATTGACGATCGCACCACCGTAGGCAGAAGTCTCACGAGAATAGGCATAATTCGAAATAAAGTCCCCATTAAGCAGCGTAATGAGATTCATATTACTCAGCGCCCCTGCCATGGCTGCTCTATCCGCAACATCGAGATCTGAGACAGTCCTATTCAGAATGAAGTCCCCATTAATCGTCCCAATGGTGGCGAAGTTTCTGAGAGCCCCACGATCATAATACCGAGTCGTTTCTGTCGATAGCGTGAGCGTATTTCCGAGGAAGTCACCATCCAGCACGTCTATGGTAGACAGGTAGTTAAACAGGGAGCTCGCTATCGTTTTGTTACCCACGAAGTCAGCATCCATGTAGGTGATATCATTGTTAGCATTGTAGAAAGTAACATTACGCTCTACGCCTACATAAGATTTGTAATATTCGCTGTGAGCGCCCACAGCTACGCCATCACCGAGAGTGTAAGCTGATATCACGCCTAAAGGGAGGAAGGCACCATCTGGCAATTCGTTGAGAGCAGGCATACCGTTCCCATCTACCCCCCATGTGAAATACACCGATTTCGCATCAGGGCTGGTGAGATTCAGATCATCCCCCAGTGTGCTTGTATAATCAACGCGCTTTTTCTCCATCGATAGATGCCCCGTCGCGTGATCATAAGCATGCGTGTCGAGAGCTAGTCCGCTCTCAAAGAGATCATCTCGATCGTGGTCGCTGAGCTCATACTTCGCGTCCACCACCTCTTGCAGTGTATCTGAGAAGGTGAGTGTGAGCCCATTGTACGACTGGTGGATATGCACACCACTAGCTGAGAACACCTCATCTTCGGTGAATGAGTAGGAGAAGAGCTGCTCTAACTTCGCCAGAGCCTCTGCACTCACCGTGCCCCCACTCTCCCAGCCCACGAATGTCCACCTCACATCAGATGCATTGCGGCCGCTGAGCTGCTGTAAGTCAATGTTGAGCGAGAAGGCTCCATTGAGAAGCAGCTCTTCAAAGCTAGCCAAACTATCAAAGGTAAGCTGGCTGACATCATAATAATCAGCATCATAGCGATGCTCTAAGAAGAACTGCTGCTTACCATAGGTAGTATCACCAGCAGCATCCTCATACTTGAAGTTATCCACTCCCAGTGATAACCTGAACCCCTGCGCCGTCTCCTTGCTAAATGGGTTGTAGGTACTCTGCATGTGCCACTCACCTGCTTGGTCAAGCTGGTCTGATGCGCTCGACAAGACCGTGTTGAGAATGATATTGCTATGCTGATACACCAGATTATTATTCTGAAGTGATGCACCATCCAGCTGTGACGCATAGATATCGAGTATACCGTGATTATTCGTAATACGCGACTGGATGTCAAAGGCATGGTCATTGATATGTAAGTGCATGCCCAGACCATCATTAGCTTTGCTATTAATGATGAGATGAGAATTGATAAAGCTACCTGTTCCACTACCAGTAAGGCTGAGTTGCCCATTTTCGACAATGACCGTTTGATTGCTGACGCTATTGTGCAGATAAACCGTAGAAGCTCGATCGTCTACTGTCTTCGTATTAATATAGATGAACTGCGAATCGACAAACTCTTCTGATCCGCTGATGGCATCGCGAATCACAAAATGATAATATTGCGGATGTGCATTCTCTAGGCTGATGGGCACATAGGTCGCATTTAGCGTGAAGCTAGCGCTTTTATCCGCAGCCGTCGCGGTATTGTAGAGGAATTGGTAATCAACTGTGCCATCACTATAGTAAATAGCATTATTCTCGATGATGTAAGCTGACTGCGTAGAGTTGTAAGTGAAGCTACTATCCTCATTGTAGATAGCAGCACCCATTCCCGTGCTGATGCTTCTATCCCCTGCACTGATTTGATTCCCCTGAAGCAGCCCTTCGAACCTGTCTATGCTAGATCCATTCCTCAGTGCGATAGCACCCCCCCTTGCATCCGTTCCGCTTACACTATTCGTCGTCACATTTCCAGAAAGAAACGTGATAGTCGACGCATCTAGCGCAATAGCACCGCCCGTCGCATTCGTGCCAGTGATGGTATTAAAATAAATAGCCCCTTGAAAACTCCCAATCGTAGATTCTAATAGCGCGATCGCACCGCCTTGTGACTCCGATCCATAGCTCACGATACTATTAGATGAGCAGTTCAACGCGCGAAGATTATCGATATTAGACTTATACAGCGAAAGAGCTCCACCGGCAGCGAAACCTCTCGCATCTTTGATCTTATTTGACTCAAAGCTCGCCTCGATCAAGTCAAAGTCGGCATTACTCAGCGCGATAGCACCACCTCGTGCATCAGTCGTCTGACCCTGAATAAGATTAGAAGTGAACGCCCCCTTGATTTCAGAAATATCAGCACCACCCACCCAGATAGCACCACCAGCACCCTGATCAGCACTCTCGATGTAATTGCCCGTATAGCTGCCGTTTAAAGTACTAATACCTGTGCCTACAAAAAGAGCGAGAGCCCCACCAGCGGCTAAGCCACTCTTCGTCCTAGCACTATTACCTGAGAAATCAGCAAGCAGATCATAAATAATCGCATCATCATGCAGAGCTATCGCTCCACCATAAGCCCCTGTCGAACCACTAGCATAATTATGAGAAATCTCCCCCGATAAGTACTCGATGACAGAATCCTTGTACTCCTCTTCATCGAATACCTCATGCCAATAATCATCGAGCCCCCCCTTCATATAAATAGCACCACCATAAGCAATGCCACCAGACGTCACCGCCGCATTTTCATAAATCTTGACAGCCAGTGTGCGTATCTTCGAACGCTCTAGCGTGATCGCACCACCATAAGCACCATTCTTACCCGTGGCGGTATTAGCATAAAAGGCAACCGCCCCACTCTCATTGTAAAGAGAAGCATTAATCGAAGCAACCATCTCTGACTTCTGCCAAGGCGCGAGCTCCAGATCATCTGTATAAGTAACGCCCGCGAGAGCGAATGTGTAAGCATAACGCTCCTTTTCTTCAGCCGTGAAGTCCTGCTCAATCGTAGACTCTCCATCTAAACCTGGGACCGTCATACCCGGATTCCTCTTAAAGTATTCCCATATGAGCGTATAATAGTCATTATAGAGATCTATTTCCGAGTTCGCATGCACATAGTTAATCTGAGAATCACGCATATGAAGAGCACCGCCGGATGCAAGATCTGCAGTGACACTATTCTCACGCATCTCAGTTTTGAGCGTATTAACCGTGAAATTATGGATCAGAGAAACAGCACCACCGTAGCCCTCGGCAAGTGAACCCATATCAAAGGCAACATGGCCCGGATACTTCCCTGTATGAGAAACACTATTATTAGAAAAAGTCGCATCAATAAGCTCCACCCCGAACGGAGCTGCCGCATCCCATCCCAGACCACCAGAAGTCAGCAGAGCATAGACATGGCTATGCTCTAGGGCAAGAGCACCACCCTCCGCTATCGTAGAACTCATCGCGACATTATTAGAAAAATGACCTCTAATCTTCTTATAATTCGCCTCCGTCATATAGATAGCACCACCAGCACTAGCCAGCTTACCCACAGCAAAATTCCCGTCAAAATTCGCGACAATCTTAGAAGCGTAGGTAAAATCCTCATTCAGCGTCACCCTATCTAGAGAAAACCACGAAGAGCCCAAATCTGCTATAGCACCACCCATAGCCTTATTGTGCAAGCTATAAGCAATATTCTCATTAAAGAAGTCACGATTATCACTCTGACCAGCCTTCTCAGTATTGCCTATCCCCATGAAAATAACCTTCTTCCCATCCATCGCAATAGCACCACCGATAGCAACCCCCGTAGAATGACTCCATATACTATTACCCGTGAAAGAATTTCCATCTGAGTTAAACGTACCTGAGTTCGTATAGATAGCCCCACCCATGAGCAAGTCACTATTCACCAGATCAGTTTCATAAACCGTCCTATACGAAAACTCAGTAACACCAGTATCCGGCTCAGCTACAACCACAGTAGCCGTAGATAAATGAGAAATAGAATTGAGGTTAAAAACATTGCTCGATATACCGCCTTGGAAGAAACCAAACTCATTAATAGCCCCCATCGTAACATTCGGACTCCCAATAGCATCTGGATCATCACCCTCATCGAGATCACTATCATAAATCGCAAAAGCCCCCCCGCGACCAATCCCCTGAGTCACCACAGTATTAGCTGTAAATGTATTATCCCTCAGCGCATAGAGATAAGCATCTAAGGGCTCACCTAGAGTCGATGTCGCGCGTGTAGCACCAGAACTATACAGCGCCAAAGCACCACCGCATAACTCGATCTTATCTAATGAACTAATCACATTACCATCAAACTCAGAGCCCGTAATCCCCCACTCTATCCCAGATGGAGTCACACCAGCATCAGCTGGCATATCAGGATGACCGACAATACAATCAGCGATCAACACAGCACCACCAGCGGCAATCTGCCCCAAAGTCACCCCCTTTTCTAAACCCTGCGCTATATAGTAATTATCCGTAAACTTCGAATTCTCAATACCATCATAATAAAAGCTAATAAAATTCGTATGAGTCGAGGTTTCATTATGGCGATAGTAACTAATCGCAATCGCAGCCCCACCAAAAGAAGACATCGTGCCATGTAAGCGATGATCAACGTCTGTCTTATAGACATTATCCTTATACTCCTTATCCTTAATACCGCCTCTGTAGTAATCTTTAACATCACCATCTGCAGAGATACCATCAATCGTCCAGATACGTGCCTCGCTGGTGAAAGGAGATGACGCGAGAAAAGCAGTAAGACTAGGTACTGCAGTCATAGCCGTCAGCAAAGCGCGTCGAAGGGGGGGGAATAGGTAGATTTTCATAATAACAATGCGCAAACAATTACTAGCAAGAAACTATCCCTCTTATATATAACAGTTAACACACAAAGTCAATCTTTATTTTTTACCACCGCATCATCAACAACATAGCTAGAGAGAGATATCAGCAAAACGAAACTACCCATAGCACCTGTACAAAATACAGGGCAATGACTAGACTGGAAGCTTACTGAATGACATCGCTCTCAAACAGGGTAAACACCCAGAGAGCTCACCGCGATGTTTTGGAAGCTTACTGAATGACATCGCTCTCAAACACCACCGAGCAACGGCTACACAGCCTCTCAGTTTTGGAAGCTTACTGAATGACATCGCTCTCAAACACAAGACATTGCGTTGCTTAACCCTAGTCCGTTTTGGAAGCTTACTGAATGACATCGCTCTCAAACCTCAACACCCTCGTCCACGAGATCGCCCACGTTTTGGAAGCTTACTGAATGACATCGCTCTCAAACGTGCTAAAGCAGGTGGACGGTGCTTTTTTAGTTTTGGAAGCTTACTGAATGACATCGCTCTCAAACCGCAGTATTCGGAAATCCACCACCTCCGCAGTTTTGGAAGCTTACTGAATGACATCGCTCTCAAACTCAGCCAGCCAGCCAGTGGAGGAATAATATGTTTTGGAAGCTTACTGAATGACATCGCTCTCAAACCTCTATCAATATGTTATAGCAAAGGGTGAAGTTTTGGAAGCTTACTGAATGACATCGCTCTCAAACCAGAGCACGCCTCCATTACATCCTTTAGGTGTTTTGGAAGCTTACTGAATGACATCGCTCTCAAACCGGTGCCATCTCTCTCTTACTAATGCCTGTGTTTTGGAAGCTTACTGAATGACATCGCTCTCAAACGAGTAAGACCAGCGCCTCCTCCTTGGGTCAGTTTTGGAAGCTTACTGAATGACATCGCTCTCAAACTGCGAAATTAGCGATTGGTGGTACGACCAAGTTTTGGAAGCTTACTGAATGACATCGCTCTCAAACGCAGTCGCAGAGCAGATCTATAGCCTACTCGTTTTGGAAGCTTACTGAATGACATCGCTCTCAAACCTGTGCCTGTCACAGCTCCAACTCCATAACGTTTTGGAAGCTTACTGAATGACATCGCTCTCAAACGCACCAGGCTGTGCATCCACCTGCTTCGCAGTTTTGGAAGCTTACTGAATGACATCGCTCTCAAACAAGCTATCTTCATCGGCAGCCCCTGCGCGGGTTTTGGAAGCTTACTGAATGACATCGCTCTCAAACGCAGCCGTTGCATTGACGGGATTGTCAAGGGTTTTGGAAGCTTACTGAATGACATCGCTCTCAAACACACCATCTGGCTGACTAACCGTAGCCGTGGTTTTGGAAGCTTACTGAATGACATCGCTCTCAAACGCCGCAACAGTCTTGAGGGTAAGCGCAGGTGTTTTGGAAGCTTACTGAATGACATCGCTCTCAAACTGATTTTTTTGTATCCGACCTGTACAAGATGTTTTGGAAGCTTACTGAATGACATCGCTCTCAAACGTATGGGCGAAACAAATGCAGCAAGCGGCAGTTTTGGAAGCTTACTGAATGACATCGCTCTCAAACCCGTAAGCTCCTTAACCTTAGCTTTTGCCTGTTTTGGAAGCTTACTGAATGACATCGCTCTCAAACGAGGCTGGTGAGTGGAATGGGCTTGGGGGAGTTTTGGAAGCTTACTGAATGACATCGCTCTCAAACATCGAAACAGCGTCTATCTTGGATGATGAAGTTTTGGAAGCTTACTGAATGACATCGCTCTCAAACCAGGTGATAGAGGGACGTGGTAATAACAAGTTTTGGAAGCTTACTGAATGACATCGCTCTCAAACATACTATGCTGGTTGTTGAGTTGGAGTTGAGTTTTGGAAGCTTACTGAATGACATCGCTCTCAAACGGCATTGACCGAGCTCCTCAAAGTTGGTGCGTTTTGGAAGCTTACTGAATGACATCGCTCTCAAACAAAGAAGCTATATGTACCGAGAGCAGAGTAGTTTTGGAAGCTTACTGAATGACATCGCTCTCAAACCAGCGTTACCGCGTGGACAGCCGCAGCGAGGTTTTGGAAGCTTACTGAATGACATCGCTCTCAAACATAGCCATGACGTCCTTGACCGATGGTGTCGTTTTGGAAGCTTACTGAATGACATCGCTCTCAAACCAGCTTACTTGTACTTTCGCCTCCGTGTCCGTTTTGGAAGCTTACTGAATGACATCGCTCTCAAACGAGAGCGTCACAATCATGTCCGAGGTAGGAGTTTTGGAAGCTTACTGAATGACATCGCTCTCAAACATCGCCGCCATCGTTGAAGGCGTGGATGATGTTTTGGAAGCTTACTGAATGACATCGCTCTCAAACCGCCACTTGTGCCAGTACTTTGACCAGAGTGTTTTGGAAGCTTACTGAATGACATCGCTCTCAAACACTATGGTATGACGCTATAAACAATAGTGAGTTTTGGAAGCTTACTGAATGACATCGCTCTCAAACCCACCATAGCAAGCATCCACCGCTTTGCCGGTTTTGGAAGCTTACTGAATGACATCGCTCTCAAACTAGTCCCCTGATAGTTGACAAAAATTGTTAGTTTTGGAAGCTTACTGAATGACATCGCTCTCAAACCTCAAATTGCCGAGGAGAGAACTGCTGGAGGGTACGTCTACCCCATAGCAAAGCGAAGTCATCAGTCGTAAAACCATTGCGACTGAATTATATAAGAAAAGTCATAATCTGTCAATATTCAAATAGCTGGGAAAAGTGGCATCTTCCCAGTCGAGGTAAAGTCTAGCCTCACCCAGCATATGCATACGCGGCTATTCGCGCTGAGGAAGCCGCAGCTCGCAAAGATCCCGATCGATGATCACCGTCTGCTCGACTGGCAAAATCTCACTCTGATACGGCTCGATGAGTAACACCCTCATCTGATGCATCTCAAACTCCTGATAGAGAGCCATGAGCTCATCCGTATTGAGATAAGCCTTCACCCCGACAAAGATAAAAAGCTCTGTTCCCAAAAAATCCTGAGCCAAACGCATCTGCGAACAAAGGCGCGGCAGCAAATCATCCTCCCATGCGGGAACGATGCGTAGCAGCTTCACCAGAGCCCTTATATCAATCTCCGCAGCACTTTCCAACGCAATATGAAGTCCCTCACTCAGCATCTCTGCATACTCGAGTAAAGCACACTCTATTTTCTGAGTCTCTGCCACGTACTCATCACGAGCCAGCCTCTCTAGACACTTGAGCAGCACCTTTCCTATCTGCTCTTCTATCTCTGTTGCAAATAGGGGATCGCGGATGAGTAGAGCATGCCTGCTCAGGCATCGATCTTCATTGCTATGGGAAAGGACGAAGTCACCTGCCTCACCTTCGCACTGAAAGGTGAGACACTGCACCCATCGACGAAAGAGTGCTGCTTGCTCAATAATCAGCACCGCCGGTTTAGCGATATCGAGAACAATAGGCGCAGATAGCTCTGTATGTGCTAAGATCATAAATTCACTCTTGTTCTTGTATCAGAGAGCACATCACTGCTGCTCTCTCCTGTAATATATTCCATACGGACAAACTGCTTTTCTGTCACAACTAGCGCCTGTACTACTCCCTGCTCTGGGCGATTGTGATGGAGATTGCGCTTCACGGCGTCGGCATTACTCCCATTGAGCACCATCTTACAATAAACGGATTTTTGTACCATATAAAAACCATTTTTTATCAAATACTTGCGAAACTTTGCGTAGGCACGCCTATCAAGACGTGTTTCTACTGGTAAATCGAATAGGACAAGTACTCTCATAAATCGTATTCTCTCTGTCATGCTATCTGATAATGGCTCACTTCTGTCCCCTGCTGCAGAGCATCAAATACAGAGCGTACATAGAGGGTTATAGCCCGATGCACCTGCTGAGTTCGTCCCTCGATCAGCACCTCTGCATGCATCACATCAATGAGAGCGTCACGCTGCGCGCGATCGAATACATCCCCCTCAAAGCGACACACGACACGATCAATAAGAGGGCGGTAGGGCTCCATGAGATCAGAAGCTAGATTGTAAGGGTTGAAACGACTGCGATGAGCGAGACCACATTGCGTGAGATAGCCTGCTGCGCAGATCTCGCGGTTAAACGCAGAGAGGATAATGGCATAGCCATAGTCAAGTGCCGCATTCAACGCGTCCTCCTTGCTACGCTTAAATTCGAGCCCAAAAAGGGCGTTAAAATAGACCTTGGCCGCATGTCCCTCCCTATTACTCGTATCCTGCACGAGCACATCCTGCGCGTATTGGCGCAGCATCTCTGACTCCTTCTCCTTGCCCATTTCCTGCAGGAGAAGGCTCTGCTGTCGTATCTTCTCCTGCACGATGAGCACCCAGATAGCATCGCGCCTCTCAGCTGTCCATGCTATCTGCTGCTGTATCTTGAGACTACAGTCATGACTGCCATAGTAGGGCATGAGCTCAGCTGAGGGGTTATGCTTCTTGTCACAGAAGATGACCTTCACCTTCTGTGCAATGAGCTCACCGAGGAGAGCGGCAGTCAACGAAACAGCCGTCGATTCGATAATAAGAGTATGAACCTCACTGATGTGAATACGCGTGAGCTGCGCCTGACGCACAACCATGAAGCCAAGCTGAAGATCCAGCTTAGCAACACCACTAATCACGATAACCCTCCAGCTCATAAATCAAGTAGATTAATAGCCTCCTCATAAAAGCCTGTTATGGATTGATGAATGAGCTGGACGGATTCTTTATCCGTAATATTCTTCGTGAAAACAATTCGAGAAAGCCCTACTCCGTCTATTTTTCCAATCACAGCATTGCACTGGAAGAAGCAGAGATAACTCACGATATCACTGCATTGCTGGATAAGTAGCTGCTCTTTATCATGCTTTTCTCTATCTAATATCTCGTCCTCATTTTCTTTCTGCTTGACTAGTACTGAGAACTTTTCCCTATACGCCAAGGCTTTCTCAAGCGGAGAGGGAGTAATCTTCCGATAGATCGAATTCTGAAGCTTATCGGTAAGCAAGTCATAGAACTTGATACATTGCTCTAAGCTCAACCCATATTTCTTGATCAGATAAGCTACATCAGTATACTGCGAATCCCCTTTGCTTACCTCGTTGTGCATTCTTAAAATATTTTTAAGAATGCACTCCATATCAGCCTCTAAAACCAGTTGCAACTGATGATTGTATACAATTCTCCCCGCTGTTCGCCCGCACATCATCATCGGTACACCATCAATCCTGAACATGCTCTTCATAGGGATTTTCCTCACGAGAATACGGTGGTCAAGCAAGCCTAATATCTCACGGCAATAGTCATCCAATACAGCCTCATCCTCCTGTATCATCTGGAGAAGATACACAGGAATGAACTCTAGGGTCTTGATTCTTTTATTCCCCTTTTTATGCTCAACGCAGAAGAAGTAAGCCCCCTTTGACTTATCATATCCACCATAGCGCGTCGTATCGTGCAGTCTCTTATCAGAGCTCTTGATAGGGGCTAAGCCCTCACGGACAGAGACAATATTCTGATCATAAAATGCTCCTGTCTCCACGTGCTGCATCTGCGTGACGAACAAATCATTTTTCCCCATCATAGCACGCACCGTGGTGATGCTGCCATCATCTCCACCTCGCCAGATGAGCTGAGAGCGTACTGGGATATCTGCAGAAAATATCTTTTCTAACTTCAGATTATACTTCGGGCGTTTTTGGATAAAATGAAGCACATTCCTCGTAAACCGCTCATCATAGACATGCCCCACGACACAGCTGAGGTAGGCATCTTTTCCATGATGATAGTCGTTGAGCTCACGTAGCTTGATGAAGCTATTGAGCTGTCGGAATCGAGAGATATGACCCGCTTTTACATAGATGACTCGACTCTCTGGATAAAGCTTCTCTAGAAGCTTTGCGACCGCCTTCGTACTCTGGCGCGTCTCGACGAGCTGCCTATTGATAAATCCTGCTAGCTCTTCATCAGTGAGAGGCTGATTGCGGAGAAGATGATCGAGCTTCCGCTTGCTGATGAGCCCCTTGTTGTAGAGATCTTTCCAGGATTGAGCGTTTTTTGTACGGATGGGTTCATCGATAGGATAGTTATCTGACTTGCGACCATTCTCCTTTTTAAGAACTAATACACGATTATCAAGGCTATCATCCGCAGTCTTGCTAATAGGCTGAATATGATCGACATCGTAGTCCACAGAGAGCTTCTCTAGTTCTATCACCTCTCCCGTATACATACAGCGACCCCTCTGGCTGTAATAGAGGTAGAGACGATCCGACTTGAACTCCCCATCGGTTCGCGCCTCTATCTCCTTTGCCCATTCTATATCGCGATACTTCTCAAACTGGGCCTTGAGACGCAGCCTACGCGACACAGTGCGCTTCTTCTCCTCTGGTCCGCGCGCTACCTCAATGCAGATTTTTTTCGGGGCGTGACCGATGATTGAGACTAGTTCTTTGACGATCTTGAGACTCTGCCATACACCGCGCTTCACGGCAGGGGGTAGGAAGAGATTTGCTACTTGCTGATAGCCACCCTGCATCGTAGCAGTACAGCCATCGTTGTACTCATTCACCAGCTTGCCATATCCATGCTCAGCACCTAGCAGCTGCATCAAGTTTGCTTGAGTTGCCCAGAGCGACTTCATGATGCTTCCCTGCCCGTCCATTTGCAAGTCACAAAGAAACGTACGCGATAGAGCACCCCAGCCAGAAGCCTCTAGCGCACAGAGTCGCTTGAGTAGAGCAGGGGCTAGCTCAGGAAAGAGCTGCTTCATACGATCGTGCAGCATCTCAGCATCCATGCCCAGCTTCGTGATGAGAAGTATAGCCTCCTCTAGCGTCTCCTCGGCAGGCATGCGATCTCCGAAGATGGATCTCAAGGTGATGAAAGAGGACAAGCTCGCCTTGATCTCCTCATCTATCCCTGCCACAGCACTCTCTTCACCCTCTTTAATATAGCCTTGCTTGTTAAGGAAAGAAGTTATTTGCTTAGGCGTTACCTTCTTCTTACGCTCAAAGAGCTCAGTGTAGATGAGCTGCTTGAGTTCAGGAGTGATACGTGCCCCATGAATACTGAGATTATTAATCTCATTGAGCACCATAAAGCGTTGATAAATAAGAGAACACTTTGGCAACACATCTTCGGTTGGGATGTAGGTACACTTACTACTCAGGCGCTGCATGAATCGCTCAGCACTCGCATGTCTATCAACGATCTCGTCAAAGTTCCATGGTGTGATCTTTTCCTTTGAGCCTTTATCATGCCGTACCACCCAGCAAAAGCCCTCATCACCCTGCTTCTGATGGACATCGTTGAGAGGACCTACATAGAATGGAATGCGGAAGGTCATCAGCTTCTCAATCTTCTCGCGTACCGTACCATAAGCATCTTTCTCACCGAGAAAAGCATGATGCTTCTCCGCGCGGTCTAGAATCTTCCTGAGCTCCTCGAGGTGCACCTGATACGGGATAACCGCATTGTCCTTCTGAGACTGAAGCGGCAGGAAATCCCCCTGCTCTATCCTATCATTGATATACTGTGTATCGGCTAGCTGCTCTGCGCTGAGCTGATCGGATTCCTTCTTAAGATCAGGCAGATGTTTTCTCACCCCCTTGATGAAGTCATCATACCCACATCGCGCGCATGATATCTTCTCGCCCCCCTTTTTATAATAACCTACATAATTGCTATAATTGACAGCCTTGGTCGATTTTTTCTCGCCATCAGTTGCCTTTGATTTAGCCTTGGGCGATACGGGGCTATTAAACATGAGATGCTTTTTCCCCAAGCTAGTCATCAGCCTCTTGAGGCACAGCAAATCTGCCTTGTGCTGCTCGTAGCTCTTGATCTTCGCCTCCGATATCGATTCACTTTCGTGTAAAATACGCGACAACACACTCCAATCATACACAGCCTTGGCGCGCTCAATAAGAGGGAATGAATCACCCAACGCACTCATCCAGCCAGAAGCCTTTTCATCATAATCGTCATTTTTAAATGATATCTTGAGCTTTGCTGCCTCCTCATTATCCTCTTCAAGCTCGAAAATCTTCTTCATTTCTACAGGACTTCCACAGATGAGAGCGACTATTTGCTTAGCCCTATTTTTTTCATCCTTATCCCATGACTTGTCAATCACTAGCTTTTCTAGCGCTTTCCTCTTATCTGACAATTTCATCTCGCCACCGAGAGCATCAGCTACTTGATTCTCATCTACATGAGAAAGAGAGAAACAAGAAGCAACCTTTTCACTTTGATCCGATTTCTCATCAAGCCCATCAACACAGGACACAAAGGACTGCCAGCATTCAGAGAAGTTCTTTACCTCACTGAGTGTCTCCCCCTTCATGAGAAAATGCCCACGCTTCTTAATAATATGGTGAAGCGCGAGATAGAGAAGGCGGACATCCATAGACTTCTCCGCACTCATCAGCGCATAGCGTAAGTGGTAAATCGTCTTATACTCACGATGAAAGCTCTTGTCATCATAGTCCTCATCGTTGAATAGGGTATTGGGCTGGTCTATCGCCTTATCATCTTGGTAGAAAAAGCTATCCTTTAAACGCTGGAAAAAGCCCTGATCCTTCTCCCCAATCACTAGAGCAAAGAGTGACTGAAGGAGCGATATCCTCTCTCGTCTGCGTGCAAGACGCCTACGCTGCGTTCGAAAAACGCGACGCTCTGCCGCAGGTTGTCCCTCATCAAAAAGGCGTGTACCCCATAGACTCTTGCGGCGTTTCTGTAGCACATGGAACTCCGAATCCACTGCTGCCCAGCCAACTGAGCTTGTACCGATGTCTAGACCGATAAAATAATCCTTATTTATTTGATTAGATGACGTTTTCATAATGGTTTACAGAATATGTTAGAAAGAAAATATGAATAAATATGTCTTATATATTGACAGGAAGGAAGCATTTGCTATAATCAGAGCACTGAATAACATCGCAAGTTCAAATAATGTTTTTCTTAACCGCCACGTATGTGGTCCTCAAGTGAGGAATTAAAAGAAAGCTATCCGACGGGATGGCTTTTTTTGTGCATACGAATTGCCCACGGCCTTGAATAATACTATAAGTTTTCATATAACTAAATCTAGTATATAGAATAAAAGCCGCATCGAAGAAAGGCAAGCAAATATTTCGGTGTTACAAACTAACATTATGGTAGATACATGTGAGAACACACACACCAAGCGACAGCTAGAGGGATTCTTAGGTCCACTGACCTTAAGCAGGGGGTGGGACAGCGTCCCACTGGGGGCATGGGGGGCAACGCCCCCTGAGAAAAAGAAAAGCCGTGGCGCACGCCACGGCATGCGTCAGTTTCATCATCAATGGGCAGACACACACGCACGTGGAGCAAACCCAGCATGGAAGCCACAGCAAGAAACTGACGCCTCGACACCGCGCCCGAAGGGCGACACTTCTCTACAGTAGCAAACGCGATAGCGTCACAGACGTTCGCAAACTCCATGAGCTGTTGAACTTTCGCTCAGTCCACCGGAGAGACACTTCGCAGATGATATGAATAAATGAGAACGAAGAGGACTCTGGCTATCTCACGTCTCGGAAAATACTTTTTTGTATCCTTCGGTGCTTGGTGGTAGAATTGGTAGTTGGGCAATTTGACCCTACTCTAGTAGATCGTTGCCGGCTTTATATGAGACATCTAGACACGCAAAGAGCCGCCGAACTTTCGCTCAGCGGCTCTTTATTTATCCTGGCAACGATCGTCCTCCTCGTGCTGCGCTGCGCTTGCAACGCCAGAGAAGTGTCTCTGGCTCTCGTCGTCTCATTCTGCTCAGTCGCAGAATGTCTCGCGGGCCTAGCTTGCGCTTCGACAACAGTGTTGGGCTTGCTATAGTAAAACTTGGTAGAATTGGTAGTTGGACTCCTGATCCCGCT
>CAYJML010000005.1:0-143326 GCA_964371515.1 uncultured Akkermansia sp.
GTGCTATCGGTCAGGTACGTCGTGACCCAATGGCTATGAAGCCATTCATCGGTCTTCACGTTGGTGACTATGTTCAGCATTGGTTCAACATGGGTACTAAGGCAGCTAACCCTCCTGCAGTATTCAACGTGAACTGGTTCCGCAAGGATGAAGCTGGCAAGTTCATCTGGCCTGGCTTTGGCGACAACATGCGTGTTCTCGAGTGGATCCTCGGTCGTGTGAACGGCACTGTTGAAGGTGTACAGACTCCTCTGGGTGTCTCCCCATCCTTCTCTGAGCTTAACACAAGTGGACTTGAGTACACTGAAGCTGACTTCGAAACCAACAACAAGCTTGTTGCTTCCGAATGGCAGGCAGAACTCACTTCTCAGACTGAGCTCTTCGAATCCATGGGTGCCAAGCTCCCAGCTGAACTCGAAGCACAGCGTCAGACGCTTCTCTCTACATTCGCGTAAGCAATGTGAGATGGCGACTTGATCTGATCAAGTGAAGCTACACTTTGTATACCGGCACTTCTGCTAGAAGTGCCGGTATCTTTTTACGTCTACTACTATGCGCGAGATTCTGTGTGCTGTGTCCACACCTTAACAGCACAAAAATAGCCACCAGCAGAATGCTAGCGGCTATGATCATTAACGAAAAGATCGTTATCTGTGAGTGCTTTTAGAAGTTGTCTGCGAGTACTTCGAAATGTCCTTGCGGGTGGATGCAGGCAGGGCAGAGTTCGGGAGCAGCGTCACCTTCTGCAACATAGCCGCAGTTGCGGCACTTCCACTCGATTGTCTCAGTCTTCTTGAAGACCGTTCCATTATCTATATTCGCAGCGAGGCGGCGATAACGCGCTTCATGATGAAGCTCTACCTTTGCAACCTCACGGAATGTTTTAGCAATTTGGGGGAATCCTTCTTTTTCTGCAATCTCTGCGAAAGCAGGGTACAGGTCATGCCATTCTTCATATTCCCCTGCTGCTGCAGCGAGGAGGCAGTCACGGGTATTTGTTAATAGGCAGGTGTCTGCCATGGTGCAGATCTCTGCAGAGCCGCCTTGGAGGTACTTGAAAAAGAGCTTTGCATGCTCTTTCTCATTATCTGCAGTCTCTTGGAAGATAGCGCTGATCTGCACATAGCCTTCCTTCTTTGCAATACTCGCAAAGAAGGTGTACTTATTACGTGCCATCGATTCACCTGCAAAGGCCTTTAGAAGATTTTTTTCGGTTTCTGTCCCTTTGATATTCATATAATTGAGTTGTTTACTGTTGTTGATAGATCTTATGATTCTATCAAGGGAATCTCTAGCGATACTACAAAATGTTCAAAACAATGATTAGCATCTATTTGCTCCTTAGATATATATACGCCTGTGCTAAGCTGGTAAAACCTAGCCTAATACTCAATGCTAGATCAAATCAAGAATAGCTAGAGATCCCCTACAAAAAGATAATAATCTTTTATTTTTAAATGTCAATAACTAGCTTTCTTCTTAGCGTGTCATGCATGTTATGCTTACGATTTTTGCTTTCGATATTAAGCCGTTAAAAAAAGCCGGTTCAAATGAAGCGGCTTTTTGATTATTTTGAAGATTGCGATTTAGATTCTTCTGGGCGTCTAAGCAGGCCAGCGAGAACGAGTAAGCTAAGCGTGGCTGTAGATGGCTCAGGGATGGCCTGCAGAGTTGGCAGTGTAGATGTAAGTACGAAGTCACCATTGGCCTTCCATACAAAGTAGAGATCATTTCGCATGATATTAGACTACTCTGAAAGGTATGGTGTAGCTGAAGTGTGAAATTGACAATTGAAAGTTTGCTGAAGTCTAAACCAGACAAGAGCACGATTTCAAAGTACTGTTTTCCTGTAATCATGTTTTGCTAAGTGGGCGACAGCTGCGATGGGAAGAAGAGCTATACTCAAAGAAGCTGCATCGCTTGAACATTGATTGCTTGACTAATTAGCAATAGTTATGCCCTAGCTTACATTAGTCTTTTGACTATGGCAGGTGGATATCATCGATCTCCGATTGCGAATCTTCTTGACGGAGTGGACCCTGTGTGCGCGTAGAGCTCTTCACCACGAAGATGAGGAATACGGCACTGAGAGCCCCCCATAACAGAGGAGCTACCACACCGGGTGCCCCAGCGAGTAGTTTGGTGATGAGTGGGTTTTGTGATTCGAAGAGATTCTTATAGAGCCATGCTGCGAAGACAAGGAGAAGGGCAATCGGGGTAATCCAGTTGAGCATGAAGCTCAAGCCTGTTGGGAGTTTCATGTGAGAGCCTTCTCTGAGCTCTTCTATGCCTTTTTCAGTTTTCACATAGAAGCGTAGTACAAGTAGCATGAGTAAGCAGACGATAAAGAGCATCAGCGTGCCAAAGAAGAAGTTCATCGTCTCAAGAGCAAGCAATCCATCACCTGTAAACCAAGAGACGATGAGTGTACCGCCACTGAGAATGACCGAGATGAGGACAACACTTTGCGCACGTGACAAGTTCCAGAAGTCCTCTAAGAAGGCGATGCCAGGCTGGAGAAGTGATAGGGAGCTGGCAATAGCCGCTAAGAAGAGGAGTAGAAAGAACATAGCTCCAAAGAACTGGCCAGCTGGCATCTGAGCGAAGACTTGAGGGAGGACTTCAAATCCTATGCCAAAGGTGCCCATGCCTGCTGCTGCAGCCACTCCTAGGAAGGCGATCGCAGCAGGGATGATCATGAGTCCCGCTATGCCTACCTCCACGAGCTGATTGGTTGCATTCGCCGTTAATGAGCTAAGCGCGATATCTTGCCGCTTGCTGACGTAGCTTGCGTAGGTGCTAATCGTCCCAAAACCGACAGATAGGGAGAAAAAGATCTGAGAGGCGGCATCCAGCCATAGTTCAGGATTCATCAAGCCTTCCAGCATGCTTACGCGCTTTTCTCTGACTTCTTTTCCTGCATATTTTTCCTCTGTCTGCTGGATAAGAGCTTCTTGCTCTGCTTCGCTCGCATCAGCGGGGATCATCTCAACACTTTTTCCCTCGACGATGAGCATGGTCTTGGTAGGATTCCACATATAGCCGAGCCCCTCATTGATATTGCGCTCTGGCTGGCTAGCATCTGGTGTACCTAGGGTAAGTACACGTACTAGCATTACGAGTGATAGGACAAGAAGGGCAGGCATGCTCCATTTGCTAAACCACTCTATCCCCTTGTTAATCCCTCGATAGAGAATGGCGAAGTTGATGATGAGAGAGATGAGGGTGAATATCATCACTAGACTGATACTTAGATCAAAGGCGCTACCATCTCCATGAAGCCCGCAGAACTGTGTGAAGAAGCTGCTGTATTCTCCTGAACTCTTCAAGTGTAGGTTACCAACGAGTGTGTGATAGAAGTAACCCAGAGTCCACCCCTCAAGATAGAGGTAATACATAGCGACAGTGAGAGGAATGATAAGCATCATAATGCCTACATACTTCCACGCGTGAGAGCGTGTCAGGAGAAGGAAGGTTGAGACGGGGCTATGTCCCCCCAGCCTTCCGGCGCGCCTCCCTAGTGCCCATTCGACCCAGCAGAGAGGGATGCCCAGCACGAGGAAGGCGATAAGATAAGCGACCATGAATGCTCCACCTCCATATTCAGCAGCAAGGCCGGGGAATCGCAGGAAGTTACCGAATCCGACAGCACTACCTGCTACGGCAAGCATCACGCCGAGGTTGGAGCTCCATTGTTCTTTTTTTCTGGGTGTATCTTTCATCATCATTTGTCGTTTAGATTTTGTCCTTCTTGTTTCTCTTCAGTAATTTTACCACGCAGAGGAGGAAAAAGCCCCACACGAGACCTACTGCAATAATCATAGTAACGATGCCTTCCCAGTTCATAATAATGGAGTAATGATAACACCAGAAGAGCATATGTCAAGCCCTCCCTCAGGCATAAAAATAGCTCGACTTCTATTCATGAAGTCGAGCGTAAAAGCGAATCAGAATGCACAGGCTTACTTCGCAGCACGTGCTCGCGCAGCCATTTCAGTGAAGAGGTCTACGACGATTTTCACCTTCTCGGTTTCATTCTGTGCAGCCTTCATTTTTTCTTCAGCTGCGGATTCTGCCTCTCGCTCAATCTTAGAGATGATAGCTCTCGTCTCCGAGTCGTCTCCCAAGAGCTTTGCTGCTTCTGGGTGCTTTGCTTTGGCTTCTGCAGTTAATTGAAGCAAGGTATTATTAGCTTCTTCATATTTACCAGCAGTTAGCAAATCATAAACCGCAGTGAAAATAGGCTGTAAATCGGCAAGATAGGCCTGACAGTTTGCGGGAAGATCTGCTGAGGGGATGCGACGCTGGTGATCGATGAACAGTCGAGTCATCGCGTTGGGATCGTCGAGCTTTCCTTGTGAAGTGAGTGTTGCGTAGCTCTCATACATACCAGCTAGGTACTCTAGCTGGTAAGCGCGTACCGCTGCAGGCAAAGTTTTAGTTGCTACGGTACTGGATTGCTCGCTGGCGTTGGAGGCGTGCGCAGAGGCACAGAGAGGAGAGAGAAGCGTGAGCAAGATCGCGCGTAATGTACAATGTTTCATAGATATGAATACTAGCACGCATATTTACTATGTCAATAGTTTTCATAACCATGCTTCGTGTTCTGCGTTATGGATAAAGCAAGAAGATCACACTTCACGGAAGTGTGATCTTGTAGTTGGATGTTAATTAAAGTACAGTGAACCTACTAACGACCAATGAACTTGCCGAGGGCAGTCTTCACGTCTGCGTTAGCAGTGGTGCTGTAGGTCTGAGCGATAATGATGGCCTTTTGTGCAAGACCTGTTGTCATTTCACGACCTTCATCACTATTCATGAACTCAGACATGGCCTGGACGTTCTTGTCGCGGTTATCCGTGTCTTTGTCCAGCTCAAGCATGTTGTTCTTGAGCGCGACATATTTCTCGCTAAGTGCGGCAAGATCGCCTGCGGCATCAGCAGCTTGTATCTTACCTGCTTGGATGTCGAGGCATATACCGCTAGCATCTGAGACAGCTGTATACATCTGCTTGGATATCTCTACAGGGCTGTCAGTGTCAGAACATGCCGTGATAATGAGTGCTGGTGCTAGTGCACCGAGGATAATTGGGCTATTATTCATAGATGGGTGCATTCTAACAAATTATGTATTATTTGCAAGTAGAATTTAACGGTTTTTGATCATATTCTAAAATTTGCAACGAAGCGCTTTTTGTTAAAGTATTACAAAAATATAGTCACTGATTTGAGTCTGCGTAAAACAAGTATATCACAGATGATGCTGCTAGCTGTTGCCGCCTTTTGATTAGTTACTAAGTGTGCGTTACAGATCAAGCGTAGATGGTATTATGACAAAAAAGCCACCCTCAGCTTGAGGGTGGCTTTTTATAAAAGGCTTTTGGACTAGATTAGATCTTGCCGAAAAGTGTCTTACCTGTGGAAAGGAGGTCATCAGCAGCGATGACGAGGCGATCGCAGATGCCTTCTTCACCCTTCTTGAGGTAGGTACGTGGATCGTAGACCTTCTTGTTGCCTACTTCGCCGTCGATCTTAAGCATGCCTTCGATGTTCTGAGCCATGTGGATCATGATAGGCTTGGAGAATGCGTACTGAGTGTCCGTATCGATGTTCATCTTGATGACACCATAGGAGATAGCTTCGCGGATGTCTGTGAGTTCAGAACCGGAACCACCGTGGAAGACGAGGCGCATGTCGTTGCCATGCTTGTCAGAAACTGCCTTCTGACCGTCACGGAGGATCTTGGGCTCAAGCTTCACTGCACCTGGCTTGTAAACACCGTGCACGTTACCGAAGGTTGCTGCAAGCATGAACTCGCCAACACCGTTGAGCGTTTCGTAGGTCTGGAGCATGTCTTCAGGTGTGGTGTAGAGCTTGTCGTTGCTTGCTCCGCTGTTATCAACACCGTCTTCTTCGCCACCGACAACGCCGATTTCGATTTCGAGAACGATGCCGAGTTCTGCACACTCAGCGAGGAGTTCCTTGGAGAGCTTCAAGTTCTCTGCCATGGGGAGCTCAGATGCATCAAGCATGTGTGAGTTGTAAAGTGGCTTGAGGCCAGCAGCGATGCGCTTGCGGGATTCTGCAAGAAGAGGACGAAGGAAGCTGTCCACCTTGTCTGCCTGACAGTGGTCAGTGTGAAGAGCGACGAGTACATTGTATTCTTCTGCGAGACGATGTACTGCTTCGGCGAGAACGATAGCACCGATAGCGGAGGACTTCACAGAGCTGCCAGAAGCAAACTGACCGCCACCGATGGAGACTTGGATGATACCGTCGGACTTAGCTTCGGCGAATGCCTTGAGGGCGCCGTTGATAACTTCGATGGTGGTGACGTTGATGGCGGGGTAGGCGTAGCCTTCGCTCTTCGCCGTGTCAAGCATCTTGATGTACTGTTCTTGTGTAGGAACTGGCATGTGCGTAATGTGATTGATGTTTAATTACTTTAGGTCTATTTTGAGCTAGACCCTTCGGGCTCATTATAATGCTAGTGTTCGCCTTTTGCAAGTAGAAAGTCTGCGATTTTTTAACGAATTTTCTAAAGACGTTTTTTGTAAAAAAATATTTTTCTATTTTTCTTGACTTTGTCTGCGATGTTGCTATAGTTGCTCCGCTGACTTGTCAGCATCAGTGCGAGAATAGCTCAGTTGGTAGAGCAGTAGACTTTTAATCTATTGGTCCCGGGTTCGAGTCCCGGTTCTCGTAGTACAGGATAAGGGAGAGCACGATGAGGGGAAACCGATCGTGCTCTTTCCTTTTTATTTACAATACACCCTACGCCTTTTGTTCTCATTATGAATGTTTTTTCTACTTGCTGGAATAGCCGCCGTCATAAGGATGGTAATCACATGTGCGATGAGATTCGTGAGCTCGGATTCGAGCGCATTGAGGCTTCCCATGGACTCTCACTCGTGATGGTGCCTGGTATACTGCAGGCTGTCGAGGAGAAGCGTATCATAGTCGAAGGGGTGCATAATTACTGCCCGTCCCCTCTGGAGTTACAGGGGGATTCACCTGATGCTTACCAGTTCACCTCTCACCGTGAGTGGGAACGCTCACGCTGTATGGGGCTGACACTTGATAGTATGGAGTTCGCTGCAAGCGTAGGAGCTCGCTACATCGTGCTTCACATGGGGCGTGTGGGGTTGTTGCGTGATAGCTCTCGCAGTAAGGAGCTGGAGCGTATGGCTCGGCACGGTGCCCTAGGGACACGCGCCTATGCTGAGCGTAAGGGTGAGCTGCTGCGTGAGCGTGCAAAGAAGAGTGATCTCTACTTCCATCGCGCTAAGGAGGCTCTTTATCAGCTGCGTGATAAGGCACAGCAGCTAGATATAAGGTTGGCAGTAGAGGGGAGAAGTCACTTCGAACAAGTGCCATCTGAAGATGAGATGATGTTGCTGATGAAAGAGTTTGCGGATGATCCTTATGTGGTCTATTGGCATGATTTTGGACATATTCAGCGTAAGCATAATCTGCTGATGCTAGATCACGATCAGTATCTTGCGGATCTCAAGCCCTACCTCTATGGGGCTCACGTGAATGATGTGCAGTGGCCAGCGCGCGACCACCGCGCCCCTTTCTATGGTGGAGATGTGGACTTTGATGGGTTGATGCCACGCTACTTCCGTCAGAGCATGCCTCTGACGTGGGAGCTATCCTCTTCTGTGAAGCCCGAGGTGATACGCGCTGCTCTGCCGCACTGGGATGCCTTGATATCACAGTGTGAGGCTTAGTCCGATTTGTGAGAACCTGCCTTGACATTTTGTCACTCTGGGCATATAGTCGATGTGTCCATGAGTTCTTTTTCTGATTCCCATTCTTCCTTCCGTGATCGTGATGAACGATCTGAGCGTCGTAATCGCTTTGATAGCTCTCGTAGCTCAGATCGCCAAGATCAATCCGATCGGGGCGGCTTCCGTGAGCGATCCAGCTTCGGGAGTGAAGAGCGCGGTGGCTTCCGTGAGCGATCAAGCTTCGGGCGTGATGATCGTGGTGGCTTCCGTGAGCGATCCGGTTTCAGACGTGAAGAGCGCGGTGGCTTCCGCGAGCGATCAAGCTTCGGACGTGAAGAGCAAGGTGGCTTCCGCGAGCGATCAAGCTTCGGACGTGAAGAGCAAGGTGGCTTCCGCGAGCGATCAAGCTTCGGACGTGAAGAGCAAGGTGGCTTCCGTGAGAGACGTGAAGGTGGTTTCCGCCCACGCGGGGAGCGCTCTGAGATGACGCGAGACGGGAAGGGGAATTTTCAAGTACGTGGTAACTTTTCACCACGGGATCGACATGATAGAGGATCTTCTCGTCCGCAGCCTCGCCGGGCCTTTGTCGGAGGTGAAGCCCCAGAGGGAAGTGAGCAGTGGCTTACGCCATGGGTGCAGTTGAAGTACTTTACCTATAATCCAGCTGTGTTCCCGCGCATGCTGGGAGCGGTGAGTCGTGATGCAAAGGATGGCGAACTCATCCATGTCTATGATAAGAATGGGGAGCTATTTGGCGGTGGTTTTTGGAATGCTAAGAGCCGTACCCCACTGCGTATGCTTACACATAGTCGTGACCCTATCGCTGAAGGGGATCTCGTGGAGGCTCTTAAGAAGGCGGTGCGCTGGCGTCGTGACGAACTCAAGCTTGATGCGCAGACATCAGCCTACCGAGTGCTCCATGGTGACTCTGACGGCATAGGGGGTCTTATCATCGACCGCTATGCAGATGTGCTCAGCCTCGATGTCACCACGCTAGGTGTGTGGAAGCGACTTGATGCGTGGCTTCCTATCCTCCACGAGCTCTGTGGTACAACGCGTCATGTCGTTCATGTCGATGAGAGTATAGCTCGTATGGAGGGAATAGATGTCGAGACTGCTCCAGCAAGCGAGCCTGTGCGTCGTGTGCGCGTGGAGGAGCATGGCGTTTCCTATGAAGTCGACTTCGCTCAGGGGCATAAGACAGGCTTCTTCTGCGATCAACGAGATAATAGGGTGAAGCTCTCGAAGCTTGTTGAAGGCAAGTCAATGCTTGACCTATGCTGCTATTCAGGTGGTTTCTCTATACAAGCAAAGCTCCATGGCGGAGCGAGTGAAGTGACGGCAGTTGATCTTGATGAAAAGGCTATCGCGATGGCGACTCGCAATGCGAACATTAATCACCCCCAGCATCGTATTAATTTCGTGCATGCGGATGCTTTTGTTTATGCGCGTCAGATGGTGCGCAATGGGACACTTTTTGATGTTGTGCTGCTTGACCCACCGAAGTTTGTACTAGGACGCGATGAGGAGAAGGAAGAGGGGATTAAGAAGTATTATGATCTCAATATGCTAGGCATGCAGTGCGTGCGCCCTGGGGGACTCTTTGTTACCTGTTCTTGCTCTGGTCTGCTGTCAGCCTACGAGTTTGAAAAGACCGTGATCAAGGCTGCTCAAAGGCTCGGTCGCCGCCTCCAGATTGTGGAGATGTCAGGACCGGGCTGGGATCACCCGTATCTTTCTACTTATCCCGAGGGGCGTTACTTGAAGGTTCTCTGGGCGCGTATGATGTCATGATCGCGACGCTATCCATCGGGCTCGCTCTCGCTCTGGTATTAGGTATCATAGCGCAGCGTTTACGACTCTCTCCCCTTGTGGGTTACCTGTTGGCGGGGATGCTGGCGGCAGGACATCTCTGGGGGATGCAGGTGGATAGCCATTTAGTAGCTGAGTTCTCCCACGTAGGGGTGATTCTCCTGCTCTTTGGGGTGGGGCTTCAGTTTCATTTTAAGGACCTCCTTGCCGTTCGACGCGTTGTTGTTCCTGGAGCACTTGTGTGTATAGCTATCAGTGTCGCTCTTGGTGCACTGGTGTACTATTTTTTTGGAGCGGGTTCACCCTATAGCTTCAGTCCTATCATGTATGGACTCTGCATCTGTGTCTCATCAACAGTGGTGCTGACAAGAGTGCTGAGTGATAATCGCGTCTTGCAAACCCCTGTGGGACACACTGCCTTGGGGTGGCTTGTTGTGGAGGATATCTTCACTATCATGCTCTTGGTTCTCCTTCCAGTGATCGTTGATATCATAGGAGGTCATCAGGGGGCTGGCGTGGGGGCTGTCGCCTCCGCTCTTGGTTGGATGCTGCTCAAACTTAGTCTTCTCGTGCTTGGAGTGAGCCTGCTGGGTCGGCGTGTGATTCCCTACATTCTAAGCCACGTGGCACGCAGTAGTTCGAGTGACCTCTTTACCCTAGCCGTACTGGTGCTGGCACTAGGGGTGGCCGTACTCTCTTCTTACGTATTTAACGCTTCCATGGAGCTGGGTGCATTCCTCTCAGGAATGGTGGTAGGACAGAGCCGATTCTCAGCACGTGCAGCAAGCGAGGCTCTCCCGATGCGCGATGCCTTTGCGGTTTTGTTCTTCGTTTCCATCGGGATGGGGTTCAGTATGTCGGGATTGGTAGAGTATTGGGAGCTGGCTCTGGCCACACTCGTGCTCAGCTTGATTGCAAAACCAGTTGTTGCGCTTCTTGTTATTCTCCTTCTAGGAAAGACGAGTCGCATGGCTGTGGGTGTGGCAGGATCGCTCTCTCAGATAGGGGAGTTTTCCTTCATCCTCGCTTCGCTCGCTGCTGGAACATACTTCTTACTGCCTCCTGCCGCTTCCAATGTCATCACAGGTGTAGCGATCATTACCATTACTTTAAACTCCATTCTCTATCGATTCACACCGTCTCTGGTTAGCTACTTTGAGTCGCGTCAGATCGGCTTGTTAGCTCAGAAAGATGCGGCTCTTCCAGAGCCTCCCAACGAGGATAGGCATCGCATTATCGTTGTGGGTTACGGTCCATGCGGGCAGATTATCTCACGTATTCTGCGCAGTTTTGACATGGATGTGCTTGTGCTAGAAATGAATATTGACACGGTGAACAAGCTAGCTAGTGAGAATCACGCTGCCATTCTTGGTGATGCACGTCATCGTAGTGTTCTGGAAATGGCAGGGGTAGAGCGGGCGCGCGCCATTATCATCACGGCCGCCGCAGCTCCGAGTCGTGAGATAGCTCAAGCGGCCCAGTCGCTCAATCCAGCTATTCAAGTCATGGCACATACCAGCTATCTCAGCGATGCAGAGAAGCTTCGCGTAGAAGGAGCGCAGCTCGTTTTCTCTGGAGAAGAAGAGGTGGCACTCAGTATGACGAGTCAGCTCTTGCGCGGACTAGGAGCGACCGAGGAAGAGGTTACATCAGAGCGTCGACGAGCACGTCGTGAACTCTCGCAGGGGGAAATCGAAGCGTGATCCTCATGAAACAGCAGTGTGCGTATAAAGATAAGGCTTGTAGAATGCTCTACTTTTTCTTAAAATAGCCCCCCACCATCCATGCTGTTCGAACAAGTCAAGCTCACGGCAGAAAAATGCCATGCCATCATCCACCGCGTCTTTATCAAGGCTGCGGCAAAACCTGATGCCGAGCCATCGAGCAGTGTTCCCATTCCTGTACTCGAAGCACATGGTGCTCTTGATCATCGAGTGCGCTATCTCTGCGAGGCTCGTGCTCAGCAGTACAAGTTTAACCGCGAGAGGGTAAGAGCTATTCGATTAGTGGAAAAGTCACTTGACCAACTGCCAAATCTCATTATTGAGGGCTTACAAAAAGGTCCTGATGAAAACTGGCTTCAGGTGTACAAGAAGCTCATCCAGCTCCATGAAGGAATACTCAAGGCGCGCCTCTGCGATGAAGTTGAGGAGTACGAGGCTCTACTGCAACAGGTGATTCTTCTAGCTGATGAGATATCGAAGGCCTCGCTCATCGAGGTGAATGCTTCTTCCATGTTTGCCCTCTTACTGATGCAGGTGCATATTCAAAATGATCTCACGAGCAAGAATCCAACCAAGCGCAGCCGCCCTCGTAAGAGAAAGCCTAAGCATAAGACTGGGACTCGCCATCCTTATTCTACAGGAACGAGTCCCCAAGATGTACAAGCGTAAGCCTCTGCCTTATCTTCGTCCCTTCGCTCAAGAGCACACCTCACAATAAGTACTAAAGATCATGAGAAAAGATGCTGTTAAAACTGCCCAATCCCTGTTAGCACAGAACCTTAAAGCAACAGGTGATCCTACAGATCGCTCTTTTTGGACACTGCGCAATACGGTGATGCTCATCGTTGCACTAGCATATATTATATCACCTTTCGATGCGCTGCCCGACTGGCTCATTTTCATCGGTTGGCTTGATGATCTCGGTGTGATTACAGCCCTCTTTTTCTGGTGGCGCAATAGGCGCAAGAAGATAGCTAGCGTGTGTCGGGATGAATCAGAGGTGCGCTAGGTGAGCTATTCTTTACCTTTTTTTGTTCTGACTCTTCGAATATCTCAAGCATCGTTGCTTTTTCTTCAAGCGTGTAGCTTGGTGGGCTTGCCGACGGTTCTTTGTCTGAGCCCAGTTGGAAGACGGAAGTCAGGATGTTCCAAATGATCATGATGATGATGAAGCCTATCGATCCGAGATAGAAGATGTAGATATAGTAGTAATCATTTGATGGAGGGCGGACTAGAAAGAGGCGAGGTCGTGCGTATCGCATACCGCCTTCTGCAGCTCCTCGTCTACGCTCGCGTGGTGCGCGTCGTGGATGAATACGAATGCGCCGTGCTCTCATCTGGCGGAACGCTTCTGAGAAGAGCTCGCTGTCTGGGTAGTTCTCAGCATGTGAGTTCTCTGATCTCTGCTGATGAGGGATATAGGTCTTGAGATACTCGTAGGAGGCGACGATCTCTCGGAATCTCGCGCCATGATCTCCCATCCCCTGCTGCCGGTCGGGGTGGTGCAACTTCGCCAGACGTCTGAAGGCGCGCTGTATCTCTGTATGCGATGCCCCGTAAGGAAGCTCAAGTACGCGGTAGTGATCGAGAGCTGTATGCTGTGTGTTCATCCTTCGTAGGGGAGTGCGAGTTTCTTTTCCAGCCACTGGCGCATGCAGGTGCATCCCTCAGCCGCGAACTGCGGATGCAGGGTCATGATCTGCTGATCACTTCCTCCGCGTCTGGAGCATGGGGCTGTTTCTTCAGGGGGGATAGCTAGGCCTGTCATCTCCTGCATGAGAGATATCGCCTGCTGCTTACTAAGCCTATCGCTGATGAGGTGATAGATCCCGGTCTTTCGCTGTGAGAGTAGTGAGGAGATCCATTCGATGGCACGTTCGCGCAGTGTGTAGTTAAGCCATCTAGTGGGAGAGCCAGTGATGGGCATTTGACCCTGCTGATAGCGTCGTAGCAGTTCGAGACGCTCGCCACCATAGAGAGCACCAAGACGGGCAACTAGCCCATGGTGTGAGAGTACGATCTCTTCAGCGCGCCTTAGAATAGCAGCTCGTGGACTGAGCGGATTGATAGGTGAGTTCTCATCGATACAGCGACCATCCTTGCCTCCACACACAGAGCTAGAGGAGCAGAATATGATGTGCGGTATCGGTATAGAGAGAGCCTTACAGCTCAAGCAAAAGGCATCTAAGACACCGAGATAGCAGCGCTCATAGGAGCTGATATCTCCTCCACCTGTAGCTTGAGAGCAGATGAGGGTGTCTGGTGCTGTAGTCTCTGTGAGTAGCTGCATCCAGAAGCTCGGATCTGATGCATCGGCTAGGTGTGTAGCCCTAGAATGAGGATTGCTGTCAATGGTGCGCAGGGAGTAGCCCTGTGTGCTTAGGTATGCAGAGAGGGGGCGACCTAAGAAGCCATGTCCAATGAGCCAGACTGTTCTCATGGGGATGGGTAGAGCTGCTTCCAGAGCATCTCAGCGAGGCATAAGTCATCTGGAAGGGTGATCTTCATATTAGCCCCACCGCTGACGAGTGTAGTAGCATGTCCTAGATGCTCCATGGCTGAGACCTCATCAGTGACGAGTTCCCCACTGGAGCGTAATTTTTCATAAGCATTCACAAGGAGACTAGTCTTGAAAATCTGAGGAGTCTGCATGGCCCAGAGCTCATCGCGGTTGATGCGTTCTGGCAGTGTGCAGCCGAGCGCATCCACACGTTTGAGCGTGTCGACGATGGGTTGTGCACAGGCGGCTGCTCCTGAGAGCTCAGCTTGCTTCAAGCAGCGAAGTATCGCCTCAGGGTGGATAAGGGGACGTGCCCCATCATGGACTGCTACATAGTCGCAGTTGTCAGGGAGGAGGGCTAGACCCGCGAAGACAGAGTCCTGCCTCTCCTTCCCTCCGTCAACGCGGTGGAGAGGAATGCAGAGGGACTCTGCATAGCGGTCTAGCTCTACCTGCTGCCAGCGCGACTCAGGGCAGACAACAACGATGCCACTCGCGCCTGCCTTCACAAAAGCCTCGACACTACGGCAGAGCACTGGGCTACCTGCGAGTGGGGCTACCAGCTTATCAAATCCGGCTCGGCGAGAGCTGCCAGCTGCCACGATAATCGCGTACCAAAGCATGCGTGAGTGAGGCTACAGGAGAATAAAGTGAAGATTAGTTGAGACGTGCTCCTACCATCTGCGAGAGGACTTTGCCGGCGGCACGTCCTGCAGTGCGTGTCTGCATCTCTTTCATGACGCGCCCCATGTCTTTCTTCGTGCTGGCACCCAGCTCGTCGATGACGGCTTCGAGGAGATCGCCTATTTCCTGCTCACTCATGTCTGCTGGAAGAAGAGCGGAGAGAACTGCTATTTCTTTTTGCTCCTTTTCCACGAGTTCGGGGCGAGCTGCCTTTTCATACATGGTAATGGAATCTTCACCCTGCTTGATAAGCTTACGCACCAGTGCTGTTAACTCAGTCTCATCCAAGGGGGAGGAGACACTACCCTTTGCGATGCGTGCGTTCTGTATAGCGGTCTTGAGAGCGCGTAGAGCAGTGAGTGCATGGGTATCCTTGCTCTTCATGGCCGTTTTCATGCCTTCAAGTACGGCTTGTTCTAGAGAAATAGTCATGCGCCTATTAAAGCATAGTGACCACCATCATGAAAGAAAATTGTGACTCTTCCTCATGCCGAAGAGAAAGAGTAGCCTCGGCATCGGTGGAGTTGTGCTATCATAGATTCGAGGGAGGGAGGTGCTGACCTATTTCTTAGGAAAACCGCTCAATTTAAAACTGATAGGTAGTGTGGTTTGCTCTCCATTAACTGTGGCTTTTACCTCGCCTGATAGTTGCATAGGTAGGGCTTGAGGAACACCATCTATGTTGAATGTGAGTCGCTTATTTGACGGTTCGCCCTTCATAGGGGTGACGAACTTTAGCGTAGCTGGGAGCTGCTTTCCCTTTCCATCGCGGAAGATGATTTTCTGCTTGGGTGTTATCTCTACTCTTGTGTCTGAGGGGTGGGCGAGAACAAGACCAATATTTGTCGCTTCATAGCGACCACGCGAGACTCCTGCGCGGTGGGCTATGTTCATATTGTAGAAGTGTAGTATTCCCAAAGACTTGGGAATAGGTGCGATCTCAATAGAAGGGGTAGAATGTGTGGCAGAAGATGATTCAACCCCGAGCCCCGCTACATTCAAACGCAGGTTTACAGGGACTTCTTGTGGAGAGCGCGCTTCGCGTCGTTCTATCTTGAAGCTGAGCTGGCGCACATCTATGTCATCTGCGAAAACAAAGGCTAGATCTCGGAGCTGTGCATCACTCTTGAGCACTCGATTGTAAAGAGGGTTAATCTCTCTGCCTTCCTCATCAAGGAAGGTCATCATGGTCGGGAAGGTGAAGCCTCGTTCATGAAGAACAAACTCATTTTTCTCAGGAGCAGAACATGAGTAGCGGTATCCCTCACCAGTATGTTCTTCTTGAGCTGTGCCGATCTTTAGCGAGAAGCTTTCTTCTTGGTACTCTGTTGCAGCTTCAATAGATCCTGTGACATGCAGCCATGCGCCTTCGGGGATGCGTGATAGTTTGCAAAAAACAGAAGCCCGCCCCGCATCGAAGTCATACGAAAACTGAGCTGGGATATTCATTCCTGTCGAGTCTTTGATCTCGAGATGGAGCTTCTTACCAGGGTAAAGCTGCGCTGCAGATATGTCACTAAAGGCGATGGAGAAAGCATAGAGTGGACTATCGCCAAGTTCTAGCCACACTAGACCAGAGCGTGTGATGATCAGGTTCTGTGTATACACGGGGCGTGCGCTCTCTTGGGCGTGCAGGGGAAGTGACAGTAGGGCAAGAAGGGGTATCAGCTTCATGAATGCATCCTAACATAGTGGCGAGATGCGTGGCAAATACATAGTGAGCTTTCTGGATGTTTTTCGCTATCTTATACTTTTCATGAGCCTTTCTTCCTGATATATTCAAGCGATGATACTTGACACCACGAAGCGCGGCGGGATATCTCATAGACGCGCAACGCTATCTCTAGTAGTTCTTCTCATGGGGTATGGGTATCTGCGCCTTGTGTCATTTCTAGGCTGGGGAATACCGTGCCCATTTTATGCGGTGACATCTTGCCAGTGCCCTGCTTGTGGGGTGACTCGCATGGCTGCTTGTTTGTTGCGGGGTGATTGGGCTAGTGCTTACCACTATAACGCTGGTTTGCTAGTTCTGTCACCATTGATTATCATGATACTTCTCGCTGATTGGCTGCGGTGGCTGCGCATAGAGCGTAAGCCAGAGTCATCTTTTCTTTTTTTCTCGAGGTTGTTCTTAGTAGTGCTGTTGGTTTTGTGGGGGGTGTTGAGAAATATAATATCGTTATACGGTTAATAATTCTTGACTTTTGTTTCAAAGCGATTATAATGCATGTTTTATATCAACTAATATACTAAATATGAAAACTCAAAGAAATATCCCTGTCGCGATTATATTATCATTCCTTACCTTCGGTATATATAGCATTTTTTGGTTTGTCAGCATGGCTGATGAGATAGCTGAGATCTCACCAGAAGAGTATAATACGGGAGGTTGGAAGGCTCTGATTTACACCATTTTGACCTGCGGTATCTATCAGTTAATCTGGAATTATCAGGCTGGCAAGCTTTTGGCGAAGGTCAGTGCCTCAAAGGCAGACAACAGTGTTATTTATCTAGCTCTCAATTGTTTTGGTCTCGGTATCGTGTCGATGGCTCTCATTCAAGATGAGCTCAACAAGATGAATACGCAGAAGTGCTGCGGTTAATATCGAGCGTATCTATCCTCATTTTGATTCCCCGATAGCGTCTGCTTTCGGGGAGTTTTTTTTAGATAGCCTGAGTCGTTTGTATGCATTAATACCGAAAAAGACGATAGGAATAAAGGTGTTTTTATATTTGCAGGGTAAACATATTTAAAAGCTTATGCATTTAAGTGAGTTGTGTTGTTAAAGTGAAAATATTATTTTTTAAAGCTTGCGGTTAGGGGGTATTTGATTATAATAATATTTACTTATTACGCCTTTTATGTCATACGGATATCATAGAAACTATACTTGGAAGAAGAATTTACAGAGAAGCCTCAGGAATCATATTGGCTTTTACTGCTTAGTCTTTTTAATGATAGGGGTTGCAGTTATTCTAGGGAAGAATCTGGGTCCTGATAGTGTAACACCCACCTATACTGCTACTCAAGATGATCAGGAAGAAGAATTCCGAGAATCTGAAACGGACGCGACAGTTGAACGCGTTTTAGAGATGAAGCAAGCAGATGACAGGGTAGTGAGCAGAAAGCTCCCATCAGCTCTCCAAGCTTTGAAGGACTCAAAGTAGAGTTCTATTATCAATGCTCTTACGTGCCGTATCCCATGCGCATTATCTATGTGCATGGGATACTTCGTATTTATAGGTCAGCCAGCTGTGCTCGGATCAGCTCCTGTACACCATCGATACTGAGCTCTCCATCGATGCGACGCCACCACGTCATCTCCATCTGGTCGTATAGCTGCGAGACACGCGCTTGGAAACTATCTTCTTCAAAGGCATCTTTCGCCAGTCCACGCTTCTCCATGCGGAGGCGTGATTCCTCAAGACTGATGCGGAGGTAGAGTGCGAGATCAGGTATGATAGCAAACTGCTCATTCATACGTTGGATCTCGTCCATGTCAGCTCCAGAGGCACCTTGGTAAGCCATCATTGAAGGGTAGTAGCGATCGAGCAGCACCCACGCCCCGCGCTCTAGAGCAGGACGGATGAGAGTATTGATGTGCTCTTCTCGGTCTCGCAGGAGGCAAGTAATCTCCTCCTCCATGCCTAATCGCTGGTGAGCTTGGGCGGCTTCACGCACGCGCATACCCCAGAGTCCCCGTGTGGGCTCGAAGCTTGTGATGACTTCGACTTGTCGCTCATCTCGTAAGTAATCCGCGAGTAGCTGTATCTGGGTAGACTTGCCAGTCCCATCAATTCCTTCGAAGATGATGAGTCGTCCACGGTGCTGGGTCAGAGGTGAGGGGAGAGTCGTATTCATAAATGAAGAGTGTTAAGATGCTGTAAGTTTAGCTCAAATAGTGAAAAAAGACTACTTTTATTTCGACACGGAGCTCATATTCTCTCCTTCGCGCTGTGTGATACACGGCAAAAGCATGCCACTGAGAGAATTTCTTACGTAAAGGATGATGATTTTTATGGATAAATTCTTGACGCGTGGGCGGTCAAGGAGTAAGATCACTTCCACATGAGTTCCGAATCCGTTAAGAGTACCCCTCTGTGCGATAAGCACGTCAGCCTAGGGGCAAAAATGGTTCCTTTTGCAGGCTGGAATATGCCCGTCCAGTACACGGGTATAATGGATGAACACAAGGCAGTGCGAGAAGCCTGTGGTGTGTTCGATATCTCTCACATGGGGCAGTTTTTTGTCTCTGGTGAAGGGGCGACTGAGTGGCTTAATTCGATGTTTACGAACAATTTGAATAAGCTCGTGGATGGAATGGGTCAATATTCCATCATGCTCAATGAGCAGGGAGGAGTGATCGATGACCTGATCATCTATCGCCGCGCTCAGGATGACTATCTCATCGTGGTGAATGCATCGATGATTGATGAAGATGCTGCGTGGTTGCTTGCGCGTAAACCCGAGGGTATCAGCTTCACCAACAAGAGCGAAGATTATGTTGGTCTTGCTATCCAAGGTCCTCTTGCCCCTGAAGTATTCACCCGACTCTGCCCCAGTGTCGCCCTGCCCGGTCGTAATGGAGTGCTTGAGTTTGAATGTGATGGTGACTCTTTGATCGTCTGCCGCACTGGCTACACAGGTGAAGATGGCTACGAGTTCTTCTGCCCTGCTGCGCGCGGTGTATACTGGCTGGAAAAGGTGATTGCTAGCGGTGCAAAGCCTTGCGGTCTCGGTGCTCGCGATAGTCTGCGTCTTGAGATGTGCTACTCGTTGAATGGATCAGATCTCTCACCTGAGAAGACTCCTTTGGAAGCTGGCTTGTCATGGTGCTGTGATCTGACAAAGGACTTTATCGGCGTGGATGTCCTGCGCGCTCAGAAAGAAGCAGGTCGCCCTACAGCTCTCGTTGCGATCGAGTATACTGGTAAGGGTGCTCCCCCTCGCCATGGCTACGAAGTGCAGCTTCCTGACGGAACTCCTATTGGAGAACTCACCAGCGGTGTTCTCTCGCCCTCACTGGGCAAGGGTATAGGTTTAGTCTACGTGCCTGCTGTGCATTCCAAGATAGGGACAGAGCTGCAAGTAATCGTGCGCGGCAAGGCATCCCCTGCTGTGATCGTCAAGAAGCCCTTCCTGAAGAAATAATTCTCCTCACTTTTTATCAAAAATTAACATAATACACTATAGAAAACTCATCATATGAGCGTTAACCCTACAGAATACCGTTATTCACCTGAGCACGAATGGGTCAGCCCTATCGTCGATGGTGTGATCACCCTAGGCATCACTGATCATGCTCAGTCTGAGCTCGGTGAAGTCGTCTATGTCGACCTCCCAGAAGTGGGCAACACCATCGCTGCTGGCGATAGCATTGCTGCGGTTGAATCCGTGAAGGCAGCTTCAGAAATCTACACTCCTGTATCAGGTGAGATCGTTGAAGTAAACGAAGCCCTCGACGCATCTCCAGACCTCGTTAATAGCGACGCAAATGGTGAAGGCTGGATCTGCAAGATTAAGCTTAGCGATGAGGGTGAACTCGACGCTCTCATGGATGCAGCCGCCTACGGTGCGTTCTGTGAATAATCATTTTTATCTAACGACCACGTTCCGTTCGAGCGTGGTCGTTTTACTTTTACCCCAAATACAATCCTAACAAATGAGCACACCCTTCCTTGATCGCCACGTCGGTCTCACTGAAGATGATATCCAAGACATGCTCGCCACTATTGGCTTTAGCAGTCTTGAAGAGATGACAAAAGCTATCGTTCCCGCTAGCATCCTGCATCCCGAACCCTTGGATCTCCCCGAAGCACTCGGTGAGCACGAAGCACTCGAATACCTCAAGAGCATCCTCTCTGCCAATAAGCCTGTGCGCAGCCTCATTGGGCAAGGGTACTATGGCACAGAGCTTCCTCCTGTCATCCAGCGTAATGTGCTAGAAAACCCATCTTGGTACACAGCTTATACTCCCTACCAGCCAGAAATAGCTCAAGGTCGCTTGGAGATGCTGATGAACTTTCAGACCATGATATGCAGCCTGACAGGTCTGCCTATCGCGAATGCATCCATGCTCGATGAAGGGACAGCTGCCGCTGAAGCGCTCATGCTCTGCCGCGCTAATAAGCCCAAGGGCGATTGCTTCTTCATCGCCGATACCTGCTTCGCGCAGACCATTGATGTGCTCCGCACGCGTAGTGAGACGATAGGTATGCGACTCATTATCGGCGACTGGAAGAGCTTTGACCCTGCCTCTGAGCCAGGTCTCACTGGTGCTCTCTTACAGTACCCAGATAAGAATGGAGAGATCTGCGATTATAACGACTTTGTGGAGAAGTGCCATGGGGTGAAGGCTCTGTGCGCGGTTGCTGCTGATCTACTCGCCCTGACGGTGATTAAAGAGCCCGCGACATTCGGTGTGGATATTTGCGTAGGTACGACACAGCGCTTCGGCATGCCCATGGGGTATGGTGGTCCTGCAGCAGCCTACATGGCATGCACAGACGCGCTCAAGCGCAAGCTACCAGGTCGCTTCGTGGGTCGCTCCGTCGATGCGCAAGGCAAACCAGCTTATCGCCTTGCTCTTCAGACACGTGAGCAGCATATACGCCGTGAGAAAGCGACTTCTAATATCTGTACTTCCTCCGTCCTCTCTGCCATCATCGCTACCTTCTATGCGATGTACCAGGGACCCGATGCGCTGCGTGAAGAGGCTCTCGGCATTCATGCGCTCACCTCACTGCTCGCGCAATCCGTTGAGGCGAGTGATAGCATGCAGCTCATGTCGCAAAACTACTTTGACACCCTGCTTGTTTCCTGCCCTGCAAAGGCAGATGAGCTCGTGGCGAAGGCACTGGAAGCAGGCTATAACATCTTCCGCGTCTCTGCCGATGCTGTTTCCATCTCATTAGATGCGACAAGTCGTCTCGATGATGTCGAAGAACTCTGCGAAGCACTTGGTTTAGAAGTGACTGAAGAAGTCACCATCCCTGCATGGGATAGCTCATTTGACCGTATTAACGCGTTCTGTGAAGAGAGCTGCTTTAACAGCTTCCACACAGAAACTGAAATGATGCGCTACATGCGCCGTCTTGAGAGCCGCGACCTTGCGCTCAACGAGGCGATGATTCCTCTGGGCTCATGCACGATGAAGGCAAACTCTGCCACCATCATGACACCCTTCACATGGCCTGAAGTTGCAGGGCTCCATCCTCTCGCGCCGGCAGATCAGTGCGAGGGCATGCGCACCATGCTCAAGCTTCTTGAAGACTGGCTCTCTGTAGTGACAGGGTTTGATGCATGCTCCTTACAGGCGAACTCTGGTGCAGCTGGCGAATACTCAGCTCTGCTCACGATTCACCGCTATCAGGTCTCACAAGGACAGGGACATCGTAATGTCTGCCTTATCCCGAACTCAGCACATGGCACAAACCCCGCTTCTGCTGCAATCGCTGGATGGAAGATCGTTCCAGTTCAGTGCGATGATCAGGGTAATATCGATATGAATGACCTTAAGGTTCAGGCCGAAGCTCATCGTGACGATCTCGCAGCTATCATGGTTACCTACCCATCCACCCATGGGGTGTATGAAGATGGCATCGATGAACTCTGCAAGATCATCCATGATAATGGTGGTCAGGTCTTCATGGATGGCGCGAACATGAATGGACAGAGTGGTGTCACTAGCCCTGGATTCATCGGCGCAGACATTTGCCACTTGAATCTGCACAAGAGCTTCGCCATGCCTCATGGTGGTGGTGGTCCTGGTGTTGGACCTATATGCTGTGCGGCGCATCTAACTCCCTTCTTACCTGGTCATGTCTCTCAAGGTAATGAGCAGAAGAACAGTGCTGTATCCTCTGCTGAGTTTGGTTCAGCAGCTCTCAACTCAATCACATGGATGTACCTTGCGATGATGGGAGCTGATGGGCTGCAGCACGCAACACAGCTCTCAATGCTCAGTGCTAACTATGTTGCAAAGAAGCTCGAACACTGCTTCCCCGTCCTCTACTCAGGTCATCGTGGATTAGTCGCACATGAGTGCATCCTCAACACCAAGCCTATGCTTGTGAAGAGTGGTCTGAATATTAATGATATCGCGAAGCGTCTTATGGACTACGGTTTCCACGCTCCTACGATGAGTTTCCCTGTCGTTGATACTCTCATGGTAGAGCCTACTGAGTCCGAGAGCAAGGCTGAGCTGGATCGTTTCATCGATGCGATGTCAAAGATCCATGCTGAGATGGAAGAAGTCGTTGCTGGAACAGTCCCCGCTGATGATAACGTTCTCGTGAATGCGCCTCACCCAGCATCTGTCATCACAGCTGATGAATGGGCGCACGCCTACACACGCAGTAAAGCGGCTTACCCTGCAGCTGGTCAGCGACTTCATAAGTTCTGGCCTTATTGCTCACGCATCGATAACCCCTATGGGGATCGTAACTTCTGCTGCAGCTGTGACACGCTCGCATGCGCGGAAGATGCAAATGCATAAGAGTCAGTATAAACATCATACAGAAACCCCTCATCTGCATGCAGGTGAGGGGTTTTCTTGTGCCTTTCAGTTACTGTTTATACTCCTTCGTAGTCAGCGATGAGCTCGATGAAGGCTGCGAGGTGATTCTGCCGTATCCATGGACCTATGCCCTTTAGCTCAGCGGCGCCTTCTATGGTGACAGGCTTGAGACGCGCCAGTGCTTGGAGGGTCTGATTGCTCATCACGCGGTAGACGGGGAGGCGATGCTCCTCTGCGATGTCGCGGCGCAGTTCGCTGAGATGCTCATAGAGTTGCTTATCCATGCGCATGCTCATCGCTTGGTCGAAGACTTCTTGAGCACGAGAACTCTTCGCGTGCTTACTCTTAATCGTGCGTCCACCTTTCACCCAAGCCATGTCGAGCAGGGCATTCTTGTTGCCCAGCATGATGTCTTGCCCACTAGGGCTCAGGGTGATGAGGGGCATATCGCCGCCCGTGCTGACAAGGTAGCCTGCATCGATGAGAGCACGGAAGAGGGTTTTTATCTGTGGATCAGTGAGATGGGCTAAGATACCATAGGTACTGAGTCTTGTGAGACCTGTATGCATGCTAGCCTTCTTTGAGCCGCGAAGCATGTCCATGATCTTGCTGCGCCCGTAGATGGCAGTCCAGTTTCCATCATGATCGCGGCGTGAAGCTCGTGCTACTCCAGCTAGAGCCTTGCGCACCGTGTCTATGTGCTCTGCGGAGACTTCTTCTCGCTCAGCTCCCATGCCATTGCATCGATCGCAGTGTCCACAAGGAGCGGAAGACTCCTCACCGAAGTAATGGAGTATCCACTGGTGACGGCACTCATGTGAGTAGGCGAAGCGTGTGATGGATTCTATCTTCAGGTGATCGCGACGTGATTTCTCTTCTAGACGCTCTTCGTCTAGGGGAAGCATGGCAGCTGTAAGCTCAGGATGAAGTACGCGAGTGCCGCGCAGGAGGCGTCCGGGGATGTCATAGCGCGTGATGGCATCACAGTGGTTGAGAATAGAAAGAGCGGAGCTGATAGCCATCGGATTGGCATCAGAGCCCATCTGTGTGCTCATCTCGTCAACAGTCATTTCCAGTTCATGTGAGCTTGGGTCAGCATGGTTGCGTATGAATTGATAGAGCGCACGAATGAGCTGAGGTGAGGGGTTGCTCCCTTCAAAGAAGAATTCCTGCGTGCGTAAGTCTGCATGGTTGAACAGAAGCTCGCAGGCAGACTTTTTGCCGTCTCGCCCCGCACGCCCTGCTTCTTGGTAGTATGCCTCGACACTCCCTGGTATCTCGAAGTGGGCGACGAAGCGGACGTCCGCGCGGTCGATGCCCATGCCAAAGGCATTTGTCGCGACGACGACATCAGCTCGACCTGAGATGAAGGCGTCCTGCGAGTACTCTCGCTCATCATCCGTCATGCCCGCGTGGTAGGCGACCATAGTCGGGGAGTCTCGGCACAGTTCCTCGAAGACGAGCATGACATTCTTGCGCGTTGAGCAGTAGATGATGCCAGTCTGCCATTGCTTCACCAGCTCGCGTAAGCGGTCAAACTTCTCCTGCCTCTTATCGCAATGGCGTATGGCGAAGTCGAGGTTATCTCGCCCGAAGCCGCTGATGACTACAGAGGGCTCGCGGAGCAGGAGCGTGCCGAGCACATCTTGACGTACCTGCTCTGTAGCGGTTGCCGTGAGAGCGATGGTCTGAGGATAGCCCAGTTGCTCTCGCACACGCCCAAGGCGGAGATAGTCGGGGCGGAAGTCATGCCCCCACTGGCTGAGGCAGTGAGCCTCATCAATGGCTAATAAGGAGATCTGCTGCTCGCATAAGGCCTGCATGAAGTTCTCTTGCCCGAAGCGTTCAGGCGCGACGTAGAGTATCTTGAGCTCCTGTCTGTAGAAGCTCTGCATGACTTGTCTGTACTCATCTGCTCCGAGACCCGAGTGAATGGCAGCGGCAGGAATCTGCCTCGCTTGTAGTGCATCCACCTGATCTTTCATCAACGCAATGAGCGGACTTACTACAATGACGAGTCCATCTCGGCACAGGGCTGGTAGCTGGTAGCAGAGAGACTTGCCTCCTCCAGTAGGCATAATAGCAAGAGTATCACGCCCCTCCATGACAGCTTGTACAACCTCATCCTGACCCGCACGCAGCTGGTCGAAGCCGAAGTGTTGCTTGAGAATGCTCTGTACTCGCTCTCTGTCGTATGCTTGCGTCATGTGCGTGGTATCTTAGCAGATGCGCGTCACGCTCGCAAGGGTATCTCTTAGTTTTCGTCGATAATGACCGTTTGCTGCGCTTCGGGGATGAAGATGCGTGTCTCAGGTAGAAGTTCACTGAGGCTCTGCTTCATCGAGATAAGTGCTTCTGGGTCTCCGTGTACGAGCACGATGCTCTCGGGAGCGAGCTTGGTGGCGTAGTCGAGCAGCGACTGGCGCGAGGCGTGCCCAGAGAAGTCAAATTGCTCGGTGCGACAGAGTAAAGGGTAGGTCTGCTTGCTCTTGGCGCGCGTGGGAACCCCATCACCATATTTTGTAGCCTTCACCGCTCCTGCTGGTGTTTCTGGATCACTGTAGCCTACGAAGAGGATGGCATCATTCTTGTGCGGGAGGATTTGCTCTCCTAACTGGTGTGAGATGGTGTGTTCACTCATCATGCCGCTGGACACGAGATAAATGTTACCGGGTGATGCAGTGATAGCCCCCTTGCCCTTGCGAGGGAAGGATTGTGTCTTGATCGATTCACGCAGGCGATAGCCAGGGAGACGGCGCGGGGTGCTGTCGCTGAGCTTATCATAGATGAGTGTGAGTTTCGTGCTCAGTCCGCCGAAGTAAATAGGGACATCGGGAATGAGCCCTTCTTCGCGGAACTTGTTGATCTCATAAAGAAGCTCTTGACTCTTGCCCAGTGCGAAGACGGGGATGAGTACAGCTCCGTTTCCTTCGATGGTTTCGCGTATGGCTGCGGCGAGGCGCAGCAGCTCCTTGTCGCGACGATACTCCGCTGAGCGATGGGTGCAGCCGTGTGTGCACTCCATGATGAGTACGTCCACACCGGATTCTGGAAAATCGGCTCCAGGTATGAGGCTTTGTGAGTCAAACTGAACATCCCCTGTGTAGAGAATGGTTTTACCATCCTCTCCTTCGAGCATGACTCCACATGAGCCTAGGATGTGGCCTGCATCGTGAAGGCTTGCGAGAATAGAGTTCTTGTAACCTACGCGAAAGGGGTGGTCGTAGGGGTGAGTGATCCAGTGGCGCGTAGCTTGGTCGAGCTCGCCATGGGTGTAGAAGGGGTAATCTGTAATGCCCTCCTGCGTGCGCTTTGCTGTCATCACGTTCACGGAGTTGTGCAGCATCGCATCGGTGATGACTGATGTAGCTGGAGTCATGATAACCTCCATGCTCGGATGCATCGCTTGGACAACGGGGAGTGTGCCGATGTGATCGAGGTGAGAATGGGTGATGAATAGAGCGTCAGGACTATCTTCACCTATCAAATCGTAGTTCGGTATGGCTGCAAGCCCTTCTTTCTTAGGGTGCATTCCTGCATCTAAGACGATGCGAGATCTTCCCCAGCGCAGAAGGTAAGAGTTCGAGCCTATGTCTGTGCTTTCGGATAGATTGGTAAAGCTAATCATGTGCGAAGCAGTGTGCCTTATCGGTCAGCATTTGTCAATGCGTAATTGGTCTTTTTAGCGCGCGAATTTTGTTTTAACTAACTTAGGGGTGCATGCCGTATCTCTCTTCGCATAAGGAGTGAAGCTGATGTCAGTTTTTGTCATCATGGTGTTTCACGATTATACTAATTCCTACTTATATAATAGGTTATATTAAGATTGTTGTAAATTGTTTATATTGAGCTTTCAGGATTGTTATATTTTTCTTTTTTAAAATATTATGATACTGAGGGTAATAACGTTAATGTAAAAAAAGTGTAAAAAAGGTGTTTTTTTTTGAACAATATATGATAGGATGATGTCTACCATTTAACGTTACCATCACTCGATAACAAAATGCTTAATTAGGGAAAATAAGGTATGAATGAACAGGAGTTAAAAAACTTGCTAGCGACCCTCTACAAAGAGCCTGCTAAAGATGAGAAGTTTGAAGAAAAATTTCTACTAAACTTTCACGAACGAGTCGTTCAAAGTGCTATTTCTCCCCCTGCGAGCCGACGCATCTGGGATGATATCTGCCACTTCTTCACCAATATGACGATGCCTAAGCTAGCTATTAGTAGCATGGCTGTGCTGGCACTGTTTGCAAGTTTTTCCTCCCTGAGCTTTTTCACCGATGGAGCTGGTGGCTCCGCCATCGCTCAGCAGTCGCACACGAACCTTAGTAATCTGCGAGCCTCACTGAGTGAAGTATTAGGATCCGATATCTCCCGTACTGACGAGATACCGCGCCTTCAGAGTTCTCGAGTACCAGAGCAGTTTAATATTCGCTGCGCAGCGGCGAAGCGTCGCCAGCCGAACTACACAGGAAGTAACGTCATCACTCAGGACCACCGCCCTGTCTTTATCGATGGGATGACAATCTACGTCGAGCAAGGTCGATCCGATACGACCCTTAATATTAAACTTGTAGAGACTCCATAATTTCCCCCCTTTATTTTCATATATTTGTTTGTTTGAAAAAAGTGCTACTTCGGTAGCACTTTTTTTTGCAAAGACTTCTAACTTGACAGTAGATAGAGATATGCTATGCTCGTTGCTAATACATATGCGACATTATTTTTCTGATTCATTAACTTTTACGCTCATCGCTCTACTGAGTGCCCATACATTGTCACTCTCAGCAGCGGAGCAAGGTGGTGAAATGAAACAATACTCGACGGCTGGATTCTACGCTCAAGAAGATATAGGTCGCGAGGTGCTTAGTATGAACCCAGCATGGCGTTTGAAGCTGGATCCCAAGAATGAATTAGGCGAGATGCCAACACAGTCTGACTATGATGATAGTAGTTGGGCTACGGTGAATCTGCCTGATGGCTTAGAGGTATTGCCTGCTGAGGCATCTGGATGTGTGAACTATCAGGGGGTCGCGTGGTATAGAAAGCATTTTACCCCGACAGTAGAGCAACTCAAGAAAAGACAGGTTCTTTACTTTGAAGCCATCATGGGGAAGTCCAAGATATGGGTGAATGGACAGCTGGTGAAGGAGCACTTCGGTGGTTACTTGCCTATTGGAGTTGAGATACATCCTTACTTGAAGCCAGATGTGGATAATGTCATCACGGTATGGTGTGATAATTCGGATGATGCGAACTATGCACCGGGTAAACCGCAGAAGGCACTGGATTTCTGCTACTTCGGCGGTATCTATCGTGACTGCTGGCTTATCAGCACAGACAAGGATACTTATATTACTGATGAGAATATGGTGGATCAGGTAGCAGGCGGAGGATGTTTTATTAGCTTTCCCTTTGTCAGCGAGGAGGAATCGCATATAGAGATTAAGACAGACATACATGGCAAAGGGCACATTCGCTACGAACTCTTTGACGCTGCTGGGAAAAGTGTTGCGAAAGGCGAGGGAGCGCAGGACACGCTGGAGGTGAAAAAGGCTCGCCTCTGGTCTCCACGCGACCCATATCTATATGAATTACAAGTACGCGTGAGTAATGATCAAGGAGAAATCGTCGACGGGTATATGAAGAAACTGGGAATACGTCGTATTGACTTTAGTCATGAGAAGGGGCTTGTTCTTAATGGTAAACCCTATCATGATAAGCTCATTGGTGCTAATAGACATCAGGACTTTGCTGTGATAGGTAATGCACTGAGTAATAATCTGCACTGGCGTGATGCTATGAAGTTGAAGGCGTCAGGACTTGAGCTTGTGCGCAATGCTCACTATCCACAAGATCCCGCCTTCATGGATGCCTGTGATGAGCTAGGACTCTTTGTCATTATCAACACACCCGGCTGGCAATTCTGGAATAATGCGCCACACTTTGCCCAGCGAGTTTATGGTGATATCACTCAGATGGTACGTCGTGATCGAAATAGACCCTCAGCCTTCCTCTGGGAGCCTATTCTTAATGAGACGCATTATCCTGCTGATTTCGCGAAGAAGGTGAGCGATATTGTCAAGTCTGAGTTACCTGGCTCGTGGACAGCAAGTGATCTGATCGCACGTGGAAGTGAGCATTTTGATGTTATTTTCACACATCCTGACAATGGAGGGAAAGATGGGATACGCAAGGAGCAGATCAGGGATAATAAGGTGTACTTTACACGAGAATTCGGTGACAATGTCGATAGCTGGTTCTCTCATAACTCACCCTCACGCGTCGCGAGACAATGGGGGGAGATTCCTCAGCTTATTCAGGCTTTTCATTACACGAAGCCTAGCTATCCTGTGACTTCTATCGATGTCTTAAAGAAGGCTGCACCCTACCACTTCGGTGGCTCACTCTGGCATAGCTTCGACCACCAGCGCGGCTATCACCCAGATCCGTTCTACGGTGGTATCATGGATGCCTACCGTCTCCCAAAGACCTCCTTCTACATGTTCCAAGGGCAGGCGGATCACTTGAAGCCTATGGTGTATATCGCGCACCAGATGACACCCTTCTCACCAAAGGATGTCACCGTCATTAGCAATGCCCCCCGTGTGCGCCTCACGAGCTTCGTGGACGCAAAACCACGTGTGATGGAGAAGAGGGGGGATCGCTGGTTCACCTTTGAAAAGGCCTTCGACTTCCAAGTAGCTAAGGCTCAGACACGTGAAGGTTCAAAGACTCATCAGGTAAGTATTCTCGCAGAAGCCCTTAATGATAAGGGAGAAGTCGTCGCTACGCACAAGGTGTCTATGCCACAGCGCCCTGCGCGTCTCCAGCTTATCGTCGAAGATGAAGGAATCGCTACGCTAGCAAATGGTGGCGATCAAGTAGTGGTTGTCGCGCAGATTGTCGATAGCTTCGGTGTCGTGCGCCGTCTGAATAATGGGCAGGTGCAGTTCAGCATCGAGGGTTCAGGTCTCCTTTATGGAGCGCAGAAAGATGGCACCCTCAACGTTCCTCTCCTCTGGGGTGACGCTCCCGTCATCGTGCAAGCAGGGCTCGAGGAGGGAGAGATAAAAGTAACGGCGAGCATGCGCTTAGATGGTGTACATGTCCCACTGAGTGGTGAGGTGAAGATACCAGTGCTCACATCTACGCAGAAGCTGCTTTATGACAGAAAAGCTAAGAATCTGAGTGATGGCGCAGAAGCTAATCGGGTCAACCGTACAAGTATCAGTGAAGAAGAGAGGGAGAAGGCACAAGAAAGCTTGAAGAAGGTTGGCGAAGATCAAGAGACCTTTTCGAAGAGCGCACCTACTAGCTGATAAAAAAGAGCTTGATCTCTGAGAAATAATCAGTATACTCGCGCGAGTAATTCAACTTTTATAAACTGATAATGATGAAGGATACTATACGCCATTTTACCACTGGAGCTGGACAGGAGGGCTCCTATTACTCCCTTCCAGCCTTAGCCGAGCAAGGTTATGCTGGCATATCACGTATGCCGGTATCTCTTCGCATTGTTTTGGAGAGCCTCTTGCGCCATTGCGATGGTCTGAAGGTGACAGAAAATGATGTGAAGAATCTGGCCGCTTGGGATGCGAAGAATCCTGGCGATTATGAGATTCCTTTCACCGTGGCGCGTATCATCTTACAAGATTTGACCGGTGTGCCACTTTTAGTTGATCTTGCTGCCATGCGTTCTGCGGTGCAGGACCTCGGAGCTGATCCTCAGAAAATGGAGCCACTTGTTCCCGTTGATCTCGTGGTAGACCACTCTGTGCAGGTAGACTGGTCTAGCTTCCCTGACTCATATAAGCAGAACCTGAAGCGCGAGTTTGAACGTAACACAGAACGTTATGAATTCTTAAAATGGGGGCAGCAAGCCTTCGAAACCTTCTCCGTCGTTCCACCTAGCACAGGTATCGTTCATCAGGTGAACCTCGAGCATCTTGCCCGTGGTGTGATGGAGCAAGATGGGGTATACTACCCAGACAGTCTCGTTGGTACAGACTCCCATACGACCATGATTAATGGTCTGGGTATCGTCGCATGGGGCGTGGGTGGTATTGAGGCTGAGGCAGGTATGCTTGGGCAACCAGTTACCTTCCTCGTGCCAGAAGTTGTGGGTGTGAACCTCACAGGAAAACTCCGTGAAGGAGTCACAGCAACTGATGCAGCACTCTATGTCACCGAGCTACTGCGTAAGCATGGTGTGGTCGGTAAGTTTGTCGAATTCTTTGGTGAAGGTGCAGCCTCACTCTCCCTGCCAGACCGTGCAACGATTGCGAACATGGCACCTGAGTATGGTGCGACTATGGGCTTCTTCCCACTTGATGAGCAGAGTCTCGATTACCTCAAGACCACTGGACGTACAGCGGAGCTTGTAGGTACAGTGGAATCCTACTTCAAGGCGCAAGACATGTTTGGTATGCCTCAACTTGGAGAGATCGACTACTCAGTCGTCCTTGAACTAGATCTGAGCACCATTCAGCCATCTGTTGCAGGACCGAAGCGTCCACAAGATCGCATTGCGATGAGTGAGCTCAAGGTGAAGTTCGCAGAGCTCACCCAGAGCACGTACAATCTGGAGCTGAATCGCCCAGCAGTTGCTGTCACCATGCAGGGTGATGCTGGCAATCCTGAAGCAGGCATAACACATGATGTGGAGCTCAAGGATGGCTCTATCCTCGTGGCTGCGATCACAAGCTGCACAAACACCAGCAATGAGAGCCTCATGCTAGGCGCTGGTATCCTCGCGAAGAAGGCAGCAGCTCTCGGTATGAAGGTACCCGCCTACGTGAAGACGAGCATGGCACCTGGGTCACGCCTTGCAGAAAAGTATTTTAACAACAATGACCTGCTTGCAGGACTCGAAGCTGTAGGTTTCTCTATCGTTGGTTACGGATGCGCTACCTGTATCGGTAACTCGGGTCCTCTGAATGCGCAGCTTGAAGCGGCGGTGAAGGAGAATGAGCTTCTTTCCTGCTCAGTGCTCTCTGGGAATCGTAACTTTGAAGCCCGTATCCACGCCTCTGTGAAGGCGAACTTCCTCATGTCACCCCCGCTCGTGATCGCCTTTGCGCTCGCTGGGCGCGTCGATATTGATATGGACAGTGAGCCTCTTGGTCTAGCTGCTGATGGTAGCCCTGTTTATCTGAAGGACATCTGGCCAAGCAACGAAGAAATCGCTGAAGCACAAAGTAAGGCCTGTACGCCAGAAGACTACACAAATAGCTATAGCAGTCATATAGAAGAGTGGGATGCCGTAGAAGGTCCTGCCGGTGCTACTTTCGCTTGGAATGCCGATTCTAGTTACATCCACCGTCCTCCTTACTTTGAAAGCTTCACTGGCAAGGGGGAGAAGGCTGATATCGTTGATATCATCGACGCGCGTCCTCTTGGCATCTTCGGTGATAGTGTGACCACGGACCATATCTCACCTGCGGGTGCGATCAAGCCTACATCCCCTGCAGGGCAGTTCCTCGCAGCACAGGGTGTTGAGCGACGCGATTTCAACACTTACGGCTCACGCCGTGGTAACGATCTCATCATGACCCGCGGTACATTTGCGAACGTGCGCATCAAGAATCGCATGGTCGGCACAGTTGAAGGCGGCTACACGCTGTACTTTGGTGCTGCATCAGTCAGCGCGCCTGATCAGGAGATTGCATGCAATAGTGGTACGCCTACTTTCATCTACGATGCAGGTATGGCTTACAAGGCAGCAGGCACACCTACCATCGTTATCGGTGGTGAGGACTATGGCATGGGTTCTAGCCGTGACTGGGCGGCCAAGGGGACAAACCTCCTTGGTGTGAAGGCTGTCATCACAAAGAGCTTTGAGCGCATCCATCGCAGTAACCTCGTCGGTATGGGCGTACTTCCCCTCAACTTCGAAAACCCAGCAGATTACGATAGGGTGAAGGATCTCACTGACGTGAGCTTCTCCATTCGTGGACTGAGCAATGATATCCCAGCACGAGCTCGCGTCACTCTCGAGGTGAAGCCAGCGGGTGCAGAGAGCTTTGAGCTTCCCCTCATCGTGCGCATTGATACGCCTATTGAGAAAGAGTACTTCCGCGCAGGTGGTATACTTCCTTACGTTCTTGCTCGCTACTGCTAATCAACGAATGGATTTACGATGATGAAAGAAATCTCCTTTATGGAACTCAGCGGCAATGCCGCTGAGCTCATAGGCAAGCAATGGATGCTTGTAACGGCGGGTAAGCTAGCTGCAAAGTCAGACGGTACAGCTGGATTTAATACCATGACTGCCAGCTGGGGAGGCTTCGGCTACATGTGGAATAAGCCCGTAGTCTTCACCGTGGTGCGCCCGAATCGCCATACTGATAGCTTCATTACTGAGGAAAAGTTCTTCACCCTCTCCTTCATGCCGAAGGAGTACAAGAAGGATCTCAATATCTGTGGCAAGCTCTCGGGACGTGATGGCGATAAGCTAGCGAAGACTAAGCTCATTCCCTATGCTACGGAGAATGGATCTGTTGGTTTTGAGAATGCCGATATTGTCCTAGAGTGCCGCCCCATCATGGTGCAGCCTTACGAACAGAGTGCCTTCCTAGACTGGAGTGAGGTGTCACCTTCTTGGTATGAGGAGGGCAATCCTCTGCACAAGCTCTATATCGCAGAAGTGGTGGGCTGCTATGTGAAGCAAGACTAGTCTTGCTATCTATTCTGTGTCGCTCTCATGCGACTCACCAGCGAGCTGCGGTAGTAGCTCGCTGACTTGTTTACTCCTACTATACTCGCTAGCATGGTAGCCTACGGCACTCGTCTTGTGAGGGTCAGCGCCCGCCTCAAGTAGCAGCTCAACGATCTCAGCATGATCGACCAGCACCGCGGTGATGAGTGGAGTCATGCCCTGCGCGTCTGCTGTATTCAGCTGCGCTCCTGCTTTGATGAGTAGTTCGACATCCCTGATGCGTGAGGTATCAATGGCCGTGATGAGTAAGGGCGTGCCATCCCATGCTGCCTGAGCAGAAAGCCCCTTATCTAAAAGGAAGCGGAGCATCTCGGGGCGGCGGTACTGAATAGCGAGTGTGCCTGCAAGAGCTGCTACTTCAGAATCACCATGATAGCTTGAGGGGAAGAGGCTAGCGACCAGTGCATGGTCGTTGTCGAGAATGCCTTGTAAGAACACGATAGCCTGCTCGCGCGCCTCCGTAGACTGCAGCTCGGGACTGCTGAAGGTGATGCTTGCTATATCTGCCTCCCTCTGGATGCGTGCCCCTGTGAGCATTTGAGTATCACCACCGAAGATGAGGCAGCCAATGAGGAAATAGGAGGATATCCATACCCATTCTTCAAGTGCGCTATTCTTGCTCATGACACGCGCGAGGATGAGAGCTCCATTAAGCACGAGCCCCATCACGAGAATACTCATGTAGGTGGGGATCACCCAGTTAGCTACTTCCTCATCTATCCCAAGGCAGTGCGCTGTCCACCCGGTGAGGCTCACGAGGGTGATGAGTAAAATGGCGTTGAGAAGTCTGACAAACATGGAGCATTCTTATCATAAGCTTGCTGCGCTGTCAATCATTCATCGCGGCTCAGAAGCGCATATCAAGACCGAGTGAGAGGCGAAGAGTTGGCTCATAGCGGTCGGAGAACTCGCTGTCCTGATCCCCATGGCGGTACTCTACATCTACATCAGTGTAGAATGGTACGCCGAGTTCTAGTCGAATCAGCTTCTTAGGAACCTCAGGCGGAGCTATATTATACTCCCAGCGCAGCCCCGCTACGAGGCTGCTCACACTAAAGGTGCGAAGACCTCTATCCGTGTGGGCGGTCCATGCCTCGCCATCATATTCGAAGAAGAGGGCAAGCTGCTGCTTCTCAGAGAGCTCATGCTCTAGGAGGATGGTGCTGCGGTCGAGGGCAAGAGCCCAGTCGGGGGAGAAGTTCCATGTAAAATTAACAAAAGGAATCACGCCAAAGAGGAAGGAGCGAGGGAAGTAGGCTACACCTAAGGTATAGTCCAGCTCATCTCCCCACGTCGACGAGTAGGCAGCAATGCCGCCTATCGTAAATGAGCCATCCATGCTCTCAAAGTCGGATGCTAGACTAGGGGTGACCATGAAGAAAAGGCTGTGCGACTTCGTTCTCTGTACTGCGCCGATGGGGAGTGTGAATCGGTAGAAGTCCTCATGATCGAGGCTGAGTTCTCCATTCGTATTGACATGTGTGTAGCTTGTACTGAGGGAGGAAATGAGTGCCCAGTTCGCATAGCCTGAGCGACGTGGATCACTGAGAGGGATCTCTAGCTCCACTTGCTGCATCGAGAAGCTAGAACCTCCTGCGCGAGCATCACTCTCAAGTTGTGTCATTACAGAGAAGTAACTAGGTGTCACGCCTGAGGGGGGGAGATCATATCTCCAGTTACTAGGATTCTTACTACTATCTTGCTCTGAGGCGTGCAGTAATGGTGCACCCGTCGTGAGGATGAGTAGGGTGTAGATGGATGCTATGCGTGAGAGGCTCATGTGTAGAAGAATGCCATCATTATCTCATCGTGTCAATCTGATATTGTTACATTCTTAATATGTTATAATTTTCTCAATATCTGACAGCTACATATTTCTACTTGACAGAGTCGAGTGAATAGAGAATGATAATACCATATGAATAATCAAGCCCAGTCAATAGGGGTCGACTTCGGTGGGACTAGTATCAAAATCGGGGTATGCGCAGCTGGAGAGATCCTCTGTTTCGCTGATCCCATCCCTACGCAGCAGTTTTGTGACACTGATAGCATCATCCAAGCAATGTGCGATGCTATCCTGAAGCTCAAGGCTCAATATCCAGGTGTTAGCTCCGTGGGGCTTGGTATGCCCGGCTGGGTGGACTTCCAGAATGGTATACTAGGGCGATTGGTGAATGTGCCAGCCTTCCAAGAAGCGACCCCTGTACGTGAGCTCATGTCAGCTGTGCTGAACATGCCTGTCTATCTCGACAATGACGCAAACTGCATGGCCTATGCTGAGTGGAAGCTAGGGGCTGGTCAGGGCTGTGAGAGCGTGGTGAGTATCACGCTAGGCACAGGTATAGGTGGAGGCATCATCGTGGCTAATCAGATGCTGCGCGGTAAGACCGCTTCAGCAGGAGAGCTGGGGATGTGTAGCATTGATTATCGTGGTAAAGAAGGACCATACGGGAATCGTGGCGGGATAGAAGAATATCTTGGGAATCGTGAGATGACAGCAGATGCGATCGCGCGTTATGCTGCGACTGGTATCACGAAGACAGAGGAGGACTGCACTCCTTATGCACTTGAAATAGCTGCCCGCGCTGGAGATGCCATCGCTGCTCAAGTATACACGGACTATGCGGAGAAGCTCGCTTGTCTGATTATGAATCTCATGTACAGCATTGTTCCTGAGAAGTTTATTCTAGGTGGTGGTGTGGCAAAGGCGGGGGACTTGCTCTTCACACCACTAGATGCTTTCCTCAAAGCTCAGCTCATGCCTGCCCATTATGCTGCGCTGAAGCTGGAATCAGCGCAGTTTGGCGCGGATGCCGGCCTGCTCGGAGCAGCACTCATGGCCTATGACGAGTCGCAGAAATGATGAACGTAGACAACTACGCCATCTTCTAAAAAGGCAGTTGACAAGGTAGTGGATGGAGAGTAGTATGTATGAGTATAAGAGTGTGAGAGTCCCTGTGATATCATGCTCGCTCTCCTATTATCTCTCTCATTTACTTTTTTATGTCCCTTTTAGATAGTCTCAAAAAACTGTTCAATGGCGAGTCTCCTGCAGAGGAGCTCGACATAGATGCCCTTATTCAAGCTGCAAAAGATGGTAATGCTAGCTCGCAGCGTGAGCTAGGTACGCTCTTCCAGCGCGGTGAGGGTGTAGAGCAGAGTGATGAAGAGAGCTCGCGATGGTGGTATCAGGCGGCGAAGCAAGGCGATGCTCAGGCGCAGCAACTGATTGGCTATTGCTTCATGAAGGGGCAGGGGGTCGATCGTGATGCAGAGCAGGCGGTCTATTGGTGGAAGAAGGCGGCCGCCCAAGATGAGGCTCGCGCGTACCGTTTTCTAGCATTTTGCTACTCCATGGGAGAGGGTGTTACAGAAGATCCCTCAAAGGCACTCTTCTGCTTCCAGAAAGGTGCCGAGCTCGGAGATGCTGTCGCTCAGTATGAGTATGCGCTGAGTCTTGATTCTGCTCGGAAGGCGGCAGAGTCAGATGAATGCCCCTGCGAAGAAGAGGAAGTCTTTTCTTGGTACTTGAAAGCCGCAGAGCAGGGGATGGCAGATGCTCAGTGCGAGGTGGCCATGCGTTATCAGCTTGGCGAAGGGGTGGAAACACAGCCGAAACTTGCCGTTCAGTGGTGGAAGAAAGCCGCGGATCAAGGGCTACTCTCAGCGCAGCTAAGTCTCGCGCTTGCCTATATGCAGGGCGATGGCGTGTCCCCTGATCGCTCAGCTGCGATGCATTGGTGGGAGAAAGCGGCCATAAGTGGTAGTGCTGTAGCGCAGCTTCAGCTCGGGCTTCTGTATATGGGAGATCATCATGAACCGCCTCGTTTTGAAAAGGCTCTACACTGGTGGAAGAAGGCTGCGGCTCAAGATGAAGCAGAAGCGCAGTATCTCTTGGGGAAATTTTATCTCGAAGCCAATAAGAAGTACCGCGATCTCACTGAAGCGATCTACTGGCTGAAACTTGCAGCAGCCAAGGGTGAGATAGAGGCCTGCTTCACACTAGCGCAGTGCTATGCACGTGGTCATGGAGTGGAGCAAAATGAGAGCAAGATGGTCTACCTCCTCCAGCAAGCCGCTGAGCAGAACCATCCTCAGGCGCAGTGGGAGCTTGCTGAGGCCTACGAGCTCGGGCATGGCGTTGAGGTGAATCCACAAGTAGCGATACGCTGGTATAAGAAAGCGGCAGAAAACGGTATTACTAAAAAGAGCTAATTCACACCCTTCATCTAGAAAAACCTTATGAATATCAAAACAATGCTCAAGCAGTCTTCGTACGCTGCTGCACTTACAACACTAGCCACCTTGACCCTTAGTAGCTGTCAGCAGCAGGCGCAGTACCATGGCATGATTCTCGGACAGCAGCGAATCGAAGACTATTTCTTCGAAATCGTCAAGATGGACCGTGAAGAGTCAGCCACGATGAGGCGAGAGATTCAGCGATATAAGTCTCAGGGGCATTCTTTAGAAATCACGATCTCAGCCGCACTCTCCAATGTCGAGAATACCACGACTGTCATCCCTTGTGATGCTGAGGTGCAGGCACTCTTCGATCGATGGCTTGAGGTGGAGAAGTGGTATTATTATCGTGTACGCAAGGATGATTATATCTGCATAGATCCTGCTTACATCTACCACTTTAAGGTGCTAGATAAGGATGGTAAATCTATAGGCGTGATAACATCGCGCAGTATTTACAAGATAGACTCAGAGGAGAGAAGTCTAGAGAGTGATCTACGCGAACTCTCAAAAGCACCTCTACCGCAGCAGCGTTATGTGAAACTTGCGCGTCAAGGGGATGCGAGCTCCCAGTTAGCTCTGGGTGATGACTACCTAGAAGATGGTGGGAGTGTGCAAAAGAATATCTCTAAGGCCCTTTATTGGTGGAAAAAGGCGGCTAGGCAATCAGAGCCACGAGCCTTTGCGCAGTTAGGCAATTATTATAAGGATAAGGATATCAAGCTAGCACTCTCCTACTACAAGAAAGGCGCTGAGTTGAATGGCTCGTATGCACAGCTCGGACTTGCTCGTTGTTATCGAGATGGTACTGGAGTACCGCTCAATCCGCAGAAGGCTATACACTACTATAGCGAAGCGAGTAAGCATGGTAGCGTGGAGGCGGCATTAGAGCTGGGTATACTTTACCGTGATGGATTAGCAGATGTGCAGCCAGATAAGACTCTGGCCAAGCAGTGGCTGATGAAAGCGACAACTTACGGTGAGCCAGAAGCAATGAAGGCGCTCAATTCGTTAGATAAGTAGTAAGCAAAAAAAAGGATAAACACTTAGCTTTTTCAATAAACTGATATCTTCAAAAGGTATCAGTTTATTGCTTTTTAGTAAAAGATGTGTTTTTTTCAGAAAAAGAAAAACATTGACTTTTTGTATAATCTATGTGATACTTGTTGTTGGAAGGGGATGATCATCTACACGGCATAATCCTAAGGGGTAATCCTGAAATGATCGTCATCAAAGAATATGACTAAGTCTAGCCCCAATTACGATCGCGATATCGCGGGTCTCCTGAGAGCCGCTGAGTGTGGGGATCTAGCATCCCAGTTAGAGTTAGGAAGCCTCTACTATGAGGGTGACGGCGCGTTCATTGAGAAGAACAGTAAGAAGTGTTTTTACTGGTTTGCGCAAGCTGCCCATCTAGGCTCAGCCGAAGCACAGTTTTTGCTCGGTGGCTTTTATGAGATGGGGTACACAGTTAAGCCTAACCCAAAGAAGGCTGCTGCTTGGTATGCTCAAGCGGCCCAGCAGGGTGTTGCTGCTGGGCACTATGCGCTGGGGATGTGCTGTTATTATGGATTCGGAATAGAAGAGAATAAGCAGAAAGCTGTTGAGCAGTTCAGCTTGGCCGCTGGTCTCGGTGATGCAGATGCTCAGTATATGCTGGGAATTTGCTATGAGAATGGTGAAGGTGTCGAGTTAGACCTCTTTGAGTCCCATCACTACTATGAGCTTGCCGCTAAGCAAGGCTATGACGATGCGATGTACGCGCTAGGGCGCAGCCTTATCCTATCTTCGTTTGAAGATAGAAAACTCGCGCGCTACTGGCTCTACGAGGCAGTGAAGCTAGGACATCACGAAGCTCATAAATTACTTGTAAAAATCGAGCATGATGAGTGCGCCTAACATTTTTTTAACATAGGGCTTTTTTATCTCTTGTAATTATGGTACAGTTCGCGCGCCTTATTTGAAATAAGGCAAACAATTATACTATAAATATCCCATGGAGAATACATCAGAAAACAATAATACCCCGAAGCAGGGTGGAGGAAACTCAGTCATTGCTAACATCGTCGTAGCAATCCTTGCGCTCATCAGCTTCGCTGCGTTAGCCCTCTTTGGCTACTACTTCGTCACAACCTCGGCAAAATTCATCAGCGCGGGTGCATACAAAACATGGGTAGAAGCTCCAGCTGTGCTGAAGAGAGCTGCTCAACCTACGGAAGATCACCCCTATGACGCGATCTACTCATGGGAAGGAAAGAACTATACAGCTCCTAATTATGGACGCTCTACCGTATCCTTTGACTATCGCAAGAAGGCCAACTCACACAGCGCAGGACGTCGCCGTAATCGTGGCAGCTATGAGCGTGTTACTTATCGTTCAGGTAGCAAGGTGAAGGTTCTCATTGATCAGGAGAATCCTAAGTCTTATCAGTTCGACCTCTACAAGGATATGATCCTGCGCCTCTGCATCTTCGGTATCCCCTTCTTCCTCTTTGCCTATCTCTCCATCAAGTTTACCGCTATCCTTTTCAGCAAGGATGAAGACGATGCGTCTGCGGCGGATCAGACTGCGTGAAAGAAGTAGAGGTGAATTTAGAGGCTTTTGTTTTTCTCCTGTCTGTGCTATAAAGATTGCAGACAGAGAATTATGAAGCAATATTTAGATTTACTACAAGACGTACTGGAGCACGGCGTTGGACGCGACGATCGTACAGGTACAGGGACAGTAGGTGTCTTCGGACGCCAGATCCGTCACGATATGCGTGATGGCTTCCCCTGCCTAACGACAAAGAAGCTTCACTTGCGCTCCATTATTATAGAGCTGCTCTGGTTTCTCAAGGGCAGCTCTAATATTGCCTATCTGAAGGAGCATGGTGTCAGCATCTGGGACGAATGGGCTGATGAGCATGGAGAACTCGGTCCTGTCTATGGGACGCAGTGGCGCTCATGGCCTGATGGGAAGGGTGGACATATCGATCAGATTGCTAAGCTTATTGATGGGCTGAAGAATAATCCATGGAGTCGACGCCATCTCGTCAGCGCGTGGAATGTCGCAGAGGTCGATGAGATGGCACTCCCTCCCTGTCACTGTCTCTTCCAGTTCTGCGTGATACCCGCACAGAAGGAAGGGGAGAAGCATGGTCTCTCGCTTCAGCTCTATCAAAGGAGCTGTGATCTCTTCCTCGGCGTACCCTTTAATATCGCTAGCTATGCGCTGCTGCTCATGATGGTAGCACAAGTGTGTGGTTATGAGCCTCGCGAGTATGTGCATACCTTTGGGGATCTCCATTTGTATCAGAACCATCTGGAGCAAGCACGCTTGCAGCTGACGCGTGCGCCACACTCCTTACCCACGATGAGGCTCAATGCAGACGTGATGGAGATCGATGGATTTGAGTTCAGCGACTTCACTCTCGAAGGCTACGAGCCTCACCCTCATATTAAAGCTGCTGTCTCTGTATGAATGCGCATCTAACAGCTGTGGTCGCGATGAGCCCCGAGCGTGTGATCGGGAAAGATGGCAGCATGCCATGGCATCTCCCCGAGGATCTGAAGCTCTTTAAAGAGCTCACTCTCGGGCATCCTATACTCATGGGGCGTAAGACCTATGAAAGTATAGGTCGCCCCTTGCCAGGGCGGCAGAATATCGTCATCACGCGTCAGCGCGACTGGCAGGCAGATGGAGTGCACGTCATCCACGATCTATCTGAACTCGAAGAGATGACACTCATGCATGAGCAGGTTATGCTCATCGGGGGAGGGGAGCTCTATAGTCTCTTGCTACCTCAGTGCCGGACGCTGTATGTCTCTGAAGTGCATGCATCCTATGAGGGGGATACCTATTTCCCCGAGTTTCGTCAGTACTTTTCGCAGCGAGAGAAGCTGCGTAGCTACAACGAATTCGACCTATATTGCTATACACGTTGAACGTTTTATTACATGATTGAGAAAGAATCGTGTCATCAGACTTGTATGTTAGTCTAAACTTATTCTATAATAGCTCATGCTTGGTGCATACACGAATGAGATGATATTAGGCTTTAGCCTCTCGCTGATTGCTGGGTTATCGACTGGGATAGGTGCGGCGGTAGCCTTCTTTTTACGCAAGCTTGACTACCGTATCCTCACCTATGCGCTCGGAGCGAGTGCGGGGATGATGGTTTACATCTCGTTCATGGAGTTCATGCCTTCCGCTATAGCAGGGCTAGAACCTGATGATCCCACGTGGGCACCGATGGCGGCATTTTTTGGAGGAGCCTTACTCATAGGCTTAATTGACCGTTTTGTTCCTAGTGAGGAGAATCCTCATGAGGTGCGAAGGATTAATGACTGGGCGCGAACTGAGGCTGATGCGAATAGAGGGCTGAAGCGCTCTGCTCTGCTCTTTGCACTTGCGATTGCTATTCACAACTTTCCCGAGGGGATTGCGACGATGGTTGCAGCATTTGAAGGAGGCGAGGTGGCCTATTCAGTAGCGTTCGCTGTGGCTATTCATAATATCCCTGAGGGTATCGCGGTGGCTATCCCTCTTTATTGTGCGACTCAGAGTCGCTGGAAGTCCTTTGGTTGGGCTGCCTTGTCGGGGCTAGCGGAACCGATAGGAGCACTGGTGGCGATGCTGTTGTTGCTGCCTTTCCTGACTCCATTGGTAATCGCGATGCTCTTCGCCGCAGTGGCAGGTATCATGGTCTTCATCTCACTAGATGAGCTGCTTCCTATGGCGCAGCGCTGGGGCTTCCCTCATGCTTCTATCTATGGCGTGATGTCAGGGATGCTTGTGATCGCACTTATCCTATAACGCTTCTATTTCAAGCTTGCAATCAGGAGTGTGTTTTGGCATACTCTTGCTCACTATATGATTTCTTCCATTTTGCAGACTGGGGCGTTGATCCTCCTTGTAGTCGTTTTCTTTAATATCATGATTTTTGTTCATGAGCTGGGGCACTTTTGGGCAGGACGCTGGCGTGGAGCTTATATCGATCGCTTTCAGATCTGGTTTGGGAAGCCTATATGGAAGAAGAAGATTAATGGTGTGGAGTGGGGACTAGGCTGGATTCCCGCTGGAGGCTTCGTCTCTCTTCCCCAGATGGGAGATATGGAGGCTATCGAAGGCGAGGCTCTCGATGCAGAAGCTCTTGCAAAGTGTAAACCTCTCAAAGCGATCGATAAGGTGATCATTGCAGCCGCGGGTCCTCTGTTCTCCCTGTTGCTTGCCTTTTTCTTCGCTATCATAGTATGGGCTGTAGGTAAGCCGACTGCTGTGATGTCCAATGAAGTAGGCTACGTCGTTCCCCAATCTCCAGCTGCTATGGCCGGTATCCTCCCAGGCGACCGTATCGTCGCTGTCGATGGGCAGGAAGTAACAGAGTGGGTCGGAGACATGAAGGGCGTGAGCGAGGCGATCGCTCTATCGGAAGAAGAACAGATCAAGATTGCCGTGGAGCGTCCTCTCGCAAACGGTGCAACTGAGAGACTGGATATCATCAGTAACTACGAGATACCAGAGACGAATTGGTGGCAGCGCAGTGCCCTGCGTCGTATAGGGATTGCCCCTCGCTTTGATGCCATTGTGGGTGCTGTGGCACCGCATTCTCCTGCTGCGCTTGCAGGCTTGGTGGAAGGTGATAAGATTATCAAAGTCAATGGGAAGAGTGTGTACAGCCCTGAGACTGTTATGGTGCTCAGTGAAGCTGGTACAGAGTTGAGATTAGTTATTCTTCGAGGCAAAGGCGTATACTTAGATGTCATGCTCACACCTGTTGTGCCGCTTAATTGGAAAGATCAAGAGGGGGCTCGTGCTCTCATGGGGATTAGCTGGGCTGCTGGTGATCAGACCCTCACTCTTGAGCATCCATCACCCTTTGCTCAAATCACCCAGAGTCTGCGCTGGATGAAGGAGACGCTCGCAAAGGTGATTAGTCCTGGTAGCGATGTGAAGGCGCAGCACCTGAGTGGACCTGTGGGAATAGGAAATCACATCTACACCATGCTCACACACCCAGATGGATGGCGTTTTGTCCTCTGGTTCGCAGTTATACTCAATGTGAATCTAGCTGTGCTTAACATGCTGCCGCTCCCAGTCGTTGATGGTGGGCATGTGGTGCTGGGTATTATCGAGATGATCCGAGGTCGTGCTGTGCGTGGCACTGTGCTAGAATGGATTCAGACAGGCTTCGTTCTGTTCATGATGGGCTTCTTTGCCTTTGTCACCTTTAAAGATGTAGGTGATCTCGTCGGCTCTTCATCCGATGAGGAGCATGAATTACCCGCTCCTATTTTCAAACAATAGAGTAAATGCCTCAGTCAAAGCTTGACAAAGATGAGTTAAGGATTACTATTACCTAAAATGGCTATGATCAAAAAGTGCATACAGAAAGCATGCGTGCTGCTCCTTGCTATAGCGGGTGTAGCACAGGCAGCAGGAGAGGGGCATCATGAGATGACCGTCTCAGCTCCGCTCTTGTGGAATCCAGAGATTCCTTTCTGGCCAGGTCATACTTTCCCTATTTCTAATTCGCTCGTGATGATGGTCATCGCGATGCTTCTCATCACCCTCTTTCTGCGTCTCTCCACGCGTAAGATGGCACTCGTCCCTGGTAAGATGCAGAATCTGGTTGAGTGGATCTTTGAGCTGCTCTATAACTTCGTGGAGAGTCTTGTAGGGCGTAAGCTTGCGAAGCGTTACTTCTGGTACTTTGCCACGGTCTTTCTTCTGATTCTCGTCAGTAATTATATTGGCCTTCTTCCTGGTGTAGGTAGTATTACCTATGAGGGACAGCCTCTTTTCCGAGGAGCGAATGCGGATCTGAATGTTACCCTCTTCCTCGGTTTGATGTATGCGGTGCTGTGGTTCTTCTGGGTCATGCGTGAGCAAGGTCCTGTGCACTTCGTTGCTCATCTCTTTGGACCAAAGGGGGGGCTGGCAGGAGCATTGAAGTATCTCTTGATGCCTATCTTTTTCTTCGTGGGGCTGATAGAAGTGCTTTCTATCTGCATCCGTCCTGTGGCGTTGGCCGCTCGTCTCTTCGGCAATATCTTCGCAGGTGAACTCATCATTGAGAAGATGAGTCTTGTCAGCTGGGCGGCTGTTCTCCCCTTCATGGCACTAGAGCTCATCGTGGGCTTCGTGCAAGCACTCGTTTTCCTCATGCTCACAGCTATCTTCCTACGTACCCAACTCGATGATGGGGAGGAAGAAGCCACATCGTGATCCTGACACAAGATTTCTCACCATCTGATCATGAAGATAAAACGTGAAGTTGGTAGAAAGTAACTACAAACACAACACAACACACACATATGACCTCATTATTATCCACCCCAGGTGCCGTCGTAATCGGTGCGGGTATCGGTATCGGTATCATCGGTATGAAGGCTGCGGAATCCGTAGGACGCAATCCAGCTTCATTTGGTAAGGTGCTTACGATTAGTATTCTCCTTGCAGCTCTTATCGAAGGTGTAGCCTTCGTGGCCCTCTTCGCTACTGGCGAATAAGACTCACTTGCTAGCAGTCCGAGTTCACCAGCTCGGACTGCTAACGACCCACTACCTACTCTCAGCCTCATCTTTAACCTTCTATATCAGAGCTCGTACACGATATGAATACAGCCATACTCGCCGCTAACCTCCAGCAATTCGTTGATAAGTTTGGACTCAACGTTGATTCCTTTATTGCGCATGCGATTGCGTTTACCCTGCTTGTCGCCATCGTTGTGAAGTTCGGGATTAAGCCTATCGCTGCACAGCTCGAAGAGCGTCGTCAGCGCATCGAAGAGGGAGAAGCCATGCGAGCCGAGAGTGAGAAAAACCTCGCGGAGGTAAAAGTGACCAGCGAGAACATCCTTGCTGAGGCACGCACTCAGAGCGAAGATCACCTAGAGCACGCACGTCAGCTTGCGAGCCATGTACAAGAGGAGGCGGCTACGCGCGCTTCTCAAGAGGCAAAGACAATTCTCGAAAATGCACGTAAGCAAGCAGAGCTCGAAGCTCAACAGCAAAAGGAGGCACTCCGCGCTGACTTCGCTCGCCTCGTGGCACAAGCTACATCTCAAGTGACTGGTAAGGTACTCAGTGAGAGTGATCATCGCCTTATTAATGATGAGGCTATCAAGCAGCTCTAAACCCTAGCCTAAACGACTGATAACGAGCATGAAGATTACCAAGGATACCCAAGCCCGCGCCCGCCGCCTGCTGCGCCTTTGTCTCGACGAACAGTCAACCCTCAACGAGGAGACTGTGCGTCTGATATCTTCACGCATTTTAACATCGAAGCCTCGAAATTATATCCCCCTTTTGCAAGCCTTTGCCGATCTGGTGAAGCTACAGGTGACGAAGCACACAGCTATCATTAGGAGTGCTATTGAACTCACAGAAGAAGAGAAACTTGCCATCACATCACGACTAGTGGAGAAGCGAGCAGGGCTATGCTTCCAATGGGAAGTCGACCCTAGCCTCATTGCAGGATTCATCGTCCAAGTAGGAGATGATCGCACTGACGCCTCCGTGCAGTCTCGTCTCAAGCGTCTCGCGCAGCAGTATTAATTTTCAAAACACATCAGCATATTCACACTTTCCCCAGAACAACGCATATGAGCAACATCGTTCAAGAACTCGAAGCAGAAATCCGTCAAACTGTCCGCGCGACAGTGAATGAAAACGTCGGCGTGATCAAGTCCATCGGAGATGGCGTAGCCCGCATCGAAGGGCTCAGTGATGCCATGCTTAACGAGATGATAGAGCTCCCCTATGGAGTTACAGCACTCGCCATGAACCTCGAGGAACATGAAGTAGGTGCTGTTCTCCTCGGTCGTGGACCTGAGCTGAAAGAGGGCGATCTCTGTAAGAGCACAGGACGACTTCTACAGGTGCCTGTAGGGCGCGGTATGCTAGGACGTGTTGTCGATACGCTGGGTAAGCCGCTTGATGGTAAAGGTCCTATCGAAGCAGATGACTATTACCCCGTCGAGAAGATCGCCTCGGGTATCATCACACGCCAAGCCGTGGATCAGCCAGTGCAGACAGGCATCCTCCCCATCGATGCGATGATTCCCATTGGTCGTGGACAGCGTGAACTCATCATTGGTGACCGCTCGACTGGTAAGACAGCGCTCGCTGTAGATACGATTATCGCTCAGGCGCAGCAGAATATTCAACGACAGGATGATCCAACACATCGTCCTATGTATAGTATCTATGTTGCTATAGGTCAGAAGCGTGCGAACATCACACGCCTCGTTTCCAAGCTCGAAGAGTCGGGGGCTCTCCCTTACACCATCGTCGTTGTGGCTTCAGCATCCGATACTGCGGCGATGCAATATCTCGCACCTTATGCAGGCTGCGCGATGGGTGAGTATTTCATGGATCAGGGTGATGATGCCCTCATCGTGTATGATGATCTTTCCAAGCACGCTGTAGCTTACCGACAGGTGTCTCTCATCCTGCGACGTCCCTCGGGGCGTGAAGCGTATCCTGGTGACGTGTTCTACCTGCATAGCCGCTTGCTAGAGCGCGCGGCACGTATTAATTCAGAGAATGGTCGTAAGGGCGGCTCACTCACAGCTCTGCCTATTATTGAGACGCAGGCAGGCGACGTATCAGCTTATATTCCCACGAATGTGATTTCGATCACGGATGGACAGATCTTCCTCGACGCTGATCTCTTTAATCAGGGGGTACGACCCGCTATTAATGTGGGTATTTCAGTCAGCCGTGTGGGCTCGAGTGCTCAGACAAAGATTGTCAAAAAGCTTGCAGGCTCGGTGAAGCTTGACCTAGCTCAGTTTGAAGAATTGCAGGCCTTTGCACAGTTCGGATCTGATCTCGATGTGAACACGCGCAATAAGCTGGAACGCGGTAGCCGCATCACAGAACTCTTCAAACAGGGGCTCTACAAGCCTAAGTCCCTTGGTATGGAAGTGATTAATCTCTATGCTATCCAGCGCGGATACTTCGATAAGGTGCCAGTCGAAGTCGTTGAAGAAGTGCGCAAGAAGCTGGAGAACACGGCATCCATGGACGATGCCCTTCTCTCTGAGATCGAGCATGTATGTGATCTGACCCCAGAGCTAGACGAAAAACTGAAGAACTTCATGGAGAACTTCAGCTTCACCGCCTAAACTTATCTTCTTATGGCTAGTCTCAGAGATATCAAGCGCAGAATACACTCTGTGCGTAATACATCCCAGATTACGAAAGCGATGCAGCTTGTAGCTTCAGCGAAGATGCGTCGCGCACAGGATCTAGCTCTGAAGGGACGTAGCTACATCAGCGCGATGGCAAATGTGCTCAAGCATCTTGAAGAGACTATTAATGAGTGCGAAACGCCCCTGATGAAGGAGCAGGAAGAGGGGAAAAGCCTCATCTTGCTCGTGAATACAGATCGTGGTCTCTGTGGTGGCTTGAACTCGAATCTGATGCGCTTCTTGATGAAGGAGTGCCCCACCGATGCAGACATCGTGACCATCGGTGCGAAGCTTAATCCGCAGTTAGCTCGCCTCCAGCGTAATCTGATTGCCTCGTTCACTCTGAAGGATAACTTCGATGATGCTGCTCTGAAGCCCATTGCTGACTATCTCAGAAAGGCATTCATCGAGGATGGTTATAAGGAGGTCTACGTCTGCTTCCAGCGTTATGTGAATGTGGTTGTGCAGAAGCCTACCCTTCGCAAGCTTCTCCCTGTAACTGCTGAGGAGCTGCTTGTCATTGCATCAGATGACGATATCGCTGATACTGATAATGATCTTTTCATCTTAGAGCCTAGCTCGGGGCAGCTTCTCGATGCTATCTTGCCATTGTACTTCTTCCACCTGCTTACGCAAATGGTGCTTGAAGCCAAGGCGTCAGAACACTCGGCGCGCATGGTCGCGATGAAGGCTGCCACCGAGAATGCAAAGGGCTTCATCGATAGTCTTACTCTTGAGTATAATAAGGCACGTCAGACTCAGATTACCAATGAACTTCTTGATATTACAACAGCTATGAAGGCCATGGAATAAGCGGGAGTATCCATTCATTATTTACCATTTTAACAACACAACTTTAGCATAGAAACGCATCATCATATGAACAAAGGTACCATAGTCCAAGTTATTGGCGCGGTTGTCGATATCGACTTTTCTCAGGCTGAAATGCCAGCCATCTACAACGCTCTCACCGTCGAATACGAAGTAGAAGGTGAGCCTAAGCAACTCGTGCTCGAAGTCGAGCAGCACCTCGCTGATGGCTGGGTGCGCACCGTCGCAATGAGTAGCACAGATGGTCTCAAGCGAGGTATGGAAGCGATCGATACAGGTAGCTGTATCACGGTTCCAGTCGGCACTGGGGTACTCGGGCGTATCTTTAACGTGCTGGGTGAAACAGTTGATGATAGAGGTGCTCCCCTTTGCGAGAAACGCTACCCCATCCACCGCGAAGCACCCACGCTCGAAGAGCAGGCTACTTCTTCAGAGGTTTTAGAAACTGGGATTAAGGTCATTGACCTTATCTGTCCTTTCATTAAGGGTGGTAAGGCTGGCTCTTTCGGGGGTGCTGGTGTCGGTAAGACTGTGCTCATCATGGAGCTGATTAATAACATCGCTAAGGCTCGCTCTGGTCTCTCCATCTTCGCAGGTGTAGGTGAGCGAACCCGTGAGGGGAACGACTTCTATCATGAGATGAGTGAGTCAGGTGTGGTGAATATCGAGAACCCCGAGGAGTCGAAGGTAGCTCTCGTCTATGGTCAGATGAATGAGCCTCCTGGTGCGCGTCTGCGCGTCGCTCTTTCCGCTCTCTCTATGGCTGAGTACTTCCGTGATGAGGAAAATAAGGATGTACTTCTCTTTATTGATAATATTTTCCGCTTCTCACAAGCAGGTTCAGAGGTGAGTGCTCTTCTGGGCCGCACACCTTCAGCCGTGGGCTACCAGCCTAACCTCGCTGAGGAAATGGCGCAGCTTCAGGAGCGTATTACCTCGACCAAGAAGGGTTCGATTACCTCGATGCAGGCGGTCTATGTCCCTGCGGATGACTTGACTGACCCAGCGCCTGCTACGACCTTCTCCCATCTTGATTCAAAGGTGGTTCTCGATCGTGCGCTTTCTGCGCAGGGTATCTATCCAGCGGTTGATCCGCTTACATCGACTTCTCAAGCTCTGAGCCCTGAGCTTGTCGGTGAAGAGCATTATCGTGTAGCACGTGGTGTTCAGAAGAGTTTGCAGCGCTATAAGGATCTACAGGATATGATTGCTATCCTCGGTATGGACGAGCTCTCGGAATCAGATAAACTCATCGTCAGCCGTGCGCGTAAGATTCAGAAGTTCCTTTCCCAGCCCCTCAGTGTGGCAGAAGTCTTCAGCGGTATCCCTGGAGCTTATGTTCCTGTAGCTGAAACGGTGCGTGGTTTTGCCGAGATTCTCGAAGGCAAGTGGGATCATATCCCCGAAGCGGACTTCTATATGAAGGGAAGTATAGAGACTGTTGTTAATTCTAACGCCTAAGTTTTGCTATGGCTCTTGATCTGAAAATCATCACCCCACAGCGCACTGCCGTCGAAGAGGCTGTGCTGAGCGTGCATCTGCCCAGCCAGCAGGGTGAGATAGAGATCCTCCCTGATCATGCCGATATCATCGTAGCTCTCAGCTACGGTGAGTTGACCTACAAGTCAGCGCCGGGAGAGGTGAAGAAGCTCTTTATAGGAGGAGGCTTCATGCAGGTTGAGAGTGGGCATATCCTGCTTGTCACCGATATGGCTGTGGATGCCGAGCAAGTAGAGCTTAACAGTGTCGAGGAAGCCATCGAACGTGCGCAGAAGGCGCTTCGTGATGGATCTTCTGTGATGACACGAGAGGAGCAGACCTACTTAGAGAGCCGCATTGCCCAGCAATTAGCCTTACTAGACTTTCGTAAGAAAAAGTAGGCGAGCTCTTTTTTGCTCGCGCTAAAAGCTCAGACCAAAGCTCACCGAGATGGTCTGATAAGCTGTGTGGCGCGTCCGCGCAGTAGCTCCATTAGAAAAATGGTAGCTTGGGTTCGAGCTCTGGAACTCAATTCCGTAGCTTGCATACATGAAGAACGTCTCTGTAAACTGGTACTGCACGCCTATGCTGATGCCTGTGCAGAATCCTAGATCCATGTTATCCGCCCAGTCTTCCTCATTGAAGCTTTCTTCGTAATAGGGGTCATGAATATCATGATAGCCCTTATACTCGTCGAAGATGCCGACGAGGCACACTCCTAGATAGGTATCTGCCGTGAGACTGAGGCAACTCGTGAGAGGGTAGGTATACTTGTAGCCGGCAACAAGACCCAATTGCATCATGTCGTTGCCCGATAGCAAATGGTCGCTATAGTGCGGGCTCACAGGAGTGCTAGGAGTTCCTTCGATCTGTGCTTTGCGCTTGTATGTTCCCAGTCCATAGTTGAGCGAGGCGTAGATCCAGTGCCTGTTGTTTTCGCTGATGCTGCGCCCTCCGAGGAGCCGGAAACCCATGAACTGTATTTTTTCATCTTCAGCAATGAGGCCTGCCCCATCTTCGAAAAGCCTATTACTCGGAAGCCATACGCGTGCCTCTGCGCTGATGAAAAAAGGGGTGCCCTTATGCGTTGATTTTTCTAGGGCTTGTGGCGGCACTCCAGCTATCTCGCGACTGGAGACAGCTGGTTGCGCTGACTGCAGGGTGCTCGCAGCCACGAGCAAGCACATCAGCGTAGAGTGAGCCCTGTTGATCATGTGTTCTTAAAACTGCCAGCCTAACCCTAAGCTGATGTTTTGGTAGAAAAGCTCTCTTGTCTGTGCCTGTCTGTGCCTCGAGAACTTGTAGTCAGGTGTGGCAGACTGGAACTCAATAGCATAGCTTACTGTTATAAAGCTTCTTGCCGTGATTTGGAAGTCAAAGCCGAACTCTACACCAGCGACGACTCCAATCTCACTATTATCTGTCCACTTGTCGCTATAGTAGTAAGGATCATAGTAGGGGTCATAATAAGGGTCGTTGTAGGGATCATAAAAAGGATCAATGAAGCCTATTGTTCCGATGCCTGCATAGCCACCAAGGTGTAGCGTTATGCCGCGAGCAAGAGGCTTGAAGTAGCGGTAGCCCCCAGTGATACTTAACTGGAACATATCGTTATCGATGAGGAAGCGGTCGCTTGTGTGTGGGTTGTATGGGTTGATGTGTGCGTCTCCATTGCGCTTGTATGTACCCATGCCGTAGCGTATCTCAGCGAAAGCCCAGTGGCGGTTATTGCGGCTGATGCTACCACCTATCTCAACACCGAATCCGAGAAACTGTACTTTGTCTCCTTCCGAGATGAGATCGCCTCCATCACTGAAGAGTGCGTTCGTGGGCAGCCACAATTGACTAGTGACGGAGAAATATGTTCTCGCTGTCGAGGCGATAGGTATCGCTCCTGCCGGAACGACTGCTGGTACTTGCTGCACTGTCGCTGTAGGTTGAGCCACTATTGGTTGGACAATTGTTGGCTGCGTGACAGTATAGCTGGTGCTGTGTTGAGGTGCTTGATCTAGAGTGACGACTTGTGCAGATGCGCTGCTGCATAGAGCGGCTGTAATGAGGCTTAAGATACGTGGTGTTTTCATAAGTGTGCTTTAATATGCAGAGCTGTTATATCATATATTATCGCAAAGGAGTAGCATATTTTTTCAATTGTTATGTAGTTAGTGCTTGATCTTATCTCTTATTTTGTTAATATACCCACATGTCCAAACATTGGGTGTTTGGGTGAATGATTCAAAAAACTTTTTATAGAATTACAGATATGGATATTCTCCACGATAAGGATGCAGACGTAAGTGTGCTCAACGGTAAGACAGTAGCAGTAATCGGATATGGTGCGCAGGGACGTGCGCAGGCGCTTTGCATGCGTGATAGCGGTGTGAATGTGATCATCGGTCTCCGTGCAGGTAAGAGCTGGGATACAGCTGTGCAGGAAGGCTTCGAAGTACTGAGCGTTGCTGATGCTTCCCAGCGTGCTGACATCATTCACATCCTTCTTCCTGATGAGTCTCATGGTGGCGTGTTTGAAAATGAGATCAAGCCTTATCTTGCAACAGGTAAGACGCTGAGCTGCTCCCATGGCTTCGCCTATGTCTTCAAGACCATCGTTCCTCCAGCTGATGTGGATGTGATCCTCGTCGCTCCTAAGGGACCTGGTACAGAAGTACGCCGCGTGTTTGAAGAAGGATTCGGCTGCCCAGGTCTCATTGGTGTATATCAGAATGCATCTGGTACAGCTCGTGACATCGCTCTCGGTATGGCAAAGGCAGAAGGTCTCACACGCGGTGGCGTATTGGAGTGCACCTTCGAACAAGAAACATACGAAGATCTCTTCGGCGAGCAGAATGTTCTCTGCGGTGGTATCGTTGACCTCATGAAATATGGCTTTGAGACACTTATCGAAGCTGGCTATCCTGCAGAGATGGCTTACTTCGAATGCGTGCATGAAGCGAAGCTCATCGTAGACCTTATCTATGCTGGCGGTATCGAGCGCATGAATGAGGTGATCTCCAACACCGCTGAATTCGGTGAGTACTACAACGGACCTCAGATCATCCAAGCTGATGTGAAGGAAAAGATGAAGGAATCCCTCAAGCGCATTGAAAGCGGCGAATTCGCACGCGTATGGCTTGAAGAAGCCGCTAAGGGAGCTCCTATGCTTGCAGCGAAGCGCGCTGAACTTCACGAGCACCCAGTTGAAGTGGTTGGGCGCAAGATTCGCTCCCTCTTCGAGCGCAAGTAAAAGAACGCACGATTTCTTAATACTAGGGGCGCAGTTGATAGCTGCGCCCCTATCTTTCACCTGATGATATGAATAGCGCTGAACATGCCATCAACATTGCTGATGCGACCGTCTTTCTTGGCGGTCGAGAGGTGCTGCATCATATTAACTGGCAGCTGAAGCGAGGTGATCGTTGCTTTATCCTCGGTGCGAATGGTGCTGGCAAGACGACACTCGTGCGTATGCTGCTGGGCTATGCGTGGCCTCTCTTTGGGGCAACAGTAGAGGTGCTAGGCGCACGCTTCGGACAGGTGAATCTCAAGGAGCTTCGCCGCCGCATTGCGTGGGTGAGCCCTTTCATGTACCAATGGCTCAACGGTGAGCGTGCGTGGACAGGGCGTGAGATGGTTCTATCGGGGGCAGATGCGACGATAGGCCTCTTTCGAGACCCATCGGCTGACGAAGAAGCGCGTGCCACAGAGCTGCTAAGCCTCTTACACGCGGATGCTCTCGCAGAGCGTCCTGTTCATCAGATGAGTAGTGGAGAGCAGGTGAAAGTGCTCATCGCTCGTGCGCTGATGACAGAGCCTGAGCTGATGATACTCGATGAGCCTAGTGTTTACTTGGATCTCGCTGGGCGAGAGTTCTTACTTCAGACCATTGCCGAGCTAGCACAGCGCCGCCCAGATTTAACGATGATTTTCATCACCCAACGCATAGAAGACATCATGCCCTCCGTGTTCAGTCATGGAATGATCCTGCGTGATGGTCACATACTCGCACGTGGTACGCGCGATGAAGTTCTAACGCAGACGATACTCTCAGAGGCCTTTGACTTACCCATCCGATTAATGGAGGGGCGCGATGGTCGCCTGTGGTCCATGATAGAGCCATGAACTCAAGTACACCCAAACCCCTGAAAAGACAGTCTCTCGCAGGACAGCTGCGCGAGCAGATGGAGCAACTCATCCGCGAGGGTAATTGGGCTCTCGGTGAGCGCATACCAGCTGAAGCGGAGCTGGCACGCCTCTTTGCCGTGAGCCATAACACAGCTCGTGAAGCGGTGCAGGGGCTCATTCACGCTGGACTCTTAGTCGCTCGCCCTGGTGATGGTACCTACGTCACGGCGACTGATCGCCTGAGCGCAGCTCTTGACCGGCGGCTAGAGCAGGTAGCTATGGATAGTATCCTTGAGGCGCGATTAGCGATAGAAAAGTCCATCGTTGCCCTTGCGGCTCAGCATCGCACGGAAGCTGAGATCGTGGAGTTAGAGATAGCGCTGCAGGCCTGCAAGAATCGTGAAGGTGAGGGGATAGAAGCCGACATGCACTTCCATTCATTAATAGCTGATTGTACACATAATCCTATTTTAAGCCAGATTTATCGCGTGATTGCTGATTATCTAAGTCGCCATTGGCGTGAGGTTCTTCATGAGAAGCAGTACGAGCAGTATGCACTCTGCCTCCACGATGATCTACTCGAGGCTCTAAGAGCCGGTGATGCACAGGCTGCTCAAGCTAGTATTGAAAAGATCGTTCATTTTGCCCATCACGCGGCAAGAGTGGATTAAGCTCGCGAGAGCTTCTATGCTAAGTTATCGTATCAATGACACAAAAAAAGTGCCTATTTTAAGTAAAAGTATCATTTTATCTTGAATCGCACGCTAGAATGTGGTAGTAGCATGAGTGCTACTTACTCTTTTACTCTATCACGGAGGCTTAAAATCAATTTAACCGAACATACACTGAATATGACAGCACCAAAGAAAGAAACTGCCACAGCCAAGGCTAGCGCAGCAGTCTCGAAGAAGAAGGCTACTCCAACGGCTAAGAAGCCTGCGGCAAAGCCAGCTAGCAAAGCTGCCGCTAAACCCTCCACAGCTAAGAAAGAAAGCGCTCCCGAAAAAGCTCCCGTAGCTGTACCTAGCACGACACGAGAGAGCTTCAGCCCCGAAGAGCGCAAGCGCCTCGCGAAGCTACAGGAAACGATGGATCTTCTCGCAAAAGACCCTGAGTGGAACAGCTTCCTCGAAGAGCAGAAAGAAGCACTCTATCAGTTGCAAGACGAGCTCGTGCCCAATATGCAGAATGTCACGCGAGAGCACCTTCGCTCCGGTGAGTCCAACGTCTCCTCAGCCTCGGGACAGCACATGGGTGATGCAGGTAGTGAAGCAGAAGTACGCGATCTGACCATCCGATTGCTAGACAAGGACAGGGAGCAGATGTATGAAATCGACGCAGCTCTAGAGCGCATACGACGTGGTACGTACGGAATTTGCGAAGAATCACTCGAACCAATCCCCAAGGGACGCCTTCGTGTACGCCCCTTCTGCCGTCTCACTGTGAAATGCCAAGAGGAGTTTGAGAAAAAATATGGCATCGCAAGTGCCTATAGCTCATCTAATTCTGAAATCATCGGATATGCCGGCTTGCAAAATATCCAAGAAAGTGCGATTTCTCTTGACGAAGACTCAGAATAGTGTAGAATATCCGCCCACAACTCAACATTAAATAGCACTATGCCAAGAGATATCATCATTCTGGAATGCACGGAAGCAAAGGCTGAAGGAAAACAAGCCTCTCGCTACGTCACCACTCGTAATAAGAAGAGCCTTCGCACCCCTGGTCGTTTGGAAAAGGTTAAGTTCAACCACTTCCTCAAGCGCCGTACACTTCACCGCGAAATGCGCTAATCTTAGCTAGCTTTCTCATTAATAATCATGATTACTGAATTCAAGAGCGTACAACGCCGTATTCGTTTCCGTACATGCAATAAGTGCATGCCCCGTCGTCGCATCGACATCCCTGCTGGTGCAGTCGACATGGTCAACCCAGAGTTTCTTTCCAAGTTCACTTCTGAGACTGGTAAGATTCTTCCTCGTCGCGTGACAGGTGTATCTGCTAAGATGCATCGCAAGATCACACGCGAGATTCGTCGCGCACGTGCCGTAAATCTGCTTCCATAATTTCCGGCTCAAGATCTCGACGGCAGCTGTCGTTGAAAGAGGGAGCTTGTTTTCAGCTTAATAAGCCGAGCAAGCTCCCTTTGCGTTCAGCTAGCTAGTGAGATCTTCTCCTCTCATAAGAGGAATCTTTTATCAATACAATCTGGTAGATGTCGACGACTTCTACTTCTAGCAGGTGATGAAAGAGCTTAAAGATACACAGAGTGAACTCGATACACGCCAGCTTTCTATTGATCGCGTTGGCGTAAGAGCACTACGCTTCCCTATCGTGGTGCAGGATAAGGAAAAGCGAACCCAGTCTACCGTGGCGACACTGGCGCTGATGGTCGACTTACCTCAGGAGTTCAAAGGTACTCATATGAGCCGATTCGTCGAGGCTCTTCACCAGCATAAGCGCACACTCGATGTGCACACGGCTGTACGCTTACCTAGTATACTTTTGCAGCGCTTCGGCGCGCAGCGCGCTCGCGTAGAGATAGATTTCCCCTTCTTCCGCGTGAAGAAGGCTCCTGTCACAGGACTAGAGGGAATGATGGACTACGAGGTGCGCTTTGAAATTGACCTTGAAGAGGGTAAGGATGCTGAGTTCACTCTTATTCTCAAGGTTCCCGTAACCACACTCTGCCCTTGCTCTAAGGCGATGAGTGATCATGGGGCGCATAATCAGCGTGGTGTCGTCACCTATGCTGTCCGCTTCTCCGGAGCAGCAATCTGGATAGAAGACCTGATCGATCTTATCGAGTCCTGCGCAAGCTGCCCTGTTTATAGCCTTCTGAAGCGTCCTGATGAGAAGTTCGTGACAGATCAAGCCTACGAGAATCCAGTCTTTGTCGAAGACCTCGTACGCAATGTGGCTCTTGCTACTGAACGATACAAAGCATTTTGCTGGTATCGTGTTGAAGCTGAAAACTTCGAATCCATTCACAATCATAACGCTTATGCGATGATTGAGCGGGATTTGAGTTAATATCTTACTCTCTTACACCAATTGCAATACTCAACAATATGAAATTAGCCATCATAGGAACTGGATACGTAGGTCTCACTACTGGTACATGCTTCGCGGAGGTTGGTCACCATGTGATATGCGTGGATTCCAACGCAAAGAAGATAGAAACCCTGAAGGCTGGTAAGATCCCTATCTTCGAGCCAGACCTAGAAAGTCTTGTGAATGTCAACGTGGCAGCTGGGCGACTAAGCTTCACGACGGACTTGTCCTACGCCGTACAGGAGTCTGAGATCATTTTCATCGCAGTCCCGACACCTCCACAAGAGGATGGCTCAGTTGATCTTTCCTATATTGACGCTGTATCTCGCGAGATAGCAGAAGTGCTACGTCCCGAGCATGAGTATCGTATCATTGTTGACAAGTCAACAGTACCTGTCAGTACAGGATCTAAGGTAGCCCAAGTCATGATGCGCTATGCTGCGAATGACGTGAATGTTGATATTGTTTCTAATCCCGAATTCTTGCGCGAAGGCTCCGCTGTAAAGGATCTTCTTGAGCCTGATCGCATCGTTATCGGTACAGATTCGGAACGCGCTATGGATATGATGAAGCGCGTCTACCAACCATTTGATGCACCTATCGTTGAGGTGGACCTTGCTTCAGCTGAGCTGATCAAACATGCAGCTAACTCTTTCCTAGCGATGAAGATCTCCTATATTAATGCTGTTGCTTCCGTATGTGAAGCAGCTGGTGCTGATGTTGAGAAAGTAGCGCGAGGCATAGGCATGGATAAGCGCATCTGTCGCGAGTTTTTGAATGCAGGGCTTGGCTATGGTGGATCTTGCTTCCCCAAGGATGTCAAGGGATTCATCCATGTTGCTGAGCAGTTAGGCTCCCCAATGAATATCCTTCGTGAGGTTGAGACTATTAATGAAACGCAGATGGAGCGTTTTCTTACCCGTGTCCGCGAGAAACTGTGGGTACTGCGCAACAAGCGCATCGCTGTATGGGGGCTTGCCTTCAAGCAGAATACTGATGACGTGCGCGAGTCCGTAGCGATCAAGCTTATTAAGAAGCTCTGTGAAGAAAATGCACTCGTTCGTGCATACGATCCCGAAGCATCCAAGACAGCAGCTGTCGAACTAGAAGGCTACTCTTGCGAGATAACAGATGATATGTATGAGTGTGCGCGTGATGCTGACGCTCTTATTATCGCCACCGAGTGGAAGGACTTTGCCATGGCTGATATGGAGAAGCTCCGTGATGTGATGCAGCTGAACTTTATCTTCGATGGACGTAACATACTCCACGGTGAGAATGCCACACATGCAGGCTTTGAGTACCACTCAGTGGGACGCCCGAGCCTCTATCCAGAGAACTGATCAAACAGATTTCGTGCATAAAAAAGCCCTCCGCAAGGAAGGGCTTTTTTTTATCGTAGATTGTGTACTTGCTTAGTGTAGGAAGATGTCCTCCTGCGCGAGACCTGTGAGCTCATGTAGAGCTTTCCGCAGGTAGAAGATCACGGCGAAGAAGGCTATCAAGATAGGCACCCCTATGATGAGATAGCCCCACCATGTCATGTCACTTACCGCATAGTTATAGAGAAGAGCCTGCTCACTCGCAGCCGCCTTCGTGACAGGGAGCAGGAAGTAGAGGGAGAGGGCGAAGTTGGCAACTGATGATACGACAAGGGAGCAGGCTATCCACAAACTCGCGCGAAAGAGGACCTTCTGGTATCCCGCGGTGAGGTCTCTAGTGGTTACCCTCTTTTCGATACGTGCGATATCAAAGACGCCATCTGTGTAGACGAAGACGCGCAGTAGTGAGCCGCTTCCCTTTGCTGTTAATACGATGGCGGCAGCGAGCAGCATAGGTATCGTCGCTTCCTTTGCGGCATACCACCATGGAGTGTCCGCTTGAATAGCGCCACTTTCACCCATTTTTGCATAGACTGTCACGAAGGCTGTCAGAAGTGTGCCTATGAGCCCCATGATATTCACCGCATCTGCCTTGTGCGTACGGATGAAGTGATAGATGCCATATGCAAGAGGCAGGCTGAGAGCTACGATCATGGCAGGAGTCGTTCCGATGTGCCATAGCTTCTCTCCCTCGGTTGAGCAGTGATCGAGTATCAGGACAGGAGCGAGCACGCTCATGAAGACATTTACGAGGCTTTCCGTAACTTTTTCCATCGTGAGCAGTGGTGTTATTTCATACTAGCAATGGCATCAGCCATATTCTCAGCCTTAAAGGTAGAAGAGCCTGCTACGAGACAATCTGCTCCTGCTGCAGCACAGCGAGGGGCTTGGCTTGTGCCTATGCCGCCATCCATCTGGATGATATACTTGTAAGCATGTGCCTTACGCTGCTCATCTAGGAAAGTCACCTTTTCAAGCACATCTTCCATGAAGCTCTGACCACCAAATCCTGGAACAACGCTCATGACAAGAATCATATCGAGCTCAGAGAGGTAGGGCAGGAGGCGTTCTACGGGGGTTGCAGGATTAATTGCAAGGGCTGCCTGAGCACCCCCTTCGCGTATGGCAGCGAGAGTCGCGTGTAAGTCTACAGCTCCTTCGCGTTCAATGTGCACGGAGATCATATTCACACCAGCTTTTAGGAAGCGTGGAAGGTAGTGAAGTGGCTCATCTATCATGAGATGCGCATCAAGGAAGGCATCTGCGGGGACACTAGCGCGTATGGCCGCGCAGATATCAGGACCAAAGGAGATGTTATCCACGAAGGAACCATCCATCACATCGAGGTGGAGCCAGTCAGCACCAGCGGCAAGAGCGCGCTGCGCTTCAGCACCAATCTGACGAAAATCACAAGCCAGCATGGAGGGGGCGATGAGCATGGGCGCATCATATCATACAATAGACACGGAGACAAGCATCATCTCATATGCAGGCAGAAGGAGAGGTGTTTATTAGATGCTTGCGTAGTGCTTTTTGTGTGAGTTGTGTAATGAGGCAATACTTCTCTAATCAGCACTTGTCCTTGAAGAAAGAGAGCACAGAATGGATGACTGTTGTTTGTTGCTCATCAGAAAGCTCATAGAAGAGTGGCAGACGCACTAGTGTATTCGTATAGCGATCGGCTTCGGGCAGTTCCTTGCCTGTGTACTGAGGTGCGTAGTAATCACTTTTATGTAAGCTGAGGTAATGGAAGACAGCGAGTATTCCATCGGCTTTCAGATGGGCGATGAGCGCACTGCGTTGCTCTAGATCATGGCAGACGATGTAATACATGTGAGCGTTATTCGTTGCGTATTCTGGGATGCATGGGAGTTGCGCGATTTTTCCCTGATCGAGTAAGGAGCGGAAGCTCTGGTGGTAGGTACTCCATAGATGCTTGCGCTTCGTTTGGATATCATCGATATTCTCAATTTGTGCGTGTAGGAACGCAGAGATGACCTCTGAAGGCAAGAAGGATGAGCCAATATCAACCCAGCCATACTTATTTACTTCACCGCGAAAGAACTCTGAGCGATTGGTGCCTTTTTCCCAAATGATCTCGGCGCGTTTGCAGAATCTTTCATCATTGATGGCAATCATTCCTGCCTCACCAGCGATGATGTTTTTTGTTTCATGGAATGAAAAGGCAGACATATGCCCTATTGATCCAAGAGGTTTTCCCTTGTAAAAAGAGTCAACAGCTTGTGCTGCGTCTTCAACGACAATTAATTGATGCTTCTCAGCAATCTCCATGATACGATCCATGTCGCAGGCTACGCCAGCGTAATGAACAGGGACAATTACCTTTGTGCGTGGTGTGATGAGGGATTCTAGGAGATCGACATCGAGATTAGGGTTGTCTTTTCCGCTATCTGCGAAGATCACGCGAGCACCTTCGCGGATGAAGGCTATTGCGGTAGAGACAAAAGTATAGGAGGGGATGATGACCTCATCACCAGGCTCAAGACAGCATAGGATAGCGGCCATTTCAAGAGCATCAGTACAGGATGTTGTCAATAGGCACTTCTTAAATCCGTAGCGTTCTTCAAAGTATCGCTGACAGCGTTGTGTAAATACACCATTTCCAGAGATTTTGCCAGAGCTGACCGCTTGATAGATGTAGTGGGCTTCCTTGCCGGTGAGGTAAGGCTTGTTAAAGGGAATTATAGCCATAGATGATAAATGTAGGTTTGAGTTTGTATCTTGAAGTTGTTCTTTTTGTATAGGGAGCATCCAGCAATATTGTGACCTTGTGTAGTAACTTGCAGATAGCGAAGATTGAGCTCTGAGCATACATTTTCTACATACTGTATGAGTTGTGAGCCAATTGAAAGTTTTTGGTATTGAGGGTGGACTGCAATGAGTTTGATATCACCAGTGTCAGGAGATATCGCTGAGAATGCAACAAAACCAGCCATGTTGCCATTGACTTCATAGATAAAAATGTCATCTGCTAATTCGCCTTTGACGCAACCTTCAATCCAAGTATCGTACATGGAGTAAAACTGTTCTTCTGAAAAGCGCTCCTCTAATAGGAAGCGGGATTGTTGTCCACTGATGTGGGCGAGCTCTCTTAATGAAGAATCTGTACTTTGCTTTGAATATCTACTTATATGCTCGAAGGTATCCTGAGTGGTGCTGATTTCCTTGTGAAAAATAATTTTTTCGTCTATAGGCTGTATGGAGGCACCCAGCGTGGATTCGCTAAGAGTGACAGGAGACATGAGGTAGATGAGCTGATAGCCTGCATCTTTTGCCTGAGCGAGTGTACGAGATAGATCTGCATCAGGATTGCTGAGGCAGATGCGTCCAATTTTGTATCGAAAATGGTCGCTATCCCATGAAAGGTATTCAAGCTTGGCACACATATTAGAAGTTTAATTTTTTGCTGACAATGAAGCAAGGCCTTTCTTTGACTTGGTTAAATATCTGTCCGATGTAGATTCCAGTGGATGCAATGAGCGTGACTAGAAAGCCCGTAGAAAGCCATACAGAAAGAATGAGTGCAGTAAAGCCTGTCACAGGAATACCGATGAAAAAGTACTTAATAAGGAAATAAAGACAGATTGCAAGCGTCAAAATGATGATCAAAAATCCCAGTTGAAGCATAATTTTAATGGGCTTATTGGAAAATGAAATGATCGTATCAAAGGCTAATTTGATCAGCCGAAGTAAACTATAGCTCGAGCTTCCTTCAGCACGCGAGCTGTGGGTGACAGGTAGATACGCTTGTCGAAAGCCTACCCATTGAGCCATAGCGGGAAGATAGCGAATGGCATCTTTCATCGACAAGATCGATTCAACGACAGATTTCTTATAAATGCCAAAATTGGCGACAGTACCATCTTGAGTTGTCTCTGTTAGGTAGCTGAAGACCCTATAGAAGCATGTAGACCCCAGTTTCTTCAGGAAGCTGTCTTGTCTGTCGGTTCGCTGAGCAAAGACTGAGTCGTAGCCCTCATTAAGCTTGGTGATCAAGTTCGGGATTTCTTCAGGTCTATCTTGGAGATCACAATCCATGACGACAACAGCCTCTCCTGAGCTCAGAGATAGACCTGCCGTTATCGCATAGTGTTGACCGAAGTTTCGGCTTAAATTCACTCCTTTTACTTTAGGATCCGTTGCGCATATTTGCTCTATTATACTCCATGAATCATCAGGGGAAGCGTCATTAACTAAAATGATTTCGAAATCATCGTAGATAGGTGAAACTGCTTCATGAATACGCGTTACGAGTTCATGAAGCATTTTTTCTCCTTTATAGACAGGTGAGACAATAGAAAGTTTCATGTTGATCTAGAGTTTAACGGTAACGATGATCCCAGCAGAGATAAGGATTAGACCTAGCACTTTACCTATAGTTATAGCTTCCGCAAGGAATAAAAAACCAAAAACAAGCACAAGCGCTGGTGCGAGTGACATAAAGGGGTATGCATGCGTTAAATCAAACTTAGACATGGCTATCATCCAGAAAAGGGACGCGACGAATGCGGAAACAAAGCCGGAAAGAATGAATGGATCGATAAGCAATTTACTTAGTGCGAGTAGCTTATCATATAGTGTTGAATCGTTAGGTATCTGTACACCTAAGCCAGAAATGCGCCATTTAAGAATGATCTGACCATAGACCGTAAAGAATATAGTCCCTAATATGTAGATGTAATTCACCATAATGTACGCGAACTGAGAGTGCTATTTAGCTTCTTGTTAAATGATAACGGTAACAAAGAGAAGAGTTTCGCTATGTATATTCTTTAAATAATAAGCAACTCTATTGTTTAGATGAAGTTAAGATACCACATGGGCTCTAATTAGTCAAGGGGTAAATGCAATCACTTAAGTGCTTGTTAGTACTTGTATTACCGTGTAATTTGAATGTTGTGAAGGTAAACTGGGCGAAGTGAGAGATTTTATGCGTTGTGCATATCCTCAATCATATTCATGTTGCGATCTTCTCGCAACTAGCGCTATGAGCTAGAGGAGGTATGCTTGAGCTTGTCTTTGAGTCAGGCTGCTGCTATGATCTGTGGACTTCTTTTAAATGGGCTTAAAGGAGCTCACCAAAGCACCAGTCTTACTATTGTTTGAGGGACTCTTCCTGCGTCTGCGCGATACGAGGGATGCGAGGGCTAGGAGGCTGAGTGTTGTAGTGCTCGGCTCAGGTACACCGATCACAAGAGTGAGATTGCTTGCTCCGCCATGGGGACGATAGATGTTCTGTGCCTGATAGAGGCTTCCATTCACATTGACGAATAGGTCGATATCATCTAAGCTGTCAATTGAAACACGTACTCCATTTTCCATCACGAATAGATCACCGTCGCCTGCATCGAGTCTGGAGCCAAAGAGCTTCACCTGTGTATGAACCCAATTCTAGAATGCTTTTCTCAAGGTAAATATTGTTAGCATGAACTGTATTGTTAATGATAATTTTTTCGTGATCGCTTCTGTTATGTGATTCGCGGAATTGGTTGATATAAATCGTACCTGAGCCATCAATGCTGTCGTCAAGGGTGATTGTATTGCTCGCGTAGCTGTTGAAGTAGATATTGGTTTGCGCGTGAATCGAATTGAATGTTTTGTTGACTCCATTGTCAGTTGTGGTGTAGTTACCACGGAAAAGAATATCCCTGTCGATAGCAGCTAAACCTAGCGTAGATCCATTGGCTAAAAATAAAGCCCCACCAAATGTGCTGCTAGTTCCGCTAGCATAGTTGCCGATAAAGCTCGATGTTATCGTTGTGATGCTTGATCTTGAGTTAGAAATATAGCAACTCCTGAGCCCTCAGCTGCGTAGCAGATAGAGGCATTACCGATGAAATGACCAGTGATGTTTTTAATTTCTGCACCAGAAGCCTGTCTGATAGCTTCTCCCGCAGGATAGGCTGCTGGGTGTCAGCGTCTCCTACCCATGCGAAATAGAAGGGTGAGTCGCCATCTGCATCACCGAGCGATCTTTGGATATAGTCAATTAGATATTATTCATACGATAGTTATTGTCTAGCTTGCACACCGTGCTATACAGGTTTTTCTGGGTTTTATTAGTGGGGGGGTAATGTAGGCTTGACCCGCGAGAGGTATTTTGTTAAGCTGTTTTGCGTAATGGAAAACATTTCGCCTACACATACGATATCGGTACTTGTTGAAAACAAGTTCGGCGTGCTCTCTCGCGTAGCAGGTCTATTCTCTGGCCGCGGTTATAACATCCATTCGCTCAATGTCGCTCCCTGCGAAGATGAGAAGTTCTCTCGCATGACGATAGACGTGAATGAGCGCGGAGAGAAGCTTGATCAGGTGATTAAGCAGCTCAGTAAGCTCGTCAACGTGGTGGAAGTAATCGACTTCCGCAGCGAGTCAGCCATCTATCGCGAAGTCGTCCTGATGACTGTGCGCTATGGTGAGAAGAAGCAAGAGATCCTAGATCTGTGCAACATTTTCCGCGCTAAGGTTCTCGATGCAACGCGAGAAACGCTGACGATAGAAATCTACGGTGGTGAGTTCCGACTGAATCGCTTCCTGAATCTGATGGAAGACTATGATGTCGTCACGATTACCCGCTCTGGTAAGATTGCTGTTGTCACGCCCCGTAAGGCCTAATCCGAATCTTAGTAGATCATTTTTATATTAAAGGGCAAGCTGAGGCTTGCTCTTTTTTTGTGTGGAAAAAAGTGTGATTATCTCCTATTCAGACTTGCCAACAATTAGTTGGATTGTTATCATCTGAAAGATGAAAATTGTGATGGTCGAAGATGATGAGGATATCGCTGATCTCGTATCCTTCAGCCTTGAGCGCGAGGGTTACAAGGTACTGCTTGCTCACGACGGTATGGAGGGTCTAGAGCTCATTCGTACAAAACGCCCTGATCTTGCCATTCTCGATATCATGCTGCCTAGCATGGAGGGGCTGGATATCTACCGCGCGATGCAGGCGAGTACGATGACGGAGTCCATCCCTGTACTCTTCCTCACTGCGAGAGCTCAGCTTGATGATAGGCTTGCAGGCCTGCAGCTGGGGGCGGATGATTATATGACAAAGCCCTTTTCGCCAAAAGAGCTGCTCCTGCGTGTGAAGAATATCCTTTCCCGTCACACTTCACGCTCGCAGGGGCTGATCATACGCTGTGAGGGGCTCATGCTCGATAAGAATATGCTCAGTGTCACGATAGATGGTGAGCCTATTGATCTGACTACTGCGGAATTCAAGCTTCTCTCTTATATGGTCGAGCGCAACGGTAAGGTTCAGGATCGCTACGAGCTACAAAAGGTGCTCTTCGGTTATGCGGATACGACTCAGTCGAGAGCTCTAGATACGCACATCAAGCGTCTGCGTCAGAAGCTAGGTCACTATGCCATCTGTATAGAAACAGAGCGCGGAGTAGGCTACTACTTCAGCTCAGAGAGGCTCTCGCAGTAGGTATAGCCTTTTTTAGCATAAAGAAATCATACGAGAATCCAGCGAGGAAGAGGAGTGCAGTCGCTTCAGTTTAGAAGAAGTCGACTTCCTCAGTGTCCTCTTCCTTGATCTTGTCGCTATAGGCGTTCGTTGCAGGCCAGACGAGGCTATCAGGATCATAGGGAGGATCAACGCGAGAGTCCTTTGTGAAACCCGCAGCTGGATCGTTAGAGTACTTCATCGCAGCATAGGCAGAGTCAGCTGTGGGATCGACGAGAACGGTGCGGAAAAGCTGGTAGATGGGGAGGGACTTTTCATCTTCAGTTGTCAGAGCATCGTCATCGTCCATGTCATCAAGGAGTAGACAGAAGCCGAACTGCATCCCCCCAATTTCTGAGATGAGTACTTCCATCTCATACCAGCGTCCTTGCTCAACGGTGAAGGGTTCACCCCGCATGAAGGCATTCTTATAGTTGCCCTCAAAGTCTTCGTTCCATGACCTTGTGGTGTCGTATTGGAGCATGTCTACTTGTGCGCGGCGCGTTTCGTTCTGGTAGCCGAAGTAAACCCCATCAGAGAGTGTGTGGAGACCGCACTCGAGGACGTTTTTTCCATTGAAGCGCACAGCCATCACAGAGTCGGCAATACCAACGAAGCGAAAACGACCACTCACAGGAGCCTGAACATGAGCCTTATAAATAGCTACCCAGCGTCCTGATTGGAGCTTGTAGCGTCCCTGAGGATCATAGGCGTGCATCGCCTCAGTTTCCAAGCAGTTAGGCATGTAGAAAGCTGTCGTAAAGAGTCTCGTAGGTAGACGCTTGTAGGGGGAGAACATGCCTGTTTGCCAGCGTCCATTGTAGAAGCGGCTTAAGATGGTGAGCACGTCGCGGTCAAAGGCACTATTCGCAGCACCGCTAAAGGCGGAGTTCGTATCTGTACTTGTGCGCTTGAAGTCCCATAGCTGCCCTACGAATGCTGATTTCGCTGGGGCGCGTGAACCCATGCCAGGTTCGCCAGATCCTGTACCTCCACCAGATCCTATGCCGCCACCACCTAGGCCACCACCTAGGCTGTTATCGCCGATGACGCTAGGAAGATTAAAGTCTGTCGTCGCGATGGGCGACTGAATGACGTCGATATCGATAGTGGGGGTGGGAGGAGAGGCTTCTATCTTCGATGATTCGATGGGTTGTTCATCGGGTTTCTCCGTGATTTCCTCTTCTGGCATGGAGTGAGCGATGAGGGCTGGCTCGGTCTGGTAGATGATGATTTTGAAATAGAGGAGAATGAATGCAGCGATGAGAATACAAGCGGCAGAGAAACCGCCTGCAACAAGGAGGCGCAGCTTGCGGCTTCGCTCAGAACCTTGCTTCAGTGAGTCAGGGACTTTAATACGTATCGGCATGAGAAGTGCTGGCAGGATAGTCTATCAAGGGCGAATAGTTCACCGGCATCACTGATAGAAAATGCTTTGTTATTAAACAGTATCTTAAAGGAGGCAGGGGGCATGTGTCAAGCTTCTAGTGCTAACTGGAGGCTTTTTTTGCTTATGAGCTTGATCCTGCTGCCACTTTAGATACAATGACTCTACTTATGAATCTCACTGATGTACGATATGATCTCTGCAAATCATTGCAGCGTTATACAGAAAGGGTAGATGCGCATCTTTCTGCAGCTGTGCAGATACTCGAGTTTGTGAAGGGGCACCCTGATTGCTTCGAGCGCACGCAGGCGAAGGGACATATTACAGCATCTGCCTTGCTACTTCATCCATCAGAGCCAGCATGCCTGCTGACATTTCACCGCAAATTGCAGCGTTGGTTGCAGCCTGGTGGGCACGCTGATGGTGATTCTAATACCCTTGCTGTAGCCGTACGAGAAGCAGAGGAAGAAAGCGGAATACTGGGTATTGAGATCGTTGATGCTGAAATCTTCGATGTCGATGTACATCTGATTCCTGCGCGTCCTCAGCAAGGCGAGCCCGAGCACTATCACTATGATGTGCGCTACCTGCTGAGAGCCCCTCACGATCAAATGCTGTGTTCTGAAGAATCAGAGGCATTAGCGTGGATGAGTTGGGATGAGATAGAGCAGCGAGCCGAGCTTTTTGATGAGGCTTTCCTACGCATGCGACGCTTGTACCTAGCTCGTCGCATGAGCCTCATGTAAGATCTCTTCATAGAGTTTTTTGTACTCTAGACCTATGTGGGTATGATGATGCTGCTGCAAGGCTCTGCGGCGCGCATTGAGCCCATAGTGGTGTCGCAGCAATGGTGCATTCAACCATTCTGATATGACGGTGAATAGGCTAGGGATATCATTGTCCGCGACGATACGTCCCGTTATCTTGTCCATCACGAGTTCTTTGAAGAGAGGCTGATCACTTGCGATGACAGGTATGGCGCATGACATCGCCTTGAGCGTGATCTGCTCGCCTATTGAGCTGAGGGGAGGTAGAATGAGTAGATCTACTGCACTCATCAACTCCACGAACTCAGTAGGCTTACTGGGAAGTTCACTGATATGTAAGGTTGGGATATCGAGCTCTGGTGGTTTCGCGGGCGAGATGTAGAGCAGATGTGCGAGCGAGTGTCCAGAGTGCTTGAGCAGATGGCATAGTTCGCGTAAGCGTAGCTCTTCTTCATGATTGTTGTACTCAGGGTGCGCGATGAAGCAGATGAGCTGGGTATAGGTTGAGAGTTCTAAGCGTATCTTTGATATTGCTCGAGCCTGTGGCTTATGTAGTTCTGTGCTAACGGGGGCTGAGATGCGTCTTAAGCGGCGTCTATAGGCTAGAGGGCTCCTCGCAAGCAGCTCATAGAGCCACTCAGAATGCGTAACAAGTGTTAGATCAGCGATGTGCTGCCAGTTGCTCAACTTCGCTTCATAGAGATAGCGAATGAGGCGTGGGAAGCGAGACCTAGGACAGGGGTAGCATTGTTTTTTATGCTGCACACATGAGCTCGATAGATCTGAGCAGAGAGCCGTGAAGGGGTGCAGATCATGCACCTCGAGTATCATGGGCTTGTGGCTCTTTGCTAGCTTCTTTAGCCTGTAGCTTGACTGCTTAAAATCGCAGAGGTGTAAGATATCGCCCTGAGTTGAGGGTGCGAAGCCGTTATCTGATCTTGCCATCTTTCTGTCGGCACGGATACCCTTTGCGACAAGCTGTTCAAACGCTCTGGAATCCTGAAGGCGTAGCTCCCATTCATGCTGTCTTTTCTTGACCCAGCACTGAGGTTGCACGCCTGTGGTGTGATCGAGGGTTCTATAGAGACACTCGGCAAAGGAGTGGCATCCTATGGTATCTGAAATGAGGGCCGTGCGGATCATACGTATCAGTGATGACAGTCGATGATCCTTGGTAGTTTAATAATTGTTAAAAGTGAATGATGCTATTCACAGTAATAACTAAACGTGTACTTCGGAGGTGGATTTTCTTCTTCGAGATTTTTCACTAATTCGAAGATGTCAAGATTCCTTGAGCTTGACTTATTTGTGTGGTTAATAAAATGGTAGAGAGCTAGCTTGATTACGGAGCTTCGGTCTATATTATGTGCGTCCATGATCTTCATAATGGCCTGATGCATCTTGGGAGGACACTTGAAGGAAACGGATTCTAAACTTTTCTTTTTCATGCGGTTTTAAGTGTGCTTTGCCCTCAAATACCTTGATAACCGAAGCAAAACAGATAATATGAAGGTCTTTACTGCCGCGAGCATAGCGGATTTATAATCCGCGGTCAAGCCAAGAGTGGCAAAAATCAAACGTAAACCTTTCACTATCAGGTTATGAACAGAACACCCAGAAAACAACTCTAATCTATTAGGACGCTTGTAATATGATACAGGCAGTATATATAATAGGCTCTTAGCAATTAGCTTGCGGTGGAGGTAAAATGTTCAGCGGATTATAAATCCGCATGCAAGAAAAAATATGAAAGAATACACACAGTCTCAGTTCGAGCATATAGAAAATTTACTAACTTTTCTCCAACAATTTTGCAAGCAACAGGGTCAGGCGTCTGTTGCGTTTGAACACGCCCTTGAGGAATTGCTCCTCACCAAGGCTCATCGTAGACCGCGAACGCTTGCGGAGATTCGTAGCATCGCTAAGCGTCTGATGCGTCAAGATTCTTCTCTAGCTGATCGTCAGCTTTCTGAGATGGATGCGGGCTTTTGCGAGGAACTTATCAGTGCCACATTCTCCAGCCCGAGACAGAGAGCAAAGGGGCGCACTATCTTGCATAGCCTGTTTCATCTCGCGTGTAGAAGACGCTGGTGTTATTACAATCCTATCGATCAGCTAGACGCTCCCTATATAGAGGAGCGCCCGATTCACCCCCTGAGCTGGGAGGAGCTGCGTCGCTTGCTGCGTACGGCGAGATTGCCCCAGCATCGCCCTTGTATGCCTGCTCTAGGGCTCATGCTCTGGGCGGGGCTACGACCAGCCGAAGTTGAGAGGATGAACTGGCAGCATCTTGACTGGGAGGAAAATGTCGTCGTCGTCATGGCTCAGCATGCAAAAACAGGTGGCTGCCGTCATGTGACGATGCCTCCGGTGCTCCGTAGATGGTTAAGACAAGCTGGGGTGCATAGGGCAGGACTCATCTGCCCAGCGAATTGGGCGCGACGCTGGAAGCAGCTACGAGAGGAAGCCGGCTTGCTGCCATGGAGGCAGGATGTGCTCAGGCACACTTATGCGAGCTATCATGCGAAGAGGTGGCGCGATTTTAATCTCTTGCAGACTGAGATGGGGCATAGGAGTGCAGCCTTGCTCCGTACACGTTACTTGAGCATGCAGGGAGTGACTGCGCAGCATGCACGCGAGTTCTGGCAGGTGGGAGCTCTGTAGATCCCCTGTATCGGGAATGCTTATTGTTGCTTCCATGCCTGTTTCTTCAGGGCATCGCTGGCAGCAGCATTTTGAGCGCTTTTTTTACTGACACCTTCTCCTTCGCCCATGGGGCGATCTCCCCAGTAGACCGTGGAGCGAAAGGGTCCTGCTCCTAGTTCACCCTGAGCGACTTCCTCGTAACGAACGCGCTCTGGGCTCATGGACTGCAGCAGCTCTAGTAGCTCGACTTTTGGATTCTGGGTCATGCCTTGCGTACTGATAGCTTGGATGCTATTTTCTAGAAGTCGGAGTGAGACGCGTCGTGCAGCTTGGTAGTTAGAGTCCATGAGGACTGCTCCTATGATGGATTCGAAGGTGTTTGCAAGGATGGAAAGAGTCTTTGTACCTCCTGCTTCTTTGAGGTGGGGGCTCATGATGAGCTGATCCCCCCAGCCGAGCTCGGCAGCGAGGCTAGCAAGATGCTCACGACTGACGAGTGCGGAACGCAGACGCGTGAGCTCTCCTTCGTTTGCCTTAGGGAAGAGGGTGAAGAGTTCGCGGCTCACCACGAGCTCTAGCAGGGCATCACCGAGGAATTCGAGACGTTCGTACTGTCGGTTTGTCTTGCTCTTATGATCGATGCTCGGGTGGGTGAGTGACTGGATGAGCCATTGATCATCGGTGAAGGTGTAGGCTAACTGCTGCTCTATCGTCGCTTTATTCATCTGATGTCATTGTTGCTGTGCTATAAACAGCATCCAGCGTTTTGCGAGCTGTTCGGAGCGTGGCCAGAGGCGCTGCTGATTATCTATCCCAGACTGTAATGCCTGAAGGATGGTAGTCTGTGCTGCTAGCTGTCCCGCAAGGGCACTCTCATGAAGCTTGATTAGCTGTGCGATGCTCTCTATGCTTGCACTGGGATTAAGCTGCTTGAATAGAAAGACGAGGTGCAGTTGTCGGGTGAGCTTCTTTTCTGGTGAGAGGCAGCTTGACTTATCCGTGTTAAGCATTGCTTCTTCCCATAGTTGGAGGAGCTCCGTGTCGCTGCTCTTTCTAGAGATGATGCCATCTCCGCCCTGTACTTGGCGCAGTGCTTCGTGATAGAGTTCTGGATCGAGTGTGAGGTCTTGTCCCCAGATCACGGTGAGCGATGAGGTGAGCATCAGGGTGGCTACTGAGTAAGTAGTCTTCATCGACGCTGAGACTTCTTGCGAAGGGTGAATCGGCGGCTCTCGGCATGCACGATAAGAGCCCAGCATTCTTGGAGTCCTGAGCTCTCGAAGTACTTCTCCTTTGAGAGCAGTATCATCATGCGGTTAATGATGTTTTGCTTATCATGAAGCTGGGTGAGTACAGCGTCAGTATGCTCACCATAGGCTGCTGGGATGACATCAAAACTCTTCTTAATCGCGGCAGCGGCCATCTTGGCTGAGTCTTCATCCTTTACCTCCGTGAGCAGCTGTCGCGCTTCTTCGAGGGCTTCGAACTCCTTTTTCATGTCCGCACGTGCTATGGAGCTGTAGGTCAGCCCCGCAAGTATGAGGGCGGATAAGGCTTTTGAAACAGTATTCTTCATATGTGGTGTTTTCTTAATGGCTTACTTTACACTGTAGATGAGAGTGTAGGGCTGAGAGGTGAGCATAGGGATAGCGTATACCTCAGAGCTGTTGTTCCACGGGATGTCTTTTATCGAGAATTGTGGGCGGTCAAAGTAGCCTACGATCTTTCCGTCTGTCTTCACGCAGAAGGCGGCAGCGTTCTCACCCTGGCTGACCTTGATCAGGTCTCCTTCAAGCGTAGCAGAGACATCGCGTGGGAGCTTTGCATGGGGCTTGAACTTCGTCCAGTAACCATTCAGCTCTGGTCCCTTCATGGTCTTGCCCCAGAGGGTGACTGTCTTTCCATGCTGGTGCATGAACGCAACGCGGTAGCGAGGCTTCGGATAGTTTCTAGCCTTCACACGCGCTTTTGCAGCATCTGCCATCTTCTCGGTGAGCTTGTAGTGGTAGTCTCCATACTGGTGCTTCTTCACGTCGATGGGGACGAACCAGTTGAAGGTTTCGAAGTCCTCGGTGAAGTCTGTTTTTGTCTCTTCGCAGATGCGGATGTACCAGTTGAGGTGAGCACGTGCAGGGTCAGCCCATACATCACCGAGAGGTTTTTTACGCAGGGATTCGAAGAGCTCGGGGTAGAAGTCGGGGTTAATGCCAAGCTTGTGGAAGTAGAGGTAGAATGAGTACTGGGCGAAGCCCCATTGCGCCCATCCGTTCATGTCATGGAAGGGTACACCCTTCACAGCTTGTTCGAGAAGGTACTTGCAGGGATTCTCATTGTCGGTGGCTGTGGGATTCTTGTCAGGTGAGTAGAGGGTCTGATCAAGAAGCACCTGAGCGAAGAGGTTATTTGAGCTCTCGGTCATGCTAGGCCAGTTGATGACGGCTTGGTGGCTATGTCCTACTTCGTGGCCGAACCCCCAGGCTGTTTTCCCCTTCATGATGCTGGGAGCGAGTACTTCGTTGCGCATATTATAGCCATCACCGCCATTGCTGTAGCCGCAGCCGTATTCGCCTGAGAACATGTGGGCTCCCCCTTCTGTAGAGTAGCCAAGCATGCGGTTGTTAATCTGCTGTCTATAGGCATCATATCCGATGAGGTCGCGAACTGATTTCACGCAAGCATCCCAGAACTTTACCGCCGTGCTGATATTTTTTGGGCTGTACTTCTGGAGGTACTTTGTGGTGAGGATCATCATGGATTCTTCACCGACGAGGTCGAATACATCTGCAGAGGCCTTACTAATCATGCGCTCCCAGTCAGCATCCGTATGCTTGCTGATATCAAAGTAGCCGTTCACCTGCCCGCTGCCCTCGGGTATATGGATGGTGATGGGCTTTGCATCCTTCGTGATATCGGTCTGATAGGAGATGTATAGTAGTCCCGTGTCGCCAATGGTGATCTTGTTGATCCCTTCTTCAAGTGGATAGGTCGTCAAGTGCAGCCCGAATGGACGATTGCTCACGAGGTCTATATTCTGCCCACGTGTTGGTCCCACAAAGACGTAGATCTCATCGCCCTTCTTGGCATGGATGCCAGTGGGGTTATCGAGTGGATTGAGTGGGTTGATGTGGAGAAGCTGACGCGCGAGCTCAGGAGTTGAGAAAGGCTTGTAGGATGCGATGCGGAACTCGGCATCGGGGTAATCTCCAGATTGAATCTTGTTGGCGATATCTTTAAGCTCGGAGGGGAGCTTTGCGATGGCATCAGCGGTGACATCAGGGCGGAGTTTTGAGCAGCTGAGGTCGGTGAAGACGGACTTGATCAGCTTGTTTTGTGGTGATATGCCGCGTTTGTAGAACTCAATCTCGCGTAGAGCGAAGCCGAAGGGTTTCTTATCCTCCACCTTCATGCGCACGGCTTCAATGGCAGGGATGCTCTTGCCGAAGCGAAGATTGCGTGAGCTGCCAAGTGTGAAGCTGCTAGGCTTTGACCACTTGCCACCTTTCTTGATCTCTAGGGAGACAGAGCCAAAGTTCGCGCCAACGAAGCGTATGCCGTCCAGTGTAACAGGCTCTTCAAAGGTGAACTCCGCCTGCACCTTTGTCGCAGAGGGTACATGCCAGTTTGCGCTAGTGAGCGACTTGTCAACAGCCTGACTCACGGTGTGATTCGCCGTGTAAGCTGACTGTGGTGAGCTAGCCTTCATCACAGGATGGATAGTGGGTGTGGCAGGTACTAGTGCCGCGTGAGTCATGGGAAGCATACTCAGTGCGGAAAGGAAGAAAGTGGATTTTTTACTCATACGATGTGATTATAGAAACTGGTATTTATGAAGTAAAAGATAGCAAATAGGTCTTCTCACGTCAATCTAAATCAAGATCAATGCCAAAGGTGCGGCTGAGCTCGTCACCGTCAAATGCGGTAGTAGGGGCTGTGATATCAAGGAGCTGCTCTGCTCGTATCCCACGGAGAGAGAAGAGTAGTGAGGGGTCTGTATCGATGAGGCAACCCGCGGCATAAACTACTGCTGCACTGTGGGCGCACGGTGCAGCCCAATCAGGGCAAGTGCAGGAAAATGCCCACTCAGAGGGCAGGGGAAGGATGCCATCTTCGGGGTGCGATAGTGCATCCATGACAGCATGGTCGAGCTTGCCTTCGAGCAGAGAGACGAGCGAGTCGAGTCTGCCATGGCAGGCTTCTCGCAGCTGGGAGAGACGTTCCTCATCAATGAGGTCGACGCTGAGACGCAGTTCGTAGAGCTCTTCCCCACTGACGAGGGCAGTGATGAGACCTTCTTGGATTTTGAGATCAAGGACGCAACCATGTCTTAGCAGGCTTCGGCCTGCTGCGAGCTGCATGCCCTCTTGTTCACAGTAGGCGAGCTGACGCATCCATGCCGCACCCCATGGCTGACTGGCTAGCTTGCGTGAGCTATTCTGTACAGGAGAGAGGTCGGTGAAGCCATCCTCGCGCAGTTGGGTAAGCCGCTTTTCTGCGAGGTGTGCCATATCCTTGACACGCAGAGGGCGTGCTTCATCGTCATCTGAGTACATCCGTTCTAGTCAGGGAGAAAAAAGAAGGAGGGTAAGCCCTCCTTCTTCGTTTGAAATGATGATTACGATAAGCAGAGCCTTAGCCCTGGATAACGCTCTTGAAGTACGCCAGAGTAGCATCAAGTCCCTCTTGCATGGTGTACTGAGGCTTCCAGCCTGCGGCGAGGAGCTTGTCCGCGCAAGCGCGTGAGTGCTTCACATCGCCAGGACGCTCATCGAGGTGTACGACCTTTGAGCTTGAACCCGAGGCAGAGATGATCATCTCGGCAAGTGCTTTCACAGTCATCTGACCACCGTAGCCGACGTTGTTCACACCGACGACTTCTGGGTTCTCTGCTACATAGGCGAGAGCTCCAACGATGTCTTTTACATAGATGAAGTCGCGAGTCTGCTCACCGTCACCATAGATGCAGATGTCTTCGCCCTTGAGTGCTTTTTCGATGAAGATGGGGACAGCAGCTGCGTAAGCACCCTTGGGATCTTGGCGAGGTCCGAATACATTGAAGAAGCGGCAAACACCTGTGTTGAGCTGACCGGTGGTGCGGTACATGTCGAGATAGTATTCGCCATCGAGCTTTGTGATGCCGTAGGGACTCTTGGGCTCAGGGTACATGGTCTCTACCTTAGGAACGATGGGGTTGTCACCATAGATAGCAGCGGAGGAGGCGAGGACGACCTTCTTCACCCCTGCTTTTGCAGCTTCTTCGAGAACGATGAGTAGACCATTCACATTCAGATCAAGGCACTCGCGCACCTTTGACATGGACTCAGGGACAGAGACGAGGGCTGCCATGTGGAAGATGTAGTCGACGCCTTCAACAGCCTTTGCGACGAGCTCGCGATCGGTGATAGAGCCTTCGAGGAAGGTGTGCTTGAGACCGTCGAGGTTTTTCTTATATCCAGTGCGCAGATTGTCAAGAATGCGGATTTCCTCCGCTTTGTCTTGGTAATGTTCGCAGATGTGAGAGCCGATGAAGCCTGAACCGCCAGTGATGAGAACTTTCATATTTGTGATATAAATGGTTGATAGTATCGCTGCTCATTCTAAGCTCTTTTGACAGGAAATCAAGAAAATAAGCTGGGAGTAAGTAGGATAATTAAAAAAATGTTGTATTTGAATGTTGTATGCGATGAAAATAACTTGACGGATGCTAGGGGGCAGCCCTAGAATAGCTCTGTTTATGAAAAAGATTGTTTCAACACCAGTTTTTAATAGCCGCGGCACCCTGATTGCTCTTGCTGCGAGTCTTTCTACACTAGGAATCCTCAGCAGCTGCCAAGAGGAGCAAGAGGAGCAAGAGGAGACAAGCGACGCCACCCCTGCACCTGCCGCTACTCCCACTACACCTGAGAAGCCCTCAGTACTCACGCCTGAGCAGGCACAAGCTGAGCTCAATGCTTACCTGAACAATGAGGTAAAGGATCTTGTCATTAGCTCCGCTTCTAGCCCAGCCGTACGTGATGTGGCCAGTGTGCTGCTCGAGAAGCTAGAGGCGTACTATGCGGCGATGAATGAGCAGCCAATGAGTATAGAGAAGCTAGAACTAGCGGTGGATATTGCAGAGTTCCAGCGTCAGTTTGCAGCATGGGATCGTTCGTACGCGAGCTTCGAACGCGCCCTAAAGGACTGGGAGTCTCTTGAGATGAAGCAGAAGACCCTCGTGCCCGTGCAGCGTCTGAAGAGCTCCATCTACAATGGTCTAGCCGCAACTCTACTCTATCGCCCCGCAAGTGATGCCGCTGCCACGGCAGAACGAAACGAGAAGTCGCTCAACTATTTCAAAGAGCAGCTAGACAGCGATCTCTCCATCTTCAACAATGTAGGTCCCAAGGAGGGTGATCCCATACCTGCCACAGAGTGGGGTGACGAAGTGAACCGCGCTACCAGTGATCTGATTAGCTCTTATCGCTGTGTTGGTGATGGTTTACTGTTCAACAATAACGTAGAAGATGCAAGAATTGCCTATTCTGAAGGGGTGAAAATAGCGCAGCGTGTGCAAAAGCTCTCTGAAGCACCATCCATGCAGCTCATCAAGATTCTTGCGGCACTAGGAGATTTGGAGAGCAAGGAAGGAAATGACGCAGAGGCTCTCAAAAGCTGGTCTACTGCAGCTCAGATTGCCATTCAGCTCAATAAGAACTCAAGTAACAGCCGTACGAAGCTAGAGACGAAGCAGATCACTGACCGCCTCACTCCCGTCATCCGTAAGCTTCAGGCAGCTCAGGCTCAGCCAGCAGCTAACTAAGTGCAGCGAGCATCCCCCCACCTACAGAGAAGCCTTCAGCCATGGCACAATACCTCATCTCAGAAGAAGCACTGGAGGCACAAGGGCGCATCCTCGCAGAGGTCGCCCAGCGTAGTGGGGCACATATGCTTGTCGCGCTGAAGGCTTTTTCCACTTGGGCAGGCTTGCAAGTATTGCAGCCCTTTGCATCTGGTTGCTGTGCTTCTGGTCTCTATGAGGCGCGCCTAGGTGCAGAGTTCATCGGAGGAGATATAGCGGTTTATTCCCCTGCGTACAGAGCCTCGGAGATAGGAGAGCTCTGCTCCTTCGCTCATCACATTGATTTTAATAGTATGAGTCAGTGGATGGCTCATCGCGATACCATGAAGGCTCACCCTCGATTTCAAGAAGGGGAGCTTCAGGCGGGTTTGCGCATTAATCCCCAGCACTCAACAGGGCACACTCCTCTTTATGACCCCTGCGTAGCTGGCTCACGACTGGGTATCCCACGCGATCAGATCTGCTTGGAAGAACTCGATGGCATCACAGGCTTGCACTTCCATACCCTCTGTGAACAGGGATTTGATGACCTACTCAGTACGATGCGAGCTGTGGAACGTGACTTCTCCGATCTCTTGCTCTCACCGCAGATGCGCTATCTTAATATGGGGGGAGGGCATTGGATCACGAAGCCTGACTACGATAGAGAAGGACTCGTCTCTCTCATCATCGAGATGCGCGAACGCTACAATCTTGATATCTATCTTGAGCCTGGTGAGGCATGGTGTATTCATACGGGTGTATTGCGTGCTGAGGTGCTCGATATCTTCGAATCCATGGGACATCAGCATGCGATTCTTGATGTCAGTGCGACGGCTCACATGCCAGATGTTCTAGAGATGCCCTATCGTCCTGATCTCTTTCTTGTCCACCCAGCAGACTGCATCAGAGAGAAGAGCTCTCTGCCCGCGGTACAGCTAGAGGGTGAATCATATGAAATAGCAGGTATGAAGGGGGATAAGCCCCATGCCTACCGCCTTGGCGCCCCCAGCTGTCTGGCTGGCGATGTCATCGGAGACTACAGCTTTGATCAGTCACTCCGTGTCGGTGACACACTCGTCTTTGATGATATGAGCCATTATACGATGGTGAAGACATCACACTTTAATGGTGTGGTGCATCCCGATATCTGCCTGCTGCGAAAGACTGGTAAACTAGAGCTACTCAGGCGGTTCGAGTATGAGGACTTCCGCATGCGCCTAGGCTCGTACACTAGCCACTCATGAGACTATCAGAGTCTCAGAAGACAAGAGGTTTGCGTGATTTGACATTGACAGCGCGGAGTTCATTTGCTAGAGTACACTGATGCAGAAACTTCTCATTAGCGGCATGCTTGGCCTCTCTGCAGCAGGTCTCCATGCCAAGGACGAACGCCCGAATATTCTCTTTATCATCTCTGATGACCACTCTCACGCAGCTTTGGGTACGAATGCAAAAGACACCCTAGCTCCCCTACCTGCCTTGCGCCGTCTTGCAGACGAAGGTATGGTCTTTGATCGCTCTTATTGTACGAACTCCATCAGTGGTCCTTCACGTGCCAGCATCATGACTGGGCGACATTCACATAAGAATGGGTTCCTCTACAACTATGGTGGTCATCCCTTCAATCCTGATCAACCCACCTGGCCTCAGATGCTTCAGAAAGCTGGCTACCAGACAGGCCTGATAGGGAAGTGGCATCTCAAATCAAACCCTCGCGGCTTTGACTCATGGTTCATGTTCCCAGATCAGGGTGACTACTGGAATAGTCGCATGATCAAGCTCGATGACAAGGGGCAACGTCAGCAGTATAAAGAACCGGGTTATGTTTCTGATATGCTCGGGGAACAGGCTATCAAGTGGCTCGACAATCGCGATAAGAACAAGCCCTTTGCGCTCTACCTTGGACACAAAGCACCTCACCGTAACTGGATTCCCGCGCCGCGCCATCTCAAGACAATACGCAAGATCGTAGCAGGTCTCACGCCTCCTGCCACCTTGCATGATGATTGGAAAAATCGCCCAGGATTCTTCAAGAACAATGAGCAGAATATTGCCGAGTTCTTCTGTAACTGGAATGATGCCCATCTGATCAAGGATCTCATCCCCTTCGAGGTGATGAAGGACATTGTCACAAAGCCTCGCCTACGTAAGATGGTGAACTCGGGCTACTTTAAGAAGGGTGTTCCAGCCAACTTTAACTGGGAGAAGCATCAGCCTAAGTATGCTGCGAAGCTTGAGCTGGCGAACTCGTTTAACCTCCGCGGAGCAGTACCAGCCGAGCACTTCGACACCTATCAAAAGTTCTACAGCGAGCGCACAACAAACTTTGTCAAGGCGGTGAAAGCAGGCAAGATCAAGACAAAGCAAGACATGACCGTCCAACGCTGGCAGTGGTACATGGAAGACTATCTCGCATGCGTCATGGGCATGGATGAATCCATAGGAAAGGTACTAGACTATCTCGATAAGAAGGGATTAGCAGAGAACACGCTCGTCATGTACGTGGGCGATCAGAGCTTCTACCTCGGTGAGCACGGACTCTACGACAAGCGACTCGTACTCGAAGAGAGCTATCGTATGCCACTCATTATCCGCTGGCCTGGGAAGGTAAAGGCAGGCGCACGCTCTCAAGAAATGGTGCAGAATATCGACTATGCTCCGACCTTCCTCACCGTAGCAGGTGCGGATAAAAAGGAAGACATGATCACCTTTGATGGTCGCAGCCTCACCCCACTCTTCAAGACAGGTAAGGACGATAGCTTCGATGGACGCACACTCTATTATGCCTTCTTCGAGCAGCCTGGTGAGCATAATGCTCCCTGCCATGATGCCATCAGCAACGAACGCTACACCCTCGCTCATATCTGGACGCTCATGCCAGGAGAGAAGGCAGACGCGCGCAAGCTTGAGGATGAGTGGATGCTCATCGATAATCAGAAAGACCCACAGCAGATGCGCAATGTCATCGCTGACCCAGCCTATGCGGAAGTAGCCAAGAAGCTCATGGCAGAGTACGAAGAGATGCGAAAGGATCTGAAAGTACCAGCTGATAGCCCTGCTATAGGAACACGCAGCAAGGGCTTCACTCCTACTTGGAACAAGTAAACGAGACCGCGAGATCTGATGAGAACAAACTCACAAGCATTCATCCCGCATCTGCTCCTAGGAGCAGGTGCATGTATGCTCTCTGCACAAGCTGCCGAGAACAGCACCAGTAAGCAGCAGCCAAACATCGTGATCATCTACGCAGATGATCTCGGCTACGGAGACCTCAGTTGCTATGGTGGCTCACTGAAGACCCCAGCAAGCGATAAGCTCGCGGCACGCGGTATCCAGATGATGAATGCCCACACCGTAGCCTCTACCTCTACTCCATCGCGCTTTGGGCTCTTCACGGGTGTACACCCATGGAGACAGGCAGGAACAGGTATCGCCACAGGCGATGCAGGCATGGTCATACGACCTGAGCGCTACACCCTTGCTGATGCGGCGAAGCAAGCAGGCTACCGCACAGCAGCAATAGGGAAGTGGCACTTAGGTATAGGAGAGACAGCGAAGCAAAACTGGAATGGACTCATCAAGCCCAATCTCTCAGACATAGGTTTCGAGCATAGCTATATCATGGCAGCTACTGGTGATCGAGTTCCCTGCGTCTTCATTGAGAATGGTCGCGTGGCGAACTACGATCCCTCCGCACCTATTTCCGTCAGCTACCGAAAGCCCTTCGAAGGCGAGCCCACGGGAAAGAAGAATCCAGAGCTCCTCAAGGTTCACCCCTCACATGGGCATGATCAAGCACTCATCAACGGAATATCGCGCATCGGCTTCATGAAAGGAGGCGGTAAGGCACTCTGGGTGGATGAAGACTTCGCCGATGTGATCGCAGATGAAGCAACAGACTTCATCATGGAGCATAAAGACGAGCCCTTCTTCCTCTTCGTTGGTACACATGACATTCATGTGCCGCGTGTACCTCACGAGCGTTTCGTGGGGAAGAGCGGTATGGGGCCACGTGGTGATGCCATCCTACAGTTTGATTTCCAAGTGGATGCCGTGATGACTGCGCTTGAAAAGGCAGGAGTAGCTGATAATACACTGGTGATTCTCTCCAGCGACAACGGACCTGTCCTCGACGACGGTTACAAGGATGATGCTGTCGAAAAACTCGGTGATCACAAGCCCGCGGCTCACCTCAGAGGTGGCAAGTACAGCTCCTTTGAAGCAGGTGGACGCGTACCCTTCCTCGTCAGCTGGCCCGCAAAAATTGCAAAAGGACAGAAGAGCCATGCGCTCTTCAGCCAGATTGATATCCTCGCGAGCCTCAGTGAACTCATAGGAGCGACAACTCCCGAAGGACTTGTCATCGACAGCAAGTCCGAGCTAGCAACCCTTCTCGGAGAAGATCAGGGAGAGGGCAGTGAAGGAATCGTAAAGCAGAACTCAGCAGGAGCGCGCTCATTCCTCATGGGCAAGTGGAAGTACACCACCCCCAGCCGAGCAGCTGCCTACAACGGGTGGACGGCCATCGAGCTAGGCAACAACCCTGAAGACCAGCTCTACGATCTCTCCATTGATCCGGGTGAGAAAAAGAACCTTGCCAAGGACAACCCCGTGCAGCTGAAAGCTATGAAAGAGGGCTTGCAAGAGATCGTCTCTAAGAAAGTGAAGTAACAACAATCTATAGCATTAAAAATCAACAAGGCCGCGTCATTTGTGACGCGGCCTTTGGTGATTCTGCTAGCTAGCTTGGAGCTTCTCTTGGATGGTTGGATTCACAGCTTCAGCCTTGCAGGGCATGCCGTGCTCGTTGAACCATGGGAACATGTCCTTCCCTAGAGCCTGAGAGATGATCGCAACGGTGTCATCCCATGAGTAGCGTGCTCCGAGTTGAGCCGGTACATACTTGCGCTTCGCTTGGAAGTACTTCGCCATGAAGTTAGCATCAAGCTTGCGCATCTCTTCAAAGACCCAGAACGACTTGCCCCAGTGAATCTCGTTGCGCTGGCCTTGGCTAAGCGTAGGCGTGCCGTTTCCGTGGATATCGTAGAGCTTCATCGTGGGATCGATGCGAGAGGCGCGGGCGATATTTTGCTGAATACGACGGTCTCCCTCCTGCTTGTATCCTCCATCTCCCATGACGAGATCTCCTACATAAGTGGCGATAGGTTCATTCCAGACTTCGGGGTGTGGTAGTACCCATGAATGCACAAATTCGTGCGTCAAAAACTCATACATACCATGCTGTACTTTCGGGAAGTCTTCCCAGAATACAGCGAGTCCGACAAACGCCCCTGAGGAGAAGCCGCCTCCACCTGTGGCTAGTAGACCAATCGAGCCTCCCATGCCAGCGGAGAGGGGAACTCCCATGCGCTTTTCGATGTGAGGGAGACATTTGTTGCTGATATCGACCATGCTTTCGTAGCTGGTCTTGAGATAATCACTGTAGTAATAGGTGATGCCATTGACCTTATTTGTGTTCCCTGTAGCTGCGAGTGAGCCATTGGGAAGAGGCTTCGCGGGGTCGACGCTCTTATTCTTCGTAGATTCTATTAAGAGAGGTCGCAGCCAGCTGGCATTGATATTATCTTTTCCATTTGGGTTACTGCCAAAGAGCTGACGTGAAGCCATGATGACGACTCCCTGAGCGACTCTTCGCTGAGCGATGACTGGTGCACCTGTAGCATCAGTCACCAGAACGGTCCACTTCGATGGGTCGTTTAGAATGAGAGTGCTGCTTGCGCGTCCTTCTATCTTCTTAGCTTCTGGACTGATCTGCTGGAGAGCGGGAGTGGGCTTGTAAGGGAGGCTCGCCTGTGGACCGAAGGTGGCTCCCACTGTCTTGGCAAGAGCGTTTTGCCCTGCATTGTTCTCCTGACCAGCGATGAAGATAGCTCCACCGTCCTTGAGGAATTGGGCAATATAAGCCTTATCCTTCTCATTATACTCGACACGGCTGTCACAGCCTAGTAGGATAAGCAGATTGAGGTTAGAGGGATCTACTTGATAGAGATTACCCCAGCTTCGTATGCCTTTCTGCCCTGCTAGGTATTGGTTCTGAAAGCGTCCATCGGCATAGAAGCTGAACTCATGGCCTATGTCAGCGACTGAGTGTACATCTTGAGCGAAGCTCATAGAATGAGCCAGACAGAGAGCTCCCATCGAGTGTAAAATACTTTTCATTTTTTGTGTTGCTTTGTTAAGGATGATGATCGCTTAGCGAGTGAATGGTAGAAATAGCAAAAAGGAGTAGGGGCAGCCTTAGAGAACCTGCCAGTCCCCTTTCTGATAGTTCTTTCGCTCAGGGAAGAGTGTGTCAAGCTTCTCTGAGCATAGCTGAATGATGCTATCTGTGCTGATGGGAGAGGCTTGCTTCAGATAATCCGCGGGCACAAGATAGTATGTTGCTTCTCTGATTAAGGGGGCTGATTCTTTCTGCTGCGTAGAGGCTGGTTCTTCAAGGGTGTTTCGCGCATATTTTAGTATATTCACGATGCCGTCTGCGTTCAGACCTTGGAGACAGGCGTAGAATAGCTTTTCATCCTCGACACTCAGTTCTATGTCCCCCCAAGTATCAGTGATAAAGATCCACATGGCAAGAGCTCTCATTCCCATATTCATATACAGTAGCTCATTCTTGGTGAGATCTGGGGAAGCCTGCATCTGCTTGTAGTTTTCGAACAGATAACGACAGGTGTTCACGATTTGTGGGGTGAAATCCTTTTGTGTCTTTGTTTTATCTGAGGCGATTTTTTCTCTTTTGCCGTAGCGGACATCAGTCTTATATTCTTTATACTGCTCAAAGAGAGCCAAAGATTGGGCGAACTCTTCACCATATCGAGCCTTGATTTTGCTCCACTGTTCTTTATCTATGTCTTCTATATAAGGTAAGGCAGCATGCCAGAAAGACCCGAGCGCTGGAGCATCTGCCGCGAGATCTTCTAAGCTGGCAGGGAGGGAATCCTTGAACAGGTGGTTTAAGATGTCTAATTGGAACAGGATGCTATCAGGGCTATGGGCTCTTAGATTGAGGGAAGCTAGCGTCATTTGGAATGGTAACTGTCTATTATTCCCTTCTCTAGCCAGGGCTTCTTCATTAGAGAGTGCGTCGATTTCTTCGTCTGTCAATAATGTGGGCTTCACGAGCTGGGGATCATATCCATAGAACTCGGGTTTCTCTAATGCTAGATTAAGGTAGGCTAAGATTTTTAAATGGAGAGAGGGGTCATCATAGATTTCTTGCATCTCTTCAGCGAGGTCATGGAGCTCATCTTCGACCTGTACCATCATCTGGTCAGTGAGGGACTCCATCTGAGCGTCGAATTGGGCATCAAGTTCAGCTTGCTTTTCAGGGCTTATATCACAAACGCGATCCTGCGACGCTGCTAAAGTACCTGTCAATAGTGCTATACAAAAAATGCTAGAAAGCTTATTCATACATACAAGATTATATAATAAAACCTCAGCTGTCAAGTTAGAACAGGGAAGAATAAAGCTTGCAAGGTGATAGAAATATGATAATCTGTAGTAGATTTGTGTTAATCAATTATCTATACTTGTTATGAAAAACTCTATTTACACCCTAGCGCTAGCAGCAGTCATGGGCATCATGCCAGTATCAGCAACCATCCATAGTGGTCAACTGGATGAACTCCGCACCGTTTTTTCTCGTACCTTTAAGGAGAAGCTTGCTGCTGGTGATAGCGCACGTATTTTTGCCGATTTCAAAGCACAGGCAAAAGCCCAAAAAGTACCTGCCGTTTTATCAAAGCTCGTTACCGAAGAGACCATCGCGGATCTCAATATGCTCGGACGCTATCCCCAGCACGGAATAGCTGAGGTGACTCTTGTCTACCTCGACAAGGGCTTAGCCATCTGTCTGGTCAAGCGCACAGATGAGAAGTATGCCATCACGTTCTCTCACTATGAGGCTGATGGAGATAGCGTGACGCATAAGCTCGCACCTATCACTATGATGAATCCTGCGACGAAGCGACCATACTTTAGTCTGCCTGAGAGTCTGATGAGCCAGATTAGCAATAAGCAGGATCAGGAACGCATCAAGCTCATGCACCGTATTCTCAACGAGAATGTTGCAGCGATGACTCCAGTCTATCACCTCTCCGCGAAGAAGTATGCCAAGGGGGGCTATTTTGGCAAGATGATCAACACCCCCTTGCTCTTCTTTGGGCGTCAGTTGCAGTTCTTCAAGGATCAGTTTCCAGAGGAAGAAATAGCGGTTCGCAATGAGCTGGGCTATCTCTACAATGGTTATGAGGAGCTCAGCAAGCATCCACAGGTTTATTTCTCCTATGAGATTTACCGTGCGACTACACCAGCAAGTATGATGCAGGTCTACTTCCACCCAGGTGGGAATGTGTATAAGCCTAGTGTCGTCTTCTCAACAAAGCACTTTGACAAGCTTGAGCATGATCATGTAGCTACACAGCTCATGGAGAAGGCAGATTACCTCTCCTATATCCAGCAGCAGCTTCATGCGATGCTCAAGAAGCAGGGAGTGCAGCCTGCTACTTCTCCTGACAAAGAAGGCTTGACCCCCGAGCAGCAAATTCTTGCTAGATGGAGTAATGCGATGGATCACTATATGCTGCGTCTTACCAGCCAAGGAGGCCTGACTCTCCCTCTGCAAAAGAAAACACGCGGCAATACCTACTTCGCTGGCTCTGAGCGCATGAAAATCAAGCATCTCGCCCCTATCATGGGTGAGGAGAATACGAAGCCTGTGAGCGATCGCGAACGAGCTAAGGCGCAGGATACCAGAAAACGCAGTATGGAGAAGAGCAATGCTCTTCATCAAAAGGAAGGTGCCGCTGAGCAAAAGAGACTCACTAAGCATATGCAGAGCGGGGGGACTGCTCAGAATTATGATAGAAATATTAACCCATAATGATCTTACCATATGAAGAACCTTCTTTTGAGTACAATCTTTATTTTGAGTTCTTTGCAGTTAATGTCCTGCGCTAGAGTAGAGCAGATAGCTTCTACAATAGATGGAGCAGATCCATTCCTCTACCCCGTTATTGAGGGTGATGATCTCGTACAGTTGCGTAAGCAGTTGGAAGATATCAAAACGAATGCCCATGCTATACGAGTCACCGAGATAGAAGACCCCAACGATGCGAGACGTGCGCCCCAACACCACGTTCATCTTGTCATGCGAGAAGATAAGTGGGATGCCTTGATCAACAAGTGGCTCGCCGTGAAAGAGTGGAAAAACAGGATCGACAACCCTGATAATAAGCTATTCGTGTCCATACCCACTTACTGGGTCAAGATTGACTTCATTGATAAGAAGCAACGTTGTATTCTCTCGGTTGATATGAATCATTTGAAATCTTATCTCTATCAAGAGAAGGGGATGGAGGAGATGAGCTGCATCTATGATGATGTCATGGAGATCTTGCTGCTGGATTTTTGGCGCTTACGCGGGGTGAAACAACACTAAGCAGCTTCTCTCTTGACGCTGCACTACTGGAAGGTTATAGTATGTCTATGCGCAGATATTTTATCAACTTGCCCATTGTGATGCTATTAGCATCTTGCTCTCAACAGTTAAGTTCTATTAACTGTCCTGATTCTTTGGCGGGGCAAGTGGTGGACTTTTATTTCGAGCAGGGAGATGTCGACATTCGCGTGATCGGAGATGTGACGGCCTCATGGGAGGAGCATCTCTGGAGGAATGATTCACTCACTATCCCCTCGGATCTAGACCAGCTGACATCTGATCATCAGTTGCCACGCCCACTGACCAGTGTGAGTTATAAGAAAATATCCAACGAAGAGGCATATTTGACCTATTCTTCGGCTTCTAGCACGGGCTCTTCCCCTGTTAATTACTCACTCAAACTGCATTTTACGACTGATACTTCAGGTGTAGCCGAGGGAAGTGCCAGTGATTATGAGTGGAGTATGCGCTGCGATGATGTGCCATTTAGCATTCGTATGAAGTAGCAAAGTTTAACAAAAATCACCCCATATACGCACGAAGCGCATATGGGGTGATTTTTCTTTTAAAAAGTACTCCTCTCTTTAGCGATCTTAATGAGGGAGAGCGTGAGCAAGCTTAGTCAGCGAGGTCTTTCAAGATGCTTCCCAGGTCAGGGGACATGCCCAGCTTGTACTTGAGAAGCAGGATGGCAGCTTGGGCTTCGATGCTCTTGTCAAGGCTATCGAGCTGAGGGAAGAGAGCTTCTACGCTATCTTCCTGTGCATCGGTGAGCTTGTCTTCGACGAGATCCCATGCAGCATCAGCCTTGTTGTAGCTATTGTAAGCAGATTGAAGTGATGCGATGGAGCTTGTGGATGGCTTTGTTGTGTTGAGAGCCTTGAGCTGGCTGAGGAGTGTCTCTTGGCTCGTTACCTTCGCTTGGAGGGCTGTTTTAGCGGTATCGATGATGGATGCTTCAGCGACACTCAGACCGAGGCCTGCTGCGATGCAGAGGGATAGGATTGTTGTTTTCATGCGAGAGGATCATAGCTAAAAACGCGTCGTAGAACAAGAATAATTGGAAGATTTCGAGTCATCTTCTCTGCTGAAGTGCTGCGCTGTCTTGCAATTCCTCGCGAGATATGGTATAAGGATGCGCTTCCTTATGAAGAGTTTTTTTCATTCACCAACCGATTGTGACGCTGCGAGTCTCCCTTTTTTTGAAGAGACAGTTGCTGCAGGTTTTCCCTCGCCAGCCGCAGGTGATATCAATCAGTCACTCAATCTTATGGATCTATGTGTGAAGCATCCGCAGGCTACCTTTTTCATACGCGCACGAGGTGAGAGTATGATAGGGGCTGGGATTAGTGATGGCGATGTGCTTGTCGTCGATAGAGCTCTGCAAGCACGTCATGGCGATATTGTCATCGCATCCGTCCATGGAGAGTTCACGGTAAAGAGGCTTGAGATGATCGATGGTCGTGTTCGCCTTCTTCCTGAGAATAGCCTCTTTGCGCCCATTGAGATCACCCCAGATCTAGGGGCTGAGTTCTTCGGCGTGGTGTCGAGTGTAGTGAAGCTGCTACGTTAGTGTACGAGAGTTGTCGATTATGCTTGCTTGATCAGCTATTCGAGGCTACACTGTCCCCGTCCCATGGGTCTGGGCAGTCGCTGTCGATGCATGCATCGGTAGAGGAAAGTCTGGACATCATAAGGCAGCGCGTCTTGTGAAAGCAAGAGACACTCAGCTTCAAGGCTGAGTGGACGGAAAGTGCCACAGAAAACAGACCGCCCCTCGTGGGTAAGGGTGAAAAGGTGGGGTAAGAGCCCACCGCTCCGTAGGTAACAAGGGAGGCAGGGTAAACCCCGCGCGATGCAAGACAAACAGAGAAAGAGCAGCCTGCTCGTCGTATTCTCGGGTATTAGTTGCACCCCATCTCGGTGGGGTATGCGCTCCTAGCGCATAAGAAAAATGACTGCACAGCCTCGCCTCGCGAGGTGGACAGAATCTGGCTTATAGGACCCATGGGACATTTATTTTCTCTCACTAGTCAGCTGCGCGTGCTTGTGGGCGAGTGCGATCTGGATAGCATTGGCTAGATTGTGGAAGATCACGTAGAAGGCTGGTGCGACATAGGCCAGTGGGTGAGCGTAGGGCTGGCTAGCGATGTAGAGGGTGAGGATGGTATTCTTCTGCCCAAGTCCCTGCGAAAACTCGCGAGCGTAGTCAGGTTTCCCCAGCCAGTAGCCTAGCGTGAATCCCAGTGCGCAAATGATGAATGCTCCTATCGCCATGGGATAGAGGTCATGAAGTGTGAGCTGCATGGAGAGGATGTTCTGTGTGCCTGTCGCTGTGATGATGGTGAGATTAAAGATCCAGATGATGAGTGAGACATTCGCGCTGCGCTTCCCCCATTCGCGGCTGCTGGGGATGAGGTAGCGTGTGAGAATGACTAGGCAACTCGGGAGAAGTAGCAAGAGGGCAAACTCTTGTAGTAACTCGATGAGTAAGCTAAAATATGATGTCCCACTTGTCTCCAGGATGAAGGGGAGCACAAGTGGAATGATGAGAATGAAGGCTACATGACTCAGTAGCATCGCTGTCGTCATGTACTCGACCTTCCCACGAATGAGGGAGATGATGACAGGGCTAGCAGTGGCGATGGGAGCTGCAGCGCAGAAGAAAAGCGATTCCGAGAGAATACTCAGCCCAAGCAGCGCAGGAATCCCCCAAGCGGCTATCCATCCGAGCTGAAGCAAGAGGATGAGAAAAAGGTGGCTACGCTGTGGCTTGAGTTTTGCCTGCTCTATCCCGATGAAGCTGAGAAATAGCATCAGCGCGATGCTGTAGGGGATGATAGAGCGTAGAGGCGATAGCTGAGAATGGAGGCATGCCCCCATGGTGAAGGCTAGAACGAGACCGATGCTACGCCATTGGGTTTTGCTCATGGGGTGGCAGGTGTGCTAGAACTATCAGCATCGCTGATGGGACTAGCTGCAGGTGCGGGTTTTTTCTCAGCTGCTGTCGCTGGAACAGAAGAAGGGGGGAGGGGCTCTACGACTTCTTGCGCCTCTGGTGGCTTAGGATAGGCGATGCGGTTATGGTGGATAGACTTGATAGTCTTGAAGAAGGAGTTCTTGATGATTTGTAGCTCACCGAGTGTGAGACCACTTTCGTTTAAATGCCCATCAAGTATGCGCCCTTTGAATATATTATCGATCATGCTCATGATGTCATCCACGCTAGGACTCTTGAGCGAACGTGTAGCACTTTCGACGGCATCAGCCATGCTGATGATGCCCGATTCTTTTGTTTGAGGTATTGGACCTTTGTAGGCAAAATCTTCTTTATTTACAGGACTCGGCTGGTTATCGAGCTGCCCTTCTTCGAAGCGCTGAACATCTTCCGTGTGGCGTTGGATAGCTTTGCTATAGAAGAAGTATGCAGTAGACGTGCCGTGGTGCTCGCGTATGCAGTCGATGATACGGCTGTTGAGGCGGTGCTGCTGTGCTACTTCGATACCATTGGAGACATGACCTGTGATGATACGGGCACTCATCTCAGGTGTGAGCTCATCATGGGGGCTTACCATGTCATCGCTGATGTTTTCCGCGAAAAATTGTGGGTTTTTGGTCTTCCCTATATCATGGAAGAGAGCGCAGACGGAGGCGTGGGTAGGATTCGCCCCTATGCTCTCGGCAGCTGACTCTGCGAGACGTGAGACAAGAAGGCTGTGGTGGAAGGTGCCAGGTGCATTCAGCTGGAGTTCCTTAAGTAGCTTGTGATTCATATCTCCTAGTTCCAGCCACGTGATGGGGGTGCAGAGGTTGAAGATGCGCTCGAGTATGGGCATGAAGCCACTGATGATAACAGCATAGAAGAAGCTTGCACCAACAGCAAGTAAGAGTTCAACACCGAGCCATCTGAAGTTTACACCATGTTCCAAGGCTGAGATCCCATTATGAAGGAGCCCCATGCCGAGGCTCGCCACGAAGATGATGATGCCGATGCTGAAACCTGCATAGAGGATGTGCTCACGCTTATGCACGCGTCCGCACAGTGTTGCACTAACAGACCCCGAGAGAAGGCTAATGGCCATGAAGGCGGCTAGTGAAGTGAGTCCTGTGCTATCAGGGAAGAGTGCCATGCCGAGCATGGAGACTGCTAGGGCGGTGAACATCCCCATGCGTCTACCGATGAGCACTGAGGTGATACCAGGTGCGAGCATCCATGGCATGAGCAAAAAGAGATGCCCTATACGATCCGAGTGCTCGAGAATTTTGACAAAGTTGGGAAGGCTGAGGATGGCTTGTATCCCCGCGAGTTGAGCCAGAATGGCGAGAATAGTCAGGAGACTACGGCTACTACTGAGCTCGGCCGCATAGACACCACTGCGGTAGAGAAGGATGAGAGCGAAGGTGCTTGTGCATATCCAGACGATACGAAAGATCTCTGAGTAGAGATTGTCAGTGAGTGAGGTGGCGAGAAAGCAGACCGCTATGGTGCAGAGGATAGCAAAAAGCACCATGAGCCTCTGATCACTTTCGAGGCGTTTTGCTAGCTTGCTAGCACCGCTGCGCTCGATGAGTGTCGTGATGAGTGGGAACATATAATGGTTGCGTGTGTCGTGCTATCTTAGCGAAGAGGTGCGCATCTGTCAAGAAATCATCGCGTTGAAGACTGCTTTCTGTTCTCTGTGAATGCTTAGTGAGAAAATGTATCGAGTATGGCTTCAATTTCTCCTAGTGGGTACTCATCTGCCCACTTTTTAAGCTCCTTATACTCATAGCAAGATAAGCCATCTTCTGTGAGCTGCCGTGCGAGCAGAGCTGCTGGTACAAGCATGCAGAGAGTCTGCTCATCTGAGAGATTGCCGACTTCTATCTGGCCTACATGCGTCATGACGATGCCGTCACAGCGTGACATCGAATTGAGCTTGATGATAGCAGCAGAGAGCTGATCTCGGTTGATAGTGTATGTCTGAGGCATAGAGGAGAAGTGAGCTTAGCCGCGCTTAATATACTGCTTGTACTTGGCCATACGTTCCTTCCACTTGTCGCGTGCAAACTTCTGCATATCAGCAACTGTGTCCTTTTCATCCATGATCTCAAGGCCGAGGATGGTTTCCATGACATCTTCCATGGTGATGATGCCTTCGAATGTACCATATTCATCCTCAACGATAGCAATGTGCTCGCGGTGGCTGATCAGGCGTTCCCATGCGGTGGAAACAGAAAGAGTGTCAGGGATGGCAAGAATGGGACGCTTCACCTCAGAGAGCTGCATGTGGTGCTGATCCTCTGCGAGGTATTCCATGACATCAAGGATGAGGACATAGCCCGATATCATGTCCTTATCTTCCTTGAAGACAGGGATGCGAGAGAAGGGGCGGCGTGCCTCATCTTCATAGAACTCTTGGAGTGTCTCATCTTCATCAGCGACAGAGCAGACGACACGGGGGGTCATCACCTCGCGTACACTAACCTTCTCCATCTTGATGATGTTCTGGATGATGACATTTTCCTTGATCTTGATGACACCTTCCTTTGTACCAGCATCCACCATAGCTGACACTTCTTCGCGGCTCATCGTCGCTTCTGTCTGGCGTGGAGAGATGAGGTGAGTCAGGTATTCAAACATCCATACCAGAGGGTAGCAGATGAAGGTGATGACCTGAATGATGGGAGCTGCTATAGGGTTAAGCGCGCGATAGTAGCTAGCACCTAGTGTCTTAGGAATGATCTCAGAAAGAACAAGAATCAGAATGGTGAGGATAGCTGAGATCAGTCCGAAGTAGGCCTCACCGAAGATTTTTACCGCTTGAGCGCCTACACCAGCTGCCCCTAGGGTGTGTGCGATGGTGTTGAGAGTGAGAATGGCTGAAATAGGACGCTCAATATTCGCCTTGAGCTTTTGCATCAGGAGAGCACCCTTCGCGCCAGCGGCGACTTTCATCGAGATGAACGAGTGGGGCGTAGAAAGAAGCACAGCCTCCAGAACGGAGCATAAGAAGGAAATACCAAGTGCTATAAACAGATAAATGAGGAGCAATTCCATAGAATCGCCATCAACACTATCACATTATTTCTAAAATTCAAGCATTTATTTAAATTTTCCTCGACCTCTGGTCTTTTGATCAGCACGCTTCGTTCCTTGCCAGTGACGGTGCATGTGGATAATATAGCGGAGTAAATGAGCTATTCTTCTTGTAGAATGGATCGTGTATAGATCAATGCTCTCATGTTTCAAATCCTTTCCAGAACTTTTTAGCATCAGCACGTGTAATGCCGCGCAGATTAATGTAGCGTGTAAGTAGTAGTCGGCAGTCCTTGTGCCCCATCGAGAGTTGTAAGAGTGCTAGGTTGTGGTACATCTTTACGTGGTAACTTGCATAGCTATGGCGCAGGATATCGGGCACCCACTTAGAAAAGCCAGCACTCTCTCGCAAAGCTCGCCAGCGATTCACCCAGTTAGGCGGGCATATAGATCCCACTCCTTTGTGTTGCTTGAGTCGCCCAGCTTTTTTTATGAGCTATCAGCGAGGCTTATCCTATGACTGAAGTGAAGCCAGACTCCTGTTGTGGAGTAGAACATATCACTGAGCAATATATTCTGGAGACCATTTGCTGAAGGTAGGAAGGGGAGGGGGCTGCTTATCTGTAGCTGAGGGGTCATACTCGACATACTCCCCTACGATCTCATCTGACTGAGTATCCTTCACCCCATAGGGTCTACTTTGTGAGAGAATGGTCGCATTCTCGACGATGGCACGCGCATTGTCATCCTCTTCTGAGCCGATGATGAACTCCCCATGCGTGCCTATCCTCTGTGGGTATAAGCTAGTGAACATGGGGAGCTGGATGTACTGAATTCCGCTATCAGTGTAGCCAGCATCATTATAAGACATCACTGAGCAGTAGTGATGCTTCTCACCACCTTCCTTGATGGTGAGGTAGCTGCCACCGGCGAAAGGCGTTACATCTTCGTTCGCAGGGCCTCGTTGTTCGTTTTGGTCGCGACTGTGTCCAGCTCCAAAGATGTGCCCGAGCTCGTGGGTGAAGGTGTAGCTGTTGAGCGCTTCATAGAGATCCATCGCGAGTACGCGATAGGCATAGCTGAGACGCACCTTCCCAGGCTGACCTGGTACAGGTGTCTTGATAATATCGAAGTAGACCCCTTCGATATCGCTTCCTTGGAGCTCTTCTGCCCACTCAGCTTCATGGTCATCATCCGCATCAAAGATGCCGGGTCTACGGTAGAAGCCGATGGTGACACCCAGAGTGGTAGCACTCTCATCTCGGTGTTGTAGGCAGACGAAGACGATGGCGAAATCAAGCTCAAACTCCTCCATGTCAGCGATGGTTTGCGGTGCATCGACGATGATCTGTCTCATGAGCGCATCAATGCTATCTCCCTCTGCATTGTAGTCGAGGGAGGCTATCATGGCAGGATTCACCCATACATTGTCGATGCCCGCTGAGATGAGAGCCTGATTGAACTGAGAGGCGCAGATGTGAGCATGCATCTCCATGCCACCGAGTCTCTTCACATTGCGCGCAGCATCGATGTCGTAATAGAAGCCGAGGTTGAACTCCATAACATCGTCCTCCGCGTGTAGAGAGAGGCAGAGGATGAGAGAGAGGATGATTGAGGTAATTTTATGATTCATGGTATGTTAGGTGCTAGTTGAGCTGATGACGCGAAGCGTGTAGCAGCGTTCTATTTCATTGTAGACGATATGGTAGATCTCGCGATCTTGGTAGTCTGAGAGCATCACGCAGAGTTTTTCATCGATGAAGAGGATTTGAGCCCAACCGAGTCCACCCTCGAAGACTCCCGTGATAGAGATGTGTTCATCGCTCTGTTCCACTGATTCTATAGTGATCTCAACCGTGCCAACATCGCCAAGCTTGATCGCAAAGGTGTCTCCTATTGAAAAGTCCTCATGTGCCGTCCAGTCTAGAGATTCATCATCGAAGGTGATGCGGTGAAGCATGGAGAGATTCCTGTCTTCTTGGGGGGAGATCTCGATGGCCTCGCGTAGTTTGATGGCGATGAGGTGTGTCTTTGCATCAGCAAGGGATGCCGCGAGGATAGAGAGGCTCAGTGCAAGTGGTCTTAGTAGTTTCATGGTGGTTTTCTTATTGGTAGGCGCGTAAAAATGCTTCGCAGGCGCGTTCTAATTTACTGCTATCGTAGTGATCATTGCGGTCGAGTAGTATTTTTGACGCTTCGACCGCCTCATCGAGTGAGGAGAATATCTCGATGAGTTCTGGGTCCTTCATTTCTTCGTTGATGATCTCCTGCTCCTCCTTACTTAGCTCGGGTGTGAGTTCGATGAGTTCAGCCTTACTCTCGCTGAGAGTAGTGGCGAGCTGGAGTATCTTTTCTGCAGCGGCATCACCTGTGATATCTCCCTCATCGGTAGAATCAATCAGCTCTATGTAGTTACCTACAGCTTCGATCGCTGTACCAAGCACTGCACTGTAGCGTTCGTATTTTTCGCTGGCTTGAACCTGCCCTAGCAGTATGAGGGTCATGATGCAGATGAGGGCAGAGCGAAGGGGGTGGGGGAGTTTCATATCTGTGCTATTTCTTTTCAATGAGTAAGATGACGCCTTCTTGCCCCTTGATGCTGATAGGTGCTTGGATATCAATCTCAGATGCAGGCTGGAAGTCTTCTATGGCAGGAGTGTGAATGCGCACCTTGGCGGGATCAAGACCAAGTTGCTCCCAGTTGAGCTGAAGGGTGCAGGATTGCAGCTCATGGGAGAAGTTCCCCAGCGCAATGAGGGCTTTTTCTCCCTTTTTCACGTAAGCTGTCGCCTTGATATCCTCCTGTCCTGTATGTGCCACTGCTTGTTCGCTCCAGTAGCCTATCATCTCAGCTTCATCAATACCGAAGCTCTTCCACAATGCCCAGATAGGGGCAGGGTTGAACTGACTATAGGAGTGACGCCCTGTCGTCCCATAGACCATGCCTAGATAGCGGTTACCGCCTCCCTGGAGCATCTCACTCATCAGCCCCATAGGGATACCAGAGAAGGTGACAAACCATTCATCCGCATCCATCTCTGCATATTTGAAATGCTCACCAAACCAGAGCCTATCCACATAGGGGAAGAAGTCCGTGTATTGGTTCATAGCGCCTTTTGAATAGTTTGTATTGGAGTGCAGATCGACGAGTGCCTCTGGTCTGTATTGAGCCATGATCTTGCGCATGCGCTTCATGACATGGCGGTCAAAGGAGACATCATCCATGTAGATGCCATCCATCTCATAGTTCTCAAACATCCAGCGAAGCCCCTCCAGATAGTAATTAATCCAGCGCGAGAAGCCGCTGAGTACGAGGGCGGCATCGGCTTCATCATTCGGTAGTTCGGTATACCAAGCAGGGCGGTAGCCTTCTACAAGATGCTCCATGTGCCAAGGCGTGCCATAGCCGCGCCCATCAGCAAAGATTTCTCCATTCAAGCTCATGAGCGCATGGATCTCTGCGGTGTAGTTGGATAGCTCACGTATCGTGTAATAGAGCTTCACCTTCCTATCTTGTGCGTGTTGTTCTTTGATGAACTGCTTGAGCGGCTCTTGCACGATGAAGGGGTAATTAATGACAGGGTTGAGGCTGCGTGAGTGGTGAATATTGGCGATGTTTGCGCCTTCTTCACCTGCCGCGTTAAATCTCTCTGGGTGTGAGTGGAAGTATCGCTGCGAGAAATGATGCTTGGTGTCCAGTGGCTTTACAGGTGTGAGTAGGACGGAGAACTCAAAGGTGATAGGGCGATCAGCCTTGAGAAGATAGCTCCCCGACTGTGCTGTCAGCTGTGCCGATTGTGTAGTGCGCTTGAGTGAGACGCTTCCTTTCCCATCATTGTGCCACGCTGCGGGTGGGGCTGGCTTGTAGTCAGCGAGAAGCGGTCCATGATAGCTCCCACCGCGTAGCTCTACATGGGCGCCTATCTTTTCTCCACCTGTCCAGCAGCTGTCAGATGGGCCATCCCACATCCAGAGATGCTTCTTCGGGGTAGCACCACCGCTGAAGCCAAAGCCCATGAAGTAGCTAGAGGCATAGGGGCTATAGTCAATCTGAAGTGATGTGTTGCTCAGCTGGATGTCTCGATCACTTTCCACTGTCACGCGGTAGTTGATATAGCCATCATACTCGGCTCGGGCATCATAGCGCAGCTCTAGACCATTGGCTCGTGAGGTGCTAGTCCATGTGATGAGCCCTGTGTCCTCCTGTGTGATGTGGAGTTCTGGTTTACTCCATAAAATGGACTGAGAATCTGTGCTGAAGGTGAATTCCATGGGTGAGCTCAGCAGCTTCTTTCCCTCAGAGTCCACCTGAGCGATGAGACCATTATCCTGTAGGTCGAGCGTTTTGCCTGCTAGTTTCACCTGTTTGCCATCGTAGCTCATTGATTGATAGGGTGCGACGGGCTTGTTGTCTACACCTATCTGTGAGTTGAGCCAGCGTAGGCGCGAGTGTCGCCAGAGATCACCATCACCACGATCTTCTAGGATATCAGATTTGACTTCGATGTGAGTTCTAATGCGCTGCTCGGGGAAGTTCTTCCCCGTCACGGTGACGAAGCCATCGTAGACTCCAGCCTTTGCGTGGCGAGGGATCTGTACACCACACCAGAGAGCTTGTATCCCATCCGCAGCGACGTTGACAGGGATATCAAGGATGCTTCCATCCCAGTTCACTCCTTCTTGGTTAAAGCAGGTGAACTCTGACGCGGGAATCGTGTCTTCGCCATTTGTGAAATCAGAGAACACGAGCTTCACTCCCTCGAGTGCGCCATGAGCCGCCCAAAGTCCGAGCTGCCAGGTATAGTATTCATTCCTCTGAGCCTGCCCTGTGAACTCAGACTGAGCCGTTCCTTGCAAGCCCCAGCGTGCTGGTAATTGCTTGCGCAAGCGTATAGGATAAGCTCTATCCTCTGGGAATATGATGGGGTTGTGCTGATACTTAGAGCGGAGTTGCTCGACCTCCTTGGCTGTTGCTATCAGCCCCATAGGGGTGAAGAAGTCGAAGCGCGTGCGGCTTTCGAATGCAATGAGTTTAGCTCTCTGTGCCGTGGATGGACTCAGCTTATCGATCCAAGCAGGATCAAGCTCATATTTCGCGGGGAAGTAATCATTCCAAGGCTCACCATAGCGAGCATCACCCCACTTGCGCCTGTACTTGTGGGGAAGGTAGTAGATCTGATACTCACCAGCTCCGGCACGACTATCAAAGACCATATCGGCATATTCTGGTGACTGAGATACGATCTTAATATTCTGTACTGAACTTCCATCTGGTGCGATGATGATGAGCTTTTTTTCCTCTTGGCGAAGGTCCGCGCGACGCCATGGGAGATGAACATGGGAGTATGGGCTAGCAGAGGGGACCTGTACAATAGCTCGATGATTCCCCAGTCCATCCACTGACCAGCTGTTTGGAGCAATGCGGAAGACTGCACTATCAGTTTTGTAATCTTGATAGGCGGATTCTCCATTCAGGGAGCTTTCAGGGGCTGCGTGAAGTGCAGCGATGAGGCATAGAGGGGCAAGTGCAGGAAGAGATCTCATATCACAATATCATGCCTTTGATTCGCAACGAGGTCAATCATGAAATGCGCACTAAACGAGGCGATCTTCTGTCAGAGAAGATGTGCAACGTGAGTATCACATTGACTCATCAACCATTCAGCACGATTGGGCGCGACTGGTTCGTTGTTACAATTCGAGCGCATGAGACGATGTTTGTTGCTACCGAAAGGGGATAATCTTGACCTGCTTTACTTGGTTTGTTAAGATGCGGTAATGAAAGCAATTATCTTTATCCTTCTCTTTAGCTGCTGTTTAAGCTCCCCCTTAGAAGCAGAGAAGCAGCCACTTATTGAGAGAAGTTCACAAACTACTCTTCCATCGGAAAAGCTCTTGGCTATTTATAATGAACATCGCAAGGAAAAGCATACCTTGGCAGATGTCAAGATGGGCTCTTTTTCTAAGCCAGAGGATGATTTTGTCACAGATTGGATACGTCACAAGTCTATAGGAGTCACAGCTGTGGGTGGTAGCACCTATGTGCGGATCTCCAAGAAGGATGGTCGTATTATACAAGTTTATCGCACGAAGTAATAAGTCTCCATTGAAAGCTAAGGGGATTATTCTCGCCTTTGCTGAGCGGATTATGCTCGTATCAAAGAGGACTTGCGCATCATGTGCTCTATAAGGCAGTCCCTGCAAAACGACTGGACTGAAATCTGATGCGCTTTTTTTCTTACTTGATATAGGACGTATCCCTGTGCTAGGATAAGTGCTACTATTTGATATGAAGAGATTTACTAAGTTTTTGATCACCATCCTTGCTTGCTCACTTCTCTCTCACGCCCGTGAAGTAACAACGATCAACAGAGATTGGAAGTTCACAGCAGGCTGGAAAGTGGGGCATCATGACTCGATTACGGTCACTATCCCCCATACTTGGAATCAAGATGCTCTCACAGGAAAATTAGACTACTTTCGCGGTCTAGGAAATTATTATAAAGAAATCGCGATTCCCGCAGAGTGGAAAGGCTCAGAGATCTATCTACGCTTTAAGGGGGCGAATACTATTGCGAATGTCTTCGTGAATGGGAAGCATCTCGCAGAGCATCGCGGTGGCTATAGCGCATTTGCCGTGAATATCACTCAAGCCGTACAATACGGCAAGAAAAACAGTGTCTATGTGCGCGTCAATAACGCACAAACGCTCGATATTATGCCGCTTCTCGGTGACTTTAACATGTACGGTGGACTCTACCGCGATGTCGAGCTCATTCGCTGTGACCCTACACATATAGCACTAGATGATTTTGGAGCAAAAGGCATCTATATCAGTCAAGCAACCAGCAAGGAAAAGGCCGACATGAGCACGAAGGTAAAGCTCAGTCAGCCAGCTCATGTGAAGCTTTCCCTGTTAGATCATACTGGAAAGCTTATTGCAGAAGCAAGCTCGAACGAAGAAAGTAAAGAGCAGCTGATGGAGCTCAGCATCGACAAACCACGGCTGTGGAACGGGCGAAAAGATCCCTACCTCTACACGGTGCGCGTTGATGTCTATGCAGATGGTAAGAAAACTGACAGTTTGGAGGAGAAGGTGGGTTTTCGCTTTTTTCACGTTGACCCTGCCAAGGGTTTTTTCCTCAATGGAGAGCATCTTCAGCTACGAGGTGTATGCCGCCATCAGGATCGCGCGGAGATTGGAAACGCGCTTCACTCCTTCCATCATGATGAAGACATGGAGATCATGGTGGAGATGGGGGTGAACGCCATTCGTCTCGCACACTATCCACAGGATGAGTACATGTACGACCTCTGCGATCGTTATGGAATGATCGTTTGGGCTGAGATCCCCTTCATCGGGCCAGGTGGGTATAGGGATAAGGGCTTTGTCGACCAAGAGAGCTTCCGCTTGAATGGAAAACAGCAACTCATTGAGATGATTCGCCAGAACTACAATCATCCTTCTATCTGTTTCTGGGGCATCTTTAATGAGCTCAAGATGAGCGGAGATGATCCAAGTAGCTATGTGAAAGAGCTTGTTGAGCTTTCCCACAAGGAAGACCCCTCTCGTCTCACCGTCAGTGCTAGCAATATGGATGGATCAATCAACATGATCACCGACATCATTGCGTGGAATAAGTACTATGGTTGGTACGGAGGCTCTCCCTCTGATATCGGAGTATGGGCAGATCGTACCCATGCGCAGATGCCAGATCGGGCGATAGGTGTCAGCGAATATGGCGCAGGTGCAAGCCTACAGCATCAGCAAGAAGAACTCATCAAGGCTGAAGCGAATAGCTACTGGCATCCAGAGAATTGGCAGACCCACTTCCACGAGGAGCACTGGAAGGCGATTGATAAACGTCCCTTTATTTGGGGTAGCTTCGTGTGGAATATGTTTGACTTCGGAGCAGCACACCGTACTGAAGGTGAGATTAACGGAAAGAATGATAAGGGGCTGGTGAGCTTCGATCGTAAGCACAAGAAAGATTCCTTCTACTTCTATAAGGCGAACTGGAATAAGGAAACTCCCTTTGTCTACATTGCACAGCGTCGCCTCAGAGAGCTCACCGCACAGTCCAATCAGATCAAAGTGTATAGTAATGCCGATAGTATCGAACTACTGATAAACGGTCAGTCTCAGGGTAAGAAGAAGACAGATTATGGGACATGCGTCTGGAGCATACCCTTAGCTGATGGCGAGCATCATCTAGAGGTCTATGCTTATGGTGCAGGTGGTAATATAGTTACACCGCGTGGTGATTCGCATATTGTGAATAAATAATAGAAGTAGATAGTGCTATCGTAGTTGATCACAAAGACCGCGGAGGTTGAGAAGTTTTGTAGAAAAGTAAAAAAATATCCGTCCTTATTAATGGTGACACAAGCAATCACCGCGATTCATTATGAAACATTATATGAAAATCGGGACGGTCTTAACCCTGCACAGTTTATGCTTTTCTCTTACTGTAGCGAGTGAGAGTAAAATGAGCTATCCTCAAGTGGCTACTGGTCAGGTAAAATATTACAATGAAAATGGCGAAGAAATCAGCAGACCTAATGAAGAGGATGATCTTTACGGACAGGATGCTCAGTATACGAAGGGTGCTCCGATGTCGTTCCGAGATAATGGCGATGGCACCATAACGGATCTCAACACAGGGCTGATGTGGCAGTCAGTTCCTCCTACAGACGGCTACAGCTGGCAACAAGCTGTCGATTACTGCAATGAGCTGGAGCTAGGAGGTCATAGTGACTGGCGACTTCCATCGGCAAAAGAACTATTTTCTATCAGCGACTTCAGCGAAGGGTGGCCGTATCTTAACTCCAGTTTTTTCAAGCTTGTTAATAACGAGCGTGTGGGAAAAGATGAGCAGTATTGGACAAGTAATAAATATCTTGGCTCTATCGCTCGAGGCGGACACAATGGAGCATTCGGTGTGAATCATGCTACAGGTCATATTAAGACATACTCAGCTGGCAGAGGCGGAGATGCTTCTCAGCGTTCCCCGCAAGAACGTGCTCCGCGCAGTGGTGGTCCTCAAGGTGATCATGTAGGACCTGCGCAAGGTGCAGGTGCCCGCCCGAATACTCATCCCGTTAGTTTCGATATGCTCTTAGACAAGTACGATCAAGACAAGGATCAGTATCTCAATGAAACGGAGTTTGACTCTCTGATAGGAGACAGGCCAAGCCAAAGTCGCGGTAGAGCACCCGAGTTTAAGATGCTAGATAAAGACGCAGATGGTAAGCTTTCTCAAGAAGAATGGCAGTCTCAACGTCGTAGAGAAGCTCCACAGAGATCTGGAGCCGCTGGCTCTCCACCACCACCAGGTGGTTCCAGTGGTATGAGTCGTCGTAATCCAGCAGCGAAACAAGTCAGAGCAGTGCGAGGAGCTGCATACGGAACCAATGAGTTTGTCGATAATGGCGACAACACGGTCACAGACAAAGCAACAGGGCTTATGTGGGCAAAAGTCGATAGTCAAAAGGGTATGGATTGGGCGAGCGCACTTGCCTATGCTGAGCAATCCGAGCTCGCTGGATACACTGATTGGCGCTTACCTAATGTCAAGGAACTGCAGAGTATCGTTGATTATAGTAGAGCTCCTAATGCATCTGACACCTCAAGAGAGGGGCCAGCTATCGACCCCATCTTCCAGTGTTCTGATTTCATCAATGCGAAAGGCGTAAAGGACTATCCCTACTTCTGGTCGAGTACCTCGGCTCGCTTCCGCAAGGGTTCAGACTTCTTCTATGCTTGGTATGTTGCCTTCGGGCGCGCGGTCAATGGCCAGGGCGAAGATTCACATGGTGCTGGTGGAATACGATTTGATACAAAGCATAAGAATGGTCCTGCTGGCGAAGATGCTGGTCGCGTGTACAATCATGTACGTATAGTTCGAGATTCGCAGTAGTCGCGTAGTACTTATTTCATCATTGCTAGCTCGCAGTACACAGATGTCTGCCGCGCGAATGCAAAGTGCGCCTCCCTTCACGAGAAAGGAGGCGCATACTTGTTTCATCTGTTAAAGGTGATGCGTATCTCGTTTTATCCACGAGTCTTTACATCGACTTGGATCGCCTCCCAGAGACTGGCTAGGCGAGCATCGACAGCCTTCACACTCGCATCGACATCAGCACTGGGTTCTCCATGTGCGAAGAGGTAGAACTTAATCTTAGGTTCAGTACCACTGGGACGTACCGCGAAGCTACGACCATCTTCCAGCTGCATGATGAGCATGTTCTCAGCAGGAATAGGCAGACCTTCCACATCCACTTCAGTGCCCGTGGAGAAGTTGCGGATACTAACGACGGCTGAGCCATCCATTTCACTGGGAGGCTGTTGAATGTAACTCTGGGTGAGAGCAGCAATCTTAGCCGCTCCATCCGCACCTTCCATGACAAGGTTCTTGCCTTCTTCACGGTAGACACCATACTGCTCGTAGATCTCGTAGAGGCATTCTAGGAGACTCTTGCCTTGTGTTGCGAGATAGGCGTTGAGTTCTGCGAGGATGAGAGCGGCGGCGTTCGCATCTTTATCACGGACAAAGTCTTGAGCGAGGTATCCATAGCTTTCTTCTCCGCCGAAGACGAAGTACTTGCTATGCTCCAAGCGCAGGCTGCGTGTGGTAGCCTCATCCATGAGGCGATAGCCCTCACGCTTATCAGCAGGGATGGCTGCCTCATAGTTCCCAAGCTTGTCGGCGATATACTTGAACCCTGTCAGCACGTTTACGGTAGCGATACCATAGTGTGCAGCGATCGCGTCTTGAAGCGGGGAAGTGACAAATGTCTTCACTTGAACCGCATTTTTGATATTGCTCTCATTGATGATACCAAGCTCTATCATGCTCATGCAGCGGTACCATGACATAAGGCTGCCAATCTGGTTACCTGTAAGCAGCTCCATCTGTCCTGCTTGATTTCGCACGGCTACCCCCATACGGTCAGCATCAGGGTCAGTTGCGATGACGAGGTCGGCTTGCTCTACGTCAGCTTGCTTCATCGCCATGTCGAGTGCTGGTGGATTCTCTGGATTTGGGCTAGCCACAGTGGGGAAGCGGCCATCTAGTGAATCCTGTGCTTCTACGGTGCTAACCTGACTGCCAATCTCGCGTAAGAGTGGAACGATACAGCGACCGCCAGTACCATGGAGGTTCGTAAAGACAACCTTCGCAGAGCTGCCTGAGAAGACCTCAGGACGCAGGATAATACCCTTCAAACGGTCGGTATAGATCTGATCAAAGGAGGCATCAAGTACGCGCAGCGTACCCTGCTGATCTGCTGGGAGAGCTTCGTAACTATCGCTCTCCAGAGCATTTACCTCGGTGATTACACCCTTGTCATGCGGGGGGACGAGTTGTGCGCCTTCGTTGAAGTATGCCTTAAACCCATTGTCATGCGAAGGGTTGTGGGAGGCGGTTAAGACGACACCTGCATCGGCGTTGAGCTCACGGATGGCGAAGGATACTTCTGGTGTAGAGCATGCGCCATCGAAGAGGGCGCAGTCACAGCCGAGATCTGTAGTGATGCGAGCGCAGTACTCTGCAAAGTCGCGTGAAAAGTGACGTGTGTCGTGCCCGATGATCACTAGTGGTTTTGTGCTGCGACCTTGCTGTGTATCAACAAAGCGGCGTACATAGGTGATGAGACCGCGCATGGCACGCCCGACGTTAAAGTAGTTCATACTCGCTGTACCGACACAGGGGAACTCTGGGCGATCATTCACGCTGCCTTGACCTTGTTCAGCTTGTGTCACGATGCTTCCTATCGTGCGTCCACGCAGACCTCCTGTGCCAAATGCAAGAGTCTTGAAGAAGCGATTGTTGAGTTCTCCCCATGCTTGTTGGGCGATGAGCTCATCAATGGCTGCTGGAGCCTCGGCAGCTTGAGTACCACGGAGGAGGAGTTGGATATTTTCGAGGGATTGAGGCAGGAGTTGACCTGCATCGACGGCTTGTTGGAGTTGTTCTTCTCGTGCTGTATTCATGAAGAGGATGGGATATGGGTGGGAAATCTTATTGGCGCTCTCCTTCTGGTGTGATGCCAAGCCAGATGCGTATGCCCTCTAGTGCATAGGAGCCATACACGGATTTCGGGTCTATAGCATGCATCTCGTAGTAGAGAGCTAGCAGCATATCACGTGGTGCACCAGAACGGCGTAGATGTCCCGTGAGTACAGCGAGGAGCTCCTGACGCTGTTCCTTCGAGTAGACGCCAGCGTTCATGATGCCACGTATATGGCGAATGGCTGCACCATGGCTTCCCTGCTTGTCCATATCTACGAGGATGGATTCCCAGCTGAAGTTGAATCGCTTCGAGTAGCCTTCCTTATCATTAGCGCCTGCTGCCTGCTTCGCGTAGTGAGATGGGATGGTGAGTCCGATGTCAGCCGCTTCTGCCATCATCTCAGCTACCTTGTCCGACTTGCGACCATCAGCTCTTTTGAGAATTTTCTGCTGATCTTTAAATTGATCGACATACTCAGAGAGTAGCTTATTCGCTGTCTCGACATCTTTCATTTCCTCTGAGCTCTGAAGGACGGCTCGCAATGTGCCAGACCCATCGATGAGGGCAATGCTAGGATAGCTGAAGATGCCACCAGGGAGGTTCTTGCCGCCCATGATCTTGTCTCTATCCTTGCGCTCCTTCTTATCTGGCATTTGATAGATAGGAATCTCGATGAATACCTGTGAGCCCAGACCGCGAAGAAGCTTGCGCGAGCGCATGAACTCCTTGTGCTTCTTCTCACTAAGCTTATCGTAATTCGCTCCATAGCAGAACGCGATGATGATCTTCTTGTCCTCTGCTTTTTCTAGAGCATCAGGATAGTTACGAGCGGTAACAGCCTGAGAGGGTGAGCATAGGGAGAAGAGGCTAGCTGCTAGTGCCGTCAGTGTAACACATGTTGTTTTCATGTTAGATGAGGTGTTCAGTGTTGTAATAAGCGTGTTTAGCTGCGAAGCCTCTTGCCATAAACATAGAATCCTAAGATGGCTTGCCCGTGGAAGTCTGATGCTTGAAGAGTACCGCCGCGCTTCAAGCGTACGAATCGCGCTGTACTCATGTTTCTACCGAAATCAAAGCGGACAACCTGCCCTTCAGCAGAGCCGTTGATAGGAGCTGACCAGTTCTGTCCATCATCAGAGATTTCTATGGTGAGAGGGCGACTGTTGTTCTGCTCATTTGATTTTGAGATACAGACGATACCACGTATATCGGCACGCTTTTCAAGCTCGATGACGATTTCGCTCTTCATCTGCATGTTGCCGCCTTCTTTTTGGAGTGTTGCCCAGTGCAGGCTGACGGCTTCATTGTCATCCATTGTACGGTCGCCCTTGATGAGAGCTGTGGTAGAGAGGAGGGTGCCTGGGAAGCCGCGGAAGCGGAACTTGTTCTTCGGGAAGTATTTTTTACAGCGTCGCTTCGCTAGCTTCGCGATGGACTGGAACATCGCGCGGTCACCGTTCTCAACGGCTTGACGCATGGCTTGGTTCATTGTTTTCCATGTGGCATCCAGATCACGCTTGCGTGTGCTGGTACGACTGAGAGCTGAGACGATGACGTCAGTGAAGTCCTCTTGGAGTTCTTCTGTCTTGTCACTATCAGGGAGGGAGGAAACGAAGCTAAGTCCCCATGCGATGGCAGAGCCGGCATAGTCAGGGTTTTTGACTAGAGCGCGCAGAGCTTCTTTCATGTAGTTGATCTGCTCTTCTCCCTGTGCAAAGGATGTGAGCTGCTTAGAAAGGATACCATTGACATCCCAGCGATTTGTCCCCATGGTCTTACACTCCTTGAAGAATGAAGCGTATACCTTCGCAAGCTCTCTTTTATCCTTAATGAGAGGGATGAGATGAGGGTAGATATACTTGCTCATCAGCGTTGCTGAGGCATTGTGGAACTGCTGATTGAGCCCATCATTCACGAGGCGATGAAGCTCGACCCACTTTTCCTTGTTCTTGGGAGCTTTATCGCGGAGGTAGCCCGTGTACTTGAGGAGATGAGGCCAGTTATTGGGCTGTGCAAGGATGGCATCTTCGTAGCAGATGAAGGCACCATGCATCTTACGACGTGAGCCAAGGAAGTCTCCAAGGGCACTTAGCTGATCTGACACCATGGTCTGCTCCACGCTGCTGTATAGGTTCTGCGAGAGGATGAGGAAGTCCCATGAGGGTTCGCCCCAGAGATTCTTGTGAAGACCGTGCTGCCAGTAAATGGAGTTAGCGCGTGACCATTCGTTGCCTACGCGAACAGTGTAGGCGCAGTGACCAGGCTCACCCATCGTGGCGGCAGGGATACCATTTGCCAGAGCTGCGAATGTACCATAGTGAGATAGGGCTCCACATACACCGCCCACTTCACGGTGAGCCAGTGCGATGATACCATCATAGTACTTCATGAAGGCGATGAGGTAGTCAGGGCCATGGATAGAGTCACCAGCTACATTTCGGAGGCGATAAGGAACTTGGTAAGCGGCACCAAGATAACCCTCTACTGGTAGGCGCACATTGTCGCGAAGCCAGGTGAGATTCTTCACACTACCCCACTTATCAGGTTGGGTTGCTCCCATGAGGTAGCGTGTTTCCCAGTATTCAAGGTCGTCAAAGATGATATTAAGCAGGCCCTGATCGTAGCTGTCGTAATAGAAGTTGAAACGCTCAATGAGAGACTTGCTGCTCCATCCTTCGCGAGCGAACTCGAGAGCCCCAGTTGTACCTAGTCTTCGAGCGACAGGGTCATTGATCAATTCTGTACGCCCACTGAATACACTGACGATATTACGCAGAGCAGAGTCAAAGTTCGTTGTAGGACCAGAATAGAGAAGACCTTCTAGCCAGAGCAAATCATTACTCAGGGTCGTGATGGTGGAGATACCTTCAAAGGAGCGTGTGAGTTCCTTGATTTTCTCAGGTCCAGCCAGTGATATCAGATGAAAAACTGCTAGATCACGTCGGTTCTGCGGACTCTGCATGAACTTCCAAACCTCTTTCTGCGAGAAGCGTCCGAGGCGTGCAAGCATGCGGTCAGAGATCTTGTTCTGTAGGGCTTGTGGATCCTGCCAGTCGGTATTCGAGAATGCCTCAGGTAGCTTGAGCTCGCGCCCTGGTTCACGCTCGCGTTCGATGAGGCGAGCCAGAATGCGAGTCTTTGTCTTCACCTCGACCTTGCGAGGACCTTTAATAAGAGCTGTGACGCGATCCTGTGCAGGGTCAAGTGGGATATCCTGAACTTCTGTGACTGATGCGATCTCTTGAACAACCTGATCATCCGGTTCAAAGGAGTTAATATCATAGCTTGGATCTTCCTCAACAGCTATTGGAGTATCCTGCTCATCAGTACCCCACGTAGCTAGTGCCGTCTCAGCTTCTTCTTCTGTGGCGTACTGAGAGGAATCAAATGAGCCGGTAAAGTCGATGACTACACCTTCAGGTGGAGTGTAGGTATCGAGCTCCGAGCTCGTCGCCACAGATCCTGTACTCGCAGCATGCTCGACGACGATTTGATGTGCTTTTCCAAAGCGTAGCAAGGGGAAGCTAGCATAACCTATCAGCATGGCTACCCCCATGCCGAGTAGCATTGAAGGGAGTTTTGATTTCATATGTTCTCAGAGGTGAAGAGGTGGGTGTGTTAGACCAGAGTGGTGTAATATGTTTTCTCTTAGAGACGTGTGTTAATCTCTGCGATGGTTGACTTCGCAGTGCGACTCACGAGACTGTCTGGGTGCGATTCAAGCTTCTCAATATAAGGGATAGCCTCTTTCGTGCCATACTGTTTGAGATACTTCAGGATATTTCCGATGAGTTGGAGATCGCGTGTCTCAGCAAGGATGTCGAGTAGCTTCTTCTCTGTACCATCACCGAGCTTTTCGAGCTGGTTGTGCCAGACGATAGGATTCTCCATCCAGAGCTTGATGACGGTGTCAGTCATTTCATCGCCGCGTACAGCAAGTAGATAGTCTACAATGTTCGTAGGTGTCTGGATGCCATTCACCTGATTGATGTCGAAGAGTTTCTTTGCCTCCTCAGCAGTCCGCTCATTGTTGGGAGCAGAATAGGTGATTAGTGTGTTAACGAGGGCAGTATGGGTCTGAGGCTCTGTTCTCCAGCTGTCTTCTAAGACTTCGAGGATGGTGTCAACGATATCGATGCGAAGAAGAGGGGTGTTTGCTGTATTAAGCGCGACGGCGGCCTGATAGATGCGATCGGGTATCTTGCTCTGGAGTTCTTCGATATTAGCATTGACGAAGGAGGGGTGAGATGGGGTGTTGATCGCTTCGGGGCTATAGTTGTTCGTCATGCGAGAGATGTCACTGTCATAGTTGATCTCATAGACCCCTTCGTCAACATTGCTGTAATGGATGTTGCCGAAGCGCTTGGCAACTGCGCTCAAGTCGCTCATCTGACGTGTAGGTGTTTCGATGATGATGAGATAGCCTCGCTTCTTGCTGTAAAGAGCCTTGTAAGAAGCTGTCGTGAGACGTGCGATAGCATCGAGGAGGTTGCTTCTCTGGAGTGGGTCTGCTTCATTGATAAAGAAGGCGTAAACGGAGTTGTGACTCTGGTTGCGTCGTAGGCGTAGGGTCTCGAGATCAGCCTCATTAAGGAGTCGTCCGCGTACAGCTGGTACATTGCGCTTCTGAGCGTCGGCGATAGCTTCAGCACTATCGTTGCTATCCACGGGGAGGCTTGATTTGATCATCTGAGAAAGATTCGGCGCAAACCAGCCAAAGACGACGATACCAAGAGCTACGAAGCGGAAGAGTTTTTTGTGACGGATACTTGCCTTGTAGACGAAGCCAGCCGCAAGGATACAGAAGGCCATTGAAAAGATGCGCATGTATTCTGCATTCAGACTGATGATAGCGGATGTGTTGTTGCTATGATCATTAATCAAGAGGCCGAAAATGCATACAATAAGGAGGAAGCCTGCTACAATCACATTCACACGACCTGAGCTGGTGAAGTGTGTGCCAGAGTTGTAGCTCTGGTTCATCACCTGTGCACGGTCATGCTGCTTCTTACGTACTTCATCAAGGGTGGCGACGATTTCTTCACGGAATGTTGTGTCGACATTTGTCTTACCGGTGTTGGTGAACTCAGCCTCGAGACAAGCTGTACAAATATCTGTATCTTTAGATCCTGGGTGGAAGGGTCGTCCACATTTTGAACACTGATGCTCCATAAAGGGGATTCTATCACGTTCATGTAGCGTTGGCAAGAGTGGATTTGTGCATGACGATTTAATAGGATGTTAAGATAATAGTTTCTATTACTATTAATAAATAACAATAACTCTCTACAAGCATTGTGATTCGTAGAGAGTTGTCGCTATTTATTAACACGGAGACTCATTCTAGCTTGTGCTAAGAACGAACTCAGTGATTCGCATGGAGCTTATCATCACTCTTAGGCGAGTGCACTACACATGCGCGAGATGAGATCACGGAGTGCGGGGTCTTTGTGCATCTTCTGCTCAATGGTGCGAGTAGCATGGATGACGGTACCGTGATCTCTCTTGCCGAAGGCGCTGCTGATGTTCTGCAGAGAAAGCTGAGTGAAGCGGCGCGATAGGTACATCGCAATCTGTCGAGGATGGGCGATCTTCGCTGTGCGGCGAGGGCTGCTGAGGTCAGCGACCTTGAGGTCGAAGACGCGTGCTACCTGAGCTTGGATATCTTCGATGCTGACTTGCTGCTTATCCTCTTCGCGGATGAGGTCGCGCAGTTGCATGCGCACATCAGTGACACTAGGTGTGCGGTGTGTGAAGCTCGCATAGCTCGCTACTCGGATGAGAGCGGCCTCCAGTCGACGTACGGAACAGGTGATGTTCTTTGCAAGGAAATCGAGGATTTCATCGCTTACCATATCGCTCTTCCAAATCTTACGCTTGTGTCGCAAGATGGCAATGCGTGTTTCCAAGCAAGGTCGTGCGATACAAGCGGTCATCCCCTGCTCGAAGCGAGAAGTGAGACGCTCATCCATAGTGGTGATTTCACTTGCTGGGCAGTCTGAGCTAAGAATGATCTGCTTGCCACTGGCGAAGAGTGCATTGAAGGTGTGGAAGAACTCTTCCTGCGTCTTTTCCTTGCTCGCAAGGAACTGGACATCATCGATAAGCAGGATGTCTGCATTGCGGAACTTGCGACGGAAGCTAGCGAGTGCGTCACCTTTGGCAGAGCCAGACTTGCTCATCGCATCGATGTACGCGTTGGTGAAGTCTTCACTCGTGACGTAGAGAACTTTCTTTCCCTCTTGCTGGCTGGCTATAGCATTACCGATGGCATGAAGGAGGTGGGTTTTACCGAGACCTGATCCGCCATGGATGAAGAGAGGGTTGTAGAGCCTTGCATCGTTGTTCGCGATAGCGCTTGCAGCGGCAAGAGCGAAGGAGTTGCAGGGACCTTCGATGAAGTTTTCGAAGAGGTAGTCTGTGTTGATACCTGTTTTAGCTGTTTGTGGAGAGCGCGGGGTTTTCTTGCTGCGAGGAGCACGAGACGTAGGTGCAGCTGTGGGCTCGCTGAGGACAAATTCCTCTTGGATCTCTTCTGACTTCGTGCTGTTAGTAGCACCGGCCATGACAAACTCTAGCTTACGCGCTGCGTCGAGGACGCGTGCTGTCGCGTTGATGATATTTTGTTCGTAATTAATTTCTACCCAGGTAATAGCAAGGTCTTCGGGATACTCGATGCGCAAGCTCGTGCCCGTGTCTTGGAGTAGGGAGAGCTTTGTAATGTACGCGTCAAATCCGTATTCACCGAGAGGCTCGTGGTCGCGCATATTTTGAACGATGCGATTCCATAGTACCTGTTCTTTGGATGGTTGACTCATGTGTGAAATTGAAGGTGTGTGGTAAGATTTTCGAGGGGAGATTCTGTCTGGAGTAGTTGTGTTGCGGAGGACAATATGCCATGCTCGACAAAGAAGAAAAAGTAATTTTTTTTGGAGCTCACTTCTGTGTCATCATGAAGGTGCGTTCCATCGGAGTTCCACGACAATATTATTTTTTTTTGCCCATGATTATTTATTTAAGAAATCCTGACTGTTTATCAGCTGGTGGGGCAAAATTAAGTGTGAATTTACTAGGTCAATAACACTCATTATAAGTGTATTACGTTTTTTGTATATGCAACGAATAACACAGTGTATCTAATGATTATTGATGTATTATGAAAAAAAACGCACCTCGTTTTCACGGGGTAAAATGTTCCCAGAGCGCATTCCTGAATGTAGTTACACCACTTTCTCGTATCCTTCCAATTTGACATACAGAGATGGGGGGATGGAGCTGCTGGAGCTTCTCCCATGTATCAGGGCGAAAGGTGCACAATAGCTCGTAATCCTCACCGTCGCTCATCGCTTGCTCAGGAGTACATCCCTCGTGGAGTGGAAGGAGGTTCTCCTCTAACTCACACTGGCAGCCTGATGCCTCTAAGAGGCGTGGTAGATCCGTAGAGAGTCCATCTGAGAGATCCATCATGGAAGAGGGGGCTACTCCATGTTCTAGTAAGAAGCGAGATAAGTTCACTCGTGGCTCAAAGCGCAGGTGTCGCTCGCTCACAAAAGACCCACCCAGCTTTCCAGAAACTGCCAGAATATCACCTGAGCGAGCTCCTGATCTCAGGATAGCCTGCCCCTTCTCCACCTTACCTGTCAGAGCGACATTGATGATGAGCCCATCATAGGGGAGAGATGATGTCTCACCCCCCGCTAGCGAGATGCCATACTGGCGAGCGAGTGGGTAGATGCCGCTGTGGTACAGCTCCATGAGCTCATCTATCGTGCGTGAGGGGTGGGCGAGAATCGTAATCAGAGCGTGCATAGGAAGCCCGCCCATAGCGGCAATATCTGAGATGGCGCGTGCGAGGGCCTTGCGACCGATGAGGGCTGGAGGAGTCTCTCGGAGGAAGTGTACGCCTTCGACTACGACATCCGTTTTTAGCAGATGATCCCACTGATCGTTAGCTGAGACTACAGCGCAGTCATCTCCAGGCCCGCAGAGGAGTTCGTCATGAGATGGCATCTGGGTGAGCAACTGGCGTAGTATCTTATTCTCACCGAGCTCTGAGAGAGGATGGCTCATTGTGCGATACCTGTAGAAATCAGTAAGACGCTCAGACCATTAAAGCAGGCGTGAAGGAAGATGGGCAGCCAGATAGACCTCGCGCGCTCATAAGCCAGACAGAGGATGACCCCGAAGAGTGATAGAATGATGGTCTGAATGAGAGCCATATGCACAGCACCGAAGCAGATGGAGCTGAGTGCTACAGCTCCCCACTTACCTAGTGCGGGCTTCATCAGAGGATAGAGGTAAGCGCGGAAGAGTATTTCCTCTCCTATAGGAGCGATGATGACAGCAGCGATGGTCATAAAAATAATGACATTGATATCTCGTGACTGAAGCAGTACGATGCTCTCTTGGAGTGCGGGCGATTGAGTGAGTTCTCTTAGCCATTCAATGATCCCTGTATTCTCCATGATCTGGTTAAGAACGCTGAGGCTGATGACGGTGATGACGAACCACGCTATAGGCTCAAAGATTGACAGGTGGCGGCGCGACGCGCGGGGGAGCTTGAGCCAGCGTATGATGGGAACGATGTAGAGAAGGGCTGAGAAGATGAGAACGGTAGCGTAGTCCCCCCATGAGATATCATCGGGATTTTGTGCTGTAGAGAGATCAGCTGTGATGTCAATGCTTGGCAACACAACGATGAGTAAGCAGATGGAGGCGATGAGATAATCTAGCCCCTTGGGGAAGGCGTGACTAGAAAGCCCAGGTGCCCTATGAGGAGATGGTAGAGAGGGGAGGTGGAGCTGCTCGGTGATCGCTTGCAACTGTCGCTGCTTCCAATATGAAAAAGCTAAGCAAATCAAGCATAATAAGAGCAGAGACAGCGCGAGGCTGTTGTTGATCAGCTTATAGAGAGGGATGGAGAGTAGGAGATCACCTAGCATGGCTTTACGCTAGCAGCTCCGACTCCTATTGACAAGTAAAAAGCGAGTATTCAGAGCTCTTTCAGGAGCGCTGCTCAGCTGTCCAGCATGTGCCGCAGCTCAGTGATCTCTGAGAGATACTGCTGTTGCAGCTCGTGGCTTAGCTCAGGGTTATAGAGCTGACTTTTGAGAATGTCGATCTTGCGCAGGATGAGGGCACGCATCGTTTTCTCACATGCTAGTGAGCAATGCTCCTCGGGCTTATCCAGTGTAATAGCTGTTCTATCAAGAGAGTTTAAGGCAAGGGCTTCCTCTGGGGAGAGCCCCTGGATGAACTGCTCCCATGCAGACTCATCACCGCTAGGCGGTAAATTTTCAAAATAGCGTAAGAGTATAGAGCCACCCTCTAGCTCCATCATAGCCTCATGCAGGTCTTCTATACGATCTAGTAAGATCGTTTGAGCCTCCTTATTGAGCACCGCAAGCTGGATAAGCCCTCGTATGGTGGGGTGAATAGGGCTAGCCTTGACATTAGGGCTACTCACAGCGAGTGTCTCAGGTGTATATTCTGACTCTGGTGCTGACTGTCTACGCTGTTGTGGCTGTGCTTTACGCGCGCGTATGATGTCTTGGACACGCTCACGTAGCAGCTCGATGCCTGTGTGTGTGCGTGTTGCTAGATCGATGAGGGCTATATCACGCCTTGTCTCATCAGTGATATCGGCGATGAGATCGCTGAGGTGCGAGATGAACTGAGCCTTGGCAGATGCGTTAGTCGCTATATGGGGTAGCTCTTGAGTACAGCGTGACTCCAGATAAGGACGAGCATCTGAGATGATGGAAGTGAGAGCATCTGCCCCCTGCTTACCGATGAGTGAGTCTGGATCCTCTCCCACAGGGAGGCATGCTTGGAAAACCTCCAATCCTGCGGCTGCTAGCTTGCGATAGCTTTTCTCCGCAGCATTTATACCAGCACGATCACCATCGTAGCAGAGTACTGCTCTCTTGGCGTACTTACGCAGCATAGCTGCATGCTCATCTGTGAAGGCTGTGCCTAGTGCTGCTACCGCATAGCGTACATCCGCTTTTTCATGGCAGGCGATGACATCGATCTGTCCCTCACAGAGAAGGACAGTCATGTCATTTTTCCCTATACTAGAGGTAGCTTTATTAAGCCCGAAGAGTAGTTCACTTTTGCGGAATGCAAGGGTCTCAGCTGTGTTGACATACTTGCGAGGGTCGCCCTGCTCATCCATGACGCGACCAGAGAAGCCGACGACCTCGCCACGTACATTCACGATGGGGAACATGAGGCGATCACGGAAAACAGGGTAGAGTCCACGCGTCCCCTTACCCAGGAGATAAGCGTCAAGCATCTGTTGCTGGGTGAAGTGCTGCTGACTTGCCAGCAGGGCGAAGTCATCGAATCGATGCGGTGCCCAGCCTAGCTTCCATGCACGAGCCATATCTATATTAATCTCTCGCTTCTTGAGATAGTCACGAACATGAGCGGCTTCAGGGCTGCGACAGAGGAGACGGTGATAATAGTCAGCAGCAAGATTGTTGAGCTCAACGATGCCTTGTCGCTGGCGGCGGCGACGCGCTATCTCAGGGTTCTCCTCTTCTTCGATGATGGGGATGCCTGAGATATCAGCTAGTCGACGTAGAGCATCAGGATAGCTGAGATTCTCAAACTCCATGAGAAACTTGATCCCATCGCCTCCTACACCACAGCCGAAGCAATGGTAGCTTTGGCGCGCGGGGTTGATATGGAAGGAAGGGGTCTTCTCTTGGTGAAAGGGGCAGCACGCCTTCCATGCTGTGCCCGCCCTCCTTATCTCTATATAGCGACCAAGCAGATCGACGATATCGACGGACTGCTTAATTCTAGCTTCGCATTCTGCTGTAATTCGAGACATGTGGAGGGAGGATGGCAGTATAGTAACGCATTTTTCACCGAGGTGCAATACTGGTGTGTGAAAGCGCGCTTCAATCCGCATTTCAAATGGAACTAACACCCCCACAAAAGGACATCCCCACTTCGTGTTTGTATCGAAATGGGGACGTCCTTTTGGGGTGTTGAATCTAGTCGGGAGACTGTATATTTCTTTTGTTGAGCGCTATGAAACTACTCAATGTATTTATAATACGCGATAGTGGTAGGGATTCTTTCATTTTTTTTTGAGAATTGAGAAAAAAACTAACTTTTCATCCAAGACAATAGATGATCCTTCTTCCTATATTACTATTTATCAGGTGTTAAGAGATATTGTAAAAAAATGATTACCAGAAAGATTTTTTCTCAAGAGGTAAGATTTATATTCCGTGCATTGAAAAATGGTAAACAATTTTCCCTATTGATAATAAATCAGAGCGGCGCGTTTCGCAACGCACCGCTCTGCTCTTACTTACACCTACTCTATGAAAAAACAGTTGCCTGTTATTTAAGAATAACCGGACGAATCCGGATATTATTAATACGCAAAAATCTGATATTTTCTTTCAAGAAACGATAGTTTTTTTTGCGGATAAGAGTATTAATTTTCTTAAAACACTAGTAATGAGTAAAATTGAAATGATTTTTTTTTAGAAAAAAATGAAATAAAGTTGTTATTCAAGCGTGTCTAACGAAATATGGCTTTTCTTTCTCGCTAGAGAACTGGAAGAATGCATGCACTATGTATTTGACATTGACAGCTAGAAGTAGCCTCGCTATGATTCCGCCATGGAAACTCGCGTCATTCAAGTAGACCCTCTCGATAACCTTAAGTCATTTTATGCAGAAGTAGCTGATATGCTCTCCGAGGGTGAGCTCGTTGCGCTCCCTACAGAAACTGTCTATGGATTGGCGGCTGATGCCTTCCATGCGGAGGCGGTAGCAGCAGTGTTCGCGGTGAAAGAGCGTCCGAGCTTCGACCCTTTGATCTGCCATCTTGCACACGCGCGTGATCTCAAAACAGTAGCAGATGTGCCAGAACAGCTCCAAGAGCTTGTGGATTCGCTGACGAAGGAGTTTTGGCCTGGTCCACTGACGCTAGTGCTGCCGAAAAAAGACTGTGTACCTGATATCGTCACTAGCGGGTTACCCACGGTCGCGTGCCGCGTCTCGGCGCATGATGTCATGCGCGGCGTTGCAAAGGCGCTTGGTCGCCCCATAGCGGCACCCAGTGCCAACCGATTCGGGCACATTTCTCCGACTAGTGCTGCCGCTGTCGTTAAAGAGTTAGACGGGCGCATCCCCCTCGTCGTTGATACCGGCGCATGTAGCGAGGGACTGGAGAGCACGATTCTTTCTCCTTGTATTGATGAGAAGGGAAACCCAGCGGTACATCTCTTGCGCGAAGGACCTGTGACTCGTGAGCAATTGAGAAAAATTTGCCGCGTCATCCGTCCAAAGAAAGGCTCAGCACGCAGTTCCAGTGATGAGCAGCAGGTACAAGCCCCAGGACAACTTGCCAGCCACTATGCGCCCACAAAGCCACTATACCTTCAGAATGTGCGTGAGACCTTCGTTCCCGAAGAAGGGCTACGCTATGGGCTCATTAGCTATCATGGCGAAGGCAAGCTTGCTTCACAGGACTGCTGGGAAGAGATCATGACGCTTTCACCCGGTAATGGGCGGCTTGCTGAGGCTGCGGTTAGACTCTTTGCTATCATGCGCGCGATGGATGAATGCGAGAATGTCGATATCATCATTGTCGAGGAGCTCCCTGAGACAGGACTCGGCTATGCTATGATGGATAGACTTCGACGTGCCTCACACGGGAGCTGCGCGAGTAAGAGTTAATACCGCTTTATAGGAAGTTTCAACTCGACAGACAGGAACTTGCATAGTATGCTAGAATTACAAATACGTGCTTGACGAAGGCATGTAACAGCATCCTTATCTATATCTATGTCACAGCCGCATCCAGTTACTGACTCACAAGAAGATATGTGGGAATGCGCCAATTGTCAGCAGAAAATGGATATCTCTGCCTTTGGTTATTTTGACATGGTACAGTGTCCCACGTGCTCCCACATGGTGCGCGTACATACGCAGATAGCGCACTTCAAACTTGAGAAAATCATCGGTGTAGGAGGCATGAGTATCGTGCTCAAGGCATATGACGAGCTGCTAGGGCGTCATGTTGCGGTGAAGATTCTCAATCAAGACTGCCGTGAGGATAGTCAGCGTATTGCAGGGTTTGAAAAGGAGTGTAAACTCATGGCACGCGTTCAGCATCCCAATGTAGTAAAAGTGTATAACGCTGGACGCGAGCGCGGCTACTTTTATTTCGCGATGGAGTTACTTGATGGAATAAACCTCGAATCCTCACTAAAGGGACAGAAGAAGATACATTCATTCGTCGTTTTAAAAATGGCTCACCTCCTAGCCAAGGGACTACAGAAGGCGTATGAGATGGGAGTGCTCCATCGCGACATCAAGCCTGGCAATATTTTGCTCACGAAGACAGGTGAGGCAAAGCTCATTGACTTTGGACTAGCTCTACAGGTGCATGAGCGTGATGATAGTGAGACGATATGGGCGACTCCCTACTATGCGGCTCCCGAAACACTACGCCAAGAGAAGGAAGATGCGCGCGCTGATATCTATTCGCTAGGTATGACGCTACGAAGCATTCTCACTCTAGAAGATATCTTCCAGTGTGATAAGGTACAGCTCTCCGGTCAACAGTGGCTGGAGAAGAAGAAGAAAATGCAGTCCATAGGCAAGCGTATGCCCGAACTCGATAGAGAGATTGTTAAGCTGATCGACAGGATGACTCAGTTTAGAATCGAGAATAGGCACGCTGATTATTCAAGCTTGATTCTCCATATAGAAGACGTGATGGAGATACTCCAGGCTAAAACTGCGGGGAACTATCCTGTGAGGCGCTATAGTCCCTTCTTGAAGTTGAGTGCTCTATCTGCGGCCCTGCTGATGAGCGTTAGCTTGGTTCCTTTTTCATCTGGAGATAGTCTGAATGGATCTAGCGATGCTTACACTAAGAATGGAACTCACACCCCTATGGTTCGTAGTGCAGCAAGTGTAGGCGAGCCTAGTGAGCGCATCGAGGTGGAAGAGCTTTGTGCTCAGCTTCAGGCGATGATGAGTTCCTCCAGTAGCTCAGAGGTACTTGCAGCAGCAAGCTATCTCTCGCATCAGACTACTGATCCTTTGCTACAGATGTGGGGGCTTGAGCTCAAGTGGGCGATCACCTATCTAGAAAGTGGCTCTGACGAGCTTCTCCATGAACTCACACGTCAGTTATCTCGAATGGAGGCTAGCCTCCCTGAGTATGGGCTAGATGAAGCACAGCTTTCTTTGAAAGCAGATTTGCTGCGAACTGCACAGTGCATGAAGAACAGCCAAGCAGTCAACATCTCTCAATTTTTCAGTCAAGAGGACTCCCCACATGCTATAAGAGAGATAGCGATGATAGTCCAGCTCCAGAATTATGAGGAAAGCGATGACATCGCACAAGCCTTTGCCCTATTAGAGAAGCTAGAGCTGGAGATGTCGCAAGTATCCAGCCCGCTCCATGCGCTATACCCCCAGCTCGCTCTCACGCGCTACCGTCTTGAGCGGAAGCGTGATGGCGGGCTCGTGTCGTGAGGGTAGATGTTACTGGGAGAATAGAATCTATCAGTCATTAAGTCTATGGTAGATAGGATAGTGGTATACTTCACCACGAGGCTCAGTATGAACGATAGGAGCTAGCTGTTTTCTCTTAGAAGCAGAGCTAATACTGCGCCTCTGAACAAAGCGCACATCCTTTTCTTCGAATTGCTCAGCATGCTTGCCTAGTAGATCACTAGAGCCCTGATTCTTATCGATCGTCTCATGAATGATACGATCGAGTTCTGGGCGAGTAGGTATATTCAGCTCGCTGAAATAGTGTGGATAATCACTTGATAAATGCTGCGATAGCAAGTAGATATCAATCTCATAGAGACTACCTAGAGGGAGTAAGTTCGCGCAACTCTCCGCGTAGAGAGTGAAGTTACCCAGAACAAGCTCCTGTCTATTCAGTGAAGAGAGCATCATGAGATGGTTCTTCTCTGCTATACCCGTATTGATGCATGCCTGTATTCTCTGGTGGAGAGGGAGTAGATGCCGCTCACCTAGATCGACCTGCTCGCCGATATGGTAGGGGATATCGCCTAGCTCTATAGAGCGAGTCTTAATACCCAGCTGGTTGACAAAGGCATTTTCCCCCTGATAGCTAATCGCTAGGACATTCTCTCTGCCTAGTGCCTCAGCTGCGAGAAGGAGGAGGAGAGGGGCATGCGCTTGGTTCATGGCGACGCACACTCCGCGTAAGCCTGCAAGTGCACATGTATTCTTGATACTAAGAAGAAGTGCTTGGCGTAGTAGCTCTTCTTGCTTCGGCAGCGGTCTATCTGTAGCCCTGCCATTAAGACGGATGATTTGGGCATCTTCACGAAAGAGAGCGAGACGAGAGATTAAACCTCCGCGAGCATTAAATGCGCAAGAACCGCCTGAGTATACATATCCGTCCGCCGTGCCTACTGCATTCACACAGATAATAGAAGTTTCGTTCATCTGAGCCTCCCAACTACGCGATTCCTCAAGCTTCTTGTTACTGCCGGCATACCATGCCTCTGTGGTGAGGCGTAGAATGAAGTCAAGCCCTGAGAGATCTGAGATGCTTTCTTCCTGACCGAGCTCGACTGAGAAGCGTAACTCCGCATGTTCGATGAGCTCGGCTTCATCCAGCTGCGTGATGCTCCCATCTTCCAGCAGAAAGAGAGCGAGTCGACTTTTCATCTTGTGATCGCTATATTCTGCATCGTGCTGGGTTAGGAGTTCTATTTCCTCCTCCTCACTCAGTTCACTCGTGTAAGCTGCAACAAGTAGGGGAGCACAGTTGATCTCATGTGAAAGTGCAAGTAGCGCATGCTCGGTTTGCTCCAGATAAGCCCCCCGCAGGAGGAGGTCCTCTCCACCCATGCCGCAGAGTGCATAGGCAGAAGTGACGACGAGATCCGCCCCTTGATCTATGCAGGTACGATAGCCCTGCACGATAGAACGAAGGTTCTTAGAGAAGTCTGCTGTAATGGGAAAATTCTGAACGACACCTACTTGTTTGATTTTAGTCATAATGCACTGGTTAGTCGTATTTTACAATATTACTCATTATATTGCAAGAGTAAAATTTGTATTTCATTATATATTAATCGTGGTGCTTGATCAGTAGAAAATCCGCTGAGCTGAAGTTGTCTATAGATAAAAAAAAGTCTTGCTGGTAAAAATATGACATGGCGAAAGAATGATTTTCCGTCTCTGCGGAACATTGAAAAAAATAAGAAGGTGGAAGACTATGCTCCCACCTTCGTGTCTATAAAATGATACAAAAACCGTTCAGAATAGTGCGAGGTTTAAACACACTATCTGCACCGCTGTTTAGCGGTACTCGATGAGCTCGCTTGCAGGGAAGCGCACCTTCGGATCACTGGCATGTGTATCAGCAGGATCTCTATATCCGAAGGCCATCCCGAGCACAGCACGGTAAGGGGTCTTGTCGAGTTCCAGAATGCTGTCATACTGCTCAGGGCTCATGCCCCCTATCATACAGCTATCGATGCGCCATTCTGCAACAGCATGGGTGACGAAGCCCGCAGCTAGATGAATCTGGCTCTCCACATAGCTCTTGAGCTTCTCGGGGCTATCCCAAAAGATGGAGAAGCTCTTATAGCGGTCTAGTGCAATAGCTGCATCTTCATCACTCAGCTTGAGAATATCCTTCTTCGCATCGACGAGACGCTCTATATTACAATCTTCAATGCTGCGCAGAGCGCAGAGTACAACGTAATGTGAAGCGTCAGTCACCTGTGACTGTCCGAAGGATGCCTCGCGAAGCTTGGCTCTTAGATCGGGAGACTTGATCACTAGAAAGTGCCATGGCTGAAGCCCTATAGATGAAGGGCAGAGGCAGAGGGTTTCTTCGATAGCCTTCCACTGCTCGTCAGGGATGATAGCTTCAGGGTTAAACTTCTTTGTGGCATAGCGCCATTGGAGTGTTTCGCTGTGTGGGTTCATGATGGATATGGGGATGTGAGGATGAGATTAGAAGAAGTTAATCGGGGCAGAAGTGGATGTCTCGATGAGGGAGAATGAGAAGCCAAAGCCAGTCTCCTTTACCCCGCCATTATCGCGGAAGAAAAGGGTAGCACCCATGTGCCACGCGCCCATGTTTCTGAAGACAGAGTACTGCTGTAGAGGGATGGTATCAAGAGACATATCGACGTACATGCTACCAGCTAAGCTATAGTTCTCGTTGACGCGGATATTAAGATTACAATTGAACTGTTGCGACTCATAACGCAGGGCATCATTGGAATTATAGCGGTGTCCGAGGTCGATTTCCAGCCACCGCAGTGCTTGGTAACGTATCGTGTGGGTGGTAGCTGTGTAGTCATTATCGCTGGCGATAATGGGGATCTGAATATCAGACATGATCTGCAGGCGCTCCGAGGGGCGTAGACTGAGTACCGAGTAGAGATTCGAGTACTCACTGAGCGTATCATTATCCTGTAGATTAATATTGAAGAAGGTGTTCCACCGCAGAAGACGGCGTACTTCTCCATCATATTTTGTCGTGAGGTAGTTTTGGAAGCCCAGTCGCAGAGTGCTCCAGTCATTCCACCCATCTGATCCAGAATAACCATTGAGATCTAGGGGCATAGGAATGCTCGTGCTATTACCCAGAGAGGTAGTCCATGCATTGAGCTGAGGCACGAGGGGGTCACTCGATGAGGTATTCAGATAGGAAAAGCTCGCATATGGCTGGAAGATATGGGTGAGTCCGTCGATCTTAAAATAGTTGGAGCGAGCCTTGCTAAAGTGCCTCTGCATCTTCATGCTGACATCCGTTGCGAAGTAGGCACTCAGTCGCGTGTCATCTTCTATATCTTGGAAACCATAGTATCCATTATAAGATACACCAGCCTTCGGTGTGACGTTAAAAATATTGGCAATTTTAAAGCTTGTTGTAAACTCATGCACACTACTGACGCGCAAGAAGCTATCTTCATTAAGAAGTCTTTGATAGTACTCACGAACGCTAGGGTCAGCGATCTGTGTAAGCTGCTGCTCATATTCGAGTTGTTCTTCTAATGGTACGCGCTGACGCATGTAAGAGATGGAGTTGCGCGTTTCGTAGCTGATGCTACTCCCCTTGATAGGCTGGCGGACACGATAGTAGCTCATCTCGACTCGCTCATCGGTGGTGTAGTAGTTGTTCGGATCGAATCGGAAGAAGAGACTCGCCTCTGAGTATCGCTTACGGCGCGTTAGCGCGAGCGTGTTATCCGGCTTATCATTGTTCATACTCAGCTCTTCAAAGTAGTCACTCAAAAAGCGAGAATCGCTAACCGCATTGATATTTATCTTAGCCTTCCAGAAGCTCTGGCTACTCACCTGATGGGGGAAGCTCCATATATCCTGAAGGGCAACGCGGTAACGTTCTGGGTCAATATGAGGTCTTGTCTCAGATGTCGGGTTATACTGCGGGTCTAAGTCATGCGTATAGTAGAGAGACAGCCCGGTCGCACTCGCATACGTATTCGTGTGACTGGATTGCTCCAGATCGAAGCCTAGACCGACACCGCGACGTTCACGGTAATCGAGTCTGTTGATGAGGATGTAGTCTGCTGTAGGCATGACTCCTTCTACGCGCCTGTTACCCAGCAGGATGCCATATTGGTTGAGCAGGTAGAGTCCCCAGAGATTACGCGTCCCTGGTAGAGGGAGGTAGCCTTCTTTGGGATTGAGCGAGTGGTTGAAAGGAATGAGCGATAGCAGGGGGACGCGTGTCATCGAGTCCTTACTACCCACGCTAAGCCCCTTTGCCTTCATGCGGTCGCCAGGGTAGACGATGAGTTCTTCGAAACCTAGCCAGAAGCTAGGATCTTCGATATCATGCGTACTCACATAAGCTTCATTGAGTTTGAGATACTTTACCCCTTTCTTATCTGTGAGGTAGGCGCCACTCTTAGCCTTAACGAGCATATCATGAGTCTTCACCCTGATGTTACGAAAGGTGCCTTCTTTTCGCTTCCAGTTGAAGTCAGCACTACTTGCTCGCGTCAAGGTGCCGTTGCTATAGACGGTTAGCTCTTCATCTAGGTGAAGTTGACCACCATCAAGGTCTACTTGAATATGCTTGGAATTAAACTCGCTACCAGTATCGGTAGTAATCTGGATGGGAGTATGGCGACTCTCGTAGTTGAGATTCTTGCTGCCTGCTGCTATCTCTAACTTGGCATCGTGAGCCTTGACGCTGATCTCATCAGGCATAGAGGTAGGGCCTAGGGCGGCGGACGCGCGGGTTTGCTTCTTAGGAGAAGAGCTAGCTTCGCCTAGGGTGATAGGCTTGAGTGACTCTTGCTTTTGGCGAGGGAACGCTTCTTCAGGTAGAGGCATGAGCTCTGCCTGTGCAGCGAGAGGGATGAGCAGCAGGGTACTGGGGAGGAGAGTCCATGCCTTCTTCATACGGGACTGATCGACGTCATGTTTCACGGTGAGATTCTGAAAATAGATGTTATCTGCCTAGGAGAGATAGTGTAACTTGATGAGAGTATTTCTTAATTATCATTCCCTGTCAGGCCTTGGTAGCGTCTCAGGACGCGTGAAGGAGTTTTCTCGAGATCAACGAGTACGAGGCAGTCTAGCGTGTTACCAAAACTTTCATCTACCCCAAACGAAAGCATCCTGCCTGAAAGGCGCAGGTAGTGCTTGAGAAGGATGGGGACTGAGATGTCTCGACCTTCTATTTCAGCTATCAACTTCGAGAGCTGCTTGATATCGAGAACTGTCTGTCCCAGCAGCTCCTCTTCTGAGGGGGAAAGCCTGTCCTCTAGTGGGGGATAATGAGCCTTCACGAGAGAGGCATACTCCTTTTGCATCTCATGTACTTGTAGATAGCTATGCATCAGAGCTCGTGAACAGGGTGAGTACATCTGTGAGATACTGACTGTGCCGTATAGATAACGGTATTCTGGATGACGTAGCGTGAAGCGACCTATCCCCATCCAGAGCGTGTCGAGAGAAGCTGCCAGTCCCTGGTATTCTGGTGCGAGGAAGGCACGCCCCATCTCTAAGCCACGCGAGAGAATGGGAAGAATCTTATCATGAAAGGTAAAGAACTGGCTGTTGTATATCCCCTTAGTGCCTTTCTCGTTGATGATGAGATCACTTCGTCCCATGCGGTAAGCTCCGGCGAGTTGTTGCTTCTTACTATCCCACATGAAGAGATGATGATAATACTCATCATAGGCGTCGCGGTCACAGGCCTTACCGGTGCCTTCTCCGACGAGGCGGAAGGTGCGTTCGCGCTCGATGGCAATCTGCTGCATGATCAGAGGGATTTGAGCGGCTTGTGCTACATAGATCTGTAAACCAGTTGTAGCGCCTTCAAAGTAGAGCGCATCTTCGGGTAGAGCTTCTAGCTCCGCAATGAGCATGCTCTGAGGGATACTGTCTGCGAGTGTTTCTTGAGAAGGGCTGCTAGAGCAATCCTCAGCAAGCGTCAGCGCGCGCTGAGGATATGCCAATAAGAGGGTGCGGAGGCGAAGATAATCAGTCAGATCTTCATCCGTAGAATAGGAGTCGTACATGGAGTGCGGGATGCTAGAGCCTATCGTGATGTGGTGAGTCGTGCGTCCATCACGTGTGATTTCGCGAGGCAGGAAGTTGCCCCTGATCGGTTTGTAAATGCGGCTGACGAATTGAAAAAAATTGCTCGTCTGCCCAGCTATATGAAGAGGCACGACAGTGGCTTGAGTCTTGCGAATAAGCGAGATTATATTCGTCTGCCAGGGGTCTTCAATGACGCGCTTATCCTTCTTAGAATAGGTGGATACTGATCCACTGGGGAAGACAAGTACACAGTGCCCCTCACGCAGCCACTTGAGCAAGTCTCGCATCGCACGCATGTTCGCACGCTTGGCATGATCTCCGCCGTAGACATCTACCGTGATCGTATAGGGGCGCATCCCATCGATAGCCTCGAGGAATTCATTCACCACGATGCGCACATCGGATCGCACTTTCAGAGCAATATCACCGAACATAATACCATCTGAAAGACCGTGAGGGTGGTTTGCGATGATGACACAGGGACCCTCTTTGGGGATATGGTCGAGAGCCCCTTCATTTAGCACATAGTTGAGATGGAAATGCTTGCATCCAAGTGAGAAGAAGTTATCCTCTATCCCATGAGCCCAATCTTGCTCAATCTGGTCATGCACTACATTGAGATTATGCAGACCAAACAGATGTTCGCCCATGTTTGCAAGCCACTGTGGGAGGCGGATTTTTCCGCCTAGCAACTTATTGAAATCATAGATTTTTTTCTTCATGAGCGGATAGAGATGTCGTAGATATTTGAATGCGAACTCAGGCGAACTACACTGTAGCAGAGCAGGCACTCGAGGTCAATCTTAATTGCTATCTATCGCTCTTCAAAATGCATACGATGATCACAAAAAAATGAGCATGATTTTCCTAAGAAAAATCATGCTCATACTCTACCACAGACGGGACTCGAACCCGTACAGTCAAGATGACCGGGAGATTTTAAGTCTCCTGCGTCTACCATTCCGCCACTGTGGCATTGGAGGTGCTGAGATTCAACCATAGATTGCGATGAAAGACAAGAAAAATCGCTACCTGATGTCTAAATCACACAGAAAACATCTATCTTCTGCTTGCTAAAGTTTGCTTCTAGGAGTAAGATGAATCTGTCTATGAGCGAAAAGGATCTTTACCGCCCTAACGCGGCCGCCATTTACCAACGCCCGGATGGTCGTATTCTCGTCTGTGAACGTAGTAAGCCACGTGGCTGCTGGCAGTTCCCTCAAGGTGGAATGGATATGGGGGAAGATCCGCTTCTCGCAGCCCAGCGCGAAGGAATGGAAGAGACAGGGCTGCGCCCAAATGAGTACGATGTAATCGCTTCCTTCGGTCCCTTTAGATACGAATATGGTGAAGAAGATAGGGCACGCGTTTTTAAGAAGCGTGGTATTCCTTATGCTGGACAGGAGCAGCACTACTTCCTCTTCCTCTTACACGATATGCGCTCCGAGCCATGGCTAGATCAGCGCGAGTTCTGTGATTATCGCTGGATTCTCCCATCAGAGCTCGACTTTCAAGCTATACCTGATTTCAAACGCGATGTCTACTATCAGGTGATGAAGGAGGCGTTCAGTATAGATCCTCTGGTATGATGATGAATCCGATCGCCCATATGCGCTCTCCCTTCAAGGAGAAGTTCGGCATACCGCGTCAGCCTAATGTGGCAAGTCGCGTGCGCGGTCATCTTGTTTTTTCTCCTGAGTACAGGCAGGCAGAGTGTTTTCGCGGCTTAGAGGAGTTCTCCCACCTCTGGCTCATCTGGCAGTTTCATCTGCATGGAGAGAAGTGGCAGCCCACGGTACGCCCGCCTCGACTTGGAGGCAATGAGAGGCTGGGTGTCTTTGCGACGCGTTCTTCCTTTCGTCCGAATGGGCTCGCCTTGTCTGTCGTAAAGATAGAGCATATTGATCTGCATGCCTCTGATGGAGCTATTATCGAGGTGTCAGGGGCTGATCTCGTCGATGGAACGCCTATCTATGATGTAAAGCCTTATGTGCCCTATGCAGATTGCCTTCCTGATGCTTGTGGTGGATTCACCCAGACGCATGAATGGAAGCCGCAGTTGCGAGTCTGCTTTGTGGCTGATATCACCTCAGCGGATCAAGCGTGGGTCGAGGCTCTTCAGGAGGTGCTTGCTCAAGATCCTCGCCCCGCTTATCAGGACGATTCTCAACGCGTCTATCACCTGATCTTCCATCCTTGTGAAGTGCACTTTCGCGTGGAAGGTGATGAGCTTTTTGTTCTTTCCATTGATCCGCTTGACTCATGAACGCTGAGGTGGAGAAGCGTTGTAAAGAGCTGTTCTCTGAGATTTCTCGCGGTGGAGCCGCTCTGAGCGTGTGGCAAGATGGGGAGGAGTGTTTTTCGCTCCATGTGGGGGATGGCTGGCATCATGATAGTCTTGTGCCGGTATTTTCTGTTACGAAGCTACTATCGGCTGCTTGCTTCTTGCGAGCTCTTGATGAGAGGGGATACGACAGTTCTCTGGAGCTAGGGGAGCTCTGGGCTCGATTCCCTGTACCTCATGGGACAGTGGCACAGCTGCTCTCGCACCAGCTTGGCCTAGCTGCACTGTCGCGCACGGCGGATCTCTTCGATCTAGATGACTGCCGCGCTGCAATAGAAGAGACGCGCGTTCGCTGGTCTCCACCCACATTAGGCTATCACCCACATACACTAGGTCCCATTTTAGACATACTCATGCTAGAGCTATGTGGAGAGAGACTTTGCAACTACTGGGAAAGGGAGATAAGATCCCCATATCATCTGGATGTTTATCTCGGTGCATTTCCAGAGTCTCTTTATCCATGCATTCGCTCTCTGCGCCCTCCAAGGCTAGAAGAGAGACCTAGTCTTGGAGATGATGGATTTTATAGCGACTACCAGACTCAGGGTACATTGGTATACGAAGCCTTTCACTCCGTACGTGGGATAGAGAGTATACGCGAGATGAATAGTCCTCGTGCATGGCACTGCGGTGACCCCGCGAAGGGGGCTGTGGCTTCGGCGAGAGGGCTAGCACACTTCTATCAGCTTCTTCTATCTCAGCAGCAGTCACCCTTTCCCAGAACTGTGAGGGAGCAGCTGATGCGATCACAGGCTAGGGGGCTAGACCTCATTCTCAAGCAGGATATGTGCTATAGCTGTGGGGCTCTTCTAGAGAAGTCTGGGGTGATACCAATTGGTGGATTCGGTCATGCTGGTGCAGGTGGTTCGCACGCATGCTGCCAGCCTAGTAGTGGGAGCTCCTTCGCTTTTGTTATGGATCAGATGGAGTGGGGGGTCTTGCCAAGTAAGCGAGTCGGAGCACTCTTGGAATGCGTCTTTCCTACTTAATTTCTCTCGCGATAACGCTTGATGAGAGTATGTATGTAGTTGGGCAAGGGGAGTTGCTCGAGAGGAGAACGCATGCGCCTCTCCTCACCGAGAACGCAGACTTTGAGCTGTTGACTCGATCGTCTGATGTGGGCGATTTCTCCGGGGACGATCGTGCCAGCGTAGTCTCCATCTAGTTGATAGGCGAGCTTTCCATCACAGCTGATGTGAAACTCGTCGAGACGGCGCAGCTGGGTGAAGTCACTGACATTTTCCTCACTAGCTCCTCCGATGATCATGGAGCTGAGTATCTCCATGATCACGCCTGCTCCCTCATGCTCGATTACTGCCATGTCAAGCATACCATCATCAAGCTTTGCCTGCGCAAAGAGGAGTGCCTCTCCTCCATAACGGCGCCCATTACCGAGGATGATCTGGCTGCCGTTGAGCTCTTCACCAGAGGGAAGGTGAACGGTAATGCGTGGGGGAGGCTCCATACTCACTTTTGCTGCTGCAATAATATGAGAAAAAGCACCGAGCCGCTTTTTCATCCATGGGGTGATGCATTGTACGACGCGGGCATCAAGACCGAAACCCGCCAACTGGATGAAGGGCTTCTCGTTGACGCGAAAGACATCTATGTACTGCCGATACTCGCCCTGCATAGCGCGTAAAGCTCGATCAAAACGTCGCGAGCCTACACCGATTTCACGCGCAAAGACATTCATCGTACCACAGGGGAGTACTCCCATAGCTGTGTTACTTCCCATGAGCCCGTGTGCAGCCTCCATGAGTGTGCCATCACCACCAGCAACAGCGACAACATCTTCACCATGAGAAGCGAGAGCACGTGCTTGGTCACGTAGATCAGCAACACTACTCGTCTCAATGAAATTGAAGTATTCCCTCTTCTCTTTTAACCATGTAGTCAAGCCTGAGCGGTGCAGGCTGCCTGCCATGGGGTTGAACAGAAGTGGGATTCGCTGCTTCATGAAAGGAGTGATGTAGCAATGACGATGATGCTGAATAGAGAGACGGTGAAGGCAGGCGAATCAATCAGGTCGAAGATGCCACCAATGCCAGGGAGCAGAGAGCCGCTATCCTTTACCTCTAGCCCACGCTTGATAAGTGAGCCGGCGAGGTCACCCGTTACAGCTAGGATGAAGAGAGGAACGAGGAGTAGAGGAGCTATGATAGCGGAGAAGAAGAGCTGTGAGAGAATGATAGCAGCCACAATGGTCAGGATGAATGAGCCTATGATACCTTCCCATGACTTCTTGGGGGAGACAACTGGGCTGAATGGTCTCTTGATAAACTTTCGCCCGAATGAGACACCGCAGATGTAGGCGAAGATGTCACTGAGCTTGGTGATGAGGATAAGCCAGAGCAGTATCTTGATGCCTTCGCTATCAAGTATGAAGAGGAACGAGAAGCAGAACAGCCAGACGGGATAGATGAATGAGAGGATGAGTAAGCCTAGCTGCCCCATGCTTGCTTGAGCGGTCTCTATTTCTCTATCTGTGTCGAAGAGTTTCTTGATGAATGAGAAGATGCTGTATATGATAAGAATACCTGCCATATAGCTGACAATCTCTAAGCGACTTTGTGCGATATTCTCACTGCCGATGTGGAAGCAGCATATGTAGGTGATGAACCAAGGATAAGCGATGCCTACACCGAAGCTGATATCTCGATCACAGGCCGAGAGCTTATCCTTCTTCATGCGGTACCATTCATAGCTGGTCAGATTGCAGAGAAGAGAGATGAGTATGGCGTAACCAAAGAAGCTATCAAGAGACACCGCAGCACCAAGAAGGGCTAAGAGTATGACGGTGCTCAAGCTACGCTGGAAAAAAACAGTCGATTTCGAGTCCATGGTAAATAGAGGTAAAATAATGCGCCCCTATCATAGCATGAGAGGGGCGCATGAGACGAGTTTTTTTCTTAAAAAAGAAGCTTTAGTGAGCCTTGCATTTCGCGCAGCCCCAGTTCTTACGGATTTCAGCAAAGAAGTCGTTACCCTTGTCGTCAACAAGGATGAAGGCGGGGAAGTCTTTTACAGTGATCTTCCAGATTGCCTCCATACCCAGTTCTGGGTACTCGACGCATTCGACGTTTGTGATGCTGTTCTTTGCGAGATCAGCTGCGACTCCACCTATAGAGCCGAGATAGAAGCCACCGTACTTGTTACAAGCGTCGGTGACGCACTGGGCTCGATTCCCCTTAGCGATCATCACCATGCTGCCACCCATGCTTTGGAAGAGATCGACGTAGGAGTCCATGCGACCAGCAGTTGTAGGTCCGAATGAGCCTGAGGCGTAGCCTTCGGGGGTCTTCGCTGGACCTGCGTAGTAGATGGGGTGGTTCTTGATATAATCAGGCAGATCCTTTCCTGAGTCGACGAGCTCCTTGAGCTTTGCATGAGCGATGTCGCGTCCGACGATGATGGTACCATTGAGCGACAGGCGTGTCTTCACAGGGTACTGGGAAAGTTCTTCGAGGATTTCCGTCATAGGGCGATCGAGGTTGATGCTGACAGATTCGCTCTTTACTGTGCGCCATTCTTCTGGGATGTAGCGACCTGGGTCGAATTCCAGCTGCTCGAGGTAGATACCATCGGGGCGAATCTTCGCCTTAATGTTACGGTCTGCGGAGCAGGATACACCCATGCCTACTGGGCAGGATGCGCCGTGACGTGGGAGACGGATGATGCGCACGTCGAGTGCGAACCACTTACCACCGAACTGTGCACCGAGTCCGAGCTTGTGTGCTTCTTCGAGCACTTCTTTCTCAAGTTCTACGTCGCGGAAGGCGCGGCCGTGTTCGTTCCCTGTGGTAGGAAGATTGTCATAGTACTTAGCGGAAGCGAGCTTCACTGCCTTCAGGCAGGATTCTGCACTCGTGCCACCGATGACGAATGCGATGTGGTAGGGAGGGCATGCGGCTGTGCCGAGTGTGCTCATTTTTTCCACCATGAACTTCTTCAGAGAAGTGGGGTTGAGCAGTGCCTTTGTCTCCTGATAGAGGTAGGTCTTGTTTGCAGAGCCACCACCCTTTGACATGAATAGGAAGTCATAGTCTGTGCCGTGGTCTGTGGCGTAAAGATCGATCTGGGCAGGAAGGTTTGTGCCGCTGTTTGTCTCCTTGTACATGTCGAGGGCGACAGTCTGGGAGTAACGGAGATTTTCCTTCGTATAGCAATCGTAAGCACCCTGAGAGATGACTTCTTCATCATTGAAGCCTGTCCAGACTTGCTGACCCTTCTTCCCCATGCAGATGGCTGTGCCTGTGTCTTGGCAGAGAGGAAGGATGCCGAGTGAAGCTACTTCAGCATTACGCAGAAGTGTGAGAGCTACGCTCTTATCATTGTCAGAAGCTTCTGGGTCATCGAGGATAGCTGCTACTTGCTCCAGATGGGCTGGACGCAGGTAGAATGCAATGTCGTGCCAAGCTGTCTCAGCAAGGAGACGCAGACCTTCTGCCTCGACTTTCATGATGGGCTTACCGTCAAACTCACTCATGCTGACGTAGTCAGAGCTGAGCTTGCGGTACTGTGTCTTATCGCCTTCCATTGGGAAAGGCTCTTGATAGAAAAATGGAGGTGTCGCCATAACAGCAGTATTTTAACATGAAGCAGATGCATATTGCCAGACTAATTTCTCGTCAAAGGAGGAAAAGATAAAAAAAGCGACACTGCCCAGTGAGCAGTGTCGCTTAAAATTGCTAATGTCAGCAAGCTTATGGCTTGATAACGGATGCAAGAACAACAGTACCGTTGTAGCGTGTTGTGATGTTCTCTGGAAGAGTAACTTCGCGGAGACGGATGGATTCCTTCATGCCTACGGAAGTGATGTCTGCTTCGATGCAGCAAGGGATGTTCTTAACTGCGCACTTAACAGGGATTTCGTGAACGATCTGGTGTACTACACCACCCATGCCTACACCAGCAGCTGTGCCGATGAGCTTGAGAGGGACGCGTGTCTGAACGATTGTTTCGTCAGTAACAGCGAGAAGATCCATGTGAGTAACTGTGTCGGTAAGGAAGTTACGCTGGATGTCCTTAACGAGGGTTGTGATTGTCTTGCCATCAAGGTCGATGTCGACGAGGAAGCATTCTGTAGGCTGTTCGTTGAGGATGATGCGGAGATCAGCCTTAGCGAACTGGATGCTGATGTTTTCACCTACTTCTGCGCCGTAGATAACTGCTGGTACGAGACCTGCTGCACGAACTGCGTTGAGCTTGCCTGTGCCTGTGATTTCGCGCTTTGTTGCCTTAAGGATGGGATTTGCCATGTCTTTATGTAATTCTATGAATTGAAATTGAGGTTTGTTTGGAGGTATCCTGACGTCGGTAACGCTCTGTTGCTACCCGCCAGTTTTAGCTCACCCTAGTCAGCGAGAAAAGGGTGGAACGCGATAGTCTCACAGCATGGACTCATTGTCAATGAAAATATGACGAAAAAGACCATTAATGCACCCCATTCGCAGATGGTGGGGAGAGCATTAAGCCTTATCTTGCTGAGAGCAGCAGGTGTCAGCAGCTACTTCCGGCTCAGACCCACAGGTGCAGGGGGCTTCGCATTCGCAAGGATCACAGCTGCACTGAGGGTTATCACAGCTGCTGCCAGAGCTCTTCTCGGAGCTAGGCTCTGAGGGGGTGATGGCTTCTTCTGAGGCTTGCGACTCTTGTGTGCCTGCTTCTTCTGCTGCAGCTGGGTTAGCAGCTTGAGCTGGCTTGGTGGAGCGGCTTGGCTTACCCTTCTTTTGAGGCTTGCGCTTATCCGTTACGTGCTCAGGCTGTGGCATGGCTTCTCCCTTTGGATCCCAGACAGAGTTATCATCTGTGACGACGATGTAGCCCTGATCAAGTAGCCAGATGAGATCGGCAGTGTAGGGAGCATGTGCATCAGCGGCTGAATCATCGCTTGCAGCGATCCCTGTGAGAGCTGTAAAGAGAGCATCGACCTTTTGGCCGGAGTTCTCTTTCACCCACGCAATGATGCTATTCATGCGATCAGCAAGGATGGTATCAGTAGGGATGACGCGTATACGGCTAGGGCCAGTGAAGTGGCTACCATTCCACTTAAAGATAGGCATGTGATGACGTGCTAAGCCGTGACAGAGGTTCGGAATGATCATCTGCGGGAAGCGGCGTGCGCGGTCATGCTGGATGCGTAAGTGGGCGGCGAGTCCTGGAGAGAGATTCTTATGTACCGTTGCACAGTTGACAAATACCTTGTCGGTAATCTCGTAGACATCAGCGTAGTGATTCGCAAGGAAGTCGGCTTCAACGGACTTCATATCAGAAAGCGTGATCTCATCAGCGCCAGCGCGAGTAGGCTTCCATATGCTTGCATGTGAGGCGCTTTCTTGCCACTTTGTGATTGTTTCCTCATCCTTTTCGATAGTGATGCTATCACGGAACTGCTCAAGGCTCATGCGCTTCGAGTACTTGTTTTTATAGAGCTGAGTGAGGGCTGCTTGGTAGCCATGCCAGTTGACAGGACCGATGAGCTCCTTGCCTAGTTTACAGACAGCGATCGCGGTGAAGTTGCCCTTGGGGGCTTCGATATCAATCTGATCTTCACGATAGAATTCACTGAGCCAAGAAGACTGCCAGATGTGCGAGGTTGCTTCAGCCTCTGTCAGCCAGCAACAGAACTCACCCTTCTTGGAGTGAATGAAGGAAGGTCCATTCTCAAGCTTCATGAAGACGAGGTCACAGCGTTCTGGTGCTCCTAGTGTGAGGTTAGCCAGACGCATCAGGGGGAGGACTCGCTTGTTCTTGTGTACCTGATGGGCGATGACTTCGAGTATATTGTTTGCAGGGCGCAGCTCTGTGCGCACATTTGGCGTGGGATCAGGGCGCTCGATACGCTCACGCTCGGGGCGTGCACCATTACGAGAGAAACGTCCTTCTCCTCGCTGATCGTTGCGTCCACCTCGTGTATCGCGACCACCACGGAAATCACGCTTCGGGCGGTCGTTTGAGTCACCGTCACGGCGTTTGGGGAAGGGTTTGCGACCAGAGCTAGGGCGTGAGTAGTTGTTATCACGCTTGGTAGGCTGAGTATTTTTGTCCTGTGGGCGTGCCCATGCAGGTCCGAACTGGAATCCAGCAAGCTCTGAGAGATCAAATGTGTTGCCGTTATCTTGAGAATCTTTATTCATAGGTCGTTTCTTATGCTGATTTTAGAGTAAACTTATTTTTTGCTATTAGCAATATTTTTTTTCCGATATTTTGTAGTGACTTTGCTCACGATTCACTACAAGTAGAATTGGGGTTCGTTGGGATATCATGCTCTTCAAACTCGACACCTATCAGGCAGATATCGTCGTCAATAGGGACGTCACCAGTGAACTTCTTCATGGCGGTGAGGCTGGAGTTTAACATGTCTTTGATGCTATCTGGGTGGTGCTCTTTATAATACTCGATGAGGCGGCTTGCGCCTAGTTCGTCCTCCGTGTTGTTTCTTGCTTCGGTGATACCATCGGTGTAGAGCATGAGCTTCATGCCTGATTGCATAGGGATCTCAGCCTCGCGGAAGAGTGTGTTTTCTAAAAGTCCTAGGGCAGGAGAGCGAGGGATTGCTGGGAGGTAGGGGGTGTTATCTGCGTCGATGACGAGAGGGGCGGGGTGACCCGCGCTCGAAAGAGTAAGACGCTTCTTTTCTAAATCGAGGTAGACATAACATGCAGTCGTGAACATAGTGATGTTCGCCTGGCTGAAGATGCGGTAGAGCTGACGATTCAGGGTAGAGAGGATGAGGGCAGGTGTATCAGCTAGTGATGAAGCCTGCTCCATGAGACCTCTGAGCATAGAGGCGATGAGAGCGGCGCGAATACCATGCCCCATCACATCACAGATCAGCATCCCTATGCCCTTGTCGCTGACAGGGAAGACAGCGAAGCAGTCGCCTGCAACACCAGCTGAGGGCATATAGACGTGGTGGAAATGCGCGCAGCGCGTCTTCCCATCGACGGGGAAGCAACGCGATGGAATACTGAGTGGCTGGAGTGCCTGCTGAATCTCGCGAGCGAGCGTGATCTCATTTTCTAGTGCTTTGTTGCGCTCATCGAGATGCTCAGCTAGTTTCTTGTACTGGCTCTGAGCCTGTACGAGCTTCGTTACATCTGAGGAGATGCCTACTACGCCACGCACCTGTCCCACGGCGTCGAACCAAGGGAACTTAGAAATCTGACTCCATGTATCTTCCTTTCCCTTCCACGTCTCACGATGGAGGCGTGCTGTGATGGGCTGGCGTGACTCCATGATGCTTAGCTCTTCTCTGCGAGAGATGTTGCTCATCGACTCATCGAAGAAGTTTCTGTCGGTGCAGCCGATGAGGTCGGAGGGGGTGGATACTCCCATTTTTTTTGCGGTTGCATCGTTCGCCACGACGAAGCGTGATTCTTTGTTCTTGAAATAGATGCTATCGGGTAGATGGTTAATCAGCGTGCGGAATAGCTCTCGATCTTCATTCGCGCGCATGTCGGTCATTTTACGTCGCGTGATGTCTATCCAGACTCCGACGAGTCGCTTTGCCTGATGCTGCTCATCGCGCTCAACGAGACCGTTAATGCGAATCCATTTCCAGGAGCGAGACTTCACATTGCGCAATCGGATTTCAAGGCGCATTGGGGTGTTTGTCACCCAGTTGAGGTAGCGCTTGAGCTCTGTCTGGAAGAAGCTGAGGTCATGCTCGTGTATGGTGAGTTCGGGTTGTGTAAAGACATTTGGCGCGATCTCATTGAAGCGCACACCGAGCATTTTCAAGCATTGCTCCGTATAGTGAATCTTATCATGTTCTATATCCCAGCAGTACACGCCTTCCTCAGCCGCACGGAGAGCCGTGCGTACCATTTGCCAGTCAAAGACACTTTGAGGAGATGAAGAAGATGTTTGATCAGGAATCACCATCTCATTAGAACATATATTTTTGAAGATTTCAAGACTGAAATGACCCCAGCTCTTGTATTTTTATTTTCAAGTCGGTGAGCGGGAGAGAGATGACTCTATCAATCGCTATATAAACTTGACAATTGATGTGCGAGATATTACATTTTCACAAGCAGTGTTTGTACTGCGAGATTTTCTTTTAAACTTATGTTTGACTCATCCCCGACTCTTAAGAAAACAAAGGCTTTCAAAGCTTCATTGTTAAGCCTGCCTATCCTTTTACTTAACTCTTGTCTCGTCGGACCAGATTACGAGGCTCCACATATGCAAGTACCTGCAGCCTTCCGCGGTGTGCCTAGCTACGAAGAGTCCATTGCTAATCTACCATGGTGGAAGGTGATCAAGGGTAAGAATCTCCAGAACCTCCTGCGTGAGACATATCAGAACAACCGCGATCTGCGCGCGACCATGGCTAACGTGGATTCAGCAGCACAGTATATCAGAGTAACTGCGGCTCCTATTTTCCCCTTCTTGGATTATGGTGCCAACACAGGCAGAGCTAACAGTACAGGAACGAAGATCTCGGGATCTAGCTCAGCATCACTCTCCGCTTCTTGGGAGCTCGATCTCTGGGGGAAAACGCGCCGTGGTGTTGAGGCGGCAGTAGCTGCTTACGAAAGCTCAGATAACCTCATGCGCTCCTTGCAGCTCTCTCTGCTGCGTCAAGTCACCACAAGTTACCTGCAGCTACTCATGCTTGATGAGCAGCTGCGCATCAGCCATAACGCAGTAACGTCTTACCGCAAATCGCTGGATCTTTTCCAGGTGCGTCTGGAGGGCGGTATAGGTGATAAGCTTCAGGTAGAAGCTGCTACAGCTGCGCTAGCGGCTGCCGAGGCTCAGATCCCTGACATCGAGTCCCAGATTATCGCTCTAGAGAACAGTCTGAGTATCATCGTTGGGCGAGCTCCCGGACGCATTGAACGTGGTAGTGATACACTCAACAAGTTTGTGAACTCCTCTAGTATCCCAGCAGGTATACCAGCGAGCATCTTGGCTAACCGTCCAGACGTGCTTTCTTATGAGAATAAGGTGCGTGAAGCGAATGCGAACATAGGGGTAGCGATTGCGAACTTTTTCCCATCAGTGAACTTGACCGCAGGTTATGGGGTAATCTCCCCTCAGCTTGCTTCGTTTGGCCATACGAATGAGTCATGGAACTTTGCTGCGGGCATCACAGGACCTCTCTTCCGCGCAGGTGTCCTCACTGCGGGTAAGAACATGGCATACAACAATCTTGAAGCTGCTCTAGCGGCCTACGAGCAGAGCGTGCTCTATGCCATGGCAGAAGTAGCGACAACTCTAACACAGCGCAGTAAGCTACGCCAGATCATCGCGAAGCAAGAGAAGGCCGTGGTTGCCTATCGTCAATCACTCGAAACATCCCTTTCACTCTTCCAGAATGGTCTCGCCAGCTACTATGAAGTGCTCCAAGCACAGCAGCTTCTCTTCCCAGCCGAAAAGCAGCTTGCGAGCTATCGTTACGAATATGCCGCCTCCGTACCCACCCTCTATACCCAACTTGGCGGAGGATGGAAGAACTCTCATCGTGAAATCCGTGAGGGGAGAGAAGAGCCAGCAGATCAGAGGAAAAAGAACTAATCATTCCTACGCCTTCACCGATGTCTGAATCTCTCTATATCCCAGAAGGGAATCATGTCACACGCAAGGATGTCTACGAATCCATCCTTCCTCAGCTTGATGGACTCCTTGGACTTGAGGTAGATCGCATTGCCAATCTAGCGAACACAGCCGCAGTGCTGAAGGAAGCATTCGGCTTTTTCTGGGTAGGATTCTACCTCATGGATAGTCCTGATGAGCTCGTGCTAGGTCCTTTCCAAGGACCTCTTGCATGCACGCGCATCCGCAAGGGGAAGGGCGTGTGTGGAACAAGTTTTGCAGAAGCACGCACAGTAATCGTCCCCGATGTAGATCTCTTCCCCGGTCATATAGCTTGTAGCTCACGCTCTCGTAGCGAGATCGTCGTCCCCTTAATCGCTGAGAACGGAGATGTATGGGGGGTGCTCGATGTCGATAGTGAAAAGCTTGCCGACTTCGACGAGCTTGATGCTCAGTATCTCGAGCGCATTGTTAGCTTGTTAAAGGCTTAATGCCCACCACTCTCATGCTGTGAGAGCATGTGCAGTGCCATGAGATTACCTGCACGCGCAGCATGCCGCAGAGCAATGATCGCAGCATCCGTATTCTTCCCCATCAAGCGTCCTTCTAGCAGAGCCATAGCCAGCACGAAGCTCGCGACATGGTCACCACTTTGAGCGGAGACTTCAAGCGATGCAAGATCCTTAGGCGTGCGTAGTGTGGCGAAGTATAGGCGCGCCAACTGCTGTTGTGCCTCGGCATGCCCCGCTGCTGATGCGCGACGAAGTAAGTCTGCACCTTCTGCAGGGTGACCGGCCTTTAGACAGGCCATTGCTTTCAAGAAGTCATCAGCACTCTGTTCAATGCTGTAATCGGAATCATGGTCATTAGTCATGAGAAATGTGGGAGGTATTGGAGGCTTAGAAGTTACGCGGCTCGACCCAGAGACATTTTAAATAATCTTCGCCGTCAAAGTCAAAGGGCATGAGAGCATGCTGGAGCTGGTGTTGAGGTGCAGCTTCACTGACCATCTCTGCGAAGTCTTGGTGACTCATCTTGCGGCAGTTACTCGTACAGAGAATCCATCCATCATTGGAGAGGCAGCTCAGAGCCATGCTTACCAGCATCCCATAGTCGCGCTCCGCGCGCCAGATGCGCCCCTTCTCATCGCGTGAAAAGGTAGGAGGATCGAGGATGATGCCATCGAAGCGTCTTTTTTGACGACTGAAGCGCTCTAGCCAGTGAAGCGTGTCACCCTTACAGAAGTAATGAGCAGCAGGATCGATGTTATTGAGCTGCATATTCTGCTTACACCAGTCGAGGCAGGGACGAGCTAGGTCAAGAGTTGTTGTCTGTGCACCTGCGAGAGCAGCGCAGAGTGAAAAGCCACCTGTGTAAGAAAAGGTGTTGAGAAGCGTCATCCCCTCACGGCAGCGATCCATGACCTCACGTCTATTATCGCGTTGATCAAGGAAGAGTCCCTGAGAGTACCCAGCAGCCATATCCATGATATAGCTTACACCATTCTCTTGGATGATGAATTGATTTTCGACTGAGGGACCTGCTATTTGTGCTGGTGCCTGTTTGTTGTCGCGATCCAAATGCTTGAGAAAAATCGGTGAGCCTGTTGAGCTGAGCATATCCATGAGCGATGGAGGCATATCACAGTCTCGGAGTGAGACAAGATAGCGATCAGCCATCACATCGACGAAGACTCCTTCCCATTCTGTTCCATCTAGGATACGAAAAGCATTTGTACCGCTCTCCGCAAGCTGTGCACGTCTCTCTGCTGCTAGCTCTAAGATGCTTGCGCTCATTGAATTTTTATGCTAAGTGGGACTGAGCAATGCGCTGTATGGTATCAGCCATGCTAGTTAGAGCGTTAGCACGCGTAGAGGCTAGATGCTCTCGTAAGCCAGACTCATCAAGGCGACTGAGATCGGCAGAAGCGACTTCTGCGACCGGTAGCCCTGATAGAAGCCGAATGAAGAGAGCAATAAGCCCCTTCGTGATCAGCGAGTCGCTATCTGCATGAATTATAAGCTTGCCATCCTCTAGTTCACAGCCCACCCATACGCGACTCTGACAGCCTTGGATTAGGTTCTCGTCATGTCGGTAATGCTCAGGAAGTGGCTCAAGCTTATGTCCGAGTGAGATGATGTACTCGTACTTTTCCATCCAGTCATCGAAGATGGAAAAATCGTCAAGGAGTGTTTCGATGCGTGAGTTAAAGTCCATGTGATTTTGATGATGAATGCTCGATGATTAGCCACGTGTCGTGGCTAGCGTGTAGAGTACGGCCTTCTGCGCATGTAGTCGATTTTCTGCCTCTGCGAAGATAGCGCCTGCGTGCGCCTCTAGTACTTCTTCCGTGATCTCATAGCCGCGATAGGCTGGCAAGCAGTGGAAGACACTATGATTCTTCGCTGCTAGCTTGAGAAGCTCATCATTCACCTGATATGGGAAGAAGGCTTGTTCCTTTGAGCCTTTCTGCTCCTCCTGCCCCATGGATATCCATGTGTCCGTGTTAATCACAACGCAGTCACGTACAGCTTCAGCAGCATCGGTCGTGCAGATGATGCCTGCGTAGTCGAGTGCATCCAGTGTCTCCTTCTTTGGAAGAGCCTCAGCAGGACCTGCGAGCACGAGGGTAAAGCCCAGATGCTTTGCTGCCCACATCCATGAGCGGCCCATATTATTATCCACATCACCGAGGAAGGCTATCTTCATCCCAGCCCATGAGCCAACGCCATAGATCTCCTCTATCGTCATGAGATCAGCGAGGATCTGACAGGGGTGCTCGAGATCTGTGAGCGCATTAATTGTCGGAAGTTGCGCATATTCAGCGAAGTCAATGACCTCCTGCTGCTCGTAGGTGCGTATGACAGCCCCATGAATCATGCGTCCAAGCACACGTGCTGTATCCTTGATAGGCTCTCCGCGTCCTAGTTGGATGTCGCGTGTGGAGAGAAACATAGGGCGACCTCCTAGCTCTGAGATGCCTACCTCGAAGGAGACGCGAGTGCGCGTAGAAGACTTAGAAAAGATGAGAGCCCACGTCTGTCCTGCAAGTGGCTGCTCGGTATGCTGACCGCGCTCGCGCTTCAGTCGATGGGCAAGTGCTAAGAGCGCTTGCATGCTCTCGCGATTCAGTTCTTCGATTGATAGGAGATTCTTCATATGTGGAAGAGGAATAGAAAGGGGAATTATACGAGAAAAACACCTCTTGTAAAGAAAATTTTACCCGAGAAGTATTGGGGGGGGTAGACCTATCAATAGGTGGGATTAGTCCAAGCTGATACCGAGTTGCTCAGGTAGTGCAATACGTGGGCGTTCTGTTAGGATTTCTCCACCATGCGAACCCACAGCAATCATGTGCTCGAAGTGTGCAGCCCAGCTTCCATCAGCGGAGACGACGGTCCAGTCATCAGGGAGAATGCGAATATGAGCCTTGCCTAGAGTGACCATAGGTTCAATAGCAAGTATCATTCCACGCTTCAGGCGTGGGAGTCTATAGTTGGGTCGGAAGTTGGGAATTTGAGGATCTTCGTGCAGTTTGCGGCCAACACCATGCCCGACCATCTCACGAACGATACCATATTTGAACGGCTTGATGCAGTCTTCGATCGCACCGCAGACATCGAGGAGAGATGCTCCATGCTTCGCCTCAGCTATCCCGCGGAAGAGTGATTCCTCAGTGACAGCAAGGAGTTTTCGCGCATCAGGGGAGCACTTGTTCATATCCCCAACGCAGACAGTCAGAGCATTATCTCCATACCAGCCATCTACAATAGCTCCTACATCGAGACTGACGATATCACCCTCGTGTAGAACGCGCGCTCCACCTATGCCGTGAACTACTTCCTCATTCACAGAGATGCAGAGCTGCCCTGGGAAACCGCCGTATCCAAGAAAGGCATTCCCGCACTTTTCGCGAGCGAAGAGTTCTTCTACGTAAGAATTAAGCTCTCCCGTGGTGATACCAGGGCGGACGAAATCCTGAGCGTCCATGAGGATGCGTGCAGAGACTTCACCAGCTTTTCTCAGTTTACTGATTTCATTAGGATTACGTAATGGAATGCGATCGGCCATATGGATGAATAGGGGGTGTTACGAGGAGTATAGCATAGTTACGCCGAAGCGCAAGAGTGGAGAAAAAGTAACAGGGGCTTTCTTAGAAAGCCCCTGTTTTTAATTTTTTGATAGGTTGAACCTAGCTTATGCGGACAGTGTCGCACCTTCCTTTTGATCGATAGCCTTCTTGGCAAGATCAAAAACGGCCTTGAATCCTTCTGGATTCGAAACTGCGAGGTCAGCGA
>CAYJML010000006.1:0-142770 GCA_964371515.1 uncultured Akkermansia sp.
CCAAACGCGCCGCCTTAAAACTGGTGAGCGTCTTGCCCGAGCCTGTCGTATGCCATATATAACCGCCGCTCTCAGGCTTTGACCAGCACTTAGACTGAAATGCGCTCCTAATCTTCCACAAGATGCGCTCAGCAGCAGCGATCTGGTAAGGGCGCATAATGAGGAGCGTGTTGTTGGAATCAAAGACGGAGTAGTTGAAAAGCACGTTGAGCAGGGTGTTCTTCTCGAAGAATGTCTTAGCAAAGTCTTTCAAATCCTTGATGAGACTGTTGTCCTTCCTCGCCCAGTTCATCGTGAAATCAAAGCTATTCTTATTCCGCTGCACCGTATTAGCAAAGTAACGGCTATCTGTCCCATTAGAAATGACGAATACTTGAATATACTTGAAGAGCGAGTTATCGCTATTAAAGCTCTCCTTCGAGTAGCGATGAATCTGGTTAAACGCCTCACGTATCGCGACACCTCGCCTCTTTAGCTCGATGTGTACCAAGGGCAAGCCATTTACCAAGATCGTCACATCATAGCGATTCTCTTGGTCTCCGTTCTGGGCAAATTGAGAGATAACTTGTACTTTGTTACGCGCCAGATTCTTCTTATCAACTAAATAAATGTTTTCGATATGTCCATCGTCAAAGACGAAGTCATGAATGTGATTGTCATGTATCTTTCTCGTTTTCTCCACAATCCCGTCACTTGCCTTATCCAGATATTCTGAGATATAGCGCTCCCACTCCTTGTCCGTAAAGACCGTATTGTTCAGCGTCTGTAGCTGTGTACGCACATTCTCATACATCGCCTCCATATCATTCAGCTGCCCTGCCTTCTCATAACCTAGCAAAAGCAGATCTTCTATTAACTCTCTTTCTAGGCTAGGCTCAGACTGGTAACTGGCAGCTTCTTCTTGAAGGCATAGCTCTTTGCTATATTTGTCGAGAATAATAAAATTTTTCGATTCGGCGATGGTGTTGTAGAGTGTCATGGGTTCTTTGTTTCTATCGTCTTAAAGCCGCATTTTTTCTTTAGTTCCGAAACTAAATAGATTAAAGTATTCTTTTCTTGTTCTTCTAGTTCTGCAATTTCTTCTCCATGATGCTTTGAGTGACTAGAGAAATGAATAATGCGATTATAATATACCTCTCTAGCATCCCCATCAGGTAGGAGATACTTCCATTTTTTATAACCTAGGAAAGTAGCTGTTTTTTCCAAGATATTACGAAGGAGGTTAAAATGATATTTGCGTATATTGCCTGATGCTATTATTTCATCCAGCTCTGCTAAAAGGTAAAGATGGTATGAGAATGGAGAGTCATTTGAATCTACTAAAATGTATGTAGCATCTTCAAGTTTCTTTAAGTGCTTCTTTACCACTCCTGATACTCCATTAAACTCATTACATAGAACATTGTAAAAAAGCGCATTATGCGTAGTTACAACGAATTTTAAATCAGATTTACTTGATTCTATCAAGTTAGCTAAATTTACAGCCAATTCGATGAGGTGGCTATCATCCAAGGAGCTGACTGGATCATCTATAAACACATATTTCAAATCATCAAATTGATCTGTTACTCGATCTACTGGTTCAGAAGTATTTAATACTTCTACCACCTGTTCGAGTAAGCTGTAAAACACGCACCACACAAAGTTACTCTCTTCGCCTTTAGATATCTTTATGTTTTTTATTGTTTTATCATTTCCACCATCAATAGAGAATGTGACCTCAGAGTATGGCTTGACTACAACCTCCTTATTTTCACTATTGATATAAGTATATTCTTCGTTAAAGCGAGGTGTTAATTTATCGTTCGTGTATCGTTGAAAGTGAGAAATAATATTGGACTCTTGTCCCTGATCTACGAGCACCCAATCAGTGAATGCATTGGGCTGGATTTTCAACTTTCTCTCGATATCACCGTCTAAATCATTATCCCAATAAAACAAATCCTCTGTAAAAGCATTGTAATATAATACTTTTTCATTAGTATCAGCTTCTTCAGAATCGTTCATTTTAGGATCAACAAGATCCTTTAACTCACACGATAAACGCGTTTTACCTGTTCCATTAAAAGCATAGATTAGCTGCACTTTTTTGTTTGCGGTTATGAGCTGATTTGCTATTTCTGTTAAAGTATTACCCATAATATTAATTGTTTAGTTTACCTTTAGGGAATGCGAATAGCATATCCCTGTAGTATTCATACTGTTTGTTGCGCAGCTCGATCTCTTTGGGTAGACCTTGGGTCATGGAATGGGTCAATAGATCAAATTTATCCAAGACAGCAACGATGCGTTTTTGTTCAGCGAGAGGAGGAATTGGGATTTTAATTTTATTTAAAACTGATTGAGTTAGGCTTGGTACACCTCCAGCGATATTATACTGTTCTAGATGTTCTTTTTGTAATAAATAAAAGATAAATTTAGGTATTGTAATTTCTTGACAGATATCAGTATAAAAAATTGTGTCAACAGTCCAGAATGGAGTATTCTCAACATAATATAGTTTATCAATAGAACCTTTTCGAGGTATAAGTACAGATGGTTTTTCATAAATAAATGTATCTATATATGTCATTATCCCGCCTGATCCATAAACTGGTATATTACCTTTTAAGAAATGTTTGTAATCTTTTCCATTTTTAATTTTTAGGACATCTTCAAGTTTTTTCCACTCCACGTCATCACCAAAAGTCAGTAATTGATCTCGGTAATACTCATACTGCTTTTTACGTGCTGTAAGCTCTGCTGTAAGCTCTGCTGTAAGCTCTGTAAAGCTATCTAAGATGCGTACTATATCCTTTTGTATTTCAAGAGACTTTTCTGGATTTTCTGGGCATGGTATGGGGATTAATATTTTAGCCAAAGAATTTGCATTAACTCGTCTTACCTTCGTACCTGTAATTAAAGGACGCTTTTGTTTCTGAAACTGCTCAGTTTGAAAATAGTAAGCCACATATTTGGGGTTTAAATTATGGGTATAAAAACAAGCATCGCTACTAATGGCAATATCTTCATTTCCTAGCCATGCTACAGCTTTACAAACGTCATCGTCATTTTCACTAGTTGTTGCTATTATCAAATCACCACACTTCGCTTTCCTTGCCTTTTTTGCAAATTCTTCTGATACAAATGTTTTTGTTTGTCTCGTATAAGTACCATAGTATGTATATATTTGCCCGTAGTGAATACAGCCAACACCAGATTGCGCAAAATCCTTTTTTTGTAAACCTCCACCTCTAGTAAATTGACCCACACTACTATCTCCCAATTCTTTCCACTCAACCTCTACCCCCTCAAGTAACTTTTCTAAATAACTCATACTCCCTCCCCCTTGTTGAGCTTTTTTACTACTTTGTCAAAATCTGACTCTAATTTTTGACGCTTGTTGAATTCTTTGTATTCTTCAGCAGCCTTCGCTTCGGCAGCCTTTTTGCTTACCTTGCCTTTACCTTCCAGAATATCATATCGTCTAAATGCGAGAAATTCATTGATACTCTGGGCGAATTGCTCCATGGTGAAAGAGTTCTCATCTTCGATGAGATCTTCGATATAGTCAAAATAGCCTGTGACGGCTCGCTCTAGTTTGCGTATTTGCTTCTCAGTCAAATAATTTTTTGCAACGGTGACGTCCATCTTGAGGATTCGGCCTTCGGGGGCATTCTTCCATGTGCTAAGCCCCATGTGTTCCTTCTCTCTATCAGCAGAGCTCATGATCATCTCTGCTGCGGTGTACCCAGTGATGGCGTAATGAAACTTATTCTGCACGGTAGCGTAGAACTCTGCGGTGATAGCTGCATGTTTATTATAATCTATGCTGCATTCTGCAAAGATATCAGTAATCTGCTGCCATATTCTCCTCTCGCTGGCACGTATGGAGCGCACGCGCTCCAGTAGCTCTCTAAAGTAGTCTTTCCCAAAGGTGCTTCTGCCCTGCTTAAGTCTGTCATCATCCATCGCAAATCCCTTCGTGATGTACTCTCTGAGAACCTGTGTCGCCCAAATCCTAAAGTGGGTTGCTTGGCGCGAGTTGACGCGGTAGCCGACTGAGATGATAGCGTCGAGATTATAGAACTTTGTCCTTCTCTTTACTTGCCTGCTGCCTTCTTGGCGAACTACCGAGGAATCCTCGGTAGTTGAGCTTTCTTCTAGTTCTCCATCGGCAAAGATATTTTTTAGATGAAGTGATATATTATCACTAGAGCATTCAAAGAGCTCTGCCATGGCTTTCTGGGTGAGCCAGATGCTTTCATCCTTCACGAATGCCTCCACCTGCACAGCACCGTTAGGCGTCGCGTAGAGGATAAAGTTGCTAGGCTGCTCTAGCGGGTTGATGGTGGAGTCGCTCTTCATTTCCCCTCTATTTTTTTCACGATAGCATCGATGTCGATACGCAGCTTGTCGATCTTCTTCACCGTCTCTGCTATCTCTGCATTCAGCTTGGTGATGTCGATCACCTCGCGCGTGTCCTTAGCCTCTACATAGGAGCTTACCGAGAGATTGTAATCGTTGTTCTCAATGTCGCTATGCTCTACTGATTTTGCGATGTACTCGACATCTTCTTTGCTTACGAAGATGCGCATAATTTCGTCGATATGAACTTCCTCAAGCACATTGTTGTTTGTCACTTTCTTGAAAAAGCCCTCTCCGCTAGCATCAATAAATTGTGTTTTGGTGTCTTTCTTACTCTTCGAAAGAATGAGTATATTCACCGCGATGGACGTGCCAAAAAAGAGATTAGGGGCGAGGGAAATGACGGTCTCCACATAATTGAGATCGACCAGATATTTACGAATCTTCATCTCTGCCCCACCGCGATAGAAAATACCAGGGAAGCAGACGATAGCAGCGCGCCCCTTACTTGATAGGTAACTCAGGGCGTGTAGCACAAAGGCAAAATCTGCCTTTGACTTGGGCGCGAGCACGCCCGCGGGGGCGAAGCGATCATCGTTGATAAGGGTGGGGTCATCCGAGCCCACCCAGTTGACGGAATAGGGGGGGTTCGAAACGATGGCATCGAAGGGCTTTTCGTCTCCAAAATGAGGGTTAATAAGTGTGTTTCCCAGCGCGATGTCGAACTTGTCGTAGTTCACATTGTGGAGAAACATGTTCATACGAGCCAGATTATAGGTCGTATGGTTAATCTCCTGACCGAAAAAACCTTCTTCAATAATATGATCATCAAAGAGCTTTTTTGCCTGCAAGAGCAATGAGCCAGAACCTGCTGCGGGGTCGTAGATCTTGTTGATCTTCTTCTGCCCATGTGTGGCTAGCATGGCGATGAGCTTTGACACGCTCTGTGGCGTGAAGAACTCACCGCCCGATTTACCCGCATTCGCGGCATAGTTGGAGATTAGGAACTCATAGGCATCACCGAAGAGGTCTATCTGGTTCTCTTCGAATCGCCCGAAATCAAGACCATTCACACCATTGAGCACCGCCTCTAAGCGGCTGTTCTTGTTCTCTACTGTGTTCCCTAGTCGTGCACTGGTCGTATCGAAGTCAGCAAAGAGGCCTTTGATATCCTGCTCTGATGGGTATCCCATGGCGGAGTTTTCTATGGCATCAAAAATAGCTTTCAAATCTGTGTTCAGATTCTCATTTGTCTTGGCGTTTGCCACCACATTCACAAAGAGCTGGCTGGGGTAGATAAAATAGCCCTTTGTTTTAACGGCATCTGCCTTGATCTCAGGTGTGATGACGCTATCGGGCAGTTCTGCGTAATGGATGCTGTCATCTCCTGCTTCTATATAATGAGTGAAATTTTCGCTAATAAAGCGATAGAAAAGTGCGCCTAGCACAAATTGCTTGAAGTCCCAGCCGTCTACTGCACCGCGTACCTCATTGGCTATTTTCCATATCTGCGCTTGTAATTTGTCTCTCTGTGCTTGGCTGGTCATGCTAATTGCTCGTATCCATTGTAACTACTGTACCAATGTTTCTATGTGAATATATTGTACGAAATTAGGGGGTTATTGCAAGTCATATGTTGCTATAGGAACACAGTTTTCGCCCCCCCCACCTCAAAAAGCACCTTCTCTATCTCCTTCACTCCCTGATATTTTGAGGCAGATTTCTACGTGCATGCTATTTTGGGCACGTGTGACCCAGAGTACCTACCACATACGCAGTGCTTGCCAATCACAGCACTTCAAATACTCATCTATCAATAGACATAATAATGCGCCTGAAGGCATCCTCCAGGCGCATTGAAATTAGTTTGAATACCACCGATGCTTTACGCGAGGCGGCGGCGGCGAAGCATCAGCCCCGCGAGAGCCAACAAACTCAAGCTCGAGGTAGTAGGCTCAGGCACAGCCCAAGTCACAATCTTCATCGCCGCGGGCGCATACTGGCTGTAGTTTGATAATCCAAAACCTTCATCGCCGTTTTCCGTGAGGGTGAGTGCAACCGCTTGATTAAATGTCACGCGGTAGACCTCATTAATATCCAGGAGAATATCACCGTCAAACACGAATTGCCCCGTGGAGCGAGGGTAATACCAGCTGCTAGGTCCCCAAGGATCTTGAACATTAACACTTGCCGTGAAGCTCACTTCATTGCTCGTGTAAGAATTACCTAGAGAGTCGATAATTGTCATCGTCGTACCAGTGGGGAAATTGCTTTGCAACGTACTATGCCCCACCAAGGTTATCTCGGTTAGTTTCACTTTATCAACCGGCTCAAAATACTTTAGCGAATCCTCGAAAGACACAGCAGCGCCACCAACATCAGTAACTTCAGTCAAACTCCCCACTGTGCCAGAAGGCTTCGTAGCGTACAAAGAGTCAGAGTTGATAGCAAACTCAACCCAAGTAATATTACCGGACTTATTGATGCCTGTAGTACCAGGCTCTGAGTCAGCTGGATCTTCCCCCCAAGCACCAAAGCCATTAGTAGTCGTAAACTTGTAGCCGGGCACGGGATCATAAGCTGCACCGTCTGCCTGCATCACAGGTAGGGAAAGGCACGCAAGAGCTGTAAATAATTTCGTCATTTCTTCTCTGGTATTTTGTAATAGATAGTAATAAAAAGAGTTTACAACATATACGGCGATTGTCAATCTTAATATTTGACTATTAAAGAAAACACCAACGCGACTGAAGGCTCTTTCAGACGCATTGAAACTCTTAATTCTAATTATCCCCTGCCCCTGAACACTCGCGCCAGCACTCGTTTCTGACGACATCGCCCCCACGGGGGATTTAAGGGGTGCAAGCAAGAATAAGAAGCAGATTACAAAGAAGAAAGCTGCGCCGTGGCTCGCGAAGGCTTATAGGGCTTTTGCTCAATCAGTCGACCCGAAATAGCTAATTGTTTCAAGATAGAAAATATGAGCGAATTCCATCAATGCGACAATATTCTCAGTTATTAAGTTTACATACATAGCTAATGCGTATATAATGGCAGCACGACGAACGCACCATGAAAACACATATAGACTACAGCCTCATGAAAACTCTGCTTGTAAGCATGAGCATCCTCACACTCGGCCTCACTAGCTCACCCGCCCTTGCAGATAATGATAACTACGATGGACGAGACGTTATATCTTACGACTTCAAGAATCGAAGTTTGAAAAACTCTTCATGGGTAGGAGCTACTTTAGTAGAAGTAGATTTTTCTTTTGCAAACCTTGCTAATGCAAACTTTACTGGTGCTCAGTTTGAAACTGATATCAATTTTTTTGAAGTTGATTGTGCTGGCGCGGATTTTCGAAAGGCTCAGATGGGCGGTATCGATAATTTTAATATATTCAGCCACGACAATATTATAGGCACTGACGGCGCAATTTACAACCTCAACCTCAGCTCAGCTGACGCTGTTCTCACGATTCGGGGAGTGGAAGATGCTAACGCCTTCTTGGATAAGACTTATTCCATTATCTCAAATGGTGCCACCCTCACGTTGACTCAGAATGCTGTGCTAGAACTCACGGGCGGTACGCAACTCATACTTGGTGACGGTGGCAAGCTGAATTTCGACATTGATGCGGCAAACGCAAGCAGCCTCACAGGCATTGTGATAGAAGCTGGTTCTAGGCTTACCCTTGAGTCCAATTCTATCATCGACATCACTATTGAGAACTTCTCCTTAGATGGGCCCAAGCTTACCATTCTCTCATGGCAGAATGACGATGACGTAGCAGAGCTCCTTACTCGCCTAGAAGATACTACTGCCTACCGCATCAATGGCAAAACACTAGCAGAGATGGGTATAGCTGCCGTCATCGACCACGATAACAACACCTTTAGCATCATCCCTGAGCCCAGCACCGCTACGCTGAGCCTCCTTGCTCTCGCAGGCTTACTTGCCCGCAGAAGACGAAAGGCGGCTTAAATGCCGCATACGTGCATTTCGTTCTAAGATATATTGATAAATTCGAACTTGATAATAAAGTAGGCGCACCTATTTGCTACCTACGCATTGATGCGTGACGGCTCACGAATATTTATAAAGGCTTTTGCTTAATCAGTCAGGGCGAAATTGTTAATTTTTTGCGATAGAAAGTAAGGAGGAATTTCCATCATTATGACGATGTTATCAGTTATTAAGTTTACATACACAGCCAGTGTGTATATAATGGTGGCATGACACTCACTTCATCTTATGATTTTTAAAAATATACCTATCCTCCTCGTAGCGGCACTCGCACCAGCCTCACTCTTTGCTACAGACGTACTAGTCGCTCCTGATCAGCCTTTTTACCTTTCGGAGCTAGCTGATGGTCAATCTGATGCATCTAATCTCAATATTTTAGTACAAAATCCTAGCGAAACATTAGAATCGACCATTGAGTGGAGTGGTAGCTCTACCAACGCGCTCAACATACAAACTACAAGCCTGAGTTTAAACCAAGGCGCGTTAAATATAATTAATAAGAACTATGCATCTTTAGAATTTATTGGTATTACTTTTAATATTGGTTCAGAATCAAGCCAAACTACAGTTAAAACGGCTGGAGTTATTCAGTTTTCTAAAATTACTGGCTCTCTAGTTAATACAAATTTACACATTCAGTCTGCTTCTACGGTTTTAACAGAAAATAACAGAGCCTACAGCCCGCATTTTAGCACCATCACAGTCAATAACAATGCCTCGCTGATACTTAGTGACAATGGTGTATACAGCGTGGCTAATTTGCTTATTGACCGCCGCTTGCTAGTGAGTTCTAGAGCCATTCTTAAAGGAAACAATTCCTCTCAAGCTGGTTTCATATCAGATTCTACCCTATCAAACCTTAACATAGAAAACGCAGCTATCACCCACAGATCACATCTGACTCTTGATAATGTATTACTCACGAATTCAACCCTCACTGCAAATAATTTATCCCTTGTGCAGCGCGATGTTGATGCCTCTCAGACCTTAACCATCACTACTGAGGCGACTATCACAGGAGACCTAACCCTAGATGTGTATTTAGCTGACATAGCAAGCTTAGGAGTTGAGTTTAGCTTCTCAGCCGATGGCATCACAGGTCTTACAGATAGCAATCTTGCCATCAACTTTTACGATAGCCTCACCAATGAGCTCTACGCGACAGGGACTGACTTCACCCTAAATAGCGGTGTCTATACAAGCTCCGTTAAGCTCATCCCTGAGCCATCTACTGCATCCCTCAGCCTCCTCGCCCTCGCGGGGCTGATAGCGCGTCGACGTCGTAAATCAGAATTAGGCTGAGATGCCTAGTGCACGGACTAGTAAAGGTGGGGCTTTCATCCCCTCCTTTACGCCATGACTTGGGAGCTACGTGAGAACACTCTGGTCATATAGGGTAACTATGCTTGTGGGGTGCTCTTGTAGATCATTACACCATTTGTTTCACAATCGACATCAATTATGCAAGGGCTTAATTGAGTGAGACGAATTTTATTTTTGATTGTATTTTCTTCAAAACGCTAGGTGTATGCTAAGTTTTTTTGCAAATAGAGGCTTCCGGCATTATCATTGAAAAGAGCGCCGTGATCTTCGGAAATACCGAGAGCATTCTGTGCTCGCATCTGGATACAGATGTATCAAATCCCCCATACCAATCGGCATTTCTTCCATCCCAACCCTGCTCACCGAAGGAGCATATTGTATCGGTGAATGATTCTAAATTTTCGTTACCAGCATAATTAAATAAGATTTAGGTATATAGTCGATGTATTTATATTAACGGTAAAATAATTGTTAGTTTTTGTTGACAGTAGCAGTTATTTTTGTAAGATATAGCCTTCCTTCACACTGTATTTTCTCCCGTATTTATCATGAAATTATCCATCCTTATTACCCTGAGAGCATCACTGTGCGCAGTTCTTGCCTATACGAATATATCTTCTGCTTTTGTGGCAAGCGAAGAGAACAACACTATTCAAAAATCATTTGATAGCACCAGTACTGATTATTGGATCTATGGTGGTAACAACATTAACTATGGCTCTACTTTTCCAGTGGGTAGCTCGGCAGACTTTGATCATAATGTTAATATCGTCATTAAGGATAATAAAGATGTCATAGGCTATGTAACAGGAGGCAACTATTCAGACATTCTGCTGGACGACGCAGATGAGCTCTGGGGGACGCAATATTTCGAAAGCGCAACGTTTAAGGGGAATACTACGATCTCTCTCAACTCTTCTACAGCATCTGTAGTGACAGGTGGCAGCAATGTATATCAATATGACGGCAATGCCGGAGCTAGCATCTATACGGGTGAAGGACGTATCAATCATCAATTTGAAGGCAATACTAGTATAACGGTTGATAAAGAATCTGCCGTTGGATTTATCGTAGGCGGTAATTATGGTAATAGCTTAGGTTCATCTTTCATAGGTGATACCACCATTGTGTCTCACCAATCTGCTCCTGTATACGATACTCATAGTGCTCAGAACAATGCTATGGGGATCATCGGTGGTAGTGTCGCTTCGACTGAAAATGATATGCTCTTTGATGGCAATACCAATGTCCGTATCACGGGGATGCTTAGCTCGGATAGCAACTGGATCGAGCATGGAGGTGGGAATGGGAATCTCATCACCTATTCAGGTACATTTGGAAGTATTATTGGTGGTCTCTCTGGAGATTATTCAAAAATTGATACACGCTATTCAGACAGTTCTGATTCGAGCAACGAGCGCATTTTGCTACTGGATATGAGAGATAAAGTGGCTACTCTGGACGGGAATACGAAGCTCACGATCGACCACACAGAGACGACTGTAACAGGGGATAGCAACAACTTCATTTTCAACATCATTGGTGGCTCAATGGCAGCTAACGGCATGGATATTAACCATGTCGACTCAACAAAAACTGAAGCAGTAGAAGGAAAGATTGAGCTCAACATCTACAGCCAGGACAGTATTAACTTCCAAAAGGCCGTTGTCGGGGCTAATGTTAATTCGGATTCCGAAGCTGTCAGTAGATCTGGGGCACTTATCCTGATGCGAGACAAGCTCTCCGAAACGATTACAAGTGAGGTGAACATTCACGTAACGGGTGGCAACTTCGCTGCGCAGAGTGCGGTATCGTCACAAACGCTCACGCCAACTGATTACGACAATGGGAATATGTTTATCAGCGGCTCACTTTCTTATGGTGGCGGCAAGGTAACTACCACGACGGTAACTACGCGTATCGATGGGGGGCTGTTTGACATACTCATAGGTGCTAATGCCTCGACAGCTTCTGCAAATACTGACTGCCAGTCAGGTGCTATTTGGCAAGAGGCTTATGCCACATACGCTATTCCTTCTGGTGGTTTATATGGTGCCTACAGTGCCACCCCGAATTATGATAACATGGCAAGCGAGCGCAGTGCTATGCCAGGTGTTGACCACACATCAGGCAGTATGCACAGTGATGATGTTAAGCTCACGATCAACGGTGGCGTATCGCAATTAGTCGTTGCTGGCAATTACATAGATGGTAACGTTTCGCACATCACAGGTGGTGCTACGTCCGAAACTGATAGCACAACGAGGGGTAATGCGATTGACCATCTTGTCTCTACCCTCAATTCATCCGCTCTTACGATTACTGGTGGTACGCATGAAAATATCACTGGTGGTAGCTACATAGGCGCGAACATCACCACTGGAGGGGTCGCAAATATAGGAGAAGACAATATCCATTATAAAGCGACTCAAGGTGGCATATCAGTAAATATTTCTGGTGCGGGCACAGTCATTAAAGGTGATTACATCGCGGCAGCAGGTATACTCGAAACCTACGATACCGAGTCATACCTAACTCAATACTTTGGCTCAAAATTAGCGAAAGCATTTTATGAACGATTTCGCAATGGTGTAGATCTCTATCCTGGTGAGGGAGCATCTCAACTCGCTCTCAATGCCATGAAGCATGCCAGCCTCAGCATGACAACTGAGAGCACTTCTATCAGCCTCGATGCGAAAGTGGAGTTCCAAGCGCAAGGAGATGAAAAGATCACTATATCAGGGGGGTATCAGACCATCATCTCAGATGGAGGCAAGCTTGTGCCCAGTCCACTATCTGCCCTCGCTGCTGATTCTTCTCAGTACAATGCGCCTATGTCGATTTCAGAGTTGCTGACATTTGCCTCTTACATGAATGATGCTTCAACTGGCAGCACCTTAGGAACTGACTGGGTGAATGCTTACAATGAGCTAGTAGCACAGTTCGCAGATATCAGCTATCTTGATACACTAGGAGCTACTGTGCAGGGCAACCGACTTCTTAACTTAAATGACACAGGAACTTACCGCAATCTTGCAAATGTCGCTTTCGTTGATTTCGATGAAGTGAGCACTGCTGCTGGTGCAGTGGTTGACTTCGGGCTCAATGAGCAGGATCTCGACTCCTTGAACGGCCGCCACATCGTCGATGATACGATAATGGATGGTATCAGCACCACTGACACAAACTCCGTGCGCAAGACGGGCACGGGTACTCTCATCTTAGGAGCGAAGAATGGCCAGACAGGTAAAGAGGCTGGGCTGTCGCTTGATGTGCAGCAAGGAAAAGTTGTGCTGGCTGCTAATAGTGCTGCTACAAATCAAACCAACTTTGAAACGCTGCGTGTGCGCGAAGGTTCTACGCTTGATATGAGCGCAGGGAGCAACGTCGCTGGGGCAGCTGCAGGTATCAATGGACATCTTCTGCTAGAAGGCATGTCCACAGTCATCGCGGATGCGGGTCGCAGCGCGAGCGGAATGGGAACAAGCATGACCGATGGCAAGCTCACTGTCGATGCGAAGTTCATGCTTAGCCTCACCAATATGGATAACCTGCAAGCGGGGTTAGTTGATACCTTCACTCTGGGGAATGGTACTAGCTTAGAACTTGGAGTCTTTAACATCGTGCTCTTCTCTAACTTGAGCTATACTGACCCGACTAATGTCGCGGGTATAGACTTCATGGAGGGCACATGGTATGGTGAGTCAGCAAAGATTGCCATCGCCTCCGATTACATGATGAGTAACTTCTACTTGGGTAACGAAGACGCTATCATGGATGTTGGCGATGTCTTCATCGTCTGGCGTGAGAATGGCGACATGGTGTTGACAAGTGCCACCTCATTCACCATCCCTGAGCCTAGTACAGCTACACTGAGTCTACTGGCACTCGCAGGGCTTCTCAGACGTAGACGTAGGTCATCTTAATGGTGACACTCATGAGCTTCTAGCAAAGAGCGGCAAGGTATCATTAGAACAAAGAATCTACTATACTCAGCTCGTGTCAATCCATCTGAGCCTCACGCATCAGACGCGATAGGGCTGTATTAATGAGTACAAGGCGTACCCCTTCTTGTGTGTCTTGCGAGTGCCATGTCTGTATGAACGCGTTCTCATCTACACCGTAGCTGGCAATTAGGTATTGCAATACTTCAAGCGATCCACAGCGTGCAGCTTGTGCTGCACGCTGTGTGAGCACGTCCAGATCGCGTTGTACGAGCAGGCTCAATAGAGATTGATTTCATCTCTATTTTTACAAGCCAGCCAGTCCGCACAATTCCTACATTACTCGAGTAGTCAATCGTTACTAGGCAATTCTTAGATGTTGTTGCCGATACATGAGACAAGGACAGTAGAGCTGACAAGGGCTAGTAAAAAAGTGCGCCTCATTCCGAAATTTTGCTTCTTATTTAGGATAGTTTTAATAATTAAGAGAACACACAAAGATTATCTGTATCACACGACTTATATGCTTGCATAGATTTTTATTTTCAAAATCTCAAGCTTAATTCACATCGCTCTAGTAGGATTACAGCTCATTGAAGCAATCTAGTATATTGAATAAATTATTCTATACAAAAGAACTAAAATTCACCGTGAAAATATACCCATTCATGCAACTAGCCACTATTTAACCGATAATCATATTTTTAACGTATAATTGATATCACGAAATGAAAAAAATCAATGAAAATAAATTATAAATAATTGTTATTTTTAATTGACAATACACACATTCTATATAGAATCGCCTCGCCTACTAGATAGGTAGGCATTACACATCAGAACTCCCTATTAAGTACTTACCGCTTTATTACACCTTACTTTAGAAGATAACACTTCTTGCCCTACCCGAAGATTAACTTCCCCATAAGTACTATCCTAACTCATCAATAAAATATGAAGATACGCACTAAAGTAACACAAACCATCCTATCCTTATTGAGCAAAAATAGCGCTCGATACCAATCCGCCGTCGTATGCAGCTTACTAGGCACGCAGCTAAGCTTCGCAGCTGTCACGACGACGACGAATCCATCTGATATTAACGCTACCATCACCTTAGATGCGTCAGATGCTGGAAATGATATCGTCATCTTTAGTATTACTTCCACTGATACGCCTATCAAGGGAACTCTCGATGTGAAGAATAATGATGGCGCAAACGATCACTTCCTCTCGAGCATCGTGGGTGTTCACGTTAACACCGCAACTGACTCTGTTCTCCAGTTCGACGGAGCGAGCATATCTATGGCGATGACAGGGGGAGATAGCGACCCTCACTTATTTGATATTTACGGTGTCTCAGCTAACGAGGATACCCAGCTATCATTCAAAAACACACAGATATCTATCACGGCTGGTGCTGGTATTTACGATTCATACACCTACGGCATTTATGGGGGGAATATCACATCATTTGATGAAAAGAGTAGCATCAAGCTCATCTCGCAAGTCGAGGGTCCTACCATCATCCACGGAATGGAAGTGCAGAGTATTACGAATTTCTCCGGTGAAATTAGTGTAAATGGTATTGAAAATGCTACTGGACTCTTAGTGAGCAGCGGCGCGGCGTCTGCATCCTTAGCTGGGACAGTATCCGCGACTAGTGAAGCACTAGCCACAGCCCTCTCCTATAATGGTGATGCTCGCACAATAGGCGGCAGCTATACAGCCACTGGATCAGGTGCGTCATCTGCAGGTATCGCGGCAATCATCTCTCATGGTACTATCGATACGATCAGCGCGACGCTAAACGCATCAGGAGAAAACGCCATAGGTCTCGGTCTTGGAGAAGCAAAAAGCAGCACGACTGTCGGCACGCTGTCGTCCACAATCAATGTAAGCGCTAAGGAGCACGCCGTTGGCATCGCTTATGACAACAATAACTTTTCTACTTACATAGAAGAGATATCCTCCACGATCACGACTAATCATCTAGGAACCACATACAACAACAACACTGTAGGACTAGTTGCACGCCTGACGACGATCTATACAGATGATAAAGATGGATTTGGAGCGTTCACTGGCGATATTCAGGCAAAGGGTCTGAGCAACGCCGTAGGGATGGAGCTAGCGCATACATTCAGAGACGAGCCAAACTCCAATGAGTCGGGTCTTATATCTGGAAATATTTCTGCCTTCAGTGATGATACCTACATCCTCCTTGATGGTGGAGATACTCCTGATGCTTCTAAAACGTATAGCCGCGAGCAGTTCCACTTCAAATCCACTGCTGCCATCCGCATAATCATGGGAGAGCTTCCTATTATACCTAGCTCGCTCACACCAGAAACGAACGCAGACTCAGTACTACACTTCGGCAACGGTGCGGTCGCCAAAGCATGGGTAGGTGCAGAGAGTAAAGAGCTCGGAGGTAGCTATGGTGATGCTATCCAGTTCACAACAGATCATCTCGTACTCAATGCAGCATCTAATGCTACGGTGACACTCGTGGGTGATATCACAAGTGACTCAAAGGGATATGACTACGTATCCAATACTGGTGGTGATAAGAGCATCTCATCCACACCAGTTTCTTCTAATGAGTATGCTGCCGCGACAACATCGAGTCGTCAGCTTACCTTTAATGAGGGGACATATGACGTGAGCTCGGACTACTGGTTTGTATCTCAGGTTAACATGGGTAGCAGCCAAACAAAAGGCACAGGGCATGTACGTCTTCATGATAGTACCAATCTCTTTGTCACCGATATGCTAACCTTCCATGTAAACTCTTCTTCGGACTACTCAAGCATAGGTATTGCGCATGGTAAGACACTGACCACAGCATCTTTAGAAAACGTGCAGATCACGCTAAATGATGACATCATGGCCGAGGAGAACTTCGAGATTAATCTCATCGCAGGTGATATCATCGATGCTACTGGAGGTGAGTTGCGCCTGACTCTTATTGATTTAAACGCTGGAGGCACAGAGCTGCTCGAAGACAACTTGGGGTCTATCTACATCATCTATAATGGTGAGAAGGTATACTACACTGATGGCATGACCATCAGCATGGATGGCTCATCCACAAACCTCACCATCGGGCGTGGCACAGGCAGCTCCCATATCCCTGAGCCTAGCACAGCTACGCTAAGTCTGCTCGCACTTGCGGGGCTGATATCTCGTCGTAGACGCAAGCAATAGCGGCATAAGAACCATCTCTCCACCAGAGCCTAGTTTTCTCCTCAGAAAGCTAGGCTCTCTTTGTTATGCCCCAAAAGGGAAACCACTACTTATTCAAGAATAGAGTACGCATCATGAAGACCAAACGATAACAATTACAAATAAGATTAAAGATCTTGCTAACAAATGGATTATATACTTGACTACGAAGAGCTGTTTGCTATCCTAGGAGAATACTATTTCTTTTTGCAGGAAATAGCACTCATACCAGTATTAGATTATGAAACTCAAACTCAATGTTACTCTTCGCCGTGCACTCTGCTCTGCCATGTTATCTCTGGCTACCTGGACTACCACGGTAGGTACTGCCACGCTAGTAGCGTCACAACTCATCTCATCACAGGCGGCTGCCGCAGATGTTTCATTCACAGGCTCTGCTGATGAAAGCACGCCATCCAACCTAAGCTGGAATGAGGCAAATGCATTTGACGGCTCTAGTTTCGCCGCGAATGATAATGCAAGCTTCACAGGTTACACCGACGCAACACTCTCAACTGGAACAACTGTAGGAGCGCTCAACATAAACGATGGAGATCTCACGATTACCACCAGCGGCAACGCACTGAGTATCGGCAACATCAACGGCAACGGATCTCTCACGCTGACTGGCAATACATCACTCACAGGGGATGTGAATATGACAGGTGATCTCGTCATCGCGAGCGGCACGACAACCTTTGGCACTGGGCAGAGTCACACAAAGAACATTCATGCCTCTTCTATAACGATCGCTTCAGGGGCTCGTATGAACATCGGTCACGCTGCCGCAGACTGGCGAGACACAGACCTCAACCTTCAGGGTGGTACTCTCCATAGCAACGACCTAGGACTCAACTCGAATGGTGGTGTGCAGTTCGGTGCCCTTAACGTGACTGGTGCTAGCACCTTCTCTCACGCATGGAACGGTGTGTGGGCATTTGAATCATTAACAGGCACCGCGAATATTAATTTCGTAGCGAACAATGCTACCAACGAAGATGGCATCCTGCGCTTCAAATCTGTCAATAACTACAACGGCACCATTAATCTCAGTGGAGGTGCAGGTATTAATGGCAGCACGGGCGACGGTCTTGAGATCACGGGTATGATCACCCAATCTGCGGGCAACGCACTCAATGTAACAGGTAATATCGCAACCACCTTAACAGACACGACCTTCTCAGGTAGTGGCTCGATTAGCTTCGCGAGTGCGAGAATCTCTGGCTCAAACACTCAAGACGGCGGTACACAAACATTTCATGCACTCAGTTTCGCTTCAGACTCTAGCTCGCTGAATGTCAACGCAGGCACCCTCATTCTCTCCGGTGCAATCAGCGGCAGCACAGGCACACTCCGAACTGGGGCTGCAGACGTGCAATTCACCACAAGCAGCACTATCAGTCAGGCAGTAGAGCTAGGCTCTCACAGTGGTAGTGCGGGCACAGATGCAGCTCCTATCTATACATCGATGAACGTAGGTGCGCAGACAGTGAGTATCACCTCTAATATCACCGATGTCTCAGGCAGTGTAGGTGGTATACGCCTATCAGGAACAGGCACTCTTAATCTCTCGGGCAATAGTAGCTTCTCAGGTGGTATCGAGGTGAGTGGTACAACACTCAATCTGGGGCATATCAAGGCTGCAGGATCAGGCACCATTGAACTGCGCGATAGCGCTTCTCTGAGCATGAATAATAACGCTATTGCGAATACGATCCACTACTACAGCGGCACGATCTCGGGTGCAGGTGCTTATGCAGGCACTCTTCATGTAAATGAAGGAGCTCTCGCCCTCGGCGACATCTCTGGCTCAGTGAATGTCGCAGCTGGGGCCTCACTGACTCTCTCAGGGCTATGGGACTTCACCACTGGCATGAACAACTCGGGGACTATCAGCCTCCTCGATGGTATCAGTATCGACCTCACGGGAGTAGCCTTCAGCGCTGATGGCGGCGATCAGTTCAGTCTTACGCTTTTCGGCAATACAGATACGGGCATCCTTAATGACTCTATCCTTCTCAGTGACGGATCTGTTGACTTAAGCAAGTTTGTGGGACTACAGACTAGCAAGCGCACTTATAGCTATGCAGACGGCATTCTCTCGTACACAACAGATGCGCAAGACCTCGTCCATTCGACAGGTGATCTTATTTGGAACATCGGCTCACCCTTTGATGGCGGCGATACGTTCACAAGCGGAGACAACGTGCTCTTCAAAGCTGGAAACATTACATTAGGGGGAGACTTAGAAGTTGGTTCATTGGTCAGTGAAGGGACTGTCAATTTCACTTCTCCAGACCCATCTAGAACACTCCGCACAGAGTCCTTAGTTGTATCAGGAACGACTACTTTTGAGAACATCCACCTAGAGGCTGACCTCATCACTATTCAGGACAATGCTAGCCTTGATATCAGTAATGATTGGGGTACTGCCATAGTAATAGCGAAGGAAGGTATCACATTCACATCCGAGCGCGCTGGTACAGGTGAGGTAACTCTAGGAGCCAACTCCAGCTTAGTCATCTCAGATACACTCGCAGCAGGGGCCGCGTCATTCAACAACATCAAGTCTTCGGAAACAACTTCTAGCTTGATGCTTAGTCTTTCTACTGATGGTACAAGCATAGAAGCAGTCAACTTCGATGGCACACTCAAGATAAAAGAAGGTCAATGGACTTCATCTCTCTCAAACGCTGCATCCTTTACAGCGAGCTCACTTCTCAATGAGAGCATACTACGCATATCCGACACCTTTGGCTCAAGCGCAAGCCTCAGCACCCTCTCAGGTGATGTAGGATCAAAATTAATAGCCAACTTCTCGACTGATCCAGGTAACGGAACTAACTTGCAACTCGGAGCAGGCTTCACAGGTAGCGTCGAAGTGCTCAGTGGCACACTTAGCGCTCGTAACTCTAACCTCGGTGGTGCGTCTAAGCTCATCCTGCATAACAATACTGGCCTCGTCTTTAACCAGTCAAATAACTCCCATACCTTCACCACAGATGTAAGTATCATCGATGGTGCATCCGTGACGATACGTGCATGGGGTGGTACTGGCACACGTACACTTTCTGGTGCTATTACTGGCGGAGCTGGTTCGACGATTAACAAGACTGACTATGGTACAATCGCAATAAACAACCTCTCAGGCTTCGCTGGTAATATCAACGTAGGCGAAGGCATCCTTCAGGTAGGTAGCGATATAAGCTTCAATCAGCTCACCATCGGCTCGGGTGACACCTTCGAAGTGGGGGCAAATCTTACCCTCTCTACGAGTGCTGTCACAGGCAGCAACAGCTTCTACTTACGCTCAACAAATCACGGCTACAATATGATCATTGGAGCGGGATCTACCTTTACTGACAATGTGCAGATGCGTCTAGGTAGCGGTACGACCAATATCTCTGGCACAGGCGTCTATGAGATCAAGAGCCTCATCACAAAAGACTCTGGCTCTGGTAACACGCTCCTCAATATTGCAGCTAACACTACTCTCAAAGTAACTGGGACGACTGTTTCTAATGAAGCGGATGCGAATGCATCCTTCATGCTTGGTCACTGGGGCTTAGGTGGCACAACAACGCTCACAGTGAACGGCACACTCGACATAGCATCTGGCATCTCGAGTAAGGATGGAACAAGCGTCATGAATGTCGAAAGTGGTGGCACTCTCATCATGCGTCAGGGTCTCTACGCTAATGACGCAGGGAACAATGCGGGCACTCAAACGATCAACATCAAGTCAGGGTCTACATTAAAGATTGGTAATCAGACCACTAACACAGCAACAAACGTACTCACAGCTAATATAGCAGGTGGCTCGACCTTACAGGCTATTGACGCACAAACAAACGTGCTCAATAGCATCAAACTCGTGGGTGATGGAAGCGTCGCAGTTAACGCGTCTGCAGATAATGCCACGGTGAATTTCAATGGCAGCATCGCAAATGGCACAAACCCAGAGACAGAAGCACTCTATACCAGTGGTCTCAGCTTCTCGGGCTCAGCTACACAGACCTTCAACCTCAATGCCTCTAACTCCTATTCTGGTGGCACGAGCATCACAGGTGCACAGGTAGTAGTCGGGCATGCCTCCGCACTCGGAGACGGACGTGTCACGCTGAATAGTGGCACTCTCCAACTCAATGGGCATTCTGTTGATAATAACATCACTGCTGCTGGCGGTACACTCTCAGGATTCGGAGCATACGCAGGTGCTCTGAATGTCACAGGCGCTGTAGCTGTCAGCGATAGAATCACTGGAAACATCAGTGTTGCAGACAGCGGAGACCTCACTCTCAATGGAGTATGGGACTACAGTGCTGCAATCTCAAATGAAGGTAATGTAGAGCTCGCTGCAGGATTAAAGATCGACCTAACTAGTGCTAGCTTTATCGATGATTCTGGAACTCACAAGCTGACCCTCATCGACGGTGGGACGAGTGATGTCACCGCATGGCTTAGCGCTGGGGAAGTCAACACATCACTCCTCGAAGGCGTCATCACTGCTGGTCGTAGCTTCACCTATGATAACGGTGTACTGAGCTATACAATTAATAGCAAACCCCTCACCTACACAGGTGGTGATGACTTCACTTGGGGCGTTGGCACCACATTCACCACGGGCGGTGACTTCGCACAGGGAGACTCTGTCACCTTCTCTGGTGTTACGACAGGCACACTTACAGAATCAATCGACACGGCAGCTATCCATATTAGCGATAATTCAATCGTCACCCTCTATACCAGCGAAGCTAAAGATTTCATTCTTAATGCAGGGGAGCTCTCACTAGCAGAGAATGCACACCTGTATGTCATAACGTATGAGTTTGAAGCGATCGATATCAATCTGGCTACAGGCAGTGTATTGAACGTAAACAGCATCGGTTCTGCTACGACGAATCTTGAAGGGACAGCCTTCCTCGGCCTTATGTCAACTCTTGCAAGTGGCAATGTATCTCTCGACCATGTAACAGCTACCTCAGAAGCCACAATGTTCATTGCGACCTCTGAGGAGGGGACTGTACTGAGTCTTGAAAACTTCCATGGTTATCTCGATCTTAGGAGAGGTAGTCTTATCACGGATCGCGCTGATTTAATGCGTCTCGATGCGCTTGAACTTGCGGATAATACAAACTACTCGCTCAGTGAGCGTCTTGGCAACGAGGCAATTGTCCTATCGAAGATCACAGGGGAAGCTGACAGTCAGATTTTCTTTGACCTCTCGAACACAGCAAACCATGGTACAGAACTGACACTGGGGACCGACTACTTGGGTAGCTTAGTCGTCAAGTCTGGAAAACTCAGTGCTGCTGACTCTAATCTGGGTGGAACGAAGCAAGTCATCCTTCAGAACGGTGCAGGCATTGTCTTTGATAAATCTAGCACGAGCTCATCCTTCGAGACTGCTATACACATCGAGGATGGTGCTACGACGACCATTCAGTCATGGGGTAGCCTCACAGAATCATATACTCGCAGCATCACGCAAGCTGTCACAGGTGCTGCTGATACCCGCTTCAACAAGACTGACGGAGGTCAGCTTCACTTCTCTGATCTGACAGGTTATGCTGGCACGATTGATGTACAGGCAGGTAAGGTTCTCGTCAACTCTGACGCTAGCTTAAATAAGGTATACATCTCAGGCACATCAAAGTTTGAAGTGGCAACAGGCAAGACCGTAACCGCGACTGGTGGTGTTGACACCTACTATGAACGCTCTACAACTGGCACTGGATCTATCATCGTTGGAGAAGGAGCTTCCTTCACGGACAATGTGTACTGGAGTCTGAATAATGCAAATTATACAGTAGAGGGTGGTGGCACATACACCATCGACGGCTTCCTTGGCACGGCTTCAAGCCGTAACTCGACCACACTCACCATCGCTGAAAACACAGAGATGATCGTGCTGAACACGAATATCGCTGACAGAGCTGATGCCAAGCCTGCATTCATGCTTTCCAACTATGGCAAAGCAACAGATGCCACCACAGAAGTAACAAGTACCGTTAATGTCAACGGCACCTTGACGCTGAACTCTGGCATCGCTAATCAGGATGGTATAGGCATCATCGCTGTAGGTAGCACGGGCACGCTCATCCTTAATCAAGGTCTCTACGGCGTTGATGATTATAAGCAGGCTGAGCAGATTAACATCAACACTGTTAATGGATCTACTCTGAAGCTGGCTAATCAGACCCAAGCCCCAGGTGTGGGTGGTGCTCATACAGATGCGACAGACATCACCACGAACATCGCAGCAGGTACAAAGATCGTCGGCATCGACGCAGATACGACAGATGCGAACACGACTGTCAATGTACTCAACACCCTCAAGCTGAGTGGTATCGGCAGCGCAAATATCAGTGCTGATAGTGGCGTCACCGAGATGAACTTCAATGCTGCTATCTCGCAAGTCGCTGTTGCAGATGGAGAGACAGCTCATAGCACAGGTCTTGCTATCGCTACTCTAGCCAATCAAACAATCAATCTGAATGCAGCGAACAGCTACACAGGTGGTACAACACTCTCTGGCGCAGGTACACTCAAGGCAGGGAATGCCTCTGCCTTCGGAGAGGGGAACGTCACGGTGAATAGTGGCACGCTCAACATCGACGGACTGGCCATCACGAATGATGTCACTGTCAACGGAGGTACTATCCAAGGCTTTAGTGCCTACGCAGGTGATCTCACTATCGCAGGTACTACAACGGTGAGCGACACGATCACAGGCGTTATTACTATCACCGACACTGGGTCGCTGACTCTTGCTGGCACATGGGATTATAGCTCCACGATCAATGTCGCAGGTACTCTGAACGTCGACGCAGCAATGAGCCTCGACCTCAGCGGTGCCACCTTCTCGGAATCTGCTGGTGTCTACACACTCGATCTCTTCAACTTCTCAGGTAGTGGATCCGCAGACCTCTCCGCATGGGATGCAGCGACTGCGAGTATCACTGGCTACACAAGCCGCGAGGGCTACGGCTTCAGCTACGAAAATGGTGTCTTAACCTATGCTTATATCCCTCCTGCGGACATCATCATTCCTACTGAAATAACGGAGGATCTTTCGGGAGAAATCGACGTAAACATCATCTTCGAAGACGAAACGGGTATCGCCTCACTCGGCACAGGCTTCTCTCAGGGACCAGATAGCGTCATCTCTGGTGGTGGTACAGTCGCCATCGCAGGTGCTGTCACCCTATCCAACGAGAACACCTACTCTGGTACAACTTCTGTTAACACGGGTTCTACCCTCACCGTAGGTGGGGATAAAGCTCTCGGCTCAAGTGCACTTGAAGTAAAGACCGGAGCTAGCGTCGTCATTAACGATGATGTTGCACTATCCAACAATGCCACTCTGAATGATACCGCTGAGATCAGCACGGGTATCTTCACTATAGGGGTGAGAGAGGATACTGGTCAGGCGCACATCAGCAACATTGCTGATGCTACTCCTAAGGAAATCGCTCATGACACCCTCACTCGCACTGTGTTTGAAAATGCCACTGTTAAATTAATGGATGGCGGAACAGGCTACATCACAGACACGACCTTAACCGCTACTGCAGTGACACTCGGTATCGACTCTGTACTCACAATGAACAACGTAAGGCAGCAACTCGGCACCACGATCACAAATACGAATGCGAAGCTCATCTTGAATAACCATCAGATCAGCTCAGCTACACTCAATGGGCTCAGCAACAATGTGCGCTTTGAGGATCTCTGGACTGTGGAGAATAATCTTCAGAATATGCTTGTCTACACGCTCGACAGCATCGATGTCACCGATGTCGATATCACAGGTACTCTGACACTTGACTTCCTCCTCACTGGCTCGGATCTCGATTCATTCAATGCGCAGATTAGTGCAGGTGGACTCGTAGCCTTCGAGCTAAGTGGTGTGAAGGCCAGCGATCTGATGACAGACTACACGAACGTCACAGTTAATGTCTATAGCGACACCATAGGGGGTACACTCCTCTGGGGTGGTGCTGCTACAGGTCAAACAAACGTAGGAACGAATGTAGCCCTCTACATCCCAGAGCCAAGCACAGCAACACTCAGCCTTCTGGCTCTGGCAGGCTTGCTCGCACGCCGCCGCCGCCGCGTTAGCTAAGAGATCTCTACCTGAGTAATTATTCTCAGAGCCCAGCTACTCATGATGAGAGTAGCTGGGCTCTTTGCTAAATAATTAGGCACTACTGCCAGCAGTATGGATTCCCATCTATGCGAAGCTATGGTACTATATCCATCCATGAGCACACCTCTTCCTCAGAACAAGACCGCTATCTTACTCCTATACTGCCCTGATAAGCAGGGCATCCTCGCGACCATCACAACATTCATTAATGATAATGGAGGCAATATCATTTATCTCGCGCAGCATGCTGACCGTATGGAGCAGATATTCTTCATGCGCGTGGAGTGGGATCTCGAGAATTTCAACATTCCCGACGATAAGATCGCAGACACCTTTGACCTACTCTATGGTAAGAAGTATGGCATGCACTTCGAGCTCTATTTTAATGACAAGACTCCACGCATGGCACTCTTTGTCTCCAAGATGCCGCACTGCCTCTTTGATATCCTAGGCCGCTACACAGCTGGGGAATGGAACGTCGAGATTCCTCTCGTCATTAGTAACCATGAGGACATGCGCTCGACTGTGGAGCGTTTTGACATCCCTTACCATGTCTTCCCCATCACAAAGGAAAACAAGCAAGAGCAGGAGCAAGCCACCTTATCTCTGCTCGCGGAGAATTGTGTGGACTTCGTGGTACTTGCGCGGTACATGCAGATTCTCTCACCGTCATTCATCGCTAGCTACGCGAATCAGATTATCAATATCCATCATTCATTCCTCCCCGCCTTCGTCGGTGCGAAGCCCTACCACGCAGCCTTTGAGCGTGGTGTCAAGCTCATCGGAGCGACAAGCCACTACGTCAGTAACGAACTCGACGCAGGTCCCATCATCGAACAGGATATCACACGAGTCTCACACCGAGACTCGGTACAAACGCTCGTAAGCAAGGGGCGTGATATAGAAAAGATCGTCCTCTCACACGCGGTAGAGAAGCACATCTCGCACAAAATCCTCGTCTATGGTAATAAGACGGTCATTTTCAACTAAAACAGTATCAATACCTGATTGGAGAAAGGAGTCTACGCTATGGCGTAGGCTCTTTTCCCTTATAGGCTGAGTAGTGGAACATGTACCTCGTGGTCGCTTTCCGTCGCAGTTGCCAGCGAGCCACAGACTTGTTAAACTTCGCGTAATAGAACATGTAATCAAAGTCTTCGACACTACTGACATCCCAGCGCGATATATCCTTGTTGAAATCGCTCTTATAGAACATATAGCTCATATCGAGTACATTGCTTACATCCCACTTTCCTATATTTTGATTGAAGGGGCTACAGAAGAACATATGCTGCATGTTCTTCACCTTGGACACATCCCAGTTGCCTATAGGCTTATCAAACTTCGCATACCCAAACATGTACATCATCGTGGCGACCTTCCCAACATTCCATTTTGAAATATCACGATCGAACTGACTCTTGTAGAACATGTGGGACATATTCGTTACGTTGCCGACATCCCAGCGCGATAAGTCTCCCTTGAACTCACTCTCTGCAAAGGCGCGATACATAGTCTTCACGTTTGCTACATTCCACTCTGAAATATCCCGATTGAAAGCAGAAAAGGAGAATATACTATTCATTGACTCTACCTTACTTGTGTCCCACCGAGAGATATCTCCATTAAACTCTGACTCTTCAAACAGTGAGATCATGCTTAGCACATTGCTCACATCCCAATCTGATATATCCCCATTAAATTTACTATTCTTAAATAGACCTGTCATGTCCGTCACTCTACTGACATCAATGTGATTCAGATTCGCGCGATTACCACGCTTATCAATAGCCTCATTCACGATATCTCTTATGGTAGCATTCGTCGCGATGATCATTCCCTCCTTTGGCTCAGGGCTGTGATCAGCGGACGGAGTAGCAGGGGGGCTTGCTGCGATGCGTGCAGCGGCTCGATTTTGCTCCCACGCCTGAATATTGGACTTAAAGGTAGCATTCTGGCAAATATCGGTGATATTAGCTTGCTTTGACACATGCCACTTGGTGAGGCTACCTGTGAAGGGTGTCTTCGCAAACATGAAGCTCATGTCACGAACCTGACTCACATCCCAGTTCGATATATCTTTGTTAAAGGGAGAAGACATAAACATGCGTGACATGTTCTCTACCTTACTCGTGTTCCACTGGGATATATCACCGTTGAACTTTGACTGGTTAAACATGGAACGCATACTAATCACATTACTGACATTCCATTTTGAGATATCTCCGTTGAACGCACTTCGTAAGAAGACCGCATTCATGTTACGAACATTGCTCACATTCCAATTAGAGATATCTCCATTAAAGGGGCTACTCGCAAACAAGCGTTCGAGACTCGTCACCTGGCTAACATCAATGTGGGTAAGATCGGCATCATTCCCCGAGCTAGCTATCTCTTTTTCAACTATGCCTTTTAGCGTCGCATCTGTGGCGACTATCAATGGTTTTTTAGGGAATCCCGTCTCTTTATAAGGATGCACAGCGTATGTAAAGACATGCGTTAGATTAGTTGCATTTACCTTCCACCGTGATAAATCCCCCGTGAACTTTGACGTTTCAAAAGTATAGCTCATGTCTACGACATTTGAAACATCCCACTTTGATATATCTCCATTAAAAAGCGACTGGGAAAACGTGGCGTGCATATTAGTCACACTCGAGACATCCCATCTGGAGATATCCCCATTAAACTGGCTTTTCTGGAACATAAACGCCATGCTTTTAACATTGGAAACATCCCACTGCGATATATCCCCCTGAAAGGAAGAGCCGAGAAACAAGGCATCCATATTAGTCACTCCACTAACATCAATGTGGTTAAGATCAGCCTGAGTACCCCAGCGATAGATAGCCTCCTGCACTATGTATCGTATATTTCCGCTGCTAGCCACGACGCGAGGTAGATTAGTAGGCTGCTTGCCTCCCCTTTTTTCTGGCACACCCTGGCTAGCGTAGGGGTGCTTGGAGTGGGCAAACATCGTATTCGCATCTCCAATTAAATTAAAGCTCCATGAGCTCAAGTCGCCTACAAATTCAGACTGCGCAAACATATTGGAAGCCTTTCTTAGAGAATGTATCTTCCACCTAGATAAATCACCCTTGAAGGGAGTCCCCTGAAACATGCTAGACATTGCTTCCACCTTTCTCACATCCCAGTTGGATATATCTCTATTGAAAGGGCTACCCGTAAACATATGAACCATCATCGTCACCTGAGACACATCCCATTTCGATATATCACCATTGAACTTACTACGCTGGAACAAGTAAGGCATAGCAACAACGTTAGAAACATCCCATTGGGAGATATCCCCATTAAAGTTCAGATCCTCAAACACGGCTATCATGTATTTCACACCACTGACATCAATGTGATTTAAATCAGCTCGCGGACCATATTTGGCGATCTCTTCTCTGACGATTTGTTTAATATTGCCATCATTTGCTACGATGAGATCGGGGCGCCTATCACCTACGATGCCTAACCCTGTCTGCTGTGCTTGAGTAGACAGCATGAGAGAGGAGCTCATGATCGCAGTAGAGAGCAGACTTAAACAGCATTTCAGACGTTTCATAGCAGAGGATTTAAATGATTAATAAATAAATCTATTCTAACCCACATTCGTTATTCGTCAATAAAAATATACAACAATTTATTACATCCAGTAAAGAGTACTGCACGCATAACCACACGCATCTACCATGGCTGACTTGCGCGCTGTGGTAGACGGGTTGAGGGCTTTTTCTGAGATGAGTTGCTGCGCTTTTTTCTTGTATTTTGTCTCTGCTGTATCTCTCTAGCAGCTTTGACAATGTCTGGCCACTCGTGTGCTTGTAGTGCTTGCTTGAGCCAGTAATCAGATTTCTGCTGAGATTTCTCTATATACTGACCTTTTGCATACTCGATCACCATCAGAAGCTGGGAAGGACCATAACCTAGGCGTGCCGCCTTCAGATTCAGCTCCACGGCTTGCCTCTTCTCACCTACTTCACTGTATGCTCGTGCCAGTAGACCGTATGCTGCGCCTGATTCTTGGATCTCCAGTGACTGCTGAATGAGGCTCACAGCCTTGCGCCTATCAGAAGCCACACCCTGCCCCATGAGGTACATACGCGCTAGGTTAAGCATACTATCAGCATGCCCTTCATCGACACCAAGCTTATAATACTTCATCGCCTTTTTAAGATCCACTGGCATGCAGTCGCCATAGTAGTATAATGAACCGAGAAACTCGCAGGCAGCCCCCTTGTTATGATCATACTCACTCCACGTAATGCTCTCAGCGAGGAGTAATGCGCCATCCCAGTCTTCGCCCTCATTGCGCTGGGCATACATGCGAGCGAGTGCGAGCTTGATATCACTAGAGATGCTCTTCGGATTCGCAGCCTTCGACTCAATGTATCGTTCTAAGATATCAATAGCACCATTCAGGCTTGAGCGTACGCCTGTACCATTTTTTGTAAAAATAGCGAGCTGATAGACCCCCCACGGGTGCGCCTGCTCTGCCGCCTTCTTCGCGTAATGGTACGCCTTCTTCACGTCTGTCTTCACCCCCTCATCGCCGAAGGCGTACATCTCCGCCAGATTAATCCAGCAAGAGGGGATATCGCCCTTGATATAATATTCACGTGCCTTGAGCGCATCCCTCGGGACGATCTCACCATCATAGAACATATTCCCCAGCTGAGTGTATGCCTCTAGCTCGCCTAGAGAGGCAGCTTCTTCCAACAGCATGATAGCCTCTTTGATGCTGAACATATCGCCAGTCTCACCCTTCATGATCATCAGCGCTAGCTCCAGCATAGCATCGGGCTCATATTGCTTAACCTTCTCCATGAGCTCAGGGATGCGAGCCTGATCATATTGTACGAGGCTTAGCATACGATGAAGCTTCTCTGCTGGTATAGCGAGGAAGAATACACCACCATCCTGTGTCGCTGCAGTATTTACCCCTACTACCTCACCTGTGGCTAACGAGATGAGAGGGCCTCCACTATTCCCATTCCCTATCTTCGCATCATGAACGACCCATGTGCCTATCTTAGAGATCGCACCTTTCGTGATATTGGGCTGTAGATTTTCCAGCACATGCGGATCGGTGATCTTAGCGCGCCCTAGCTCTACCGACTCAGGTATAGAGACATCCAGCGCACTGGGGAATCCTAAAGCGATTACATCATCGAGGACACGAGGTCGTGAGTGTGTGAGCTTTAAAGGAACTGGCATATCCACTACCTCCCCCTGCAGCTGAAGGATAGCAAGGTCGTAGCTGTTTGATTGCTCATGGACTCTTGCTTCATAAGCGCGTGCAAATTGTGCGTTGCCGGAAAGGATGTAAATGACAAAGGTATCTGCGCCTTCTGTCACGTGACGATTCGTCGCGATCATTCCATCTTCCGATATAATAAAGCCCGTGCCAGAAGAGGTATGATCGTCAGAAAGCGCAAAGATCCTCACCACAGCCCTTTGATTCTCCAGTATCTGCTCTAAGGCATTTGCTCGACTATAACTCACAGTTGACGCGTGAAGCTCAGGCATGCTGACAACAGCGCAGCATGCTAGTGCAAGCAGCAACGCCGGTAGAACCCTATTCTTAAAGGTGCAAAAGATCATCGTATTTCTCCTAGATGATACGCTCCTAACTCTTCTAAGTCAATAGCAATATATCTACAAGGCATGGGGAAAACATACAAAAAATATTGCTAACTTTTAAGCATCATGATAAATTGTGCTCATGCAGCACATGATCCTAAAGCTCATTCTAGCAAGCAGCTCTCTCCTCATTGCTTCTTGTATTCCTAAAAACAATATCACAGAGGAAGAGAATGTCGCGCAGCTTCTCATCGGACGTCCCTATTCTGATCTACGTAGCTGCCTAGGTATCCCCGAAAATGCTGCTGGTGACGTGAATGAAGGCATGGCATACTGGTCTCGTGAGATAGAAACAGAAATCCCTCACTACGTCTCTGGAAAAAGCCATAGCTCATCAAGCTACAACGCATTTACAAACACGCTCACAACAACAACGACATCAAGCCCCTCCTACACCTATTACACGCGTGAAAAGAGAGGCTTTGGGCTCATTGCTCACTTTTCTCAGAGAAAGGCCATCTCCGTGGACTTCTACTCCCATAAGCTCTCACTTCCACTACCTACATGGGAGAAAAACAACGAGGCGTTTCTCGCATGGAATCGTGCCAACGCGAATGACGAGCTTGATGATCTACTGAAACTTGAGACCAGCTACCCCATCCTCGCAAGCAAGCAATATCGCATCATGGGCTGCCTCCAAGCAGCCAAGTTTGATAGCGCTGAGCTCCTCTCGTATTACCTAAGCCAAGGAGGGGTATCACTAGATGATCGCGCAGAGACATGGGCAAAGGGAGCTAATGCCATCGCCACGAAGTATGTGTTGACAGAAGCATCCGTCCGTGAGATTCTCCAGTCAAGGAACGCTAAGAATGTAAGAAAAAAGCTAGCCGAGCTAGGTCTCAGCTTCTAGCTTGTCTTCTGCTCAACACAGAGATAGCAGTCAGTGGTATGGTCATTCACCATACCTATCGCCTGCATATAAGCGTAGACGATAGTTGATCCCATGAACTTAAAGCCCCGCTTTTTCAGATCCTTACTTATCTGATCTGAGAGTGCTGTGGTGGCTGGCACATCACGATGGGACCTGTAGTCATTCATGATGGGTTGATGATCAACATAGCCCCATATCATCTGACTGAAGCTGCCGTATTCACGTTGGATTTCTAGATAGAGCCTAGCATTATGAATGGCGGCAGCTATCTTCCCACGGTGACGGATGATACCCTCGTTGGCAAGCAGCTCCTGCACCTTATCCTCTCCATACTGGGCGACAAGATGAGGATCAAAACCATCGAAGGCCGCGCGGAAGTTCTCTCGCTTCCTCAGTATGGTAATCCATGCGAGACCCGCTTGAAAGGACTCCAGCACCAACATCTCAAATAGCTGCTGATCATCATAGCAAGGACGCCCCCATTCCTCATCATGATAGCGAGTGTAGATTTCTGAGCCATCCACCCATGCGCAGCGCGCGAGAGATGAATCTAATTGGTATGAGGTATCACTTGGCATTGTCTTTCTTCTTTTATCTGGGTGCATAACTACCACTGAGATCGCAGAGAGGTGCGAGTAGTGATCCATTCTGTGCGCTCACAGCTTTCATCCCAGATTCTTCCGATGAAGGGAGAGCTTCACCGATGAGTTGGGTGCCAAGCCAGACGTAATATCCTGCGTCTATAGAGTTCTGAGCATCACCCTGCACCCAGACAAGACGTAGTAGTTGGTGGTTCTTGCGCAGATCATCCGCATAGATCACTCGCTGATCCCTGCCATTACGCCAGAGAATGAGCGTCTTTGTCACTTCTATCTCAGCCACATTACGCCCATTACTGATACGATAACTGGCGGGATTGTTCGCTTTGAGCTCGACACTCATCCCGTGATCCTTACTTGCGGGGGCTATGGTACTGAGCTCGTCACTTCGACGTGACTGCAGTCCAGCAGTCCGTGGTGAGATCCCCATGGCACGCGCGATATTGCCTGCAATTAAGAGATTCCCCTGTTCGTTGAAGTGAAGTCCATCGGAGAGGAAGAATTCAGGGTGTGCCTTCAACCCGTCTACTAGAAGTCCTCTATTCACATCGACTAGTGTCAGTTTTTCGCGCCCCTTCGACCAGCGAGCTAGAGACTGATTATATCGATGAACTACCTTCCGCCATGAGATTATGTCCAGACTACGATGTGATCCCCATGCAGGAACGGTCGTGAGATAGATAGAAGCCTTCGGGTTAGACTTGCGCATGCTTTGATACATTTCTTCGACATGGCTGAGTAGCTCCTTGATCTCGCGAGTCGCGACACTAGGTAAGCCCTTGGGCTCTTTCTCATTATCTGAGAGGAGATCATTTGTCCCTATCATCAGTACGAAGCTATCTGGCACATCATCACCCGAGTACTGAATGCCTTGGTAGCTCTTAGCATCTGCGGTCTTCGCGTCAAGCCCCAGCCAGTTATCAAGCTTGCTACCTCCGAAGCGTGGTCCTACCTTAGCTCCTGCGATCTCCCACGCACGAGCGCTAGACTGGGCACAGTGTCTGTTCTGGAAGGCGACTCCCCTATAGCTACTGCCCGCTGGAAGCTGATTGCGCCCTGTATTTCCAACGTGAATGCCTAATTCCTCGTAGTCATAGCCAGCATCTACCAGCACCTTATGTAAGTGCCAGCGATATGAGCTACTGCTATAGCCATGCGTCAAGGAGTCTCCTATGTACATAATACCCTCTTGGGATTGTGCGTGCTCCAACCATAGAGTTGGGAGCAACAGCAAGCTAGCAGCTATATACCGATTCATCTGCTACATCTAGCACAAAGGCAGCTACATGTCAAGATCATCAGAGTCACACCTATCTCCTCCTCAGCAGCGACGACGGCGACGACATGCCACTGAACACAGTGCTATCAAAGTGAGTATAACTCCCGATGGCTCAGGAACTGGTGGCAGCACCTTGATATGAATAACCACGCTCACTCCACCATCCTCACGATGCAAAACACTGTAATCCTTATCTTCACCCTCTTGAAGCTCCTTTCCTGAGACGGTGAATACGACAGACTGGAAGTCGAAGTCGATCACTATCTCTTCACCCGGATTCGCCACGATGAGATCGAAGACATCACCAGGATTCGCCTCAGCGAAATTGAGCGCTATCATATCGAAGGCGAAGGTTGTAAGATTGCCAGCAATAATCTGATTACCGCCGTTATTCACATCGAGCATGCTATCGCCAGTAAAGAAAAGTGTATCGACATTCACGCTAGCCTGCTCTTTCAGATAGAGAGTATCGCCTACGTTAATCGTATCGGCGTAGATAATGGCATCACTCGCCACAGAGGTCTTAGCCAAGATATCAATATGCCCCTTACGATCTTTATCAACTCCATTGATATCTGACAGGAGAGTCCCTCCTGTGAACTCAATTGTGGCAGCACTATCTGTTGTTCCTCTCAGATCGACCTCCCCCACATTTTTCAAGTAATCAGCATTCGTCTGCACAACGGTACCAGCATAGGCTGTTAGGTTCGATGTATGCGTAAAGCTTCCCGTAGTGGTCGACCCATCAGAGTGCGTGGCACTGCCCAATAAGACTCCCCCTTCTTCTACTATGAGATGGTCTACACCTATCGCCCCATTGAGCATCACCCCATACTTATTCGTAGAACGATCACGGACTACTAGCTCGCTGGTCGTGTTCGGGTTGTTATCATCTCTCACGCCATCATTGATGGTGATGGTATCATTCTTACCCGCAGTCGTCTCAAGAGTGACTACAGAGTCGCGCACATAGAAAGCGGTGTAGTCGCGGATAGATGCTTCTCCTTCACTGATTACTCTATTGGTAGCGTCCCATGTAGCATCATTGACGACGTAGTTATCGCTGATGAGCACATCTTCGCCATCGGCAACGATGTAAATATCCGCTGAGTTTTCCACATAGAGGGCTCCCCCCTGAGCACTTGTGATATCATCCAGTCCCGTTGCTGCTACATTATTCGTGAAGTTCGTATTCGTAAAGATAATGGGAGCATCGCCATTCTGATTTTTCAGAACATAAGCACCTCCGCGTGCGATCCCTTCATCTGCAAACGCGATATTTCCATCATAATCACCGGTGATCCCCCCCTTTACCACAGTACCATCTAGCGATACAGCTCCTCCTACCGCCATCCCCGTAAGAGCATGCGCTACATTCGCTGAGAAAGTACTATCAATACTACCTATAGTACCTTTCCACGTGCGTATTGCTCCACCTGATGCTCCCTGAGTGTGATCTGGCTGTACCTCCCCCTCCGCTATGTTATTGATAAACTCTGCAGTAATATGACCGATATCTCCGAGTTCCCCTATATAAATAGCCCCTCCAAAAGAAGCTAAGTTATTCTGAAAGCTACCTGTCAAGTTACCTATAGACGATGTCACGCTGCTGGGGCTATAGTCATACACTTGACCATCGTATTTCCCAACGAAGATAGCTCCTCCGCGCGCGTAACGTGTAACCCCACTGTCTTGTATGACGGTGGTTGAATTATTAATAAAATCGGCACGCAGATCCGTTACAGAGCCTCCACCTGTGATGAAAATTGCTCCGCCTGAAGCATGTCCATCAGACGATATGACCTGGTTATCTTGGAAGCTTACCAACTTCTCACTCTGCTCGAACTCAATCGCCCCTCCGTTGTAAAGCGCGATGACACCACCAGCTCTGACTGTCCCCTCGTTACGAAAGTCTTCGAAGTACTCGACTCCTTCCAGCTTAATGGTGATAAGAGCGTTATCAGCAGAATATCCAGTATAATAGATCTCAAAGCCCTTGTACATGTCTCCCCCGCTCAAAGTAGCGCTCTGAGTCACTCCACTTTCTGTAGAGGGAGTACCTATTATAGAGAATACAACTGAACTAGTAAAGTCATCGGCATCAAAGAACAAGTCATCAGAATCAGACAGTACTACCTTCCCATGAACCAGATAATCTGTCATGAGCCCATTACCTTCTCCTGCAGCGCTGGGAAGAATCCCTAGACCAGAGCGAGAAAAGAGGCTCGAGGACGACGAGCGCTCACTATTAGTTGTGAATGAATACAATGCACCATCTCTTATGGGCTGCGCACTCACTATTTCCATCACATCAACCAAGGGAGATTCTTGGACAAGAAGCTCGTCCCGAAGTATACTCTCTTCGGATAATTCTTGATAACCGAGTGCATAATCTAATACAGCCTCGTTTTCATACGGTACAACATCAGAGAAATGTGCATCATGCACCTCCGTTTCCATCGAAAAGGCAGTAGCTTCATGTCGGATATCATAGATAAGCTCAGCTTCATCAGAAAGCACTTCACCCGCATCGCTATCGAAGTGCATCTCATCAATCTCGAGACTATCCTCCGTGAGATATACTTCTAGCTCTTCACTTGATTGATTTATGGTAAGTGTATCCTCACTTGGCTCATAGCTCAGGGTAATGTCACCATGGACTTCGATGCTGGTCTGATATTGTGTAGGGAGAACATCTTCTACCCCTATCATTAATTCATTCGATAAAGACAGTCTCTCACTGGCAACACATAGCCCTGTAAATAACACGTAAATGATGCCACTTGATAATCCTGCTGAAATTTTAGATAACATACCTGAAAACCCATGATAAGTTAACTATATTCAACCAGTAAATAAGAAAATTGTCTAACAAAGTTTAGCAATTAAGCCAATTCAACTTTTGATTCGTTTTAGATATTTATATACAATCAGTAATAGATAATCAGTTAGATATCGATGTCTGTATGAAAAAAATGCGTAACACCTCAGCTTCTACGCCCTCATAATCAATCTTTTTGGTGCATAAGTCGGCTTTTGTGTCACCTACAGCATACCAGAAAAGCTCCCATACCATCCGATAGGGAGCTTTTTCGCGAGTATATCATAACTCATTCATGCGCCTTGCGGCGGCGGCGAGAGAGAGCCGCCCCCAGAGAGATAAGACCTAGCATTACAGCAGATGGCTCAGGCACTGGCGGAGGCACATGGATGAGAATCTCCACTTCCACCCCACCATCTGCGCGCCGACGAATGATATAATCCTCATCAGCCCCCTCGACTAATTCCTTTCCATCTACCGTGAAGACAATGGAAGAGAAGTCAAAATCTATATCAACAGTCTCCCCCTCGGCAGCTACGATAAGCTCGAAGATGTCACCAGGATTTGCCGTAGCAAAGTTAAGCTCTATCATATCGAAGGCAAAGGTAGTCAAGCTACTGGCTATGATTTGATTACCTCCACCATTTACATCATCCTTACCGTATCCCGAGAAGAGTAATGTCTCCACATCGACGCTAGCTGCGTCAGTTAGCACGAGAGTGTCATGCACATTGATATTATCAGCATAGATCGTCGCGCCCCCAGAGACTGTTGTCTCCCCGATGATATCAATATGGCCTGTATGCACCTTATCCACACCATTAATATCTGATACCAAGGTACCACCTGTCAGCTCGATTGTGCCAGCAGCCCCTGCAGTTCCACGCAGATCGACCTCACCCACATTTTTTAGGTAGTCGGCATTTGTCTTCACGACGGCTCCCGCATGCACAGTGAGATTCGAGTCATTCGTAAAGGTTGCCGTAGTGATATCACCATTGGAATGAGTGAAGCTACCTAGCTCCACCCCGCCCGACTCGACAATGAGATGATCAACTCCAATCTCACCATTCAACTTCACACCATAGCGTTGAGTGGATAGATCCTGAATGATGATTTCGCTAACAGTAGTAGCACTATTATCATCGCGGATCGCATCATTGATTGTGATCGTATTATCCTTCCCCTCCGTTGTCTGTAAGGTGACGGCAGAGTCCTTCACATAAAAAGCTGTGTAGTCTCGAACGGAGCTCGTACTCTCAACGATTTGCCTATTATCAGCATCCCAAGTGGCGTTATTAACTACATAGTTGTTGCTAATCAGGACATCTTCACCATCAGCCACAATGAAGATATCGGCAGATTTCTCTACATACAAAGCCCCACCCTGAGCACTCGACAAGCTACTGAGACCTGTCCCTGCTACATTATTCGTGAAATCTGTGTTCGTAAAGATAATGGGTTCGTCACCATTTTGATTTTTCAGCACATAAGCACCACCCTGAGCTATCCCCGAATCAGCGAAGGCGATATTTCCATCATAATGCCCTGTAATGCCACCTTTTACCTCTGTTCCATCTAAGGATACGGCACCACCCACTGCCATACCTGTGAGTGCATGCGCAACATTCCCCGTGAAGTTACCATCAATACTGCCTATAGAGCCCTGCCATGTACGAATAGCACCTCCTGATGCTCCTTGCGTATGAGTTGCCTGCTTCTCCCCCTCTGCTAAGTTGTTAATAAAGTCTCCAGAGACATGCCCAATATCACCATACTGTGCCACATAGATAGCTCCACCAAAGGCAGCGGAGTTGTTCTCAAATCGACCCGTAATATTACCAATAGAAGAGATCACATCACTAGAAACATAACCATCGAGCACCGAATCGTAATCTCCGACAAAGATGGCACCACCACGAGCATAGCGTGTCTCTCCGCTGTCTTGATCAACAATGGCAGAGTTGCTCAGAAAGTTCGCATTTAAGTCAGTCACAGACCCACCGCCTGTGATGAATAGAGCCCCTCCTGAGGCGTGCCCTGTTGTCCCCTCTACTCTATTATTTCTGAAGGTAACCATTTCACCTTCCTCTTGCGAGAATACGATATCCCCCCCATTGAACAGGGCGATTGCACCGCCGGCTGCACTGCCATTGACATGATTAAAATTCTGAAAGTGTTTAATCCCGTCTAGCACAATGGTAGTTTTTCGAGTGCCGTATGAGCGATAGTAGAGCTCGAAGCCTGAGTAACGCCCTGCTCCATCTAGTGCCGATTCCTCCACGACTCCACCTTCAAGCTTATCCGTCCCTTGGATAGTATAGATCAAGTCTTGGGTAAAAGCTGACGCATTCATGAAGAGGTTATCCTCCGCAGTGATATAGTGAATCCCCACCACTGGAAACGTCGTTTGAACAGCCTCCATGACTATAGGTCCTCCTGAGCGAGTCGAGTATGAGCTTGCTGCTCCGCCTCCAGCTCCGGAGATGCTCGCTACAGATGATGAAGAGGCGGCTGAACTGATGGGAGTCACAACTGTACTTGAAAAGGATGCTACAGGTGCTACATTCACCTGCGCTACCTCTTCCTCTTGCCGATCACCCTCATCGTCACCCGATAGACCAAGGCTAGCGGCGTCACTTAGGAAATCATGCTCCACATCTATGACCGGATACGCTACCTCCGCCATAGACGTAACGTGCGCTTCAACTGCCTCACTTGTACCTAGATAGGGCTCAAGGTCGACAAGGGGCTGCGCAATTGGGCGCGATGCATAGACCAGAGTCGCGTTGTTCTCAAATGAGGCGAGCTCATCTCGTTCGAGCAGAAGTGATGCGATATCTCCCTCTGTGGGTAAGGAAGAGACTCCCTCTTCGGATCGAGAAAAAATAGACAGCTCCTCAGATAAAGAAAGGATATCATCAGATAAGGAGAGTAATGTATTACTCCCTTCATCTGATGCAAATAGAGTCATGCTAGGGACACTCGACTCTATGCCCAGCGTATCATCTAGGGAAACAGACACAGAGAGCATGCTCGTCTGTGAGGGTATGGGCGCAGCATCACTTGTATGATCGGCAGCTATACCTACTCCGCTTCCAGCTAAAATAATGACTGAGTATATCAGTGATGTTGGCATCTTAGAAAATAAAAAAGGGCGTTGTTCTGGGGAAATTATAGAATAACGATTAGATAAATCAAGAACTATTACGAGCATACATTTAGAAACAAATCAAATTATACCCCTTTGTTAATATTCCTATAAATCTTATAGGAAGTGCGTTAAATCATATTTACTTAAAATACAAATATATTGTAAAATAAAATTAACAGATAGACACACAAGCGCGTCTACGTAGGGCAAATTTTCAATAATAACAGAAAAATACAACAACTATGGTTTTTTTACACGCCAAAATCATGTTGCAAATATTTTATTCTTAATAATCAACAACAAATCAACAACAAATCTTCAAAAACACCTCATATCACAATAATAAAATAATTAAGTTATACGAAGTAAATAGCCATCTACAGCTTCATTTTCTCTCTATTTCTGAGCTCACCCCCCCATAAAAAAACGTCTGATTTAAAATTGAATTACTCTAATAATAACTCCTCATCTCGTTTCTTGCCATAGGTATTTTTTTTTGCTACAGTAGCAGCATGAGCATTACACCGGAAGTAATAGAGAGTATCCGCGCATGGGCGGCACAAGGTCACGACTTAAACGGCATCCAGAAGCATCTCACCGAACAAGGTGTATCCATCCGTTTCATGGATCTACGCTTCCTGCTACTAGATCACGGCATCGAAATCGCAGAGGCAACACCAGCCCCCGTAGAAGAGCCTACCAGTAGTCCCGCGCAAGCCCATGAAGCGAGCCCGAAGCAGGAAGAACCCGCACCTTCACCAGCTCAGGTAAAGGTCAGTCTTGATGAGCTTCAGATACCAGGAACGATGCTCTCGGGGAAGGCCATTTTTTCGTCCGGCATACGTGGAGCATGGAGCTTTGACTCTACAGGGCGTTTCTCTTGGAGTGACCTCAGTGATCGCCCAAGTGAGGCAGAATTACAGGCTTTCCAGCACGAACTCAATACCCTCCTTAGCCAAGGAATGGCGTAATACTCCAGCCATCTTAACTCACACTTAATTTATGAACTACAGACGCAGCGGACGCAGTGGCGTTCTTCTCCCAGAGCTTTCCCTTGGACTCTGGCACAACTTTGGCACACATGATGATCAGCAATCTTGCTACGAGATGATTGCTCGTTGCATGGATATTGGCATCTGCCACTTTGACCTAGCAAACAACTATGGACCACCCCCAGGATCCGCTGAAATCACCTTTGGCAAGCTGATCAAGCAACACTTCGCCCCTCGGCGCGATGAGATGTTTATTGCGACGAAGGCGGGACATCTCATGTGGGACGGAGTATACGGCGACTGGGGAAGCAGAAAGCACCTTCTCGCAAGCCTCGACCAATCACTCACTCGCATGGGTCTAGACTACGTCGATGTGTTCTACTCTCATCGCCCCGACCCCGACACACCCATCGAAGAAACTGTAGGAGCACTCGTCACCGCTGTACGCAGCGGAAAGGCTCTCTACGCCGGTCTCTCGAAGTATCCACCTGCTCTCTTCCATCAGGCCTGTGAGCTCCTTCGCGAAGAGAAAGTCCCCTGCCTCATCCATCAGTTCCGTTACAACATGCTACACCGCGACTGCGAAGAGGGGATGCTACCCGCTCTCAAGGAGCAGGAAACGGGATCCATCGTCTTCTCCCCTCTCGCTCAAGGACAGCTCACGGGAAAGTATCTCGCCCAGCAGCTACCTGAAGCTTCACGTGCAGCACGCGTGGACTCCGTCTTCCTTAATGAAGATCATGTGAAGCAGAACAACGCCCATATTGCAGCCCTCCAAGATCTCGCTATAGAAGCTGGTATCCCCCTCACCCAGTTAGCTATCCGCTGGCTACTCCATCGCACCGAGGTCACCAGCGTCCTGATCGGAGCTCGCAATGTTGCACAACTCGACGGCTGCGCAGAGGCCATCGGCAAGCCTGCGCTAGAAGAATCACTGATCAGTGCCATTGATGCAATCGCAGCACGCTTCTCAGCTAATTGATTACACCAAGTTGCACGAGACTCTTGCATTCACACCCCCCTCTGTGCTACACTGCGCCCATGGCTAAGTATAATAGTTTCGCCCATGCGCTTGAGACCGTTACATCTCTGCATCCCGAATATGATGCTGAGGCCTACCATCTACTCGACCGCACGATGAACTTTGCCAGCTCAGTGCTCGAACTAGAGGGTCACCTCACGGCACAGCAGCTCCACCTCTGCTACTGCAAGCTCGCAGAGGAAGAGTATGGAGTTCTAGCCAGTGAGCTGCTCGCCCACTGGGGGCTTGAGACCCCCTCCGATCTCGGGCAGATTGTCTATAATCTCATCGAAGTAGGTGTACTAGGAAAGAACAACGATGACGATCAGGCAGATTTTGATCATCTGCCCGATTTTAACGATGTCATCGACATGCTCATTACCCATAAGCTTAGCGACATTTCGATACAGAAACCTCACTTTTTTTACCTTCAGTCATGACCTCAGCCCCCTCCTCCGACATCTCCGCTATAGAAGGAACACCTCAGCTGCGCTGGCCTGCAGAATGGGAGAGGCAAGATGCAGTCTGGCTCTCTTGGCCACACCGCAATGACCTCTGGCAAGGGGGGCTTGACCTCCTACATCGCGACTACGCCTTACTCGCATCCCTCATTGCCCCTGAAGCACAGGTATGTATCAATGCAGCCAGCCCCATGCATGCTGGCATCGCCTCACTGCTACAAGAGGCAGGGTTACACTCAGAAGACTATTCTCTTTTCGCACATCCGACCAATGATGTCTGGTGCCGCGACCATGGTGGCATCTTTGTACAGCGTTCTGATGGGGGCAGGCAGATCGCGAACTGGGAGTTTAACGCGTGGGGTGGGAAGTTTGCACCCTGGGATCTGGACAATCAGATCCCCCTACACATGGCACAGGCGCGACAGCTCCCCATCCTTAGCTCCTCACTCATCCTTGAGGGAGGTGCGATCGAAGGAAATGGCGAAGGGCTACTCATCACAACAGAAGCCGTTCTGCTCAACGAGAACCGCAATCCTCATAAGAGTAAGCAAGAGATCGAAACCGAGCTCACCCGTCTTCTGGGCACCACACACACCTTTTGGCTCGGTCAAGGGATAGAAGGAGATGATACAGATGGGCATATCGATGACATGGTACGATTTGTGAACGCCTCCAGCCTCGTCGCCATCGAAGAACGCGACACGAAGTCCCCGCATTACCGCGCACTCGCAGAAAACATGGAGAGACTCCAAGACCTACGCCGCCCCTGCGGCTCGAACGTAGAGATCATCCCTCTGCCCATGCCTAACCCCCTTGTCGCTGAAGACTGGAGACTCGAGCAGCTGCCTGCCAGCTACGCCAACTTCCTCATCTGCAACCAACGCGTCATTGTCCCTATCTTTGAACAGAAGAAGAATGACGACCATGCTCTTGGCATCCTCCGTGAAGCCTTTGGTAGCCGTTATGAAGTCATCGGCATGGATGCACGTCGACTCGTCATCGAGGGTGGGGCTATCCACTGCATCACGCAGCAAGAGCCTAGTGAATGAAGCCTTTGTTTTCATTCGGTACATAGCCACACATCCTAAATGGCAAATTTTACACTTGACGGGATACCTGCCATATTCTATTCTCGTATCACACACGCATAAGGCATGTTTTCCTCTATACAAAAACTTTTGTTAGCTATTATACTTATACCCTCAGTTTTGGGTATAAGCTTCGCTAATGTTTGTCGTTGCATAGAAGCAGAATGCCTCCCCTCACCTCAAGACTCTTTGTGTGAACTTGTACAGGGGCATCATCACGAGCATTCGCATCAGCACAACTCTTCAGATGAGCCACCAACTCATGAATGTGATCATCGTGCTGAACCTTTGGTTCGCGTGGATAGCTTCACGACTATTCCAATCTTACCTTTGATGGTGATTTATGTGGAATATGTGACATTCTACTCCTTGAGCGATTTTGCTCAAGAGTATGTATTCATTGATACCTCCCCCCCATTGCTACGGTCTGTGCTCATCGAGCCTTACCGTCCTCTATTGATTTGATATAGCATTTCAGATAGTGCGCTTGACTGTGCACTGATTCCCCTACCCTTATCTGAAATCATTTTTAAAAAAATCAATAGAAAAATATCATGAAAATACCCCTTGGGGTGCTGTGCCTTGTTAGCTTGAGCTTAACGGCATGCAGCACCTATAAACCCGCACCGGTCAATCTGGAGCGCGACACAGAGCAGTGGCTTCATACGAGCCGTGATCTCGTGTCCAAATCAAAAAATATCAATCGTAAGCAATTGCTAAGTATAGGTCTCTTGCTTAACCCCGATCTCAATGCCCAGCGTCTCACTTACGCAAAAAGTACCAGCGTCGCACAATACGCAGGGCTCTGGGCAGATCCCTCGTTGAGCGGAGAGCTGGGGCGCAATCTGAGCACCAGCCTGACCAACTATTCGCTATCTCCAAATATCAGCATACCAGTCACTGGCTTACCACATATCGCCAAGCAAATTGCCGAGCAATATAAAGAGGCCGATTTCTGGCAAATGAAGGCAGAGGAGCAGGACTTCTTAGTCAGAGCAGAAGAACTCTGCGTCAGCTTATTACTAAGTCAGCGACAAGATCGACTGATCAGACAGAGACTTAAACAACTACGCGCTGAGGTCAAGAAGATGGACACGTTAAATGCTCTAGGTGAGTTAAGTCTCACTGAGAAGCAAATAGCACATCAGCGACTCAATGAACTCATCACCATGCAACAAGAAATGCAAGATGAGTTACTCTCAGCGCGGCAAAACCTCGTACGCGAGCTCGGTCTACACCCTCAGGCAGGCAATCTAGGTGTGCAAGATTTCTTATCGAGGTCTACCCCCTCACTACTCAATGCTCTCTCACCTCAGGACTTATTGAAATCCCCTGCACTGAGAGCCGCCGAGGCTCAACTCAATGCTAGCGAACTAGAACTCAAGCGAGAGATCCGCAAGCAGTATCCTGAGTTGACACTGTCACCAGGTTTTTCTCGCGATGACGGTGAGAAAGCACTAAGCATAGGTGTCGAGTTTGATCTCCCCTTATGGAATCGCAATAGAGAATCCATCGCCCTTTCTACAGGTGAGCGATCTCTGAAAGTGCATGCCTATGTTACCGCTTGGCGTCGTCTACTCACGGAGTACGAATCTCTAAAAGAACAAGAGAAACTTTCTCGACGACACTGCCTTTCGGAAGCATCCCGCATCGCTGATCTGAAGCAAGCTGTGAGCGCCCAGCAGAATCTCTATGATCTGGGCGAGCTTCAACTCACAGAGCTCTCAGAGCTACGCCATGAAAGCTTCTTGCGCGAGCTCAGCTACCTCGAAAACCTCTCAGCTCTGCTCAAAACTCAGGCACAGCTCAAATACCTAAACCCACATTTCATACTTTAACCCCTCCTTCAATCAATGAAAACTATTCAAATAACCACCATCACCTACCTCTTGAGCCTTGGTTTGTCACAAGCAGCATCTCAAGGAGACATACACGCCCACGACTCAAACGGTGAGCATATCACAGTGCCTAGAGTCACCGATGGTCACGACCACGACCACGACCACGACCACGATAACGAGCATGGCGCGGATGGTGAGCACGCAGAAGATCATACCAACTGCGATCACGAGCATGAGCACGAGCATGGCTCGAATGGTGAGCACGCGGAAGATCATATCAACTGTGATCACGAGCATGAGCACGAGCATGGCCCGAATGGTGAGCACGCAGAAGATCATACCAACTGCGATCACGAGCATGAGCACGAGCATGGCTCGAATGGTGAGCACGCGGAAGATCATATCAACTGTGATCACGATCGCGAGCATGGTACGAGCTCTGAGATGATACTGGTGAATGCTCACGCACGCGACATCATAGACCTCAGAACACAGAAAGCACCAGCAGTACAGCGCAATCTCGTCGCCAGTTTGCATGGATTTCTCGACATTCCCGCGCATGCCTACAAAAACTACGCACTCCCGAGCTCGGGACGCTTGGACATCAAGGTGCGCTCTGCACAGCAGGTAAAGAAGGGGGATCTTCTCTTCACGATTGACTCCCCAGAGATCTCAGACCTACTCGTACAGCAGAAAGATGCAGAAGCCTCCTATAAGCGACTTCTGTCGGACATCGACACGATGGAGGCGCGACTCAGCGCACTCGCACAAGCGGGCACGCGAAGCGGTGAACTTGAGGAGCAGCTTCGTTTTAAAAAAGCAGAAGCCACGCAGCAACTACACAAGGGACAAAATATCAGCACTAGGCTGCGATCCGCTGCCATGGGCGCTGAAATGATACAGCGCGGTGACCAGATTCTTCTTGGTATACGCGCCCAAGAAGACGGAGGCATCAGCAACATCGAATTGAGGCAGGGCAGCTGGGCACAGCAGGGAGAGAGCGTCCTCTCCATGATAGACCCACACTCCCTTGAAATCAATGCAAGTCTCTATGGTAATGAGCAAGCTCATTTCAGCGAAGCCATAGCGACTATACCTATAGGTAGCAAAGAAGTAAGCGTCAAAGGCAAGCTGCGCATCTCAGACCAAGTCGACCCTATCAAGCAGACACGCCAGCTTTACTTTGTGGCAGACAAGTTACCACAGGGGGCACAAGCTGGCTTACTCTGCCGTATCGACCTCTACCAGCATGACGCCGCACAGCAAGGCATCAGCATACCCTCCACATCCATCATCAAAGTAGGAGTAGATGACATCGTCTTCTTGAAGCGCTCCGCAGATGAATACGAGGCTGTGAAAGTAAGCGTCCTCGGAACACGCAGGGACATGAGCACCGTAGCGGGTATACGCTCTGGTGATGAGGTCGTCGTCGCTGGTGGCTATGAGTTGAAGTTCCTGCTAGGCGGAGGAAGTGTTAAGCAGAAGCAGACAGGTCACTTCCACGCTGATGGCACATTCCATGAAGGAGAGGATCACTAAAGCATGAATACTATTTTAGAATTCTGCCTGCGAAACCGCCTCAGCGTATTACTCGTGACGCTCTTCATGATCGTCACGAGCATCTGGGTGATTAACCGCATGCCCGTCGATGTCTTCCCTGAGTTAAAGGTCCCGCGTGTCACCGTGCAGACGGAGGCGACTGGCCTCACGGCTGAAGAAGTGGAGCAGTACGTTACTATTCCTATCAATGCAGCCATGCAAGGCACAGCTGGGGTGACAGGCGTACGCGACTCTTCGGGCAGCGGTCTTTCCTTTGTCTGGGTGGATTTTGATTGGGATACTGATATCTACAAGGCTCGCCAAATCGTCTCTGAGCGTCTCGCCACCGTGCGAGACGCCCTTCCCGAGGGGATGAATCCAGAGCTCACGCCCATCATTTCGGTGACAGGTGAGATCATGTTACTGGCCATCACTGGTGATGAAAACACCGATCCACTCGAAATCCGACGCATAGCGGAGTACCATCTGCGAAATCGCCTCATGTCCATCCCCGGTGTGGGACAGGTTACGGTACTAGGTGGGCGACTGCCTGAGTTCCAAGTCCTCTACAACACGGAGAAAATGCGGCAAGCTGGCGTCTCTATTAGCCAGCTGGAGACTGCTATCACCAAAGCACAAAACACCCTCACAGCAGGTTATTTAGAAGACGTATCAGGTCTAGAAATACCACTACAGCAGCGCAGCCGTGCCGCAACGACCGAGCATATCAAGCGTGCCCTCATCGAGGGACATCCCAGCGGTATTCTACGCGTGGAAGATGTTGCTGATGTGCGCATAGGTGGAGCTCCACGACGTGGGAATGCAGGCTTCAAGGGAAGCGATGCCGTCATCCTCTCCGTGCAAAAAGCACCGGGAGCGAATACGATGCAATTAACAAAAGAGGTTGATAAGGCCGTGGAGGAGTTCAGCACCAGCAGACTGCCTCAAGGGATGAAAATCTATACAGACGCTTACCGTCAGTCGGACTTCATCACCCTCTCTCTTGAGAATGGAAAAGAAACGCTACTCATTGCAGCACTCGTGGTTCTTGCCGTCATCCTGCTCACGCTACTGAACCTGCGTACAGCTATTATTACGCTACTCTCCATGCCTCTTTCTGTCATGCTAGGCATGTGCTTCTTCCCCGTGCTGGGATTAGCCGTGAATATTATGACTTTGGGAGGTCTTGCTGTCGTGATCGGTGATGTGGTAGACAATGCGATCATTTTTGTAGAAGTCGCATGGCGAAAGCTCAATATCAATGCGCAGCTAGCCGAGAACGAGCGCAAGAGCAAGATAGCTGTCATCCTTGATGCCAAGGGGGAGATACTGAGCTCCATGGGCTACAGCTCTGTGATTATTCTACTCGTGTTCACCCCGCTTCTCTTCCTCAGCGGCGTAGAGGGGCAGTTCTATCAGCCTCTGGGTATCTCCTACATGGTCGCCCTCCTCGCCTCTCTCATTGTGGCTCTCACGATCACGCCTGTACTGATTTTGCTACTCTTTAAGGCAAACAAGGGCAAGGATGCACATGTAGACTCTGCCAGTGCTCGCTTCATCAAAGCGGCTTACACGCCCGTCCTACGCTTCTGCATGAGCTGGCCTAAGCTCGTGTGCACAACTATGCTTGGCATCACCGCTGGCGCAGTTTGGCTTGCTAGTAGCTTCGGAACGAGCTTCTTACCACCCTTTAATGAGGACTGTTACACCGTCTTTGTTAATGCTGTTCCAGGTACATCATTAGCTGAAACCGAGCGCATGGCAAGACAGGCGATGAAGCGAATTGAAAAAATTGAAGGAGTAAAATCCGTAGCTCAGCGCGCAGGGCGTGCAGAGAACGATGAGCATGCCGAACCAGTCAGTGCTGCAGAACTCCTCGTCCGCGTTGACCTATCCGCAGACCAGCACCGGATTCGCGGTGAGATCGATGCTATACTGAAAGGCGTTCCAGGTATGGGTGGCATGATAGGCTTCCCCCTTGCGCACCGCATCAGTAGCGCCCTCTCAGGTTCAGCCTCAGAGATCGCCATCAACATCTACGGAACAGACCTAGCGACGCTAAGAAAAGCAGCTCAGAAAGCCTCCGAAATCCTCAATTCTATGCCTGAAGTAGCGGATGCTCGTGCTAATCGCGAAATCCTCGTCGACACTCTACGCATCGAATACGTACGAGAAAAACTCGCGATTTATGGACTCACCATGGATGAGGTGGCAAAGCAGGTCTCAGCAGCCTTCAACGGCTTAGAGCTCGGGCAGATTATCCAGAACCTTGATCGATGGAAAGTAATGATGCGACTCGATGCTGACCTACGCCAAAGCCTCAGCGATGTCAAGCAGCTACAGCTACTCTCACCCAGCGGAAAAGTCCTCAAACTCGAAGACGTGGCTCATGTCTTCCGCATCGAGGAGACCAATCTCATCCTGCGCGAGAACGGTCTACGAAAGGCGATGATTTCCTGTAACCCATCTCCGACATCCAACTTAGGAGATCTAGCAAAAGCCTGCAACGAAAAGCTCACCCCTGCCATCAAGGCCATGGGCTGCACAGTCGAATATGCTGGCACGATCAAGAGCAGAGAAGAGGCCGGCAATCGACTCTACCTCATGGGGGGCATCATCCTCGTGCTCATCGTCCTGCTGCTCTCACGGAGTCTCGGCAGTGTGCGACGCGCGTTATTAACACTTGTCAACGTACCATTGTGCTTGGTCGGAGGCATCGCTGCGGTGTGGATTTCTGCGAACCATTCGTGGTCATCTATCCTCTCAGGTGATATCATCAACCCCATTCTCTCAGTTAGCTCGCTGGTGGGATTCGTGACGGTCATTGGATTTGCGATTCGCTCAGGTCTCATTCTACTGAACCGCTATCGCCATTTGGAAGACGATGGCATGAGTGCAGTAGATGCGATACGCGAAGGCTCCTTGGAGCGCGTGATACCCATCATCATGACATCCCTTACTACCATCCTCGGCTTATTACCACTTATCTGGGCGATTGATAAACCGGGGGGAGAATTGCTGGCACCATTGGCTATTGTTCAGTTTGGTGGTCTACTGAGTGCAACACTGCTCAATCTCTTAGTCATCCCTGCTTCTAGCGTTATCTTTGCACCATGGCTCAAGACTAAATCATCGGAGAAATAATCGTTGAATTTTTTCTTTTCATATGACACGCGCTCTGGTAGAATGAAACCAGAGCGCGTTTTGTATGCGCCTGCACTCTCAACGACAAGTTCATTATGATTCAGCAAATCGACCATATCGGCATCGCAGTAACTAGCCTCGAAGAAACTATCCCCCACTACCGTGACGCACTCGGTCTTGGAGAACCCGTTGTATCAGAAGTAGCTACACAAAAAGTTCGCGTAGCAATGTTCAACGTTGGCGGTGTTCATGTTGAACTCCTCGAACCAACCAGCCCTGATAGCCCAATCGCTAAGGCAATTGAGAAGAATGGCGGTCGCGGACTCATTCACCACCTTGCTTTCAAGACAGACGACGTTGTCGGACAGCTTGCCACAGCGAAGGAAGCTGGTTGCGCCCTCATCAACGAGACCCCTGTTCCAGGTGCTCACGATACTCAGGTCGCCTTCCTTCATCCCAAATCAACATTCGGTGTACTCACCGAATTCTGCCAGCACTAATTTTCTTCCAAAAGACTTCCTCCATCCACTTGGGGAAGTCTTTTGGATCTCTTTATTCAAACAACCAAAACTAATATGGCAATAGATCCTAAATTGATTGAAGATCTCGAAGCACGCCGCGAAAAGGTCATCCTTTCCGGTGGACAAGAAAAGATCGACAAGCGCCATGCCAAGGGCGATTGGACAGCACGTGAACGTGTTTCCTGTCTCTTTGACGAGGCTTCGTTCACAGAAATCGGCATGCACACACGCCACCACTGCAGCAACTTCGGAATGCAGAAGAAGTACATCCCCGGTGAAGGTGTTGTCAGCGGCTTCGGTCTTGTAAATGGTCGCCCTGTCGCAGCAGCTTCTTCAGACTTCCTCGCGCAGGGTGGCTCACTGGGCTACATGCACGCGATGAAGATCTGTGACGCACAGCAATATGCGCTCAAGGGTGGCATGCCCATCATCCAGATCAATGACTCAGGTGGCGCACGCCTTCAAGAGGGTGTAGAAGCACTCTCCGGCTACTCCAGCGTCTTCTACAACAACGTAGCTGCCTCTGGTGTTGTTCCTCAGATTTCCCTCATTCTTGGACCTTGCGCCGGTGGCGCAGCATACTCCCCAGCCCTCACTGACTTCATCATCATTCGTCAGGGTGGATCTGCTGGTATGTACATCACAGGACCCAAGGTCATCGAGCAGGTCACTTACGAGAAGTGCACGATGGATGAGATCGGCTCTGCCGCTGTCCACGCGACTGTTTCTGGTAACGCTCACTTCGTAGCACAGAGCGATGAGCACGCTATCCAGATCGCCAAGAGCCTCCTCTCCTACCTCCCCAGCAACAACACGGAAGATCCCCCACATGACCTCAGCATCGCCCTCGATATGGCAGATGACGAAGGCATGAATGACATCATTCCTGAGACGAACAGTACACCTCTTGACGTACAGAAGGTGATCAAGCGCATCTGTGACACAGATAGCTTCCTTGAAGTGCATGCTGACTTCGCGAAGAACATCGTCGTTGGTTTCGGCCGCGTCTGCGGTGTTGTCGTGGGCATCATCGCCAATCAGCCAGCTGTAAAGGCAGGCTGCCTCGACATCGATGCTTCTGACAAGGCTGCTCGCTTCATCCGCTGCTGTAACTGCTTCAATGTCCCTATCGTTAACCTCGTTGACGTTCCTGGCTTCCTTCCTGGCAAGCAGCAGGAGCGCGGTGGCATCATCCGCCACGGTGCTAAGATGATCTTCGCCTATGCTGCTGCAACAGTGCCTAAGATCACCATGATTCTCCGCAAGGCTTACGGTGGTGCTTACATCGCTATGTGCAACAAGGACCTCGGTGCTGACGTTGTACTCGCATGGCCTACCGCTGAGATCGCCGTCATGGGTGCACAGGGCGCTATCCCTGTTCTCTACGGTCGTGAGCTCAACGCCATCGAAGACCCAGCCGCCCGTGCCACACGTCAGCAAGAACTGCTCGACGAGTACACACAGGCATTCTATAACCCCTATGCTGCCGCTGGCGCAAATCAGGTGACCGAGGTAATCAATCCTAAGGAAACCCGCGCACGCATCGCAATCGCTCTTCGCACGCTTCTCAACAAGCGCGAAGTACGTCCTGCGAAGAAGCACGGCAACATGCCTCTCTAAAACCTAGATATTTCTTATGATTAGCTCATCCACTAGCATCATCGCCGCCCTCACGATGGACGATGTATTCTATCAAATCACAGGGATGGGTGTGGTCTTTGCCTGCTTGGTCTTCCTCAGCCTGATTCTCACCGTCTCGGGTAAGGTAGCCGTCAGCTTAGACGAAAAGCGCAAGGCAAAAGCAGCAGCCATTCAGGCAGCTGCCGCAGCCGCCGCAGCAGCCGCCGCTCCAGCCGCCACCACGGCAGCCGCAGCAGCTCCAGCCGTGAGCGCAGAACCCACACCTGCTGAAGTCGCCGCACTCGCAGCTGGCATCTACAATACCGCACGCAGCAACGTCACACCTGAAGTTGTCGCAGCTATAGCCGCCGCTGTTCGCGTCACACTCGGAAGCGAGACACGCATCCTTGACATCCAACCTTCCGGTACCAGCTTTGCTCATGGCGGGCGCGCTGCTATCATGACCTCACATTTCCCTAAGAAGGGCTAATGCGAGACCCCGCCATCCTATTACAATAACACATTTATTAATACACATCCCCCCTCATCATCACATGAAACAACTCCGCATCACTGTCGCCGGTCAAACATTTGACGTTACTGTAGAAACAATCGGTGGTAACACACCAGCCGCAGCTCCTGCTCCAGCTCCTGTAGCTGCTCCTGTCGTCGCTTCCGCTCCCGTAGCCGCTCCTGCACCTGTCGCAGCAGCAGCCCCTGTTGCAGCTCCTGCTGCTGCTGGAACTGGCACACCTGTATCTAGCCCTCTCGCAGGTAAAGTCGTTTCTCTCGACGTAGCCCCAGGCACAGCTGTTAAGAAAGATGACGCTATCCTCACACTTGAAGCGATGAAGATGAACACTGTCATCTACGCGCCAGCTGACGGCACAGTCAGCTCCTTCACCGTCGCTCCTGGTGACACTGTAACTGAAGGTCAAGCACTCGCCTTCATTTCCTAATCCCCCTCAGCGTCTGGCTCTCACGCGTGCATGCTCTGCTATGGCAGGACAGCTAGCGAGAGAGGTAACACACTATCACCATTTCTAGACATATTATATGGACGGATTAATTAACTCGCTGATGGACTTTGCGTCAGGCATGGGCATTTTTGCCCTGACTTGGCAGATGATGACTATGTGGCTTGTTGTGATCGTCATGCTCTTTATGGGCGTGGTGAAGCAATTTGAGCCACTCCTCATGATCCCCATCGCCTTCGGTGCGCTCATCGCCAATATCCCTGATAATGGCATGGTCATCACTCAGGCACAGCGCGAGATCATTGCTGTCGAAGATGGCAAGCTATCAAAGAGCACCATGCGTGACGTAGGCTTCTTGAAGCTCACTCTCGCACCTTACAAGACGGAAGCCGCCCCCACTCCAGAAAGCCTCAGTCCTGCCGAGAAGGTAGAATACGAGAAGGCTATGCATGAGGAGATGATTGCCTACAACGCAAAAGACGAAAATGGCAAGATCATCAAAGGGCAGATCGATCTCAAGGGTCAGCATCAGCAGCACTTCATTGTAACGGGTCTCCATGGCGGTCTCTTTGACACCATCGGTCTCGGTATCAAGATGGAGCTCTTCCCACCCATCATCTTCTTGGGAGTGGGTGCACTGACAGACTTCGGTCCTCTGCTTGCATCGCCCAAGGCACTGCTTCTCGGAGCTGCTGCACAGGGTGGTGTTGCATTCACCTTCCTTTCTGCGATGGCTCTGGGCTTCACCCGCGAGCAGGCATCTGCGATCGGTATCATTGGTGGTGCAGACGGCCCTACATCTATCTTGCTTGCTTCAAAGATGGCTCCCGAGCTCCTCGGTGCTATTGCTGTAGCAGCATATACCTACATGGCTCTCGTACCTCTGATTCAGCCTCCATTCATGAAGCTACTGACGACAGAGGAACAGAGAAAGATCAAGATGAAGAGCCTGCGTCAGGTCTCGAAGGGCGAGAAGCTATTCTTCGCCTTCACCGTGACCATCGTGACTATCTTGCTCTGCCCTGATGCAGCACCTCTCCTTGGTATGCTCATGTTTGGTAACTTCCTCCGCGAAAGCCAAGTTACTGAACGCCTCGTGAGCTGCGCTCAGAATGAGTTGCTCAACATCACCACCATCTTCCTTGGTGTATCAGTAGGTCTCACCATGCAGGGCAACCGCTTCTTGCAATGGGAGACGGGTCTCATCATCATCCTCGGTGTTATCGCCTTCATCGTAGCTACCTGCGCAGGTCTCATCTGTGCACAGCTCATGAACATGGTACCAGGTTGGAAGAAGAACCCCATCAACCCTCTGATTGGTTCCGCTGGTGTATCGGCAGTTCCTATGGCAGCACGTGTCTCTCACAATGTGGGGCAAGAAGCTGACCGCACGAACTTCCTTCTCATGCACGCCATGGGTCCCAACGTTGCAGGTGTGATCGGTACAGCTGTAGTAGCAGGTTACTATATCACGACACTCTCAAACTAAGCTGTCTAACAGACAAAATAGATTTCCCTCCTTGCGGCTCACGCTGCAAGGAGGTTTTTCATCCCCACGCATCACACTACTGCTCTACTCTAGCCTTGACTAGATAGCGAAAGAAGAGCACAATACCTCCATGTCTGTTAACGCACACGGTAAGAAAGTAAATGTACGCCGCCCAGAGATCATGCAGATCGTCCACCCCATCGTTGCGGAGCATTACGACAGCTCACTGGTAGAGCTCATTACCGCGCAGGGTAATATCTACAAGCAAGAGCAGACAGAGATTCATCTCGCGGCCTCATTCGGATTCTGTGATGGAGTACGGCGTGCGATAGATCTGGCCTACGCTGCACGTGAAATGTTCCCAGATAAGACAATCTGGCTGATAGGCGAGATCATCCACAATCCCGCTGTAAACGCTCACATGGATGAGCTCGGTCTACGTCGCCTCCCGTGGCAGACACATGCACCTGAATACGACACCATGCAGGCAGGAGATGTCGTCATCATACCCGCCTTCGGTGTCACGGTAGCGATGAAGAAGCTTTTTGAAGAAAAGGGACTCCTCATCGTGGATACCACCTGTGGCAATGTCGTGCGCGTCTGGCAGAAGGTAAAGTCCTACGCGAAGCGCGGTATCACCAGCATCATCCACGGCAAGACTAAGCATGAGGAGAGCATGGCGACAGCCTCTCACTCACGTGGGCTTGCTGGTGATGGAAAGTTCCTCATGGTCTTTGATGAGGAGGAGGCGCAGCAGCTCGCATCATACCTAAGAGGTGAGATGAAGAGCGAAGAGTTCTTAATACACTTCAAAGGGGCGTATTCAGTAGGTTTCATTCCAGAGATGGATCTGCGAGAAATAGGCATGGCTAATCAGACCACGATGTTGAAAGATGAGACATCACGCATCCAAGACATCCTGCGACAGGCAATGATCAGCCGAGATGGCAGTGAGGAGCACTTCCATGTCTGCGACACTATATGCGGAGCTACGCAGGACAGGCAGAACGCTCTCTTCGACCTCCTCTCACAGAATCTCGACACCATGTTCATTGTTGGTGGTTACAATAGTTCAAACACGACTCACCTCGCTCATATCGCCGCTGAGAAGCTGCCTACCTACTTCGTCAAGTCCGCTGACTGCTTTCTTGATGCATCACGAGTTCGATCCTTTAACTTAGAAACAAAAGAAGAGGAGGAAGTCGACCTCCCAGAGCAGATGTTAGACGGAGATATGCTCTGGCGTGTCGGCATCACAGCTGGGGCATCCTGCCCTGCCAACGTCATCGCACAGGTCATCGAGCGCATTCTCGCATTACGTACGAAAAAACCACAATAAATCATCTATTCACTATCAAGGAGAAATACAAAACCGTAGAAAAAAATATAAAAAAGACTCTTTTTTATATTGACTTCTACCGAACGTAGTGATAAACTTTCGCCGTGCTCCGGCAACGGAAACACAAACTCCCGAAAGGAAGTAAAAGTCTGGTTCGTCTAGCGGTCTAGGACTCCCGCCTTTCACGCGGGCAACACGGGTTCGAGTCCCGTACCAGATGCTCAATAAAAAAGCTGCCTCATGAAGGCAGCTTTTTTAGTACCCTCATTTTTCCCCGACTATGCCCCTCATCACACTTTTTCGCCGTTTCTTTGACAAGAATGAGTTTCAGAAATTGCTTGGTATTTTTGCTCCGCTCTATGTAGCGAATCTCATCCACACAGGAATGAGCCTCATTGACACACTTGTGGCAGGTCGCGCAGGGGAGACTCAACTGGCTGGTGTCGCGATGGGCACTGCTATCTGCTGGCCCATTCTTATATCTCTGGGTCATATTCTTGCGATTATCGCACCAATGATCGCACGCCTGCGTGGAGAGATGCGCGAGAATCGCATCGGGCATCTGCTGAACAATGCGAAGCTGCTCTCCTTTGTCCTCATGCTCATCGCTGCAATAGCCCTCTTCGCAGGTAGTTTCATCTTTCGATCTATAGCAGAGGACATACAGAGCGCAGACGTCGCTCAGCAGTATGTCTTCTTCATGCTCCTTGCGATTCCTGCAGCCTTAATCATGCGCGTAGTACAGGGAAACTTCGAAGGTTATGGTCAGACACGGCCTGCGATGATCATGGCGGTATGTGGCTTGCTTCTCAATTATCCACTGAACTTTGTTTTTGTCTTCGGCTGGGGACCTATCCCAGCAATGGGAGGTGCAGGCTGTGGTCTCTCCACCGCTATCATTAACTGGATGATGGCTCTGGGTCTCATCTACATCATGCACCGCTCGCGCCAGCATAAGCGTCTCTCACAGCAAATGTTTTGCTGGAAGTCGCCCGACTTCTCCCAGATCAAGCGCATTCTCAAGCTAGGTTTCCCCATGGGGGTCGCCACCTTATGCGAGACATCGTTCTTCTGCGTTGTCACACTCATCATCGCACCACTTGGTAACTTGGCCGTGAGTGCGCAGCAGGTTGCTCTGAATATCTCTGGCGTTCTCTTCATGATGCCTCTTTCCTTCGGAATCGCAGGCTCAATACGCTCTAGCTTCCACATCGGCGCGCGCGATGCTGCAGCGTTCCGCGCTCAGGTTCGCACGCTCTTCCTTACAGCGATGGCGGGAGTGTTCATCTCCATGTTAGGCATCTACATCCTGCGTTATCAGGTGCTTGGGCTTTTCACCGAATCACAAGATATCATCGAGCTTGCCCAGTTACTCGTGATTCTCTGTGCTATCTATCAGATACCAGATGCGATTCAAGCCCTGATGGCGGGTCTCCTCCGTGCCTGCCATGATACCCCCATCATCACATGGGTGAATCTTACGAGCTACTGGCTCATCGGCTTCCCTCTAAGCTATACTCTCGTTCGAACTGACTGGATCGTTCCTGCGATGGGTCCATCAGGAGCATGGGTGAGCTTCATTATATCACTGACTTTTACCTCCATTCTATTGAGCAAGCGCTTCCTAAGCACCTCGAAGAAAATCTTCACTTCTTATTAAAACAGAAATCGTTAGAGCCCTTCTTTCTTGACTTGTGACAGCCATATCGCTATAGTGTAGCGATCTATCTGTTAACAATAGAATTCAAGAAATGAACGATCAGGTTAAATTCCATTCCGGCAAGAGCATCCCCCTCGAATTTCACAAGGTACGAGTAGTCCAGAAGCTTTTCCTCCAGCCCATTGAGCGTCGCCTAGAAGCCATCAAAGAAGCAGGTTTCAACACATTCCGTCTCAGCACGAAGGACGTATTCCTCGATATGCTCACGGACAGTGGCACGAATGCCATGAGCGACAATCAGGTATCAGCCATGTTCCAAGCTGATGATGCCTACGCAGGCTCACAATCATTCATCAAACTGCAAAATGCTGTCGAGAAGGTACTGGGTAAGAAATACCTTCTTCCCGTACATCAGGGACGTGCTGCAGAAAACATCATCTGCCGCACCTATGTGAAGCCAGGTGACATCATACCGATGAACTACCACTTCACCACCGCCCTTGCCCATATCCAAGAGAATGGTGGCGAGATCGCAGAACTACTCTACCCAGACGCACTGCACATCAAGTCTGACAACCCCTTCAAGGGCAACATCAACATCGAGCTGCTCGAAAAGTGCCTTGCCGAGAATAGCGACAAGGTACCCTTCATCCGCATGGAGGCTTCTACCAACCTCATCGGCGGACAACCCTTCTCCATGAAGAATCTCATGGACACACGCGCCCTCGCTGACAAGTACGGCAAGATGCTCGTCCTTGATGCCTCTCTCATCGGTGAGAACGCCTTCCTCATCAAGCAGCGCGAAGAGAGCTGGAAGGAAAACAGCCTCGAAGACATCATCAAGAGCATGACAGGTCTAGCCGACCTCGTATACTTCTCCGCGCGTAAGCTCAGCTCCTCACGCGGTGGTGGTATCTGTACCAACCAGAAGGAAATCTACAACAAGATGGAAGCCCTCATCCCCCTCTACGAAGGCTTCCTCACCTACGGTGGTATCTCCGTGCGTGAAATCGAAGCTATGGCAGTCGGTCTCATGGAGACGCTGGACGAAGGCATGCTCAGCCAGAGCCCCAGCTTCATCAAGCATTTTGTCGAGCAGCTCGACAGCCTCGGCATCCCCGTTGTGACACCACCAGGTGTACTCGGCTGCCACGTAGATGCCACACAGTTCTGCTCCCACATCCCACAGCATGAATACCCTGCAGGCGCACTCGCTGCGGCATTCTACTTGATCTCTGGCGTGCGTGGTATGGAGCGTGGTACCATCTCAAGTGTGCGTGATGAACATGGTGTAGAAATCATGGCTGACGTTGAGCTCCTGCGCCTAGCCATCCCACGCCGTGTATTCACCCTCTCTCAGGTGGAGTATGCAATCGATCGCCTCACATGGCTCTACGAAAACCGCGAACTCATCGGTGGTCTACGCTTCACCTACGAACCCCCAGTACTACGATTCTTCATGGGTGGACTTGAGCCCACGAGTGACTGGCCAGCGAAGCTACTCTACAAGTTCCGTCAGGACTTCGGCACAAGCCTATAATACTTCAATAAACGCTAAAGTAATCGGCAGTCTTCCTCGTGAAGACTGCCGATTCGCCTATAGCTCACGCGACTCACGCCCCGCACCCGTCGACACATATACAATACACATCACATTCTAACTTGACTTCTCAGTCGCCCCTCCTATAGAATGAGTATGATGAAGACATCATACCTCTATTATGCTATTCCTCTGATGGGCTTATCTGCACTAGCTGAGGATACCTCATTTGAGCTGCGCCCTCTCATGGAGCTCACCCCAGGCCAAACGCAGGGGCTAACAGATACAAAGAGCTTACTCATGGAATTAAGCTCTAAGGATAATATTAATCTACTTTATATCAAGCCTCATTCACTTCCCTCCGATCCTTCAAAAGCATACATTTCCACCTTCGACACAGAGAGAAATGTAAGGACAGGAGCCCTTCTCTTCCAGTACATATGGGAAAAGGCGGATCACGCAAACAAGGCAACTCAGATTAAAAGCGAGCTGAAGTATGCCTACACCGACAGGGATCTGAAGACAGAGGAGAAAGATATCGTTGGTGAGAAAGGCACGATCACACTGGATGGCAATGCTCTGGAGTTCAAGATAGAGAAGTCTGAACACGATGAGGACATGATGAGCATTCACTTTGATGAAGTCAATCCCATCTATGTTGAATCACTCTCCCTTGTCCAAGAAGATGGCAGTGAACCAAAGGAGGTATCAAAGAGCTATAGTATCCAAAATGGACGCTTAAGTGTAAGCTACAAGTTCAAAAAAGATGTCATGCCCAAGGTGAAAAAGCTACGCATAGCCTATTACCCCGGCAAGTATCAAGAAGCCACCTTGCCTGTATCGGTGAAGCTCCCACTAGAGCAGAAGAATGAAACGCAGCAACCCCCAGCAACAGCGCAGGTGCGTCCACTCATGGAGCTCGTGTCAACCCATGAGATTCAACCAGAGAGGAGCGTCCTCTTTGAACTGAGCGCAAATGAGAAGATGAAGCTACTCTATATCAAGAGTAGCCCGTGGAGATTTTTTCCAAAGGGCACCATTACGACGACAGACATAGAGAGAAACGCCAACACAGGCGCGCTGCTGTTCAGCTACGTCTGGTATGAAGGTGAGGAGAGCCTGATCAAGGAAACGATCAGTTTTGCCTACACCGACAAAGACACACTGGCGGAGGAGAAGGATATCGTTGGTACAGAAGGCACAATCGCGCTCGAGGGTCATAAGCTTGAATATAAGATAGCTAAATCAGAATATAATGAAGGCCAATCGATGATCTCCATCGAATCGAACAATCCTATCGCTATCAAGAAGCTTGAATTTATTGATCAAGAGGGCAATGTCGTACCGAACTTTGTATCTTCATACAGCAATGCAGCTGGTGAACTAGATGCGAACTGGAGCGTCAATAATGAGGATGTAGCCAAGATCAAGAAACTACGCATCCAGTATTATCCTGGCGAGTATCAGGAGATGTCACTACCTATAGAGGTGAAGCTACCTCTATAGAATACAAAGAGCCAACAGGCTGTAGCCTGACGGCTTCATGCGCGACTCAAGTTCTCACCACTAGAGCATGAGTCGCGCAATGCTTTAAATATCTGCATCTCTCACACATATCTCCTTCTCGCACTACGAACTAGTCTATAGCTTTTCTTTACAAGAAGAAGCTTGAGAGCTACAATAGCCCATATGAATACCGCTGCTCCCTCTGCTCCACTACGTCTTGCCATCCTCGGCTCAGGCTCTGGCTCCAATGCGCAATCCATCATCGATGCCATCAAGGCTGGGCAACTCCATGCCGAGGTTGTCATCATTCTCTCAGATATCGAAGGCGCGACAATCTTCGACCGAGCTGCGCGCTGCGGCATCCCTGCCGAGCTCATCGATTGCCATGGATTCAAGAACAAGTTCCCAGAGGAAGCACAACAGGCTCTTGCCGAGAAGCTTCGTTCTTTAAAAATTGATTTCATCTGCCTCGCGGGCTTCATGCGTCTGGTAAAGGCTCCCCTTCTTGATGCCTTCCCCCAGCGCATCCTGAATATTCACCCATCCCTCCTCCCTGCCTTCCCAGGCATAGCCGCATGGAAGCAGGCTCTCGCCGCTGGAGCCTCTCAGGCAGGCTGCACCGTTCACTATGTGGACGCAGGTATGGATACAGGCGAGATTCTGATGCAAGCCTACGTACCCGTCCTTGCTGATGATACGGATGAGTCTCTGCACGCACGTATTCAGGTGCAGGAGCATATCCTCTACCCTGCCGCGATCAAGTCGGCAGCAGCCCGTCAGGGATTACAGGCTTAATTCTGAAAGAGCGCGAGGTAGGCATCAATCCAGCCCTTCGCCCCAAAGACCCAGAGCAGAGCTGCCAGCACGAGACTAGGACCGAATGGGAGAGCCGCACCTCTGCCAAGTCGCAGGATCAGTGCTGCGATGAGCCCGATGATGCTACCTGCAAAGAGGCAAAAGATAGCCCCTTGCCAGCCGCAGAGTGCTCCCATCGCCATGACGATCCACGCATCACCGCTGCCGAGTACGGAGCGGTTGAGCTTCCAGCCCATGCAGCTGCCACGCAGGCTTTCAAAATGCTCTAACTCATAGCGTCCACCTGAGAAGCTCAGGTGCTGCGCATGGAGCATGATGCACTCCAAGGGGAGCTTTTTTGTCTTATGCTCAGGCTGCCCTTGCACCTTTGTGGCTGAGACACGCGCTGTATCCAGTGCGACGCTGTCGCGACTTTCCATCATGAGCTCTGAGTAGAGGAACTTTTCCTTGCCTATAGTGAGCTCGATATCTTCTCCATCAGCCGTGCCTTGGAGCTTCCATTGCTGCGGCTTCTCATAGCTCTTCGCTCGTCTTCCAAAGACGCGCTGACCACAGAAGCCGACGAATTTTAATAAGAGAAAACCTGTCGTCATACCCAGCCCTGAGTAGAGCACAACATCGCCCCTACTCACATCAGCACTCTCTATCATCATGCGAGGGTAGAGGAGCAGTGAGGCGATCGCCGCAAGGCTCGCTAGAATGGTCACAGAAGGTAGCACGACCATCTCCATCCAGTCCATGACGAAGATCACTACACAGCATGCCCCCCACATACAGAGTAGAGCAAGGGCAAGATACTGAGGCTCGCTACCTTGCTTGTAGGCGACAAGCCCAGCCATGAGCATGGCTGTCGCTAGCTCTACAAGTGGGTAGCGGTAGGAAATAGGCTGCTGGCAGCATGCACTACGCCCCCACAAGAAAAGCCAGCTGAGTACGGGGATGTTGTGATACCACGCTATAGGCTGCTCACATCGAGGGCAGAATGAATGCTTCGGCTGACTCGTGCTCATACCACGCGGTAGGCGGTAAATGACCACATTCAGATACGAACCAATACATAGTCCAAAAAGCCCGTAGATGAGCGGTAGGATAAAGGGATTCTGCTCGAGGAGTATCTGGAGTTCTAGTGACATGCTGAGAAAAAGCGCAAGAAGTTATCAAATGATCCCTTCTTGCGCTGAAAAAATGATTTACCTACTCAGGGATTAGGACTGCTCGCTAGGTGCGGGCTCTGAGTCTGGAGTAGCTTCTACCTTTCCAAGGTACTGTGGTAGCTCCAAACCAACGCTCTTTGCGAGTTCATGCAGAGGGAGAGTATCCTTCACCAGATTCTGGACGAAGCCACCTACAGAAGCCCCCTTCTCTCCACCACCCATGACGACAACCTTGTCAAAGCTCAGCTTGCTGACGGCTGCCGTCTGCATGCTAACGATCTCAGGAAGTTGTTCGGTGACAAGAAGGCTGCTAGCAGCCTGAGCTGTGCCTGCAGCTTGAATGATCTGCTGGAAGCCTGTCGCCTTTGCCTCGAGTGCGGCTTGGATGGCAGATGCTGTACCACGACCGACGAGGTCGAGGCCTTCACCCTCAGCCTTCTTCTTAAGAAGAAGTGCGTTTGCCTCACCTTCCGCGAGCTTGACGGCGGCTGTACCTTCAGCTTCTTTCTGGATGACGAGCGCGTCAGCCTTACCCTGCTGCTCCTTCAAGAGGACAGAGGCAGCGGCTTCAGCGGCGATCTCCTGCTTGCGCTTGAGAATCTCGGCAGCGACAATCTCGTTCGCTGTCTGTGTCGCACGTTCGAGTTCTGCGCGTTCCATTTCTGCCTCACGATTCGCGATATAGCCAGCAGACTCAGCCTTCGCAGCCTGCTCACGCTCAGCGACCTCGGCAACACGTGTCGCCTCGGCTTGGCGCACCTTCAGACGTGCATTAGAGTCTACCACTTTCATTTGCGCTTCGTTATTACCCTCAACAGCAGCGGCATTCGCCATGGCAACCTGCACGGTCTGCTCACGCTGCGCCTCGGCCTTGCCGATCTCACCACGTCGTGTTTCATCAGCAACCTTGATCATGGCGTCGTTAATAGCGCGTGCGGCAGCCTCTTGACCGAGAGCTGCGATGTAGCCAGACGCGTCGCGTATGTCAGTAATGTTCGCGTTAATGAGGTAGAGTCCCACCTTATTGAGTTCTGCGTCGACTCCACCCGTGATCGCCTTGATGAGCTTTTCACGGTCGGCATTGATCTCTTCAATCTTCAAAGCTGCGATCACAACACGCATCTGACCCATGATGATTTCTGATGCCAGCTGCTGGATATCCTGTCGGCTGCGGCCGAGAAGACGGCTTGCCGCATTCTGCATAATCGCTGGCTGAGTGCTGATACCTACGATGAACGAGGCTGGGACATCCACGCGGATATTCTGGCTAGAGAGCGCTCCCTTCAGCGGTACGTCAATGTTAATAGGATTCAGATCCATGAAGGCGTAGCTCTGCACGAGGGGCATAATGAACGTGGCACCACCGTGGATACACTTTGCTGAGCGTCCCTCACCCACCTTACCGTAGACGATGAGGATTTTATCCGACGGACACATCTTATAGCGTGAGAAGAGCCACGCGATAGTACCTAGGATGAAGACACCGATGATGATGATGCCTATATAACCGCTGAGGTCACCCTCACTACCCGCTACTCGGGCAAGCGTATTGTTTATCGTGTTGATATAATTCATATGATTGATTAATTAAGAAGGTGAATATTAAAACAAGCTCTTTACGAGTACCTGTGTGCTACTCGCTTTGAGAATAACTACTTTTGACTGAGCCGCAATAGTGGAGTCACCCTCCTGTATCGCTGCTATCGTGATATACTGACTGGGGTGCGCTACCTGCACTTGACCGCCCGTTTCTCCATGTGGAGGAATGGAGAGATAAACTGTCGCTTCCATCCCTTCGAGGCTCTCGTACTTAAAGCTTCCATCGGTATGCATCCGTAGCAGCATACGCATCGTCAGCGCGATCACAAAGAAAGTAACCAGACCGAGTCCTACACCTATCAGCAGGGCGACTAAGATACTCGACCCCATGGAGCGCGCCACAAAGCTCCCCCAGCTCATCCCCAGCATAAAACCGACAATGGCGCGAATAGAAAAGAGCCCACCCTCTGCACCAGCTAGACCAGCGTCGCCATCAAAATCCCCGCCTCCAAAGAAAGAGAAAATCATCACAAAGCCAGCGATCACCGTCACAACCGCGGCAGTGATACCCAAGACACCCAGTGCAAGATCAAAGTCAAGCCACTCTTGAAAAATCGATAAAAAAGAAAGCGTTGCAGTCATAATCGTGTCCAGACCAGCTACACTTTGTAGCCCTGTCTGATATCTCTAAGTGTACAAAAGAGAATACACAGGGTCAAGAAAAAACGGTGTCCACTGTAAGAGTGAACACCGTTTTGGAGAGGCTGGAGTGGGATTTGAACCCACGAATGTCGGTTTTGCAAACCGATGCCTTAGACCACTTGGCCATCCAGCCGGATATTGTGGTTGCGGGGACATACTACAGGAGGCAGAATATGAAGTCAAGAAAAATATTGCATTTTCCTCATCTGTATTTCTAACTACCGCTTAGAAGAGAACTACAAACTAATCATTATCCTAATTAATATGAGGGAGTTATATGCCACAGAAAAGCTCGCACTCTTAGCTAAAAATGAGATACCAGCTCCTTTTTTATAACAGATATGTCTGAATGGAAAATAACGCTTCACAAAACTACACTCTTCATATATAATCACCACGCTATGCCCATTCCCATGCAAAGAACCTTAGAAACGAGTGCCTCCATAGAGGGAACATCTCTGCATACGGGTCAACCCGTGAAATTGACCATACGCCCAGCTGAGCCCAACACAGGCTTCCGCTTCCGCCGTATCGATCTCCCCGACAAGCCCTTCATCGATGCGCTCGCTGACAAGGTGCAAACAGTAGAGCGCGCTACCACGATAGCAGAAGGCTCGGTTAAAGTCCACACAGTCGAACATATTCTCTCTGCCCTAACAGGCATGGGCGTTGATAACGCCATCATCGAAATGGATGCGAACGAACCCCCCATCGGTGATGGTTCTGCAGCACCCTATGTCGCACTGATTAAGAAGGCAGGCATCGTCGAGCAGGATGCCCATTTAAAAATATGGGAGATCCGCGAGCCTCTCCAAGTACAGACGAAGGATGGCTCGATGATCGTCATCATGCCTTCCAACGAATACCGCGTCTCTGTTACCGCAGTGGGACCTGAGGGACGCGTCTCACAGTTTTTCTCCTCTGCCATCACACCGGAGACATACGAGAAAGAGCTTTCTGACTCACGCACCTTCTGTTTCTATGAAGATGTACAACCCCTCCTCGAAAAGGGACTCATCCAAGGCGGCACTCTCGACAACGCTATCGTCATCAAAGGCGAGCAGTTTATCTGCGCAGGTGGTCTACGCCACCACAATGAATGCGCGCGCCACAAGGCAATGGATCTCATCGGTGACCTCTCACTCAATGGTCGCCGTATTCTCGGTCATGTCATCGCGATCAAGCCCGGTCATGGCATCAACACCATGATGGCTGCAGCTCTCTTAAAGAGCTATCAGCAGATGCAGGCTCTTCGCCCGAAACCCGTCATCATCCCCGAAGGCGATCAGGTACTCAACACAGAGGAAGTACTCAAGCTTCTTCCCCACCGCTATCCCTTCCTCATGGTAGATCGCATTATCGGCTTTGAAGGAAGCCGCCGCTGCATCGGGCAGAAGAATCTGACAATGAATGAGGAGATGTTCCAAGGTCACTTCCCAGGTCGTCCCGTCATGCCCGGCGTTCTCCAGCTAGAAGCAATGGCACAAGTTGCCTCTATCCTCATGCTTCGCATCCCCGAGAATCGCGGCAAGATTGGCTACTTCATGAGCTGCGACAAAGTCAAGTGGCGTCGCCCCGTCGTCCCTGGTGACGTTCTCATCATCGAGACAGAACTCACCAAGATACGTGGAGCGATAGGCATCGCTACAGGTCGCTGCCTTGTGAATGGCGAAGTCACCTGCGAAGCAGAGCTGAAATTCATGGTTCAAGACAACAACTGATCGCTAAAATCAGCAAAAAAATAAAAATCACCAATCCATCCTTGACATCAGTCAAATTTCCAGTATTATACCTCACCAGTCCTAGTCGAGAGGCTAGTTAACATCTTCAATAAATAAATATCATGAGCAAGAGAACATATCAGCCTTCCAAGCGTTGCCGCAAGCGCCAGTTCGGTTTCCGTGCACGCATGGCCTCCAAAAACGGTCGTGCCATCCTCGCCCGCCGTCGTGCAAAGGGTCGTAAGCGCCTTCTGCCAAAGGGTGTAGAAATCCACTACAAGCGTCACACCATTCAGCACGGAGTCTAATTATCCTCAGCAGGTTCTAACCTGCGGATAAGACCTCCCATTGCTGAAGAAGCAACGCCCTGTTTGAGATGAAGCTCAACCGGAGCAATACCATGAAGCGAGCTTTCGAGTTCGCTCATGTGCGTCATGGGGGGCAAGGATCAGCAGGGCGTTTTCTCGTACTCAGCCTTGTATGCCTCCCTGCTACCGATACGCAGCACTCTCCCTGTAGCCACACAGGGAACACCGGTAGCTCGCGCTTCGGTATCATCGTCACAAAGAAAGTCGGTAATGCCGTTGTGCGCAACAGACTGCGACGTCGCGTGCGTGAGCTTATACGCGCGCATGGAGATAGCTTAGCTGACGGATATCGTGTCGTCATTCTCATCCGCTACAGGGCGAACTTTGCCACCTATGAGCAGATGGAGCAGGACTTTCTCAAGTGCCTCCGCCGCCTCCCTTCGCGTGAACGCCTTCTTGGCAATCCCCCCTCATGATGAAACTCATCCTCATAGCTATGGTGCGCTTTTATAAGCGATACCTGAGTGCCGCCCTCCATGCGCTCTCAGGACCAGGAAGTGGCTGCCGCTTTCACCCTAGCTGCTCCACCTACTTCATCCAAGCCGTGGAAATACACGGTGCATGGAAAGGAGCTTACCTCGGATTGAAGAGGATCCTGCGCTGCAACCCATGGGGGGGGCATGGACATGACCCAGTCCCCGAGCGCAAATAAACATTTTTTTAGAATTTACCACCCATATCATATAGAAACACAAAGTTATCATGGATAAAACAGCTTGGATCGTAGTCAGTGCCTGCATTGGACTGCTCGCCTTTAACATCTATACTAGCAGTGATGAGCAGGAGAAGAAAGCCGCTGCCGCCGCAGCAGCACCAGCCACCATCACCTCAGACAACACACAGCCTAGTAGCACCGCTACGCTCGACCCTACTACGGTGACGAGTGCTAGCCCAGTTCCTGCCACTGATGCGCAGAAACTCATCACAAATGCTACGACAACCGGCATCACCACTCCTGTCACACCTGCTGTAACAGGCACGAAGGAAATCGCAAGCCTCACAACATACAGCTCGAAGGGCGAACCTGTCGTCCGGTACTCCTTCCAGAATACAGGCGGCAGCATCAAGAGCGTGCAGATGCTCGGCAAGGCTCTCAACAGCACTAAGCCTGAGTTCCAAGAAGACGTTCGGATCAATCATGGTGCGACTCATGGTATCGGGACACTGATGTTCGACCTCAGTGAGAGTCAGCCCGCACGCTTTGATACGACTAACTACGAGCTTGTCAAAGCGACAAAGGACGAAGTCACACTCAGTGCCAAGGTCGGTCCACTTCTTATCTACAAGATCTATCGTCTCAAGCCCCTCACCCCCGAGGGCAGTGAAGCCGCCGTTGAAGGTCTCGCCTACGGCATCAAGCTCCAAGTCATCATCCGCAACAACAGCCCCGAGGCTCGAGAAGCAAAGAACTGGGGCATCTACACCGGTATCTCGGCTCCTATCTCACCAGCTGAAGCATCGAACTATACCTACTTCGTCACCTACGCGGACAAGGAGTTCAACGAAGAAAGCACAGGTTACTTCAGCTCATGGTTCAGTGATGACAAGGCACGCGTCTACAAAACTGACCTTGAAAACCTCACTTGGGCAGGTACGATGAACCAGTACTACGCCAGCATTATGATCCCCGAGGGGAATGCTGCTACCTCATCCATCTACGCCTCTCCTATCAAGGTGCAGTACCCCGTCACAGGCGAGACTGTAGCGGCACTTGAGCTCGGCCTCGGCATGCCTAACTTCTTACTGAGTGCCAGCACCCCTGAGATGCCAGCAGTCCCCCAATCATTCACCTACGATCTCTTCACAGGTCCAAAGCTTAACATCCTCCTTGGCGAGATGGATGAGAAGGTTGCTGAGTACAAGGGCATCGACCTCATCATGGACTATGGTATACTCGGCATCCTGAGCTACCCCATGAACTGGCTGATTAACATCTTCCACAACTGGCTTGGCAACTGGGGCTGGGCTATCGTCTGCATGACCCTCGTCGTGCGTATCATCATCTGGCCGCTCTACCGCAAGAGCTACATGAGCATGAAGCGCATGAGCCTGCTCCAGCCCATGATGAAGGAGCTGAAGGAAAAGCACCCAGACAACCCGCAGAAGGTGAATATGGAGATGATGAAGCTCTACAAGGAGTACGGCATCTCACCTGTAGGCGGCTGTCTGCCTATGCTACTCCAGATCCCTATCTTCTTCGCCTTCTTCTATGTCCTACAGACATCAGCAGAGTTCCGCGGAGCTCCCTTCCTCGGATGGGTAACTGACCTCTCTCAGATGGACACCGTGGCGTCCTTTGCCGTGATGGGCTTCACCATACCTGTGAACATTCTCCCCTTCATCATGGTGGTGACGATGATCGTGCAGATGCGCATGACACCACAGGCTGGTGATGCCATGCAGCAGAAGATCATGCGCCTCATGCCACTCATGTTCTTCGTCTTCTGTTACACCTATCCTAGTGCGCTCGCACTCTACTGGACGACACAGAACATCATCTCCATCGCCCAGACATGGCTCATCCAGCGCGTACCTATCCCTGAGCTACAGAAGGTTGCACGCAAGCCTGGCAAGAAGGGCTTCTTCGAGCGCATGGTAGACGCTCAGCAAGCAGCTCTAGCCGAGCAGCAGAAGAAGGCAAAGGATGGTAACATGCGCAACGTCACGCGCAAGTAATCCACACCCACACTCACCGCATGATTGAGCTCAACGCTAGGTCAGTGGACACGATTAATCAACTGTGCAAACGCCATAGCGCGTTTGCACTTTATCGTCTCCCTAACAGTAGCGAAGACCAACTCTGCATGCAGGACGATCTAAGCTTCACGCAGAAAAGCGACATCACACAACTCGATGCCGCAGCTAGCTTCATCATGGCTCCCTTTGACCCTGAGCGAGGAGGCATTCTGCAGATTCACTCAGAACGCAGCGACTTACCTAGCCCGGAGGAGCTGGACTCTCTCCCCCTCTACTATGCGGAAGAGAATAAGGATGCGAACCCCGGCTACGAGGAGCTCTTCTCTCGCTATCACAGCCTTGTCGACTCCTGTCGCTGTGTGGAGAAGCTAGTCCTCACACGCTCAAAGCTCATCTCTATCCCTCTGGGCAGCTCCTTTAGCCCTGCACTCGCCTACCAACACGCCTGTGCCAGCACGGACAAGGCCTTCCATGTCCTCGTTCACAGCCCGCTGACTGGTACTTGGCTGAGCTCTACTCCAGAGCTACTCCTAGCTGGTGCAGATGATTCATGGCAAACGCAAGCTCTCGCAGGGACGCAAAAGAAAGGCCTCATCTGGTCAGACAAGAACATCGCTGAGCATGCTTGCGTCGTCAAGCATCTACGCGAGGTTCTGCGCCATGCTGGCATCGACTACCTAGAAAGTAGCTCCGAAACAGTAGGCACAGGTGACATCGAGCATCTCAGTGCTCGCTTCCACCTCCTGATGAAGCAGCCAGAGTTCCTTCCACTCGTGCGAGCACTCGCTCCGACACCCGCAGTCGCAGGATACCCGATGCAAGACGCACTCCGCATTCTCAGAGAGCACCCTGATACAGATAGACAATATTATACAGGCTATCTAGGTCCCTATGATCCGGCAGGGGAAAGTGCCCTCTACGTCTGCCTGCGCTGCATGCAGATCTTTGCTTCAAGCTGCCGCCTTTATGCAGGCGGTGGCATCATGCCGGACTCTATCCTTGAAGCGGAGTGGGAAGAAACCGAGCAAAAGATGAAAGCCATGCAGTCTATCATCGAGCAGAGTGCCGGCATAGGAGGCTGATTCTTTTTTCACCTTTTTCGTCATTTCATCTCTTTTTTTTATTGACGAAAAATCGTCATTCTGCTATAGTCTGCGCACACGAACACAAATGGAGCGATGGCTGAGTGGCTGAAAGCACCCGTTTGCTAAATGGACGTAGGGAGAAAATCCTTACCGAGGGTTCGAATCCCTCTCGCTCCGTTCGACAAAAAAGATCATCTGAAGAGATGATCTTTTTTTGTGTACTGACGCAGCACATCTTGTGTCATACTCTCTTTATACTATTGTGCATCGCTATATAATTTGTTATGAAGATAGCGTATGACAAAGCACACACTTTTATTGTCTGCGCTGACGCTATGCCCACTCATGGCTCAAGAGCAGGATCCACAGACTATTTTCGACGCACTCTCTAGCCCCGCTCGTGAGATGCAAACCGCCCCTGCGAGCGAGATCTACAGCACGCGTGCCGCTATCCCAGCAGGAGATTATGAACTCATCGCCGACGCGCGCATGCTCCCCTTCTTGCGCAAGAGCTTCGATCTTCCCGCCTGGGAGATGCCGATAGAAGCCGCGACCATATGCTGCACGAAGGGGAATATCCCCCAGCTCATGGAGGCTCTTCCTGCGCTCAACTCCATAAATAGCCACATATTCAACATGGAGTATCTCAAAAACGATGAAGAGCGCTTAGAAAAACTAAAAGCAGATCCGGGCGATCACGACGACGAGTATCTAAAGAACAGAATCGAGTATATGGAACTCACCATCGAACGGGGAAAAAAGACTCAGAAAAGAGAATTAGAACTTGTACTGAAGCTATTAAACGAACTACCTGTGCTATCGCTACAGCCTGTTTATATCTCATGCCAACTCAGCGAGCCTCGGGCGGCTGAAATGATAGACAAAGTAACATCGGAAGCTATCCCTCATCTGAAAGTAAGCTCGGTACACGGGATGAAGGGCTTTGAGCTAGATCTATCGACTCTACCCGAGGAGTATGCAGCTCTTGCGCAATCAAAATTGAAAGGGAATCCTACGGTTTATTTCCAAGCGCTCAGCGCGCAGGAGCTACTCATCATCATAGGCTCAGGTACAGAGGCACTAGATGGATTAAAGAATGGTGCTTCAAAGATGGATTCCCCAAGCATCACGGTGCCGCGTGAGCAGCTAGGACATCTCTGGGTCGATGTCAGTGTGATGAAGTCTCTCGCAGCTCCACAATGGATAAAGAAATGCATTGATAGCCAGAAACTTTTAGACACCCATGAGGAGGCAGATCTTGTGAGAGTCCACGCACTGGATAGGTTCATCACTAACTTGACTAAGATACTCCCCCAATTCACCACGGGCTTGGGCGCGCAGCTATGGATGCAGGACGGAGATATCTACGCCAAGTTGAGTACCGCGATGAGCAATTATCAGATGGAGACAGCACCAAGGATGACACCCTATCTCGCAGCAGAGGCAGACACGGACTTCTACATGGAGCTTTCCCCCTTATCCGTGACGGATGTGAATCACCAATCTGATATCTTCAATTCTGGCGCACTTTTCTTTTTAGAGATCTTTGGTGCTACACACTCAGATGATAATACTGAAGATGCACTCACGGCTTACAAGACGAAGCACGACGCAGTCCTACAGGCAGGAAGAGAGAGCGCTCTGGCTCTGACGAGAAATCTGAGTATTTACACAAAAGTTGGCGAGCCCTACTCACAGGAATATCCAGATGACAAACAGACCTCATTCATGATGCTCGCAGGCATCGAGGACATGGATAAGCTCAGCAAGAACTTATTCCGCTTCAAAGAGGCTTATATTGCTATCACGCATGATCAAGACATGTTCCAACTATTTGAGGAGGCAATCAGCTCGGAGAGAGAGGACGGTTTCCACATCCGCAGCAGCGCTCGGACGCTAGCTCTAGGAAATGACTTAGGCATGGTGGAGGCGGCAGCAAGTAGCGCGACTAGCGATGCCCCTACCATGAGTGGGGCTCTCTTCATGCTACGCGGTTATAGCTTTGATAAGGCTTGCTCGCAGGGCTCAGACAAGAAGGCAGAGGGGCTCTACATACGCCTCGACTCGAATGGAGAGAAGAAGGATGTGTACCTGAAGCTCGATATGGCGAATTGAGCCTACCTGTACAAAAGCAGTTTTGCACAGAGAAGCAGGCGATTCGCTTGCTTCTCTTCTTTCTTCTAGGTGCTCAAGAGAAGGTACTTGATTTTTTCGCCACTTGTCCTATAATCAATCTATGAACTCCCCGCAGGATCTCTGCCAGCTTAAAGAAGCCGCTCTCACCGCCTACCGCGGCATGGAGCTTGCACGTAGCTTTGAACACAAGATTTCTGCTCTTTACAAGGCAGGCAAGATCATGGGAGGCGTGTTCTTGGGCCGTGGTCATGAAGCGATAGCTGCTAGCCAAGCAGTTTTTCTCAAACGCGGGCATGATGTATACAGCCCTTTCATCCGTGAGAATGCTGGTCGCTTCATCTGGGGAGACAAGCCTGTGGATGCAGCTCGCGTGTACTTAGGTACGAAGACGAGCTTGACTCGAGGACGCGATGGCAATGTGCACTGGGGGCGCCCTGATGTAGGTAATCCAGCACCTATCTCTCATCTCGGTGCGATGGTATCCGTAGCTGCCGGTATGCTACTAGCTAAGCGTTTCCAAGGTGTGACCGACTGCGTCGGTGTCACCTGCGCTGGTGATGGAACGACTTCTACAGGGGCATTTCATGAGGGTTGCAATATGGCAGCTGTAGAGAAGCTACCTCTCGTCGTCGTCGTCACGAATAATCAGTTCGCCTACTCGACGCGCAATGATCAGCAGTTCGCTTGCGAATCACTGCTCGAACGTGGTCTGGGCTATGGCATGGGCACGTGGGAGTGTGATGGCACTGATTTTCTCGCGACTCTTCAGATCATGCAGGCAGCCATAGAGGCAGCACGCTCAGGCAGTGGTGCACAATGGGTCGTCGCCAACACGCTGCGTCAGTGTGGACATGGTGAACATGATGACGCTTGCTATATCCCTCAGCAGCTCAAGGATGCTTATGCGGATCGCGATTGCTTAGCAGTCGCACGCCAACAACTACTCGAGCGCGGCTGGATCACTGAAGAGGAGATCAGCGAGATACAGGCAATCTGCACTGAGGAGGTGCGCCGCGATGTCGCTCAGGCACAGAAAGAGCCCGCCCCTCGTGTGCAGGATGAGGACTGGATCGCCACATCATGGGCGCAGAATCAATAGTTATTTTTTATTCATCATATTTTATCAAGCATCAGCATGAGCGTAACTTACATAGATGCCATCCAGCAAGCGATGAGGGAGCTTCTCGCCGAAGACTCCCGCGTGTTTCTCTACGGGCAAGATATCGCTGGCGTATTCGGTGGAGCATTCAAGGCCACGAAGGGCTTGTATGATCTCTACCCCGACAGGGTGAAAAATGCACCGATCAGCGAAGATGCCATGATGGGCCTAGCGATGGGTGCTGCTCTCGGTGGGATGCGTCCCATTGTCGAGATGCAGTTCGCAGATTTCTCCACCATCGCACTGAATCAATTTGCGAATAACTGTGCTGCGCATTACTACCGTACGGGCATTCCTGTAAATGTAACGCTTCGTCTCCCTACCGGAGGCACTCCTGGGGGGGGGCCCTATCACAGCCAGAGCATGGAGGCACTCTTCGCTCATTTCCCCGGCTTGCACGTGCTAACCCCTGCGACTGTTTCTGATGCTTATGCGATGCTAAAGATGGCCGTAGAGCTTCCCGACCCTGTCGTCTTCGCGGAACACAAGTTCCTCTATCGCTGGCTGAAGGCAGATAACTGGCTGCCTGAGAATGGCGAAGCCCCTCTTCCTATAGGCAAGGCTCGTATCGCCCGCCACGGTCGCCATGCTACTGTCGTCGCCTACTCTGCCATGGTACCTGAGTCATTAAAAGCAGCTGAAGAACTCTCAGAAAAGAATGGCTATGAAGTCGAAGTTGTCGACCTGCGCAGCATTCGCCCACTTGATATGGACACCGTGCTTGCCTCCGTGGCACGTACGGGTCGCCTCCTAGTCGTGAGTGAGGACTTCCCTTATGGTGGCGTAGCTTCTGAGATCATCACGCGTGTGAGCAGTGAGGGATTCCACTTACTAGACGCGGCTCCACTTCGCCACTGTGCAAAGGATACACCTATCCCGCAACATCCTGAGCTCTGGAGAGCTCATCGCCCCCATGCGGTTGATATCAGCCATTCGCTGCGCTATCTTCTCTCTCTTTAAACTTCCCCTTACTTTTTCACGTTAATTTTCATTTCTTTTATGCCAAAAGTCCCCATTCTCATGCCCCAGCTCGGTGAGTCCATCACTGAGGCAACGATCATGAGCTTTCTCATCAAGGCAGGTGATACCATCACAGCCGATCAAGAGCTCATCGAAGTAGAGACAAACAAGGCAGTCATGTCTGTCACCGCCCTCTGCGGAGGAACGATTGCGGAACTCCTCGCAGCTGAAGGCGAGACGCTAGCTGTTGGTACAATCCTAGGTTATATCGAGGCCACAGAAGAAGAGATCGAGCGTCAGGGACTAGGCAGTACAGCCGATAGTGCGGCGGATGAGGCAAGCGCGGCTCCTCATATAGAGGCGATGCCACAGAATGCGAACCACGATGGTGCACACTTCCGCACGGAGGGTGAGTTCCGCGAGAACTTCTCTTCCACTCGTAGCCCAGTGGCTGGCGGACTCCCCGTCCCCATGCCCATCCGCGGAGCGAGCTTCTTATCGCCACGTATCAAGGCTCGCATGGATGAGCTAGGAATCACAGAAGCTGACCTCGCCTATATCACAGGAACGGGAGTCGGTGGACGCATCACGATTGAAGATTTTGAGCAATTCATGGACTACGTAGACGGGTGGCCCTCTCGACAGGCATCCCCCATGCGTCGTAGCGTGGCAAGCAGCATGCAGCGTACATGGCGTCGCCCTATCGCAAGTGCCAGTCGCCCCATCTTCATGGCTCCCATCATCCTCCATCGTAAGAGGCAAGCTGCAAAGCCGGGCATCACCCTGTACTTCGTACGCGCGCTCGCTCTAGCACTCGCTGAAGCCCCCGAATGCGCTGGCTACATGGTGGGTGGACGCATCCTTACGCCCAAGCGCATCGACATCGGCATCGCTGTACAGGTCGATGACGGGGTGATGGTTCCCGTCATGCGCGGGGCTAATGAGTACACGATGGGTGAGCTTGTCGAAGAGTACAACAAACTCGTTGACCAAGCACGTCAACGCCGTCTCAGTGCTGACTATCAGGGTGGCGGAATTGCCACTGTGACAAACTTTGGTGGATTCGGTCTGACCAATGCCACCCCCATGCCTCTACCTAGCGAAAGCCTCATTCTAGGGGTTGGTTCCGTGGTAAAGGAGCCTGTATGGAGCGATGAAGTTGAGTGCTTTATCCCTGTAGATAAGGCGAATATCGTTGCCTCCTTTGACCACCGTGTGGTGGATGGTGGTGATATAGGTCGCCTGATGCAGCGCATCGCCTACTTCTTAGAACACCCTGATGTCCTCTAAGCCTGAACAGAGCCCCCTAGGTATCCTAGCAGGGGCGGGAGAATATCCACGACTACTTGCTGAAGGTGCACGAAAGGCAGGTAGATCCATCGTAGGCATAGGATTCCGCGGAGCTGAAGAAGAGTCCTTCAAGGCACTGTGTGATCACTACACGTGCTGCCGTGTTGGCACACTGGAAGCGCCAGCCGCATTCTTCCACCAGCATGGGGTCAAGGAATGCATCTTGGTGGGGCAGATCAAGCCCTCATGCATCTACACACTCTGGCCTGACGCCACCGCACGTCAGCTTCTCGCTGAGCTTGATAAGAGAAATGCTCATACAATTTTCGGCGCCATCTGCCGCTTCATCGAGGGGGAGGGTATACGCCCCCTTCCCTCCACGATGTACATGGAAGCCTCCATGCCTACAGTCGGTATGATCGCAGGACCTCCACCGTCCGACCCTCTCCTCGAGAGTGCTAAGCGCGGCATGCAGTACGCTAGTGACATCGCAAGCCTCGACATAGGCCAGAGCCTAGTCGTGCAGGGAGACCATATCCTCTGTGTCGAAGGCTACAAGGGGACAAATGAATGCATCTCCCAGTCGCGAGATAGCAGCTTCACTGGTGAGAAAATCCTCTGTAAGATCACGAAGTCTGGCCACGACATGCGCTTTGACGTCCCTTGTATCGGTCTGGGAACTATACGTCACTGCCTACGTGCAGGCATTAAGCATATCGCCATCGAGGCCAATCGCACAGTCATCCTTCAGCGCGATGAGGTGCATGCACTATGCGAGCTCGAAGGTATCAGCCTCTTCGCTCTAGATCGCCCAGAGGAATCCTCAGACACACCTCAGCATCAAGAAATAGAATCAGATGCCCAGCTCGCGCAGCGCATCGCAGATTATCTCAGTGCACGCGGTATCGGTAAGAGTGCCGCTATCTGCGATGGCGTGATTATCGCAGTGGAAGACCACCAAGGATTGGAAAAATGCTTAAGGCGAGCCTCATCCTACATGAGCCGCTTACGCATCGCTCGTTTTGTGAATACGCTGCTCCACTACCTGCTAGGCTATAAGAAGAGTAAGAAGTCTGCTGATCTCATTCTTGCACGTGCGGATGCGTTCACCCCCCATGAGCTACGTCTTCTTCGACGCTATAGCATCAAGCCTGTTATTTAATAAGCTTGTTGTTGAAAAACTCTCTTAGTTCTTACATGCCTTACTCTGTACTAAGAGGTGGGCTGCAGAAGCTTACGCTGCCAATTCATGAGCTGCGCCCAGCCCTCTTCGGGAGCAAGAGCAACGACTTCAAGCTGACTTCGCGAGGCGATGAATGAGCCTTCGATTCCCAGCTCTTCAGCTACAACTTCACGCTGAGCGATGAGTGCTGCAAGCTTTTCTTCAAACTGATCATCATGGATACGCGCCTTACGAGGAGCGCGCGTAGGATAATCTTCTTCATCTATAGCTTGAAATTGCTCCACAGCCTTGTGGAAGCGCATCGATCTCTGCTGATGAAAACTCTTTCGCGGGCTTACTGAGCGGAACTGCTGGAGAGCATTACTCCACTGGATGAGCTCATCATTTGAACAGACCATGAAGGCAGGTCTATCCCACGCTGCCGCCTCCTTGTCACGCCATGTCCAGAGGGATCTCAGAGCTGCAAGTCCGCGAGGATTGAGCCGACCGCTACCTTTGATACGCCATGGGTCACCTTCTGGTGAGTTAAAACGCTTACGCGCCTTATCCATATTATTCTGGCAGCATTCGATAAACCATTCGTAACGCCCCTTCTCATGAAGCTCCTTGATGAAGAGGTCTGCCATGGGGAGGATGTAGGCGACATCAGCCTTCGCATACTCTTCCATGGTGGGGGATATGGGACGCTTACCCCAGTCAGCCTTCTGGTTCTTTTTACTCAGCACGACATCGAAGAGGGACTCGACTAAGCCAGCAAGGCCAAACTGCCTATACCCTAGTAGACGCGCTGCTACCTGAGTGTCAAGAATGAGCACGGGAAGAACTCCATAAGCACTCTGGAGCAGATTCATATCATAATCGGCTCCATGCATCCAGATCTCCGACTCACTCATCCACTGGGAAAAGAGACGCATATCTTCAATACAGAGCGGGTCGATGATCTCTACCCCTTCTGCATCAGCATACTGAATAAGACACAAGCGTTCCTTGTGACGGTGCAAGCTATCAGCTTCAAGATCGAGCACTGTACGTGCTACCTGCTGTTCTCTTGCTCTCTTGCGCCACTCGGCTAGTTCGTCTTGTGTTGTAATCATTTTATTTCTCGTGCCATTGTATCATATATTAATACGCAACGCAAGAATAATGAATACACTGAACACTAACTCTGCGTCAGCTGCGAAAAATGATTATTGGATGTAGGCAAAAATCCGTTTACTCATCATCAGAATCCCGCCCCATCATCGTGCGACTCTCCTCGATTGTCATGCGCAAATACTCATCACGCGACACCACCTTGATCTCAGGAGTGTTCTGCTGACGCTCGTCGAAGTACTGTGAGCGATCTCCTTGTGCATACTGCCCAGTCTTCCCCTCATCGCTGAAGCGATCCATCTCACGGAAGTCGCCCTCGTATTCAGAACGGCTCGCTGAGTAGTCAGCATCGCGCCGCGAGATAATTCCTGAGCCATTTTTCAGAAAGTCTGGCTGCATCTCACGTGAGTATGCCTCCTTGTCCTGCCCTGCAAACTCACGTCTATCGACACGCTTCTCTCCCCACGCATCGCGTAGACCTGCACCTTCAAACTCACGCACACCTTCGTAGTCTTTTCTTTCAAAGCTACTGCTCTCGTCCGTACGTGCGGATTGAAGCTTCGACTGAAAGGCGCTCACCTTATTGGAAGTCGCCACAGGAACTCCTTCTTCATTCTTCTTCATGGTGAAGGTGCTGGTGAATCGCTCTTCCAACGAACTCGACTTCGGAGAATCATCAGGAGGTGCTATCTCATTGCCCTCTCCATCAAAATAGTGCCTCTGTGTCTCGCAGGAAGCAAAACACAGCATCGTGAGCAGAAAAGAGAGTCGTATCGTGGTTGTCATGAACAATAGAGCTTCCCTAGGGAAGATGTTATACTCTATCATGACAAGGCTACCGAGGTCAAGATCATAAAATTCTAGCTCTCTCTCTGAAAACAGAAAGACGCATCTCAGTCACAAGGACTGAGATGCGCTAACAACCAAATAAAAATTGGAGTAAAGAATCCTGCTAGGCTTAGGCCTTAGCGCGCTCTTTCTTGATGATAGAAGCGACCGTTTCGGAAGGCTGAGCACCGTTGGAGATCCACTTGTCCACCTTTGCGAGGTCAAGCGTGTAGTTTTCTCCTTCAGCCATAGGGTTGTATGTACCTACTTGCTCGATGAAAGCACCGTCACGACGTGCGCGGCTATCTACGACAACGATCTTGTAATAAGGACGATCCTTGGAACCTTGGCGGTTAAGACGAATTGCGACCATAATGTGTTTGTATAAATTAGATATTGGTTGTTTAGGCTTAGGCATCACGCTCATCTGAGAACCAGCTTGAGCATACTAAGCGGGGCGACAATATGACATACAGACGGAGAAATGTCAAGGATAAATCATGATTTTAGAAAAGAAAAATTACACCTCGATGCTCCTCATCTAGCTCGCTGCACGAAATGGTGATTTACTCAGAGCTCAAGTTTTGCTAAATTATGGCTAAGTCATTTCCTATTCCTTATGCTACGCTCACTCATTACACTTATTCTCACCTGTATCATCGCTTCCAGTTGCGCCTCTCAGCAGCAGCAACAAACCCGCCTCCCCGCCCTTCCGCGCAAGACAGCTGCCGCCATCGGACGCATGGTGTGGAAAAATGAGTGCGCCGGCACGGTAAAGGGGCTAGTCACATGGAATGTAGGCGAGAGCTTCCCCTCTCTAGGCATCGCGCACTTCATTTGGTTTCCTAAGGGGGTGCGCCCTCCCTTTAAAGAAAGCTGGCCTGATTTTATCGAGTTTGCGCAATCGCATGGTGTCTCAGTCCCTAGCTATCTCCAAGGAGCTGCACCCTGGAGGAATCGAGCAGCCTTCCTCGCTGACAGAAGTGGGCGTGCGGACAAGATGCGCCAGTGGCTCAGCCAGAACCTAGGTCTCCAGACAGCCTTCCTCATCAGACGCTCACGCTTAGCTCTACCCATGATGCTCAAGGCAAGTAAAGAGCCCCATGATGTCGCGGCACGTTACAATGCACTCGCACGTACGGCACGCGGTAACTACTGCCTGATTGATTACGTGAACTTTAAGGGTGAGGGTCTCGTCCCGCACGAGAGTTACAACAGCACAAACTGGGGGCTTCTTCAGGTGCTCGAAGAAATGCGAGGACGCCCGCAGGGTAGTGCTGCGACAGCAGAGTTCTCCCGCGCAGCCGCCGTTGTCCTCCAACGCCGCGTACGCAACTCCCCACCCTCGCGCGGTGAGTCGCGCTGGCTTGAGGGCTGGATGAAGCGATGTGCCACGTACAAATAAGACAGAAAGCCTCTCACTACGATATAACACAGATCATGAGACACACCTCTCTTCCCTTTCTCTCGGCAGCAGATCAGTTCCCTCTCTACCTAGCACCCATGGCTGGGGTGACAGATCCTATCTTTCGCTCCATATGTAAGGAGATGGGGGCTGATGTTCTCATGACAGAGTTCGTCTCTGCCGAGGGGGTACTTCAGGCATGGGAGCGTAACAAGCGCTATGTGCAGTTTAGCGATGAGCATCGCCCTCTCGGTGTGCAGATCTTTGGTAGCAAGCCAGAAAACATGGCTGCTGCTGCGCGTATTATTTACGATAGTATGCGGCCTGACTTTATCGACATTAATGCGGGTTGCCCTGTCCCCAAGGTCGTGGGGAAGAATGGAGGCTCATCACTCCTAAAAGACCTCCCCCTCCTCCAAGATATCACGTCCCATGTCGTACGAGAAATGGAGGCTAGCTGCCCAGTCACAGTGAAGATTCGTATCGGTTGGGATGCTACGAGTATCAATGCTCTTGAGTGTACACAGCGACTCTCCGACGCAGGAGCTGCCGCCATCAGCATCCATGGGCGTACGCGCTCGCAGCAATATGGAGGCGAAGCTGACTGGGGTGTCATCACCGCCTGCGCACGAGCACTCCCTCATCTCCCCATCATCGGAAATGGTGATATCCGCACACCAGAGCGCGTAAGAGAGATTCTCGAAGAGGGAGCTGTCGCAGGTGTGATGATAGGACGTGCCGCGATGAATGATCCGTGGATATTCTCTCAGTGCCAGCACTATCTGCGCACAGGTGAGATCCCAGCAGCACCTTCTGCACGTGAGCGTATTGAGCTTATGCTTCGACACACGAGACTCTCCCTTGAGAGTGGGCATTATGGCTCAGTCATCAGCACCATGCGTGCGATGCGCTCACGCCTCCTCTCATACGCAAAGGGCATCGCCGGAACTAAGGTGCTACGCCCACAACTTTCACGCGTCGAAAGCTACGAGCAGCTTGAAGACATCCTCACCCCACTCCTTTAACACACATGAGAACATTTCTCCACTGCATCGCGCTGAGCCTCGCCCTCTTCACCCTCCTCTCCTGTGGACCCTCACTAGAAGAGCGCGTGAAGGCTGCAAATACTCCTGAGCTCATGATGGACGCTGGAACAGATATTCTGGAAAGCATCGAAGACCAAGAAAGCCTCCAGCTTGGCAAAGCTTACATTGTACAGCTCTACCACAATTACCTAGCCCTAGACGACAAGCAGAAACAAAAACTCCAGCGCCAGTTTCTCCGCGAGAACAAAGAGATCAACACAGAGGTGGAGCGCATCCTCCAGCTTGACCTAGAGATAGGCAGCTTCTCAGAGCCAGTCATCGACCGGCATGTGAACTACGTTCTACGCATGCTCAAGGAAATGAACAAACCCATTCGCATCAGATGAGACACGCACTGCCTCTAGCCATCGCATGCCCATTCTTTCTCACCGGATGCTCCAACCCTGCTGAACAAGCACTAGAGAAAGCCGAGCGAAGCAAGAATCCTCATGACTGCGTGCAGGCTCTGCTCAGTATTCTTGAGGAAGCGAATCAGTCGCGAGAAGAAAAAATTGCTACCCAACGCCTCATCCGGCTAAAGACAGTCATTGCTAACTTTAACTCAAGCGATTCCATTATCTTTCTCACTACTCTAAAAGAAGTCAAAAACTTAGAAAGGCTTCAATCCCTTGATCGAGAACTCACGGATAAGAGGTTAGACTTGCCTAGCATTTTTATCCACCCCAATTAGAGCTGCTATTTTATCTCTCCCCAACTGCGCAAAAGAAACTATTGCCAAGAGACACTGCGCACTGTATACTGCTCCCCGCATGCTGACCATCAAGAAACTCACTAAGGCTCACGCCGGTCGTACTCTTTTCGCAGAGACTGAAATTACTGTTAACTGGGGCGAGCGCATCGCACTCGTAGGTCCAAATGGGGCTGGAAAATCTACCCTTTTCCGCATGATACTCGGCACGGACAATCCCGATGAAGGACGTATTGATCGCGATGAATATGCTGTAGTCGGCTATCTAGCGCAGGAAGCTGGCGACCCCACAGATAGAACTGTGTTGGAAATAGCCATGAGCATCACGCTTGAAATGGGAGATGCTATCCGCGTGATCCGTGAATGCGAAGCACAGGGCGATGTCAGTAGTGATGCCTACGCTGAGGCGATGGATATCTTCATCGCCAACAGCGGCTACCAGATCGAGCCAAAGGCTAAGAAGATACTCAAGGGTCTGGCATTCAAAGACTCTGACTTCGATCGACCTGCGCGCGAGATGAGTGGTGGCTGGGTCATGCGCGCACACCTCGCGCAGCTTCTCGTAGCTGAGCCAGATCTTCTCATGCTCGATGAGCCGACAAACCATCTCGACCTACTGAGTCTTCTCTGGTTCCAGCGATATCTAAAAAATTACCCTGGTGCTATCTTCATGATCTCCCATGATCGTGACTTCATGGATGAGCTTGTAGAGACGGTCTATGATATCGAGAATACAAAGCTTATTCGCTACTCTGGGAATTACTCTACCTTTGTCGAGCAGAAGGATCTACGCTATGAGCACCAGCTTGCCGCATGGAGGCACCAGCAGAAGGAAATCGCTCACATCGAGTCCTTCGTCGACCGCTTCCGCTCCGTTGCGTCAAAGGCCGCTCAGGTACAGAGCCGCATCAAGCAGCTTCAGAAGATGGAGCGCATGGATAAGCCGCGTCAGGCTCGCCGCATCTTTAAGTTCAACTTCCCCCAACCACCACGCGCCATGCAGAAGGTCATGGAACTAGAAAAAGTAGGACAAGCGTATGGAGAGAAGCGCATCTACAAGAATCTCGATCTTCTCATCGAGCGCGGGGAGCGCATCGTACTCGTCGGCCCTAATGGTGCGGGTAAGTCTACTCTCCTCAAGGTTCTCGCTGGAGTCATCCCCATTGATGAGGGGAAACGCACACCTGGAACGACCACACGTATCGGCTACTTCTCCCAGATGCGTGCAGAGAACCTCACGCCCAACTTCACCGTACTGGAAGAGATCATGAATGCGAACCACGAGCTGCGTGAAGAAGAAGCTCGCGCTGTGCTTGGCTCATTCCTCTTCCGTCGTCTCGATGTAGAAAAGCGTGTGGAAGTGCTCTCCGGTGGTGAGAAGTCACGCCTCAGTCTCGTCAAGTTCCTCGTGAACCCGCCAAACCTCCTCCTCATGGATGAGCCAACGACCCACCTCGACCTCCAGAGTGTTGAGGCTCTGTCACAGGCACTGAATCACTACGAAGGTACGCTGGTCTTCATTTCGCATGACGTGCACTTCATCCGCGCCCTCGCGAAAAAAACCCTTCACATCAGCAATGGTACGGTGACACCTTACGCGGGCGGCTACGACTATTATCTGGAGAAGTCAGGTATACTGGATGAGAAAGACGCAATGGATCAATAGTTTGCAAGTTGGAACTATATTCATTTAAAGCTATTAACTTGACAGCATACTGGTATTGATCTATTCTCATTGATAGAAGCCCCTGCTGATCATGTCCGCCCCCGCCCAACAAGAGTTATTCAACATCCCCTTCACCGTATCCTCTCTTGAGGATGCGGCAGAATACTTCGCCCAGCAAGCAGGCAGAGTGGAGAAGCCCACTCTCATCGCTCACGCTGACGTTCACGTACTTACAAGAGCACTCAAGGAAAAGGAATATGGGCAGAAGCTTACTCAGTTTGACTACATCTGTCCCGATGGCATGCCTATCGTCTGGCTGCTACGTAAGAAGAAGAAGGTTGATGCACACCGTCTCTACGGGCCTGACATGATGGAGAGCGTGTGCGCTATCGCTAGCTCAGAGAAGCAGCCTGTAAGACACTTCTTTCTCGGTGGATCAGAAGAGGCGCAGCAGTTACTCCGTGACAAGTTCCAAGCACGCTTCCCTCATCTCTCTATCGTAGGCTCATACTCCCCACCCATGGGAGAGTGGCCAGAGGAGGAGCATGAGCATATCGCGAGCCTCATCCGCGATAGCGGCGCAAACTGTGTCTGGGTAGGGCTAGGCTGCCCGAAGCAAGAACGATGGCTCGCTGAGCAACAAGCAGCAGGCATACTCCCCCCCGCTCTCTACTTCGCCGTAGGAGCCGCCTTCAATTTCCACGCAGGGCTCGTCAGCCAAGCCCCTCTCTGGATTCGCCAGCGTGGCTTTGAATGGCTCTACCGACTCTGCAAAGAGCCACGTCGCTTGTTCAGGCGCTATGTCGTCCACATCGGTCTCTTTTTCTGGTTTTTACTCACGCGTAAGGTATAATCAACCCATCACATATTTAAAACACATGAAACACACCCTCCTCATCACCTCCTTTTTTGCACTATCACAAGCATCTGCGCAGATGGGTCCTCCCCCTATACCCTCAGGTGCAGTCTCCTACACGAGTATCTCTACTCCACCAAGCAGCGAAAACCTCGATACCATCATCGAAGCGGCTAGTTACGAAGCCCCCACTCAGACGCCAGCTATCTCCCCGACCCCCATCAGCGAGATCTCTTCAAGCGAGTACAGCTGGGATCTGCAGGTTAACCTCTACACCTTACACTACAACGTGCGTGGCATGGGAGTTACCAACAAGTTCAGTAACCACGGATTCTCTACCATAGCTACCTCCTACACAGGTAGTAATCGCAATCTTTTTCAATCTGGCATCATGCAGCGCTTCTCAGGCGAAGTTGGTCGCATCTGGGGATCTGGCGATGCTCTCACTGATGGCTACATGAGCCAGTGGGGCTACAGCCTCGGCAAGGAAGTATTCCCAAATGCCATCGTAGAACTCGGCTACAATCTTCGCTATGGTACACTGGAAGGCTTCTTTGCCAAGCAGCGCGGAAAGTCACCCCACAGCCTCGCTCAGGATCTAAGCCTCACACTTCAGTATGATGACCAGCAGGAAGGCTACTTCGGTGGCGCGCAGATCGGCTACGGATTCTATGGTCTAACTGGGTGGTACTACGATCTCGCTCTAGGCTATAGGAAGACCGATGTCTTCAGCACGAGAAACTGGAAGCTCGATCTTGAGTTTCTTGCTGGCATAGCAGGCTCATCTGGCTACTGGACAGGTAACGCTGATGGCATTGACGCCTACCGCTTCCGTGTGAACTTCATCCCCTCTGCCCATGATGGTGCTTATGGACGCGAAGGTCAGTGGAGCTTCGTACCATGGGTGCAAGTCTCGGCCGCGGGAGGCAATGAAAAGAACATTGATCGAGATTTTGGTGGTGTGGTTGACGGCTTCCAGTTCAATCTAGGATTTGATATCAATTACAAATTCTAAGACAAATAAAGCTTATTAAAAACCTTCATCAATTTCTGATGAAGGTTTTTAATTTACAGTATTGACAAATCGATATCAAATGGTTAAAATCGACTAACTTAGTTAGTTGTAGCTAATTTTATATTTATGTCATCTCATCCAAATCTCAAGAATGTACCTGTTGGCGAAAGCGCCAAGGTATTACGCGTCACGAGCCATGGCGCACTACGTCAGCGCATACTCGATATGGGCATCACTCGCGGTACAGCACTACAAGTCATCAAACGCGCTCCACTAGGTGATCCTATTGAAATCCTCGTGCGCGGCTATACTCTCTCTCTGCGCCGTAGCGAAGCTGAGCATATCATCATCGAATAAGCTATTTTGCACCTCTAACCTATCATTTTATGAACAGAACCATCGCACTAGTCGGTAACCCGAACTGTGGCAAAACAGCTCTATTTAACGAATTAACAGGCGCCAGTCAATATGTTGGAAACTGGCCTGGCGTCACAGTCGAGCACAAAAGCGGTATCTTGAGAGATACCACTGATGTGGAGATCGTTGATCTACCAGGTATTTATTCCATCCTTCCCTATACACCTGAAGAGCGCATCACACGCCAGTACCTCATCGAGGAACGTCCTACACTGATACTCAACATCATCGATGCCACGAATCTGGAGCGCAACCTTTATCTGAGCTCTCAGTTACTCGATCTAGGCATCCCCATGATTCTGGCATTTAACATGATGGATCTGGTTAAAGAGGATATAGACACAGAGAAACTCTCTTCCCAGCTAGGCTGCCCCATCATTGAGATTAGCGCTTTGAAGAAGACAGGACTTGATGTACTCTGGGCTGCACTAGTACGCAAGCACCCACAGGCAGCACCCTTCTTTGATCTCGGATTAGAAATAGAAGCCATCGTGACTCAGGTCGCAGAGCAGATGAAGACATCTCGCGCAGATGTCATCGAGACAATCCAATGCGAGCATGAGCAGCTCAGCGAAAAAGGGCTCAATGAAGAAACGCACAGCCTCATCGAAGAGCGCGTACGCGAGTTGGAGGAAGAAAAGGATGATGATATCGCTTCACTCATCGCCTCTGCTCGCTATGATAGCATCGTTCAGATCGTCGCGAGTGTTCAGCAGAAGGCTCAGCCACAATCCAGCTTCAGTCAGAAGGTAGACTATGTATTAACAAATCGCTTTCTCGGTTTGGGCGTCTTTGCGGCTGTCATGTGGTCCATCTACTACATCGCCATTTCTACGGTTGGTGACTGGGGTACAGCATGGGCAAATGATGTCATCTTTGGCCCCGTTGTAGGTGGATGGCTCGATGGCTTCATCGGTGCAGGGCACGCCCCCATCGAAAGCCTTGTCATGCTGACAGCAGTGCTCAGCAGCTGCCTCGTCTTCCCCGCGGCTCTCCGTCGACTCCACGACATCGGCTTGAACGGCTCATGGCTCTATCTAGCCATAGCCCCTTTCTTACTGGAATACATGTGCCCTCATCTCCCTGAGACCATTCACACGGGTATCATGTACCTCCTCTACGCGCTCAATGTTGTCATAATCCTCGCGATGCTCCTACTACCAGGGCAGCAAAAGGAGAACCGATACGGTCTGCCAACGCATCGTATTCGCTTCAAGCCCATGACACTGGCTGGTCGCCTCGGACGTCTTGAGTTCGTCGGTTACCTCATCCTCATGAGCGCTATAGCCTTCGGCATCGCTATGCTGGGTCGCCTAGGTCTTGAAGTGAGCGATCAGGTATACAGCCTCATTGCCGACGGCATCGTCGCAGGTGTAGGAGCCGTACTCGGCTTCCTTCCTCAGATGGCGGTACTCTTCCTCATGCTTACCTTCCTCGAAGACTGCGGCTATATGGCACGCGTTGCCTTCATGATGGATCGCATCTTCCGATCTCTAGGGCTCTCTGGCAAGTCCTTCATACCCCTGCTCGTCTCCATGGGCTGCGGTATTCCTGGAGTCATGGCTACTAGAACAATTGAGAACGAAAAGGATAGACGCATGACCGCTATGCTCACCACCTTCATGCCCTGTGGCGCGAAGCTTCCCATCATCGCACTCATCGGGCTTCTCCTCGGACAGGATCAGAACATCGCAACACTCGCCTACTTCACAGGCATAGGCTCAGTCATTCTCAGCGGCCTACTGCTGCGCAAAACTCGCCTCTTCTCGGGTGGCTATACACCCTTCCTCATGGAGTTACCAGCCTATCACATGCCCTCAGGCACAAGCATCAACCTCCGCGCTATGGAGCGGTGCAAGTCCTTCGTGCAGCGTGCTGGCAGCATCATCTTCATCGCATCGGCAACCATCTGGTTCACACAGAGTTACAACTGGAAGATGCAGCAAGCAGAGAGCATACACGAAAGCATGCTAGCAGATGTAGGTAATACCCTATCACCACTATTCACACCACTAGGCTGGGGAGACGACTGGCGTCCTACGGTAGCTACGGTAACGGGCCTCATCGCTAAGGAACAAGTTATTGGTACTTTTGGAGTTCTCTACGCTAGTGCAGATCCAGTTGCCGATGGAGCTGAAGTTGCTCAAGAGGAAGCAGAGCCTGAGTTTGCCCGCACGTCATCACTACCTAAGTACAACGCACTCACATTCCTGAGCATGCTTGCATGGCAGATAGACCCAGCTGTACAAGCCCCCCTCCCAGAAGCAGACACAACGGAAGAAGAGGAAAGCGAAGGGGAAGAGGTAGGTGTCGCAGCAACGCTCAAGGAACTGGGAACCTTCACTCCATTTGCCGCGCTATCATTCATGATATTCAACCTCCTTTGCGCACCATGCTTCGCAGCATGTGGGGCTATACGCCGAGAGATGAACAGCGGTCTCTGGACTAGCTTCGCCATTGCCTACATGTGCATCTGGGCTTACCTCACAGGATTCGTTGTTTACCAGCTGGGCTATGGCATACAGAATGGAATCTTCGGAGCAGGTCAGATCTTAGCTAGCATCCTGTTAGCAGCTCTACTCTATCGCCTCAGCCCTCTGAGTAACCGCTGCTCACGTTAAGAAAGGTATTAATCCCAATGCATGATATCATTATCCTAAGTCTCATCTGCCTCTTCATCCTCTTCCTCATCTGGAAGAGGGTGAGCAAGCCAGCTCAGGAGAAGAAATGCTCATCAGGTGGTGGCTGTGGCGGCTCATGCCGTGGCTGCCACTGCCATCAGGAGAAAAAGGAAGATTAAACCTACTATTATACAAAAAAGATCATCTTTGGACACATAGCTTGAAAAAATGATCTTGACAGGCGCAATCCGAGTTAATAGAATGTAGGAGTTAACCATGAAATCTTCTCAACTCTTCTCAGCCCTCGTTATTCTCGGCTCCTGCTTCATCGCACAGGCAGCCCCTACTGTCACTACTGATGATCTTAGCGCAGCTAAGCTGAAGTCCATCGCCACTGCTCGTCAGCAGGCTAGCTTCAAGCTCTACGAAGACGCTAAGGCTAAGAAGCAAAAAGACAGAGCTGACTCCATCGCCAAGGCAAAGGAAATCACCGAGATCAATGACTCTGGTATGAAGAAAACCATCCAGAGCCGTGCTCTCAACGCCATGCTCCCAGCCTGCGAACGCAGCCCCGAAGCAGCACGCACGCCCAATGTGTACACCGTCCGCGGTCGTCGCTAAAGCGTCACTAGAAAGAGTAAGCGCGATCTAGAATATTCAAAACAAAGCGCACGTTCACTTTACATGCCCTCATGTCACTATGACATGAGGGCTTTTTTCTTGACAAAAGGAGAAAATTTCTTTAAGTTTTCTTAAATGTCTTCCCCCCATTCACAAGCGAGATCATTCAGCTCACGCTCTACTGAGCATCGAGCTAACAATACTGATGATCAGCGCCATGAAGCGCAGCTTATGCTAGAAGAGCATGACTTAGCTCTTGAGAGAGAGCGTGTGCGGCAACATAAGATTGAGTTTTCTGCACAGCTTGATGAGCTAGGTCTCAAAATCTACAATACAGTGCAGCGCATTGAGCGCGACGTGAAGGGGATGAATGCTGAGCGAGACGAGCTCCAGCAGATTCATAGCCGCCTATCTCAGCACTTGAAGATACTCTCCACTCTTCACCCTAGCAAGTGGTCCGCGAACGACCTCGAGGACAAGCTCCTCCTCGCCCTCGGTAAGCTCGACCGCGCCGAGAACGATTTGCAAGAAGCCTTTGTCGGAGAAAAACGCTATCGCTACAGTGAAGCGTTCAGCGTGCGACCCGACCAAGCAAAAACATGGGGAGTGACGATGAGCCATCTCGTCGATGAACTCAAGCGCGGCTTTTTCTTTCATCTTCCCCTCATCATCTTTACCATCCTTCTCATCGGCGGATGGCTTCTTATCTCACACCACATTTAGCACATCTCAAGCACCCTCATGAATCGACAGAGAAGATATCTAGACCAAAAAAATGGACGTTCGCTTAAAGATAAAGCTGGACAACGACACCTCTCTCGGGCGACAATGGCTCCGCCAGCCGAGCTGCTAGAGCGTCGTCGCCAGCAGCGCATGCGCGTTAACACCAACATCGCACCAGGGTCAAACAGTGGCACACGCCTCCTAAAGGAGAATATCCTTCTCTGTGTCCTTCTCTGCATCTCCATCGTCATCGCCTTTAAAGTCGTTATTTATCTATTCCAAATTAGCCTCTAAGCCCACACAACCATCTCCCCATGTCTGATTCCCCCATTGATGTGAACTATATCGCTAAGCTTGCCAAGCTGGATCTCAGCGAAGACGAAACACAACGCTTCACACAAGACCTCGGTGCTATTCTCCAGCACGTCGATGAACTCACTCAGTGGGATGTAGAGGGAGTAGCCCCCATGACGCACCCCATCCCTGACACAGATGTGACGCGCGTAGATGTCGTCACTACAGGCCTCAGTCAGCAGACCGCGATGGCGACAGCTCCTGCCTCACTGGACGGTCAGATTCGTGTACCCAAGGTTGTAGAATCCGCTCATTGAGCACTAACCCTGCCTCTTTTCTTATGTCATTTGGAAGCATCACACACTGGAAGCAACAGCTTAACTCAGGTCAGATCTCAGCCCCCGAGCTCATCGAAGAGCTCTGCTCACGCATAGCAGAACTCAACCCCTCGATTAACGCTCTGCTCTCCTTTGATAAACAACGCGCTCTTGAAGCTGCGAGTCAGGCAGACCTCAGCCTCCCTCTCGGCGGCATCCCTATCGTCATCAAGGACAACATCTGCGTACAGGGCGAACCAGCACGCTGCGCCTCACGCATGCTTGAGAACTTCACCTCCCCTTATGACGCGACCTCTGTCCAGATGCTCAAGGCTGCTGGTGCTATCCCCTTTGCCCGTGCAAATATGGACGAGTTTGCGATGGGCTCTCACGGTGAGAACTCAGCATTCGGTGCCACCTGCAACCCTCATCAACTAGAGCGTGCCCCTGGTGGCTCTTCCAGTGGTTCAGCAGCAGCTGTAGCTGCCGGCATGGCCATTGCCGCTCTTGGCTCTGATACAGGTGGCTCGATACGCCAGCCAGCATCTCACTGCGGTATCGTTGGCATGAAGCCCACCTACGGACGTATCTCACGCTATGGGCTTGTCGCCTTTGCATCATCTCTCGACCAGATCGGACCGCTTACGCAAAATGTTGAAGATGCAGCCCTCTTATTAAATGCTCTTGTCGGTCACGATAAGAAAGACTCCACGAGCTCACAAAAACCCACCGAAGACTTCACCTCTCAGCTCGGACACAGCATCGCTGGGGTGAAAATAGGTATCCCGAAGGAATACCTCAGCTCGGGAAATGACCCTGAGGTGAATGAATCCCTCCAGCTCAGCCTCAAGAAGCTTGAAGAACTCGGAGCAGAGATCTGTGAAATCTCACTCCCGCACACCGAAGCCGTTGTCTCTACGTATTACGTCATCGCCTGCGCTGAAGCTTCCTCGAACCTCTCACGCTTTGACGGGGTGCGCTACGGATATCGCGCCCCCGATGTGAAGGGGCTAGAAGACCTCTACACACGCTCGCGCTCAGAGGGATTCGGCGCAGAAGTAAAACGCCGCATCATCCTCGGCACTTATGTACTTTCTAGCGGCTACTATGACGCCTACTACGGTCGAGCGCAGAAGGTACGCTCTCTCATCGCTAGCGATTTCACGAAGGCATTTACTGAGGTAGACTACATCATTAGCCCAGTAGCCCCCACAGCCGCGCCGAAGCTACATGACAGCAGCCTCACCCCACTTCAGACCTACCTCGCTGACATCTACACCATTCCTGCAAACCTCGCAGGTCTCCCTGGACTGAGCATCCCTTGCCCCCGAGCAGAAGGAGAGATGCCTATAGGCATTCAGCTGCTAGGCTCTCATTACTCAGAAGCAGGACTTCTCCGCGTCGCCTCTGCTCTTGAGAGCAGCTTTCAAAGCTAGCCCTTTCTGAAAGCATGCGCTTCCAAGACAACTACCCCGTCATGCTCAGCATCGCCGGCTCGGACTGCTCCGCTGGAGCTGGTCTACAAGCCGATCTGAAAGCAGGAGTCGCCCTCGAGAGCTATCCACTCACCGTCCTCACCTGCGCTGTCAGCGAAGTACCAGGCTTTGTTGAGAGCATCGTCCCCATGGATGCCAGCTTCGTACTCAGTCAGCTAAGACTCGCGCTAGAGCACTTCCCTGTCCAAGCGATCAAAGCAGGCATGCTCTACTCCCCTGATATCGTACGTGGGGTCGCCGCCGTTCTACAAGAGGAACAGTGGCAGCATATACCACTCGTCATAGACCCCGTCATGATCGCTAGCGCAGGAGAGCCGCTCATGCTGAAAGAGGCTATTTTAGCCTACGAAGACAGCCTCATTCCACGCGCTTACCTCCTTACGCCCAACATAGATGAAGCCTCTACCCTCTTAGGTGGAGTCACTATTGAGGACGAAAACACACTGGCAGATGCGGCTCATGCACTCCAGCAGCAATACCACTGCGCCATCCTTCTCAAGGGCGGACATCTACAGGGAGATTGTTGCACCGACATACTTGTCGATCAAGATGGGCAGCGCAGTACTTGGACTCACCCTCGCATCCCCGGTGTCAGCACGCATGGGACTGGCTGCACGCTCTCTGCTGCTATAGCAGCATGCCTCGCTCGTGGCGAACTCCTCCACGCAGCCGTTGAATCAGGTCTGCGCTATGTTGAGCAAGCTATCGCTCGATCCCTCCGCTGGCGCAGTCCGCATCCTATCCAAGCACTCGCGCCAAGACCGCACTAAGCCACCGCATGATAGATGCGTGCGCTCATGCACAAGAGATCAGAGAAGCGGCTTTATCCTGTTAGATGAATTTTATCTATTTGACAGCTTAATCACCATTTTAAGATTGACTCAGACGAGAGTCTAGGCATAATGAAGTCCGTTATGAAAACACCTGTAACTGTAACTGTAACTGGCGCCGCTGGCAACATTGCCTATTCTCTTCTTTTCCGCATCGCTTCTGGCGAAATGCTCGGAGCAGATCAGCCTGTGATCCTCAAGCTTCTTGAAATCACACCTGCCCTCGAAAAGCTCCAAGGCACTGTCATGGAACTCGACGACTGCGCCTTCCCTCTTCTCGCAGGCATCGTTGCTACCGACGATCCAGCAGTAGCATTCAAGGATGCTGACTGGTGCATGCTTGTAGGTTCTGTCCCTCGCAAGGCAGGAATGGAGCGTAAGGATCTCCTCAGCATCAACGGTAACGTATTCGTTGGTCAGGGCAAGGCAATCGCTGCTAACGCAAAGCCAAGCTGCAAGGTATTCGTCGTAGGTAACCCCTGCAACACAAACTGCCTCATTGCCATGCACAACGCAACAGGTCTTCCAAAGGAAAACTTCTTCGCCATGACCATGCTTGACGAACTCCGCGCAAAGAGCCAGCTCGCTGCAAAGGCAGGCGTCCACTCCTCCAGCGTCACCAACATGTGCATCTGGGGTAACCACTCTGCCACCCAGTATCCTGACTTCACCAATGCAAAGATCGACGGTAAGCCAGTAACAGAAGTCATCACCGACACAGAATGGCTCAAGGGTGAGTTCATCGCCACTGTTCAACAGCGCGGTGCAGCTATCATCAAGGCACGTGGTCTCTCCTCTGCTGCTTCTGCTGCCAACGCAGCTCTCAAGACCGTACAGATGCTTGCTAACCCAACGCCAGAAGGCGACTGGTTCTCCGTCTGCACCATCACAAGTGAAGGTAACGCCTACGGTCTTCCAGCAGGCATCATCTGCTCCCAGCCAACCCGCGTGAACGCAGATGGTAGCTACAGCATCGTAGCTGGTCTTCCTATCGACGAGTTCTCCAAGGAAAAGATCGCCGCCACCTGCGACGAACTTCTCGCTGAGCGCGCTGACGTAGCTGACCTCATCGGCTAATAGAGCTCACCGCTCACTCGGAAAATCCATTTTCCATCAGAGAACCCACCCTCAACAATGAGGGTGGGTTTTTGCTATACAAAGAGGCAATACTATAAGAACTAAATAGACATTGACAGCAAACATTTACTATATTAATATATCAACAAGTTAGCTCATATTACATTTATAACATGAAAAAGAAATTCCTACTCAGCCTCTTATTAAGTAGCATCCTTATCAGCTCCTGCGTGCAGCTCACACCTGAGCAACTCGCCTTCAGACAGAGCGAATACGAGCTCGGTGTCCAGCAGATGAATCAGAACAATGCCAAGCCTGATCTATTCCTCCCCCATCTGCACAATGCAGCTGATCTCTACCTCCCCGAGGCTCAGTTCCTCCTCGGACAGGTGTATAGTGACGGTCGTTATCTCGTCCCTAACTGGTATGAAGCTGTACGCTGGTACGAGCGCGCAGGGTACAACGGCATCCTACCAGCCCAGCAAATTCTTGCGAACGTCTATCACTATGGACGCCCTGGTGTGCCCTACTCGTACACCTCTGCTATCTCTTGGTACAAGCGCGCAGGTCGCAATGGTGACGCGAATGCAGCAGCCACCGCTGGCTTCCTCATCCTAGAAACCGCAATCAGTGACTATGATTTCAAGGATGCCTACTACTGGCTCGAGCGTGCTGGACGCGAGGGCAACTTCCAAGCACGTATTGCCGCGCGAGAGCTCGGAGAGAGAATCCATCGACAAGAAGAGCGAGAACGTCGCCAGCGCGAGCGGGAAGAGCGCATTAGGCGCGAAGAACGCGAGCGCGCGCATGCAGAAGAAGAGCGCAGACGCAAGAAAGAAGAGGCTAAGAAGCCCAAGCCTTCTGGCGGGGCTGCGAAGCCCTCTCCCTCCCCCAGACCCAGCAAACCTACTACGAAGCCTGCTCAAGAAGAAGGCAAGCCCAAGCCTAGCCCCAAACCTAAGTCATAGGATATAGCGCATACCCCCAATCAATAAAGAGCAAGATTCCCCGTCTTGCTCTTTTTTATGCGCACGGTGCAGGTATAGCAACAACCTAGCTCACAAGAAAAAAGCCGCTCAGAATGGACTGAGCGGCTTTGTAAAAATTGCTTTCGCTATCGATGATTAGTCAACGAGCTTGACGACGATCTCTACACCTTTGTGATTGGTGTAGGTACCACAGGTAGCGCATGCTGTGTGACCTGGTACTGCGGATTCGCACTTAGGACACTTGCCGAGCTTTGGTGCTTTCCAAGCCTGAGCGGCGAGGCGTGAGCGCTGCTTCATCTTTGATGTTCTGCGTTTTGGAGCTGCCATAATTGTATATTGTTAAAGAGTTATTGCTATTGGAGTGTGTTTACTTGCACGCCGCGAGCTGTTTTGCTTATCATCTACCTCTCGTGATGGGGGATTCACATCCTTCAATCACCTTTCGGCAGCTCATCTAAAGCATCCCAGACACTTTCTCGACTTGCGGTCGCGGATTCTACACCTATTTCGGGGTCTTTGTCCAGACTAAAATCAAGAATTTCGGTATTTATTTTGCATTCATCTCCATTCAGCTCACATTTCGGGTAGTGGGGCAGCTCTAGGAGGAGCTCTTCACGCAGCTCATCGGTGATGTCAACGCTTAGCTTTTGTGTTACATCTTCGCTCAGTGCCACCTTATCTAGGGCAACGCAGTAATCCACAGGCTGGAGACAGCGCACGCAGCTAAAGCGGAAATCAGCCTCCACGCGCCCATGGGCGAGCAGCTCACTGTCGAATAGCTGCACGCTCAAATCGTAGTGCAGCGGGCCTATGCTCATCACATCCGCATCATCGAGTCCGAAGATGCTCCCATCGAGTTCACCGCTGAGCTGTAGCCCCTCGGGGGGGAAGTCTTCAAGAGAGATGATCAAGCGCGTATCCATGCCACTACTTTACCTAGCCTCACTGAGAGTATCAAGCCTTTTCTGATCCTATGTGAAATGAGAATACGCGCCTCTGTTCATGCAGAGGCGCGTATCTAGGAGAGAGAATAGGTTATTTGTAGGTAAAACTATTAGAGCTCAGGCGTGAGGATCATGTACTTGCCAGCTGTGCTACGGCCGCGACGATCTTCTGGGTAGATGGACTTACCTTCTGCGAGCTTGCCGATTTCATCGCTTTCTTCGGATTCCTTGATGTCGTCCTTGAGATTAACGATAGAGTTATCTGTATTGAAAACGAGGAAGTTGCCAAGGAATGAGCTGTAGTCGATATTCACATCATCAGCCATGTAAGGATCCTTGGATGGGAAGAGGGAGGTAGCGACGAGGGGAAGAGGGCGATTACCAGTGATGCCATTCTTCATCGCAGGGTCTTCATTATTCTTCTGCATGACATAGGACATACCGTTTTCACCAGCCTTCAGACCCTGACCTTTAGCGATCTTATCATCACCTTCCACTGTTTGCTTACCATCGACTTCAATCTTCGCGTAGAAGATCTTCTCGCTGGTGTTTGCAGGATTGTAGAAGAGTTGACGGAAGTATGCGTTAGAATTGTTACCCTTGAGGTCACCGAAGTCGAACTCTGGCTTCTCATCAAGGAGGTTATCAGCGGTCTCATCGCAGGGGTAGCTGCTATTATCATCGCGGAAGGTCTTGAGCATAGATCCGACCTGCTTGAGATTCTCCTGTGCCTTAGCTCGGTCACCAGCGTTACGCTGGCTCATCACGAGGGGATAGCCAATTGAACCAAGAACGGCAAGGATACCAATAACAACGATAAGCTCCACGAGTGTGAACGCTTTTTTCTGACGGCGGATGGACTGTAATGCTTTCATGAAAAATGTCGATTAATGTACTATCATATATATCACACAGGTCTCCTAAACGCAAGTATCAAAATCAACACAATGTAAAAAAAATAGTGCCACAGCATCGAAGTCACACCTCTTCTCGGTCGCATTCTAAACTTGACCTCTTTCTCTCAGCATGATACAACACAGCAGCTCCACCATGACTAAGAAGCCCTCCATCAGTTCTCTCCTCTACTTATCTCTCTCAACTCTCCTTCTCAGCCACTGCGCTTCACTGGAGGATGAGTGTTTAGATATCATCGCACGAGATGAGCAGATCATAACAGAGCAAAAAGGAGACTACTATATAGGGCGACGCTACTACGTACCCTCCACACGCTTCTGGGGCTATGTGCGTAAGCCAGCTGAGTCGTGGAGTTCAGCGCGTCTTGTCATGATGGATGAGAGCCTCGTCAAGCAGCCTGATCGCGGTCCTGAAGAACCACGTCCTCGTGCAACCTTTGGAAAGGACAATAATGTCGAGTACTTCATACACGGCAAGTTCTCAGAAGATCAATGCTATGATCCCAATAGCAATCAGGTGCTACCTATCTTCCTCGCGCGTCACTATGAAGTACGTGATAGAAGGCCAGGCTTCCTCTTCACTCCTGAGGAGGAGTACAAGAGCGAGTCGGTGACACTATTCCCCAGTCTCGCGCCTACAGAAGCAGAGTACCAGAGCGTTAATCTCAAGCCTGTACAATTCTAAAAAGCCCCCCGAATGCTCGCTTGGGCAAATATATTGAGCTAGCATTCCGTCCGTGCTGAAATGATTCAGCACCGTGACATCATCCACTATCCATGGAGCTCTGCAAAATGCCATCTCACAGGAGAAGCTGATGGATTGATCCGCCGCTAATAACGCCCCTATCGACAGCATCTAGAGCAATATGGAGAGCAGGGCAAGCAAAAATACGCGCAATATCTCAGCATGCCCTATGAGGAAGATATGGAGCTCTTTAGTAGTGAAATAGCTATACTGACTGACACGTATTTATGAACAAAGCACACGGAATCGAGCTCGTGATCCGAATGCGCAGCTGATGCTTTTTTAGAATGGGGGCTAGTTTTCAATATAGCAGTTTCAAACTCATAAGCTACTAAGCTTGCTGGGGCTCATTCTCTCTTACTGTTTATTTGGGACAGGTGTTGTTTTTTTCTTGCGGAGTCGTGATTGTGTGGTAGAGTTATCATTATGATTTTACAAAAGTACGCGTTCAAGAAGGCCTTCACCTTAGTAGAACTCATTGTGGTGATTGCCATCCTAGGCATCTTAGCTGGTGTCGCCATGCCCTTCATCTACAGTCGTATGAGTGCTGCTGACCTAACAGCTTGCACGGAACAAATCAAGCAAATATCACTGAAAGCTCACGAGTATTCAGAAGATATGGCTCACCGCAACATGCTCCCCGCCAGCGGTATGATGGACGATGAAGAGACAGAGTTCGTGAACGAAAGTGATGCATGGTGGCTCAGCATTGCACCCCTCTTTGATGCTGTAGTGATCCCCTCAAAGAAGGGTGAGAAGATGAAGGTATCAGAGGTATTCCACTGCTCGGGTGATCAGCGTAGCAATGTAGGTGATGGCTCTATGTTCGTCGCCGATGAGAAGAGCGTCTCCTACGTCTCATGGTCTGATGGCACTGTGGATCCTGATAATCCTGATTCTGGTATACGTCTCAACAAGCAGCGTCTTGACGAGCTCCCATGGATCTCTGATGGCAACCCTGTCAAGGGAGAGAGTGTCAACAGCCTCGAAAGCTTTAAGAAGATGGTACTCCCAGCCGTAGACCGCCATGCTAACTCCATCTCCATCGCCTACGCGAGCGGACGCATCGAAGCCGTTGAACTCGATCCCGATGGTGAGAGTGACGAGCAGATGTATAAGAAGGTAGCCCCTTGGCTAGCCGAGAATCCCGTCGAGGGTGCCGAGGTCGCACCACGCCGCGCGAAGCGTCGACGCTAAGAGCGACCCTCTACTATGGCTACTGTGCTTTGAAAGCAAGCATAGACAGACTCCCTCAAGATTGCACGCCCTTCTTAGAAGAGGGGCGGCATCTTGTTTTAGGACTCAGTGGTGGCAGAGACTCCGTCTGCCTCCTTCACCTCCTCGTCCAGCAGGGATGCCATGTGCATGCGCTGCATGTGCATCACGGGCTACGCGGAGCACAGGCGGATCGCGATGCAGAGTTCTGCGCACAGCTCTGTGGAGAGTTCGATATACCACTCCAGATACTCCACTACGATGTCCCTGCCATGGCTGCTGCTAAAGGGCTCTCCTTCGAGCACATGGGACGTGAGCTTAGGCGCAGTGCCCTCCGCGAGTACTCACGGAGTATACAAGAAGCCTATGAGCTCGCAGAGCTCCCTGCTATCGCACTCGCTCATCATGCGGATGATCAGGCTGAGACCGTCCTCTTCAACCTCTGTCGCGGTGGTGCAGGTCTACGCCCCATACGCTCGGTGAATGAAGTAGATGGACTATACTACCTACGCCCTCTCCTTCTCTGGCGGAGGCAGGAGATTACGCATTATCTGAGCTCACGCAGCCTCCCCTGGTGTGATGATGAGACAAATGAAGAAGATGATGCTACCAGAAACGCGCTGCGCCACCACATCATCCCTCAACTCAGCGATCTCATGGGCCGAGATGTTGTCCCCATCCTTAACCGTAGCGCACGACTTCAGCTAGAAAGCACGCAGGCCCTTGAGGCGGCACTAAGCATACTCCCAAGTCGCGATCCTCAGGGGCGACTCTACCTCCCCTTCCTCCGTCAGCAGACAGCTGCCCTGCAGCGTGCTATCCTCTTTTCCTACCTTCGAGAGCAACAGATATCAGATCTGAGTGAGAAAACCATGCAGAAGGCGCTCGAACTCATCTCTGGCGAAAGCCACGTGCTCAACCTCACGAATGGCGCTCGACTACACCGACGCCAAGGACGACTATTCGTCAAATTTGTTGACTAAAATTTACACGACAGGCATACACCCAAATAAAAACACGATAGTAATCGCAAAAAATTAACCATCTAACTGTTATAGAATGCTGCCATTTTACGATTGACAACTCCTAAAGTCACTGATACGATGCCGTTCCCATCGCTATGAGATTATATCAGATTGCTTTTTATCTAGGGATTTTCTTGCATATTTCTTCCCCCTTTGCTCATGGAGTGAATATCCTCTACCCTCAGGGCAATGTCAGCTCAGAGGAAGGTGTCTATGATTTTGGACACAAGGAGCTCAATGGAGCTACAGGAAAGCACTGGGGCTATGATTTTATTCTCGATGGCTCTGAGTCGCTTAACTCTATTCAGGGAAGTATCAATGCCATTGTCGGTCCATCAAGTAATGATCACCATTATAACTCATGGGAAATCCTTCATCTTGCTGGTACTCCAAGCACGGAGCAAAACTACGACTGGGTCTTTGATGTCAACCTGACGATACAGTCAGCTGGGAATCCGACAGCTGACCCCGATCTTTATGCTGACACCACCTATGGTATCATCCTTCACAACTACGCGGCAGGTGACACGGAGTACAACCGAATCAAGGAGGTAGCAGGATCAGTCACAGTCACACAATTTCATGGCCTCGCCCTCGGGGATGGCAACCCTGCTGAGACTGGGTCAGAAGGTACAATCTACGCGGTAGAGCTCGGTGCCTACTCCGATGTGAGAACCCTATCCACGACTGTAAATATCACTGATGCCACAGCCGCAGTAGGCTACCAATTCAACTCTGGTACACGAGTCGGCATAGAGAAAGATGGTAGCATCATCGATGGCGCAGGTATCACAGGGTCAATAAGCATTCACAACAGCGTGAACGCCGTCGGCATCCTACACAGCGGAACGGGTGATAATAACGAGAACGCAAAAGAACCTCTCATCGGACACAACAAGGCACAGATCAGCATCACAAGTGACGCTAGCACGCCTGTGGAATCAGCCATAGGTATTTTCGTCAATGGGGCAGGAGCGAACAACGACATTCTCGGGGAGCTCACTGGCGTATTCTCGGGGAATATAAATATCAATGTTCATTACGCAGAACATACGCCGACGCAATTTGAAAATGCTGCAGTAGCAGGAATCTACATCATCCAGAAGGAAGGCTACACAGCTGACACCAAGCATATCACCTTTGGCGATGGCGCTAGCGTCTCCAGCCTGTACACCAACGCTGGCGACAGCACAAAGAGCGTCCAGTACGGCGATGCTATCCATCTGAGTACATCGCAGAATAATAGTCAATTAAACCTCACGACAGAAAATGACACGGACACAGTAACGCTCACGGGAAACATACGCGCTCACTACGACTATGGCACCACACGCACCGCGCAAGACCTCACCTTTCAGCAGGGGAACTACATCATCGCAGCAGATGTTTTCGAAGCCAGTAGCATCACTTTGGGTAGCATCAATCCTACCACGAAGCTGATGACTGACGCGTCCATCACGCTCACCGAATCTCTAGTACTTAATGAAGTCGAGCACGTGGACTTCTATGTTCAGAGCTTTCATGAGGGCAGCCACTCTAGCATCACTCTGGAGAATGATGCCACGCTCAACCTTTCCTCTGCAGATCACATTAATATCTATCTCGGAGCAGATCTGATGGAATATTCTCAATACTCCTTTGATCTCATCACAGGTGATGTAATCGGATTTGAGGATGGTATCACCTTTTCCATCTACGATGGCACTAGTACAGGCGAGGACGCATTGCTCTGGAGCTTTGGGATGGATGAGCAGTACGGCACATACGCATCACTCGCCACCGTCACTGAGCACTACTTTGAAGTGAGCTATACAGAGAACGGTCTGTCGCTGTTGGCACGCATCCCTAACAACCCGCCCCCCGGTGTCCCAGAGCCTAGCACCCCTATACTCTTCTTTCTCTCTCTAGCACTCTACCTGAGAGCAAGACGACGATAAAGACCTCATTATGGCGTACATAAGCAAATAGGAAAAAACCATATACCCCATGATTTGTCATCTTTCTGGCTTGACATCGCATAACATCAACTTTAAAATCTCACACAACATACAACCTATAAATAAACTTAATATGAAACTACATCATTTAATAGCTATGAAAGCGGCACTCCTAATCCTCGGCTTATCTTTTCCCAACGCACTAGCAACTGATAAGGAACTTCTCTATGGTCTTGATTTCAACGATCTAGCATCCAATAATAGCTTAGTGAATACAGCCACTACCACCCCTGGGGAATCTGCACTCACAAATACAGGAGGCTGGATTAACTATTCATCTAATACACCAGGCTCAAACTCTGGGCTCTCACACTCATTTAACAACCCAGCAGGACAGCAAGGTGCTACATTTAGATTAGGCTCTACCACGAGCACCACAGCGATCGCTGGACTCGAAGGAGATGCTGGACTCACCTTGAACATCTCCACATCCCTTCTCGGCAATGCTGATTGGAAAGCACCTGTAAGCTTCATCTACGGAGAGACTACCTTTACTCTACAAATTGGATTCAATAGCTCCACCATCTATCTCAGAAATGAATCTGCGGGTAATAACGTAAGCTCCATTGACACAGGCTCGTTAGTTGGCACATGGACTAGCTTAAGTGTCACTATGTCTGGCGAGAACATGAGCCTAACAGCAGTCGATTCAACAGGCTCACTCATCGGCACAGCAGCAGGAAGTGTAGCAGGGCTCACAGACACAGGACTCACCTACGTCAGTGGAGGCGGCTACGGACTCACTGGCTTCGACCGTCGCCATGCCAACATCTTAACTGACGACCTCAGCATCTACAATGGCGTTTTAACCCAGGAAGAGATACTCCTTGTGGCCAATGCATCTATGAATGGCACTGGGGCTATCCAGACCATCCCCGAGCCTAGCACGGCGACACTGAGCATCCTTGCTCTTGCCGGTTTCATGAGCCGTCGTCGTCGCAAATAAATAATCACACCATATCTTTACCAAACGCACAAGCCGTAACTCAAAAAGAGTTACGGCTTGTGCGTTTGGTATTAGTATCAACTTTCACCTCGCGCGATGCATCATAATCCCTGATAGATATCTTTCATTCTACAAATCATGCAATAAATCGCTGTAAGACAATCACTAAAAATAAATTAATAGTTAAATTGAACTGTTTTCAATTAATAATTGACAGGGGGTTTTAAAGTTGCTAACCTGCTAAGCATCACGATGAAACTACTTTACACCTCATTACTTGCTATCTCGATCATTCTTAGCTCGACGTCGAACGCCCAAAGAATAGAGATACAGTCAAGCCTCCTCGACAGCGATTCTGCCCCAGATATATACAACTTCGGTATCAATGAACTGGATGGTGAAGCGGCTCAGCACTGGGGATATGACTTCGTACTTGAAGGTTGAGAATCACAGAAAATCATTAATGGATCGATCAACGCAGTCATAGGACCTTCACAACACAGTAACTTCTATGACTCTTGGGAGATTCTTCGTCTCACAGGAACCCCCAGCACAGAGCAGCACTACGACTGGATCTTTGATGTAAATGTCACTATCAAATCAAGCGATAATCCAACCAGTGATCCCAACTTATACTCTGATACAGCCTACGGTATCATCCTGCACAACTATGAAGCAGGTGACACTGAGTACAACTATATTAAGGAAGTAGCTGGCACTGTCACCGTGACACACTTTCATGGACTAGAACTCATGGCAGGCATCCCAGCTGAGCGCTACTCTGAAGGCACAGTCTACGGAGTCGAGCTGGGAGCGTACTACAACGTAAGCACTCTATCTAGCAATGTCAACATCTCCAATGCAACAGCCGCCGTAGGCTATCAATTCAACTCTGGGACACAAGTCGGAGTCAACGAACTCGGGGAAATCATTGATGATGGCGGCATCACAGGCAGTATATCGATACAAAACGCGACAAACTCCGTAGGCATCCTACACAGTGGAACAGGCGATAGGAACTTAAAGGCACAAGAGCCGCTAGTCGGCCACAACAAAGCTCAGATCCGCATCACCAGCGAAGAGTCTAGCCCAGTGCAGTCAGCCATCGGCATCTTCGTTAACGGAGAAGGTGAGGACAACGACATTCTCGGAGAACTCTCTGGCATATTCTCAGGCAATATTGACATTGATGTCGTCTACACCAATCTGATTCCAAGTGAATTCGTCAACGCTGCGGTCTCAGGCATATTCATCGCACAAAAAGAAGGGTACGATTCAAACATCAAGCACATCACCTTCGGAGATGGCGCGACCATCTCAGCACAGTTCACCGTAGAAGGAGATAGCTCAGGATCCGTGCACCTTGGAGACTCCGTTCACCTTCGCACGGCACAAGACAACAATAGGCTCAACCTCACTACTCAATACGACACTGACACCGTCTCACTAACAGGGAATATACGCGCTCACTACGACTATGGTGAAGAGCGAATCACGCAAGACCTATCCTTTCAGCAGGGGAACTATATCGTCACAGCAGAAGTCTTTGAAGCAAGCAGCATCACGCTCGGCAGCATAGATCCCCTCTCGAAGCTGATGACTGATGCCTCCATCACCCTCACCCAGTCGCTTGAGCTTAGCGAGGTAACTCAGCTGGATTTCTATGTTCAAAGCTTTATTGACAATCAATACTCAACCGTCTCACTGCTCCATGATGCCACGCTTGATATCTCTAGTGTAGACCACCTCAACATCTACCTCGGTGAGGATCTCATGGAGTACTCACAATATACCTTCGACCTCATCTCAGGGGATGTCGCGGGTCTAGACGAAGGTGTAACCGTCTCTATTTATGATGGCACACGCACAGGAGATAGTGCCTTGCTCTGGACCTTTGACATGAATGGCATCAAGCAGAGCTATTCATCCACAGCCACTGTCACAGAGCACTACTTTGAAGTAACCTACTCTGATCAGGGAGTAACACTACGCGCCGACATCCCAGCAGGCGTTCCTGAGCCGAGTGTAGCAGCACTCGTTACCCTGATATTCATGTTCATGCTACAGCACAGACGTCGCGCGATACATCAGTAACAAACGCTACCTCAGCTCCTCTCACATAAGCTCTGAGCAAGCAGAGTCGCCACGCCTTTTAGCTTGTCAGCGAGGCCATCGCGCGTTACAATACCAGCACACGCATGATTGACTACGCCCCCCTCATAGAAAAACGACGCGAACGCCACAGTGAACTAGAAGAACTCATCGCTGACCCGAGCCTCTTTGATGACCGCAACCGCGCCGAGGAACTCATGCGAGAGCACCGTCGCAGCACCGAACTCATGCAGCAATGGGGCGAGTTACTCACCCTACGCACACAGCTAGATGACAATCGCGAACTCATCTCCTCTGAAGACGATGAGCTCATCGAAATGGCTGAATTGGAAATTGCAGAACTCGAGCCCCGCATCGCCCAACTAGAGCAAGATGTCCAGTACAGCCTCCTCCCACGTGATCCGACAGAAGATCGCGACGCCCTCGTTGAAATCCGAGCTGGCACAGGAGGAGATGAAGCCTCCCTCTTCGCAGGAAACCTCCTTGGCATGTACCAGCGCTATGCAGAAGGGCGCGGCTGGAAGTTTGAGCTCCTTGATGCTAGCCCCAGCGCGGTAGGCGGGTTTAAAGAAGTCACCGCACGCATCGCTGGAGAAGAAGTCTTCCGCTACATGAAGCATGAGAGTGGTGTACACCGCGTCCAGCGCGTCCCTAGCACAGAAACTCAAGGGCGTATCCACACCTCAACTGCCACCGTCGCCGTCCTCCCTGAAGCAGAAGAAGTCGATGTCACCATACGTCCCGACGACCTCCGCATTGAAACCTGCCGTTCAGGTGGAGCAGGAGGACAGCATGTGAACACCACAGAATCAGCGGTTCAGATCTTTCACCTTCCCACTGGCATCATGGTGCGCTGTGAGCAAGAACGATCCCAGATGAAGAACCGTGAGACAGGCATGCGCATCCTACGTGCTCGACTCTTTGAGATGAAGCAGAGAGAAGCCCAGCAGAGCTACTCTGACCAACGCCGTGCCCTCATCGGCTCAGGTGGACGCGAGGAAAAGATCCGCACCTACAACTTCCCTCAAAATCGCATCACCGACCACCGCATCGGCTACACCGCCTACAATCTCGATCACGTCATGACAGGTGAAATCGATGAACTCGTCGCACGCATGCAGCAAGTTGAGATGCAAGAGCGCATGCATGAGTTGAGCAACTAGAAGCTGCTAGCATCACTCATAGCCTTCCCATGAAGACAGTACAAGACATCCTCCAATCAGGCACAGAGTACCTAGAAGCACGTGGATGCAGTGACGCGCGCTACTCCATGCAGAGCCTCCTGACACACGTCCTCGCAAAGGATAAAACCTGGCTCTACCTCCACTTTCAAGATCCTCTCGATGACAGCAAGCTAGCTCCCCTACGCGAGCTACTACGCCGACGCGGACAGGGAGAACCCCTGCAGCACCTCCTTGGCAGCGTTGAGTTCTATAGGCGCGAGTTTCGCACAGATGCACGTGCCCTCATCCCACGCCCTGAGACAGAAGAACTCGTCGAACACAGCCTCACACGCGTGCAGCCCCACACACAGATGCGCATCCTTGACATGGGAACAGGCTCGGGCATCATCGGCATCAGCCTCGCACTAGAACTCGCGCAGCACCAGCCTGAAGTCACTCTCATCGACATCTCTGATGCAGCCCTCAGCCTCGCACTAGAAAACGCCACGCGCCTCCACGCAAAGGTAAAAACCTACCGAAGCGATCTCTTCTCACTCTGGCAGGAAGAATCTAGCGACAGTCACCACCTCACCCCTCCGAGTGGCTATCACCTCATCCTTGCCAACCTTCCCTACATCCCCGATGCAGAGAAGGATGAACTCGCTCGCGAACTAGACTATGACCCATCACTCGCCCTCTATGGGGGTGCTGACGGACTCGACATCATACGACGCTTCCTGCGCGATCTCCCAGAGCACGCCGACTCAGAAGCCCTCGTCATACTCGAAGTAGGGCACGATCAAGGCGAAGCCACGCGCCTCCTCATGGAAGAGCTCGGCTACAGCAAGACAGAAGTCCTCTGCGACTTAAACGGCATCGCACGCTTCCCCCTCGGCTATACTCCGAGAAAAGAAAACAACAGCGTGCAGGAAAGTGAACTGCAAAACGAGACAACACCCACCTCGCCAGCTACAAGCCTCCGCATGACAGGATACGACTCAGCAGATGCTTATCCCTTCTAAACAGATGCTCTCCAGCCCGAAGAAGTCCCCTCATGAGTAGCAGTGCCGACCCCAGCCTCATCTACCCGCGGATGAAAGCATTCATCTCGCGCGTAGCACACATCGCCCTCATCTCCTGCTGGGCTAGCTCTATCTGCGCACTCCTCATCTGGCTACCGCTTCCCAGCATGATTATGCACTCCCTAGGAGACCTCCAGCTCATCTTCCTCATCCTGATGAGTGCATGCCTCGGCATACTCCTCCCCTGGTGCCACCTTGTACTAGCAGCAGAGTCAGGCTTCATCATCACACGGCTCCTAAGCAGCGTCGGCATCATCCTCAGCATACTCACCGTTATCAGCTTCATCTACAGCCTCATCACACAAGAAGCCCTCATCACCAACCAAGGAGGTCTCCCCCTCCTCATTGCCCTACTCATCCTCATCACTAGCCTCGTGAACATGCCCTACATCAGTGCTCTAGCTCTGAGATACCGCATCTACTTACCCTTCATACCGCTGCTTTATATCATCTGCTACATCAGCTTACAATCCCGTGAGAGCATCATTAGCACCCCCAGTTGCCTGCTCTTACTGCTAGTCAGCCATCCCATCCTGCATGGGTTAAAGCGCATCGCACCACGCATCATCAGTCTACCTCCTCGCAAAGAGAAAGAGAGCTGATAGACGACGCCTCTAGGCAGCTTCTCGCTGCGCTAAACCTTCTTGCGCGCCCAGCGCAGCCCTGACACAATGCGAGACAGGATAAACGCCTGAATAAAGAGGTCGAATATATAGAGAGCCCACACACCCACAAGCGTCATCGTCTCAGGCCAGAGCTGATGCCACAGCGTCAACACCCCTACGCGGAAGAAACCCATGCAGATAAAGGACACCATCATCACGCGCTTCGTATCACCAGCACCGCGCAAGCACATGCGGAACACCATCACCACAGCCAGCACAGGCTCCGCTACAAGGAAGACATACATCAGAGGAATAGCTCCCTGCATCACCTCAACCGAGCTTCCAGAGAAAAAGCCCACAAAAGTTTCTGAAAAAGTCGCAAATAAGATCCCCATCGTCCCCATCAAAGCCACCGCATACATCATGCAGCGACGCATCGTCTCGAGCGCGAGACGCGCACTCCCGCTACCTATGTACTGCCCCACCAATGCAGACCCAGCGATACCTATCGCAAAACCGGGCAAGAAACTCATCGACTCCACTCGGATCGCCACCGAGTGAGCCCCCGTAGCCACCGTCCCCAGCGTCGTAATCAATCTCAGACCGTAAAACTGGATAGCCCATATACCACCCACCTCAAGAGCCTGCGGTAAGCCCACCTGAATAATACGCCTCTGAAAGCTCCAGACAGGACGCAGCAGATCCACGCGCAGACACAGCGGTGGCGCATAGGTTCTGCCTTGTCGCTGGGCATAAGAATTCAGAGTCTCACCTGCGAGCTCATCATCGAGGCGACGAGCGCGTCGCAGCATCAGCACGACAAGAGACACAGCCCCTATCATCCATGGGATCAGCATCCCCCATCCAAGACCCGCCACATTCCATTCCAGAACAACGGCGAGCACATAACTGAAAACAATAGCGAGCCCATCAATCAGCAGCATGATGAAGAAAGGCGTCTTCGTATCCCCAGCCCCTCGCAGAGCCGCATTCAGCGCGAACACCGCCCCAGAAAATACCGCCACCCAAGCAGCCACATGCATATACTGCATCGCAAAGACATAAGCCTCATCACTCAACTCAAGCACATGCCCAAGAAGGAAAGGAGACGACGCGAGCATCACCAGCGTTGAGAGAACCCCAGCGAACGCACCGAGCAGAGCGGCCTGATTCGCCGCAGCATTCGCATCTTCGAACTCACGCGCACCAGACAAGCGACTCACCAGAGCCGTAGCTCCCGTCGCCACACCAGCCTGAATGAGAAAGCCCAGCCACATGATAAAGCCAGCCACTCCAATAGCAGAGAGAACATCCGCTGAGCTATCCTCTAGCCCACGCAGATGACCCGCCAGACGATAAGAAATCGATGTACAAAGAAAGCTCAGAAATTGCTCTAACAGAGGCCACATCGCAATCTGCATGATCTGACGAGGCAGGCTCTTGCCAGCCAGCTTACCACTCAGCCCACCCTTTGCCATCGCGATGCGCAGTTTCCCATCTCTTCCCTCACCTATACTCATAATACAAAGAAAGTCTAGCACAGCACTCGCAGACTTAACAGCAGAAATCTAAATCTTGACAGAAATACTGAAAAACCATAACACAGTAAATCAGCTACGAAGATCTCTTTCAAAAAAATCAAAAAAATACAATTTTTCTATTGACTCCCATCCAAAGTTCCACTATACTCTGCGCACCGCAACAGCGGTAACACAACAAACAAAGCGCTCATAGCTCAATTGGATAGAGCATCTGACTACGGATCAGAAGGTTTGGGGTTCGAATCCCTGTGAGCGTGCTTCTTTAAGAGAATAACAACAGATACCGGTCTTTATCACAAAGACCGGTGTTTTGTTCTAACACTCGATAAGGAACAACACAACGGGGGCGTCCTGGTTTCGACTGAATACTTGAGATGCTGGCTGCATGTGGAGGTTAATCGGTTGGCCTCCTTAAAAAGCCGATTAAACTATTAAATGCCTATTCCTCAAATAACGAATACGCAATGGCTGCTTAATTAAGCACCCGGGGTCAAGCCTAGATGCCTACTATAGGTGCGACCTTCAAAACCAGTAGGCAGGTAGACAGTGGTGTACACGCGCTGTCTATGACATCCACAGAGTACTAGCTAGGTAGAAGGCCGACACAGCGCGGACCACCAGTGAAGCAGCAAGCTGTGTCTGAACATGGAGACGCTCGTATTAACGGTGTTCAGGACAGGGGTTCGACTCCCCTCGCCTCCACTTACCCAAAAGGCTGGTAACACAAGTTACCAGCCTTTTACCATTTTCGGGTCACGCTAAAATTTCGTTTTTTTAAAACTTTACAATAGATAGCAAAAAAAGTATAATCCATACATGATTAACGATAATCAATATACTTTTTATGGGAAAAATGAATCCATCATAATAAGTGGCATAGCACTTATTATGATGTTAATACACCACTTACTTCCAGAATTCGTATATTTATTCAAAGAAAGCTCTATACCATTTGTTACCGATGGGAGACATGATATGAGTATCGCTAGACTTTGTAAATTGTGTGTAGCCTTTTTCGCTTTTAAAAATGGATACGCAATCTGGTTAAGCAGGTCTAATTCATACGATGTCAAATTTTTAGCAAGAAAAATTTTCAATCTCCTTTTAGCATATTGGCTTGTCTATGGCATTTTTATCTTGTTTGCTTATATTACAAATGATTCTATTGCTCCCACTCTAGAACTCCACCTGTTTCATCTATTTGGATTTCATCTCAACATGGGTTATATCTGTCCCATTTCAGCTTGGTTCATATTTTTCTTCATAGCAGTAGTATTTCTTACCCCATTACTCACTTTCATTATTAAGCAAAAAATTATTTATTGCACCATTCTTACTCTCATTTTATTAACTCTTATCTTCTTCGCTCAGCTAAAACTCGAAGAAATGGATGCAAATTCGAGCTTTTTCCATCTAGTCCAATCCATTCATATTTATTTACCATGTGTAATCTCAGGTATGCTGTGCGCGAAATATCACATTTTTGAAAGACTGTTTCGCATTCTTGACACACAAAACTACTTCTTAAAAATAATAATCCTTCTTCTAATCATACTTGCATCATTTTACACAAGGCATAGAATTTTCTACACAGATTTTTTTCATCCATTTCTTTTTGATGCGATACTCTCTGCTGTTCTAGTATTTGCATTTATAGCATTTATAAAAAATATTCCTTACGGCAATTTCTTCTCTAAAATTTTATATTTCATCGGTATATACAGTATGAACCTTTGGCTACTCCAGTCTATATATTTTGTAGGCAAGCGTGAGCCACTGCATTTCATATTCTCTCTGAAATACAGCATCTTATTCGTACCTCTTTCAATTCTACTAATATTCCCCTTAGCAATGCTGCTTAACTATTTAAATAAGTTTATAAGCTTCCCAACATCAAAATCCTAATCCCTCTTTATTGTAAACTTGTATCTAGGTATATAAGGATTAGACAGCATTGATCAGAAAGCCTTATATCATGTATCGGGTCATTTTTCAGCAATGAAGCTTAGCGATAGCATACGTAGCACACCAACGCGAAATATCAATGGTATCTGTTAATACCACTCTGAGCACTCCGAACTAGAGACATGTATTCTCGAGTTCATATTCAAAAAATTCAGCGAGCGCAGCCCATACAAGTAAACCTCATATTTTAATCATACTCTATATTCTTATAGATCTGGTATATCAAGTGTATGGAGGCTTTACTTCAGGTAGTACGTATATTATAATTTTTTCAAATAGAACATTACACCAATGAGCTCTAGCAACACAGGATACCAGATAAAATTAGCCCCCTTCGCATACCTAACCTTATTATTTATTGCAAGTGGGAATATCCTATTCTTTATAGGCTGGTATATTCCTATCGTTGCCATACTGGCCAGCCTCGCAACACTTGGAGGTGTTGCTTATATGATGAAACGCATTACGCCCAGCCTAGAGGAATATACGCTTTATTTGTCAAATTGGGATATAGTGCGCTTTATGTTGGCTAGCCTGCTCATTTTAGCTTTTCTTATCGCTTCGGGCTTCGTTGGGTATTTTCCAACTCACGGAGATCATTCCATTTTACGCCAAGCATTGTATCATAACTTAACAGATGCTCCTTGGCCACTGGTACTCCCCGATGGCAAGGCATTCACATATTACATAGCTAACTTTTTGCCTTTAAATGTATTGGCACGTTTATTCGATGAAAGCGCTCGGCAGTACATTTTGCTCGCTTACGTCTTTGGCATGTTCTTAATGTGCTACGTATTGGTATGCTTCTACCTCAAAAAGGTATCATTGCTCGCTCTTTTGCTCCTGATCTGCTTACCTGATCCGATACGAGAGATCGTTGCACGAGTGCACGCCTACTTCATTATAGATAACTTCCCTGCCTTAACTGAATTGGGCAATGATTTCATTCGCCATTTCAGTTACATGGAGCTAAATGCGTTTGGTAGTTCTGTAGGTGCATACAACTCTACCCCAGTTACCTTGATGGCTCTTGCCTTGATCATACTCATCAAAAAGGCTCGCCATATAACGATTCCTCTCATTATCGCTTTGATTTTTCCGTCAAGCCCACTAAATGCCCTAGCTATTATGCCTGTAGCCTTATTTTACTACATCCCTGTTCTTAAGAACAAGAAGATGCTGTATAAAGCTGCACTTTCGCTCATTCTTCCTATTATTATCGTTGCCATCACTACAGTCTATTTTGCTAGAGCTGAGAACTCTACTACCGTAGTATGTTTTCTTTGGCAGGTTATGGATACAGATTACTTTTTGGAGTTCCTTGTGCGGCAACTAGGTGCATGCCTCATTTTCACACTTCCTCTGTTAGTATGCAAATCCATCGGAAAGGAGAAATATCTATTACTATTCCCACTCGCAGCATCGTTTGTATACTACGGATTTCCCGCAAAACCTGGTGATTTATACATACTCAATGAGTTTTACTTCAAAGCGGTTCACTCGTATCACCTCTTAGCGATCATGCTTTGGGTAAAATATTGGCGTGAGTTTAAGTACTCTAAATATCTGATACTAGTATCGGCACTCATGTCACTGGTATTACTTATCAAAACAAAGAGCTCATCATTCACTACTGACCCTACAGTGAAAGACGTGTGGAATGGGCATCTCTACCATGACGACCCATTTTTCTCTCGATTACCAGGAGCAAAGGAAAACTCTCTTTTCTCTGAAATCCTGTTAAAGGAAAGTGGTGAATCAGAGCGTACCATTCCTGGCTCACTATTACCAAAGGCCAAAGGCTGTGATTACACTCGCCCGAGTAATATTTCAAAATAAGCTTTGATCATCAGCGTGGTAGCAAGGCCACCCTCGCCAATGAGCTTCTTAAGCACCTATCCTGAGCTCCGAAGCTTCCTATGAGCACACAGCTATCAGTCCCTTATGGGAGAATTAGGGAGTGCTGCTCAGCTATAGGAGTATAGGAGGATGCTATTCAAGCAGCAAGAGAGTATATTGGCTATTTCACCGTCAGTATCCTGACCTTCAGGATCGTTCGAGAAGAGACTCTCAAATTGCGGTTTTTTAAAGCAGCTACGTTCATGCTCGAGATTGGGGCTCTACACCCCTATCTCGAGCATGAACATCTCATTGAGAGCGCTTAGGCTGCCTGCTGGCGGCGGCGGCGTAGAAGATAGGCGGGACCTATCGTCAGAAGGAGAAAGACGCTGCTAGGCTCAGGGATGACATTCATCCCCATAGCAGAGAAGATACCTATCTCCGTCGCTGTAAGCTCGCGGCGAATGACACCGTCACCTATGCTATACTGCATGAGGAAGTCTTCACTATCTGGCGATGCTACTATGTGGGAGACGCTAGAGCCTGGCGCGTATGTCGCTGGATTGTAGATATGATAACCTGTATCACCTAGAGCAACTTCTGCCCCGAGCGTGAGCTCGGTGGGATCGTTGTCGAGCAAGTTTTGCAAAATAAGGGTGTCAAAAGCACTGATCATATTGTACGAAGCGGATTCTCCGTCAAACTGAACTGTATTCAAGGTATACTGATCACTTTTGCTATCTGCGGGCGCTCCGAATAAAGCGGACTGGAAGCCCATACCGTGAGTGAGCTCATGAAGCAGAACAGAATGGAAGTCTATCTGAGAGTCTCCAATCAAGTCAGCATCTGAGCCGAAATAAAAGTTTGTGCCTCTATTCATCTCAATCTCGATATCTGTCAATGTAGAGTCCCTATCGACCCCCATGAGTGCAGCTTGAGCACCATTGATTGCATTATAAGTAAGACTATTCTGAGCCTCGTAGGTCGTAGGCGTAGCAAAGGCATCTCCTGCATATTTGATACCGGATGCTACAAAACTGCTAGTTGCCTTTCCGTGAGTACCACTTTCTAGCGTGCTGAATACTAGAGAGACACTAATCTTGTCCGTCTTGTCAAATGTCGCGTTGTAAGGCTCAAGGATAGTCGCCCAGTAGTCAAGGGATTTTTTAGCAACGCGGTCGATGTCACTTATCCTTGCAGAATCCGTTGTACCATAACTTGTAATATTCAATTCGAAAAAGTCATTTCTGATGGTAGTTTGCGCCGTTAGCGCACCAGAAAAGAGAAGAAGAGAAAACAGAGAAAGTGTAAATTGTTTCATATTCAATATATTATCATGCGATCAATTATATAGCAAGTAGTTATTTCATTTTGTATCAAATTTATTGCTGATTGAGAACTCTCTACTCGCAAGCACGACCCTCTTCAGCTTACTCCTGCTCAGCGGTGAAGCTAGCTTGTGCGGAATAGGGAAGAACTAGAGTAGCCAGAATGGTATAAGGTAAGTGCATTTTCATAAGAGGTGGAGAATGGAGTTAGAAGCGGTAGAGTACCAATAGGTGGAATCATTATAGCAATAGCAACAAATTAATTATTCTTCATATAAATCTATAGAAAGAAGTATCGTTATGCTATACCTTGTATAGGAATAATATAACGATCACTTTTATTACATGCATACTGCAAATTTATTTCACGTAATATAGTAATTTGCGTTTTTACATATTGTCATGCATATTTAAAATTCGCTTTCTCGATTACAACCTCCGGACACAGAAAAATGCTCACAACGTGTAACATTTGTGAGCATTTTTTTCGGAACAATCACTATTAGTAAATTATTTATTCTTCGAACCATATAAATTTTTATCCAGCATTGGAATCTATCTAACAATTTCTAAATAAGATCTTTTGAGCTGAATGTTTTCGTCTATATCGTTTTTTTACAAATTTATATTTTTTAAAGCTTTACAATGTATCATAAAAAAGTTAGATTCACCGCACCAACCCTCATTCCTAACAAACCCTAACTAGAATCATGAAAATTACCTCATTGGTTATTAGGCATATATTGTCAACATGCAAAACAAGCATACTAACCACCCTCCCTACAGCCGCCCTCTTTTTCACCTACAACGTGACACACGCAGCAGCAATCGCTACCTCCAAAGATGAGCTCGCAGCTACTGCTCAGGGCGCTGATTCGAAGTATACTCTCACGGAAAATACCTCTGGCGCGGCAGCCGCTGGATCCATAGATACAGTCACCAAACTCATCGCAAACGCAGACGGCACCTACACTACTGTAGACTATGACATCACTCTGGACAAGGTGATGGGTGATGCTGATACGACGGGCAAGACAGCCGTCTATCTGAAATGGGCCACTGGTAATGGTGAGACTGGAGCATTGGGCTCAGGCGTGACTACGGAATTTGGCGATCAGAAATGGCTATCTGCAGATGGTGCGAGCGCTGACGATCACGATGTCATGGTATGGGTTGATGCCAGTAGCAATCAGAACGAAAAAATATCAGTAAATTATATGACTCCATCTATTATAGATGGTAGTAAAGCAGGTTTTACCGTCAATCATGGCTCGACTACAACGCACAAACCATCAGGTCTAGAAATTGATGGCTATAACAGCAGCACGTTGTTTAATATTAGTGGAGATTATGTAGGTATTGTGAATCAGTCGAATAATGGAAGTTATGATGATTCGAATATATTCGGCATCACCTCCACCATGGAGCTAAACGATATCAAGATTGATTCATTGAAGACAAATTTCATCGGTAACATCTCAATGAATGGCAGTGGTGTGTATACAGACAATGCTACTATAACTACGATTGCAGGTGATTTCCTTTACAATTCATCAGTTGGTCCTGCATTATTAAGGCTTGATAGTTCTACCATCACGAGTATCACTAGCGATATCATCGGTAATAAGCAACTGTCTGCCACTACTGACGCTTCGAGTCCAAGCGCAGCAATTGTATACCTGCGAAATACAACTATCAGCACGATGTCAAGCGACATTCTCAATAATGAATCCTATGGAGCATTGATATATCTTGACACTAAATTAGATACTTCAGTACCGGGCTGGGAAGACAGTGTCATTGAGACATTCACTGGAGACGTAACAGGTAATAAAATAAATACATCCAGTTCAGCAAGTGTTTCCGATCGCGCTATTTTCAAGTTCTATAATTTGGAATCGACAGTTACTGCAGGGGTCACCAACTTTAGCGGAAATGTCTACAACAACCAGACTAGTCATATATTTCAACTTGGAAGCAATACTCACTTGGGGATTCTCGCAAAGGACAATGATGTACTTCTGGAAAACGCTAATAGGGAGGTTATCAGTAGCAGAGCGGCCAAAGACAAGGCATACATCACCCTCAATGCTGTCAACGGTAAAAAAATTACGATGATTGGTGATATGGGAGGTATGGGACTTGCCTCAGCTGATCCTGAAGATCGCCAACAAACAATTTATATCAATAATGGACTAGACGGTCAGGGCAATGCCATTACAGGCATTACAGAGTATTCGACAGTTGAGCATTCAGGAGATATCGATATCCTCAATCTCATCATTGAAAACGGTGAATTCTACTTTAAGAAAGATGCCGTGATACCAGCAAGTGGAGCTACAGCTCCTATAGGAACGATTCAAGCAGCTTCCATTAAAACTGAGGCTGCCGCAACCTTCAGACTAGCTGACGGAGGACAGATTGATGACTACAACACATTTGATGTCTCTGGTGACATGGTCATCGAGAGTGGGCATTTGGGCATCTCTTATAGATCTATTGCTCTCGGAGAGACTATCAATGATGCTGCTTCTGTAGCGCTTAACCTACAAAACGGAGGTCATCTAGAACTGCAGAACGATGCAGATATCACCCTCACGAGCCGACTCAATCCTGATGGTAGTGGTAATGTCTGGTATGTAACTAATACAATTACGAGTTCTGGACAAGACAACACCATCAAGGGACAAGGTGCTGGAAATGTAGTCAACGCCTACTTCCAAGGGCAAGCTAATAGCTCACTTGATATTACTACTGTGGGGCTCTCTGCAAAATCCATCGTTGACTTAAAGGATGGAGCTGCCAACGCTGCTAGCACAACTGCTAGTATTGACCTCATCAACTCGACCGTCGTCGACATTGAGTTCGATGGTACGAATCATGTTGAGACCTTCGGAACGCACGCTGGTACAACAGTGTTCGACATGCTCAACGTCGGTGATGAACTCACGAAGGTCGTTGTAGAAGGTAGCCTGACTTATGACCTCAACATGGCTGACTCGCTCTATTACGAACTCGCCAAGTATGATGAGGTCGGTATCCGCATGGCAGAAGGCGATGGAGAACTCTATACGAAAAATGAGCTTGGCGAGATCGTTCAGATTACTGACTTTGTCGATCTTGACCTCGTGGATGTCTACATTCAGGTAAATGACCAGACCTTCCAAGCTACAGACTTCTATCTCGATGAGACTGGTAACAGCGTATTCATCATCTCTGTACCCGAGCCCAGCACAGCTACACTAAGCCTACTCGCGCTGGCAGGACTGCTTGCACGCCGTCGCCGTCGCGTATAAGGCGTGCAGTGAGCACTTATCAAGCTTATGTTAAGCAGAGCAGGATGACTCTTCAGAGTCATCCTGCTTTTTTCCGCCTCTTAGCTCCATGTCTCATATCCGACATGCATCTTGAGATCTTCCACTGTGCACCTGCATGCGACGGATACAGCAAAAAACATCCCCCCAATGCTCTACGCATCAGGGGGATGTCATGTGTAAGTGCTGTACCCAGTATTAGAAGGTGAAGCTGTAGCCTACGGCTCCACTCACGCGACTCGAGTTAACACGTACTTCATAGTTCGCGTCTAGGAAGATGTAGGCTTGGTGCTCTGTGACAGGTATCTTCAAGCCTGCCCCGAGCTCCGCTCCAAAATGACCGCGCTCGGCACTACGGATGACTCCTGTATGATCTGCTGCTAGGAGTCGACTATCGACCTCAGACTGAGTGTCACCGAGCTCGGCCTTCAGCATAGCATGCATGCTAAAACTCGCGCTACGATTGTAGATATTCTCCCCGAGGAAGGTTTCTACTCGCCCGCCTAATCCGAATGTTGCTGAGCTCAGACTCTGCTCACTCACATAGAGTGCTGCATCACTACCCGTCTCAGTGAAGCCGTTGAGCGTACTTGTCTGCAAGGCCACGTTGACGAGTGGCTGCCATACTGTCTTCCCATCTGAACTGAGGATGCTATAGGCTAGCTCGTAGAATGCACCATAGGCATAACCATCCGTGTTCACCGTCGTGTCATAGCTACCGCCGTCGAATGCAATGGTGCGTTCACCATCGACATCTGCCAAGCCTGCAGAGAGGATGAGGCTATGATTCCAATTCCCAGCGCGAGTGTGCGCGAAGAAACTGATATAGCGTGTATTGAAATCACTTTCAAGACGGTCTAGATCATCTGAGGTATAGCTTCCGTAGTTCGCTGTGAGGGCAAGACCTAGGCTCGTATGCTCCTCAACGCGATAGTCAGCTCCGACACTACCACCCCAGCTGCTGAGATCATAGCCAGATTCCGTGCCATCTCCATTCAGATAGAAGTTAGCCCCTTCTGCGCGAATCCAGCCCTGCACCTGCTCTTCATCATGGTAGAGGCTATCCTGATGTCCGAATTGACTCGCGACACGACTATGGATGCTGTTGAGCTGGCGAGTCATGCTCTCACTCTGGGCTAGCCCTAGTCCAGAGTGACTCGCACCAGCTACACCGGCAGCTAATCGATCTGCACCGACCTGGTCCGATAACAGCATCTGATCCAGAGCGTTCATCACCGAGGAGAGATCCTGATAGTGGGTCGGATCATTCTGAGGATTCACCGTGCTGAGAGCTGTCGCGAGCATTGCTAGACCTGTGTGCCCATTTTCAGTCAGAGCATAGGCGGTGTAGAACTCCGAGTTGAAGTCGGCTAGCACGCTATTCGTAGCTGCGTCGAATCGCACGTTGGTGAAGTACTTGTTCATAGCTGCATCGAGGAGGATTTTTCCATCGATGACACTGCCATCAGATAAGCCGACTAGCTGCACTGTGCTAGGATATGAATCGAAATTCAACGCTCCGCCTCCCAGATCGACTGCAATCATGAGAGTAGCATCTGCACCTAGGGTCATGGAGCTGCCGCTGAAGATCTGCTGCATCTGATTGTTCTCGACAAAGCTCTTATTCAAGGTGATATTGAGAGTACCTGAACTCATGCTAGACTGATTCATGAGGGTGAGACTCTCCGCAGGCGTCGCCACGGTGGAGTAATCAATGTGAACATTCGCACCTGTACCACTGATACCAGCGATGCTAGCACCACCTGCCTGTGTCAGGGTGAGATCACCTGCGCCACCAGCGAGAGTGAGTCCATCAGCGGCAAGGAGCTGCTGCGCTGCCCCTGCTTGCGCGACTACAGTCGCATCATGGTAAGTACCCAGATAACTTCCACCCGCACCGTTGATAGTAATCTGCCCAGATATCTGGCTAGCAGCATCACCACTCAAGCTCTCAACCACGAGGCTACCAGCACCACTGTTCTCTACAGATGATGCGTTGAGCTCTAGCTCCTTGAACGATACCTTAGCACTATCCATGATCTGCATCACAGCATCGTTCAGAGTGAGTCCAGCTCCTTGAAGTGTTGCGTCGCTATTGCCCTGCACATGAAGAGTGCTGCTATTGACAATGATATCGTTGAGAGAGAAGCTATCTTCACTATTCTCCCATGTAACGAGTGACTCTGCACTGCTCTTACCTAAGATAGTGAGGGTTTTTCCCGCGTCACCTTGCAGGTTCTTCATGAGCAAGCCTTGGGCATCAGCAGGATCGAGCGTTAGAGCACTTATATCTACGAGTCGGTTGCTATTCACATTCACGATATCAATCTGATCGAGTGCACTGTATTCTGTCACCTTTCCGTCTGCACCTATGATGTCGAAGTACATAGACGGATCTGAGCTTTCAAGCCCTGGTGTGGAGGCCACGTCATTGGAGGTACTCCAGACCCTGCGATCAGCAAGGCTGATGCTGATGACTAATCCGCTTGCGGAGCTGTCTTCTAGCACTATATCGTAGCCATTGATTTTCTGTGTATTGAAGAGTGATAGATCCGCAGCATCGAGTGTGAAGTCATCCCAACTCAGCAGGGTGCCAGAACTGGAGTTCTTCCCGATGATCGTATAGTCTCCCACTGCTGTGCTCAGGTCAAAACCAGCTATATCACCTAGGGTGATACTGCTTGACGTGAGAGCACTGATGCTATCGACGCTGATCAGTGGGCTGGATGTTGAGATGCTAGCACTGGTTTCAATCGCATCTACTTTCAAGTTGCCAAATGCTTGGCCAGCTGCATTCACAATCAAGTGCCCCGCCTCAACTGTACCGAGCGAGGATGGACTCTTGCCGTCGATGGAGAGTTGTCCAACGAGGAGTGTGCCTGCATTCGCATAGTTACCTGTGAGGCTTGCATTCGTAATCGTGACAATGGCACCTCCTGCTATGGTGAGCGCGCTGCTTTCCAGCGAATCTATGTTCGTATTTCCAGTGATAATGAGCTCTCCTCCCTCATCACTAAGTGTGCCAAGAAGTGAGCCCTCACCTATGGTGAGTGTGCCTTTGTTTGTGATGCTAGCACTATTCGCAAGCAATGCGCCCTGCACGGAGAGTTCTCCACCATCCGCGATTTCTAAGCTACTAGCGTCTGCGAAATTGGCAGTTGCTGCAGCAAGCTTACCTTCTGCGCCTATGATCATCGCAGCTCCTGTGCTGACAGAGACGTTTCCTGTCGTTGGGTTTTCTCCTATTTGAGTCAGTAGTTGAGCATTTGCGTTCAGGGTGAATGTTCCCGCAACAACGCTCAGGCTACCTGTCTTGAGTATATCACTCTCGCCCCCAGTCATGGTATAGTCCTGCGTGCTTGAGTTCAATGTAACGCTCAGCGCGATGTGCTCACCAGATAGTTGTATCGTAGGCGTTCCTTCTCCTAGGAAGAGTGCTACATTATCCGCGTCAGGCACTGCTGCTGACCAGCTTGCCCCATCGCTCCACAGAGTGGATGTGCTGACCCATGTGTTCGATGCTAAGCTCAGCAGTACGTTATCATTAAGCGTTGAATAGCTATTAAATGTGAATGTATGCGTTTCCCCACCGACGAGAATGCTAAAGTCAATATCATTCGCAAGCTCGATATTCGTCAGCGCATCGATACCACCGAGCTCGATACCTACTCCCGTTGCCAAGGAGTTTTCAAAAAGGGTGAAATCCGCCTCTGTCATCGTCACAGAGAGGGTGAGACTCTCAGAAATAGCAGTTTGTAGAGATGCTGCCAGACCTGAGTTCAGGGTGAACACCTGCGTCCTACCCGATAGACCAGTCGTGAGACTACTTGCACTCCAAGTATAGTTTTCCAGCACAACACCTCCTCCACCGCTGAACTTCGTCAGATCAGCAGTGCTGTTGGCTAGCGTCACCCTTGAGGCATCACCTAAGAAGGTCATGCTATCGGTGGCGCTCAAGGTCGAGTTCTCTACTCTATTGTCACCGATGAAGTTGATCTGCTCAGCTGAGAGCTCCGATGACTCCAGTGTACTATCGGATAAGCTAAATACGAGTGCTTCACCTGTGATGGCTATATCTGCGTTTGTCAGACGCACATTGCTAGCTTGACTGTAGGTAATGGCTGCGTTATCTGCTAGTGCCTCAACCGTCATATTCTGTGCGGTATCCAGCTTCGCGAAGCTTGTGCTGACGCGATTCACTTCGTAAGAGGCGGTCAATGTGTCACCACTCAGAGTCATTTCCGTTCCATCGGCCATCAGGAGGCTAGCCAGTGAGAGGCTCTGAGTTACATCCATCGTCGCTCCTGCTAAGATGGAAACCATATTCAGATCAGTACCTGTTGCTAACGAGAAGGAGGCGTTATTGACATTCACATTACCACTCCCTGCTACAGCTCCAGCGATGCTAGCTACACTGCTAGCTCCCGTGAATTGAACAGCTCCTGCGCCATCAAGGATGAGGTTATCGAAGGTTTCGTCCCGGTGGAAGTTGATTGTGCGGTCTGCTGCTAGCTTCAGCGTGCTTGTTCCACCTGCGGCAAAGGCGATATCCGTGTAGACGTTTGTCATGGCTGCTGCCGCTTCAATAGTAGCTCCATCAGCGATGTTCACCGTCATGAGGTTGGAGTTGTTCGCAGTCGTTACTTGGTTATAGAGCGTCACTGTTGCACCATCAGAGATATTCAGAACGATGTCGTTTGCCTCTGGTCCATTCGCTACACCATGTAAGCCCTGATGTAGAATAAGCTTACCTCCTGAGCTTACGTTAATATTCCCCTTCCCATCACGTGTGGAAATACCTGCTATAGCTTCTACCGTACCTGCAATATTAATGGTATTGACAGCTCCCCAGTTAGAGACCATGAAGGAACCATCACCACCCACGATACTGGTGGTGCTAGCTAGTACCCGAAGGGTAGCTCCTGTATCTACTTCTAGGGTAGTTGCGGTCGCCCCACCTGCACTGAGCAAGAAGCTATTCACCTCGTACACACCTGTACCGCTGATGCGTGTTGTACCCCCAGTGAGTTCTAGGCGTACGTTGTCGGTCAGGGTTGCGCCATCTCCGACGAATACGGTATAGCCATTTGTATTACGACTATAGCGTGTGTCTGTCCCTATGACACCACCTACACTAGCCTCACCAGAGGCAAGCGATAGTATTCTCCCCGCGGAAAGGCTCGATGTAATCTTATCTTCAGTAGCATAAGTAATACCACCAATCAATCCAATGGCAGCCCCCTCGTTGAACGTGACCGCGGCTATATCGCCGATAGCATCTGCATAGCCCAGCCCCAGAGTAGCCCCATCAGCCACTGTCACAGCTCCAGTGCCAAAGGCGCCCTCGACTCCAAGGACGAGAGTGCCAGAATTAATCAAGGTATCTCCCGTATAGCTGTTTACGGTATTAATCGTCACGACTCCAGTGCCATCCATCACAAGATCGATATCACCTGCGATGCTACCGCCTCCTGTCAGTATGTAGTCCTGAGCTCCGACAAAGTTCAGGCTACCTGGATTAACCACACCATCTATCGTTACAGTTCCGCCTAAAATGGTCGTATCAGTCGAGCCAAAGGTGACAAAGTCGCCATCCACAAAGGTCTTTGTGCCTGTAGGGTCAATGTTCCATTCAGTCGCGCTTGCTGAGCCCCATGTACCGTCACCACCAGCCCAGATGATGTCTTCCAGTGCTACAACAGTGTTGATAGTCAGATTCAGTTTGTTGCCATCAACAATATCCAAGGTATAATCAGATGACCCCAAGCCTGTTGACGTAAAGCCTCCGAGAATCGTGCCTGTGCTTGTCATCAAGGTGTATGTTCCAGCAGTGCTATAACCTGATAAATCAAGAGTAGCTCCTGATAGATCGAGACCTACATTAGATGTGATCGTACTCGTGGCAGTACTGAATACAATCGTATTATCAAGATTGAGAGCTGCATCTCCACTCAGCGTCGCTCCTGCTAGTCCTATAGTCAGTTCTGCCGTCACAGCATCACCTCCATTCAAGGTGAGCTGACCTCCATCAATGGTGAGATCAGCCGCATAGCTGTTCAGACCCGCAGCAGTAGTCACCAGTGTACCCTTATTCGCACCTGTGGCAGACAGAGTGAGATTACTCGTACCACTGAGAGAGCCCACTGTCAGCGTACCTTCATGGACAATCCCTGCGTCTCCAGATACGATAAAAGCTGATCCTATGCTCAGGCCTCCAGTTCCAGTCATGACAAAGTCCGTCCCCGTGACATCGAGACCATTAATCGTGGCTGTGACAGCATCTTGCTGCACGGCAGATAGCTCGAAGGTGCGCGATTTATATTCTGGTGTCAGATCTATCGTGACAGTTCCGCTGTAGTTCGTCATCGTCGCGAAGCTCATACGAACATCTTCAAAACTATATGCTACACCTGCAGTATCATATTCCCCTACAGCGAGATTGCCCATACCTGTAAGCGTAGCTATCTCATAAACACCCCCGTACTTGAATTGAAAGTTACTATCAGCATTCACATTCAATGCTGAATAGGTCACTGTACGACTCGCACCAGTGCCAAAGTTCTGATAAGAGCCTCCATTTAGGGTCAAGGCTGTGGTATCATGAGTCGTCCCATAACTACGGTGCTCAAAGATAGCCCCAGCGGCAATACGTATCTCACTGAATGCGATATCAACCTGCTCACCCTCATTAGCAGCGCGCTGCCCGAACTGCACCTTACCCGCCTGTATATCGAGCACGCCCGTCATCGCAAAGACGGGGGCTGTGTTCGCTGCAGCATCAGCGGCTTGTCCACCTAATTGAAGAGTACCAGCTCCTGTCTTAACTAAGCCACCGGTACTGATTAATTCTGTCTCAGCTGTCGTACCGCCAAATATGCTAGTCGTCACCCCATCGCCAATAGATAGAGTGAGCATATCTACTGTCACATCGTCGCCGAGAGTGATCACCCCAGTGCTTGTGAACGTCTTATTCACATCACCTGACACAGAAGCCGCTGTCCATGTCTCGCTCTGGGCATATGTGGTCGAGGTTACGTATAACGAAAAGGCTGCTATCAGAGCCAATCTTAGCATCTTAGGAAGTTTTATTTTCATTGTTTTAGAGATTTTTTATCACAGGTGCGTCATTGCCAGATTGATGACTATAATACTATACTAAAATATCCCTATACCTCTGTCAAACCGAAAGATCCTAATCTAATAAAAAAGCAGCCCTACTTCTGAGAAGTAGGGCTGCTGGAACAAATGTTCTTCTTAGCTCCTCCGGCGACGGCGCGTCAGCAGTCCTCCTAGTGCCAGCAAGCTGAGAGTGGCCGTGCTGGGTTCTGGAATATGAAGATAGATTCCTGTCTCATCGTGAACGAGCCTGAAGTTTTCGTGCTGCACATGCTCATCTACCTGACCTTCAAAGAATATATTATAATCATCCAGCGAGATATTCTCCGCGTCAAAATATTCGCCATTGCGAGCATCGACAAAATAGAGTCTACCCGTATAATCAGCCTCACTGCCTTGTAGATAGACATTCACCTCACTGAGCCCCTCTAGCTCGAGGCGCGCACCAGCTTCAAGATAGAGTAAGGAAGAGTCCCCTATTGATTCGCTGTTTGAATAAAAGCTTAATGTAGACGCGTTGATCGTCGTGCTAGCCGAGCTATCAGATAGCATCAGATCCTGTAGATTGACGCGCGCGATTTCATACGAACCTACACCTGTGTCGGGAGACTTCTGCCCGAAGTCTACACCACCACCTGAGTTCCATGCCTGAGACTCGACGCTGAAGTGACCTTTTTCGAATACAATCTTCTTCACCGCTCCACCTGTCGTAACACCTGCTGTCAAGTTACCAGCGAGTTGAGCTGTCGTAGCGGACGTTGTCCCTGTGTTACTGACACGCAGATCTCCTTCTAAAGTGATGATTGCTTCACCGTATGCCAACTGCTGGGATGTTTCTCCGATCGTCTTATTCATACGTACATCGATACTGGTACCCGCAGCATTCGTGGCGGTGTTTGTCGCGCCATCGAACTTCAATGTTTGCGTCCCCATATCGACAATACCTGCGACGAGATTACCATTTTCCAAGCGAGCTGCTGCATCAAGCGTTGTGTCCATATTCTCTACCTTGACAATAATATCGCCAGAGAAATAGCCTTCCACCTTTGTATCACTCCGCAGGATCACACCTGTAGGGTTATAGCCCGCCCATTGATTACCTTCTAGCTCAGGATAGATATTTGCCAGCTGTACACCGACAGCGATCGAGCCCGCCGACTCATTGACAACTGTCGCTTCAATTGTGCCTGCTATATTACCTAATATGGAGGGATCTGTCGACTGATTCACGATGTCGGGCATCACGAGATCTGTACCAGCAGTCCCTAGGCCTATAGCAGAGCCATTCTGAGCTGTCGCGCGGAGTATACCTTCGACTGCTCCTTCCGAGAGTATCGTTCCTGTAGCCCAGAAAGCACCTGCTAAGCCATGATTCACCGTAGCCTCGACCAGGCTTGTCGATCCGAGCACCGTACCATTCATCGCCCCACCTAGTCCCATCGCTACAACACCTGCGGAGAGACCATAATTGCGGTGGATTGTCATTCTTGTATTGTCCCAGTCGACATCTATCCCCTGTGAGGATGATCTACCTTCGCCTTGATTTTTCGAAAAACCTATACTCGCCGTTGTTGTAAAGACACTATCCCCCAGCAGGTAACCGACACTATAATCAGATGCCTGCGAAGCATCATTCAGTGTATTCATGATAAAGGTGCCTTGTACGGTTCCTATATCTGATGTTTCAGCTAAAGAGATAAATGAAGCAGATCCATTTTGAGAGCTCACCGTGATATCCATATTCAGCGTCTGCTTTCCACCATCAGCATCTATCCCTACCGTAGCACCACTTGCAATAGATATACCGTCAATATCCGAACTGTTAAGTTGTTCTGATGTTGACTGAGTACTGACATCAATTGACACCTTGTCCATGCTACCTATATTCCCGCCTGCTGCCACAGTAATACCAACAGCGCCAGCTGATCTCGCGCTACTGGACTGCGCCTTCACTGTAATACTCGCATTGCTAAGAGACTTAATCTCACCATATTCAAGATCAATCCCAACAGCATCACCCTCAAAACTCGATACGGTCAAGCTCCCCGTAAACGCCTCTAGTATACTTTTCTGCCCACTGGGGTTGAATACCTCGCCTGACAAGCCTAGACCTCGCGCCTCCGTCTGTGCTTCGACTACAAAATCCGCTGCTATCTCACCTACGTGCGCAGCTCCCAGTCCTATACCAATTGCACCAGAATTATTAACAGTATTTTTTATAGTAAAACTCTGGGAATCTGTCAAAAACACACCCTCAGAAAGTACATCGATATTGCCAGACACTCCTACCCCAGCGAGATATCGGTCCGTCAGACCTGTATAGTCATCCGATAGGATAGTATAGCTCTCATCTGCCAAGGGTTGTACACTGGCTGATTCCGTAATGGCGTAGACTATCTCTGGATTCACATGCGAAAGGGCGCACCATGCATGTGAAGAAGTCAAACAGAAAAATAGGGCAGTCTGTATAACACACCTGTTACGGTAGCAAGAGCGTAAATACTTTACTTTGCTTAGTTTCATAATAGTTTTAAAAAACGGATCAAATTGTATAATTTCTCTAACATTAGGTCAAGCGTTTATTTGTAATTATTAATAACACGCAAATACAATGAATAACACAACAATAAATATAACATTAATTATCAGTAAAAAAGATCAGTCTTCGCAAATTTTACCAGACTAATATTTTTTTATTGATTTTTTTTCATATATTACAAACATTTCTTGCATACCCACAAGAAAGCGATCGCCATGGCATGAAAAATATGATATATTCCCTTTAGTATCATGTTAACTTTTCTCTCACCCGCTAAGACCATATCAATACACGCAAGCAGTTTGGATCACGAGGATCGGCTCTCTCCCCGCCTCCTCTCCCATGCACAGCACATCATTTCACAAATATGCCACTCCAGCGTGAGCGAACTAGAAAAGACGCTGCGCATTAGCAGCACGCTAGCGCATGAGTTACATGAGCGCTACCAACTGCTCCGAGATCATCGCGCCTTCAGTGCTCCTGCTATTGATGCCTATGATGGCGTGGTGTTCAAGCATATGAGGTCAGGAGGTCAACTAAGCAAAGCTCAGCGCCACTATCTCCAGCAGCATACACGCATCTGCTCGATGCTCTATGGGCTCTTGCGCCCACTAGACCATATCTCCCCCTACCGCATGGAGGGCTATGTGAAACTTCCTCAAGATGGCATGCGTGTAGATCGCTACTGGCGCGATATCCTCACCCCCCTTCTAATAACAGACGTACAAGAAGCGGGAGGAGTGATGATCTACCTCGCGTCAAAAGAAGAAAAGCAAGCCTTTCACTGGAAGCAGGTAGAAGCCGCTGTGCGCGTGATTCAGATCAACTTCCTGCAGAAAAAAGGCAACCAGCTCCGCCAAGTCGTTGTCTACACGAAGATGGCGCGAGGTGAGATGTTAGGATACATGGCTCGAGAACAAATCACAAATGCGAAAGATCTCCAGCACTTCACATGGGATGATTACCACTATGCACCTCATCTCTCAACAGAGGACGAATGGGTGTGGCTCAGAGACGCAGATCAGCTCAAGAGCTAGGCTCATTGTTGAGATCCAAGAGCGCCCTCACTGCATCTTCTTCACCGAGTTCCGCAGCCTTCTGCAGGTACTCGTGTGCCTTCTGCTCATCCTTCTCACATCCTATACCGTAGAGATAATGAACAGCTAGATTAAAGATACCCATAGGGTACTGCTGCTCTGCAGCTCGCTGAGCCCATTGGAAAGCTTCATTCACATCTACCTCACAGCCTGCGCCCTCTCTTAGCAAGAATGAGAGATTTGACATACCCTGCAAGTTACCTGCTTCGGCTGCCTTTTTTGTCCAGTAGTATCCCTTCTGCGCATCCACTGTGACTCCTCCTATGCCATCCATGTATATAAGCCCTAGATCAAGCATAGAATCAGCCATCCCCAGCTCTGCCGCCTCGATGGAATAGGCAATAGCCTTCTCCATATTCTGAGCCACTCCGTACTTACCCGTGCGATAAACGGTCGCAAGATTTCTCAGCGCGTTGGGATCATCCTGTTCGGCAGCCTTCTTGAGGTAGGCGATACCTTTCTCGGCATCCTGCTCCGTCTCCCAGCCCTCCAAGAGGCATAATCCATAGCTATTACAGGCTGTAGCATCATTGAGCAGCGCTCCTTTCTGCGCCCACTTGAATACCTGCGCGTAGTCAGGACCTTTACCAGAAGGTGGATCTAGGTAGTATACAGATAAATTACCTATTGCTTCAGGGAACTCTTGGTCAGCTGCCTTCTGAGTCCAGATCAAGCCCTTCTCCTTATCTATCTCTGTTCCTATACCCTCCATGAGGCGATACCCGAGTTCTGACTGGCATGTGGCTATCCCTTGCTTTGCGCCCTCCTCGAGCCAGTAGAGTGCGCGGGCTGGGTTCTCAGCCGTATAGGTGAAGAAGTTCACCACTGCAACGATGATATCATCACCACCCTGAGCCGCAGCCTTTTCCATCCAAATAATGGCCTTGCTCGTATCTTGGGGCACACCATGACCGCCCTCTATATAAGCGGCAGCTAGAGCCTCTTGAGAGCGTTGTAATCCGGCCTCAGCAGCCTTCTTAATGAGTTCCATCCCCTTCTCTCCATCCTTCTCTACACCCATACCTTCTGTGTACATGAAGCCGAGGCTGTGAATGGCGAGCAGATTACCTGCTTCTGCCGCTGGAATGAGAAGCTCAATAGCTTTTGCGTAGTTTTGTTCAACACCATCTGCTGTCACATAGCGTCGAGCCAGCTCGGTTTGTTCTTGGGCTTGGGCTGGTGTGAGAGTGGTTGATTCAGCCAGGCAGAGAGGTACTAAAGAAATAAGCAGAGAGAACGCGGTCTTCATGCTGCTATAGTAATTCATTCAATAAATTAATCAAGCCATAATCACAATTATTATTTACCCTCCGGAAAGTGCTGCTTATTGATGATTTGCGCAGCTCGAAGATAAGGATTATCGCCCAAGAGCTCGAAGATACGCTCTAGTGATCTCTTTGCCTCATCTCTTTGCTGGAGTAAGAGCTGACACTGCACAACGCAGAGGGCAGCTCTCATCTGCACTGCGGGATCGCCTGATTCTGTAACAATGTGCGCGAACTTCTTCATCGCACTCGCGTACTTCTTATCTACAAACTCTGCACACGCCTCCATCCCTATATTCATCACTGCTGGCTTCGGTGGCTGGGGATAGGGGCGATAGAGAGGGTCTCCTATCACAATACCCTGCCACGACATCTGCGGTGTTGCCATAGCAGAGGCTTCTGCAACCGTGTAGCCCTCAAGAAGTCGATCATAGAAGATTTCAAGATACAGCGAGCCTCCTAGGAAGGGCTCCCATACATTCCCCGCTGCAACATCCGCCCCTTTCTCCAAGAGCGCGCCCACCCAGCCTTCTGTACGCGAACGCACGTTCGTTGCGCTAAAGGAATGAAGATGCACTGCTACCGCCCCTTCGACGAAGCGAAATTTCGTAGCATTTCCCGAGCTGCGGAATGGTCCATTCGCCGAACCCTCATACCAGCCAAAGTAGACACTAGCTGGCTGTGGAAGAGGGTAATCATCCACTAGTGATGGGCGTAGTGCATCCATGAATACTGGCTGCCCCGCAGCGATAGCCTTCTTCGCTATACCCTGTAACCAAGCATCACCGATGGGGTAGGGACCTCCCTGATCGATGATGACCCAGCCTCGCAGCCCCCCATTCTTTTCTACCTCGACGGGAGAGGTAATCAGGCGTCGATTAATCGATGGACTCGGAGAATCTATTCGGCAAACGGGCATCATGCGAAATCCACTGAGCACAATACCCTCATGAGCTTTGAAATAAGGGTTATTGATCATGCGATCACGTGAATAGCCCTTCATCCCTAGCAGCGCTAGCTCACTATCGACACTCGCGGCTGTGGTATTCTGCCACGGGCGAGCTTTCTCTCCAGACGGAGGGGGAGTCGCCTTAATACGTAGTGGGAGGTCTGGCATCAGCACCATCGCATAGATAGGGTGTCTCGCGAACTTCCTTGCAGCAGGGAACTGAATCTGCCGAGAAGCGGCTAACTTTAGAAGAGGTGCTGCTACTTCCTCATCATACTCCTGCTGCGTAATATCGCGCTTCGAGACGGGGATAGATAGGGCTAATAGGTTATTCTCTGGGATAGAGCGCACCTTCGCATAGAGCTGTGCACATTCTCGGCTATGCTCTGATTTCTCATTGTAAACCACAGCTACATGCTTAGGCTCAAGCTGGCTAGCCTGTAGCTCAGAGATAGGAATAAGGCACAGCACCATCAGAATGGTGCTGAAGCGCAACTGGAAGAAAGCCCTCATGGCGTCACAATGAGCTGTGATAAGAGCTGACGTTCTTGCTCGGAGTATGAAGCCTTCTTCCCCTTAGCATCCACCCTAGCCGTCACCCAGCTAAGCTGCGCAACCACCCCCTGCTCCCCTGATAGAGTAAACTGCCATCGTAGGGAACTCGCACCTATACTGAGTATCTCAGCTCTCACCTCATACTCTTCCCAGAAGCGCAGCGGGCGCATATATTCCGCTTCCAACTTCACGCGTGGTAGTCCAAGAGACGTCTCTATCATAGGTTCGAGCATCCCACAGCCATGGAGAGCATGTGTCTCAGCGATCTCAGCATAGCGAAGATACTGCGCGAAGTGAACGATGCGTGCAGCATCTGTCTCATGAAACGCCACACGGGCACGATAGTAGCAATAATCAGGTAGGACTTTCATCTTCTTCAATAGGCGCGGTTATGGTAGAGAGAACTAAGGATGCGGCGCTGAGCATCGACGCGAGGATTCCACCCCTCTTCTTCTAGCTCCGCAAGGTTGATCGTCTTCTTATCCGCTCCCAAACGCAGATAAAGAATCACTCTACGCTTCCCATCACTCAGAGTCAGGAAGCGCAGGCGGCTCAAGTGAAGCGACTGCGAAGACTTCGACTCTAGTGGAGACTCATCGCGCAGCTGCGCGAGCAGATGTGGGGCAAGCCCAGAGAGGCCGAGATACTCTTCCGCCTGCTGTATCGTCATCCCCTTGAGCTTATCATTCTTCACAATAGGCTCTAGGACTCGCATAGCCGCTGGTAGAGCAGAACGCTTCAGAATATACTCTCCATCATTTAACTCTGACACTTCATACATACGCTCTCGATCACGTTGCAACCCATGCTCTTCTGTTCCAATGAGCTGCGGATAGAGCCAGAACCATAGAGCGATGAATGTCAGAGCGGAGAAAATAAGATACCAGCGAGAACGCCTCTCCAGCATCAGCGCGCGCATCGACTGGTAGAAGCGAGTGACAACGCCCTCATCAGCCTTCCCGAAGAGGAAGCTTGCGCGAACCCTCCCGCCACTCGAGGCGATCTCGCGCACGGTACGTGCCTTTGATAGATCGAGGCGATCTAGCTCCACCTCATTACCTTCGTAGACGCTCAGAGGTTCAGGGAAGAGAAAGCGTAGCAGACCGAGGCGTAATACTACACTAGCAGCCACGAAGATACTTGTATAGAACATCCCCCATGAAAGTGCATCACGGCTATAACTGAACTGTGGCCACAGGTACTCTGGGTACCACACCTGAAGAAAAGGCCATACCAACACTCCGACTACCAAGGTCACCCCCCAACCTGTGAACCAGACCAGATTCTTCCGATCACCGTAAGAGCTAACGAGGTATAAGAGTCCAAGAGCAAGCATCCACAGCCTATTTGCATAAAAGTAGCCGCCTTTCTCAAAGATATCAGGCTCAGGCGCACCATGAAGAGGCTCAATAAGAGAAGGTGTGACCACGTGAGGGAAAGATAGGGCTAGCAGGATAGTAAGAGCCAGTATAATCGCCAAGAATGAGCGTATCAAAAGAAGACCTGTCGACATAATCATTATCATAATGTATACGCCCTGATATGTCAACATCCATGACGAACTGTCTTCTTAATCTGAGTACATATCCTACAAGCACCTCATCACACTGCATAGAGCTACATCATACTCACCAGCGAGCTGCGAAGAATGTCAAATTCACTCTTAGCCCAAGCAGATGACAAAAAGCCTCTGAATCCTAGATGGACTCAGAGGCTTTGAAAAAAAATGGAATACTTCGTCTGGATCTTAGAGAGCCTTCAGCTTCGCAAGGATAGCATCCTTGGAGCTAGCACCCACGACTGTATCTACTACTTCACCATTCTTGATGAAGACAAGCGTAGGAATAGAGCGTACGTTGTAGCGAGCTGCGATAGCGGATGCTGCATCGACGTCTACCTTCACCACCTTTGCCTGTCCTTCTACTTCTGTAGCGATCTGGTCGATAATGGGGGAGAGCATCTTGCAAGGACCACACCACTGTGCCCAGAAATCTACTAGTACGGGGAGATCCGAGGCCAAGACCTCGCTGTCGAAGTTATCTTCTGTAATGTTAAGTGCCATAATGTGACTGCATCATATCAGAACATTTCTACAGTAGCGACTCTTTTCTGTGTCAGCACCGTGTTATGCTCCGAATATCTTAGAGCTCTTCGTCGAAGCCCGTAGGCTCTGAGTCATCATCCTCAGCTGGCGCATCGTCTGTTGCCTCCATATCATCCATGTCTCCCTCATCATCATCGTAGTAGGTATCATCAGCTGCGGGAGCTGAGCCTTCTGGGATGGGGTTACCGAAGATAGCCTCTGCGAAGCTAGAGCGTTCTGGTGTCTGGTCAATCTCGTACTGAATAAAGAGGAAATAACCGCAGAGAAGCAGGGCTATAGCAAGGATAGTGAGAACCACGGGATGATCCTTACGGAGATCTTCTTCCTCTTCAGCAGCAGCTTGCTTACCGAAACCAGCAGGCTTAGAGAACCCCGCAGGCTTGGATACAGGAACAGTCGCCTTCGGCATCGCAGGAGAACTCTTGTCATCAGATCCGGCTGGAGCAGAGGGAGGCGATGGCTTGAAGCCACCAGCAGCAGGAGCTCCAGGGGTGCGTGGCGTTACTGGGGTAAGGGGGCGTGTTGCATTCCCACCGAGCATAACTGTGCGCACAGGAGCGGCTGGCTTAGCTCCAGCTGGTGCACTGGGAGGTACAGGAGCACTCGGCGCACCAGGAGGCTTGGGTGCAGAAGGAGCACTGGGTGGCGCTGGGACTGCAGGAGCACTGGGAGGCGCAGGAGCAGCAGGAGGCGCTGGCGCACCTGGTGCAGAAGGGGGAACTGGAGGTGCTGGAACCCCAGGCGCGGCTGGTGGCGCTGGGACTGGCGGGGTGGGAGGAGAAGATGGCGTGCTCATAGTATGATAAAATTGAAATCGCGGGTTACGCAGATTTTTCTTATACTAGATGATTCCAGTGACCATTGCAAGCGAAAAAGAAGGGCTCTTTATTTTTTTATAACAGAACGCACTCCTGTTATATTTCACCTAGCTGTTAAATCAATTTTTTTTGATAAATAGATTGACAAAACCTCATCTTCTCACTATGGTTTTCCTATCAACTTTTTTTGATCTGAATAAGAATATGAGCACTAGCAACAATACCCCCATCAGCGTCTTTGAACGCTACCTCACCCTCTGGGTCATCCTCTGCATGATAGGAGGGGTTCTCATCGGAAAGTTTCTTCCAGCTATCCCTGAATTACTCAACAAGCTCGAATACGCGAGCATCTCACTTCCCATCGTCGTCTTAATCTGGCTGATGATTTACCCTATGATGCTGAAGGTAGACTTCGAGAGCGTGAAGAATGTACGTAAGAACCCACAGGGACTCTTCGTAACATGGGTAGTAAACTGGCTTGTAAAGCCTTTCACGATGTTCGCCTTTGCATGGCTCTTTTTCTTCGTCATTTTTAGCGAGTTCATCACACCCGATCTCGCAAGAGATTATCTCGCTGGTGCGGTGCTCTTAGGAGCTGCTCCCTGCACCGCCATGGTGTTCGTCTGGAGTCAGCTCACGCGCGGGAATGCTGCCTACACGGTCGTTCAAGTCGCGACTAATGATCTCATCATTCTCGTCGCCTTCACCCCCATCGTAGCTCTCCTCTTACAACAAGCGGGTGTAAGCATCCCTTGGAACACACTGATCATCTCTGTGGTCCTCTTTGTGGTCATCCCTCTTGTCGGCGGAGTACTCACACGCCGCCAGATCGTGCGCCAGAAGGGGCTCGAGTATCTCGAAAAGAACTTCATCCCACGCTTCCAGAATCTCACAATAGGTGGACTCCTACTCACCCTCATCCTCATCTTCTCGCTACAGGGTGATGTCATCCTGAAGCACCCGCTGCATATTCTACTCATCGCCATCCCTCTCACTATACAGACCATCCTCATTTTTGCTCTGGCCTACTTCGGAAGTCGCGCACTCAGACAACCCCACGAGATAGCAGCCCCAGCAGGCATGATAGGAGCGTCGAACTTCTTTGAGCTCGCCGTCGCCGTCGCTATCGCTCTCTTTGGTATTGACAGCCCCGTCGTGCTTGCTACCATAGTGGGCGTACTCGTAGAAGTACCCGTCATGCTCATGCTCGTACGCTATGCGAACAAGACTCGCCATTATTTCCCCTCCTGCCCCTGTAAGTAATTCAACCCACATTCATAAATGAACACGACCACCCTCCCAAAAGTAGCCTTCGTCTGCGTACACAACTCCTGCCGCAGCCAGATCGCAGAAGCTCTCGGCAAGCATCTCGCCTCTACACAATTCGAAAGCTACTCCGCCGGCACTGAACTACGCCCCCAGATCAATCAAGATGCGGTACGCCTCATGAAGGACATCTACGCTATCGATATGGAGCTCAGTCAGCGCAGCAAGTTACTCGAAGATATCCCAGCAGTAGACATCGTCATCACGATGGGGTGCAACGTGCAATGCCCCACCCTCCCCTGCAAGCATAGAGAAGACTGGGGACTGGAAGATCCCAGTGGCAAGGAAGACAGCGCTTTTGTAGAAACAATTGAAGCTATTCACGCTCGAATTCTCCAACTCGCAGAGCGTCTCAAAAAAGGCGAACTGCTTGCTTGATCATTTTTCTAAGCTGTCCTGTCAATTTTTATTGACTGGGCAGCTTAAATAAGGCAATCTAAGCCCACGATGAAAAGAGTCCTCATCATTGGAGCAGGCGGTGTTGGTCATGTAGTCGCGCATAAATGCGCTCAGATGGCTGACGTATATCAGAGCATTCATCTTGCTTCCCGCACACAGAGCAAGTGCGACATCATAGCAGCTGACGTAAAGGCACGCAGTGGAGTGGATATCACCACGCATCAGATCGATGCTGATGATGTCGCCGCTACCACAGCCCTTATCCAGCAGGTAGAGCCTGATCTCGTGCTCAATGTCGCACTCCCATACCAAGACCTTCCTATCATGGATGCCTGCCTTGCAGCAGGAGTTGACTACCTCGACACAGCCAACTATGAGCCAAAGGATGTCGCGAAGTTTGAATACAGCTGGCAATGGGCCTATGAGGAGAAGTTCCAGCAAGCAGGACTCTTTGCCCTTCTCGGTTCTGGCTTCGACCCTGGTGTCACGAACGTCTACACAGCGTGGGCTCTCAAGCATCACTTCGACGAGATCGAATACCTCGACATCATCGATGTCAACGGAGGCAATCACGGCAAGGCTTTTGCGACAAATTTCAATCCAGAAATCAACATTCGTGAAGTCACCGCCCCTTGTCGTCACTGGGAAAATGGCAGCTTCGTTGAGACTGATGCCATGAGCATGCACCAGCCCTTCACGTGCCCCGATGGTGTAGGCACTTACGAAATCTATCGCATGTACCATGAGGAGCTCGAATCGCTCGTCAAGCACATCCCAAGCATCAAGCGTGCACAGTTCTGGATGAGCTTCTCACCCAACTACATTAACCACCTCACGGTTCTACAAAACGTGGGCATGACTCGCATCGATCCTGTCCAATATGCAGGAGTAGAAATCATCCCCCTCCAGTTCCTCAAAGCCGTTTTACCAGACCCCGGTGATCTGGGTAAGACCACCAAGGGACGCACCTGCATCGGCTGCGTCATCCAAGGCAAGAAGGATGGTAAAAACAAGGCTATATACGTCTACAACATCTGCGACCACGAAGCCTGCTTCGAGGAAGTAGGCTCACAAGCCATCTCCTACACGACAGGCGTACCAGCCGCCATTGGTGGACGACTCATGCTCGAAGGCACATGGTCAGGCAAGGGTGTCTCCAACATGGAGCAAAACGACCCTGACCCCTTCATGGACGCGCTCAACAAGTATGGCCTCCCTTGGCAATACATCGAACTCAGTGATGAAGATGCGCAAGCACTGCGCGTCGCACAAGAAAACTAAAAGCTAGCGCACAGAAAATTAATCAGCGAGTGATGCACAGATTGCATCACTCGCTTTTTTACATTCTCAGTCTAGTCAACTGTGATATACGAGATTCTCGCTTGAAATCACAGCGCGCACATGCTAGAATACATCCTATGAAAGCTCTCTCGTGGCTCAAGCTCACATCTCCCCTTATCTGCGCTAGCTCCCTACTCGCGGCTGCCGACTTCTTCACCTTAGAAGTATCACCGCAAAATCCCTATAAACATATTGAACCAGAGGCTACTGAGATCTACGAACAAGGCGAGAAGTGGTCACGAGAATCACCTACTATACTCACTGCCCACCCCTCAGCAAAGCACTTCCCTGGTCTACTCAAAGAGGGCTACAAGACTGTCAAGCAAGAGGTCTCACTGAAGCATAAGCAGATCACCCCCGAGCAACAAGCAATCGACATGAAGCTTGGCTATAGTAGAAACTTCAACCTCCCCAATAATGTCACTCACTACTCCACGGGGCTCTACGCCCCCGCGGGCACAGTCATCACCATCACAGCTCCTCCCTCACTCATCGGGAAAGCCTCGGCACAGATAGGCATCCACACCGACAAGATTCCGAATAAAAAACATAATAACACTCACTGGCGTCGCATGTCCCACGTGACCAATACGAAGCCGCTGGATGCTGAACAGATCACCATTACCAGCCCTTTCGGCGGTCCTATCTATATCAACATAGATCCTAAGAGCCCCGATATCATAGCCAAGCTCACCATAGAAGGAGCTACCCCCATCGCGCACTATAAGGATGGCAAAACAAGCCTCAAGGAGTGGCACCAGATGCTAGAACAAACTGCGGCACCATGGGGGGAGTTTGAAACGGACAATCTCATCATCACGATGTCCACCGAAGGGCTCAAGAAGATAAAAAACCCTGTCGCCACGGCTCAGCTCTGGAGTGATATCATCGGAGCATGTTACGATCTCGCCCAGATCCCCCAGCCCTTCTATCGCAAGCAACGCATCGTCCTCGATGAACAGATAGCACTGGGTCTCATGCACAGCGGTTATCCCATCATGGCTCACCACCGCGAGGGTGTCCAGCACTATGAGTCAGAGCAGTTCATCTACAACCCTGAGACTCTGGATGCGGCGTGGGGGTTCTTCCATGAGATAGGGCACAATATGCAAAACCACGTTGACTGGGTCTTTAGCGGTACGACGGAAGTGAGCGTGAACTTCTTCTCCCTCTACATCTACGACCAGATCATCATGGGCATGGACAGATCCCACACTGGAGTCTCGGCAAAGTCGACACGCAGCGCCATGAATCGTTACTTCGCACGAGGCGCGCACTTCGAAGAGTGGAAAAAAGACCCCTTCCTCGGACTCATCCTCTTCCGCCAGATTCGCAACGAGTTCGGCTGGGATGTGTATAAGAAACTCTTTGCACGCTTCAATGAGAGCAGTACGCTCGGCGTCCCCTGCTGGCTCCCCTGCAACAGCACTGGAGATGCGCGCAAGATAGATAACTGGGTCTACCACCTCTCCGATATCACGCAGCGCGATCTAGCCCCTTTCTTCCAAGCATGGGGAATACCCGTCAGCCCTCAACTTGCCGAGTATACGAAAAAGTGGCGCATGTGGATGCCCTATCACTTCCACCCTGAACTGATGAAAAAGCAGAAAGAGGCGCACTCCTCATGAGATTGTCATAAGCTCTCACTCTTCCTCCCTCGTGGATGGAAACGCTGATGTATATCATGCAGTCTCTTCTGCTGCACGTGAGTGTATACCTCAGTCGTCGCGAGATCTGCATGCCCGAGCAAATCCTGTATCACCCGGAGGTCCGCCCCATTTTCCAAGAGGTGCGTCGCAAAGCAATGCCGCAGGAGATGGGGGAAGACATGCGCATCTAGCCCTGCTTCTTGGGCTCGCTTCATAAGGATCTGCCTCACGCGCTCGCGCGTCAGCTGACTCCCCCTGTTTGACAAGAAGATGAGATCTGAAACGCGCTTCGACTTATTCATCAAAAGCGGGCGCGCCTCACGTAGATAATATCGTAGCGACTCCGCAGCCTGCCGACCTAGAGGAACGAAGCGCGTCTTAGCCCCCTTCCCTGTGATACGAAGAAATCGCTCATCCCAGTCAATCTGGCTACCACGTAGATCCAGCAGCTCGCTAACGCGCAAACCGCTACCATAAAGCAACTCCAGCATCGCACGATCGCGTGCACCATAGGGAAGCTCTTGCATTTTTGTCCCCTCAAGCAGCTGAGCCACCTGAGCTGTGGGCAGATTCTTAGGTAGACGCTGAGGCAGTCGACCTGATTTCAGCAGCTGAGTAGGATTCTCCTTGATATACTTCTTACGTACCAAGAAGCGGTAGTAGACGCGCAGGTGCACGAGTGCCACGCGGCAACTAGAAGCTTGCATAGAGCGTTCGCGCAGCTTCTGCATGTAGCGCACAAGCTCCTGCTCTTTCGCCGCGAATACGTCAACCCTCTCTTTAGTACACCAGAGGATGAATTGACTCAGACTCTGATGCAGTGAGACCCTATAGTTCTGACTCATACCACGCTCAGAAGCTTGGTAGAGTAAGAACTCATCCAACGCCTCAGTAGCAGTGACACCATCAGCCATAACTCCACATCAAGCAGGAGGGAACGCGGAATAGACCTCGCACCGATTAATTACCAGCAGATCCACTAGGCTCTGGAAGATCGGGAATATCAGAGTCATCCCCTGCAGAGGGCGTTGGTGTAGCGGTGGGCGCAGGATTCGTATTCGTCTGACCGAGACTCTGAAGCACCTTCTCGAAGTCATCAGACTTACCCGTGTCGCGCGTCTTGATATTCACCACACGTCCCGTCTCAGTCGTGGCGGTCGCCTGCGGGCTTGCCCCATTCATCAAAAAGCCACCTTCGGGAAAGAGCTCACTGCTATCTCCACCAGGTAGTGTGGAGTAGTCACCTACCGATAGTTCTGTAGGCGCTGAGATAATCCCTTGCAAGTCGAGCTGAGCATCGGGCAGAGCAGGAATGTTCGATGTGAGATCAGACTCACGTATATAGCCCCTGTCTTTCTTATCAGTCTCGATGAAGTAATAGAGTCCCTCGCAGAAGATCACCTTCGCGGTCTTTGCAGTGATGAGCTTCCCATCGGGCTTGATATGCGTATCGTAGTCAGGGTTGCTCATAAAGAGCATCGCCTTCCCCCCTGTCACAGGGAGCACATCTCCTACCTTATACAAACCTTGTTTCTGACGCTTATCGCGTTCCATCTTGCGTGAAGCACCTACACCAGGAGCATCACTAGGAGAATCGGGCAGCAAATAAGCTGGCGTAAAATCCTGAAAAGACGACTTACAGGACACCAGTAAACTAGCTGCAAAAAGAGAAGTAGTGATTAGTACGGTGGTTTTCATAAGTCAAGATTATCGAATTTCTTAGTACAAATCAAGCCTCATTCTCAGATAAAATGTCACAGAGTGAGTTGACAAGAGAAAAATCTAGCTGCAAAACCAGCTTTTACATAAGCTCATTTATTATGTTTAACTTATACAAACAATTATTAGATAAGAGATGAACTATCTGAGCAACAAACGGAGAATAAAAATCATGAGCTCAACTTAATTATACAAGAAAGCTAGATAAAAGCTCTCAGCACAAAGGCTAAAAATCTCTAGCCTAAGATGAAAAAAATCTTTTCTTACAAAACCGCATATTTTGCTTGACCATATAGAGTATAAATACTAAACTGTCCGCCCTGCACTGCATCCCGCAGTAAAGGAAAACGAAATAAGAACATCAAACACAACGATGAAGACCCACGTGAAAAAAGGTGATACTGTAGAAGTTATCACTGGAAAGAGCAAGGGCAAGCGTGGTGTTATCCTGTCCATCAATGCTAAAAAGCAGACCGTCATCGTCGAAGGTGCTCGCACCATCAAGAAGGCAGTCAAGCCAACAGAATCTGATCCTGAAGGCGGCATTAAGGAACTCGATGCACCTATCCACATCTCCAATGTGAAGAAAGTGAACTAAATATCCGCAAGGATAAGTTCCGCGCTTAAGCCATCAACCAAGAACAACTAACGAGCTGACCCGCTAATAATATATATGAGCAAACCAAGCATGCTAAAGTTCTACCAGGAGACAGTAACACCTGCACTCCAGGAGAAACACCAGTACAAGAACGTACACCAGATCCCTCGTCTCGAGAAGATCGTGGTGACTACGTGCATGGGCAAGCACCCTGACCGCAAGCAAGCAGTCGAGGATGCTGTAGCCGAAATCGCAAAGATCACTGGCCAAAAGCCAGCCATGACCTACGCCCGCAAGAGCGTCGCTAACTTCAAACTGCGTGAGGGCGAAGTCCTCGGCGCACGTGTCACTCTGCGTTCCACGCAGATGTGGGAGTTCCTCGACCGCTTCATCAACATTACCGCACCCAACATCCGCGACTTCCGCGGCTTGTCTCCTAAGTCCTTTGACGGACGCGGTAACTACGCCATCGGTATCGCTGATCAGTCGATCTTCCCAGAAATCGAACTCGACCAGATCAAGCGCAACATCGGCTTTGACATTATCTTCGTAACCAGTGCTCCTACTGACGAAGAAGGTCGCAGCCTGCTTAAAGAACTGGGCATCCCATTCCGCAAGCCACAGACTAAAAATGCAGAAAACGCCTAACCAGAATTCCTACCATGGCAGTATTAAGTGACCCCATCGCAGATTTCCTCACCCGCGTCAAGAACGCAGGTATCGCTCGCAATGAGTCCTTCACAGCACCTTTCTCCAAGATTAAGGCAGAAGTAGCACGCATTCTCCAAGAAGAAGGCTACATCTGGAGCTTTGAAGTAACAGGCGAAGGAAAAGAAAAGGCCATCATCGTGAAGAGCAAGTTCACGAAGGAAGGCAAGTCCATCATCACAAACGTCAAGCGTTGCTCCAAGCCCGGACGCCGCCAATACGTTCCTAGCAGCGAAATCCCAACCGTCATGAACGGTCTCGGTATTTCCATCGTCTCGACTTCCTCTGGAATCATGACAGGTGCAAAGGCTCGTAAGCTGCAAATCGGTGGAGAGCTCCTCGCTCTTGTCTGGTAATGTTATTAACACCTCAAACCCGATAGAATATTTATGTCTCGAGTAGGTAAAAAAATCATCACCATTCCCGCCGACGTCACCATCACCATTGATAACACCACCGTTACTGTTAAGGGTGGCAAGGGTGAACTCAGCTGGACAATGCCAGAAGGTCTCACCCTGAACATCGAAGGCGCAGAAGCGACCCTCGCTCGCAAGGATGATTCCCGCAAGCTTCGTGCCCTTCACGGCACAAACCGTTCCCTCATCGCTAACATGATTGAGGGTGTCTCCAAGGGCTTCGTTAAAGAGCTCGAAATCATCGGCGTTGGTTTCAAGGCAGCTGTTAAAGGCTCCGATCTTGACCTCGCACTGGGCAAGTCTCACCCCATCCTCCACCCCATCCCTGCTGGTCTCACGATCACTGTAACGGATAACACCAAGGTGAAGGTCGAAGGTATCGACAAGCAAGTAGTAGGACAGTTCGCCGCGGAAGTCCGTGGCTACTACCCACCCGAACCTTACAAGG